>NZ_JBGQOO010000004.1:0-350208 GCF_052119685.1 Maribacter spongiicola | reverse complement strand
GGAGCAACAGGTCCAAAAGGAGATACAGGCGATACAGGAGCGGTAGGTCCAAAAGGAGATACAGGCGATACAGGAGCGGTAGGTCCAAAAGGAGATACAGGCGATACTGGAGCGGTAGGTCCAAAGGGAGATACAGGTGATACAGGAGCGGTAGGTCCAAAAGGCGATACAGGTGATACTGGAGCGGTAGGTCCAAAAGGCGATACAGGAGCAACAGGTCCTGCAGGTGATCCGGCAACGGATGATCAAACATTGGCAACAACTGGTGCTGCTGGCCAAATATCAATTACAGGAGGTAATGCTATTACTTTAAATGTAAATGATGCCGATTCAAATGCATCAAACGAGCTTCAAACACTATCTAAGTCAGGTACAAATATAACTTTGTCTAATGGTGGTGGTACAGTTTCTATTGCTGATAATGATAACAATTCTAATAATGAAATACAGACAATAACATCTACTGATGGTTCGGTAACAGTGACTCAAACAGATATTAATTATAATTTATCTGTACCAACAGCAAACGGTGCTGAAACGATTGTAGAAGCTGCGCCAGACACAGATATTAGTGTTTCTGGTACAGGTACATCAGCTGATCCGTATTTAATTGCCAATACAAGACCTGATATTTTCTATCCACCATCGATAGAGGTAGATGTGGCAACAACTGGTACAGGCAGAACAATAGATTTACATGCAGAATATATTAGCCAGTATGGTACTCCTGCAGTTAGTAGCGTAGGTGCTCCTACGGCAATACCAACGTATGCAAATACAGAATTATACTACTATGTTACTTATTTTGATGATACTGTTTTTGCAAACGTTACAGTAAGCGCAGCGGGTATCATGCAGTATGATGTTATTGCTGCACCAACGGATTATAATACATTGATTAATGTAGTATTCGTAGCCAAATAATTAGCTTAATTAAGCATAGATCCCAAATCGATTTGAAAAAAACGCATATATATAAAACCATATTTCTCAGTATTGTTACTACGGTACTGGGAGTGTTGGTATCTAATGCCCAGTTTTTACTTCAGGCACCAACAGATAGTGATCAAAATAACTTTCGTTGGTATGAAGCTTCAGCCACGGCAACGGTACTTGGTACAGATTCTTTTTACGAAGTCACACAACCAGGTATTTACTTTGCTACTTATGATGGTACCTTATGTGGTTCTAATGCAACAGGGTATTTTATTGTAACAGACTGTAATAATCCAGACAATGAAGTAACTATGGATATTACAACTAACGTACCAAGCACAGCTTCGGTAAGTTGGAGTCCGCCATTACCAGGTGATCAATTAAGCCCAATGGTCATAGCAACCGATGCTGTAGTAAAATATACTGCACTGGTAACCAAAGCAGGTAATACGTTTAGTCTACCAAATTTCACGGTGGTGTGTTTACCTGAAGCAGCAGATTTAGAAGATGATGTAGTAACAACAGACGAAGATGTACCGGTTATTATAGATATCTATAGTAATGATGCCGATTTACCAGATGTAGGTGCTTTGACAACCACAGATCCAGCAAATGGTACGGTAACAATCGATGATGGTGGTACACCAAACAATCCTATGGATGATATAGTAACCTATACTCCAGATGTAGATTTCAATGGTACAGACACTTTCGATTATACGATTTGCAATGCCTACGGAGATTGTAGTACAGCTACGGTTACAATAGAGGTATTACCAATATTAGATACTAACGATGATTCTATTGCTATAGATATCAATGCAATTACAGCTATTGATACATGGCAAATAAATGATAACGATTTACCTACAGGTGGTACGTTTAGCGTAACGCAACCAACCAATGGCTCGGTAACTGTTGATGATAATGGTACACCAAATGATCCATCCGATGATATTCCAACATACTTCCCTAACAATAATTATTTAGGCACAGATACTTTTGATTATACGGTGTGTGATACAGTAGGTAATTGTAGCACATCGACCATAACAATTCTTATTAATCCGTTAGGTGTTGATATGGATAGTGATGATGATGGCATCGTTGATAGTTTTGAAGATTTGAACTTAGATGGCGATAATGACCCGTCTACCGACCCAACAGATTCTGATGGTGACGGCTTCCCAGATTACTTAGATATCGATGCTGACGGCGATGGTATTCCAGATAATGTTGAAGCTCAAGCGACGGCAGATTATATTCCACCTTCAGGGATCGACGCGAATACCAACGGGTTAGATGATGCGTATGAAATAAATGGTTTAACTGGAATATTCCCTGTGGATACTGACGGTGATAACCTACCTGATTATTTAGATGAGGATAGTGATAACGATAATGTGTTAGATGCAATCGAAGCTCATGACTATAATCATGATGGTATAGCAGATGTAGTAAGAATAGGGTCTGATAAAGATAATGATGGACTTGATGACGGATATGAAGGTGCTATTTCAGTTGATATTGACGTCAATGATGAAATTGATGATCCTTACGCGCAGCTTCCAAATACCGATGGTGATGAGGAATCTGATTACAGGGATACCGATGATGACGATGATGGTATAGAAACTCGTGATGAAGACGTCAACCTTAATGGAGATTACGTTGATGATGATTCTGACGACGACGGTATACCAAACTATTTAGATTCAGATTTAGGTCAGCTAGAAGAAGAAATAGAAGTTTTCAACGTTATTACACCTAATGGCGATGGCATTCATGATATTCTAAGAATAGACGGCTTACAGAATTACCCTAACAATACATTGAAAATCTATAACAGATGGGGTGTAGCGGTGTATATGACAAAAGCATATGATACAGAAGGCAATGTCTTTGATGGAACATCTGAAGGTAGGGTAACCGTTGACATGGACAGTAAATTACCAGTAGGTACATATTTCTATATTCTAGATTATGAATTACCGAACGGAGAAACAGAAACCCTGTCTGGTTACATATATATAAATAGATAATAAGAATGTTGAAAACATATATAACCATACTTAAAAAGAATTTTCTAAAACGAGCTGTCGCAGTAGTGGCAGTTTGTTTTGGAGTATTTTCTTATGGTCAGCAAGATGCGCAGTACACGCAGTACATGTATAATACCATAAGTGTAAACCCTGCATACGCGGGTTCTAGAGGGCATATTAGTATTGGTGCTCTACATCGTTCTCAATGGGTAGGTTTAGATGGTGCGCCAACTACACAGACTATTAATGCCCACTCACCAATTGGGTATAGGGGAGTAGGTTTAGGTTTATCGATTGTAAATGATGAGATAGGCCCAACTTCAGAAACTAATTTTGATATTGATTTTTCTTATACTGTTTATACTTCAACTGAAGGTAGATTAAGTTTCGGATTAAAAGCTAGTGCTAACTTGTTAGATGTTAGGTTTTCAGAATTAAACCAGTACACAACAGATCCTACTTTACAACAAGATATTGACAATAGACTATCACCTAATATTGGGGCTGGAGTATATTATCATACCGAAAGATTCTATGCAGGTTTATCTGTACCTCGATTTTTAGAAACATCGCATTTTCAAGAAACCAACCTTTCTACGGCTAAAGAACAAATGAACCTTTATTTGATAACGGGTTATGTTTGGGATCTAAATGAGTCTGTAAAGTTTAAACCGGCATTGCTAACCAAGGTAGTGCAGGGAGCACCCTTACAAGTAGATTTATCGGCAAACTTTATGTTTAACGAAAAGTTTATTTTAGGAGCGGCCTACAGATGGGATGCTGCATTTAGTGGTATGGCAGGTTTCAATGTATCAAATAAATTCTTAATCGGTTTAGCGTATGATAAGGAAACTACAGACCTTGGTAATACTGCTTTCAATGATGGATCGTTCGAAATAATTTTTAGATACGATTTCATTATGACCAAGAACAACTTAAAATCTCCACGTTTCTTTTAGATTTTTCTTTTTATATATTCATCATTACGTATAATACGTAAAACGCCTTATTTTTACGTAATGAAGGAAGAACAAGTAATTCTCGTAAACGAAAATAACGAGCAAATAGGCACTATGGCTAAGATGGAAGCTCATGAAAAGGCAGTTTTACATAGGGCATTCTCAGTATTTATTACAAATGACAAGGGTGAAATTATGCTGCAACAACGAGCGGCATCTAAATATCATTCTCCATTATTATGGACAAATACTTGTTGTAGTCATCAGCGTGTAGGTGAATCTAATATTGAAGCAGGGAAACGTAGACTTCAAGAAGAAATGGGGTTTGTGTCAGAGTTAAAAGAATTATTTTCCTTCATATATAAAGCTCCTTTTGATAATGGTTTAACCGAGCATGAACTAGATCATGTAATGATCGGTAGTTTTAGTGCAGAACCAAAAATTAATCCTGATGAAGTAGAGGCATGGAAATGGATGTCGCCTGAAGCTATAAAAGAAGACATCGCCAGTAATTCTCAGGAATACACAGCATGGTTTAAGATTATCTTTGATAAATTTTACGAACACTTATTTAAAATGCCAGCGAAATAATGAAAGTAAAAGTAAGTAGAAAGGCACATTTTAACGCAGCCCATCGTTTATATAGAAAAGATTGGGGTGACAGCAAAAACACCGAAATTTTCGGAAAATGTAACAACCCAAATTTCCACGGTCACAATTATGAGTTAATTGTAAGCGTTACTGGTGAGATAGATGCTGAAACCGGTTTTGTTATGGATATGAAGGTGTTAAAAGATCTGATCAAAGTAGAGATTGAAGACTATTTAGACCATAAGAATTTAAATATTGAAGTACCCGAGTTTAAAACGTTAAACCCAACAGCTGAAAATATTTCAGTAATCATTTGGCAAAAGTTAAGACCACATATTCAAAAATCACATGATTTAGAAGTGGTATTATATGAAACACCTAGAAATTTTGTAACGTTCTCTGGATAATTCAAACATTAAAATGTAAGAAAAATCTTTAAAAAACGTTATAAACCTGATTTAATTGACCAACAAATAAAACATACAATGATACATCCTCTGAAATTTAGACCAATTTTAAAAGAAAGACTTTGGGGCGGTACCAAGCTTAAAGAAGTTTTTGGTAAACCTATAGAAAGTGATATTACTGGCGAAAGTTGGGAGTTGTCTACGGTTAAAGGTGATATTTCTGTTGTGGCCAATGGCAGTTTAACAGGCAAGTCACTTCAAGATCTTATAGACACGAATGCAGAAGAGCTTTTAGGTAAAAGTGTTGTAGAGCGCTTCGGAAAAGAATTTCCTATACTTATAAAGTTTATTGACGCCAAACAAGATTTGTCCATTCAATTGCACCCAAATGATGCCTTGGCTAAAGATCGTCATGATTCTTTCGGTAAAACTGAGATGTGGTATATTATGGATGCAGATCCTAAAGCAGAATTAATTGTTGGCTTTAACAAAGATGTTACCAAAGAAGAATACGCTGAAAGTATTGCTAATGATACTTTGCTTGATCTTCTTAATTATGAGGAAGTTAAAGAAGGAGATACTTTCTTCATTAATACAGGTAAAATTCATGCTATTGGGGCAGGGGTAATGTTGGCAGAAATTCAACAAACATCTGATGTTACGTATCGCGTTTTCGATTTTAATAGAAAGGATAAAGATGGTAATCTTCGTGAGTTACATACAGAACTAGCACTAGATGCTGTTGATTATGAAAAGAAAGACGATTTTAAAGTCGCTTACGGTCATAAGAAGAATGAGGTGAATACCATGGTAGATTGTCCTTATTTCAAAACCAACTTCATAGAGCTTACAGAGAATTTAGATTTAGACACTACACAAAGAGATTCGTTCACCATTTTTATGTGTGTTGGTGGTGAAGTTAAGATTAATACTGCTGAAGGTGAAGTTTCAATTAAAAGTGGAGAAACAGCGCTGTTACCAGCATCTACGCAAAAAATAAAATTACAGTCTACAGGGGCTAAACTATTAGAAGTTACTATTTAAGGACTAATTAACCATACGGAAGTTCAAAAATTGTACTTTTGCAAAAAATATAATTAGAGATGGCAAGTATTAAAAATTTAAAGAAAGATATTAATAATGTTCTTGGTGACATTATAGAAGGTGTTTATATAGTTGAAGCTGCTAATGGAACTAAGCATTCAAAAGAAGGCACCGCTATTATAGATGAGGCAATTTCATCTTTTGATGAATTAGTTGCTAAAGTCAACAAAAACGATGTTGAGAACAAAAAAGCACATTTCAAAGATGTAAGAAAAGATTTGGAAACAAAAGCAACTAAATTGGTTGAAGACCTTAATAACTTAGTGTAGTTTACCTCTTCGTTCAAATAAAAAAGCATCCTAAAATATTAGGATGCTTTTTTATTATAATATATTAGTTTGATCTATTTAATTCTTTTTCAAAAGTGTAGCCAATTCTTTACCATATTTCGATTTAGCAACCTCTGGTGAAAGTACACTGTATATAGAATCTAAGTATTTGTTGTTGGCATCTGGTATTTCTTTTAAAGCAATGTAAGGCGCTATAAACGACGATTTGTTGTTCAGGGCGAAGTTAATGGCGAACGCATATCCTCTTTGCGTATTTCTATTGCTAATGTTCTCTAATGAATCGATGCTTATTTGACTAAGTTCATTCTCTGGCTGGGCGGCCTTCATCATTATCTCAATGTTTCTTTTGTTAATAGCAGACATGGTTTGTCTATATTCTTCTAACTTTTCTTGAGTTTCAGAACCTGTGATTTTTGCAGTGGTGTCGAAAGTATTCCAATCTGTATTAATTGTAATGATACCTGGTTCAGCAAAGAAAGTTATACGGTCGTTAATAGTATTATTATCTTTTTTATCAAGATAAAGATAGAATACCTCAGGACTCATTAATTCCGTTTTAAAAGAAAAATTTCCATCCCCGTTAATAGCAACGGAATCAACAGTAATTAAAACGGAGTCTGGTACATGCTGTAAATAAAGCGTTCCTTTTTTAAGTCCTTTTATTTTACCGTTCACAGTCATGGTCTCCTCTGGGTTATCGCCGCATGAACCTAATGCTAGTAATGCAGTAACAACAAATAATAATTTCTTCATTCTATTTATTTAGGTCGCAAATATCTATAAAATTTAATAATAAAGAACGCCAACCTTAATTTTGTTATTAAATATGAATCGTTATAACGAAGATGCAACCTCCATTAAATAGGCACAGAGCAATGCACCACCGGTACCCACTACATAACCTAAAACAGCCAAAAGCACACCTACAGAAGTCAATGATGGGTGAAACTCAGCAGCGACCACAGGTGCGGAAGCGGCACCGCCAACATTCGCCTGGCTACCTACTGCTAAAAAGAAATAGGGAGCTCTTATGAGTTTGGCAACCAAAATCATTAATCCGGCATGAATGGCAATCCAAATAAAACCAATAGCAATCAATCCTGGGTTTTCAAGTACTTTTCCTAAGTCCATTTTCATACCAATTGTAGCTACCAATATATAAATAAACAGTCCACCAATTTTACTGGCACCCGCACCTTCATAATTTTTAGCTTTGGTAAATGACAGCGCTATTCCTAGACAGGTAGCAATAACCACCATCCAAAAGAAAGCAGATCCTAAGAACGAAAGAAAACTTTTTTTATCGCTAATGGCATCAAAATTACTTTCCAAATAAGTACTGATATGGTCTCCGAAAAAATGTGCTAAACCAACCGCGGTAAAGGCTAATGACAACATAATCATATAATCGCGTAAGGTGGGCACCCGAGTAATTTTATCGGTAAACTCTGTCACCTTTAATTTCAAGGTTTCAATAGCAGAAGTATCCGCTTTTAGCCATTTGTCAATCTGTTTGGTTTTACCAACACCTAAAAGAACGATAGCCATCCACACATTTGCAACTACAATATCAATTAATACCATACCACCATATTTTTCTGGATTGTACTGAAAAATTTCTAGCATGGCAGCTTGGTTGGCACCACCACCGATCCAACTACCTGCAATTGTGGATAAACCCCTCCAAATAGCATCAAAATCATTACCACCAACGGTATCTGGGGAAAATATAGAGACAATAAGAATAGCAATTGGTCCGCCAATAATGATACCTACGCTACCAGTTAAAAACATAATAATTGCTTTAGACCCTAAATTGGAAATTGCTTTTAAATCTATGCTTAGCGTCATAAGAACAAGCGCTGCAGGCAGTAAATACCTACTTGCCATAAAGTACAAACTTGAAATTTCGTCAGAAACAATACCTGTGCTGGTCAAAATAGCTGGTAGCAAATAGCACATAAGTACCGCTGGAACTACGGAGTAAAACTTACTCCATAATCCGGTTTTTAAACTTGATGTGTAAAAGATGAAACCAAGGCAAAGCGCCAATAGCCCGAAGACTACGGTATCGTTTGTAATTAAAGGTTGTGTAATAAGATCAGGCATAAATTATTGGTAAGTTGCGAATTTCAAATATAGTTAATTAACCAAGTTATTGGCTATATAATGGGCTACTCCGTCTTCTGTATTCTCTAATGTAATATAATTGGAAATCGCTTTTACTTCGTCTCTCGCATTGGCAACGGCAACGCCAAAACCAACATTTTCAAGCATTTCAATATCATTATAATTATCGCCAAAGGCGATAATATCTTCTAGAGATTCATGATTTGCCATGAGTAATTTTATCGCCGAAAGTTTAGAAACCGATTTTGGAGCAATTTCAATAAGTGTATCATTAGAACGGTACAGATTTAGAGCTTCTCCGAGTTTTGCTTGTAGAATAGGCATCAATGTATCCGCACTGGTTTTAGTGCACATCAACATGATTTTGTGAGCACCGATTTTACGCTCTTTCCAATTTTGTAATGTTTGCTTGGTATCTTGAAATACTGGGGTAGATTTCGTGTATTTGGTTTCTTTTTCTACTCGTAAAGAAGTTTGGGGTACATACCATTCATTATTGAAGTATAATCCTAAATCAGCTTCTAAATCTGCACACAGCTCGTAAATCGAATTTAAAATATCGATAGGGATAAATACTGAAATAAGTTCTTTGTTTCCGGATAGAACTAGAGCTCCATTGTAACAAATTATAGGTTGATTTACAATACCTAAATCATCTTGTATATATCGCATTCCACTTGGCATTCTTGCAGAAACAAGTATGATTTTAGTATTATTTTTTATTTTACCAATTTGTTCAATTGCATTTTTAGAAACATCACTTTTAGTAGAAAGTAAGGTGCCGTCTAAATCTGAACACAGAATTTTATACTTCATTTTAAATATTTAACCAGTAGGTGAGCTTTAAATTTATAGAACGATATTTAGGTTCGAAAGAGTTGACAAAGTAATTATCGTTATAAACGATAAACAAATCAGACAAAGGAGCAAAACGCCATTGAAGTCTAGAGTTGAAACCTAAATTATCTCTTTGATTGCTATATTGTACTAGTGTTGACCAAAAAATAGATTTACTAAAGGTAACGTCAATTTTAGGACTAATAAGCCAAATATCGGTACTAGAATAGGGTTCTGGTAGCGATATCTTATCATAGTTCATTGCAAGTGATAAAAACACCTTTGGCTGAAATCTTAAAGACATTTCTGCACTAAGAGAGAACCTGTCACCATTATAAAAGCTACCTATGGTAGGTTCTACAGAATATGCTAATCTTTTTCTACTATCAGATTGATATTCTAATGAAACAAAATTATAATGGTAGCCTACTTCATTTGGTAATGGTATGGCATCATCTAAATTAGTAGGGTCAAACTCGTCAAACAGATAGGTGTATGAATGTGTGTAGGAAACATTGATTTCTGATTGGTCGTTAAATTTCGATTCCCACGCACCATTTAAATCATAATCTGTATGAAGAAAATCATTCTCAGGGCTCCAGGTCATAACAGGGAAAAATTGAAAACTATGACTTTGAAGGGCGCTATCTTCTGGCCAGAATACGCGCTCGACCATAGTTGCCGTTTTAAAAATATCAGTTCTACGAATAAAGCCTAGATCTGATCTAAAATCTTCGCCTATATAAACTATATCTTCAAAAAAGTTCCAGTTTCTAGAATTATACTGCATAAATGCACCCGATGAAAGATTTGATTTCCCGGCATTGTGGGCAAAAGATTTATGTAAATAGAATTTACCGTTCCATACATTATTGTCTGAAATAAGGTTGTAGTCTATACCTGCAACTCTATTATAGCGGTCATCGGGATCTTGAAATTCATAATCTTCAAAAGTTTGCCTATTGATAAAGAACATGCCAATGTTAGAACGCCCGAATACATTTTGTTGCAGCGCTAACATGGTGTTATTGTTAGACGCTATATTTTGGTCTATGTCCTCTTCTGTCTGCAGGTTTAGAAAGCCTAATCTAAGTCCTTGAGTTACTTTACCACTTAAACGAACACCACCAATAATTTTATTCTCAATAGCATTGTCAGCAGTATCTTTGGCAATACCAATACGTCTAGAGAAAAACGGATTTGCATCTCTACCACCCCCGAAACTGCCGAATAAATCGCTGTTATCTATAAAAAATTGTCTTTTCTCGGGTAGCGAAACCTCAAAACGGGTTAAGTTGGTTACCTGGTCATCAACCTCTACTTGAGAAAAATCTGGGTTTATCGTTACATCTAAATTCATACTATTACCAATGGCGATTTTTGCATCGCCACCGACATTTAACTTGGTATTAGATTCATTGAGCTCAAAGTCTTTTTGCGACCCTAGATTTACATAGGGAATAATAGCTAGGGGAGTACGATATTTACCTAAAGGTTTCTCAAAAATCATATCGCCCATAAAGGTGAGTCCGTATATATTCTGATTTTGTGGAATATTCATCCACGTACTATTTTCGTTAGATTGGGTGTCAAATCTATAGCTATTGAAGCGCCATTTGGTTTCCCCTTCTTTAAATTTAAATGCGGTTAATGGGATAACCATTTCAGATGTATAATAACCGTCATAAATTTTAGAATCTCCGCGCCACTTTACATCCCAGGAAATGGTAAAACCGTTTAGATTAAGTCCGCCACCAGAAACTAGACCTTCACGACGAACGCCATAAGGGTTAATACCAAAGAGAAAAGCATTGTTACCATCATTAAATGTGTCGAAAAGTAAGGTAATATTATCACTGTTACCAGCTCTAAAATCTCGTTTTAAAGATTGAATGGAATAATCGTTACCGGCAGTATATATGGTAATGCCTACATAGAGGTTGTCATTATCATATAGCATTATTATTTCGGTTTGTTTTTTCGATTGAACCGTGTCTAATGGGAAGTATTGCCAAAACTGATCTGCCTGTTCAGCAGTTTCCCAGCCAGGTTCATCTAGAATTCCGTCAGGCGTAATTTTTGAATTTGTCTCTTTTACAACGAATGACTTATTCGAAGACTGTGCTTGTAAAGAAAAACAGAAAAGTATAAGTACGAGGGTACCTAAGTATTTGATCATTTTGGTCATAGTTTGGCAGTTGACCAAATTTAAGATTTTGTTTTGTTAAATAAATGCCAAACTCATTTAGGTTTATTTGATTTGGGTTCTCTTTTGGCCTCTTTTAATGCTTTCATTAAGATCCACTCAATTTGCCCATTGGTACTACGAAACTCATCTGCAGCCCATTTTTCAATTGCCTGCAGCATTTCTTCGTTAACACGTAGTGCAAAAGGTTTTTTCTTACTCATTTGTAATTTTGAAATACCGTTCTATTACCATTTTAGCATCATTTTCTTTTTGAGTGCCAATTAGTAATTTATCACCGTTTTTTAATACAAGTTGTATGCCTTTGTTGCCTTTTATATTTAGAGCTTTATTCTTGCCTGATAGACCGCGGTAGCCCCAACCACCATATTCTCGAATGGGACTGTATGTGCGTACAAAGCATTTTTCTATTTCATGCCACCTAATTATCTTTTTTGAAAAATTTATAGGTATAAATTGATAGTGTATACCGATTTCGTCGATAGTAGTTTTTAAATTAAACACATATATCAGCGGTATTACAAGGGCAATTACTAGTATGAATATCGTTTGACCTACTCGGTCATCTACCGCAACATTACCTACAGCATCCTCCAAAACAAACCATTTATAACAACTATATAATATCAAAATTAGCGAAGATATGTTTATCAATAGAAGCCACCATTGTGTAAAACGCTGAGTTTCGTTGAAGATTCGCATATTAATGATTTAAAGATCCTGCATTAACAATAGGTGAAACATCTTTATCTGAACATAGTACGACCATTAGGTTACTTACCATGGCAGATTTTCTTTCATCATCTAGATTTACCAGATTCTTTTTACTCAATTCTTCTAAAGCCATTTCTACCATACTAACGGCACCTTCTACAATTTTATGTCTCGCAGCGACTATGGCTGTAGCTTGTTGTCTTTTTAACATGGCGTTTGCTATCTCTTGTGCATATGCCAAATAGCCTATACGCGCTTCTAACACTTCTAAACCTGCCATAGAAAGGCGTTCTTGCAACTCTTGCTCTAATGCCTCGCTTACTTCGTTTACACTAGATCTTAAGGTAATATCTTCGTCAAGACCTTCATCGGCAAAATTATCGTAAGGGTACATACTCGCCAGTTTACGCACGGCAGCATCGGTCTGTACACGTACAAAATTTTGATAATCATCAACATCGAAAGCAGCTTTGTAGGTGTTGGTTACGCGCCAAACAAGTATGGTACTGATCATAATTGGGTTACCAAGTTTGTCATTTACCTTTAACCGCTCGCTATCAAAATTACTAGCGCGTAATGAAATTCTTTTTTTGGTGTATAGTGGATTCGCCCAAAAAAGTCCGTTCTCTTTGATCGTACCCATGTATTTGCCAAATAGCAGTAAAACTCTTGAGCTATTGGGATTTACCAGTATAAACCCAGCACACATAAATAATGCGGCAAAAATCATAAATGCGCCAACATAGATTCTTAGAAGTGCAACACCTCCAATTAAAAGGGCTACGACAACAAAAAGCATTATGTAGCCATTCTGTGCTTTGTGAATTTTCTCTACTTTCATAATATGTGATATTAAAATGATATCATAAATATATCAAAATATACAATACAAATCATGTTAGAGGCTAAAATTGAGTAAAAAATCGATTATCCGTTAAATTTTTTGTTCTTCTTTTTATTCGGATTTTTAAAGAGACGCTTAAAAAATCCGTCGCGTTTTACGGGGTCACAATTCAATGATTCTAATACGGAAGCGGAAGGTTTTTCAAAACTAGTTTTTGTGAATTTATCAAAATCTTTGTCTTTGTTCAACTCTTGCATCCATAGTCCGAATAGGGGTAGAGCCGCATTTGCACCTTGCCCGATACTTGTATTGCTGAATCCGATTTCATGTTGGTCAAGACCCACCCAAGTAATATGAACCAGTTTCGGAGTCAGGGCAACAAACCAAGCATCTTTATTATTTTGGGTAGTACCGGTTTTACCGGCAATGTCATTTTTGAGTCCGTATGTACTTCTTAGTCTAGAAGCTGTACCATCATTAATTGTAGATTTCATCATTTCAATCATTATTTGACTCGTTTCTTTAGAAAAAGCGGCTTTTTCGTTCAATTCGGACTTAAATTCAACCAAAACGGAGTCTTTATGATTGGTAATACTTTTAATTAAATAAGGTTTTATATGGTTTCCATTATTGGCATAACTGGTATAAGCTTGAGCCAAATCTATAATTTTAATTTCTCCGGTACCTAAAGCTATAGAAGCTTCATTGGGTAATTTATCTTCAATACCCATGCTTTTTGCCATATCTAAAACATTACCGATACCGGCTTGCTCCAGCACTTTTACGGCGATGGTGTTGATAGAGTTGCTCAGCCCTTCTTCCATAGAATAGTTGAGGTACGCTTCATCTTTAGTACCAGAATTTGAAGGAGACCAACCTTTTAGATTGTCATATTCAATTTCTTCGGCAGAAAAATAAGTACAAGGTGAAACACCTTGTTCAACAGCAGTTGTGTATACAATAGGTTTAAATGTAGAACCAACTTGGCGCTTACTTTGCGAAATATGGTCATATTTATACTGTTTAAAATTAATACCCCCCACCCAAACTAGAATATCTCCATTTGTAGGATCTACAGCCAAAGAACCAGTGTTTAAGAATTTGGTATAATGCTGAATACTATCCATTGTAGTTGCGGTTATTTCTTTATCGCCGTCCCAAGAATTGAATACTCTTGGCTGCTTGTCATTTGATAAGCTATCGATAATCTGCTCATGAGACAAGCCCGATTTCTGTAAACTTTTATACGTTGATGTTCGCTTGGCTATTTTTTCCATCAACTTTTTATCTTTAAACCAAGGCGCGTTAGAACCATAACTTTTTTCAAAACTATTTTGCAGATCGGTCATGTGTTCTGTCATCACCTCTTCAGCCAATTTTTGCATTTTGTAATTTAGGGTCGTGTAAATTTTTAATCCCGATGTATAGATATTATAATCGGTATCATCATTTTGTTCCGCAATCCAACGTAGCATTTCTTTACGAACCTCTTCCCTGAAATAGGGTGCGATTCCTGCATTGTAATCAAACTCTCTATAATCAAGTTGTAGCTTTTCTTGAGAAAATTGTGTCACCTGTTCCTCTGAAATAAAGTTGTTATTGTACATGGCACGTAGTACCAAATTACGCCTGCCCAGACTTTTCTCAGGAAATATTCTTGGGTTGTAGCCATAAGTAGCTTTTAGCATGCCTACAAGGGTTGATGCTTGTGTGGCATTGAGATCTTTAGTCTGTGTATTGAAGAATTTTAAAGCAGCACTCTCGATCCCAAAGGTGTTATCACCAAAAGAAACGGTGTTTAGGTAGTTGGTAAGAATTTGGTCTTTCGTGAAAATGTTCTCTAACCTTTTGGCAATGATCATTTCTTTAACCTTGTCAACAACGATATTGGTTTTATTGCGCTCTTTTCTAGGGTAGAGATTTTTGGCTAACTGTTGCGTAAGCGTGCTACCACCACCGGAAGAATTATCGCCCAAAAGCACGGTTTTAAAACCTACTCGAATTAAACTTCTAAGGTCAACACCATCATGTTCATAAAACCGTTCATCTTCAATAGAAATTAAGGCCTGTTTTAATACCTCAGGAAAATCGCTGTAAGCAACGGGCTGTCTGTCATACAAATAATACTTCCCAATAAGCACACTATCTGCAGTGTAGACTTCAGATGCCATTTGATATTGAAAGTTCGAGAGTTCTTTTTTTGAGGGTATGCTACCCCATAAGCCTAAATTTACACTGCCGATAAAAAGTAGAAATAACCCAAAAAGCCCAAGAATACCTAAGCCAATAATTTTTAGGATACCTCGTTTTCGTTTTACTGATTTTCTCGTCTTCTTCTTCATTTGTGCAAGTTCAGATATAAATTTAATCTTACCAAGTTTTAACAATACCTTAAAATTTGTTGTACTATTTTTGGATAAAATTTTAGTGATGAAGAATTGTATTATTTTATTGTTTTTGGTAACGAATTTCACCTTTGCGAATGATATGTATTGGTCAAAAACTGGTCATAGAGTGGTTGGTGAGGTTGCCGAGCAGCATTTAAGCAAAAAGGCTAAACGCGCTATTGCCGAGTTATTAGGGGGTGAAAGTTTGGCTTCGGTAGCAAATTTTGGTGACGAAATAAAATCTGCTAAAGCGTATCGAAAGTTCAGTGCTTGGCATTATGTGAATATACCTTTTGGTAAGACTTATGCAGAAATCGAGAAGAACGAATATGGCGATTTGGTACAAGGGGTAAATACGTGTATTGAAATCATAAAAGACGAAAATAGTAGTAAAGAGGACAAAGCGTTCTATTTAAAATTCTTGGTTCATTTAATTGGAGATTTGCATCAACCTATGCATGTAGGTAGAGAAGAAGATAAAGGCGGTAACGATATACAATTACAATGGTTTGGTAGTGGTACCAATTTACATAGGGTGTGGGATTCTAATTTGATCGATGATAACGGTATGAGTTTTACAGAACTTTCAACCGAATATCCAGAAATGTCGAAACAACAAATCAGTTTTCTACAGAGCGGAAGTTTGCTTGATTGGGTAGAAGAATCTCATTTATTGGCAGAGAAAGTTTATGCCTCGGTAGAAACTGGCGAAAAATTAAGCTACCGATACAGTTATGATTGGTGGGATACCGTTGCAGACCAATTGCAAAAAGGTGGTGTTCGCCTAGCTGCAGTTTTAAACGAAACGTTTAAATAATTATCGTTTAGATATTTTATTACCACTAATACTTCGCTGTCTAGAGCATCTAAAACGGTCCGTTTCATCAGACCTTAATTTAGCATGCTTTGTAGCTCGACCTTGAACGCGTTTTCGCCACATTCTAAAACTACTTGGTTTCATTTCGCGACGCATGACTTCAATAGTCTCTTGTTCGCTGATACCGAATTGAAAAGTAATGGCTTCGAATGGCGTACGGTCTTCCCAAGCCATTTCTATAATACGGTCTAATTCTCTTTCTGTAAATTCTTTAATCATAGCGGTATAAAGGTACTACATGATTATAAATTGTAAAGAATAGTTAAGATTTTTTTATAACTCTAAAAGAATAGAGCAACGAAAAAGCTTCTAAATGGGTAGATTGATACACTATCTAGAAGCTTTAAAATTTAAATACTATATAAGGTATAACTTTTACACCAAAACATTTTTTAGCTCATTGCGGTATTCTGACGGATTTTGACCGGTAAATGCTTTGAACGATTTGTTGAAGTGAGAGAAGTTGTTGAATCCGCATTCAAAACATACCTCTGTAATGCTCATTGGTTTTTCTGCCAAAAGTTTAGAGGCATGCACCAATCGATATTCGTTAACGAACTGAATATATGTTTTATTCGTAATTTTTTTAAAGTACCTACAAAAAGAAGGTATGGTCATACTCACCATAGAAGATATCTCTTCTAGTGTCAGTTCTTCTTTAAAGTTATTTTTGACGTGATTGAATACGATATTAATACGGTCGTTATCTTTCACATCGGTAGTGAAAGAAAATCCTTCTGCATTCAACAATCGCATATCTTCTGAATTCCCTAATTCATTCAATATATTAAGGATCGAAAGTAGCCTTTGAAAATCGGTCTGATATTCCAAAACTTCCATTTTATCTCCTATTTTTCGTTTTGTCTTCCCAGAAAAGGCAATTCCGCCACTAGCGCTATTAAATAAGCTTGCTATTTTCTTCATTTCAGGAAGATTAAAGAAATCAGGTCCTAAGAATTCCAACTTCATCTGAATTACAGTTTCGCTAGTATTACCGGTTAGGGCATCTGTAAATCCACAATGAGGTAGATTACTACCTATTAATATAAGGTCGCCGTTGGTATAGTAAGATATATGACTACCAATTTGTCTTTTACCAGATCCTCCGTTGACATACACCAGTTCAAGTTCAGGGTGGTAATGCCACAGATTATTTTTGTTCAATCTATGTTCATCAAATTTCTGATATGTAAAAGAATGTCCGAAATCTGGCTTTATGGCTTCAAATGTAGGTTTTTGCTTTACCATGGTATTTTGGGTTTATACTATAAAATTAAACATCTTGTTTTGTATGTTCTTTGCAAAATTAACTAAAATATGTTGAATCTTAACCAATGGGTAAGATTGACTATGCTAAGTGGTTAAAATAGAACATAAATAGGGAAAATATGATGTAGTGAGAGCATTATTACGGCTGTATGTTTGCAGAGTAAATTATCATTAACCCTTAAAATAATTTATTATGAAAAACCTAGTAAAATTCACAACAGTTGTTGCCTTTATGTTAGCTACAGTAGCAGGCATGGCAAGAGAGCCGAAATTGAACCTATTATCTGCAGGTAAAGCCAAGAGTGTGGTTTTGACAATGGATGCATCTATAAATGGTGTACAGGTTAAATTAATGGATTCTGATTTAAATGTTATTTATTCAGAAAAAATGACCGAGGGTCAATTTAGCAAGAAATTAAACCTTAAAGATTTGACAGATGGTATCTACTATCTATCTGCCGATGATAATATGAAAGAATATTCATATACAATTGTTTTAGATAACAATGATGTGAAAATCGTAGCAGCTGATGAAGAGATCAAGCCTTTCTTTAGAAAGACCAATAACATGATCTTCATGAACTATTTAAACTTAGATAAATCAGATTTGTCTATCAAGATTTACGATACAGAAAGTAGAACAGTATTTACACAAGAAGTAACAGATGAAATGATTGTTGAGAAAGCATTCAATTTCACAGATGCTTATCCAGGAACTTACACGGTAACAGTGAAGTCTGCTGGTAAAACATATACTGAAGAGTTTGTTGTTAATTAAGTTGATTTAAGTTGATTTTAAAAGGGGACGGGAGCGTCCCCTTTTTTATTTTCTATACTTTCAAATACATGAAAGCCCAGTACATTAATCCAAATTGTAATGGCAACCTTAATAATAACAACCACTTCGGGAAACCTGCACTTGCCTTTTCGCCAGACAACATGTAAAAGTGTACCAATAAGAATACCACTAGCATAGCTATGATACCATAAACAGCAATGGTTCTTGTAGGCTCAAAAAGTAAACCGATACCCAAAACTATTTCTGCTAGACCACTTAGTAAAACAAGCGGCTTATGATAAGGTAAATACCTTGGCATAATTCTTAAATAGACTTTAGGTTTTATAAAATGCATAATGCCTGCAAGTATATAAACTGCAGCCATTAGATATAAATGCCAGGCATCTGTCATAGTTAAATTTTTATCTAGTTACGCCTTGGTGTTCGCGTTGATCCAATTCATAATTTGTTCTTCAAGAAGTGCTAATGGTACACAACCAAGTTCAAGCACTTTTTCGTGAAAAACTTTAATATCAAAATCATCACCTAGATTATCTTTAGCCTTAGCGCGAAGTTCCATAATTTTCAACTGACCAATTTTGTATGATAATGCCTGACCTGGGTTGGCCATATATCTTTCAATTTCTGCAGTAATACCAGCTTCAGACTCTGCTTCATTATCTAAAGAATACTGAATCGCTTTTTCTCTCGACCATCCTTTTGAATGCAAACCGGTGTCTACGACTAAGCGAACCGCTCGGTGCATTTCAGCACCCAACATTCCGAAATACTGATATGGATTGGTATATAGACCAAGTTCTTTACCTAAAGATTCGGTATACAACGCCCAGCCTTCGCCATACGCACTGTACCATAACGATTTTCTGAATTGCGGTAAATCTTCATTTTCTTGGGTAAGCGAAATTTGAAAGTGGTGACCCGGGATAGCCTCATGCAAAAATAGATCTTCATCAGAATATGTATTGTATGAAGTTACATCTGGTATAGGAACATAAAAAATACCAGGTCTGGTACCGTCTAAAGAACCAGGGTTATATTCCGCACTAGCAGATGCTTCTCTAAAAGCCTCTGTTCGTCTTACCTCGAAAGGGGTTTTAGGTTGTTTGCTGAACAGCGCATTAACCTTTGGCATCATTCTTTTATGAATGGCGTTGAAATTATCGACTACCTCTTGCGGATCTTTAAAAGGCATCAATTCTTTTTTGTTACGTACTTCTGTAAAGAATGCTTTTAAGTCACCTTTGAATCCGACCTGTTTTTTAACAGCTTCCATTTCAGCACTAATTCTAGCGACTTCTTTTAATCCTATTTCATGGATCTCTGATGCCGTCATATTTGTTGTCGTATACAACTTAATTTGATGAGCATAGTAGGCATCACCATTTTGTATACCCTGTATTCCACTAGTTTCTCTACCTGCATTTAAATATTCGGTAGCCATAAAGTCATGCAATTCCTTATATGTCGGAATAATTTTATCGGTAATCACAGCTGTATAAACTTCAGTTAATCTTTGCTTATCAGCATCTGAAAAATCAGCAGGGAAGTTTTTAATGGGACTGTAGAATAAGTTGTCTTCAAGTTTGGTATCAGCAACACTGGCCAGTTGAGGTAATACTTTTTTGATCAGAGATTTCGGTAAAACATTTTTAGCCTTAATACCTGCTTGCATTTTAGATTTAGCGGAGTGTAACCAAACTTCATAATCTTCTAAACGTTTGCTCCAGTTCATATAATCATCAGTCGTCTTAAAAGGTTGCGCGCTTGTGCCACCTGCTAACTGTCCCATCATTAAATTCATCGACCACATTTGATCTATCGGAGTATATTGTTCGAAAGCGAGTCCCTCTAAATTAACTTCGCATTCCCATTTTAAAATAGCTTTAGACATGAGCTCACTTTCCGATAGTTGAGCATTATCAAATTTTTCAGCTTTTTTTAAATAGCTGGTATAATAGTTTTTCAGCTCTTTATTATAATCGTCTGAAAGAAAGTTAGGTAAGGTGTCATTATAACTATTATTACCTTGAAAAGTGGCGTTTAGGGGATTCAATTTTAATCCATCTTCATAATAATGTGCCAATAGTGTGATGAAGCCAATATTGTGAATGGTGGGATTGGTCGTGACCTCGGCATTCGTTTTTAATTGAGCTTGCGTATGTAGCCCAATAGTTAGGGCAAGTAGTATGATTAATTTTTTCATTGAATTGAATATTAAAATATTATAGGTATTTCTTGAACCTGTCCTTTTTGTATTGCGGTACAGCTTCGTTGGTCATGAACAGTTCGAGCAAGTCTTTAGATTTTTCTTTTGCGAACATTAGTTCATAAAATTGTTGAGAGGTAAATGGATTTTTAGATTGTTTAACTAATATCATTTTATCACCAGCAGAAACAAGACCTTCTTCCAGTATTTTTACGTAGGTGCCTGGGTGATTATGGGCAATAAATTCTTTAAGTATTTTTTGTGTGCCAAAACGGATGCCTAATTTATAACAAGGCTCACGTGGCTGAGATACTTGTACAATAGCTTTACCGATTTTGAAAATATCGCCAACTCTAATTTTAGACTCATCGAGACCTTCTACGGTTAGGTTTTCACCGAACATACCCCAGTCCCATTCTAAATCTGGGTATAGGTTTTTCCAATAATCATAGTAGTCGGCAGAAAATAGATAACAAGCTTTGTTGGTGCCACCATGGTGCACACGATCAATAACAGTGTCATCTTTAACGTCATTCTTAGTTAAAAATAAACTTTTAGAAGTAGGGTATTTAAAGATACCAGTTTTTTCTTTTTCACCGTTCCATTCAAAAGTTACTGCGTCTCCTATGTTTGTTGAAATCACCTTCATATGGTGAAGATAAAAAAAGCACTAGTATTTCTAGTAAAAGGTTTATCTAAACTTTAAGTAACTATTATAAAATCGAGCCATGAAACTGTTTAAAACGTAATTATCAAAGCTGATATCTGTCATATTCATATTTCATCAACGGTTTGCGTATTTCTTAATTCGAGGATATAGAATCTAGTTGAATGCTTGTGTTTTGAACATTTGACGTTGAACTGTTTTCTGGGAAATACCAGAAGGGGATAGTGATTAATGTATCTTTTTCAAAAACTCCTTTCTTCTTCTCGTCCGGACCAATAATTCTAAGAAAATGTTTTCCTCTTGGTAACTCTCCTAAATCTAATATGGTTTCAAAACCAAACTGGTCTTGTTTGTTTTTAGTCAAATTGAAATGGTTAATTTGTTTTTTTGAGTCAATTTGAAGTTCGAAAATAGTATCGAATATTTTTAAATATTTAGATTGAATTTCAAAATTGCCTACTGGTGTGACGTAAAAATTAACTAAACCTGAAGCCGACTGCATGTTAGATAAATGAAAGCCAAAGCCTCTTTCATCTTCTTCGGGTAAAAGTGTAGAATCATTTTTAAAAACAGCATCTTCCATATAATTATGGTAGCTTATAAATATTGGTAAATAAGATTTTTCAATAATTTTAGAGGGTATTGAGGCAAAATTTACCATATCGGTATCCTCTAGTAATAGGTCTTCGTAGTTTTCTTTACCTGTAAATTGTTGTGAAGTACTTTGTTCATGATCAAGGTAGTTAGATCGTAATGTACCAAAACCAGAAGAAAAAAATGAAACAATAAAATAAGTGGGTACTATTAATATACCAATCCAGCGAGCTTTTTTCTGATCTAAGAAATTATATACTAAAGGTCTATATAAAAACGAAAGTGTAATGTAGCTAAAAACCCTGTAAATAGGAAAGTATATTATTGATGTCCATTTGTACTTCTTCAAAATACCGGCACCTAGAAAATCAATCAATAGTAATATGATACTAAATACGTATATAAAAAAGAAACTCCCTTTTATAAATTTATAAAGCGTTTCAGAAGTAGATTCAATTATTTCAAGATAACTTATAGTCACAGCCAAAACACCTACAACCATAAAAAATGAAATCAAATAGAAAATCATTAAGAAAGCTAAGGCAAATAAGGTGCTACAAATATTCTCAAGTCTAGAAATATAATGATCAAACGACCCTACTTTATTCTTTAATAAAGATGTGAATTTCTCAGAGTAGTTTAAATTTCTATATTCAATATCTCCAGATACATATCGTAATCCAATAGCGCCAATCCATAAGCCTCTTATGATAACGTGGGTTAACAAAACACCTATTAAAATGAGCATACTTGTTAAAAGTGTGTTCAATAAAAAAAGAGTAAAACCTTCTTCTTTTTGAGCAGCTTTTAAATATTCTAATTCTATAGAATCATAACCAGCTATTAACCCGTAAATAGCAAACCCAGAAATAATGAGCTCTAGTTGCCAACTTTCTTGCTGTAGGTTATCCAGTAGTTTTTTAAATTTTTTACTACGGTAGTCGTTTTTCATTTGGTCAATGGTTTCTCAACTGAAAGATAACAACATTTAACAAAAAAGCCACTACAAAAAATGTAGTGGCTTTTTCAAAATTATAAGAAATGGAAATTACTTTACCATCTCGTAGCTACGTTTAATAAACTCGGTTAAAGCTTTACCTTTAAGTAACCCTTTAGATAACTTCGCCAAGTCAAGTGATTGATTGATCAATCGCTCTTTTTTCTTCGCAGTCTTTGTATTTAAAAACTCGCTTACCAATGGGTGATTTGTGTTTACGATCAGGTTATACATGTCTGGCATAGAACCCATACCGAACATACCACCGCCACCACCGGTCTGTTGCATTTCTTTCATACGACGCATAAATTCAGGCTCTGTAATTGTGAAGGGGGAAGAATCGCTATCCATAGCTTCTAATTGAACGGTAAAGCTTTTATCTGTAATCGCTTCTTCCAATTCTTTCTTCAAAGTCTCTTTTTCCTCATCAGATAATTTAGAGATTTGAGTTTCTTCTTTCTGAATTAATTTGTCAATATGATCAGCATCTACACGAGCAAAAGAAATATTCTCTTTAGAACTTTCTAGCTTCTGCATTAAGTGACCGATAATAGGCGAATCTAATAACAATACTTCATAACCTTTAGATTTAGCAGTTTCAATATAACTGTGTTGTGCTTCTTTGTCAGATGCATACAGAATAACTGTTTTTCCGTCTTTATCTGTTTGTGTATCTTTTATTTTCTCTTGTAACTCTTCAAATGTAAAGTAAGAACCATCTACTGTTGGGTAAAGGGCAAACTTGTCTGCTTTGTCAAAGAATTTATCTTCAGAAAGCATTCCGTATTCAATAACAATTTTAATATCGTTCCATTTCGCTTCAAACTCGGCACGATCATTTTTGAACAACGAGTTCATTTTATCAGCTACCTTTCTAGTGATGTAAGAAGATATTTTCTTCACCGCACCATCAGCCTGTAGATACGAACGAGATACATT
Source organism: Maribacter spongiicola (assembly GCF_052119685.1). GTDB lineage: Bacteria > Bacteroidota > Bacteroidia > Flavobacteriales > Flavobacteriaceae > Maribacter > Maribacter spongiicola_A. The sequence continues at coordinate 326,413 of NZ_JBGQOO010000004.1, read as the reverse complement.
CAAAGGAATATCTGGAGAATCGATAACACCACGTAACATGGTCAAGAATTCTGGTACAATACCTTCAACATTATCAGTAACGAAAACCTGGTTTTGGTACAGTTGAATTTTATCTTTCTGCTGATTTAAATCGTTAGAAAGTTTTGGAAAATATAGAATACCAGTTAGGTTAAAAGGATAATCTACATTTAAATGAATATGGAATAAAGGCTCTTCGAACTGCATAGGGTAAAGCTCTCTGTAAAAACTTTTATAGTCTTCTGGCTTTAAGTCTGCAGGTAGCTTTGTCCATGCCGGGTTAGGGTTGTTAACAATATTATCAACCTCTTGTGTAGGTGCTGGATCTTCCTTTTTTGCTCCTTCAGGTTTTGGTAAGGTTTCAGTTCTCATTCCGAATTTAATCGGAATAGGCATAAACTTGTTATACTTACTAAGTAAACTTTCTATTTTACCATTTTCTAAAAACTCGGTAGAATCATCTGCAATATGAAGAATGATTTCTGTACCACGAGTTTCTTTCTCAGCTGGTTCCATTATAAACTCAGGCGAACCGTCACATGACCATTGCACGGCAGGTTCATCTTTATAACTCTTGGTAATAATTTCTACTTTATGGGCAACCATAAACGCAGAATAGAATCCAAGTCCGAAATGACCTATAATTCCTGAATCTTTAGCAGAGTCCTCATATTTGTTCAAAAACTCTTCAGCACCAGAAAACGCCACTTCATTAATATACTTCTTAACTTCTTCTTCAGTCATACCAAGACCTTGGTCAATGACATGCAGTTTCTTTCCTTCTTTATCGATTTTAACCTCTATAATGGGGTTGCCATATTCAACCTTAGCCTCTCCAATAGTGGTCAAGTGCTTCATTTTTAAGGTTGCATCGGTTGCATTCGAAATTAACTCTCTTAGAAAAATTTCGTGATCACTGTACAAGAACTTCTTGATGAGTGGAAAAATGTTGTCTACGGACACATTAATTTTACCTGTTGCCATTTTTATATTTTTTATGCCACAGTTAGTGCGGCCATTATTAATAATGATTGTTCGATGCTATTGGTCAAAAAAAATACCACAATAGGTTATTGTGACAAACTGACAGTTTACTGACTTTAAAAGTTTAACAAATATTTTTGTTTATGAAATATTGAAAAAGATTAAACATAATGTATATTTGTAGTGTGGTTATGAAAAAGTGCTATGAGAAAGAATTTTAAGCATAATCACATGTTGATTATTTATTGGTTAGGTTGTTTTGAAAACGTGCTATTTTTTAATAGCACGTTTTTGCTAAATAAAAGCTAATGTTTCATGAAAACGGCTAACTATGAAATCTGCATCGTACCTTATATAAAAATAATTCGATATGCCTGCAAAAGCTAAAAAAGTAACAAAAGAGACGATTATAACAATGTTTATGGACTACGTTTTAGAGAACGAGCATGTACCAAAGACAGTTTATAAGTTTTGTAAAGTAAACGCTATTGAAGAATCAGATTTTTATCTTCATTTTGGGTCTATAGATTCTGTTAAAAAGGGAATTTGGGATACTTTTTATATGAACACGGTTAGTGTAATAGAGAAAAACAAAGAGTATCAAGAATTCACGAATAGAGATAAAATGCTAACGTTTTTTTATACCTTCTTTGAAGTATTAACATTGAATAGAAGTTACGTCTTATTTATAATGGAAAGTGCTTCTGGTTCATTTAAGAATATGGAGCAGTTAAAAGGGCTTAGAAAAAATATAAAAGAGTTTTCTAAAGGATTGATTGCAGATGGTAATGCGAACAAGAATTTAAAAATTACGAAACACAATCCGCAATTGTTTTCAGAAGGGGCATGGTTACAGACTATGTTTTTAATGAATTTTTGGAAATCGGATGATTCTGCAGCTTTCGAAAAAACAGATGTTGCTATTGAAAAATCTGTAAATACCATTTTCGATGTATTTGATAACACTCCTCTAGAGAATATTCTAGACTTTGGGAAATTTTTGTACAAAGAAACCTTTGCTTAATCTAACCCCTACGATTTGAAAACACTTGATAAAATACCTACCGGAAAAATAGAGCGTGCAAGCAAGCTGGTGAAAACCGGAGCTAAAATTGGTGGTAATTATGCCAAGTATTTGGGTAAAAAAATTATCAATCCAGACACGACTAAAGACGAATTGAACGAAGATAACGCCGCAGATATATATGACGGATTAAAATCTTTGAAGGGTAGTGCTCTTAAAGTTGCCCAGATGTTAAGCATGGAAAAGAATCTACTGCCTAATGCGTATGTAGAGAAGTTTTCATTATCTCAATTTTCGGTTCCTCCATTATCTGCGCCGCTGGTTCGAAAAACATTTAAAAAATATTTAGATAAGTATCCAGAAGAGGTTTTTGACACTTTTGATAAAGATTCTATAAACGCAGCTAGTATTGGGCAAGTGCATAAAGCTACTAAAGATGGTAAAAACTTAGCGGTAAAAATTCAGTACCCAGGTGTAGCGCAAAGTATAAGTAGCGATTTGGCAATTGTGAAGCCTATTGCAATTCGTATGTTCAATCTTAAAGGAAAAGATTCAGATAAATATTTCAAGGAAGTTGAAAATAAACTAGTTGAAGAGACAGATTATATATTAGAAGTAGCACAAAGTAAAGAGATTACTGAAGCATGTTCAGTGATACCGAATATCATTTTTCCTAAATATTATACCGAACTATCAAGTTCACGTATTATTACGATGGACTGGATGACGGGTAAGCACCTGAGCGAATTTACAAAAACAGGTTTTTCTCAAGCTACAGGCGATAAATTAGGGCAAGCCCTTTGGGATTTCTATATGTTTCAAATTCACGGCTTACGAAAAGTTCATGCTGATCCACACCCTGGCAATTTCTTGGTGAATGAAAATGATGAGCTTATTGCTATTGATTTTGGTTGTATTAAAGAAGTGCCAGATTCATTCTATATTCCTTATTTTGAATTGGCTAAGCCAGAGGTAATATCAAATGATGAGAAATTTACCGAGAAGCTATATGAGCTAGAAATACTGATGGCTACTGATTCGCCAGATGAAATATTATTTTTTAAATCTATATTTCATCAATTGTTAAGCTTATTTACATCACCATTTCATAATGAAGATTTTGATTTCGGCGACGAGGTATTTTGGGGGAAAATTGCAGCATTAGGCGAGCAATTTTCTTCTGATAAGCAAATAAGAAAAATTAATGGTAATAGAGGTTCAAAGCACTTTTTGTATATGAACCGTACCTTCTTTGGTCTTTATAATCTACTACATGATTTAAAGGCAAATATTAAAGTGAATGACTTCAAGAAATATTTGAGCTAATTATTCCACTGTCATATTGATAGTAGATGATTGTTATATTTTCAAATAGAATTCTTAATAGTTGTTTATATTGCAACACTAATTCTACCTGAGCTTTTTCAGGATTAAAATTTTACTATGTATAATTCAAAAATAATTGGCTTAGGTCATTATGTACCTGATAACGTAGTGACAAACGATGATTTGTCAAAGGTGATGGAAACAAATGATGCCTGGATCCAAGAACGTACTGGTATAAAAGAAAGAAGACATGTAGTTAAGGGTGATGGCGACACCACCACAACTATGGGTGTAAAAGCTGCAAAAATTGCAATTGAAAGAGCGGGTATCGATAAAGACGACATTGATTTTATCGTCTTTGCTACTTTGAGTCCCGATTATTATTTCCCTGGTCCTGGTGTATTGGTTCAAAGAGATTTAGGCATTAAAACCGTTGGAGCGTTAGATGTACGTAACCAATGTTCTGGTTTTGTGTATGCTATTTCTATTGCGGATCAGTATATAAAAACAGGTATGTATAAAAATGTACTTGTTATAGGTTCAGAACTTCACTCTCATGGATTAGATATGACTACACGAGGTAGGGGAGTTTCTGTAATTTTTGGTGATGGTGCCGGTGCGGCAGTTTTGACCAGAGAAGAAGATAACACTAAAGGTATATTATCGACTCATTTACATTCAGAAGGTCAGCATGCAGAAGAACTTTCTTTGATTGCACCTGGTATGGGAAATAGATGGGTAACCGATATCATTGAAGATAACGATCCTAATGACGAATCTTATTATCCGCATATGAATGGTCAATTTGTATTTAAAAATGCAGTTGTTCGTTTCAGTGAGGTTATAGTAGAAGGTTTAGAGAAAAATAAATTGAAAGCGACCGATATTGATTTATTGGTTCCGCATCAGGCCAATTTAAGAATATCTCAATTTATTCAAAAGAAATTTCAGCTTAGTGATGACCAGGTTTTTAATAATATTATGAAATATGGTAATACTACCGCTGCATCTATTCCGATAGCGCTTACAGAGGCATGGGAAGAAGGTAAGGTGAAAAGTGGAGACTTAGTAGTTTTAGCTGCATTTGGTAGCGGTTTTACCTGGGGCAGCGTCATCATTAGATGGTAATAATACTGTAAAATAAAGCACCCATAGTTTTGGCTATGGGTGCTATATAGTTTTACTCAATAAGAAAAAACCAACCAATCTTCTTTATTAAATATCCCTATATACAGTAATAGACGCAATTTAGGTTCTATTGTTACTAAAAATAGGTAATTATCTCATTTCCAATATAGTCTAGAGTATATAATAAGTTTAGAAAAGCTTTAAAAAGAAGAAACCCGAACATTCCAAAATGAATTGGAAGTCGGGCTTCAAATGCTGATAGGCTATACTAAACACTAACCATTAACTATAAACATATAGCGTTACCAACAAAATCTTTATACTCGCAGAGTATCTAACTTTACTAATAGACGAAATATTGCCTAATTAGTTACAGAATTTATATTATTTAACATTATTTTATCATGAAAAAGACCCTAGTATTCGGAGCCTCCTTAAAACCAAATCGATATAGCAATTTAGCGATACATAGACTTGTTGATTCGGGGGTTGAAACCTTAGCTTATGGATTGAGAGAAGGTGAGGTTTCAGGAGTCACTATCAGTAATAATTTAGACAAAATTAGTGATATTCATACAATTACCCTATATATAAATCCAAAAAGACAAGAAGAATATTATAATAGTATTGTTTCATTGGCTCCAAAACGCATTATTTTCAATCCTGGCACAGAAAATCCTGAGTTTTATAAGATATTAAACAGCAATAACATAGAAGTAGATGTTGCTTGTACTTTGGTACTTTTGGGCACTGGTCAATATTAGGCGATATCGGTAATGTTAGCGGTTGTCTTTTTTTTGCGAATGAGCCATAATCCTACAAAGGTTAGCAGACCATTCAACGGTAAAAGCTCATATCCGAAAATATAACCACCTAAATACTCTGTAGGCAGCTTCGCTAAAATGAGAATAATCGATACACATACCAGTGCAACGATCCAAACATATTTATCTTTTACTTGTTGTTTGGTAAAAATTCCAAAAGAGAATAACCCTAGCAACGGTCCGTATGTATATGAGGCTACAGTTAATAATCCATCAATTACATTTTTATCCAATATATATTTAAAAGAGATGACCACTAGAATTAATAGAATGCTCATACCAACGTGGGTAATTCTGCGGGTCTTTTTGGCTAGGTCTTCAGATTTCTTCTCGGTGTTTAAAAAATCTACACAAAATGAGGTGGTCAATGAGGTAAGCGCGCTATCTGCACTGCTGTAGGCTGCGGCAATTAAACCTAGCATAAACGTAACGGCAACCGTTATGCCTAAACCACTGTTTAATGCAATTTCAGGAAATAAAAGATCTGACTTCGGCGTTCCGTCCATAAGTGGTAATGCAATGTTGTGCGTATCTGCGTAAATAAACAGCAATGCACCTAGTAGCATAAATACAAAAGTGACCACTACCAATACAATACTAAAGCTGACCATATTTTTTTGAGCTTCACCTAGATTTTTACATGTCAGGTTTTTTTGCATCATATCTTGGTCAAGTCCAGTCATACAGATGGTAATGAACATTCCGCCAAAAAATGATTTCAATAAATGATTTTTAGAAGAAAGGTCATCGGTAAAAAAGGTCTTGCTATACTGTCCTAATTCATCAGAGTTTAAGAACTCTATTAAAGTCCAATCCATTTTATCCAATATAAAATACATAGATAGACCTACAGATACCAGCATGAATAGGGTTTGTAGGGTGTCGGTCCAAACAATTGTTTTTATTCCACCTTTAAAAGTATAGATCCAAATAAGCAAGATGGACAGAATTACGGTGATTTCAAAAGGAACGTTCCAAGCATCGAAAACAAATTGCTGTAAAACGATAGCCACTAGAAATAAGCGAAATGCAGCACCAAGAACTCTAGAGATGAAAAAAGAAATTGCGCCCACTTTATAACTTACAAAACCAAAGCGATCATCTAAATACTGATAAATTGAAGTAACATTTTTTTTGTAATAAATAGGTAGAAGTACAAACGCGGTAACCATGTAGCCTAAAAAATACCCAAAAACAACCTGCATGTAGCTGAACTGAGATGCATCGACCCAACCCGGTACAGAAATAAAGGTAACTCCAGATAAAGATGCACCCACCATACCAAACGCCACTAAATACCACGGCGACTGCTTACCGGCCTTAAAGAAATCTTCGTTAGTATCGTTTTTGCCCGTGAAATATGAAATAATTAAAAGCAAAATAAAGTAACTAGAAATTAAAATTAAAATATGAGAGGCGTTCATGGTGTAAAATTTGCGGCAAATTACAAAAAGTTACAGGAGGTAGTGCGATAACTTAAAATCTTAAAGTTTAAATTGAAAATACTTTAATAAGTAAATGAAAAACTATTCGAACATTTCTTTACCCATTAAAATTTGATACCTTTTACAGTATTAAATTATAAACTAAAATAATCATGCGACGAGAATTTCTTTTAAAGAACAGGGCTTTACTTCCCTTATTGATAATCAGTTTATTAGTTAGTATTGTATTGATTGGTCAGGAAAGTGTAATAGCAGACAAGAAAATTAACAAAGAGGTTGGAAAGCTATTAAAAAATAAAAGTATTAATAGTGCTTTTGAGTTTATAGACGCGATTGAAAATGAAACGGAGAAAGACTTAATTAAGTTGACCGAAATACCGGCTCCGCCATTTATGGAAGCTAAAAGAGCAGAAGCGTTTAAAAATATGTTAATTGAAGCGGGTTTAGAAAACGTGTCAATAGATGAGGTTGGTAATGTTATTGGAATTAAAAGAGGAACAGAAGGTGGTAAGGTAGTTATTTTAGATGCTCATTTAGATACTGTTTTTCCTGAAGGTACAGATGTAAAAGTAGAGAAGAAAGGAGATACCCTATATGCACCAGGTGTAGGTGATGACACCAGAGGACTCTCTATGTTGATTGCTATTTTTAAGGCAATGAAAAAGGCTGAATTAAAAACCAAGGCAGATGTTTGGTTCGTTGGTACAGTGGGTGAAGAAGGTTTAGGAGACTTACGTGGTGTTAAGCATTTATTTAGAGCAGGTGCGGCAAAAATAGACTCTTGGATATCTATTGATGGTGGTGCCATTGGCAGGATTAATAATGCAGGATTGGGTTCGGTTAGATATAAAGCTTTATTCACAGGAAAAGGAGGTCACTCATGGGGAGCTTTTGGGTTGGCAAATCCTCATCATGCGCTTGGTTTCGCAATAAAAGAATTTACAGAGAATGCAAAAGTATTTACAGATGAAGGGGCAAAAACAAGTTTTAATATAGGTAGAATGGGAGGTGGTACTTCTGTAAATTCCATTCCTTTTGAATCTTGGATGGAAGTTGATATGCGGTCAGTAGATAGTGGGCGATTAAAAGAGGTCGAAGCTATTTTTAAACAGTCAATGCAGACCGCTTTAGAAGATTATAATAATACAGGAGTTGATGATAAAATTTCATTAGAGTTAATAAAGATTGGAGATAGACCATCTGGAGAACTCTCGTTAGATACACCGTTAGTTCAGCGTGCCATTAGTGCCACTAGTGCATTCGGGTATGAACCAAGCCTTACCAGAGGGTCAACAAATGGTAACATTCCAATTTCCTTAGGTGTACCGGCAATAACGATTGGTAGAGGAGGCGTTGGCGGCGGCGCACATTCACTTCATGAATGGTGGGTTAATGAAAATGGAGCAAAAGCCATAAAATTAGCGTTATTACTTACGGTGATAGAAGCTGGTCATTACAAATAACTTTTAGAATTTCTGTTTTATAGAAAATACTTCTGAGTCAAGATTGTTTCCGTTCAGTAATTATATTTTCTAAACTTTTTAAATGTTAAATAATTTTGTGAAAACGGTGGGGTATGCTTTTCAAGTTTAGTTGTAAATTTATACCGAATTAAGCCTATGGATTTTTCGTCAAAATTATTAGAAAACGCAGTATATGAAGTTTCGCAATTGCCAGGTATCGGTAAGCGAACCGCATTACGTTTGGTATTGCATTTATTGAAGCAGCCAGAGCAACGTACAGAAAATCTTTCTACATCTTTGGTAGATTTAAGAAGTAAAATACAATTTTGCGAAAATTGCCATAATATTTCAGATACCACAATGTGCGAAATATGTGCCAACCCTAAAAGAGATGATGCCGTAGTATGTGTCGTAGAAGATATTAGAGATGTCATGGCAATTGAAAATACAGGTCAATTTAGAGGAAAGTATCATGTGCTTGGGGGTAAAATATCACCTATGGAGGGCATTGGTCCTCAGAATCTGAAAATAGGAACCTTAGTAGATAAGGTGAGAAAAGGCGTCATAAAAGAATTAATTTTTGCATTAAGCTCTACTATGGAAGGCGATACCACCAATTTTTATATCTACAGACAGATAGAAGGCTTAGCTATAAAAACCTCTACAATTGCAAGGGGCATAGCTGTTGGCGATGAATTAGAATATGCTGATGAGGTTACTTTAGGAAGAAGTATATTGAATAGAGTGCCGTTTGAGGGTTCTTTTCGACAAGATTAGTTTTTTGAATTTCAAGTAAATGTCAATAAAAAGGTATTTATTTTATTATTTTTGCAAAAAATATAAACAAAACAAGCTTTAAATTATCGATATGCCAAAATTTGAATTGAAACTACCACGTATGGGAGAGAGTGTTGCAGAAGCAACATTAACGTCATGGTTAAAAGAGGTAGGTGATACGATTGAAATGGACGAGGCCATTTTTGAAATTGCTACAGATAAAGTTGATAGTGAGGTGCCAAGCGAGGTAGATGGCATTTTAATTGAAAAATGTTTCAATATTGATGATATTGTCAAAGTTGGGCAAACAGTGGCCATCATACAAGTTGGTGATGAAGTAGATGTGCCAGATGTTTCGAACATGGTCAATGAATTAAAGGAGCAAGAACCAGTTCTTGAAGAAATGGTTTCTATAGCTGAATCGGCTGTAGCTCAAGCTAGGGCAGAAACTTCAAATGTTCATATAGGTGAAGCCTCTGATCGTTTTTATTCTCCGTTAGTTAAAAATATAGCTAAAGAAGAAGGTATTTCTTTCGATGTGTTAGAAACTATACCCGGTACAGGTAAAGATGGTAGGGTTACCAAAGATGATATATTAAGCTTCGTTAAAAACGGAGTTACTAAGCCAGTAGAACAAGTTGCTACGCCTGCTAAAGTAGATGTGCAAGATAGCGTAGCTGCAGCGCCAGTTGCTAAAGCAGATACTTCTGAGGTCGAAAAACCTAAAATGCCAATTTCTCGTGGCGATGAGGTAATACCGATGACACGAATGGGCAAATTGATTGCCAAGCATATGACTGACAGTGTTTCTACATCTGCACATGTTCAAAGTTTTATCGAAGTTGATGTAACCAATATCGTGAATTGGCGTAACAAGCTAAAAGACGCGTTCTTTAAAAGCGAAGGTGAAAAACTTACTTTTACTCCAATTTTTATGGAGGCGGTAGCTAAGGCGTTAAAGAAATATCCGATGATGAATATTTCAGTAGATGGCGATACCGTAATTAAAAAGAAGAATATTAATATAGGTATGGCGGCTGCGTTACCAGATGGTAATTTAATCGTTCCTGTGATCAAAAATGCAGATCAACTGAATTTGGTAGGCATGGCCAAGGTTATAAATGACTTGGCAGATCGTTCAAGAAATAACGCTTTAAAACCAGATGAAGTTCAGGGAGGTACGTATACCGTTACTAATGTAGGTACATTTGGTAGTGTATTTGGTACACCGATTATTAATCAGCCACAAGTAGGTATTTTGGCGTTAGGTGCTATAAGAAAAATACCGTCAGTAATTGAGACTCCTGAAGGAGATTTTATTGGTATTCGTAGTAAAATGTATCTATCGCACAGTTATGATCATAGAGTTGTAAACGGTGCTTTAGGTAGTATGTTCGCAAAAGCTGTAGCCGACTATCTTGAAGGGTGGGATGTAAACCGAGAAATTTAGATGTATAAAAATCTATAGTTAAAAATCCGACAATACTTCTTGTGTTGTCAGACTTTTTTTTGCGTATTTTATTGTTTTTTAAAGGTTTGAAAAGTATTTTAACATACTAATTGTGTTGAAATTTTGAAATTATTTTAGTTTCTACATTTCGAGGCAAAAAATTAATAGCGAGTAATTATATGTGTCTAAAAAACGAAAGGGTATCTTTGTTAAAAGTAGAACACGTATGGAATTAAAGCTTACCAGACCTATTTGCTTCTTTGATTTAGAGACAACTGGGGTCAATGTAGCAAAAGATCGTATTGTAGAAATAGCGATATTAAAAGTTTACCCTAACGGTAATAAAGAGAGTAAAACATGGTTGGTTAATCCTGAGATGGTAATACCGGAAGAGGTAATTGCCGTTCATGGTATAACGAATGAAAAGGTTGCTAACGAACCAACTTTCAAAGAACTTTCAAAAGAAATTTATAAGATTATAAAGGATAGTGATTTAGGCGGATTCAACTCCGACCGATTCGATATTCCCTTATTGGCAGAAGAATTATTACGTGCAGATATCGATTTCGATATGAAAAATACGGTATCTGTAGATGTACAGACCATTTTTCATAAGATGGAAAAACGTACGTTAGAAGCAGCTTATAAATTCTATTGTGATAAAGATTTAACCGATGCGCACAGTGCAGCGGCAGATACCAATGCTACTTATGAGGTGTTGCTTTCTCAATTAGATAGATACCCTGATCTTGAAAATAATATCAAAAAACTTTCAGAATTCTCAAGAAGAAAGCAATCGGTAGATTTCGCGGGTTTTATAGCTATGGATGAAGAAGGGGAAGAGGTATTCTCTTTTGGTAAGCATAAAGGCAAAAAGGTTCATTCGGTTTTAGAAAATGAACCCGGGTATTTCGGTTGGATGCTTAATGCCGATTTTCCATTGTACACAAAAAAGATTCTTACTCAAATTAAACTGAGCAAACTCAATAATAAATTAGGTTAAAAATGCGCATTTGTTTAGTAATATTTCTTTTGATGATGGGGGTAAGTCATGCCCAAGAAGTTTTGGTCGAAGGTCATGTATATGATGATAAAACAAAAACGGCTGTACCGTATGCCAATATTAGTTTTTTAAAGACCTTAAAAGGAACTTCAAGTGATGAAGAGGGGTATTTTTACATCGATGTTCCCGAAGATTATTTAGAGCGAGATGTGCATGTATCGGCGTTAGGTTTCAAAGATACTATTATGCCAGCGAGGGTTATTAAAGAGAAAAAGAAGATATATATGCAAGAGGAAACTTTTGAGCTTGAAGAGGTGGTCGTTGTTCAGAGCTTAGGAGATTCGCAAGTGTTAAACCCAGTTAGTTCGTATAGTATTAAAAGTGGTTTTTCGTCAGCAGAGACTCCATGGGTATTGGCGTTATACTTCCCGAATATTGGGGCTGCCAAAAAGTATTTAGAGAAAATTACCATACACGTTCAGCAAAATAGTCAGTTTAAGAGAGAGTCGTCAAAATTTAGACTTCGTTTGTATGATGTAGATAAAGACACACGTAAACCAAGTAACGATATCATTCGAAAAAGTATCATATTAGAAAGTTCAAAAACAGAAGATTATGTTTCTATCGACTTATCGAGCATGAACATTAGAATACCTGACGAAGGTATATATGTGGGGTTGGAATGGATATTTCTTCCGTATAACTGGTACACAAATACCTATAAACATGCTATTACGAACAAGAACGTTGTAGAAGACCGTTTTGCACCTACATTTGCTGCAGTATATCAAAAAAACCAGAATTTTAAAACAATGGTTTATGGTATGGGCGAATGGACAGATTTTGCAATTAAAGCACCAGATAATAATGAGAATTTGATACCTGCGATAAGTCTTAAATTTTCAAATAAAAGATAAAATAAGTATGAAGATTATATGTATTGGCAGAAATTACACTGCGCATATCGATGAACTTAAGAACGAAAGACCCGAAGAACCGGTAGTTTTTATAAAACCAGATTCTTCTGTTTTGCCAAAACAGCAAGATTTTTATATTCCCGAATTCTCAAATGATGTACATTATGAAGTTGAGGTTTTGGTAAAAATCAAAAAAGTAGGAAAACATATTAGCCAAGAATTTGCACCTACCTATTATGATGAGATTGGTCTGGGAATAGATTTTACAGCAAGAGATGTACAGTCTAAATTAAAAGAGAAGGGTCTGCCTTGGGAGAAAGCCAAAGGTTTTGATGGTGCCGCGGTAATAGGCGAGTGGTTGCCAAAGACAGATTTTAAAGATGTCAATAATCTTAATTTTAAGTTGTTAAAGAATGATGAGGTTGTTCAAGAAGGCAATACTAGTTTTATGCTTTGGAAGATAGATGAAATAATCGCCTATGTTTCAACGTTCTTTATGTTGAAAAAAGGAGATATTATATTTACTGGAACACCTGCCGGTGTTGGCAAAATAAGTCCAAATGACTATCTTACAGGTAGTTTGGAAAATAGAGAGCTTTTTACCTTAAAAATTAAATAATGATTTATAACCTGGATAAGATTAATGAGATGGCAGAAGGTGATCAGGATTTTATAAATTCTGTTATAGCTGTTTTTTTGGAAGAAGTACCTGAAGATCTTGAAGCTTTAGAAAAAGCCCTGCTAGAAAAAGACCATGATCAAGTATATAAACTTGCGCATAAGATTAAGCCAAATGTAGATTTACTCGGAATGGAGCAAACCCGCGCCATAGCCTTAGAGCTAGAAACTTTGGGTAAGCAAGAGGCTAATATGGCAGAGATAGAGAAAAGATTTCCATTGCTCAAGACTGATATCAACCAGGTCGTAGCAGAGTTAAAAAACGATTTTCACTTATAATGCTAGCCGAAATAATTACCATTGGCGATGAAATTCTCATCGGTCAAGTTATTGATACCAACTCCGCATTTATAGGTAAAGAGCTGAATAAAATTGGTATTTCGGTATATCAGATTACTTCGATACAAGATGACCGTGAACATATATTAAAGGCTTTTAAAGATGCATCAGAACGTGTAGATGTTGTTTTAATTACAGGTGGTCTGGGGCCGACGAAAGATGATATCACCAAACACACACTTTGCGAATTCTTCAATGACGAACTTGTTGAGAATGCAGAAGTATTAGCGCATGTAGAAGAACTGTTTGCTAAATATATAAGCAACACCCCAATATCAGATATTAATAGAATGCAGGCTTTGGTACCAAGTAAGGCCGAGGTTTTACATAATGCGAACGGTACTGCACCAGGTATGTTGATCAGACAAAATGAAGTAACATTCATTTCAATGCCTGGCGTGCCTTTTGAGATGAAGTACCTAATGACGGAATCTGTAATTCCCAAATTGGCAGCTTATTATAAAAGACCACATATTATTCATAGAACCATAATAACCTATGGTTTAGGTGAAAGTGCAATTGCCGCTCGAATTGAAACTTGGGAAGATAATCTGCCTTCTAACATTAAATTGGCATACTTACCTAATTTGGGTAAGGTACGGTTGCGATTATCGGGTAAAGGACCTAATTATGATGAATTGGCAGCTGCCATGAATGCCGAGTCTGATAAATTATATCCGTTGATAAAGGATATTGTTTACGGACTAGAAGATGATGAAAGTTTAGAAGAAATTGTCGCGAAATTATTGACAGATAAAAATTTAACCCTATCAACTGCCGAGAGTTTTACCGGAGGTAAAATTGCGGAAAGAATAACATCGATTCCAGGTGCGTCAAACTACTTCAAAGGTACAGTGGTCAGTTATGCCACCGAAGCTAAAATAAACGTGCTTAAGGTGCCTAAAGAATTAATAGAGCAACATTCTGTAGTTAGTGCAGAAGTGGCAACAGCAATGGCAAAAGGTGCAAAAGATTTGATGAAGACAGATTTTGCAATAGCCACTACAGGTAATGCAGGACCTACAAAAGGCGATTCAAATGCCAAGGTAGGAACGGTATTTATTGCAGTAGATGGACCGAAGGCGAAATTTGTACAAGAATTTCAAATGGGAAGCACCCGAGAGAGGGTTGTGGAAAAGTCTGTAAATAAGGCTTTTGAGCTGCTTCAAAAAGAAATTTTAAAAATGTGATGTTTATTGTTGTTGGAACGATAAAAAAGATATAAATTTGCACCCTGTTTAAAAGAAAAAGTCAGTACGATGTCAAAAGTTTGTGAAATTACGGGTAAGAAGGCGATGTTTGGAAACAACGTATCGTTTTCAATTAATAAAACTAGAAGAAGATTTGATGTAAATCTATCTAAAAAACGTTTTTACATTCCAGAGGAAGACCGTTGGATAACGCTTAAAGTTTCTACAAGAGCTTTAAAAAGTATCAATAAAAAAGGGATATCTGCTGTTTTGAAAGAAGCAAAAGCAAAAGGATTAGTTATTAAGTAATCTGGAAAATAGAGCGATAAGATGGCAAAGAAAGGTAATAGAATACAAGTTATATTAGAATGCACTGAGCATAAAGAATCTGGTCAACCAGGTACTTCAAGATATATCACTACCAAGAATAAGAAGAACACTCCTGAGAGATTGGAAATTAAAAAATTCAATCCTATTCTTAAGAGAATGACCCTTCATAAAGAAATTAAATAGATTTTTCTTTTAAGAAAATCACTAAAAAAATAAGTCATGGCTAAGAAGACCGTAGCAAGTTTACAAACAAGTTCTAAAAGATTGACAAAAGCAATAAAAATGGTTAAGTCACCAAAATCAGGTGCTTACGTTTTTGTTGAGCAAGTAATGGCACCAGAAATGGTTGATGCTTGGATTGCCAAGAAATAAGAAAAATTACTTTTAGTAGTTATTAAGCCCCTTTCCTACGAAAGGGGCTTTTTAATTTTTATATTTGAATAACCATATGATGAACAATGAGCTTATTTAAAAAAATATTTTCTTCTCAAAAAAAGGAAACCTTAGATAAAGGTTTAGAAAAAACAAAATCCAGCTTCTTTTCTAAGTTAGGAAAGGCTGTTGCCGGCAAGTCTAAAGTAGACGATGACGTACTAGATAATCTTGAAGAAGTTTTAGTTTCTTCAGATGTAGGGGTAGATACTACTTTAAAAATTATCAAAAGAATAGAGGCAAGGGTATCGCGCGATAAATATGTGGGTACCGATGAGCTGAATGCTATACTAAGAGAAGAAATAGCAGGTCTATTATCTGAAACGAATACTACAGACGACATAGATCTTCAAATACCTAAAGGTAAAAAACCGTATGTAATTATGGTGGTTGGGGTAAACGGGGTTGGTAAAACAACCACTATCGGTAAATTGGCATATCGATTTAAAAATCAAGGATTAAAAGTTGTTTTGGGTGCGGCCGATACATTTCGGGCGGCGGCAATTGATCAATTACAAGTATGGGCAGATCGTGTAGATGTACCTATAGTAAAGCAACAAATGGGTAGTGATCCTGCATCTGTAGCTTTTGATACGTTGAGTTCTGCCGTTACACAAAATGCAGATGTTGTAATTATAGATACCGCTGGTAGATTACATAACAAGGTCAATTTAATGAATGAGCTGACCAAGGTAAAACGTGTAATGCAGAAAGTAGTAGATGACACTCCGCATGAGGTATTGTTGGTGCTAGATGGTTCTACGGGTCAAAATGCATTCGAGCAAGCAAAGCAATTTACAAAAGCAACCGAGGTAACAGCTTTGGCTATTACAAAATTAGATGGTACTGCGAAAGGCGGTGTGGTTATAGGTATTTCTGATCAGTTTAAAATACCGGTAAAGTATATTGGTGTTGGCGAGGGTATTGAAGATTTACAGGTATTCAATAAACACGAGTTTGTAGATTCATTCTTTAAAATTTAAAATTGAGGCACTACTGGTTCATATTCCCTCTTTTACTATGCACTATTAGTTGGGGGCAAATGAACCACCCAAAAGCTAGTCCGTTTTCTAAGGTCGAGCAAGAAGTAGGGTTGTCAAAGATTACGGTCGAATATTCAAGACCATCTGCAAAGGGTCGTGCGTTGTTTGGTAAGCGTAAAAGTGGCGAATCTGGTTTGGTTCCTTATGGTCGTATATGGCGCGTAGGTGCTAATGAATCTACCAAGATTACATTTAGCAACGATGTTTTAATTGCCGATCAACTACTCTCAAAAGGTACATATGCTTTATATGCTTTTCCAGAAGAGAATGAGTGGCAAGTTATTTTTCATAATACTACTACACATTGGGGCGATGGTCGCACAAATTACAAACCCGATGAAGATGCTTTACGTATTCTAGTCGTACCTACGCAAACACAAGATTTTCAAGAAATTTTTTTGATTTCGTTCGATGGTCTTGATCACAACGGTGCAGTAATGAATTTAAATTGGGGCACTACGCAAGTGTCCGTTCCTATGTCTTTTGATACCAAGTCAATAATGCAATTGCAGATTGATGAAAGACTAGCTAACTCCCCCACAGCACAAACCTATTATGAAATTGCACGATATTATCAAGAGCAGGGTATTTATCAAGACAAAGCTCTTGGGTATGTTGAAGAGGCCATAGAAAAAGCAGGTGATACTTACTATTTTTATAGAGTGAAATCATTGATTTTAGCAGATTTAACGATATATAATGAAGCTATTACAGCAGCTAAAATATCTTTAAAGTTGTCTGAAATAGAGGGCAAAGATGAATTTGTTCGCCTAAATCAGAATACTATTAGCAATTGGAAAATCCTTCGCAAAAAAAATAAATAACCGTATGAAAAAGCATCTTTTATTATTAGTCATCATTATGTTGAGTGCTTGCAAAAATGAGCAAGACACAAAAAAGGAGGAAGTAATTCTTTGGACACCCTATAACGATTCTATAGAAGTTACTGAAAATGCAGATCACGAAAACGGTCGTATGCAGTACAAGTTGATTCAATCGAAGGTGTTAGATAAAAATGAAGTATTTACACCTTTATACGAAGAGGTTTCGAAACTGACAGAAGCAACATATAAAGAACTGCTTCCAATGATTTTGGAACAAGACATTTTGGTTATAAGAAATCATATTAAAGAGGGTAGGTTAACCTATGAAAATCTGGTGTTGTTTTATTTATACCGTATTTATAAATATGAGTTGAATAATGCAACTACTTTAAATACTGTAATTGCTCTTAATAAAGATGTAGTAGCGCAAGCACGAGAATTAGATAAGCAGAACGAAATGGGGGTAACCGCTCAAATTCAACATCCTATATTTGGTATGCCTATTTTGTTGAAAGACAATATCAATACCTTGGGTATGAAAACCACTGCAGGTTCAATTGCGTTAATGGATAATGAAGTAGATGATTCGTTTATCGTTCAGCAATTAAAATATAACGGTGCTTTAATATTAGGTAAGGTCAATTTAAGTGAATGGGCATATTTTTTATGTTCAGGTTGCCCGGTAGGGTATAGTGCTTATGGTGGTCAAACTCTAAATCCGTACGGGCGAAGAATATTTGAAACAGGCGGTTCTAGTTCAGGTAGTGGTACTTCGGTAGCTGCCAATTATGCAGTTGCTGCTGTAGGTACAGAAACTTCAGGTTCTATTTTGTCACCAAGTAGTCAAAACTCTGTCGTAGGTTTAAAGCCGACTATAGGGGTATTAAGTAGATCTGGTATTGTGCCTATTTCAAGCACATTAGATACACCTGGACCAATGACTAAAAATGTAAAGGACAATGCTATTTTACTTTCGGCCATGCTAGGTTATGATGAGTTCGACTCGGTATCTGTAGAAGATGTTTATCCGGGAATATTATCCTCATACTTACACCCAACGCCTTTTTTAGAAATGCGATTAGGGGCTATAAAGGAGTTGATGGAGACCGATAGTATTTACCAACAGACCATTGAAGATTTGAAAGAAGCTGGCGCAACAATAATTGAGTTTACACCACCAGAGGTTTCTATGGATGGATTTCTTAGCATTTTGAACATTGATATGCGAAATGATTTAAAAAAATATCTAAAGAACAATACCGATCCCGAGTTAGTAAAAATTACTTCAATTAAAGATGCTGTGACATTCAACGCTACAGATTCTTTAGTTAGAATACCATACGGGCAAGCATTGTTTGAAGGTATACTTTCAGATAGTACCACAGCCGAAGAATTAGAAGCAATCAAAGTGAACCTTCAGAAAAACGGTCGTACTTTTTTCGATACAGCGATGAACAAGTATAAATTAGATGCAGTTTTATCGATTAACAATTACCATGCTGGTTACGCTGCAGTTGCTAAATATCCTGCTCTGACAATACCTATGGGATATAAAACATCTGGCGAACCTATAAGTTTAACCTTTATTGGAAAGCCATATTCAGAAGCTAACCTATTACGTATAGGAAAATCTTATGAAGATAAATTTCCGAAAAGGGTCATATCTGCAGACTATCAGAATTAAATTAACCTGTTAAGATGAAAAGACGAAGCTTTGTAAAAAAGACTTTTCGGTGGGTAACTGGTTTAGGTGTATTGACGGGATTATATAGTTGGCAAATAGAACCTTTTTGGATGCAGTTTGTATATCTAAAAATGCCCCTTAAAAATTTGCCTGATCATCTTGTCGGTAAAACGGTAATGCAAATAAGTGATGTGCACATTGGTAATTCTTTCGATTATCAATACATCATAGATTCATTTAAAGAAGCCCAAGAATTACATCCTGATTTTGTGGTATATACGGGCGACTATGTAACTTATGAAGACAATGAACAAATAGTTCAATTACAAGAGGTATTTAAATACGTGGTTAAAGGCACTTTGGGTACCATTGGTATATTAGGGAATCATGACTACGGAATTGATTTTGTTGAAGCCGATGTAGCACAAAAAATTACCAAGAGTTTAGAAGATGTGGGTGTGACGATGTTGCGAAATGATGCCGTAGAAATAAACGGACTCAATTTTATAGGGATGGACGATTTCTGGGGAAGTAATTTTTATCCTGAAAAAGCTACATCAAAATATAGTCCTGAGAAAGCAAATATTACCCTATGTCACAATCCGGATGTCTGTGATCTGCCTGTCTGGAATAATTTTAAAGGTTGGATACTCTCTGGGCATACCCATGGCGGACAAGTAAAACCACCATTTCTGCCTGCATTGATATTACCGGTGAAAAATAAAAATTATGATGCCGGTATAAAAGAATTAAAAGATGGCAGAACCCTATATATCAATAGTGCCTTGGGTTGTTTACGTCAAGTACGGTTTAATGTAAGGCCAGAAATTACAGTATTTGAATTGACTAAAGAAGTATAATAAATAACGGAATTAGTCAATAGACTGAATAACCTCTTCAGCCGATAATCTAGATTTTCCTATTAATTCTGGTTGATTACTATCTTCAACATCCCGATACCCAATTGCAACAGAGAAAAGGACTTTGTGATCTTCGATTTTTAGAATATCCTTATACTTATCAGGCTCAATACCTTCCATAGGTGTAGAATCTATATCCATAGATGCACAAGCTGCTAAAAAGAACCCAAGGGTAATGTATACTTGCTGAGATAGCCAGTTGATTGTTTTTTCTTTAGGTTGCTCCTTTACAAATTGCTTGTAAAAATTAACCGACCCTTCAGATAAATTTTTTTCTACATGACGTTCAAATTGCTCAAGATTATCTTTAACACTAAAAACTACCAAATGACTGGCATCTTTAATTTTCGGAGCATTGAAGAATGAAGCTTCTGCCAAAGCGTCTTTTGTTTCTTTATGAGAAACAAAAGAAAATAACCATGGTTGGCTATTGATGGAAGACGGACTTAATTTTAATATATGTTTTAAATCGTCGATTTGCGAATTAGAAATTTTCTTAGACGCATCAAACTTTTTGGTAGTGTATCTTTTTTCGGCAATACTTCTAAAATCCATCCTAATAATTTTATGCAAAAATAAGGATACTTATTTTCTAAAAATCAACAGTAATAGAAGATGTTGCTAAAAAAGAAAAGAAAGTTCTATTCTATGATGGCATTGATCAATTCCCAAAGTTCATTATCGAAATTAGACGGCCCTAAAAGCTCTTCGTTACTAGCGCCACCCATACGAACCACTACCAAATCTAAGCTAGGTACCATATAAAGTTTTTGATCGTTTAACCCGAGTCCGGCATACATATCTGCAGGGGCGTTAGGAACTAAACTACCCATAAACTCTTCGACAGAATTAGGAAGTCTAAAACTACTTTTGCCATTTAACCAATATAAATATCCGTAAGAAAGATTTAAGTCTTGAGAACTATTCGTCATGGCGTTAAAATAACTCTGATCAGAAAGAATCGAAGTCCCGTCCCAATTTCCTTGGTTCAAGTTCAAAATTCCGAATCGGGCCATACTTCTGGCAGAACTATAGAATATATTATTGTAACCAACTTTTATAAATAAACCTTGCATGCCAATAGGCTCTTTTATTTTTGCAGAGAAATATGAATTGAAATCAGTATCGGTAGCATTGGCAATTACATCATCTAATAACGTATAAGGTGCATTATGATAATACCAAAAAGAACTAGGGTCATTTAAATATGACAGACATTCTGGGTCTGTACAAAAAATACTATCGACCGTATAATCAAGACCGGTAGTCATGGTCAATTGATTTTTAATGGTAATGTTGTACTCTTGCTCTAAGGGCATGTTCGACCAACCTTCATCTAAATAGTTGGAAGTAGAATCGGTAATTTTTAAGAATTCTTCTTCTTGAGCAATACCGGTAAGCATGGCGGTTAAATTTTTCCCTGCTGAATTCCATGCATGATTATCATCAGACTTAAAATCGCCGAAGTATTTTTCAATAACCATTCTACCATTTTTAAGAATGATAAATGCGTCGGTGTTATTATTTTCTAAGAAAAAATACAAGTTGCTTACTTGATCTTCGTTCCATCCTAGGGTTTCCATAGATATAGTTTCCCATTCATTAGCTCTAGAAATGGGCGGAAAATAAGATGTACTTGGTATCGGTGCCACTGCCGGCGGTGTTCCAGTTTTGCCACTTTCTGATGTAGGTTCAGAATCACTTGAGCATGAAACAAAAATTGATAATAGGGCAAGCAGGCTGAAATATTGGGAGAATTTCATGGTTAATTTAAAATTTGGGTATTGATAAACTGTAATCAAATAAAGATTACAAGTAAATTTGTCCATATCTAACGTTTTTAAATACCCAAATCGTATTTTTGCACCCCAATTTAAATTATGAGGACAAAAACCCTTAAGAAGAACAAAATCAACGTAGTAACACTAGGTTGTTCAAAGAATGTTTATGATTCTGAAGTACTCATGGGCCAGTTAAAGGCTAACAACAAAGAAGTTGTACATGAAGAAGAAGGAAACATAGTTGTTATTAACACTTGTGGCTTTATTGCAAATGCAAAAGAAGAAAGTGTGAATACCATTTTAGAATATGTTCAAAAGAAAGAAGATGGTATCGTAGATAAAGTTTTTGTGACAGGTTGCTTAAGTGAGCGTTACAAGCCAGATTTGCAAAAAGAGATTCCGAATGTAGATGAATACTTTGGTACCAGTGAGTTACCGGGTTTATTGAAGGCGCTAGGTGCAGATTATAAGCATGAGTTAATAGGTGAGCGTTTAACGACCACACCTAAAAATTATGCCTATTTAAAAATTGCAGAAGGTTGTGATAGACCTTGTTCTTTCTGTGCTATTCCTATAATGCGCGGAAAGCATAAAAGTACACCGATTGAAAATTTGGTAACCGAAGCTGAAAAGCTAGCTGCCAAAGGTGTTAAAGAACTTATTTTAATTGCACAAGATCTTACTTATTATGGTTTGGATCTATATAAGAAAAGAAACCTTGCCGAGCTTTTAGAAGCGTTGGTAAAGGTTGAAGGAATAGAATGGATACGTTTACACTACGCATTTCCTGCAGGTTTTCCGATGGATGTGCTAGATGTAATGAATAGAGAACCTAAGGTGTGTAACTATTTAGATATTCCGTTACAACATATATCTGATCGTATTCTTAAAAGTATGCGTCGTGGTACAACAGAAGCCAAAACAACTAAATTATTAAAGGAATTTAGAGCTGCAGTACCAGAAATGACCATTAGAACTACTTTGATCGTTGGTTACCCTGGTGAAACAGAAGAAGATTTCGAGATTCTTAAAAACTGGGTAGTTGCCATGCGTTTTGAGCGCTTAGGTTGTTTTACGTATAGTCATGAAGAAAATACACACGCATATTCATTAGAAGATGATGTGCCTGAAGAGGTAAAACAAGAACGTGCCAACATCATCATGGAAATACAATCTCAAATTTCTTGGGAATTGAACCAGAAAAAAGTAGGGGAGACTTTTCGTTGTATTATAGATCGTAAAGAGGGTAACTACTTTGTCGGAAGAACGGAATTCGATTCTCCCGATGTTGATAATGAGGTTTTAATAGATGCAGCTAAGCATTATGTGAAGCAAGGTGAGTTTGTCAATATTAAAATTACAGAAGCAGCTGACTTTGACCTTTATGGTGAACCGGTTGTGTAGTTTAATTAAATAGAAACCCTGCTTTAAATCCGCCCCACTTGGCAGGATTACCTGAAGTGAATTCTTTGGTAATTGATGTTCGGGTATATTCTAAATACAGTTTTCTGTGTTTTAATATGAGTCCGTAGTCGACTTGTGCGGTCAACCTTTCTATATTTTTCGAAGAAATAATATACGGATTATCATTGGTGAAAATGCCGCCTTGCAAGGTGGCATCAAAACCAACTATATTAACTGTTGGCTGTGCAAAGGCATAAAATTTAAACTTCGAAGATTTATTATTTCTAGAAAACGGATTACCTACTAGTCCCACAGTAGTATTAAATCCGACAGATGCATTTGTAAATAAGGTACCTAGTTGTAGAGAGGTAACTGCCTGTATATTCGATATTTTTTTATAAGTAAAAACTTGTTTTTCGTATCCAATCTTATAGTTCAGGAGTAGATCGTTCTGTATTTGATTATCCCAACCACCGGGAGTTTTATTCTCGATTAGTCTATGAATTGCTGTTTGCATTTCTTTTCCGAAAGCACCTGGACCAATTAGTCCGATACTTAACAATTGAGATAATCTTGATTTAGAAATGGTATCTGTTGCAATAGCAAAACTCTTAATGTATATAGCAGCAGCATAGGGTCTATCATCAATTTGAATATCGGGACTAACAAAATCGCTGGGAGTATAGCCGATATGTTCTAATGACAATCCGTTTGTGAAGTAGCTGTTCTTTGGTTTAATGAAAAGATAATTTACCGGATTCTTGGCTAAGCTTCGATTCGCATATTCAAAACTATAGCCTTGAGTGTAATTTTTATCTGATGCAGCGAAAAAATCATTGTCATAATTAAATCGGAAATAGCTTTCACTGCCCATGTCTCTGAAGGAGGCAAGATGGTCTATTTTTTGGCTTAAAAGAACCGTAGGTACCACGAATAGAATTAGAATGTAATTTTTCATTACACTACTTACGATGAAATCTTATGAAGGTTTTAAATTGTTTTAGTGAGTGTTAAATAATGGGCGCTAAAAGTTTAGATAAAGTTTTTAGAATGAATGGAAGTTTTAGTTTAACTAAAGCTCCTTCTTCATCATTCCAATAGTGAAATAGCCTAGTAAAGCGATTACTACGCCCATAATTACCCACAACCACCATTTATTTTCGAAAATAGGATTGGTTATTTCAGTTTCTGGTTTGGGTATTTCTACTACGCTACCAAAGTCTAGTTTTGTAATATTCTTTGGCAAAGAAACTGTAGTTTTTGAAATATCATAATTAGGGGAGTTCGCATATTGTTTTCCGTAGACAAGATAATAGTTAGCAGGTTGAGTAAAACGTGTCGTTAAGGTATGCACATAACCTTTGAGTTTTATATCAGAAATTTTTAAAGGTTGGTTATCGTTATTTAAGATAATAATACGCAGATTTTGTGCTAATGTGCCAGGTAATTGAAAGCTATTATCTTCTAGAGAAGAAAGTGTTCTTGTTGCTAAGGGCCTGTAATTTTTAAAGTATCCTTTTTCGGTTTTTACACTATCTACTAAATGTTGAATAGAGATGGATCTGTAGTAATCGATGTTGTCATCTACAGTTAGTTCTAGTAAGTTGAGAGGTACACGGTTTTGTAAATCAACATCTAAAATGGTTTTCTTGTCTTCTTGAGAAATGGTAAAAGATTGTACATCATAATCACGATACTCCGCAGCCTTTTTTGCCTTTTTAACAATATTAACTGATGTTAGATTCGGTTTTTCGGCACTTTTTATCAATACTCTGTAATATCTAAAGCTTGCTTCAGGAAACTTTAATATGGTAAACGAATAATTTGTTTGGTCATTATTAATAGATAGAATACGATAATCTTCTAGAATAGTGAACCACTCTTTCTGCTGTTGACTGCCTTCAAGGGTTACTTCCCAATTAAAATTAAGATCTTGAATGTTCAATAGAATCTCATTAATAGTTTCGCTCTTGGGTAGTTCGTAAGTGTAGAAATAGCCTTTAGAATTTTTGACACTATTTAATAAATTGAACGCTATTTCAGAATTCGCATTTTCAGCTTTAGAAACTTTATGCAAGTATGGAGCTTCAATAGTATCTGTGGCGGTAACCCCATACACTCGAATATCGCTCATGTTAGTATGAACATCTTCAAATACGACATTGGGTATTTCGATAGTGTGCCAAAGGCTATCAATTCCTTTTAACTCAATTTTTTTGGAGTAAGAATCCATCTGACCAAAACAATATG
This sequence comes from Maribacter spongiicola, assembly GCF_052119685.1. Classification (GTDB taxonomy): domain Bacteria; phylum Bacteroidota; class Bacteroidia; order Flavobacteriales; family Flavobacteriaceae; genus Maribacter; species Maribacter spongiicola_A. The sequence continues at coordinate 301,179 of NZ_JBGQOO010000004.1, read as the reverse complement.
TTATGGTCAGAAAGGCAATTATGGTTAGAAAACTATGGTTTAGTTTCATCTGTAATAATGTGTTTGTATTTGTTGTAAAGAAATGAAATAATCAATAATAAGACACCCAATGATACAAATACGATGGTCTTAGAAATAGTATTCAGTGATGAAATATCATAGAAAAACAACTTAATTAGCGTGATGGAGAATAGCACAATTGCGCCAATACGTAAGTATTTTTTCTTTTTCCAAATGCCTAAAGCGATAAGTAAAAGAGCATAGAATCCCCAAAGAATACTAAGTCCTAGTTTATAAGATTGTTCAGACCCAGAAATATCCATCCAATTTAATAACTCGCTACTTGTTACCCATATAATTGCGGTATGCATTAGAATCTCGAATGGAATTTTATAATTGATCTTTATATACTCTTGTTGCGCTAATTTGTAAATGGCGAAGAGTAAAAACGCAAGAAATGCAAAGGAGATATAGCGCATATAAATGTTATATGCCCCAATATTATAATATTCTGAAAGCTCTTGGGTAAGGAAATTTTCACGCAGTTCGCTTAAAGTATAGAGTCCGTTAGTCAAAAAGATTAAAGTTATTAAAAGAGCAGAACCGAGGGCTACAATACCTAAAACTTTGTTTTTAACTTTCATGATATTTATGAAGCTTAAAGCACTAATGAAAAACATAGTATAAAGTATTAACCAAATAGCCTCAAGGTCTTTAAGATTATAGTTGAAATCTGAATAATAACCGTCAGTACCTGTTAAGTCTATTTTAGATGCTTGAAAAGCATTAGTCCAATACTGTTCAATTTCAAGATAGAAGGCAAAGAAAAGTGTACCCACAAATAAGGCTGGAATACCAATTGTCATTAATTTTTGAACCACAGAAGGTTTTTCAGAGTTGAATTTTGATTGGATCCAATTCATGAATCCGAAGACAGCAACGCAAAGGATAGATGTTAAGAAGGTAGTGTTTAATAATAGGCTCCATTCATCTTTGGTATTCATATACGAGTACCTTGCTGCCCAATCCATCGTCAAGCTCAAGAAAGCCAATACAACTAGTATATATGAAAGGTATTCATAGAATTTGACTTTTTTGGTACGCCCGATCCAAAACAGTAGGGCAGCTTCGAAAGCCCAGAATAGTGTAACCCAATTGCCATCTATCTGCACGGGTACAGCTATGGTAACGAATGTAAGAACAAACCCAGAAGTTAAAAAGAATAGCTTTCGATCAGCTAATTTTCTTTTGAATATAATTACTGTTATGGCAAAATGAATGAGTGCATTTAAGAGGGTAAATAAACCTAGATAAAATTCGCCATTTTCATAATTATAGAGCCAAGCAATACCAAAGCCGTAAAGTATGAAAGAATTTAGCATAATCAGAATGATATCTGCAACTTGAAATTTTTCAGATTTTATTAATTTAAACGCTAAAAACGTAGCATAGAAAAGAGAAAAGAATAGGGCTAAAAATGTAAAGCCTATGGTAAAATCTTCATTAGAACTTGAGAGCACATACCAAGAGCCATAAATTAGCCAGGTAAATGCAAAGGCTACGTAATAAAGCGCTTTCCAGTATTTCTTAAACGAAATAACCAAAAGACCGATATTGATCAAGGCGATATAACTAAATAGTGCAGTAACATTACCTGAATCATTACTCAGCAGAAAAGGTACGGCATAAGCACCGACCAGACCAATATGCGCAATAATCTGTTTATTGTAATTAAGTGCGGCTACGACACCGAAAACGGTAAATAATAGCATAATGCCAAACGCTACCAGTTGCGGGAATAATCCGTAAAGGTCGTACGCGATATAAGTTAAGAAATAGAGAATTGCCAAGGCGCCACTTACAAGCACGGCGCTGTAACTGTCGTATTTGGCTTTGAGCTTAAATCCGAATCCTAATAAACCTAAACCAACTAGGTAACCTAGTATGATTCTGGTAAGGGGACTTATTAAATTATTTTCGATAGAGTACTTTGCACCGATCCCAACACCAATTACGGTAATAAGTATCCCTATTTTATTGATTAGATTTTCACCAATAAATTTCTCAAGATTAGATTTACCTTTTGGTAGACTTATTTTCTTTTCAGAAATTATTTTGGGTTCTTCTTGTAAAGAATCAAATTCTATCGGTGTAGTAGTGGCAGTAACAATTTCTACTGCTTTATCGACAACAACAGCTTCTTTTTCAACAATTACTTCTTGAGGTTTGGCATTTTGATCAGCAGTCTCTTCATTAAATTTTAACGCCTGGGTATTTCTAAGAATCTGAATATCCCTTCTAATTTCATTAACCTCAATATTAAAGTTTTGCTGCTTTCTTAAAAGCAGTTCTAACTTTTGCATCAGGTTATTTATTTGGTCTTGGTTGTTTGGCATTAGTGGTGGTTTTTACCCTAACAGGTTAGGGTCTTCTAATTTAAACGTAAAAGATCTAAATATGTTGGAAAAAAAATAGCGAACCCATAAAATAAAATATCCCTGAAACGATTTTAGCTGTTTCAGGGATATGTTGTAAGATAATTTTACTCGATAATCGAGATTTAAATGCTAAGACCCTTGTATCGAAATCCCAATTAAATTTAAAATACAATGCTTAGGGACATTGTACCGAGGTTATTTATTTTTCAAAATATAAATAAACATACATATCCATACTATATTCTGTAGTATTGGTAGAAACTAAGCGCCAACCATTTTTAGCGTATTCGTCTAGTTTTTCTTGAATTGCTCTATTTGATGAATTTGCTAAATAATTTCTATCAAAAGTTAATTTAGAACGAAAAATCAGGGTTTCAACTTTATATTCTTTCATAAATTTTTTTATTTAACCATAAATAAAGCGTTGGCGAAAAATAGCTTTCCATTTTCCCAAAAACCTCTAAATAGCGGATTGTCTACCATATAAATCACTTGACCTCGACCCATTTCTTCGGTACCGAAAATAAGGGTTTCTGCAATTTTCTTTTGTGCTTCGCTACCGGCAAAACCTGAAACAGGCTTGTTGGAGCCTTCACTTAAATAAACAGCGCTACCATTTTCTAAATATTTATATGATTGCACTCCCAGTTTAAGAGTGAAATATGTATCGCTGTAGCCGTAAGCCAACGGATTTGTGTTATCGACCGTTGCTTTAAAAATAGCTCCGGTAATGGCAGATTTGATTTGTTCTCTTTCAGATATTTCAAAAGATTCGATAGTATTAGTAGTATCTTTTTTAATTTCCTTTTCTTTAAGAGCGAAGTCTGTATCTGATGAGGTTAAATCATCAATTGCACCACCCATAACAATTAGTTTTCCGCCTTGCTTCACCCAATCTTTTATTTTCTCTTTAATGTTACTAGATAAGAAGCTTTTATATCCCCGTCCGTCAGGTAAAATTAAAACATCGTAAGTGCTTAAGTCTAACTTGCCGAAATAATCTTCATCCAATACAGCAATAGGGTAATCTAATTGTTGTTCAAAAAAGTTCCATATTTCTCCAAAGCGAAGGGTAGAAGTAGGCTCGCCAGAAAGTACGGCAATATTCAAATTCTGAATAACGTCAACATAACCCGAGCCAAAATCTTTACCGCTTTCTACAAAGCCTGTGTTTGTTGAAATGAGGTTTTTAGAATGGTTTACAGATGCTGCTCTAAGTATATCGTTAAAATTCTTCAACTGCTTATTATCACTCTTTGTAATAATCAATGTACCACGCTCATGAGAGATACCATCTAAAGTAAATGGTTTGTGCGCATAGCGAACACGTACTTTGTTACGTAGTAATTCAGCTAAGAACCTAGCGTCTTTCATACTATTCCAGTCTGATAAATACGCATACTTGTTTTCATCTATATTTTTAAGCTCAGGTTTTTCAAGTGCAGCAGAAGAACCACTAAAATTACTTTCACTGGCGATAGCATCTAATCCGTACGCATAAGGTAAAGACCATGCGGTAATGTCATAAGTGACAGAATCACTTAGTTTGGCCATGGGTTCGAACAACACTTTAACCAATGTACTTTTTGGTTGATTTGATGAAATTATCAAACTTTTATCGTTGCTTTTTATTGAACCGGCTTTACCGGTTGTATAGCTGTATCCTTTAACGGTGGCATTCGTGCCTGCTTGATATTCAATTTCATGCATGCTTAACAGATCTGCTAATGCCTCAATGTTATCTTGGTTGCCATTCAGCACATAGCTATTGTATTTGAAATTTTTATTCAAGTAAAATTTCTTGAACTCATCATTTAACCTAGTAACATTTTTAGACGCAACTTCTACGGTAGACAGACCAGTTGTTAGATGATGAGAAATTCTATCTTTTAACGTAAGTGTATCTCCAATACTAGTAATAATGCCTAAACCGGCACGACCGCTACCACCTTGTTCATAGGTCATGCCAATACCACCATTATAGGTAGGGTAGGTATCGCCATAACTTGGGTAAAGAAGATCAAATACTTCTTTTGTAAAATAAAACCAGCCATTTTCGTCAAAATATTTTGCGTGGTTCTTACCAATAGTTTCTTGGAATTCTCTTTGAAAATCAGTTATCACCTCATGAAAAGGTTCTGCGGCAGGTGCAAAATAATACGGGTTGTCAACACCTTGCTCATGAAAATCGACGTGTACATGAGGCAGCCATTTATTAAACTGCTTTAAACGTTGCTGACTTTCTACTTGAGTAAGCCATGCCCAATCTCTATTTAGATCGAACATATAGTGATTACTACGCCCGCTCCACCAGTTTTCATGGTGTTCCTTACTATTTGGATCAACTTGATTTGGTGAGTTTTTAAATTGGTTGTACCAGTTTATATAGCGATCCCTACCATCGGGATTGATGCAGGGATCAATTAATACCACAGTATTTTCTAGGTAACTACTTTTGCTTGTAAATAAATCATAAATGGTTTGCATAGAAGCCTCTGTACTTACACTTTCATTACCATGAACATTATAGCTAAGCCATACAATAGCTTTATTTGGCGAGCCTTCTCCATTTAAGCCCTTCATATGCTCTTCTCGAATATTATCTAGGTTTTGCATATTTTGTTTTGTAGAAATGGTAGCCAATATTAGCGGTCTGCGTTCATTGGTTTTACCATATTCAATAAGCGTCATACGTTGCGGCTCGGCATCTGCTAAATATTGATAGTAATCAACAACCTCATGGTGTCTTGTAAATTGTGTTCCTAGTTCGTACCCTAAAAACTCCGAAGGAGATTTTAATTGAGCCAAACTTAAAAGTGGAATAAAAAGTAATGCGTAGCGTAGAATTAATTTCATATCGTTATTTGTGTTCTCAGTCAGCCAAATCTATTAAAATAAATACAAAATGACTTCTATTTGCCATGTATTTCACCGAGTAAATGGGTATTTAATACTACGGGTAATTAACTTATATTTAGGAAATGTAAAACGAAAGGGTTTTATATTTACCAAGTATTTACTTTTTATATGGATATTGATTGTTTACCCCTAGAAAAAACAGGCTATTTTTCGAAATTAATTTGCGATTATACTGCAAAGGATCCCAAGCTTAACACCCTATACAACCGGTTTCCCGATATTGACGGATTTAAAGGACAGATTGAAGAGAAGGGTGCCCATTTTACTCAAGATCAAAGAGATGTATTGTATTCTTCAATGCAGAATCAATATAAAAATACCGATACCTCTAAAGGTACAGCGGCTAATATTAAGCTGTTAAAAGAACAGAATACGTTTACTATAGTTACGGGGCATCAGTTAAATCTGTTTACAGGTCCATTATACTTTTTATACAAGATTATTTCTACCATTAATTTAACGAAGCAGTTAAAAAAGGAATATCCAGATAGTAATTTTGTGCCTATTTATTGGATGGCTACAGAAGATCATGATTTTGACGAAATCAATTATTTTAATTTTAAGGGATTAAAATTTCAATGGAATAAAGAGGCATCTGGTGCTGTTGGGCATTTACCTACGGCAGGATTGGAAGAAGTTTTTGCATTATACTCTAAAACTATTGGCGATAGTAACAATGCTAAAAAGTTAAAGGAATTGTTTGAAAACGCATATCTGAAACATGATAACCTAACGGATGCAACCCGGTTTTTAGCAAACGAAATTTTTAAAGACTACGGATTGGTTATTGTTGACGGTGATGATATCGATTTGAAAAAGACGCTTATACCGTACATGAAGAAAGATATTTTTGAGCAAACTGCGTTCGAGAAAGTATCAGAAACCATCAAAGAAATAGAAGAAATTTCATCTGATTATCCGGTACAGGTAAATCCAAGAGAAATTAATTATTTCTATTTAAAAGATGGAATTCGCGAAAGAATAATAGAAAGTAAAGAGAACTATTTAGTCAATGAAACCAGTATTTCTTTTACTAAAGCAGCATTGCTAGAAGAGATGAATGCTAATCCAGAGCGGTTTTCGCCCAATGTTATTGCAAGACCATTATACCAAGAAGTAATTTTACCTAACCTTTGTTATATTGGCGGAGGCGGAGAAATAGCCTATTGGTTTGAATTGAAGGCGGCTTTTGAGGCGATGAATGTTCCTTTTCCAATTTTATTGGTTAGAAATTCAGCTTTGATTATTACCGAGAAACAAGCCGAAAAGCTAGAGCGAATGAATATTTCTAAGTCAGATATATTTCTAAAGCAGAACAGCCTTATTAATAAAAAAATTCGAGAAATTTCTAATATCGACATCGATTTTTCTCCACAAAAGAAATTACTTGAAGAGCAATTTAAAAATTTATATGCTCTTACAGAAAAGACCGATAAGTCATTTTTCGGTGCCGTAAAAGCACAAGAAGTAAAGCAGAAAAAAGGATTGGATGCTTTAGAAAAAAGATTGTTGCAAGCGCAGAAAAGAAAATTAAAAGATCATGTCGTTCGAATGACAGAGCTGCAGAATGAAATTTTCCCTAACCAATCGCTACAAGAACGTCAGTTAAATTTTTCTGAGTTTTATTTGGCATACGGCGAAGACTTAGTACCTATGTTGTTTGAAGCCTTAAATCCGTTAGATTTTAGTTTTACTGTAATTACTCAAAAGTAAACGATGGGCAAGAACGTTTCTCTAAATAAGATAACAGTTCTTGCTTTATTATCGTTTTTAGCTATAACCTTAATCACATTTTTTAAAAGTGCTTTAGAGCTAGAAGATGCTGAACAGGCATATTACTCGCAATGGCTTCGTCGGGGTTATGACGATCAGCCACCACTTTATACATGGTTGCAGTATGGTTTCAATTCTATCTTTGGTGTGGGTAAAATAGCATTCTCTATGCTTAGAGGGCTATTATTTGCGGGTACATTGCTAATGCTGCATCGATTTTCTAAGACAAGAATTAAAGACGCTGATATCTCTAAATTGGCTGTTTTGGCATTAGTCTTAGTACCTGTGTATATTGACTTTGCCTTCCGAAGGCTTTCGCATACCAGTTTACTGTGTTTATGCGTTGTCACTTCTTATTATGCTATACAGCTTTTGGTGCAGCGAAAATCGATTCTAAATTTTCTGTTTCTTGGTTTTGTAGTAGGAGTAGGGATGATGGCGAAATATAATTATGCATTTTTTCTGGTAACCTTCGCGGTAGTTGCTTTGTGGGATGAAGAATTAAGAGCAATATTCTTAAACCCAAAAATACTATTGTCAGTATTAGTGTCCGTTCTATTAATTGGTCGCCATGCATATTGGTTATTGGGTCCTGACGAATTTCAATCTTTCTTAGCGTCTAGTATTGAAGAGAAAATAGGAGCAGAAGAGGCTGAATCTGGATTTTCATTACTGCCGATTTTAATTTATATCAAGGTTTTATTTGCCTTATTATTTCCTATTCTTTTACTTGTTGGTGTTGGTTACTTCTCAAAATTCATAGGTTTCAATAAGCAAAAATTACATTGGTTTGCTAAAATGTTTTTTGCGCAATTACTGGTGTTAGGTGTATTCTTCTTTATTTTTCAAAGTCAGAAAGTAGAGACTAGGTGGTTGTTGCCGCTATTTATACCTTTTATAGTACTACTTATAGAGACTATCAGTTTTAAAAATAGTTCGAAACTAGTTTCTGTTGGGTTCTGGGTTTTTATTGCAGTATTAGGCGTTCAAACAGTTAGAACACCAATAGAGAAATTATTGAATATACCTTCATCGGTACATTTTGGTTTTGATCCGGTTGCCAATAAGTTGAACAAGAATTATGTTGATTATCAATGGGTGCTTCCTAATGTTACCTATGCCGGTAATGTGCGATTACTGCATCCTGAACGAATAATACTTTGTGCAGATGATTACTCGTTGACAACTCTAGAATTGAAACATGAAAGGGAAATTTCAATTGCGATAAATCCATCCGAAGTAAAACAAAGAAAACCCGTAGATAGTTTAATTGGTTTTGGAAAGGATGTGGAAAATCTGTATTTCTATATTAATTAAGGAACTAAAAATTCCCCATTCCATTTATCATCCATTTTTACAAAAAGAGCTCTAATATGATTGGGTCTTTGTAGTTTTAAATACTCAATTTTTGAAGGTATAATGTCGATTATGGTGAAGTAATTTTCATTATCAATATACTCCACATAATCAGGGTTTTTAATTGAACTACCAGGGCTGATATGAGTAATGTAATCTTTTCTGCTGTTGGGTTGAATATTTTGCCAAGTAGTATGTAATCTATCCTTATTCGTAACTATTTTGGCAGTACCTTCCACTTTTAACTGTAACATTTTTTTAGGATGATAAAGTAGAAGGCTGACTTGGTTATTATCTGTAATATGTTTCATTTTTTGGGTACGGCTATCTGTATAGATAGTTAAGACTAAATTTTCAGAAACCTTACGAAGTACTACTGTACGTAAACGAGCTACAGTATCATTGCCTACTGTTGCCATAGTCATGTACCTGAATGGATGTCCTCTTTTGTTTACACCTTTATATATTTCAGTACTTAATTCTTCAAAAAACGAATTTATCATGCTAATAAATATTTAATGTAAAAATAATGGAATTTTCGGGTAGGGTAAAAGAGTCGTTGGTTGTTATATTAGTAAGAGCTATGAAAAAGAAATTGATTAGGTTCAATTTTTAAGCTTTGGTTTGAATTTGGTTTTTGATTTATTCGAAAGCTCAGGGTGGTTCCTGAGCTTTCTTTTTTTTAAACACTTTGTAAGGTTAATTATAAGATATCGACCTAAGGGTAGAATACATATTGTTATGAAAAAGATTTTTTAATGTATTCGATTTGATAATTGGTTGATTGAAAAGCCCGGGTGATTACCGGGCTTTTATATTTAATTTATTCTTTACCAGATCGGTAAATGGTATTGATCAAAGTACTACTATCACTTCACCTTATATTCAAGGCGCATGGTAATTGAGGCTGTTTTATTTTTAGATGAGGTGTTGTAGGCACCGCCCCAGCTATAATCTTCACCTGAATTTTGACCCGTAATTTGAAAAACGCCCATGTTGGCAGAAACCAGATCACCTAAATTACTACCTGCATTTTCGGCAATTTTTTCGGCACGAATTCTAGCATCTTCCGTTGCTTTAGAAATCATTTCAATTTTAAGGTCCGCTAATTTAGTGTAGTAATAACGTGGTGGCGACGAGTTGAACTGCACACCTTTATTCAATAATTCGGTAATTTCTCTCGATACACCTTCAATGAGGGCGACGTTCTCAGATTCTATTTGAATAGTCTGTGTTAATTGATATCCTCTAAAAATACTTCCAACATAATTTCCGTTTTCGTATTGGTTGTCGCGCATTTCGGTAGTCTGTACACTATTAAAAATAATACTGTTGGCATCGATGCCTTTTGAGGTTAAATATTCGCGAACAATATCTTTATCGCGGTTTAATTGATTTAAAGCGGTTTTCAATTCGGTACTGTTGGTAGAAAATTGGCCTTCCCAAACAATAAGGTCAGAGGTAAAATTTTCATTGCCCAAACCGGTTACCGAGATCATTTGAGGTGGGTTCGCCCTTTGTATATAAGCATTGCTTAAAAAATATGCGGCAATGATAATGGCCGCTCCAAAAATGATTGAACTAACGTGTTTCATGAAAAATATTTAAATCCTCTCTAAATATAACAAAAGATACTTTTCAAGAACTGTCAATTTGCTATTTTTGCCCATGCAAAATAAAGTCCTGATACTAGATTTCGGTTCACAATACACCCAATTGATTGGAAGACGCGTACGTGAACTGAATATTTTCTCCGAAATTAAACCTTATAATAAACTACCAAAAGACCTTTCTGAGTATAAAGCGGTGATTCTTTCTGGATCTCCTTTATCGGTTAGGGGCGAAGATGCCGTTCACCCGGATCTGTCAGAAATTCGTGGTAAAAAGCCATTATTGGGCGTTTGTTATGGCGCACAGTATTTGGCGCATTTTCATGGTGGTAGTGTCGAGAAATCGAATACCAGAGAATATGGTCGTGCCAATCTTAGCTTTATAAAAGAGAACGAACCGTTTTTTGATAAAGTTAATACAGGTAGCCAAGTTTGGATGAGCCATGCAGATACTATCAAGCACCTTCCAGAGAACACGACTTTACTAGCAAGTACTCACGATGTTGAAAATGCCGCTTTTAAGTTTGAAGGTGAAGAAACCTATGCCATTCAATTTCACCCAGAGGTATATCACTCAAAGGATGGAAAACAGGTTTTAGAGAACTTTTTGGTGAATATTGCCGGAATGGAGCAAACTTGGACTCCCGATGCTTTTGTTGATAAAACGGTGGCGGAGTTAAAAGAGAAAATAGGCGATGAAAAGGTGATTTTAGGATTGTCTGGCGGAGTAGATTCTACCGTGGCAGCAGTTTTGTTACATAAAGCAATTGGCAAAAACCTTCATTGTATATTCGTAAATAACGGACTTTTAAGAAAGAACGAGTTTGGCGATGTATTGAAGCAGTACGAGGGTATGGGCTTAAATGTAAAAGGCGTAGATGCTTCGGCACGTTTTTTGGATGATTTGGCTGGTGAGAGTGATCCAGAAACTAAAAGAAAAACAATTGGTCGCGTATTTATAGAAGTTTTTGATGATGAATCGCATTTAGTTGAAAATGCAAAATGGTTGGCACAGGGTACAATTTATCCTGATGTTATCGAATCGGTTTCGGCAACTGGCGGTCCGTCACAAACTATAAAAAGTCACCATAACGTAGGTGGTTTGCCAGATTTTATGAAATTGAAAGTGGTAGAGCCTTTGAAAATGTTGTTTAAAGATGAGGTAAGAAGAGTAGGTGCTAGTTTGGGTATCGACAAGGCATTGTTGGGTAGACATCCTTTTCCTGGTCCTGGTTTGGCAATTCGTATTCTTGGTGATATCACGCCTGAGAAAGTGGCTATTTTACAAGAAGTGGATGCTATTTTTATCGACGGATTAAAAAAATGGGATCTCTACGATAAAGTATGGCAAGCAGGTGCCATTTTATTACCTGTAAACAGTGTTGGTGTAATGGGCGATGAACGTACATATGAAAAATGCGTAGCGCTTAGAGCTGTAGAAAGTACAGATGGTATGACCGCCGATTGGGTGAATTTACCGTATGAATTTTTACAAAAAACATCAAATGATATTATTAATAAAGTCCCTGGCGTCAATCGTGTCGTATATGATATAAGTTCGAAGCCGCCGGCAACAATTGAATGGGAATAATATGAAATATATATTTAATCAAGTTTACATTATTTTGGCATTTTGCTTATTGGTCTCTTGTACCGCAATGGCTCAAAAGTTCAATACCCATCAAGTAAAGTCAGGAGAAACCTTAGAAAGTATTTCTAAGATGTACGGGGTTACACCTGCTAGCATACTCCAGTATAACAAAGAAATAAAGGAAGGTCAGAAATTAAGATCGAACACTATTTTGGTGGTGCCGGGTAAAAAGATAGTCGCAGAAACAAGTACACCAACTTCGAATACCGCAACTATAAAAAGTGTAAAGAATGAAGTTCAAGAATCTGTAACCGAACGAGAACCTATAGGTTATACAGAACACCGTGTCAAGAAAAAAGAGACAATTTTCGGTATTACACAAATGTATAAAATTACTGAAGATGAACTAAAAAAGTACAATCCGGCGTTGTATGCATCCACGCTTCAAAAGAAGATGGATCTGCGTATTCCTAAATATCGTGCTGCCATGGTTGAAGAAGTGAGCACAGAAGAAGGTGATTTAGAAAAATATATTGTCGCTGCAAAAGAAACGCGTTGGAGTATAGCTCATAAATATGGTATTACCATTGACAAAATGTTAGAGCTGAATCCTGGTTTGTCTGCGGCAAATAATTACTTGTCTGAAGGTTACGAGTTAATGATGCCTAGAATTGCAGGTAGTACGGTGAAAAATCAAGTAACTCAGTTATACACTTCGTATACGGTACCAGCCAAAATGAATTTCTATCGTTTAGAAAAAGAATTTGGGGTAAAGTCAGATGAAATAGTTCGTTTAAATCCTGAGATTACAGAACGCGGCGGACTGAAAGAAGGTATGGTTATTCGTATTCCTGAGCAGAAAGTAGCCACAGGAGAAATAAATACGGACAACTATATTTTTTATGAGGTTAAGCCAAAGCAAAATGAGTTTCGATTAACTAGAAAGTTCGGAATGACTTGGGCTGATTTGGTTCAATTGAATCCCGATTTGAAAGGAGGTTTAAAAGCAGGTATGGTTTTAAAATTACCAAAAGATAAGGTTGGTGATTTTGAGGTAAGAAATGCTCTAGTACTAGATAAAGTAAATTTATTAGATAGTATAAATGTTGGGGTAAAGCCAAAAGTATTGTTCTTACTGCCATTTAGATTAGATAAGGTAAATTTAGAGGACAAGGAAAGTGCAGAAAAAACCATTGATGCCCGAAGAGATATGACTGTTAGTTTAGGTCTGTACTCAGGTGCTCTGGTAGCAATAGATTCCATGAAATCTTTAGGTATTTCAATAGATGTTAAAACATTAGACAATCAATTAGACTTGGCTACAACTAAGCAGTTATTGCAAGGGGAACAGTTAGGTAATTACAATGCCGTTTTCGGTCCGTTAGATGCGCCATCTCTTAAAGAAACAGCTGTGCAGGCATCGAAATTCAATGTGCCAGTTATTGCACCAGTAAATGCTAAAAGTGATATTAGTTTAGATAACGTATTCTTTTCTTACACAGATGAAGAAGTATTATGGAAGCATATGTTAGACTATGTTGAAAAAAACCGTAAAGAAGAGACGTTATTGATTATTGCCGATGAGGATAATAAAAAGGAGAAGGAAGCTATACTTAAACGTTTTCCGACAGCAAAAGTGGTGGTGGTAAAAGAAGAAGAAAAGAATATTGGTATTAATAGAGATAAACTTCAAACGTTGCTTTCAGATGATGTTTCCAACTGGGTATTTGTAGAATCTGATAATTATAAGTTGATTGCCAGTGTAGTTTCTATTTTGAATTCATTCAATAACACGGCACTTGATCCAGAATTAGCAAAAGATAAAGTAAAAGTTCGTATGTTTACGACAGATATGAATTCTGCATTTGAGAACGATGTTATCTCGAATACGCATTTATCGAATTTAAAATTTACCTACCCATCTGTAAATCGTCAAGTGACAAATAATTCTTTCGTTGAACGTTATAGAAAACGTTTTGGAGATGATCCAGATAGATATGCTATAAGAGGATTTGATTTGACTTACGATTTATTATTGAAGTTAGCTTATAGTAATAACCTTATCGAAGTTTCAAGATTTATTGGTGAAACCGAATATAATGGTAATAAATTCGATTACCAGAGAAAAGGGGTTTCAGGGTATCATAATCAATCGTCATATATAATGATGATCGATGATTTAAGAATTAAAACTATAGAATAGAATGACATCGAAAGTTACTTACAACGGCGAGTTAAGAACAGAATGTGTTCATTTAAAATCGAACGATTCTTTTGTGACAGATGCACCAGTAGATAACAATGGATTAGGTCAGTCATTTTCGCCGACAGATACCGTTGCTACAGGTTTGGCAAGTTGTATGTTAACAATGATGGGTATAAAGGCAAACGGTTTAGAGGTAAACTTAAAAGGTACTACGGCATCTGTAACCAAACACATGGCGGCTTCACCAAGAAGAATTTCTAAAATAGAAGTAGATGTTCATTTGCCCAAAGCAATATCAGTTAAGAACAGAAAAATTTTAGTGCACACGGCAAATACATGCCCTGTGCACTTTAGCTTGCACCCAGATATTGAAAAAGTAATCACTTATAATTGGGACTTATAAAAAAGACACATTTTATTTTATTTCTATTAGCGCTACTGACCATTTCTTATGTTCAGTGTCAAGAAGTAGTATCTTGGGAGCCAGATTTTAGATTTACTTGGAGTGATTTCAAGGGGTCTGTGCCCGTATCTTCAGGTGCTGCGGCTACAACAGCGAGCGGTATAACCTATCGCTTTTCCACTTTTTATGAGAACGACGAATTACAGTTAGATTATAAGGTATTCGCCTATTTTTATCCGACGAAGTCGTGGTACAAACCTAAGCTCTGTAATGATGTTACTTTGTTACATGAGCAATTACATTTCGATATTACCGAACTATATGCGCGAAAATTACGAAAGCAATTGGCAGAGACAAAATTTACGAAAAATGTAAAAGAAGAGATTCGTAAAATTTATAAAGCCACCATTCGTCAGCTGAACGATTTTCAAAATAAATACGATTCAGAAACTAATTACTCAAGAAATTTACCTGTTCAAGAACGTTGGGGGAAAGAGATAGAGGAAGCTTTAAAAAAATAAAATATTTTGGTAATCCATAAATAAAAAAGCACCTCTAATTGGGGTGCTTTTTTATATTAAAGGTACTCATGCGTTAAACATCACAAATGGTAACCCCTTGCTTTAATGCAGCTAATTTATCATCCCAACTAGGTACGAATTCTTGTGCTACGTGTCCGGTGTAACCCGTTTTTAAAATAGCCTTCATAACTGCCGGGTAGAAAATTTCTTGAGTTTCATCAATTTCGTGTCTACCTGGGTTTCCGCCGGTATGATAATGACCATAATATTGATTGTAATCTTGTATGTTTCTAATGATATCACCTTCCATTATTTGCATATGGTAAATATCATATAATAATTTAAAGTGCTCAGAACCTATAGCTTGGCAAAGCGATACACCCCATTCAGAAGTGTCGCACATATAATCTTTATGGTCCACCTTGCTATTCAACAGTTCCATCTGTAGAACTACACCATGTTTTTCAGCTAACGGCATCAGTTTTTTAAGACCTAGGGCGCAATTTCGTAATCCGACTAAATCGTTCATTCCATTTCTATTACCACTAAAACAGATTAAATTAGTATAGCCTGCTTCGGCAACTAAGGGAATTACTCTTTCGTAATCTGCAATTAACTCTTCATGTAAAGAGAGGTCGTTCCATCCTTTTTCAATGCCCATGCCAGCACCCCAGCACATAGATGCGTGAATGTTATATTTTTTGAGAAGAGGAAATTCATCCGGTCCTACCAAATCGATAGACCGAATATCAAGTTCCACTAAATTTTTTAAAAAATCTTCAAAAGGGATGGTTCCATAGCACCAATAACAAACGCTATGATTAATATTGTACTTTAATTTAGCTGTAGTATCAGTTTTTCTATTGTTTGCTATTGCAGCTGAAGTAGTTAAGAATCCCACAGAAGCAGCTGCTGAGGTTCCAATAAAATTTCTTCTTTTCATGTTAATTGATTTGTAGATTGAGTAGTTGATTCTTTAAAGATAATTTTTTTAGATTAAAAAATGGAAATTAATCCAGATAAGCAGAAGTTAATAGAATTGGCGCATTACCGTATGCCATTTGGTAAGTATAAGGGCAAGTATTTGATTGATTTACCAGAGCCATATTTAGTGTGGTTCAATCAAAAAGGATTTCCTGATGGTAAATTGGGAGATTTGTTGCGTTCTATGTTAGAAATCAAAACAAACGGCCTAGAATCGATAATTCGAAAAATACAGAAACATTTTCCGAAGTAAACAGCTTAAGTTCTAACCTCAATTAGTAACTTTGTGTCCCGTAACATAGAATTCGATACATGGCACAAACCAAATACATCTTCGTTACGGGAGGCGTTACTTCATCACTAGGAAAAGGCATCATTGCTGCATCTTTGGCGAAATTACTGCAATCTCGCGGCTACAAAACTACAATTCAAAAGCTAGATCCTTACATTAATGTAGATCCAGGAACCTTAAACCCTTATGAGCATGGCGAATGTTATGTGACTGATGACGGTGCAGAAACAGATCTAGATTTAGGTCATTACGAGCGTTTTCTTAATGTTCGTACCTCTCAAGCCAACAATGTTACTACCGGTAGAATTTACCAAAGCGTTATTGAAAAAGAACGTAGAGGCGAGTTTTTAGGTAAAACGGTTCAAGTAGTTCCACATATTACAAACGAGATAAAAGAACGCGTACAGTTGCTAGGTAATAGTGGCGATTACGATATTATTATCACTGAAATAGGTGGTACGGTTGGTGATATTGAATCGTTACCTTATATAGAAGCTGTTCGTCAATTACTTTGGGAACTTGGTGATAACAATGCTATTGTTATCCATTTAACCCTCGTACCTTATTTATCTGCTGCAGGTGAGTTAAAAACGAAGCCAACGCAACACTCTGTAAAAACATTGATGGAAAGCGGTATAAAAGCCGATATTCTGGTGTGTAGAACAGAGCATGAAATTTCTGATGAGATAAAAGACAAACTTGCACTTTTTTGTAATGTAAAGCGAGAGGCGGTTATACAAAGTATAGATGCATCAACTATATACGATGTGCCTTTATTAATGCAAGAAGAAGGTTTAGATACCGTAACCCTGCAGAAATTGGCATTACCAAATACAGTAGAGCCAGACTTAGGTCGTTGGAACGAATTTTTGGCAAGACATAAGAACCCAAAAAATGAAGTTACTATAGGTTTAGTAGGTAAATATGTAGAATTACAAGATTCTTATAAATCTATTTTAGAGTCATTTATACATGCCGGTGCCGCTAACGAGGTAAAGGTAATTGTCAAATCTGTGCATTCAGAATATATTACGGCTACTAACTACGAAAGTAAATTAAAAGGATTAGATGCTATTTTGGTGGCACCAGGTTTTGGTGAGCGCGGTATTGAAGGTAAAGTGAAAGCAGTTGAATATGCACGTGTAAATAAAATTCCGTTTTTAGGTATCTGTTTAGGTATGCAAATGGCGGTTATTGAATATGCACGTGATGTATTAGGACTTACAAATGCAAACTCTACTGAGATGGATGAGAAAACTCCCGATCCAGTAATTAGCATTATGGAAGAACAAAAAACAATTACCGATAAAGGTGGTACTATGCGTTTAGGTGCGTGGGACTGTGAATTGAAAGATGGTAGTTTGGTTAAGAAAATGTATAACGGTGCTTCTCAAATATCTGAACGTCATCGTCATAGATATGAATTCAATAATGCGTATTTAGAGCAACTAGAGAATGCCGGTCTTATGGCAACAGGTTTCAATAAAGAGACTAATTTGGTTGAAATTGTAGAGTTAAAAGATCATCCTTGGTTTATTGGCGTGCAATATCACCCAGAGTATAAGAGTACTGTAGCTAATCCGCATCCATTATTTGTAGGCTTCGTTAAGGCTGCTTTAGAGCATAAAAAAGCACAAACTAATGCCACATTGGCATAAACATCATATTTGGACATATATTTGCTTTCTTAAAATTCAAAATATTCCCAATTAATTAGATATACCACATGGAAGAAAAGAAATTTGACGTACAATCCATAATT
The DNA here is from genome assembly GCF_052119685.1 of Maribacter spongiicola. Classification (GTDB taxonomy): domain Bacteria; phylum Bacteroidota; class Bacteroidia; order Flavobacteriales; family Flavobacteriaceae; genus Maribacter; species Maribacter spongiicola_A. Next base: position 283,324 of record NZ_JBGQOO010000004.1, on the reverse strand, counting down.
GGCTTCGTGCTTATATTTGGAATACTCATCTTCATGTTTTACCAAAACCAACCAACTCCAGAAGAGTTAGCGGCAGAAAAGGCAAAGCAAGAACAAGTAGAGGCTGCAGAGGCATCAGAAAAATCAGAAACACAAACTGTTATTAATGATGTACCACAGCTAAATTTACAAGATTCTACTGCAGTTGCTAATTATCAAGGTAAACTTGGTGCTTTTGGTTTTACAAAACCTTCTAATGATATTACTACGTTAGAGAACGATGTTCTATTATTGAAAATCAGTAATAAAGGTGGGCAGATCGTAGAAGCGAAAATGAAACAATTCGTTACCTACGATTCTATACCAGTTTATTTGGTGAAAGACGGTAATGCTTCTTTCGGATTAGATTTTGCGACCTCTGATAATAGAACATTGAATACTCAAGATCTTTATTTTGAACCATCAATGACCAATGATAATGGCAACCAAGTATTGTCATTAAAAGCGAAAACTTCTAGCAATCAATATCTAGAATATAGATATGAAATGAAACCGAATGATTATTTGGTAGATTTCACGATAAAGTCAAAAGGCTTAGATAATGTTATAAGTTCTAGCAAGCCAGTTCAATTAGACTGGAAGTTAAAAGCTATTCGTCATTCTAAAAGTATACAGTACGAGAATAGATATACGCGTTTAACTTATAATCATGAAGATGGTAAAATAAGTAAGCTTTCTGAAGGAAGTGATGATGAAGAAACTGAAGAAGAAGTAAAATGGATTTCTTACAGACAACACTTTTTTAGTAGTATTCTAGCAGCAGATCAGCCATTTAAAAGTGGAGATCTTACTTCTGTTAATTTAGTAGAGGAAGAAAGTAGAACTTTCGGATTTACAAAAGAATATGCATCTGCATTACCGGTAGAATTGGAGGGCGGAGAAATTTCTAAAGATTTACATTGGTATTTTGGTCCTACAGATGTTAATACCTTATCTAAGTATGAAGATTTAGGTTTGGTAGATTCCATTCCTTTTGGTTGGGGTATTTTCGGTTGGATAAACCGTTACGTATTTACTCCTTTTTACGGGTTAATCAGTACTTATTTTCCTTACGGTATTGCGATTGTTATTATGACAATTCTAGTTCGTTTGGCAATGTCTCCTGTAACATACAAGTCGTATTTATCTCAAGCTAAGATGAAGGTGTTAAAACCAGAAATTACAGAGCTAGGGGAGAAGTACAAAGATAATGCGATGAAGAAGCAACAAGAAACCATGAAATTGTATGGTAAAGCTGGTGTTAGCCCCATGAGTGGTTGTATACCTGCGGTCATACAAATGCCAATTTTCTATGCGCTGTTCATGTTTTTCCCAACATCTTTTGCATTAAGGCAAAAGCCGTTTTTATGGGCAGATGACCTTTCTTCTTTTGATACTATTTATCAATTTCCAGAAGGGTTCTCTATTCCGTTTTACGGCGATCACGTGAGTTTGTTTCCAATATTAGCATCTATCGCTATATTCTTTTACATGATGATGACAACAGGTCAGAATATGCCAACACAACCTGGTATGCCTAACATGAAGTTTATCATGTATCTAATGCCTTTTATGATGTTATTTTTCTTTAACAACTATGCAAGTGGATTGAGTTTGTACTACTTTGTTTCTAACATGATTACTATAGGTATTATGCTGGTGATCAAGAACTTTATTCTGGATAATGATAAAATTCATGCCCAGATACAAGAGAACAAGAAGAAACCGAAGAAGGAAAACAAGTTCCAAAAGAAAATGCGTGAAATGATGGAACAAGCAGAAGCTCAGAAGAAAAATTAAAAAACCTTAGTGTTATAAAATTAAAAAGCCCTTTCAATTTTGAAAGGGCTTTTGCCATTGGTTAAGGCTTGGTTTGGTAAGATTTGGGATGTCAAAGATGAAAATAAATGAAGGTTATATAAAAAGTTAGTTGTCAAGGGTGCGTTATTGTATGCTAAAGTTGGGTATGCTGTTGTTAGAATTTTTGAGGTATAAAAAAACCTTCCTATATCTAGGAAGGTTTTTAAATTTATCTGATTGATTGAATCTTAATGTAGTGCGTTAATTATCTCTTGCGGAAGTAAAACTTTATCTATAATGTGTACTATTCCATTAGAGGTCATTACATCTGCCGTGGTTACATTTGCATCGACATGAGACTTGTCTCTTATTTGTACTCCATGACCTAAAATAGCAAATAAAGATTCGCCTTGTACTGTGCTAATTTCTTGGTGGTCAGTTAAATCTGTAGAAGCTACAGCTGCCCCAGCAACGACATGGTATGTTAGTAATTTTGCTAATAAGGCTTTTTCCTCATCCGTATCAAAATCGGCAAGACTATTAAAGTTGTCGCCTAAATCATTTAACAAAGCTACAAATGCAGCATTAGTAGGAGCGAAAACTGTAAATGGACCTTCGCTGCTAAGTGTAGCGACCAAATCAGCACCCGCTTGAATAAGAGCTTCGACCAATAAACTTAAATCATCAACACTTTGGGCAGTCTCTACTATGTTTGGTATCGCGGGTGTTAGTGCATCTAAAGCAGCTTGAGGTAGTAATACTTTGTTGATTACATGAACAACACCATTACTTGCAGCTACATCAGCTAAAACAACAGATGCATTGACATCTGTAGCGTCACCTACGTGAACGGTTCCGTCCTTAATAGTTACACGTACACTTTCACCTTGAAAGGTGTCTATTAGTTGACCATCACTTAAGTCAGTTGAAAAAGCTGCCGTACCAGCTACCACGTGGTAGGTTAAAATAGTAACAAGTAATTCTTTTTCTTCGTCAGTATCAAAATCGGCAAGACTATTATAATTATCACCTAATGTGTTTAATAGTTCAACAAAGGCGGCATTGGTAGGTGCGAACACCGTAAATTGACCATCGCTGTTCAAAGTTTCTACCAAACCTGCATTAGCTTGAATTAATGCATCTACCAATACACTTAAATCATCTGTAGCAATTGCAGTATCTACAATTGTTTTTAAGCTCATGGCAGCTAATATATCTAAAACTTCTTGTGGTAAAAGAACTTTATCAATGACATGTACAACACCATTGCTTGCGGCAACATCTGCTAACGCAACGTTGGCATTTATACCTGTAGCATCCATTATTTGTACTCCGCCATCTGTTAAAGCAACAGTTACATTTTCACCTTGTACAGTTTCAATAGCTTGACCATTAGTTAAGTCTGTAGAAAAAGCAGCCGCTCCAGCAACTACATGATACGTTAATACTTTAGTTAAAAGCGCCTTTTTTTCATCGGTATCAAAATCGGCAAGACTGTTAAAATCATCACCTAATGCAACTAATAATGCAGCAAAAGCAGCATTTGTAGGAGCAAAAACCGTAAACGGACCATCACTATTTAAAGTAGCAACCAAACCAGCATCAGCTTGAATTAAGGCATCAACCAATAAACTTAAGTCGTCGGTTGCAACAGCAGTATCAACAATTGTTTTTAATTGTAAACCTAAAACGAAGTCAATAGCAGCTTGTGGTAATAATACTTTGTCGATAGTATGGGGAACCCCGTTAGACGCCATTATATCAACACCTGTAATATTGGCATTTACGTCTGATGCATCACCAATTACAAAAGTATCGCCAGATGCTATTACCTCTATATTATTTCCTTCAAATGCAGTTGGAACATTTCCTGCGGCTAAATCTGCTGAAGTAACTTTAGCAGTAATTACATGGAATAAAAGAATATTTTTTAATAGTGCAATTTCTGCTTCTGTATCAAAGTCTTCTAAACTATTATAATCATCCCCTAGAATATCCAATAATGCTACAAATGCGTCATCTGTAGGTGCAAACACAGTAAATGGACCTTCAGAACTAAGTGTAGTTGCCAAATCTGCCTTTATAACCGCAGCTTCTAAGAGCGAAAGTGGTTCAGTTGCTACAACGATATCTACTAAAGTTCCAATTTAGTTGGTCATTTCGCCTTCATTTAAGGCGTCGATAATTGCCTGTGGCAATAAAACTTTGTTGATTACATGAACAACACCATTACTTGCTTCTACATCAGCAATTAGTACTTCAGCGTTTATTTCTGTAGCATCGTTTATAAAAACGCCTCCGTCTAGATTAATCACTAAATTTTCTCCTTGAACAGTTTCAACCGTCATTCCATTGGTTAGATCCGTAGATTTTGCGGCAACACCAGCAACCACATGGTAGGTTAAAATTGTAGTTAAAATTGCTCTTTCTTCGTCAGTATCAAAATCAGCCAAAGAATCAAAGCCGTCTAATTGTGTCAGTAATTCAGTAAAGGCATCGTTAGTTGGTGCAAAAACTGTAAATGGACCATCTGAACTTAAGGTGCCTATTAAATCAGTGCCTTCAGAATTATCAGCAGTACTTAAAGCAGCTACTAAAGACGATAAAGCATCTTGATTTTGTGCGGTTTCAACAATAGTCATCGTTTCAGACATTGAGGTTTCTTCAGAATCATTTTTATCACAAGACCAAATGAACAATGAGACCGTGAGAATAAGAAAGAGATTTTTTAATTGTAGAATTTTTTTCATAATAGTGTTTTTAGATTGTTTAAGTAAAAATTTTAATTGTGAAACATGTACAAGGTTTATTTGTTAAATAAATAATATATATACCTGATAAATAGAATATTAATAAAAATAGCGAACTATTATTATGTTTAATAAATTTTTAAAAAAGTTTAACAAAAAAAAATTAAAATTTGGAAAGATGTTTCTTACATATATAAAAAAAGAGCCGCATATTGCGGCTCTTTAAGTTTTGAAAAAAGGTATAAGTTAGTTCGTTGTGTCTGGTATCATAACGGTGTCGATAGCATGTATAACACCATTGTTAGCTTGAACATCAACCGCAATAATGCCGATTTCTGCATTACCCGAACCATCAGTGATTGTAACATTACCATCACCATCGATAGCAAAAGTTAAAGTGTCACCTTCTAAGGTACCAGGAGAAACCAATCCGTTACTCAAGTCGCTAGAAACAATATTTGCGCCAGCGATAACATGATGATTTAATACAGCTGTTAATACCTCTCCGCTTGGTACTGCTGCTAAGTTTGCAAACGCTTCGTTAGTAGGTGCGAATACTGTAAAAGGTGCAGGATCTGTACCGGTAGCTGTACTTAAAACGCTTACGAAATCTGGTTGACCTTCAGCAGTTAATGCGCCTACAAGTGAACTGAAGTTCGGGTCGGCTGTTGCGAACGTTACTACACTTGGTAAATCAATTACCATATCTACCGCATGTATAATTCCGTTAGTGGCAACGATATCAGCTGCAGCAACTGAGCTTGTTCCGTTTAATGTTACGCCATCATCAACATTCACATAAATACTTAAATTATCGCCATCCACATTAGTCGCGGCAGTGTTAAAATATGTATTAGAAAGACTTGCTGCATTAGCAGCTGCGCCAGAAATTACGTGGTTTGCTAAAATACTATTGATGTCATTATCTGAAGGATTTGTAAAACTGTCAAAAGCAGAATTTAATGGAGCGAATACTGTAAAGTCAGTTTCTGAATCAGAAAGTAATGTAGTAAAAGTTGTGTTGCCGTCTGCCGTAAGTGCACCTACCAAAGATGTTAAATTAGGATTTGCTACTGCATGATCAACAATGTTAGGTAAGCCTATTACTGCATCAACAATATGAACTACACCATTAATTGCTTTGTTGTCAGCAGCGGTAACCGTAGAAACACCATTAATAACAACACCATCTTCTATATTTATAAACATACTAAGATTTGCATCGTTAGGGCCTGCGGTTGAAAGAGTTGAAACATATCCGGTAGCCAAATCAGTTGATAAATTGGTACCTGCTACAACGTGGTTTAATAAAACCTGCGTAAGAACATCTGTTGGAATATCGCTAAGAGCAGTAAAATCATTTGCTTCTAAAAAAGCAGCAAAGGCATCATTTGTTGGGGCAAATACGGTAAACGGACCTTCACCTGCCAATACTGTTGGTAAGTCTCCATCAGCAGCTATTAATGCCTCAACTAATATACTTAGACTTGGTACTGAAATAGCCAAATCGGTAATAGAAGTCAATAAGACACTGCTCAATGCATCTAAAGCTTCTTGAGGAATCAATACTTTATCGATAATATGCACAATACCATTTTGTGTTTCTACGTCGGCAGTAGTTACCGTAGCCATTTCGGCTGCGGCATCTGCAAAGGTAACTCCGTTAGCAATGCTAACAGTTAGTGTTTCTCCTTGTAGTGTAGTTATGGTTTGCCCTTCTGTTAAATCTCCAGAACTTACTGCAGCTCCAGATACTACATGATATTTTAAAATTGTTGCCAATAAGTCTTGCAACTGCTCATTGTTAAAATCTTCTAATGAATTAAAACCGTCTAATCGAGCTAAAAGACTTGCGAATGCATCATTTGTTGGTGCTAAAACCGTAAATGGACCTTCACTACTTAAAGCGGTAATCAAATCGTTATTTGCACTTTCATCGGCTTTTGCCAATGCTGATACTAGAGAGCTTAAAGAACTCGTTTTTTGTGCAGCCTCTACTATGTTGTCTTCTTCAACGATAATTACTGGATCATCGTTGTCATCATCGCTACAAGAAGTAGCAAAAACTAACAGCATTACCATTACTGTCGATTTTAAAATTTTACCTAGATTTTTCATTTCTTATTATTTATTGTTGAACTATTTTAATTCAAAGCTAAACAAAATATTAAATGAAAAAATTATCAATATGTTAAAAAAATGACAACTTAATTCCTTTTTATTCTAAAAATAAGCCTTTAAATACATATATCACGGCAGTTTGACTCCATATTAATAAAATTATGTTTAATATATATTTAGAAAAGTTTAACATAGTGTTACTTGATGCCAATTTGAGAAATACGTTTAAACCTATACATTTTAGTTCTACGAGTCTTTCATGCTTGTTCAAAAAAATGTATTCCTGAATTGAAATTTTGTAATTTTGTTGCGACCAAGAAGATGATATGAAAAAAGTAGTAATAGGACTTTCTGGAGGAGTAGATTCAAGCGTAGCGGCATACTTGCTAAAAGAGCAAGGTTATGATGTTATTGGCTTGTTCATGAAGAATTGGCATGATGATTCTGTAACGATATCAGAAGAGTGTCCGTGGTTAGAAGATAGTAACGATGCGTTAATTGTAGCTGAGAAACTAGGTATTCCTTTTCAAACAGTTGATTTAAGTGCAGAATATAAAGAGCGTATAGTAGATTATATGTTCAAGGAATATGAAATGGGGCGTACCCCGAACCCTGATGTGCTGTGTAACAGAGAGATCAAGTTTGATGTCTTTATGAAAATTGCCATGCAATTAGGGGCGGATTATGTTGCCACGGGTCATTATTGTAGAAAAGGGACACTTCATAATTCTGATGGTTCTGAGACATATCAATTATTGGCAGGAAAAGATGGTAACAAAGACCAATCTTATTTTTTATGCCAATTATCACAAGAGCAATTATCAAAAACATTATTTCCGATAGGGGAGTTGACCAAGCCGCAAGTGAGGGAAATTGCCAAAAAAATGAACCTGATTACAGCAGATAAAAAAGACTCACAAGGTTTATGTTTTATTGGTAAGGTTAGATTACCAGAGTTTTTACAACAACAATTAAAACCTAAAACGGGGAAAATTGTTGAGGTTCCTGCAGCATTTGATAGTTACGAAAGAGCTATACCATCGTTTACAGATAAAAACGCTGAATTAAAATTTTATGCAGAAAAACCGGTTTATCATTTAGCAGATGGTAAGATAGTTGGTGAACACCAAGGTGCGCACTACTTTACAAAAGGTCAACGCAAAGGGTTGCATGTAGGTGGTACCAAAGAACCTTTATTTGTAATTGATACCGACGTTAACGAGAATATCATTTACACCGGTCAAGGTAAAGCACACCCTGGTTTGTATAGAAGAACCTTGTTCGTTAAAGACGAAGAAATACATTGGGTACGTACAGATTTAGCTTTGAAAATTGATAAAAAATTAGAAGTAAAAGCACGTATTAGGTACCGCCAAGAACTACAAGAAGCAACTATATACAGAGTAGAAGGTGGTATGTATGTTGATTTTAAAGAAATGCAATCTGCAATTACCGAAGGTCAGTTTGTAGCATGGTATATTGAAGATGACCTTGTAGGGTCGGGTGTAATTTCATAGCTGGAGTGTTACATTTTAAAGCGCATAATAGTATCTTTAAAATGTAATTTTTTACTCAATTATCGAGATATAAGAGTTTCAATGCTTGCGTGGAATTCTAAATAAAATTTTCAACACAAAGCCTTGGGTGATTACTTCGAGGTAAATTACTTCATTCATGCGAAATAGAATTACCGAACTTTTTAAGATAGAATTCCCTATTATTCAAGGAGGAATGATTTGGACTAGCGGATGGCGATTAGCCAGTGCTGTTTCTAACAGTGGGGGTTTGGGTGTTATTGGTTCGGGAAGTATGTATCCTGATGTTTTAAAAGAGCATATTCAGAAATGCAAGAAGGCGACTTCGAAACCTTTTGCGGTTAATGTGCCTATGTTGTATCCTGATATTGATAAGTTGATGGATATTATAATCGAGGAGGATGTAAAAATTGTATTTACATCTGCGGGAAATCCGAAAACATGGACATCCATCCTAAAAGAAAAAGGAATTACTGTTGTACATGTAGTGAGTAGCTTGAAGTTTGCATTGAAAGCTCAGGAAGCCGGGGTAGATGCTATTGTTGCAGAAGGCTTTGAAGCAGGCGGACATAATGGGCGTGATGAAACAACAACTCTGGTGTTGATACCTGCAGTGAAAGAAAAAATAACTATTCCTTTGATTGCTGCGGGAGGCATAGCAACAGGTAGCGCCATGTTAGCTGCCATGGTTTTAGGTGCTGACGGAGTGCAAGTAGGTAGTCGATTTGTAGCAAGTGAAGAAGCATCAAATCATATTAATTTTAAGGAAGTTGTCGTAAATTCCAAAGAAGGTGATACTCATTTGACATTAAAAGAACTGGCACCCGTTCGTTTAGTGAAAAACAAATTCTATAACGAAGTTCAAAAAGCATACGTTGACGGAGCAACTACCGAAGAGTTGAAAACACTTTTAGGTAGAGGTCGTGCCAAAAAAGGCATGTTCTTAGGCGACTTAGAAGATGGTGAGCTAGAAATAGGTCAAGTATCTGCTTTGATTCACGACATAAAACCTGCTTGTGAAATTGTTAAAGATATTATGAGGGGGTTTTATAAAAGGAAAGCAGAACTTTCCTCTTTATAGCTTATACTTCTTTATCTTCCCCTTCAATAATCCGAACTTTATTTTTTAAAGAACCAAGGTACTCTATAAGATCACGGAGTTCTCTTCTAGAAATCATGCGGCCCATAGCAGGCATTGCCGATAAAGAATTTTCTCTACTAGCAATTCTCAATAATGGAATTCTCAAAGGTTCAGCTTCAGATGTTCTTAATAAAATCTCCGTATTATTCTCTTCAATTAAAACACCTTGAACTTTTTGTCCGTCTTTCAAAGTAATCGTTACGGTTCCATAACCAGGAGCTAGTCTTACACTTGGTTCTATAAGAGCTTCAAGTAGTTGCTCTCTATTTAAGATATTGCCAATATTATCTAAAGCCGGTCCCACTTCGCCGCCTGAACCACCTACTGCATGGCAACGTACACACTGTGCCGTTGGGTTGTTGTTGAAAACAGATCTGCCCGCCCACCAATTACCACCATAAAGTGTTTCTTGAAAAGAATCGGAGGAATAGCCTGCTTTTTTTAGTTTATCTAATTGCGCAATTAAAGCTGGATTTTCTGTTGCTTTTACCGACTCGATTAGATCTAAATAAATACCTTGTTTTAATTGGTCTCTACTGGCTTTGTCAATAAGGCTGATTAAAATGGCGTTGCTTTTTTCGTCAGATAAATCGCCTAGAACGTTTAACATTCTTTGTTGCTCAGAAACAGAACCTTTCTTAAAAATAGGATCTACTATGGCAGGTAATTTCTCTTTCGGTAAATTTAATTGCCCTAATAGACCAACGGCAGCGGTTCGCACTTCTTCATTTTTATCTTGCATGCCAATAGACATGGCAGCTTCCATCTTATCGAAATTTAATTGACCTAAAGTAGTTAATACTGCAGCACGAACTTCGGGAGATGAATTTGATTTAAAAATAGCGTATAAATCATTATTATATGAGCTTATGCCTATTGCGCTCAAAGTTTTTGAGATACCAATTAAAATTTCTGGTTGACGCTCTCTAAGAAACGAGGGAATATCTTTTTTTATTTTCTCTTCTAACTGACCATTTTCTCTGATTATTTCACCTCTATATCTACCATCAACACGATCTAATAGAGAAGGCTGGTTCCATGTACCTAAAGCTGCAAGGGCTTCGCCACGTAAATCGCTAGACACATTTCTACGTTTGGCAAAATTAATGAGCATTTCTAATTGCTCATCACCACCAACACGTAATGCAGCATTAATTGCTCTACGTATCAAAGGTTCAGATTTGAATTTTTCGTTAGTAAGTATCGCTGCCAATGCTGGTAGGGCTGCTTCGATAGAAAGGTCATCATTTATGGCTCTAGCAGTTTCTGTTACGATATAATCATCTTTATCAGATAAAAATATAGAAATTTTAGGCTCTTGTAGTTTTCTTAATACCAAAACTGCGGCAATACGTAAACTTTTGTTTTCGCTATTGGCAAGTGCTAATAAAGGTTCGGCATTACCAATTCTTGACAGTGCTAATACAGCTGCATGCCTTAAGTATAAATCTTGATCATTATTTGCTTCGATCATTCCCAATAATGGGTCAATCGCTTTTTCATACTTCATTCTACCCAAAGCTTGAGCGGCAAAGAATTTTACTCGATCATTTTCATGAGTAGTCAACGAAATAAGGCTGTCAGCTGCTTTTTCATATCTTAAGTCCCCCAAAACTTTTGCGCTTTGCGCAACAATTTCAGGATCTTCGTCATGTAGTAAATTCAATAACGGTTTTGCCTCATTTTTATCATTCGCTGCAATTTGACCAATACCCCAAATAGCATGAATACGTGCAAATTGGTTTTCATCTTCTTGAACCACTTTTTCTAAAGCTCTATAGCCCCAAAAAGTTCTTTTAGCCAATTCGAATTGTGCTTTTTGGCGAATTCTCATATCGTTGTATGATAATAGACTTACCAAGCTATCAGTCTTTTCATCTTCATAATTATGGGTCATTAATTCTTGAGTTTTCAAACGTTCTTGCGCGAGATCATTGGTTTCTTCGCTAACGTCTAATTTCCATACTCTGCCATAATTTTTACTTCCCCAGCCATTAACCCAATCGGCAAGGTATAGCGCACCATCAGGTCCGAAATCTATTCCTGTTGGTAATACGCCCGATAGAATAGATTCATCGGTATTCAATTCAAAAGAAGCGCCTTTTGGTTTAAGATCGAACGACCAAATATTTGATCTGCTAGGGTCGCCTACGAATTCAACTAAAAAGAACCTATCCATCCATTTTTTACCAAGTGCGGTACCAGGATTATATCTCATTCCGGTTGGTCCATTATGAAAATTTTGGATTGGAGGCATAATATATGCAGCCTGACCTTCCCAACGTGGAGTGAATAGTTTTTCATCCATCCAAACATTATAACCATTATTTTTAGGGTCTGTATATTTTCCGTATTGCCAATTAGCTCTCCATCCGGCATCAGAACCTTCTACAATATGTACCAACCGTTCGCTCTCACCTTTATGGTCGCCGTCATTATCTGAAGAAATAATATTTCCGTAGGCATCAAAAACAAATTCATGAGTATTTCTTAATCCGTGAGCAAAAACTTCAAAATCGGTACCATCAGGATTACTTCTAACAATAATTCCCTCGTTTGGGTATTTATGATTTTCACCATCCACAGTGGTAATATTGGCACCAATATCTCCAATGCCCCAATATATTTTACCATCAGGACCTTCGATTGCGCCAGACATACCATGACCACTAAAGCCAATATGCACAGCAAAACCATCGGCGATGCTCGTTTTTTCATCTAAAATTTTATCGCCGTTAGTATCTGTAAGTCGATACATACCGGGACCAATACCTACAAAAATATCGTTATCACGAACTAAAAGTGCACCTGCTTGATCATTGATTTCATCATTAAAATCGTTCATGATTTGGGTAGAAACATCGGCAATGCCATCTTTGTCTGTATCTTCTAACATCCAAATTTCGTCTTGCTCAACGGTAAGATCATGCCAATCGTGAATGCTATCATTATTTAAATCAGGAAACCATTCGTTCTCTTTACTAAGCTCAGGGGCAAAAGTTTTATGAAGAAAAGCCCTTCTATCTTCAACAGATTCAAATGCTATAGATTCTGACATCCAATCTCTATGACCGCGGATATCGAATTCTGAGTTTTTATTTCTATTAGATCTTGTAATGTAAATGATCCCTTCATCATCGATATCCATCGCAATAGGATCAGGAGCCAAAGAATCAGATGCCCATAAACTTAATACTAGTCCGTCAGCAACTTTTGCGGTAACGGTTTCTCTGGCAATTTTCGCCATTTCAATTAGATCTGTGCTGTCTTGTTGAATGGTTAAGGGTATTTCAACAGGTTTTTTATTTATACACGAAATGCAAAAAAATAAAAGGGACGAGAATCCCAATAGCAATTTTTTAATGAATGTCATTGTTATTATTTGAATTGAAACTTAAATGTAGCGAATAATGTAGATAATCAATAATGAAATTGCAGTATGGTTAAATTATTAACATCATATTATCAGGTTGTATTTTTTTAGGATTTAGAAAAATTTAGTTATTTGTTAGGATACCGTATTTAAAACTTCGGTTATATTTGATTACTTATCAAACCATAATAATATGAATACTATTAAAACAACATTGATTTTCCTTGTTCTTGTCGCTTTTAGCTTAAATATGGCTCAAGCTCAAGAGGGACATCCTTTAGAAGGAAAATGGAATTTAACGATTGATCAAGAAGGAGAGAAATTACCATCTTGGTTAGAAATTAGGCATTCAGGTACCAATACATTAATCGGTCGATTTACTTATGCTTTTGGTAGCGCAAGACCAGTTGCAGAAATTGAAAAGCATGGTGAGTTATTTTCTTTTTCAATACCACCACAGTGGGAGCCAGGAGCTTCTAATATGGAATTTGAAGGTAAAATTGTAGGGAATGAATTAAAAGGAACCATGATTTATGTAGATGGAAAAACCTATAGTTGGACAGCTACTAAATCGCCTAAACTTCCGTATTATGAAAATGCTAAAGAAGGCAAGACCGTTAAATTATTTAATGGTAAGAATTTAAATGGATGGGAGATGAAGCCTGGCAATCAATGGGCAGTTTTAGATGGCATACTTACAAGTGCAAAGCCTGGAGTAAATTTGGTGTCAGAAGAAAAATTCAACGATTTTAAATTGCATGCAGAATTTAGATACCCAGAGGGTAGTAATAGTGGAATGTATTTAAGAGGGCGGTACGAAGTACAAATTGCTGATAATATAGGGTTAGAGCCTTCATCTATTTATTTTGGAGGAATCTATGGTTTACTTACACCGAATGAAAATGCAGCTATGAAAGCAGGGGAGTGGCAAACGTATGATATTACCTTAATTGGAAGAAGAGTTACTATTGTAGCTAACGGAAAAACTGTAATATCAAATCAGAATATTGAGGCGATGACAGGTGGTGCTTTAGATAATAATGAAGCAGAAGCCGGACCAATTATGATACAAGGTGACCACGGACCAGTAGAATTTAGAAAATTAGAAATTACACCTTTGAGTAAAGGATAGTTTTAGAAAAATTATCAATAAAAAAAGCCTCCAATTATGGAGGCTTTTTTTATTGATTTTAGTTTATTTCTGTAATTATAGCCAAGGCTCTTACTTCTTCATCTTTATTAACAAAGATTTCTACCAATTCTGGTAAAGGAGTACCAAAACCTGCTAGGCGAGCAGATTCGGTTTCGTCTTTAAGAATAGGTTCAATGTTTTTTTCTTTTAAAGCAAGCTCTACGCGTTTCGCTGCGATGCTATTTCCTCCGAATACTTTTATATAGTTTGAGTCCATAATTATTATTTTAAATCATTAGTTATATCTTTAATATAGGTGTTGAAGTTCTTAAATGTGTTTGTCAAAATTTTAATTTGTTCTTGAGCTTCAACCCAATTTTCTTGTTCTATCGCTTCTCTTACTCCTGGTAACGTTTTTACGCCGTAACCTGTGTAAAAACCTGGAGCGTAAATTTGATGTTTAAACCATGGTCTACGAGGTAGACCCTTCTCTGAGGTTAGCATTTGTTCCGCTTTCATTAAACGCTTATTCAGTTCTTCTATCGACTTCTTAGAAAGCGAAGCGGTATTGATTTTTTCAAACGCAGCAATGGTTTCGTTCAGTGTCACCAATTCATTTTGTAAAGGTGAAAAATCAATATAAGGTATAAGTTCTTTTTTCGTAGGAGTTTTAACTTTTTTGGTTGGGTCTGCCGCTATTTCGTATGAGTTTTGAGAAACCATCTTATTATGTTTCAAAACCTCTTTACGCATATTTTCGGTTTCATTAATAATTTCAGTCAAATAATTTGAAACAGTCGAATGCCATTGCGAGAAGTTCAACGGAATAACATCTGCATTTGCTAAACGTAGGGTAATTAGACCTGTAGTATTCGCCAAGGCAACGCCATAGGCAAACTCTGGATCTTTAAATCTTTTATAATGTGGGTATGTATCGTAAATAGTATGATATTCTCCACCACCATTTTCACCTCCAAAACCTAAGTTCAACGCAGCAATACCAGCATGTTGAATAAACGGAGTATAATCTGAACCTGAGCCTAAAGCATATAGTTCAAAGGAGTCATCGCCGCCATTAACCATATTCGCTGCAATTCTGCGGTCTTTAACCGATACTTTCGTTTGTGGGTCAACAACGGTACCTGCCACTTCGGTTACCATGGCCTGTAGTGAATGTGAACCACCGGCGCCTAAGAATCCGCGACCGTTACCGTCGGTATTTATATAGGCAACTACCTTTTCTTGTAATTCTTTTTTATGATCCTCAACCCATTCAGTAGAACCGATTAATCCTGGTTCTTCGGCATCCCATGCGCAGAATACCAAGGTACGTTTTGGCTTTTGACCTTTTTTTGCAAGTTCACCAATGGCACGGGCTTCTTCCATAAGGGCGACCAAACCACTAATAGGGTCATTAGCACCATGAACCCAAGCATCATGGTGATTACCACGCATAACCCACTGATCAGGAAATTCAGTTCCCTTTAAAGTCGCAATCACATTATGGGCGGGTACCAGTTTCCAATCGAATGTAAGTTTTAAATGAACGGTAGCTGGTCCTGGTCCTATATGATAAGTAATTGGCAATCCGCCTCGCCAAGATTCTGGAGCAACGGTACCATCTAAGGCAGATAATAGCGGAAGTGCATCTTCGTACGAAATTGGCAAAACAGGAATTTTTGTAATAGTCGGCGCATCTTTTCTATCAAGTCTTTTAGCATCTTTTGTAGCTGCATAACCAGGAGTTAATACATCGCCTGGGTATGTAGGCATATCCATCACCGAACCACGTTGTACTCCGGTTTTATTCTTGTATGCACCTTTTGGGTAGACATCTCCTTGTCCGTAACCATCATCTTCTGGATCAGAATAAATAATACAACCGATAGCTCCTTTTTCGGCAGCTAATTTTGGTTTAATACCACGCCAAGACCCTTGGTATTTTGCAATCACAATTTTGCCTTTTACACTGATACCAAGTTTTTCTAATTCTTCGTAATCTTTCGGAATTCCGTAATTAACGAAAACTAATTCTGCTTCAACATCACCATCAGTAGAGAAAGCATTATAGCTTGGTAATAAGGCATCACCTTGAGCGGTAAAAGGATCACCTTCTACGGGTACAGCTGTTAGTTTTGCTTTGTATTGAGTAAGACCGGTTAATTCTAAAATTCTTTCTGTCGGATAAGGAAATAGAATTTGATAGGTCTCTATTTTACTATCGTAACCCCAAGATTCGAATTGACTTTTGATCCATTTTGCATTTTCTTCTCCGAATTTTGTACCTACCCAATGAGGTTCGGCAGCCATTTTCTGCATCCATTCGTCAAGGTTTGTGGCATTTAAATTTTCTTCAAAACTTTTTTCAATTTGCAGTTGTTTATTTGTGTTCTCAGAAGAGAATCCGATAATTGAATTTTGTGAATATCCGTTGAGGATCAATAAAAGAAAGAGGGTGGTGAGTAATTGTTTCATAATAAAATGTAGTTGTTGAGGTTTAATTAGTTTAAATTTTAGTGATAGCAAACACCAATTAGTAGATTGTTATAAACTCTAGAAATGTTCTCAATTAAAAATAATATGGCAATATAAATTTATTTTTTACAGCGTTATATTTAATTGAGAGGTACGTTATGTTCTTCGGTTTTATGATGTTCTAAAGAATTTGTATTGATAGTAAAATAAAAGGTGCTACCTACATTTTCTTCAGACTCGACCCATATTTTACCTAAGTGGTGGTCCACTATTTTTTTGCTTCCGTAGAGTCCGATACCAGATCCTTCAAATTTAGATTGATTATGAAGTTTATGAAAAGCATTAAAAACGTTCTCTAGTTGCTCTTTCGGTATTCCGATACCGTTATCGGCAACACTAAACAGGTATTCATTATCTTTCTTTTCAGACGAGATGCTAATAACCGGCAGTCCATTATTAGTTTTAAATTTTAACGCATTATGAATTAAATTTTGAAAAAGCATTCTAATGTCAGTAGGTCTGGCAATCAATGTAGGCATTTCGCCAATGTTCAATGTTGCCTTAGAATCTTTAATACTTTCAGATAAATCATCAATAACTAGTTGTATAACTTCTGTGATATTTACAGATTCCATTCCGCTAGAATTACCGATTTCGGCATATTTCAAAAGACCTTCGACCAAATTGGTAAGCCGAGTAGAGCTGCCCTGTAAATGCTTTAGATAGTTGCTAAAATTCGCATAGTTAGCATCTGAATGTTGTTTTTCTAATTCTGTAGCAATGACCTTAATATTGTTTAGGGGACCTCTTAAATCATGGGTTACAATAAAGGTAAACTCCTCAATATGAGTGTTTTTTAATTCAAGTTCATTGTTTAAAACCGCTAACTTGTTGTTTTGATTTCTTAAATCGTTTTGGGCGATCTTAAGATTTAATTCGCTTTCTTTTAATGCGGTAATATGGTTTTCTAAGTCATTAGTATATGTTCTAGTCTTATTTTGATCATACATTCGAAATGTAAGCGAAAGCCAACCTAAACAAGCTAAGAATGCAAAAATCTCATCAAAAGGTACATCTATAATGCCTAAAATGGGACCATATATAGAGATGTAAATTGTGGGTATAATAAAAGCTAAAATATCAAAAGTAATAATTAGATTTCGCGCACGCGGATTTCTTCTGTAACCTATAAATGCCAAGAACCCCATAGTGGCAAATGCCACAGCTTGGCCGAAATAACCACCTATTAAAAATATAAGGCTCATAAACATAACTGGGGGGAATAGGGTCATGTATATTCTAGTAGCTTTATGAAATTTTAAGCGATTTAAGATAAACCCAATACCAAAACCCAAAGCAACTACAAAAGCCAGTACCTGTTCGATATAGGAATGAAAAAGAAGCGTATATATGAATACGGCAAAAGTGAAAATTGAGGATATAATAGTTATTAATCCAAATTCATCTAAAAATTTGATTTTTTTGGTGCTTTTAGTAAAAGTGTTTTTTTTAGACAAACTATAAATTTTAAGTACTTTATTTCTCGAGGGTCAAATAGGCGACTCTATCTAAATTAAACCTCACCTTGAAAAATATGAAGATTTTGGGGGAATTGTTAATATTCATATTTTACCTAAATATAAGAAAGAGAAGCTTATAAAATCATAAAAGACACCTTTTAAAAGTGCCTTTTTATACTCAAATTTATTAAGGGATATTGTTAATTATATACTCATAGGAACTTCCATGACTAGTATTTTCGATTTGCCATTAGTTTTAAAATCAAAAGTATCGGTATCCCAAAGTCCAAATCCATCACGTTTACTTAATTTCTGATTAGCAATCTCAATTTCCCCGTCAAGAACAAAAATGTAAACCCCGTTACCTTTTTGTTTTAAAGTATATAACTCATTTGTTTCAGAATCATATTCTCCAAGATGAAACCATGCATTTTGGTGAATCCATACTCCGGCATCATCAGGGTTAGGAGAAAGTACTTGATACAAACTATTTTTCGTGGCAATATCTTTAATAGAGATTTGATCGTAACGTGGGGTAACACTTTGCTCATTCGGTATAATCCAAATCTGTAAAAACTTAACCTCTTGATCTTTGTTCTTGTTGTGCTCGCTATGTGAAACACCTGTACCAGCGCTCATAACCTGTACGTCACCAGCTTTGATTACTGTTGAATTCCCCATATCGTCCATATGCTGAAGGTCACCTTCTAAAGGAATAGAAATGATTTCCATATTTCTATGAGGGTGAGTTCCAAAGCCGCGACCACCTGCAACAGTATCATCATTTAATACTCTTAACACTCCGAAATTCATACGCTCGGCGTTATAATAATCACCAAAACTGAAGCTATGATAAGAATTTAGCCAACCATGATCAGCATGACCTCTGGTATCAGATTTATGTAAAATAGTTTTCATTTTATTTGTATTTGTATAACCAATTGGTCGGAATTTTAGGTAAAATATTACATTACTAAAGTATCTGAAAAATTTAGATAATACATGCCAATAAAGGGTGAAGTATATTAAAGATAATTATTAACACAATAAAAAAAGCAATATAATTTTATTTAGTAAAGTACGTTATTAAAATAAAAATTCCCCGTTCTCATTATGAAAACAGTAGTTCTTATTTTTGTTTTAATATTTAGTGTTAATTTAAATGCTCAAGATCCAGGTAATTCAGCTAAGCATATTGGTGCTGGGGTTGTCATTGGTGTAGCAGGTGGTTATGCAGCTGACAAAATATCTAATGGTCAAAAAGGATGGAAATGGGCTGGTGCTGTTGGTAGTAGTTTGTTAGCAGGTCTAGCCAAAGAAGGTATATATGATAAATCTAAAGGCTATGAATGGGAAACAAGAGATGTTCTTTATACAACTTTAGGTGGTGTTTTAGCTGGTATGGCATTAGATGTATTGACAAGTAATACAAGAAGAAGAAACGGCGGTGGCAAAAGCTGTGGTTGTTTAGTTGCTCAATTAGATAACCAATATGAAATTCAATTGCCCTCGTTCGTTGAAAATGGAACTGGCGATATTACGTCAGAATTACAAGCAGCTTATCTTCTTCGATAACTTACAGAAGTCCTTTTGCTTTTATTTCTAAATATTTGTTGATAGTATTAATAGTCAAATCTTCTGGTTTGGTTAAAATCGACTGGATACCATACTTTCTAAGTTCGTTGACTACCAGTTGTTTCTCATAAATAAATTTCTCTGCAATAGCCTGCTCGTATATCTCAAGTGTATTATTTGGTTTTTCTTTAGCGTATGCCACAAGTTCTGTATTCTCAAAGAAAATAACGACTAATAGATGTTGTTTTGCAATGGCTTGCAAATAGGGTAGTTGGCGATGTAATGCATCTAAAGTTTCAAAGTTTGTGTACAGTAGTAAAAGACTTCGTTGTGGTAAATTTCTTTTTACATCAATATATAATCTACTAAAATCACTCTCTACAAAATTAGTATTTAAGTTATAGAGAGTTTCAAGAATAAGGTTCATTTGAGAACTTCTACGTTCTGCAACTATTCTGTTTTCTATTTTATTACTGAAAGCAAACATACCTGCTTTATCGTTCTTTTTAAGGGCAATACTGCTTATAATCAATGTTGCATTAATGGCATAATCGAGTAAACTAAGCGAATTAAATGGCATTTTCATAACCCTGCCTTTGTCGATAATAGAATAAATAGGTTGTGATTTTTCATCTTGAAATTGGTTGACCATCAACTGACCTCTTTTAGCCGTCGCCTTCCAGTTTATATTACGAATATCATCGCCCTGTATGTAATCTTTAATTTGCTCGAACTCCATCGTATGACCAATACGGCGAATTTTTTTAATTCCGAATTCTAGTAAGCGATTACTAAATGCTAAAAGCTCATATTTGCGAAGTTGTAAAAATGACGGATACACAGGCACCTCCTTATCCTGGTCATATGTATATTTTTTAGCTAGAAATCCTATAGGGGAAGTAGCGAATACATTTAAATTACCGAAACTATATACTCCGCGTTCAACAGGTCTTACATTATACGTGTAAAATTTTTGCTCTCCGGATTTTAATACACTCCTAAAATTAAAGTCCCGTTTCTGAAACTGAAAAGGAAGCTCGTCTATAATATTTACGGTGCTTGAAAATAAGTATTGATTGGTAACTTGTATTTTGATATTATTTTCATCACCATTAGAAAGTTTGTCAGGTACTATTCTGTCGGCAACTATATTTCCTTTTGATAAAAACAGAAGAATGATATCTACAATTAGTAGCGCTAAAAACAGATAGAACAGAAGTTTGGCAATAAATGAGATATTCTCAAAAATATAGGATACTAAAAAGCATAAGATGATGCCTGTTAATACCAGAAAGAATCTTTTTTCAAGAAATATATTTTTGAATACCTTTTTCACAATAATTTATCTAGGAATTTCGATAGTTTGAATAAGGTCGCTGATCATTTTTTGTGCGGTATAGCCTTCCATTTCTCGTTCAGGAGTTAATATAATTCTATGTCCTAAAATAGGACCCACTACCTTTTTTATGTCATCGGGAGTTATAAAGTCTCTGCCATTGATAGCTGCAACCGCTTTGGAGGCATCTAGTATGGCAATAGAAGCTCTAGGTGATGCACCTAAATATAAATTGGCATTAGTTCTTGTATTGTTGACGATGGCGGCAATGTACTTAAGTAAATTGTCTTCAACGATAATATCTTTTATTACCAATTGATAAGCTGCAATTTGCTCGGCAGAAAGAACAGAATCTATCAATGCTTCCACATTAGTATTTTTCTGTTGATGTTTGTTTTCTAAAATTTGTATTTCTTCTTCTAAAGTAGGGTAGTGTACATTTATCTTAAAAAGAAAACGGTCTAGTTGAGCTTCTGGCAATCGGTAGGTACCTTCTTGTTCAATTGGGTTTTGAGTGGCAAATACTAAAAACGGGGGCTGCATTTGAAATTCATTTCCATCTATAGTAATCTGTCGTTCTGCCATAACTTCGAAAAGAGCGGCTTGGGTTTTTGCAGGTGCACGGTTTATCTCATCAATCAAAATAATATTTGAAAATATAGGTCCCTTTTTGAATTCAAATTCTGATGTCTTTACGTTGAATATAGAGGTACCCAAAATATCGCTAGGCATTAGATCTGGCGTAAATTGAATTCTACTGAAATCTACGTTCATTGTTTTTGCCAATAGTTTTGCGGTCACTGTTTTGGCTACACCTGGTACACCTTCAATGAGGGAATGACCGTTCGCTAGAATAGAAACAATCAATAATTCAATCATTTCTTGCTGACCGATAATTACTTTACCTAATTCAGATTTCACCCTTGCTACAGATTCCTGTAGTTTGGTAAGGTCTATACGCGAATTAAATTCTACGTTGTTTTCATCTTGTGTATTATCTTCCATAAGATTGTTTATATGTATTTATTTTCTGAACCAGGGCTAATGAGTCTTGTTCATTATGTATGGGTTTATTTTTTAGACTAAGTATGAGGCCTATTAAAACTTTTGTCTCATCTCTCGATTTTCCGGCTTTAGCACTTAATTGAGTAATGAAGTTTTCATCTAAAACGGTAGTGTTAACATAGTACCTATTTCTAACGTAGGTTAAAAAATAGGTGATTTTTTTATCGTTCAAGTTAGCATAATCTCTATGTTGATAATATAGTGATCCAACAGTTTTTGCAAACTCTACAGAAGAGTTTTCTAAAGGTTTTATAACAGGAATTATACGCTGTTCTCTTTTTGCTTTAAAGATTACAAAAAGTAGTAAACCCACAACAAGCAAGTAGTAGCTCCATTTTAATGCAGGTTGATTTAATATGAATCGCATAGGCGAGGTTATAACTTTTCTGCCAGATTTTTTATAATTATCCCAATATAAAAGATGATCATTTAAATACGAAAAACTTTGTGTACTGTAACTACTATTATCACCCAATACGTAATAGTTGGTATATGCGACGGGCAAAGTATTGATAATGAAACTTCCTTCACCAAAAGATGTTTTTATAAAATTGGGCTTCACTTTAATTTCATCCTTATTATTCTCTAAAAATGAAGAAGTTTTGAATTGTATGTGTCCAAGTATTTGTGTGTTTGCTGTATCAACACTAACAAAATAGGCAGGATCAACTCCTCTTTCAAAATAGAAATGTTCTTGTTTAAAATTTTGATTGGAAAAGGAAGCTCTTACGGAGTCTTCTTGAATTTCGTATTGTTGTGTAATTTCAATATTTAAAGTATCTGCTAATTGCCCTGTAAGACTGCTACTGGCTATAAAAACTTGATTGCCATTTGCTACATATTTTAAAACTTGATTTGTTTCTTGTTCATCCAAATAGATATAATCATTGATTATTAAGTAGTTTGACGGTATCGTAGAATCTCGCTCAAAAAGTACATCATATATACTTTTTTCAACAGGTTCAATGTCGCTATTAGGAAATATGGAAGGCAGTTCATTATAAAGAACAAAACAACCAAACGGAATTTTCGCAACAGAGGTAAATGACGGACTCCAATTTATCGGTCTAGGGCGTACTATTTCGGTTACGATGATACCAATTAGCACCGCAATCAAAAGCCCAAGTATTATTTTAGAACGCTTACCCAAATTATGATTGAATTTGTTTATTGATCGATTCGAAATCTAAAATCGATTTTGTGTATTTACTGTTATCTATACTCTGCTCGCCATACCAGATATAATCGTACAGGTAGGCTATTTTCTTAAATCCTTTTTTTATTTCTAGTTGCTCGATTTCATTGAAATAGTCTGAATTTGTTTTATCAAAATGCCATTCTATAATTTCACTTTTAGATAGCTTTTGTAACGTAAGCAGAAACTGATAACGTATGGCAAGTCTGTAGTCTTTGTGTTCTAAAGCAGTGCTGAGAAGATTGTTAATGTCGATACCTTCAATATGCTCTTCTGTTAAGTTGATATCATTGATTATTTTCGCTTTTTTCTGAAAAAGTAAATTGAAATTTTCATTGATCAGAACTTTTACGATGAGGTAAATAGCTAAAATTACCAATAAAAAGTAAATAATATATTCAATGATTTTTAATAACTGTGGAGATATATTAATACCGAAAATATTGCTCAGTCCTTGTCCGACCCAATTAATAAATCTAGCCAATAGGTTTTGAGATTCTCCCGTTTTAAAAGTGTAGTTAAACTCGTCGCCCGTATATTTTTCAGAAAGATCATCGTTAATGGTTCTTAAAGTCAGTAAAGACGAAGAATCAATTTTCATGACACTATCGTTTGTGCCCTGTGCAAAAGAGCATAGCGCTAATAACTGAAAGAATATGAGGAGTAAAGTACGCTTCAACTTAATCGTTTTGACCTATTTGTTCAATAGTAGCTCTGGTATTTTCGTTGTATGTTTTTTCATGTAATGCAAAATATAATACGCCATTTACGAATTGGGTAAGACATTGACCGTACACTGCAATAATTAATACGATACAAGTGCCTAAAGTATACACAATGGTAGAAACGATAGAATGGGAGTAGTCTACATTGTTTTCTACTACATGAAAGGTATAAACACCGATAATAATACCAGGTACAATTAGGGCAATTACCAGTAACATGCCTAGTAAAAGACCCATGATAAAGTTGACACCTACAGATTTCCAGAAGTTAGTAGTTACTAATTTCCAACCTTCGCCCAATGCTTCGGTAACACCTTTTTTCTTTTCAAGCATATCAAAGAATGAAACGCCTACCCAAGCGGTTAAAAAGAATTGTACAATGTATTGTGCAAAAATTCCTAAAATGGGTATAATGGCTAAAATAATAGCGGCAATAATAAAAACGAAGTATATCGGTATCAGCAATAATACGAATACAAAGATATTTCCGAATTGGCTTTTTGCCAGTTCCCAAACTTCTTTTTTATCTACGGTATTATCTCTAGTTTCTACATATTTAATCATGTAACTCGTAGATAACGAATAATTTAAGAAGGCAATACCCAAGAAAATGATGAAGAATAAAAATCCGCCAATACCTAAATAAATATAATAATCTTGTTCGAATTCATTACCTCCGCCAAAAGAATTGTTGCCAGATTCTTGCGCAATCATACCCATAAATCCAGATACCAATAAATAGCTAGTTATTAAAAGTCCTATTAAAAAAACACCATTATAACTGATAAAAACATTTGTAAAGTTTTTAATATTCTGTTTAAAAAAATCGAAATAAACGGATACAATTCCGCCAAAATCACGATTTACCCGTAACGGTATGTAATTGTCTTTCATTTTGGTTGTTAAGTATTATTGGGTATGCGATGTAATAAAATATAATCAAGAATAAAGATGCTCCAATTATTAGAAATGCCAACCAATTTGGCATACCTGTATATCTGGTAATAAAACCTTCAATAAAACCTGCGATGATAAAAAAGGGAATCGTACTTACCACCACTTTTAGTCCGTCTTTAGCACCCTTCATAAACGATACGCGTCTAGAATATGTTTTCGGAAACAGTATGCTGTTGCCCATAATTAAACCAGCGCAGCCAGCAATGATGATCACTGAAATTTCTATGGTACCATGTAGCCATATTTGCTTATTTGCCTCAAAGAAAACCCCTTTCGTATAAAAGAAAGTAATGAAAGCACCAAGCATAACGCCGTTACTAAAGAGAATATAACCGGTGCCGATACTGGTAATTACACCAAATGCAAAGGCAAGAAATGCAACTCGAATATTATTAATGGTAATACCTAAAAATGAGCCGATTTCACTACCACCTTTGTATATGGCGGCAGGATCGCCGTTGGCAATATTATTTAGGGTTTCGTTTACATAGGCATCACCTAAAATTAAACGTACAAAAGTAGCATCGTTCAATGCAGATAATGAACCAATGGCAGATGCTATTATGAATATTAAAAAAGCTATGCCCAGTGTGTTATGGTATTGTTTGAAAAAAAGCGGGAATTCGGTCAACCAAAAGCTAACAATTCTGTTTTTGCCTTCTTTTTTATTCTTATAAATTTTTTGGTGGGCTTTAGAAGCTAATTCGTTTAAATACAATAAAGTCTTACTTTCTGCGTAATACGTTTGCGCATAGGCTAAATCATTAGTTAATTGAATATAGCCATTGGCAAGCTCATCTGGGTTTGAAGTAGCACCAAGGTTCATAGCATTTTCGAATGCTATCCATTTTTCCTTATTTTGCTTCACAAAAGCAGCTTCGCGCATAAACTAATTTTACCTTGTTAAATTTAAGACTTAATGAATAACCTTCAAATCAATACAACGCAAAATGTGAACCTTAATTATACAATTGTAGGTATTGGTGAACGAATTGTGGCATTTTTTATAGATGCATTTATTTTATATCTCTATTATATACTAGTCGATTTAATTGGCGATGCCATTGGTTATATTTATAATGACGGATGGACTCAGAGAGGCATCGTAGGCTTAATATCTTTACCTGCCATGTTTTACAGTTTATTGATGCATATAATTTTTAATGGTAGAACTGTAGGAAAAATGATTATGAAAATGAGAGTGGTATCGGTTGATGGTTCCCCGGTAAATTGGAGTAATTATTTAATTCGTTGGATGCTTCGTTTGGTCGATATCTGGATCTTTGTTGGGTCAATAGGCATTCTTACTATTCTTTTTTCTGAAAAAAGGCAGCGATTGGGCGATGCCGCAGCAGGTACCGTTGTTATTAGTACAAAAAACAAGACTAAAGTTTCGCATACCATTTTAGAAGAAGTAGAAGATACCTATGTACCAAAATTTGTGAATGTTACCATACTGACAGATAAAGATGTAAGACTGATCAAAGAAACCTTTAGTATAGCTCAAAAAAGCAATGATTTTAAAACGATGAAAGCGCTTAGAGAAAAAGTTGATAGTATATTGCAGACCAATTCAGATTTATATGATAAGCAGTATTTAGATACTGTTTTAAAAGATTATAACTACTTCACCCAAAAGCTGTAAAAATGTTTTATTTCGTCATTGATATTTTAGGAACCATTGCATTTGCCATATCAGGTGTTTTGGTCGCAATGGATAAAAGATTAGATGTTTTTGGCGTACTTATCATTGCTTTTGTAACAGCAGTTGGCGGTGGTACTCTAAGAGATTTATTAATTGGAATTCGACCTGTAGGATGGTTGAATGCACCAATGCATCTGCTCATTATTGTAATTACCGTTTTGTTGGCCATCATTTTTGTAAAGCAGTTGAAATACGTAAGAAAATCACTCTTTCTATTTGACACTATTGGTATTGGTCTATATACCATGGTAGGTATAGAAAAAGGTTTAGCGGCAGATTTATCCCCTGTCATGTGCATCGCCTTAGGTACCATTACAGCTTGTTTTGGCGGAGTAATTCGAGATATTTTATGTAATGAAATACCTGTAATATTCAGAAAAGAAATTTATGCAACGGTCTGCATTTTAGGCGGACTCGTATACTTTCTGTTAATTCAATTTCCGATACAAAATACCATAGCTTATTCTTTGGCAATTGTTACTATTATAATCATGCGGGTTTTAGCGGTACGTTTTAAAATATCGCTTCCAAATATCTATCGCGAGGGAGTGTAAAGATTTTTATTAGATTATTTGGCGAAGCCAAATAGCTATACTTCAGCCAAAAGCCAAAAGCCAAAAGCCAAAAGCCAAAAGCCAAAAGCCAAAAGCCAAAAGCCAAAAGCCAAAAGCCAAAAGCTACTTTAGTACTTCAGCTTTTTCTATATAGATATTCTGTTCAGGCCAATCGCCTTTGCTAACTGGTTGGTTATTTATTTTATCAACAACATCCATACCTTCTATAACTCTGCCAAAAGGGGTGTATTCATCATCCAAATGATACGATCCAGGGTCGGTAACAACTATAAAAAATTCAAAAGGAGATGCAAGCATGTGCGGGTTGTCCAATTCGCTACTAGGCATAGAAACGGTGCCTCTATGATGTTTATGCCCTTTTCTAGCATCTGGTGGTAATAGGTATCTTCCTATTTCAGATCTTTTTCTACCTGTATTTTCATCATCAGAATTTCCGCCTTGAATAATAAAGTTTTTCACCACCCTATGAAATTGAGTATAATCAAAATAACCTTTTTCAGTCAGATAAATGAAATTAGCTCGGTGATACGGTACATTTTCGAATAGCTCAATTGTAAAACTACCGAGGTTAGTGGTAATTTTAACCTTGTTCGCTTTTAAGGTTTTTTCATAGTTGAAAAAGAATTCGATAGCATTTTCTTCGTCAAGCACAAAAGCTTCTTCTTTTGGGTCTTCGATAATTTCATTTTCTGTAATTTTAATTGAATCTAATACAGCCTCTGGTTCGGTAGTAGCGCTATCAACTTTCTTAGAAGTATCTTTGCAGCTAGCTACTGCCATAATGGATAAGAGAAAAAATGTATAGAATTTGAGTGAACGCATGGATTTCAATTTTTTTGAACAACAAATATCAAAAATAAAGGATCTACCGCTACCGGGAGAAGCTTCTCAGCATAAAATGGCGCCAGAAATTCGTTTAGAAGAATTACAGCGAATCAATCAAACGAAGAAGAATCCGAGGAAAGCGGCAGTTATGGCATTGTTTTATCCAACGGTAAATCAAAATACCAACCTTTTATTGATTCTGAGAAAAACTTATAAAGGTGTGCATTCGAACCAAGTTGGTTTTCCGGGTGGTAAAGCAGAAAAGTCAGATGACGGGCTGTTAACAACGGCATTACGAGAAACCCATGAGGAAGTAGGGGTGCATCCTAAAGATGTTATTGTGGTGAAAGAAATTTCAGAAATTTTTATTCCCCCAAGTAATTTTATCGTCCAACCATTCATTGGTTTATATAAAGAACCCAAACCATTTATAAAACAAGAGTCAGAAGTAGAGTTGATTTTAGAGGTTCCAATACTAGACTTTTTAGATGATACCAAAGTTGTTTCTAAAAAATTAACAACATCATACGCGGTAGATATTGAAGTACCTGCCTTTAAATTAAACGGTTATATCGTTTGGGGTGCTACGGCAATGATGTTGAATGAGATTAAAGAGTTATTAAAGCAGGTGTTGTAAAGCATATTTAATTATTTTAGCATTCTATGGGATTATTTGATAAAAACCCTTTCGGGCATAACTTATTCATTAAAAAGTGGCTAATTCGTATTTTGGCATTGCTATCGCATCAGCGATATAAGCGATTTAATACGTTAGAAATTGAAGGTTCTGAAATAATCAGAAACTTGCCAGATAAAAATGTACTATTTGTAAGTAACCATCAAACTTACTTTGCCGATGTAGTGGCAATGTTTCATGTGTTTAATGCTAGTTTAAGTGGTCGTGAAGATTCGATTAAAAATCTTGGGTACATTTGGCAGCCTAAATTGAATATGTATTATGTAGCCGCTGCAGAAACCATGAAAAAAAGTTTGCTGACCAAAATCATGGCCTACGCAGGTTCTGTTAGTGTAGAAAGAACATGGCGTTCAGAAGGTCAAGATGTTAAGCGCCAAGTAAAAATGAGCGATATCTCTAGTATAGGCAAAGCTTTAAATGATGGTTGGGTAATCACTTTTCCACAAGGTACTACAACCCCTTGGAAACCTTTACGAAAAGGTACAGCACATATTATTAAGAAGTATAAACCTGTTGTAGTACCTGTAGTTATTGATGGGTTTAGAAGATCTTTTGATAAAAAGGGACTTCGTATCAAAAAGAAAGGAATACTACAATCGCTGGTCATTAAAGAGCCATTGCAAATAGATTATGAAAATGAATCTTCAGAATCAATCATTGAGAAGTTGGAATATGCTATTGAACAGCACCCTTCATTTTTAAAGGTGATTTCTAAACAAGATTTATTGGCCTTCGAAGAAGAGAATAAACAACGTAAATGGAAAAAAACTTAAACTGCTAAATGTCTTAGTTCGCTGTAATTATGTTTTAGCTTTCTAAGTAGTAAACCATAAAGTAAAAAGTAAATTACTCCCATTACTAAAGTTAAGAGTACGCCGAAAATACCAATGGATAGCATTAAGGTGATTTTTAACTTTTCTTGCGAAATGTTTTCTAGACTACCTTTTAATTCAGGGAATGCTGAAATTATATTATCGTTCAAATAAACACCTATAATCATAATGATAATAGTAACCATTATCATTGACAATGAAAAAATGACGTAGTGCTTTACAGTTTTTCTTGTCTTAATAATTTTCTTCATCAAATTTTTAGAATTATCTAAAACTGATATTTCTCTAAATCGCTTATAAAATTGAAAAATAAAATAAAAGGCAACTGCATAAGTAAAAATTGAAAGAATCAGTAGATATTTAGATACGCCTATTTTATCATAGATTTCCATTCCTTCACGCATTGATGGCAGTAAATATAGAAGATGGGGTACGGTAAATTCTAAAATACTAATAATCAATATCCATTTAACGATAGAGGAAGATTTCTTCCATATCATTTTATGTATTTCTTCATAGCTCAGCTTAGGAACATTGAATTCCTTCTTCTGCCAGTCTTTCTTTAATAATTCCAGTTCATCCGTCATATGCCTATGGATTCAAAATGGTTTTTAATTTTGTTTTAATACGATTCATTTTCACTCGTGCATTTACCTCGGTTAAACCTAACGTTTCTGATATTTCGGCATAGTTTTTATCCTCCAGATATAAAAAAACTAATGCTTTGTCGATATCATTTAACTGCTTGACGGCTTTATACATCAATTTCAATTGCAGCTCTTCGGTTTCATCATATTCATCGGCTTTAATCTTAAAAATTATAGATTCATAGTCCGCCGTATCAATTCGCCTTTTACGCTTTCTATATAGTGTAATAGCTGTATTTAGGGCTACCCTATACATCCAAGTGCTGAATTTTGCTTCTCCTCTAAACTTGGGGTATGCTTTCCACAGTTGAATCGTAATTTCTTGGAACAAATCGTTGTGCGAGTCGCGGTCATTTGTATACAGGGTACACACTTTATGGACAATGTTTTGATTGTCTTGCAGCTCGGTCACAAATTTGTGTTCCAGTTCTTTGTTCACTATTGGTTGGTTGTTCTTACGAGGTTAGTCTCCGATTGGTTTCAATTGTTACAATAAATCTGTAAATACATAAAAAAAAGTGCCAAAGGTAACCTTGGCACTTTAAAATTCTAGATGAATTCTAGACTATTTTCTGTAATCTAAAGCTGGAGCTCTATCGCCTAAAAGCGGAATATATTTAAAATCTGCGCCTCTATTTTCTAAAAACTCTGCTTTGGCGGTTTCTATTAATTTTTTATCCTTGAACAAGTCAATTGCAGTCATCGTAAGTGTTTTTGCAGCTATCATCATGCCCTTGTTACCGATTGAAGTACCACCTGCAGCGACCGCTTGCCAGCTATGCGCCGGTGTGCCAGGTACCCACGTAGCAGTACTGAAACCAACAGTTGGTACGGTAAAACTAACATCGCCAACATCGGTAGAGCCGAATGCTTTAGCTTCTGTTTTGTACGGTTGCACATTTTTTGCGGTATCAAGATCAGCCTTTTCTTGACCTAATGATTTTGCGATTTTATCGGCAAAAGCCTTTTCTTCTGCAGTATATTCCATACCGCCTACTTCAGATAGGTTATCATGCATCACTTTCTGTAAAGTAAGATTAGGAAGCAACTCATGCGTACCACCGATCATTTCATAATCCATAGTTGTACCAGTACCTAAAGCAGCGCCTTCAGCAGCTTTTACCATACGATCAAAAATTTCAATAACCACATCGCGTCTATTATGACGAGCATAGTAATATACTTCAGCAAAATCAGGAATTACGTTCGGTGCTTTACCGCCATCTGTAATTACATAATGAATTCTAGCTTCTTGCGGTATGTGCTCACGCATCATATTGATCATCATATCCATAGCTTCAACACCATCTAATGCAGAACGCCCCTTTTCTGGTGATGCGGCTGCATGTGCAGAAATACCATGGAATCTAAATTTAGCTGATTTATTTGCTAGAGCCGCACCGGCACTAGCTGCATTTTGAGCTCCTGGGTGCCAATGTAAAGCAACATCTACATCATTAAAAAGTCCTTCACGAACCATATATACTTTACCAGAGCCACCTTCTTCTGCTGGTGTACCGTAAAAACGAATAGTACCTTTAGATTTGTTCGCTTCTAACCATTCTTTTGTTGAAATGGCAGCAGCTGTAGAAGCCGTACCGAATAAGTGATGACCACAGGCGTGACCTGCTGCTGCGCCAGCAGATTGCTTTTCGGCGACCGCTTTTTGAGAAAGCCCAGGTAGGGCATCAAATTCTCCCATTATCGCAATAACCGGGCTGCCACTACCATATTCGGCAATGAATGCGGTAGGTATACCTGCAACACCTTTTTTGATGCTGAAGCCTGCATCTTGCAAAGTTTTTTGTAAAAGGTCAGAGCTTTGTTTTTCTTGGTAGCCCATTTCTGCGAATCTCCAAATATTTTGAGCAATAGTACCATAATCTGCACTTTTCTTCTCTAAATTTTTAATAATGTCTTTTTCGCTCTTTTGAGCATTCATCGAATAATAGGAAGTACTTAATACTGCCAATAAAATAAGGGTTTTACGCATTGTGGTGTTTGTTTGAGTTAGACCTTAAAGATACTAAAAACACATTATTATTTTAAAGTAGAAATCCATTTGTTTAATTTCGCATTTAAGTACTTATACTATGAACATACCACTTTCGAGCTATCCTAGAATTGTAATAATAGGTGGTGGTTTTGGCGGAGTCTCTCTGGCGAAAAAATTAAGTAAACAAGAGGTGCAGGTAGTCCTTATCGATAAGAACAATTACCATACTTTTCAACCATTATTATATCAAGTATCTACAGGTGGTCTTGAGCCAGATTCTATTGCGTATCCGCTACGTAAAGTTTTAATAGGGTATGATAATTTCTACTTCCGCTTAGCTGAAGTAGAGCATATTGATACTGCCGGAAAAAAGCTGAATACCAATATTGGTGATTTAAGTTTTGATTATTTAGTAGTAGCAACTGGTTCTGAAACTAATTTCTTTGGAAACGAGGAGATAGAAAAGAACGCGATGTCTATGAAGTCGATTCCGCAATCATTAAATCTGCGTAGTTTAATTTTAGAGAATTTCGAACAGGCCCTTCTTACTGATGATTATCATGAAAGAGATGCTTTGATGAATTTCGTAATAGTAGGTGGTGGTCCGACAGGGGTAGAGCTTTCTGGTGCTTTAGCAGAAATAAAGAAAGGCATTTTACCAAAAGATTATCCAGATTTAGATACAAGAAGAGCACAGATTAATATTGTGCAGGGTGGCGATTGCTTGTTACCAGGTTTTAGCGCGCAAGCATCAAAAAAAGCTGAAGACTTTTTAGAGAAATTAGGAGTTCAGGTTTGGAAAGGAGTTCGGGTTACTGGATATAATGGTAAGACGGTTACAACAAAAACAGATTTAAAATTCGATTCAGCAACGGTAGTTTGGGCAGCTGGGGTTAAAGGAGCCGGTATAAAAGGCTTAGATGCAGAAGGCGTAATTGCTGGTGGTAATAGAATAAATGTCAACGAATTCAATCAGGTAGTAGGTCATCCTAATATATTTGCTATTGGTGATATTGCATGTATGGCAACCGTAGATAATCCTCGTGGGCACCCAATGGTGGCACAACCGGCAATACAACAAGGAAAATTACTAGGACAAAACTTAGTGAATTTATTAGAGAACAAACCCATGAAACCATTTGTTTATAACGATAAAGGTAGCATGGCGACTGTTGGTAGAAATAAAGCGGTTTGCGATATCAAGAAATTCAGATTTCAAGGTGTATTTGCTTGGTTCGTTTGGATGTTCGTTCACTTGTTTTTCTTGATAGGATTTAGAAATAGAATGGTCGTATTTATCAACTGGGTATATAATTATATTCGATTTGATAGGGAGGCACGTTTAATCATTCGCCCGTTTAAAAGAGATTACAGTCAGTTCAAAGATTAGTGAAACTGTATTCATATTTTAAGAGAAGCTTTCTAAATACTTGACAGTTAAAGTTTTGCTAAGTATTTCGTTGGCGCTGATTTTTAAAATATCTTTTGTAGGAATTTATGTCTGCCAACCCAAGATATTCAACCTATGAAAATACTTGTACAAAGTTTTTTGTTCTTGTTTATAATAGCATCGAATGGGCAAACCATAGAAGAACCGCCTGCATCAAATTTACCCTCATCGTTATCGGGTTGGTCAGTAAAAG
The DNA here is from genome assembly GCF_052119685.1 of Maribacter spongiicola. Classification (GTDB taxonomy): domain Bacteria; phylum Bacteroidota; class Bacteroidia; order Flavobacteriales; family Flavobacteriaceae; genus Maribacter; species Maribacter spongiicola_A. The sequence continues at coordinate 249,685 of NZ_JBGQOO010000004.1, read as the reverse complement.
GGCATGCATACCCCATTTCTGCAATTGGTGATGTACATAAGTCTTTTATGGTGCAATATGGAATATTTAAGTCTACACAACTTGAGCTTCAAGGTTTTTATGATACGTATATATTAAGTGAAAGGTTTAGGTCTAGCCAGTTGTTTAAAAGATATTTGAATGATAGATTATACTTGCTTACAGGTTTAGAGGTAGAAGTGGCTACTGACAAAGATGAACTTTTGGATGCACCATACCGCCTTGGTTTTGTGGCAGGTACTGGTTATGATGTCAGCGAAAGTTTTATGATTGAATTAAAAAGTAATGTTCAATTAAATAAATCGACCATCGGCGCTTTTGGTGAAACCCAAATAGCAATGCCTTCGGTTTACACTATTGGTAGCAAGTGGAAATTTTAATGATCTTTTCTAGGGTGGTACGTATTCATTACTTCAGCTAAGTGAGATCTATCTACATGCATGTAAATTTCTGTAGTAGTAATACTCTCGTGTCCAAGCATTTGTTGTATAGATCTTAAATCGGCACCATTTTCAAGAAGGTGAGTAGCAAAAGAATGTCTAAAGGTGTGCGGACTTATACTTTTTTTTAATCCTATGGTAACCGCTAAATTTTTTACGATAGTGAAAATCATGGCTCGGGTAAGTTGTTTGCCACGTCGATTAAGAAATAGAATATCTTGAAAACCTTCTTGAATATTTAAATGGACTCTAATTTCATTTTTATAAATATCAATGTATTTCTTGTTTACAGGGCTAATGGGTACAAAACGTTGTTTGTTTCCTTTGCCGGTTACTTTGATGAAATCTTCCTCAAAAAAAAGATCAGAAATTTTTAATCCGATAAGTTCAGATACTCTTAATCCGCAGCCATATAAAGTTTCTAGCATAGCACGGTTGCGTTCTCCCTCGGCTGAACTTAAATCAATAGCGCCAATTAATTTGTCTATTTCGTTTTCTGAAAGAGTATCAGGTAATTTACGCCCAATTTTAGGTGATTCTATTAAATCCAACGGGTTGTCTTTTCGGTAGTCTTCAAAAATTAAATAATTGAAAAAACTCTTGAGTCCCGATATAATTCTCGCCTGAGATCTGGGGTTGACCACTTTGGCAATTTCATATATGAATTGCTGAACTGTGTTTTTGTCTATAAGTATGGGGGTGGTAGTTATGGCATGTGCATCAAGAAAAGACATCAATTTCTCGATATCCATAGTATAGCTCTGTATAGAATTTTTTGATAACCCTCGCTCAAGCTTAAGATAGATGGTATAATCTTTTAACGCATGTTTCCAATTCATGGTTTAAAGATAAAGAATACATTAATTGAGTATAAAATAATGTAATAATAGGGAGATTATTTCGCAGTTATAAATAATATGACCTACCTAAAACTTAGCTGTACCACTACTTTCATAGTATTCACAACAAAGATGCCTGTAAGCTTAGTCTTACCTTTATTTTTGAAAGAAATAAACCGACCAAACCATGAAGAAGTCTTTTATCTTATTATTTGCCTTATGTTTTTCAACCGGAATTTTTGCTCAAGAGGGGTTCAAGTTCGGTATTCAAGGAGGTATTCCACTAGATGATTATAATGAAGCTGTAAGTATTGTGCTTGGAGCAGATTTCTCATATATGTATCCGTTAGGTGAAGTAGTAGATGTGGGACCAGCAGTAGGTTTTATTCATGGTTTTGCAGAAACCTTTCAAACAACGATTATTAGAGAAGAACAAGAATCTATTCAATTTTTGCCGTTGTCTGTAGGCGTTCGTTTTTGGACATCAAATGATTTCTCATTTGGCGGAAATATAGGTTATGCAATGGGTTTAAATGATGGTAATGAAGGTGGTTTATATTACAGACCTACAATTGCTTATTTAATGAGTTCAAGTGTTGAGGTTAATTTTTCTTATACAGGTATAGATATCGAAGAAACTACTTGGTCAACTTTGACATTGGGTATCGTTTATAATTTCGAGCCTAAATATAGAACCCGTCGCTAGACATTACATTATTTAAATATGTTAACGACAAACATTTCTAATTCATCGTAAGGCAACATTCATTATTTTTGATGTATGAAGATTATCATAATAAATGGTCCCAACTTAAATCTTTTAGGAAAAAGGGAGCCAGACGTTTACGGTGCCGAAACTTTTGAAGATTACTTCTCAAAATTACAATTCAAGTTTAAAGATGTTGAATTAGAATATTATCAATCTAATATTGAGGGCGAACTAATTTCTAAAATTCAAGAAACAGGTTTTTCTTATGACGGTATAGTGCTCAATGCAGCAGCTTATACTCATACTTCGGTAGGTATTGGCGATGCTGTAAAAGCAGTTGAAACGCCGGTAATAGAAGTTCATATCTCTAATACACATAAGCGCGAAGAGTTTAGGCATGTGTCTTATATTTCGCCGGCGGCAAGTGGAGTAATTCTTGGCTTCGGTTTAAAAAGTTATGATTTAGCTATCGAAAGCTTTTTATTTTGATCCTAAAAGATGTTTTAACATCTAGAGTAGTATTCTAATTCGTAAATAATAACAAAATATGTTGTTATGAACAGAATTCGATTAGTACTTCTAAGTGTTTCTTCTTTATGTTATGTTTCGTGCAGCGATGCAGATGAATTGGCATTGACACCAATTACAGATAATTCAATTGCTATAAACAATGCATTTCCGAATTTGACTTTTGCTAATCCCTTAGATTTTCAATCTCCAAATGATCAGAGTGGTAGAATTTTTGTGGCAGAAAAAGGCGGAATTATTAAAGTTTTCAATAATGATGATGTTACAGAAGAGGTGTCTACATTTTTAGATATTTCAGCTAGGACAGCCACTGAGAGCGAATTGGGGTTGTTAGGTTTTGCTTTTCATCCGCAATACATTACTAACGGATTTTTATATGTTGTCTATACCCCAAGGGAAAATTTGTCGGTAGTATCTCGTTTTAAAGTTTCTGAAACCGATGCAAATAGTATTGATGAATCTAGCGAAACTATTTTATTGGAAATTCCGCAACCAGCAACCAACCATAACGGTGGGCAATTAGCTTTTGGACCTGACGGATATTTATATATTGCATCAGGTGATGGCGGAGGATCTGGTGACCCAGATGGTAATGCACAGAATCTAGGAAGCTTGCTTGGTAAAATTTTACGTATTGATGTAGATTCAACTGATGATGGATTGAACTATGCAATCCCTACCGATAATCCCTTCGTTGAAGAGGAGAATGCAAGAGGAGAGGTATTTGCATACGGATTAAGAAATCCGTGGAGATTTAGTTTCGATAACCAAACAAATACTATTTGGGCAGGTGATGTGGGTCAAGATGAGAAAGAAGAAATCGATTTAATCGTTAAAGGTGGTAACTACGGATGGAATATTTTTGAAGGTAATTCTTGTTTTCTTGAGGCAGAATGTGATGCAACAGATTTAATTGCCCCGCTTTATGAATACGGTCGTACAGAAAATGATAAATCTGTAACTGGTGGTTATGTATATAGAGGTAATACTTTACCAGAGTTACAAGGTTATTATATCTACGGTGATTTTATTTCAGGTAGAATTTGGGCTTTAGATCAAGCTGGTAACAATAAGTTGATAATTGAAAGCAGATTGGCAATTTCATCCTTCGGTATCGATGCAAACAAAGAATTGTATATATGTGCTTTTGATGGAAAAATTTATGAACTCTCTGTAGTAATAGAAGATCAACCTTAACCGTTATCTTCAGTTCTTAAATATTTCTCTTCTACGTAAAATGTAGCAAAGGGTAGAAGTGAAGCTATACCAAAAATAAATACTTTTTTAAAGCTCCATTTGTGTGTAAAGCCTACTATTAATGTAAGTGCTATAAATGCGATGAATAGAAAACCGTGGGCGTACCCGACGAATTTATTTGGCTCTGGTATTTCTGCCCAATATTTTAATGGCATGGTTACCCCGAACAACGCCAAATAAGAGATTCCTTCTAAAATTGCCGTTGCTCGAAATAATTTTAACATGCTATACTATTTTGTATTAATTATAAGTGAATAACCTCGTCGTAAGCTGCTGCAGTTGCTTCCATTACAGCTTCGCTCATGGTTGGGTGTGGGTGAATAGCTTTTAAAACTTCATGCCCGGTAGTTTCTAATCTACGACCAAGAACTGCTTCGGCGATCATATCTGTAACACCAGCACCGATCATATGGCAACCTAACCATTCGCCGTATTTGGCATCGTATATAACTTTTACGAAACCTTCAGAAGCGCCAGAAGCTTGTGCTTTACCACTTGCAGAGAAAGGGAATTTACCAACTTTAATTTCGATACCTTTTTCTCTAGCTTGTTTTTCAGTTAAACCAACAGAAGCGATTTCAGGAGAACAGTACGTACAACCTGGTATGTTACCATAATCTAATGGCTCTACATGCATATTAGCTAATTTCTCTACACACAAAATACCTTCAGCAGATGCAACGTGTGCAAGAGCTGGTCCAGGTGTAACATCACCAATTGCATAGTAACCAGGTATGTTAGTTTGGTAATAATCATTTACCAATATTTTATCTCTATCGGTAGCGATACCAACATCCTCTAATCCTATATTTTCAATATTGGTTTTAATACCAACGGCAGACAATACGATATCAGCCTCTAAAACTTCTTCACCTTTGGCAGTTTTTACGGTAGCTTTTACACCATCGCCAGACGTGTCAACAGAAGTAACTTCTGCAGATGTCATAATTTTAACCCCCGCCTTTTTGAAACTTCTTTCTAATTGTTTAGAAACATCTTCATCTTCAACCGGTACAATATTCGGTAAATATTCAACTACGGTAACATCAGTTCCCATAGAATTGTAGAAGTAAGCGAACTCGATACCAATGGCACCACTACCAACAACAATCATTTTCTTAGGTTGTTTTTCTAAGGTCATTGCCTGTCTGTACCCAATAATTTTCTTACCATCTTGCGGTAAGCTAGGTAGTTCGCGACTTCTTGCCCCTGTAGCAATGATAATATTATTTGCACTGTATTCGGTAATAGAACCATCTTCAGCCTTAACAGAAACTTTCTTTCCGGCTTTTAATGTTCCGTAACCTTTAATAACTTCTATTTTATTCTTTTTCATCAAGAATTGAACACCTTTGCTCATTCCTTCAGCAACACCACGACTTCTTTTAACTACGGCATCAAAATCTTTATCGGCACCGTTAATTTTTAAACCATAATCTTCTGCATGTTTCAAGTATTCAAATACTTGTGCAGATTTCAACAATGCTTTAGTAGGTATACAACCCCAATTTAAGCAAACACCGCCTAAACTTTCTTTTTCAATAATGGCAGTCTTAAACCCTAATTGTGCAGCCCTAATAGCGGTTACATATCCACCAGGACCACTACCTAAAACAATAATATCGAAAGTGCTCATATTTTGATTTTTTGTAGATTGAATTGAGCTGCAAAAATACAAAACCTTATTGAAATTAATTGTAGGTTTTTAAAATATGACCTTTAATGTGAAATTGTGATATTTAAGAAATTTACCTAGCTACTTTAGTATGAGTCTTATAGAAAAAAAAGAAGAGGTCTAAAAAGACCTCTTGCAATTTAAATTCTAATTTAAAAGTTATTCGGCAGGCACAAAATTAAGTGCAACACCATTAACACAGTGGCGTAAACCGGTTGGATCTGGTCCGTCTTCAAAAACATGACCTAGATGTCCGCCACAAGTTGCACAATGCTCTTCTGTTCTTTTGTAACCAATTTTGTAATCAACATCATAAGCAACATTACCTTCAATTTCTTCATAGAAACTAGGCCACCCTGTACCAGAGTCGAATTTGGTATAACTTTTAAATAGGGGGGTAGCACATGCAGCGCAAACGTATGTGCCCTTTTCTTTATTCTTTAATAATTCGCTAGTAAATGGGGTTTCAGTAGCAGCTTCACGCAGTACATAATATTGAGAATCGGTCAACTCCTTTTTCCATTCGCTATTCGTTTTCTGCACCGCGAATTCTTTTTTCTGGCTAGTCTTGGTATCCGTAGCTATCTCTTTTTCTTGAGAAGTACCCTTGCAGCTCACAAAAATTACTAATAGTGCAATTACAATATTTATTTTCATCTTTTCAATTTTTTAGTTCTGTCGATAAAATTATACATTCCTTTCAATGTACTGTATCTACGTAACATTTTAGGTTAAAGTTCTAAAAATAGCAAATAAAAAAAAGCCTTTGATTGTCATTCAAAGGCTTTAGATTGAATAGGTTAACTACATGGGGTGTTAATCTAATTTTATTTTTTGAATGCTATCTTCCGTTATACCTAAATGAGCCATTACAGAATTTATGTTGGAGGTGTCTAATTTGCCGGTTGTAGATTCTGCTGGTAAAATGGCTATTCTAAAAACTTGATTATCTGTATCACCTGCAGGTAAAGTAGCTAAGTCAAAATCTGACTCTAAAAAAATATTGACATCAAAAAAGGTGTAATCAAAATTATATTGAAGTAAACCTTGGTCTAAAATCCGTGTTTGTGGCATCAGCCTCCAAATATCAACCAATTCACCATTACCATCTTCGGTTTCATCCCAAAGCAGGTAAACAAAAACTACATCGTTCTCAAAGACTTCTATACTTTGTGGAAACTCGTAAAATATAGAGTAATCGTTTTCTAAAGTAAACGTGCCTTCAATATCTACGACTTGCCCTAAGATGTTAACTCCGTCCTGTCCGGCAGGTCCTCTTTCGCCATCAAATCCATCAAATCCAGGAGGTCCCTGTGGTCCTTCACATGATATAAAAAATACAGTTGCAAGTGCGCCTAAAAATAAATTCAGTTTTTTCATAATGTTATAATTATTCGGTTTTCGTTTAAATTTTGAATAGTTCTTTCAAAAAGCGTTCCATTTTTGGTATTTAAATATATAAATCGGATATTAACTGCTGTATTCTTAACTATAAATTATTAGAGTCGAACGTCTTTAAAAGATGATTAGCTTTACCAAAATAAACCAATTATATGCCAAACGTAAAAGTACACACATTATTTACCGATTTTGATATTGATCTTTTTAAAGGTGGTAAGCATTATCGACTGTATGAAAAGTTGGGTTCTCATTTGGTTGAAGTCGATGGTGTAGCAGGTACATACTTTGCCGTTTGGGCACCATCTGCAAAATCTGTATCGGTCGTAGGTAATTTTAATTCTTGGGATTCAGACGACCACAAGTTGAATGTTCGCTGGGATTCTAGCGGTATTTGGGAGGGTTTTATCCCCCATATTGGTAAAGGTGAAGTCTATAAATACAAGATACAATCTGTCAATAATGATATTTGGACAGAGAAAGCAGATCCTTTTGCACGGTACTGCGAGCACCCACCAAATACAGCGTCAATAATTTGGACTGCCGAGCATGATTGGAAAGATGATGCTTGGATGGGCTATCGAAAAGATAAAAACGGATTAGATAAACCATACTCCGTTTATGAAGTACATTTAGGTTCATGGAAGAAAAATGCGGAGAATAAATTTTTGACTTACCATGAGTTTGCGGTAGATCTTGTAAACTATGTTAAAGATATGGGGTATACCCATGTAGAGTTTATGCCGATAATGGAATATCCTTATGATCCTTCCTGGGGCTATCAATTAACCGGTTATTTTGCGCCAACTTCAAGATTTGGTTCTCCTGAAGAATTCAAACTTTTAGTAGATACTTTTCATCAAAACGATATAGGCGTAATTTTAGACTGGGTACCATCTCATTTTCCAGAAGATGCTCATGGTCTAGGTTTCTTTGACGGATCTAATTTATACGAACATCCAGATAGAAGAAAAGGGTACCATACCGATTGGAAGAGTTTAATCTTTAATTATGGTAGAAATGAAGTCAGAGCATTTCTGATAAGTAATGCCATTTTTTGGTTAGATCAATTTCATGTAGATGGTCTTCGAGTAGATGCTGTTGCATCGATGCTATATTTAGATTATTCTAGAGAAGATGGCGAGTGGGAACCAAATATGTACGGTAACAACGAAAATTTAGAAGCCATATCTTTTATTCGTGAATTAAATGAAGCGGTCTATTCAAGTTTCGAAGGTGTACAGACTATTGCCGAAGAATCTACGGCGTTTTCAGGAGTATCTAAACCAGTAGCCCATGGTGGCTTAGGTTTTGGTATGAAATGGATGATGGGTTGGATGCATGATACATTACAATTTTTTCAAAAAGAACCTATATATAGAAAGCATCACCAGAACGATCTAACCTTTAGTATGACCTATGCTTTTACAGAGCATTTTATGCTACCTTTTTCTCATGATGAGGTAGTGTATGGTAAGAAGTCGTTGGTGTATAGAATGCCTGGCGATGAATGGCAGCGATTTGCTAATTTAAGATTGTTGTTCGGCTACATGTTTACCCACCCAGGCACCAAATTAATGTTTATGGGTTGCGAATTTGGGCAAACGGAAGAATGGAATTTTGAACAAAGTTTAGACTGGCATCTATTAAAATATGATGGTCATAAGGGTATTCAAGATTTTGTAAAAGATTTAAATCATCTATACAAAAACGCGCCCGCATTATATGAAAAGCAATTTAGTGAAGCAGGATTTCAATGGATAGATTATGGTGATCACGAAAACTCGGTCTTAACGTATGTTCGAAAAGGACATGATGAGGAAAATGATTTAATTATAGCGTGTAATTTCACCCCTGTACCTAGAGAGAATTACAGAATCGGTAATCCTAAAAAAGGAAAATTGACAGAGGTTTTAAATAGTGATGATGCCAAATATGGTGGTGGCGGAAATTTGAACAATAAAATAAAGTCTTCTACCAAACCGGCTCACGGACATAACAAATCGATTGAAATTACAATTCCGCCGTTAGGTATTGTAATACTGAAATAACTTAAAGCAGTTTTATCATATTTAGGCGACTTTAAAGTTTTTCGGTAGTACTATTAATTTGATATATTTTAATTTATAAGTTCATGATTACAAATACAGAGCTTGAGTATAAAGGTAATTTATACCCAAACCATATCGTTGAATTTTCACAAGACTCAGATAAATTATACTTCACAACTGAAAATGGTGTTGTTTTACAAATAACAATTTTAAGAGGTAGTATTATTCGTTTTAGGTACGCAACCAATTATAATTTTGAACCAGATTTTTCGTATGCCATTGACCCAGATGCAACCATGGGGTATAGTAAGTTAGAAGTTGTAAAAAACGATACAGAGTACATAATAGCTACAGCTCGTTTAAGTATACTTGTCGATAAGAAGACGTTACGTACCCAAATTTCTGATTTAGAAGGTAATATTATCAGTGAAGACGAATTAGGTTTTCATTGGGAAGAGAATTACGAATATGGTGGTAACACCGTAAAATTGAGTAAAATCACCCAATCGGGAGAGAGTTTTTATGGCATGGGCGATAAAGCCATGCACAGTAACCTTAAAGGTAAAAGAGTAGAAAATTGGGTAACGGATCAGTTTGCCTTTGCCAAAGAACAAGATCCACTTTATAAGGCAATTCCGTTTTACGTTGGTTTGAATAAAGGCAAAGCTTACGGTATTTATTTTGACAATAGTTTTCGAACAGGATTCGATTTTTCTCAAGAACGTAGAAATATAACCAGTTTTTGGGCAGATGGTGGTGAGATGAATTATTACTTCATTTTCGGTCCAGACATGTCTAAAGTGGTCAGCTCATATTCAAGTCTAACCGGTACGCCCGAGTTGCCGCCAATGTGGGCATTAGGTTTTCACCAATCGAAATGGAGCTATTACCCAGAAAGTAATGTAAAAGACATTGCCAGCGAATTTAGAAGATTAAAAATACCTTGCGATGCAATCTATTTAGATATAGATTACATGGATGGCTTTAGGTGTTTTACTTGGGATGAAAACCACTTTCCTGACCCAAAGAGAATGATACAAGAACTTGAGGCAGATGGTTTCAAGACTGTGGTCATGATTGATCCAGGTATAAAAGTAGATCGCGATTATTGGATTTATAATGAAGCATTAGAAAACGATTATTTCTGTAAAAGAGGAGATGGTCCTTTAATGCATGGTAAGGTGTGGCCTGGGGAATGTAATTTTCCAGATTTTACAAATCCTGCAGTGCGAGAATGGTGGGCAGAGCTGTATAAAGAATTTATGTCAGAATTGGGCGTACATGCCGTTTGGAATGATATGAACGAACCTGCAGTAATGGAAGTACCCACAAAAACAGCACCTTTAGATACGCGACACGATTACGACGGTCACCCATGTACGCATCGAAAAGCACATAATGTGTACGGTATGCAAATGGTAAGGGCGACGTATGAAGGTGTTAAAAAATATGTTTACCCTAAGCGACCTTTTGTAATAACAAGAGCCGCATTTGCAGGTACACAACGATATGCTTCAACATGGACAGGCGATAATGTTGCTACATGGGAGCATTTATGGATAGCAAACGTGCAGGTACAGCGCATGTGTTTAAGTGGCTATTCATTTGTTGGTTCAGATATCGGCGGATTTGCCGAACAGCCAGATGGCGAATTATTTGCCAGATGGGTACAATTAGGTGTTTTTCACCCATTTTGTAGAGTACATTCAAGTGGTGATCACGGCGATCAAGAACCATGGTCATTTGGCACAGAGATAACAGATATCGTTAGAAAGTTTGTAAATCTTCGCTATCAACTGTTACCGTATTTGTACACCATGTTCTACAAATATACCAAAGAGAATATACCTATGGTGCAGTCTTTAGTGTATTTTGATCAAGAAGATAACCAGACACATTTTAGAACCGACGAGTTTATTTTTGGAGAAAAAATATTGGTTTGTCCAATCCAAGAACCCAATGCTCAAGGGCGTAGAATGTATATACCGAGAGGAGATTGGTATGATTTTTGGACTAACGAACCTGTAAAAGGTGGTAAAGAAAAATGGGTAGCTGCAGAGATAGATATGCTCCCAATTTTTGTGAAATCCGGTGCTATAATTCCAAAGTATCCTATTCAACAATATGTAGGGGAAAAGAAAATTGAAGAATTGGTTTTAGAAGTGTATTACAAAGAAGGTATAGAATCTTCTGAAGTATATGAAGATTCAGACGATGGATACGATTATAAAAAAGGAAGGTATTCTTTAAGTAATTATAAATTAACAGGTAAAGAAAACACATTGACCATTCAATTATTTAAAGATGGCACGTTTGAAACGGAGTATAAGATGATGAAACTGAATTTTCATGGTCTTCCTTTTGAAATTGATTCCGTAATGATAGATAACGAAAGTATAGATTTAGATAGCATTTCGATAAACGATAATAATGATTTGCGAATAGACAAAAACTTTACCTTATTGCATTTATCAGGAAAACAATAACTTTGTAGTTTTCTACCATTAACTAAAATTATTAAAATGAAAAAATTTGTATTAATTGTATTTGTATTTATAGGCGTTTCAGCTTGTAAGGTGAACCCGTTTACGGGTCAGAAAACGTTGAATTTTTATCCGAACAGTCAGGTGTTCCCATCCGCATTTGCGCAATATGATCAATTCTTGACAGAAAATAAGGTAGTGACCGGTACCGCCGATGCTCAAATGATAACAAGGGTTGGGCAACGTATATCTTCTGCGGCAGAGCGTTGGTTGACAGCAAACGGATACCCGGGTTATTTAAAAGATTATAAATGGGAATATAATTTGGTAAACGATGAAACCGTAAATGCATGGTGTATGCCAGGTGGTAAAATTGTATTTTATACGGGTATTTTACCAATTACTCAATCAGAGACTGGTGTTGCAGTAGTAATGGGTCATGAAGTAGCACATGCTCTTGCTGATCACGGTGCACAACGTATGAGCGCTGGTACCTTACAACAAGTAGGTGCTGTTGCGGGTAATGTTGCTATTAAAAATCAACAAACTTTAGGCTTGTTCAATCAGGCTTATGGTGTAGGTACACAGTATTTAGGGATGTTGCCATTTAGTAGAGGGCATGAGACCGAAGCTGATAGAATCGGTTTACAGATTATGGCTATTGCAGGTTACGATCCTTATGAAGCTGCAGAATTATGGAAACGTATGAAGGCGAACAGTGGAGGTCAGGCACCGCCAGAATTCATGAGTACACACCCTTCTAATGATACCAGAATAAATAACCTAACAGCTTGGGCACCAGATGCCGCGGCTGAAGCAGCTAAATTTGGAGTAACTAAATTTAACTAAAACCTTTAGGATTATTGTATATTGAAGCCGTTCAGAAATGAACGGCTTTTATTTTTTTATATGGGGAAGACACTAGTTGCAAAAGGAAGTAAAAAATTATTGAACGCATGGGCCTTTTACGACTGGGCAAATTCAGTATATAGTTTAGTTATTTCTTCTGCAGTTTTTCCAATATTTTATGGGGCACTTTTTAGAGTTGCCGGTATTGAAAAAGTAACCATTTTTGGAGGTGAAATTGCAAGAGCTCCTTTAATAAGTTACACCACTTCTTTAGCATTTGTTTTTATAGCAATCGTTACTCCTTTAGTATCGGGTGTTGCCGATTATCTCGGAAATAAAAAAATGTTTATGAAGTTTTTCTGTTATTTAGGCGGACTCTCATGTATTGGATTGTACTGGTTTTCTTTAGAGAATATTTATATAGGTTTAGCTTGTTATTTCTTCGGATTAGTAGGCTTTTGGGTAAGCTTTGCCATCAATAACTCTTATCTGCCAGATGTAGCCTTCCCAAGGCAGCAAGATGCTATTAGTGCCAAAGGTTTTACACTAGGATATGTTGGTAGTGTAATTCTACTAATTTTTAATTTGGCGATGGTCATGAAACCAGACTTCTTTGGTATAACTACAGATGAAGCAGGCGCCGCTGAAATAAAGGCCATGAAATATTCATTTGTAACCGTAGGTATTTGGTGGATACTCTTTGCACAATACAGCTTTTATTATCTGCCGAAAGGCTATAAAAAAGAAGGGAAAAGAACCAATATAGTTTTAAACGGATTTAAAGAGCTTCAACAGGTATGGCATCAACTAGGAGAGCAGGTAAAACTAAAAAGATATTTAGGTGCTTTTTTTGTGTATAGTATGGCCGTGCAGACTGTAATGCTTATCGCCACATATTTCGGAGAAGAAGAAATAGCTTGGGGTACAGACTCTGAAAGAACAACAGGTTTAATCGTAAGTATATTAGTTATACAGATTGTGGCAATTTTAGGAGCGACGGTTACCGCTAGAGCATCTGAAAAATTCGGAAATATTAAGACACTTATTATAGTGAATGCACTGTGGGTTGCTATTTGTATATATGCCTATTTTGTAATTACGCCGACCGATTTTTATATTGCCGCAGGTTGTGTAGGTTTGGTGATGGGTGGTATTCAAGCATTATCACGTTCTACCTATTCAAAATTTTTACCCGAGACTACCGACACGACTTCTTTTTTCAGTTTTTATGACGTAGCCGAAAAAATAGGAATCATCATTGGTACTTTTCTTTATGGAGTTATAGCGCAAAAAACCGGTAGTATGAGAAGCTCGATTATATTCTTGGGTGTATTCTTTTTAGTTGGAATGTTCTTGTTGACTAGAGTAAAAGAATCAAAAAAGCCCCTTTAAAAGAGGCTTCGTTGAATTGATTGTTCGCTATTTTGATTTTATAGGTTAGCCTTTAGAAATGTCTCCGGATCCTGAGGTTTTAGTATCTACTTTCTCGGGGTTACCTCTATAAGAAATATCTCCAGAACCAGAAACACGTGCTTTAATAGATTTCTTTGCAGTTACTTGAATATCTGCAGATCCAGACACGGTAGCCTCAACATTTTCTGCATCTAGGTCATACGCTTCGATATCTCCGCTACCAGAAATAGTGGCTTCAAAATCTGTAGTGCTACCGCTTAAAACGATATCACCAGAACCGGACATTGTTGCAGATAAAGAGCTTGTATCAATATCTAATGTAATATCGCCAGAGCCTGACATTGCAGTACTGAATTTATCTGATTTGATTTTTGTTTTACCAACAATATCTCCAGATCCAGACATGGCAACAGAACTAATAGATTCTACAGGCACGGTAATACGAATTCCAGATTTCCAGTTGCTAGATTTTAGGTTGACACCTTTTTCTGTTTTAATGACCAATTTGCCATCTTTTACTTCGGTAATGATATATTCTAAGAGGTTTTCTTCACCTTCCAAGGTAATTTCACCTTCGGTGCCTGCAACCAGGTCAACATCGAACCATCCAGAAACTGCTACTCCGTCATAATCTCCCGTACTTCTTTCAATGGTAATATTATTTCCATTTCCTTTTATGGTCTTTCCCCATTGTGCTGAACAAGAAAGAGATAAAAGACCTGCACAAACTAATACACTTAATTTTTTCATGATTTTCATATTTAATTGATTGATTGATTGATTGATTGATTATTTTTTGGTAAAACTGATACCGCCATAGTCACTTGACAGCGTCATTTTATTTCCACTTCCTTTAGAGCCGTAAAAACCTTCGTAATGCTTGTCAGAAGATTTTTCTGTACTGATGTAAATAGTAAAATCATCTTTTCCGCTAACTCCCGCATAACTAGTCGAAATATCGAAATCGAAATGATAATCGTTATGGTATCCTATTTTGATTCCGGTATAATCAGTTCTAATATTTACATTGCCTGCATCAGCTGCAAGCTCGTCTATACGTATAGAACCATAATCTGCTGCTATAGAAACATCACCATGTACAGTACCTAATTTTACGGTAATATAATCGCCATTACCATTAATACTCTTTAATTCGTCAATATCCATATTGCCGTAATCGCTCGTATACTCTAGGTTATCCATAATGCCTATATTAGCGTTGGTATAATCGGCATTAATAGCAAGATTTCCTGCTTTTTCTATGGTGAAACCTGAGTAGTCAGCTCTTATTTCTCCACTATTAATATACCCAATTGTAGACTTAGAAGTATAATCGAAGTTTAAACGGTTGTTTCGACCTCTAAGTTCGCCCAACTCAAGTCTACCATAGTCACAATTAATTCTAGCATGACCGTCTATTCTATCAAGAATAATGTTGCCATAATCATTACTAAGATCAACATTGTTTTTTACAGGAACTTTTATGGTGTAGTTAATCTGCATGTTAACATTGTTGTTGTTTCCCCAGCTCCATCCCCAGCCATTACTACTTTTGTTAAAAATAGTCTCTGCAGAAACACGTTCGTTACTAGCTTCAAAATCAATAGATATTTCATCTAGTTTTTTCTGCACCTTTTCTTCGTTGTTACCATTGGTTTTAATGTGAACTTCGATAACTACTCTATTTTCGTTCCACGAAGTAATGTTTAAGTTGCCATAAGAGTTGTTAATTTTAAGTAGGGCATTAGACCTAACATTAAACTCTTTTTTTATGGTCTTTTCTTTGGTATGCTTGCCATCAAAAGTGGTGTCGTTGGCAGTTGCAGCGGTTGTAAAAACTAGCATTAGTAGCCAGGTATATTTATATAGTATAGTTTTCATTATTCGATTTTTTAATTGATTTAATATTTTCAATTTGTACCATTACTTCGTTAAGAAGGTCTATTCTTGTTTGGAAATTAGTAATCATAGCACTTAAAATTAATTTGCTGTTACCACCGTTTACTAGGTCTTGTTCCATTGTGGTATAATTCAATTGAAGCTTTTTCAATTGCGCCATGGTGTCATTTATAATCTTTTCTGTTTCTGGTGATTTTTCAGAATTCAGTTCGTTGATTTGCTGTTCGATTAAATTCGCAAAATAAAATTGAGTTTTAGATGCCTCTGGCGAAATTTGCGCTACTTGATTGTCAATGCTATTTGCCGTATTAAGTTGAAATATTCCAACAGATAATAAAATAGCAATAGAAGCGGCAACAGACAAAAAGAGCATCCAAGGATTCTTTTTCTTTGGGGCAAGTGTCGCAACACCTTTACTTTCGTTTAATTTTTCTAAAAACCGCTGCTGGTGCCCACTGGTGGGTTCCGCATAATCTACTTTTTCTTGTAGCTCATTAAAAAGCTCTTCTATGTTATCTTTCTTCATTAGACCGCGAGTATTAATTTTTTTCTAAGACTTTCTTTAGCTCTTGAAATAGTAGTTCTGCAATTGGCATAACTAATGTTCATGATTTCGCTGATTTCATCATAATCGAACCCTTCGATTAGATGTAAGGTCAAAGAAATTCTGTAATTGTCTTTTAAATCTTTCATGGTTTCCATCACTTTTTGAGCCTTTAGTTCTGTAAACACATGGTCAGATGCAATTCCGTCATTATCTTCGACCTTGTACAATACTTCATCTAAAGCAACTTCATTCTTTTTCTGTTGCTTTCTATATTGATGTATGCTGTTGTTAATAACAATGCGTTTCAACCAGGATCCAAAAGTGACTTCCCCTTTAAAAGTATGCAGTTTCGTAAATGCGCTTAGAAACGATTCTTGCATAATGTCTTCTGCTTGGGCAGTGTCTTTTACGATTCTGAGAGATGTATTGAACATAGCCTTGTAATACCTATTGTACACTTCTAGTTGTGCACTCTGTTTACCGGCCATACACAATTGCACTAGCTCATCAATATGTTCTCTTTGTTGGCTCAAAAAGTGATTGGTTTTATTGAAAGATGATTCAATTTACGGTTTGTTACAGTTTGGTGAAATTTATATGTAAATATTCTTTGCTTCATATTCGAGATTATTTACTTTGAAGCTGGTATATGTGTAACTTTTAATAAATACTTTATGTGCTTTTACTAAGGTGCTAGACTTTAACGCTGTCTTATTTTTAAACGAATTAATTCACTTGGCACAAGAATTGAAATACCATTGTGAAAGTAAAGGTGAAAAAGCTGTAGTAGCCTTATTATAGTGCTTCTGCAGTATTTATGTATAATTTATAAAACTAAAATTCTGTTTATTTAATGACAGAATGACCGATATATGAGTATGGGAGATTCTAAATTTTCAAATTTTGACAATATGTCCTTACAGGGAATCGATCAAGATTCTGAGCTTATTCCACTATTGACCCCCGAAGATGAGGAGCAAATGAATAGTGAGACTTTGCCAGAAACCTTACCGATATTGCCTTTAAGAAATACGGTACTTTTTCCTGGTGTAGTAATTCCGATTACTGCTGGTAGAGATAAAAGTATTCGTTTAATAAAAGATGCTAATAATGGCTCTAAAGTCATCGGTGTTGTTTCTCAAAAAAACGAAGAAACCGAAAACCCCGATGTGCAAGATATCAATACCTTGGGTACGGTTGCCAAAATATTACGCGTGCTTCAAATGCCCGATGGTAATACAACGGTGATCATTCAAGGAAAAAAACGTTTTGAGATTGCCGAAGTTTTGACTAAAAAGCCATATTTAACGGCTACGGTTAGAGAGACCGAAGAAATTAGACCAGAAAGGAACGATAAGGAGTTCTCTGCCATTATAGAATCTATCAAAGAATTGGCATTGAAGATTATTAGAGATAATCCGAACATTCCGAGTGAGGCATCTTTTGCTATTAAGAATATTCAAAGCGATTCTTTTCTAATCAACTTTGTATCGTCTAATCTTAATTTAGATGTAAAGGCGAAACAAGAGTTATTAGAGATAAGTAGTTTGCAAGAACGTGCATTGGCAACATTGAAATACATGAATGTTGAAATGCAGAAGTTAGAGCTTAAAAACGATATTCAGTCGAAGGTTAGAAATGACTTAGACCAGCAGCAAAGAGAGTACTTTTTACACCAACAAATGAAAACCATTCAAGAAGAATTGGGTGGTGTTTCATATGATGAGGAGTTAGAGGAGATGAAAATCAAGTCTAAAAAGAAGAAGTGGGGCAAGAAAGTAAAAGAACATTTTGAAAAGGAGTTGTCTAAAATGAAGCGTATGAATCCGCAAGTGGCGGAATATTCCATCCAAAGAAATTATTTGGATCTTATGCTAGATCTACCTTGGAAAGAATTTTCGAAAGATAAGTTCGATTTAAAACGCGCACAAAGAATTCTTGATCGCGACCATTATGGTTTAGAAGATGTAAAGAAAAGAATCATAGAGTATCTAGCGGTATTAAAATTGCGTAATGATATGAAATCGCCGATCTTATGTCTGTACGGACCTCCAGGAGTTGGTAAAACTTCTTTGGGTAAATCTGTAGCTGAAGCATTGGGTAGAGAATATGTGAGAATGTCTTTAGGTGGTTTGCGTGATGAAGCTGAGATTAGAGGGCATCGTAAGACATACATTGGTGCTATGCCCGGTAGAATTATTCAAAGTCTTAAAAAGGCAGGTACATCAAATCCAGTTTTCATTCTAGATGAGATAGATAAGTTGTCTAATAGTAATCAAGGTGATCCATCTTCTGCAATGTTAGAGGTGTTGGATCCGGAGCAGAATAGCGATTTTCACGATAATTTTTTAGAGTTGGGTTATGACCTTTCTAAAGTAATGTTCGTAGCTACCGCTAATAATTTAGGTAGTATACAGCCAGCTCTTAGAGATCGTATGGAGATTATTCACGTAAGTGGTTATACCATTGAAGAGAAAGTAGAAATTGCCAAAAAACATTTACTACCAAAGCAATTGACCGAGCATGGTTTAAATGCAAGTCATTTGAAAATCGGTAAACCGCAATTAGAGAAAATTGTAGAAGGGTATACCCGCGAATCTGGAGTGCGTTCTTTAGAAAAGCAAATTGCAAAAATGGTACGTTACGCGGCTAAGTCTATCGCCACAGAAGAGGAATATGAGATAAAGGTTAGTAATGAGATTATTATAGAAGTATTGGGTGCACCAAAAATGGAGCGCGATAAATATGAAAATAATGAAGTTGCAGGTGTAGTAACAGGTCTTGCTTGGACCAGTGTTGGTGGTGATATTTTGTTTATTGAATCTATACTTTCAAAAGGTAAAGGTGCTATGACAATTACCGGTAACCTTGGTAAAGTGATGAAAGAGTCTGCTACCATTGCTATGGAATATATTAAATCTAATGCTGAATATTTTGGTATCGACCCAGAGGTTTTTGAAAAGTACAATGTACATATTCACGTTCCGGAAGGGGCAACGCCTAAAGATGGTCCGAGTGCAGGTATAACCATGTTAACTTCTTTAGTTTCTTTATTCACTCAAAAGCGCATTAAAAAGAGCTTGGCGATGACAGGTGAAATAACCTTAAGAGGAAAAGTATTGCCTGTTGGCGGAATAAAAGAAAAGATTCTTGCTGCAAAAAGAGCAAAAATTAAAGAAATTATTCTTTGTGCAGATAATGAGCGTGATATTAAGGAAATCAAAGAATCTTACTTAAAAGGATTGACTTTTCATTATGTAAAGGAAATGTCTGAAGTAATTGATATTGCAATTACCGATGTCAAAGTAAAAAACGCGAAAGAGTTGTAATACAGCTTTTCTTTATATTTTTGGAACAATGAAAAAAATCACTATTGCAATTGACGGATTCTCTTCTACGGGAAAAAGCACTTTGGCTAAGCAGTTGGCTAAAAAGCTAGAATATGTTTATGTAGATACTGGGGCAATGTATCGTGCAGTTACATTGTTCGCAATGAAGTCCGGTTTTGTAGAAGCTGGTGAGGTTGATGAAGATGCATTGGTGAGATCATTAGGCGATATTGAACTGAACTTTATTTTTAATTCAGATTTAGGGTATGCCGAAATGTATTTGAATGGTGAAAATGTAGAGAAGGAAATTAGAACCATGCCTGTTTCGAAAAATGTAAGTCAGGTTTCGGTTATAGCAGCTGTTCGAGAGAAATTGGTAGCCATGCAACAAGCGATGGGTGTAGATAAAGGTCTAGTTATGGACGGTAGAGATATCGGTACCGTGGTTTTTCCTGATGCTGAGCTTAAAATTTTCATGACCGCTTCACCAGAGAAACGTGCGGTAAGAAGATATAAAGAATTATTGGATAGGGGAGAGAATGTTATTTATACAGATATTCTTGAAAATGTACAAAAACGAGATTATATTGATAGTAACCGTGCAATTTCACCTTTAAAAAGAGCAGATGATGCTATTGAGTTTGATAATAGTGATTTAGGACTAGAAGATCAGTTTCAAAGAATCTATGAACACTCGCTTCGGGTTATTGAAAAACATCAAGCATAAAAAAAGAGGTTAGCAAAGCTAACCTCTTTTTATTTATATAGTATCGATACTATTTATTTGGAATAACCAATACTTGATCTGGATGAATAACATCTGGATTTTTCAAGATACCGGTGTTGGCTTCGAATATAGCTTTGTATTTCATAGCATCACCATAGTAGTGCTTAGCTATTTTGCTTAAAGACTCACCACCTTTAACAACGTGTCTGTGATATACAGTATCGTCTTCAACAGTTATATTAGCTTTAATATCAGAAGGGCTTTCACCACCTATTTGCTTTATTTTATCCCACATTAGGTCTTTCTCGTAAGGAGTTTTTGCTTGTCCTTTAATTTTAAGGACATCACCTTCAACGGTTACATTTCCGTCTTTTATACCCAATTGCTCACCAAGATCTAACAAACCTTGATATTTTGCCTTAACACTCATAATTTTACTTTTTTTAATGGTTATTATAATACTTCTAAGATAAGCATATTTAAGATATTTAATTCTAAAATCATGCCAAATTCATTAAATGAACGCGTAATACTTTGTTGTGTTGCCTAATTTAAATAAAATGATTATTTTTGCACACCTTTTTTGCAAGGAAGTCAAGAGAAAAAGGGTTAGAAAAAAAATAAATGTAACTACTTTCATAGTCGTTGCCTAAGTCTTGATAAGGTTATGGAATACAAACTATTAATCAGCAAATGGCTGAAGAAAAAACAAACGCAGAGGTAGAAGCTACTACTGAAGCAACACAACAAGCTGTTGAAACTCCACAGCAAGATCCACAAGAATTTTTAGAAAGTTTCAATTGGGAAAAGTACGAGCAAGGAATTGAGCGTGTTGATGATTCTAAATTGAAGGAATTTGAAAAATTAGTGGCTGAAAATTTCGTTGACACCGCAGATGCTGAGGTTGTTGAAGGAACTGTAGTTTATATTACTGATAGAGAAGCTATTATTGATATCAACGCAAAATCTGAAGGTGTAATTTCGTTAAACGAATTTCGTTATAACCCAGGTTTAAAAGTTGGTGACAAAGTAGAGGTTTTGATCGATATTCGTGAGGATAAAAGTGGTCAATTAGTATTGTCTCACAGAAAAGCAAGAACTATCATGGCATGGGATCGTGTTAACGCGGCTCATGACAAAGAAGAAATCGTTAGTGGTTTTGTTAAATGCAGAACTAAAGGTGGTATGATCGTTGATGTTTTCGGAATTGAGGCATTCTTGCCTGGTTCTCAAATTGACGTGAAGCCAATTCGCGATTACGATCAGTATGTAAATAAAACAATGGAATTCAAGGTTGTAAAAATCAACCACGAATTTAAAAACGTTGTTGTTTCTCATAAAGCTCTTATTGAAGCTGATATTGAAGAACAGAAGAAAGAAATCATTAGCCAATTAGAAAAAGGACAAGTATTAGAAGGTGTTGTTAAAAACATTACTTCTTATGGTGTGTTTATTGATCTTGGTGGTGTTGATGGTTTAGTTCACATTACTGACCTTTCTTGGAGCAGAATTAACCACCCGAACGAGGTTGTTGAATTGGACCAGAAATTAAATGTTGTAATTCTTGATTTTGATGAAAACAAATCTAGAATACAATTAGGTCTTAAGCAGTTAGAGAAGCACCCTTGGGAAGCTTTATCTGATGAAATTAAGATTGGTGATAAAGTAAAAGGTAAAGTAGTTGTTATAGCTGATTATGGCGCATTCATCGAAGTTGTTGAAGGTGTTGAAGGTCTTATTCACGTTTCTGAAATGTCTTGGTCAACGCACTTGCGTTCAGCTCAAGATTTCGTGAAAGTTGGTGATGAGGTTGAAGCAGTTGTATTGACATTGGATCGTGAAGATCGTAAAATGTCTCTTGGTATCAAGCAATTGACTCCAGATCCTTGGACTGATATTACTACTAAATACCCTGTAGGTTCTAAGCATAAAGGTATTGTAAGAAACTTTACAAACTTTGGTGTTTTTGTTGAACTAGAAGAAGGTATCGATGGTTTAATTTATATCTCTGATCTTTCTTGGACTAAGAAAATCAAGCATCCATCTGAGTTTACCAATGTTGGTGATACTTTAGAGATAGAGGTGTTAGAATTGGATGTTGATGGTCGTAAGTTAAGCTTAGGTCATAAACAAACTACTGAAAACCCTTGGGATAAATATGAAACTGAATTCGCATTGGGTACAGTTCATACAGCTACCATTTCTGATGTAGTTGATAAAGGTGCAACAATTGAATTTAACGAAGATATTACTGCATTCATTCCTCAACGTCATTTAGAGAAAGAAGATGGTAAAAAACTAGGTAAAGGCGATGAAGCTGAATTCAAGATTATTGAGTTCAATAAAGACTTTAAACGTGTTGTAGCTAGTCATACTGCTATTTTCCGTGAAGAAGAGCAACGTAATGTAAAAGCGGCTGTCAAAAGACAATCAGCTAGCGCAGATGAAGCTAAGCCTACTTTAGGTGATGCTAACGATGCACTACAAGCGTTGAAAGACAAAATGGAAGCTGATTCTAAGAAGAAGTAATTTCATAGTATAGATTCTGAATAAGAATCAAAAGTAAAAGCCCGGATAATTATCCGGGCTTTTTTTATATCCATACTATCAGTTCCTATTAGGGTTCCAACAAAATGAATTACTAATGGAGATTTTATATTTAGAAGTTAAAATTCCTTCTAATTTTTTTTTTTGAAGTTTTGGTGTCAATGGTTGACTTAGTATACCTTCTTTTTTACGAACCAGATATCTTCTAAGCTTAAGTTCAGGGTAACCAGATGATATTTCTCTTTAATAAGTACATTCTGTAATAATCCCTTAGAGCCATAACTGTAAGAAAGGTTGATCATAGAGTGGCTACCTCTACTCGCTGGTATTCCGATACCTGCCGTTAAGTTATAACCTTCTATTTTTTTATCGCCTATTGCTAAATAGCCGTTATCATAATTGTAACCTAATTTATAGCTAATTCGTTGACCGTATTTATAACTAGGGGGGTCTTTAAGGTATTCTAAACCAAACGCGTAAATGTCTTGGTCTTGATAGCTACCTATGTTTTCGGATTGATCAGTATCTGTCCAGAAGTTTTTCTTATAATCTGCACTAAAGGTTAACGCCTCAATTGGTTTTATACTCATACCAAAGCCGAGCTCTAATGGAAGTTTAAAATCAGAAACATTATCAGAACTTTCGTCTTCAACAGTAATTTCAGTTCCTAATAAAGTTTTATTAACTGACCTTTTTAAACTGCCGTTTAAGCTAGTAGGCAGCTGAACCGTACTACCAATGGTTATATTATCATTGACATCAAACTGTAGTCCGAAACCTAATCTCGCACCGCTATAATTAGTTTTTTCTGTAGACTCGAAAGTAGAAGAACTATAACTAAAAGATTCGGTTTCATCAATGCTTCCAAATAGAAACGACGCACTTAATCCTAATCTCAATTTTGGAATAACTGAATATCCAACATTCAGTTTAATATCATTTAGCCCGCCCAGTCCGGTAATATTACTTTCAAAAGTTTCTGTAGAACCTTCAATATTAGTGTTTACACCTAGTAATGAATACCCAACATCGCTATAAGGTATCATGGTTATACCGGCACCTAAATTATCGGTAATTCTAAATCCGAAGGCTATATTAGAAAAGTTAACGGTCGATTTTTCTTCAGATGTAGAAGTATTGCTATAGTTATTGAATTCGCCCGTTACACCGATATCATATAAAAAAGAATGTTGAGGTATTAGAGCATAGTTTGCGGGGTTGAGGTTATTAAGTTCATATGGCGATTTTATACCGATACCACTATAACCTAGACTATTAAATTTACCAATGCTGGTTTGGTTTATTACTCCGAGTCTGTATAAAGAATAAGGTGAGCTTGTTAACGCTTCAGACTGGGCAGAAGCTAGTTGACATGCTGATACTATTCCTATTGTAAAAAAAATAATTTGGTTAATCTTCATCGTATATACCGTATGTTAATTCTAAAATTGTTTCGTTTTCTCCATTTCCATTTCCACTCATAATAAATCGATCGACCGAAGAATTATAGTCAATCGGCAGAAGAATCAACGCATCATCTATGTCTCTATCTTTTAACTGCAGTTCTTCTAAAAAGTAGGCTAGTGATATTTCATAATAGATATCATTGAATTCTTGGTTTTCTCTGTTAAGTATGGCATAATACGTTGAGGTTAGTGTTTCTACTAGTTCATTATTTTGATCAACCACGTAAACGGCAAGCGTATCTCTTAGCTTTAAATTGTTGTTATAAGATTGGGCAACCGGTTTAATTTTTAAAACTCCGTCTAATATGGTGCCGTTGCCTGGTATATCGTACAGACTACCAATATGTGGAAATTGAATTCGCATGGCAATTCCGATTCCCGATTCAATATAGCTTTGGTTGTTAGAATCTGAACTAGCAAGATTGGTCTTGCTATCTGTCAAAGATTGTAATGGGGTAATGGGGTCGTCAGCGATAATTTTATTAAAAAATGGTAGGGGAGAAGTGGCGGCATTTATTTGAACATCAATATATTCTTGAATATTATCATCGGCAGTATCTGTGCTAAAATACAAGCGCATATAGGTGTTTTCAGAAGATTTAGAAAAACCAATAATAGAACCGTTATCAGTTTCGTCTGGTAGAATACCGATACCTTTAAAATAATCTCTGTACTCGTCAGAGTTTACAATATTCTTGTCTTGAAGTTGGGTAAATACATCAGACCCAAAATCATCTATCAGCTTAATAGTAATTGAGTCGCCCGCTAGAGGTCTTGGGTAATATTCAAGTATGCCAAGGTCAGCTTCTTCATAACCAATACTGCTGGTATTGTAGAAATAATCATCGCTAATTGGTTTTAAATTTTCATTTATTTTTTTAATGTGGATGGTATTTTTCTGTAATGTGTCATTATAATAATACTGGTCGTAACCTAAAACCATAACAAGGCTGTCAAATTTGGCATCGCTATCAATAGTGTAAGATGCAGGTAAAAATTGCATGTAGCTAGATGCTGTTATAGTGCCAAAAACGGTATCGGTATATTTTCCTGTGAGTATTCGTGTAGATACAGATGTAGCGATACTATCAAACTTCATCGTAGAAGTGCTAACTGTCAACGTATCTATCAATAAAAGTCGAATAGTACTATTTGTAAAAGTTTCACCGGCAACAAATTCTGAATCATTATAAATATCATCACTGCAAGAAACTGCGATTATCGTAAAGACACCACCGAACATAATCATGTAGAACACATGTATTTTATTTAAGAACACCTTCATTTAGAATTTAATTTTTATCAAAGCTAAATGTCAGTCTTGGTTGTAAAAACCCGAATAGACGAATCGTGTATGTTAAGGGATGAATACTGTTATTTGAACTATCAAAGAAAAGTTCGTGTTGGTAGATGAAATTTTGGGTTTGGTATGTTAAAAACCAATTTTAATCTATTGTGTTTTTTTGAACCCTAAGGCCTCTAGTAGATTTGAACTCGAATACAACGAAACTTAAAACAAAAAATGATGAATAAAAGAAAATGGTATGTGTACAAGATTACTGGTATGCTGATTATGGCTATGGTATTTACGAGCTGTTCAAGTGAAGATGAAGATGATGATTTAGGTAACTGGGTAGATAAATCTGTTTTCGATGGTAGTGCGAGAAGTAGTATATCTGGTTTTACAATAAACAATATCGGCTACATGGGGGTTGGTTATGATGGTGACGATTATCTATCCTCGTTTTGGGCATATGATATTGAGGGTGATTATTGGTCACAGAAAGCAGATTTTCCGGGGGTGGCCAGAAATGCTGCGGTAGGTTTTGAGGTTGATGGTGTCGGTTACATTGGCTCCGGCTATGATGGTGTAGATGAGTTAACAGATTTTTACAAGTATAATACAGCCTCTAATACATGGACTGAAATTGCATCGTTGCCAACGGCAAGAAGAAATGCGGTAGGCTTTGGCGTAAACGGTTTTGGCTATGTAGGTACTGGTTATGACGGTGAAAACGATAGAAAAGATTTCTGGAAGTATAATCCGGCAAACGATACATGGACAGAGTTAGTTGGCTTCGGTGGAAATAAAAGAAGATCGGCCACGACATTCACTATTAATGAACAAGTGTATTTAGGTACAGGAGTGTCTAATGGTGTTTACCTAGATGATTTTTGGGTTTTTGATCCTACCACAGAAAGCTGGACAAAGAAGTTAGATTTGGACGAAGAAGATGAATACGCAATACAACGAAGCAATGCAGTTGGTTTTACCGTAAACGGATATGGTTATATCGCTTGTGGAGAGCTAAGTGGTGCTACAAATACTGTTTGGGAATATGACCCGATTACAGATGAATGGGAACAAAAGACTTCTTTTGAAGGAGCAACGCGACAAGATGCAATAGCTTTTTCAAATGGCAGTCGGGTATTTATAGGTATGGGTAGAACGGGTACATTATACCTAGATGATTTAGATGAATTCTTTCCTCAAGATGAGTATGAGGAGGAAGATTAATTTTCATAGTGAGTGCAATTGTTAATTTTTTGGGTCAATCTATGTGAATTGGCCCATTTTTAAACATTTATTTATGATTTCGACTGCAAAATTTTGGGTACTTATTGTTCTATTTTTGGCACTTGTGTTCGGTTATTCAATTTATAATCAAACATTCACTAATGAAACTCAAAGTTTTCATAGTCAGGTGGTCAATCTAAATGATGGTTATGGTTATCAGATTATGAGAGGAGAAAAAATAGTGATTTTACAAGAGTTTATACCAGGTTTTACCGGTAAACAAAAGTTTGTTAACGAGGCTCAAGCCTTAAAAATAGCAGACCTTGTTATAGCAAAAATAGAAGCAGGTAAGTCTCCCGTTTTAAAACTATCAGATTTGACTGATAACAAAATTTCAACTGGGGCAGCGCACTAGTTTCTATATGAGAATAAGTTTAAAAAATAGGGTTCAGATAGTTGTTCATATGAGTATATGGATATTGTTATACGGACTCGCTTTTTACCCGATTTTAAATAACGATAGACCTATACCGTCAGATGTTTTACCTAAGCTGATTGTTATTCTGGTTCTTTTCTATTTTAACTACTTCTATTTAGTACCAGAGTATTTATTAAAGAAAAGTGTATTGATTTATCTCTTTGTTTCAATTGGGTTATTAATTATTGCAGTAGCGGGGCTTAACCATTTTTATGAGCCTAAACTACAAGAAGATTTTTTTTTAGAAAGACAGCCACCAAGAGGGTTCGGGTATATGCCTATTTATAGGTCGTTCATAAACTTAGGTATACCCTATGTTATAAGTGCAATTTTAAGAATGTATGTAGAATGGAAACGTAACGAGAACTTACGATTGTCTGTTGAAAAGGAAAATATTAAATCAGAGTTGCAATTTTTAAAGGCACAGTTAAATCCGCATTTTTTATTCAATTCACTAAATACGATTTATGCGCTTTCTGTAAAAAAATCGCCAGATACCTCTGACGCCATAGTTGATTTATCTGAATTAATGCGCTACATGATTTATGAGGCGGATAAAGATCTAGTGCCATTAAATAAAGAGTTAGACTACATAAAAAGCTACATACAGTTACAACGTCTGCGTTTATCTGATAGTGAAAACGTATCGTTAAAAATTACAGGTGAAGATAGAGGTAGGGCCATACCGCCATTATTGTTTATCTCATTTATAGAAAATGCATTTAAATATGGCACAGATTACAAAGGTAAAACTTATGTTAAAATTACATTGATTATTACAGATGTCGCTGTTTATTTAAATGTGAGAAATAAGATTGGAATTTTTAGAGAACCAACCAAAAACTCGGGCATCGGACTCCAGAATATTAGAAACCAATTAAAATTGATTTATCCGGAGTTGCATAATCTAGAAGTAGAAAATGATGGCAAAGATTATGAAGTTTCATTAACTATTTATCAAAAACAAGCGAAACCATGAGATGTATAATAATTGATGACGAACCATTGGCAATAGAAATACTATCAAGCTATTGCCAAAAATTAGATTTTATCGATTTGGTAAAAACATACACCAACCCTTTAGATGCGATAAGTGAAATAAAAGAGAAGAAAATCGATTTAATTTTTTGCGATATCGAAATGCCCCAAATTAACGGAATCGATTTTATGGGTACGCTAGATAATAAGCCATTTTTCATATTTACAACAGCCTATTCTCAATATGCCGTTGACGGTTTTGAGTTGAACGCCGTAGATTATTTAGTGAAACCGATACCGTATCACCGTTTTATTAAGTCGGTATCAAGAGTTCAAGATTTAATTTCTAAAAAACAAAAAACTATCATGGAAGCAAACGTATTCTCATCGACCGGAGATAATTCAGTAGATAAAAAGTTCATTTTTGTAAAGGCAGAATACGAAAGTATTAAAATCGATTTAGACCAAATTGAATATGTACAAGGTTTAAAAGATTATTTAAAAATCCATATTTATAATACCAACAAAACCATTCTTACGCTCATGAGTTTCAAAGAAATTATGAGTAAGTTACCTTCAAATCAATTTCTTAGAGTACATAAATCTTACATTGTAAATGTAAATTTCATTAAAACAGTACAGCGTAATAGAATAGTTATAAACGATATGCGCATACCAATTGGTGAAAGTCATAAAGAAGCATTTTTCTCTATATTGGGTTTATAGTAGACACTTTAGAATATAATAATTGAGTATTTCAAAATCACTTCTTACTTATGCTATCAAAGTTTAAATAGAATTATCTATTTTTGTTTAGCTAAAAGCATGGGTGCCTATTATGAGTCAAAAAGTTTTACTCTCTTCTAAAGAAATAAATATCATCCTGCATCGATTGGCTTGTCAGCTTCTTGAAACCCATTTAAGTTTTGAGAATACTGTTTTAATAGGTATTCAGCCAAGAGGCAAGTTCCTTGCCCAGCGCTTGACCAAAATTCTTAAAGAAGAATATAAAGTAAAGCATATTGACCTTGGTTACTTGGATATCACTTTTTATCGTGATGATTTTAGACGGGGAGACAAAACTTTAGAAGCCACAAAAACAAAAATAGATTTCTTGGTAGAAGATAAGAATGTGGTCTTAATTGACGATGTTCTATATACCGGTAGAAGTATTAATGCGGCATTAACAGCTTTACAATCTTTTGGCAGACCAAAAGATGTTGAACTATTGTGTTTAATAGATCGCAGATTTAGCAGACATTTACCTATACAGCCTAACTATAGAGGTCGTCAAGTAGATGCCATAAACGATGAAAAAGTTAAGGTGATGTGGGAAGAAAATGATGGGGAAGATATTATATATTTAGTAAATAGATAAGAAAATGAGCGAACTGAGTGTTAAACACTTGCTGGGAATTAAATACCTAAAGGAAACCGATATTCAGCTTATTTTTGAAACTGCCGATCATTTTAAGGAAGTGATCAATCGATCTATTAAAAAAGTCCCTTCGCTTCGAGATATTACCATTGCCAATATCTTTTTTGAAAATAGTACCAGAACCAAATTATCATTTGAACTTGCTGAAAAACGGCTATCTGCCGATGTACTTAATTTCTCTGCCAGCCAGTCTTCGGTAAAAAAAGGAGAAACCTTAATAGATACTGTAAACAATATATTATCTATGAAAGTAGATATGGTGGTCATGCGGCATCCAAATCCTGGTGCAGGTATATTTTTATCAAAGCATGTTAATGCTTCTATTGTAAATGCAGGCGATGGTGCTCATGAGCACCCTACTCAAGCGTTGTTAGATTCTTATTCCATCCGAGAAAAACTTGGCGATGTAGCTGGTAAAAATGTGGTAATCGTAGGTGATATTTTGCATTCAAGAGTAGCGCTGTCAAATATCTTCGCATTAAAATTACAAGGAGCAAATGTTAAGGTCTGTGGGCCTAAAACATTGTTGCCTAAATATATAGACTCTTTAGGTGTTGGTGTAGAAACAAATCTAAGGAAAGCTTTGGAGTGGTGCGATGTAGCAAATATGCTACGTATACAGAACGAAAGGTTAGATATCAGTTATTTTCCGACTACAAGAGAATATACCCAACAATTCGGGGTCAATAAAAAGCTATTGGATAGCTTAGATAAAGAGATTGTAATCATGCACCCCGGACCAATAAATAGGGGGGTTGAAATTACCAGTGATGTTGCAGATTCAAAACAATCTATAATTTTGAATCAAGTTGAAAACGGAGTTGCCATACGTATGGCGGTTATTTATTTGTTAGCATCTAAAATAAAGTGATATGATTTTTACTAAAGAAGGATCGTTGATTATTGTTTCTCAAGAAGAAATATCAATAGAACGTTTTTTACAAAATTTGGAGAATGAATATGCCAAATTAAAGAATGATAATTTGGTGTTAGATTTATTAGGGTTCTCAAAACTGACGCCTTATAATGTTATTTCGTTTTTAGAAATAGCTAGAAAACATAAAAAAAACGGACAGTCATTTGTTTTGGTTTCCGATAAAGTATCGTACGACGATGTGCCAGAAGAAATGAGTTTGGTACCTACACTTCAAGAAGCACGAGATGTTATTGAAATGGAAGATATAGAACGCGATTTAGGTCTGTAATTACAGATACCTAAAGAACATAGAACATAATTAATATGCGACTTACCGTATTGGGTTGTTACGCTGCAACACCAAGAACACTTACAAACCCAACTTCTCAAATACTTGAAATTAATAACCATATGGTTTTAATAGATTGTGGCGAAGGTACTCAAGTAGAGCTAAGAAGGCATAAAATTAAGTTCTCAAGAATCAACCATATTTTCATCTCGCACCTTCATGGTGATCATTTTTTTGGTCTTCCCGGCTTCATTTCTACGATGAGGTTGTTGGGTAGAGAGAAAGAGCTCCATGTGTATGGTCCAAAAGGTATAAAAGAGGCTATAACATTGCTTTTGAAATTAGGCGATTCATGGACGAACTATCCCTTACTGTTTCATGAGCTCTCAAGTAAAGATTCTGAGCTGGTCTTTGAGGATACGAAAATCACAGTAACCACAATTCCGTTAGATCATAGAATCTATACTAATGGATTTTTGTTTAGAGAGAAAGTAGGTAAAAGAAAGTTGAATATAGCTGCTGCTGAAGAGTATGGCATTGACAAAGCCTATTACCAAAACATAAAAAATGGTAAAGATATTACCTTAGACAATTGTGAGGTAATTGCGAATAGCGAATTGACTTTTGATCCACCTAAACCTAAATCTTATGCTTTTTGTAGCGATACTATTTATGATGAAAATTTAGCTGCGAAAATTAAAGATGTTGATGTTTTATATCATGAATCTACCTTTTTAGAGTCAGAAGCAGAATTGGCAACGAAAACTAAGCATGCAACAGCAATGCAAGCGGCTAAAGTGGCTAAAGCGGCAAATGCTAAAACCTTGGTATTAGGTCATTATTCAACACGGTATAAATCTATCGAGCTTTTTAGAGAAGAAGCTTCAACTATATTTGAAAATGTACTTCTTGCCGATGATGGTAAGAGTTTCGATTTTTAAATCTTTTAATACGTTTTTATACCATTTATTTTCCTTTCTTTTTAGAACTTTGTTTATCTTGTTTTTAACACGAAAATGATGCAGAAAGATTTAGGAGATTATAGAAAATCGTATGAGAAAAGTGCGTTGATGGAAGACAGTATATCTGACAACCCCATTCAGCTATTTCAAACTTGGTTTTATGAGGTTGAAAAATCAGATGGAGTTGATGAGCCTAATGCCATGACAGTTTCTACGGTGGGGTTAGACGGTTTTCCTAAAAGCAGGGTAGTTCTTCTAAAAAAATATACCCACGAAGGTTTTATATTTTATACCAATTACAATAGCGAAAAAGGAAGAGCGATAAACGAAAATCCGAAGATTTGTATTTCTTTTTTCTGGGCGAATTTAGAACGTCAAATAATTATAAAAGGCACCGCCGAGAAATTGGCAAAAAATCTTTCTGATGGTTATTTTGAATCGAGACCAGATGGTAGCAAATTAGGTGCTTTAGTTTCTGATCAGAGCACGGTAATTAACTCTAGGTCTATTTTAGAAGATAAACTTACCGAGTTAGAGAAAGAGTATGAAGGTAAAGAAATTGAAAGACCAGAGCATTGGGGCGGCTATTTGGTAAGACCGGTCTCAATGGAGTTTTGGCAAGGTAGACCCAACAGGTTGCATGATCGAATTCGATATACCCTGACCGATGATTTTGATTGGAAAATGGAAAGATTGGCACCATAAATTTAATTAAGCCGTATGAAGAATTTATATTTAATGCGACATGGTAAGTCATCTTGGGAACTCAATGTAAGTGATCAAGATAGGTCGCTATTGCAAAGAGGTATTTTTGATGCCCATTTGATAGGGGAAAAAATAGCAAGTAAGAATTTAAAAATAGACCAGGTATATACGAGCCCCGCAAACAGGGCGTTTCATACCTGCATAATTTGTCTACGTGCACTTGAGTATCCTCTTGAGAATTGTAATATAACTTCAGAGTTGTATGATTTTTCTGGAGATCAGGCACTTCAATTCATTAAGAATTTAGATGATAATTTAGATGATGTCCTCCTTTTTGGGCATAACCATACCTTTACCCATTTGGCAAATTCCCTTGGAGATAAACATATCGATAATGTTCCTACCAGTGGCTTTGTTCACTTACAATTCAATGAAAATACTTGGGCTACTATTTCAAAAGGCTTAACAATACAAACTATTTTTCCGAAGCAACTAAAAGCATGATAAAAAATAACAACCAGTACATAAACAGAGAGATAAGTTGGTTATGGTTCAACGAACGGGTTTTGCAAGAAAGTGCAGATAAAAATGTACCGTTAATTGAG
Organism: Maribacter spongiicola; assembly: GCF_052119685.1. Classification (GTDB taxonomy): domain Bacteria; phylum Bacteroidota; class Bacteroidia; order Flavobacteriales; family Flavobacteriaceae; genus Maribacter; species Maribacter spongiicola_A. The sequence goes on along the minus strand of NZ_JBGQOO010000004.1, from coordinate 216,621 downwards.
AGACTTCGTTTTTTAGGTATTTTCTCTAACAATTTAGATGAATTTTTTAAAGTGCGTTACGCAACTGTTAAGCGTATTGTAGAAGCTGGTAAGACCGGTAAAAGTGTGCTGGGTGGCGAAAAAGCTAAGGATCTTTTAGATGACATTACAAATATTGTAATAGAGCAACAAACCAAAAGTTTAACGATTCTTAGAAGAATAGAACACGAACTAGAGGGCAAGAATATTTTTATTATTCAGGAGACGGAATTAAATGAAAATCAGAAAGAATTTGTAAAAGCTTATTTCTTAAAAGAGGTGAGTCCGCAATTAATGACTATTATATTAAATGATCTTACACGTTTTCCTACGCTAAAAGATACTGCGGCATACTTGGCGGTAAAAATGGTAATTAAGAGTGAAGAAAGTAAGAAAGAAAAACGTTACGCTTTAATTGAGATTCCGAAAGGAATAGATCGTTTTGTGGTATTGCCAGATGAAGGTGAGAAAAGTTACATTATCATTTTAGATGATATGATCAGGTATTGTTTAGATAATATTTTTACCATGTTCGAGTACGAATCTATTTCGGCACACATGATAAAAATTACAAGAGATGCCGAATTAGATATAGATAATGACCTAAGTAAGAGTTTCATTGAAAAAATATCATCAAGTGTAGAGCATAGAAAAACTGGTGATCCAGTTCGTTTTGTATACGATAAGAGTATAGGTAGAGATACTCTAGCTTTTCTAAAAGAAAAAATGAATATTGAAGATACGGATAGTGTAATACCTGGTGGTAGATATCATAACCGTAGAGATTATATGGGCTTTCCTAGTTTAGGTAGAAAAGATCTTTTGTATGATAAAATCGTCCCATTACCTGTAAAAGGGTTAAGTGTAGAAGGTAGTATATTAGAAAGTATTGCGAAAAAAGATTATTTACAATACACTCCGTATCACACCTTCACCTATATCTTAAAGTTTTTGCGTGAAGCTGCTTTAGATCCCAAAGTTCGTACTATTAAAATTACGGTGTACAGGTTGGCAAGTGATTCTCAAATAGCTGCATCATTAATAAATGCGGTTAAAAATGGAAAACAAGTAACCGTACAAATAGAACTTCAAGCCCGTTTTGATGAGCAGGCGAATATTGAATATGCAGAGCAATTACAGGCAGAAGGTGTAAAACTTATTTTCGGAGTACCAGGCTTAAAAGTACATAGTAAAATTTGTATGATCGAACGCGAAGAAGCAGGGTCTTTAAAAAGATACGGATTTGTTAGTACAGGTAATTTCAACGAATCTACAGCAAGAATTTACACAGATTTTACCTTGTTTACTGCAGATGAATCCATATTAAAAGAACTGAACAAAGTTTTTGATTTCTTTGAGACGACGTATAAAATTAATAAATACAAACATCTTATCGTATCGCCGCATTATACCAAGAATGCGTTTATGAAATTAATTGATAATGAGATTGCAAATGCTAAGCAAGGTAAAGTAGCTTTTATCAAAATAAAAATGAACAGTTTTACCTCTTATAAAATGGTAGATAAACTGTATGAAGCAAGTAGAGCTGGGGTAAAGATCCAGTTGATCATAAGGGGTATATGTTGCTTAATACCAGGTGTTAAGGGTATGAGTGAAAATATCGAGGCTATTAGTGTTATTGATAAATTTTTAGAGCATACACGCCTTTTTGTTTTTGCCAACGGAGGAGATACAAAAATATATATTTCATCTGCAGATTGGATGACCAGAAACCTCGATTATAGAGTAGAGGTAGGTTGCCCAATTTATGATGTAGACATAAAAAAAGAGCTGATGGATACTTTTGACATTTGTTGGAAAGACAATATGAAAGCTCGTATTTTCAATGAAAAACAAGATAATGCCTATAGAAAGACAACCGTGCCAAAAATAAGGTCACAGTTTGCTACTTATGAGTATTATGCGAATAAACTAGAATCTTAAAAAAGTAATCTTTTGAAGATAAGAAAATTTGCGGCGATCGACATAGGCTCTAATGCAATTCGGTTGCTTACACATAACGTAATTGAAGATAAGGGGAAAAGAACCCAATTCAGAAAAAGCTCTTTAATTAGGGTGCCTGTGCGACTGGGCGAAGACTCATTTACAGTAGGTGAAATTTCTGAGATAAATGAAAAAAGGTTAATAAGTACTATGAAAGCTTTTAAACTGCTGATGGAAGTTGCAGGAGTTGAAAAATACAGAGCTTGTGCTACCTCTGCGATGAGAGAAGCCAATAATGGAAATGAGATAATTAAAAAAATTGCTTTAGAATCAGGAATACAAATAGATTTGATAGATGGTAAGCAAGAAGCAGCTATAATAGCCGCGACAGATTTAAAAAGTCTTATTAAGGAAGATCAATCTTATTTATATATTGATGTTGGTGGCGGTAGTACAGAATTCACCTTGTTTTCTAATGGTAAAATTCAAGTTTCCAAGTCGTTTAAGTTAGGTACTGTCAGACTATTGAATAATATGGTCAAACCCGAAACTTGGAATAAATTGGAAGAGTGGATAAAATCAATTCTGAAAGATAAACCCAAGTTATCCATAATTGGCTCAGGTGGTAACATTAACAAATTGCATAAGATTTCAGGAAGAAAAGAAGGCGAACCTTTGTCTTATTTATGGTTGAATGCCCAATATCATTTTTTAGATAGTCTAAGCTATGATGACAGAATTTCAGAGCTAGGGTTAAATCCAGATAGGGCAGATGTTATTATACCGGCAACCAAAATTTTTCTATCAGCGGCCAAATGGAGTGGCGCTAAGAAAATTCATGTTCCCAAAATCGGACTTTCAGATGGTATTATCAAAGATTTATATAATTCAGAAAGTAAATAAGGTTTGTTTTAGCCGTGAATACTTTCTTTTGTGCCTAAATCTTTCATGATTTGAGCTTCATATTCCAAGAGGCTATTCCATTTTGTATTCACCTCTTCTAGTTCGCCATATTTACGAGCAAATTTTAAGAACATAGTATAATGTCCGGCTTCACTGATCATTAGTTTATGATAGAATTCGGCTAATTTTTTGTCTTCTAACTCTTCAGATAATAACCTAAAACGCTCGCAACTACGCGCTTCAATTAGTCCGGCATATAATAATCGATGTACGAGTTGGGTAGTTCTGCTACCTCCTTTTGGAAAGAATTTTATTAGCTGAATGACATAATCATCTTTGCGGTCTCTGCCTAAAGTGTTGCCACGTTTTAGTATAAGGTCATGCACCATTTTAAAATGGCCCATTTCTTCTCTAGATAAAGCAACCATTTCTTCAACAAGCTCTGTATATTCAGGGAAAGATACAATTAGGGATATAGCGGTACTAGCAGCTTTTTGCTCACAATAGGCGTGATCCGTTAAAATTTCATCAATATTTTTCTCAACAATATTTACCCATCTTGGATCGGTAGGTAGTTTTAAGCCTAGCATAGTTTACTTTTTTTCAAAATTAGAAAAGATTTCGAGACCTAGCCAATTATAATCAAGAACCTAGACAAGTTACTGCTGAATAATAATTATTTTTGATGTAAAGTCAATCTTATTACAAAATGCACAATCAAAAAGACATGCGAAATATTTTAGCACAATTTGGAACACCAGAAAGTGTTAGTTGGCTAGAAGGTAAAATTGAGAAGTTGGTTGGCGATAAGTCTTCAAAAAATTTATTCATGGCCTATAGTCTTCTAAATGTAAAATTTGATGCTACAAAACCAATTTCATTTAAACAATTAGATACTGAAAGTGCTAGCTATTTCAGCGCACATAGAGCAGATATTCTACAAGTAGCACGTATCTATTTGTTGTCAGAAGTTCTAGGGCATGATGAGGAATATTATACACCTAAAGTTGCAAATATTATACAGGTGGCTGATACAAGTGAGTTAGAAACTTTTCTGAAATACTTGATTTTATTGCCAAACCAGGAAGCCTACAAACAAACAGCGGTAGAAGCTTTAAGAACGAATATTGCTACCATTTTTGATGCAATTTCATTGAATAATCCATATCCAGCGAAATATTTTAACGATCAACAATGGAATCAGATGTTTTTAAAAGCCGCATTTATGGAACGAGATCTTTCGCAAATAGAATCTGTTGATGAAAGGGCAAATGCTGATTTAATTAGAATAATATCTGACTATGCACATGAAAGGTGGGCTGCAGGCAGAAAAATTGATCCATTATTTTGGAGACCAGTTTCTAAATTTTTAAATGAGGACCTGTTGAATGATATGAAGACACTTCTTCTTAGTGATGATGAATTAGAAAATATGTCAGGAGCTCTTTGTTGTTATCATTCAGAAAATGATAAAGCATTGGCACTTTTGAATAGTAAACCAGAGCTAAAACATAAAATAGCAGAGGGGCAGATAACGTGGAATACGATTAAACAACAATAGAATGGAAGATAAAATGATGATTATTGACCCGCATGTTCACATGACGTCAAGAACAACAGATGATTATGAAGCAATGGCAGCAGCGGGAGTTGTAGCGATAATAGAACCTTCATTTTGGTTGGGTCAACCTAGAACCCAAGTAGGTTCTTTTCAAGATTACTTTAGCAGTCTTGTTGGTTGGGAGCCTTTTAGAGCTAGCCAATTTGGTATTAAGCATTATTGCACAATTGGCTTAAACTCTAAAGAGGCTAATAATGAGGCTTTGGCAGAACAAGTTATTGAATTATTGCCATTATACTTACATAAAGAAAATGTTGTTGCCATTGGTGAAATCGGTTATGACGACCAAACACCTGCAGAAGACAAGTTTTTTAGAATGCAATTAGAGATGGCTAAAGAGTTGGATATGACCGTACAGGTACATACACCACATCGCGATAAAAAAGCCGGTACCATTAAGAGTATGGAAGTTTGTTTAGAACATGGTTTAGATCCTGCCAATGTAATTATTGACCATAATAATGAAGAAACGGTTAAAGAGGTTCTTGACCGCGGATTCATAGCTGCATTTACTATTTACCCAAAAACAAAAATGGGTAATGAACGAATGGTAGAGGTGGTTAAGAAATTCGGTAGTTCTAATATTATCGTAGATAGCTCGGCAGACTGGGGTGTAAGTGATCCATTAGCAGTGCCGAAAACAGCTTCTTTAATGTTGAAAAGAGGTATTTCTATGGAAGATGTTAGAAAGACCTGTTACCAAAATGCTTTGGATGCTTTTAGTAAAAATGGTAAAATGAAAGAAGCGCATTGGTTACAGCCAGATAGCATTAATCAATCGCAATTGTTTAATGATAATAGTGTGTTAAGAGGTCAGAAACCAAGAATAGACGAAGACCAAATTACCTAAAATGAAAGAGAAGTTAATGGGTTTTGCTCGTTTGGCAAGACCCGCAAATTTGCCGACTGCAGCAGCAGATATTTTGGCGGGTATTACAATAGCATTTTATCTAAAAAATATAGAGGCGCTAAAATTTTTAACAGAACAAAGGGGTGATGTTCTTTTATTAGTATTCTCGTCTGTTGCTTTATATGCTGGAGGTGTAGTTTTTAATGATGTATTCGATGCAGAATTAGATGCGATTGAAAGACCAGAAAGAGCTATACCAAGTGGATTGGTGCCTAAGCGTGAAGCTATTTATTTTGGAACCATTTTAATGTTAATTGGCGTTACCTTGGCGTTTAAATGTAATATGCTTTCAGGGATAATATCAGTAGTCTTGACTATTGCTATTTTAACTTACGATGGGTATTTCAAGCAATTCGGTTTCGCAGGTCCTTTGAACATGGGTGTTTGCCGTGGATTAAACTTATTAATGGGAATGTCAATTTTAGGGATACTTTCTCATTGTTACATAGCGTTAGTGCCTGTAGTTTACATTTTTGCCATTACATTAATCAGTAGGGGCGAAGTAAATGGTAATAATAAGAAACACATTGTTCGGGCAGGTGTTTTGTATGCAATAGTCATATTGTCTATTGCGTTAATTGTAATTCAACAGGGAGACAATGTTTTAGTCTTATTGCCGTTTTTAATTCTGTTCGGGTATTTAATATTTACCCCATTGGTAAAGGCATACAAAGAGAATTCGCCTAAGAATATAAAGAAGGCGGTAATGGGCGGTGTATTATCACTTGTTGTCATGAACGCTTGCTGGGTAGCCGGTTTTTCAGATTGGTATTTGGCAATAGCGGTTTTGTTGTTATTACCGGTATCAATGCTGTTATCAAAATTATTTGCTGTAACATAAAATCATATGCAATTACAACCTATAAAACAGTCTTTTCAAGTACAATACGATTATCAATTGTACTTTACTTCAGGGCTATTTGCTTTAGAAAATCCGTTATTCGAAAAATTAATTGCGGACTATAAAGATTTTGAACCTGTCAAACTTCTTTTTGTATTGGATGACGGAGTTAAAAAGCATCATCCTGCATTAATAAATCAGATCGAAGCCTATTGTAAAAAAAATCAGGAAACTATAAAGTATACAAATACTTTAGTATTGCCAGGTGGTGAGCAAGTTAAAAACAGCGATGCGGCTATTGAGTCTGTTTTGAAAGGAGTCAATGAAAACAAAATTTGTCGTCATTCATTTGTAGTTGTCATAGGTGGTGGTGCAGTAATCGATATGGTTGGTTATGCAGCTGCAATTGCACATAGAGGTGTTAAGTTGATAAGAATACCCACTACAGTGTTATCTCAGAACGATTCTGCAGTTGGGGTAAAGAATAGTGTAAACGCTTTCAAAAAGAAAAATTTTTTAGGAACGTTCGCTCCACCTTTCGCAATCATTAATGATAGTAATTTTCTAAAAACCCTAGAGCAACGCGATTGGATTTCTGGTATTTCGGAAGCTGTAAAAGTTGCTTTAATTAAGGATAAAACCTTTTTTAAATACATAGCTGATAATGCTACGGCATTGAAAAATAGAGAAATGGAACCTATGCAATATGTAATTTATAAGTGTGCAGAAATGCATATGCATCATATAGCGCAAGGTGGCGATCCATTTGAATCTGGTTCTTCAAGACCCTTAGATTTCGGACATTGGGCAGCCCACAAAATGGAATTCATGACCAATTATGAATTGCGACATGGTGAGGCAGTAGCAAAAGGTATTGCATTAGATGTAACCTATGCGCAATTAACCGGTTTAATTTCAGAGGCAGATTTACAGCATATTTTAGACGTGATGATTGCTATAGGTTTTGACCTTTCTCTTCCGGTAGAAAGCGGTGTGGAGATTCAATCTTTGTTAGATGGTCTTGAAGAGTTTAGAGAGCATTTAGGAGGGCAATTGACAATTACCCTAATTTCTGACTTAGGTGTTAAACATGACGTACATACAATCGATATGGGGCTGATGACACAAGCAGTTTTAAAGTTGAATCATCAATTCGCATTAAATTAAGTTCAATGCAACTAAAAGAAAATCTTCATTTAACCTATTGTACAAATATCCACCCTGGTCAAGATTGGAAAAGTACCTTTGCGAGTATTAAAAAACATGTGCCAGGAATAAAACAAGAAGTTTCAAAAAAACAACCATTTGGTCTAGGACTTAGATTATCTAACAAAGCCAGTGAAGAGCTTGATATAGATACTAATATGTCCGATTTCAAAAAGTGGCTAGATTCCAACAATCTATATGTTTTCACCATGAACGGATTCCCATATGGAAACTTTCATGATGAACGGGTAAAAGATATGGTGCATGCTCCAGATTGGACTACCGATGATCGATTGAAATATACAAAACGATTGTTTCGTCAATTATCCGAATTAATACCTGCGGGAATGAATGGCGGAATTTCTACATCACCAATTACATATAAATACTGGCATAAAACTGAAAGTGAAACAAAGAACGCCTTTCAGTTAGGAGCTAAAAATATGTTAGAGGTTGCCAAACAATTGTTCGCAATTGAGAAAACTACAGGAACTTATTTGCATTTAGATATAGAACCAGAGCCAGACGGATTGTTGGAAAATAGTGATGAAGTATTATTCTTTTATTCTGACTACTTATTACCAATAGGAGCATCATTTTTCAAACAGGAATTAGGGTTAGGGCAAAAGGAATCTGAAGAGTTAATTAAAAAATATATCACCGTCTGTTATGACGTTTGCCATTTCTCATTGGCCTATGAAGAACCTACAGATACCTTTTCTAAGTTTAAAAAAGAAAATATACGAGTAGGTAAAATTCAAGTTAGTGCAGCATTAAAAATTCTTTTTAGTGGAGATAGTGATGAGGTTATTTGGAAACAATTATCTCAATTCAACGAACCTACCTATTTACATCAGGTAACTGAGATAATAGATGGCAAAGTAAAAACATACAGCGATTTACCTCTGGTTTTAGAGGGGGAAAGAAATCACAAAGAACTTAGGGCACATTACCACGTTCCTATTTTCTTAGAAAAATATGGCGAGTTGTTTTCAACGCAAGATCATATTTTAAAAACGATGGAGTATATCAAATCTAATCCTGTATCAGAACATTTAGAAATAGAAACCTATACTTGGGATGTACTTCCTCCAGATTTAAAACAAGATTTATCAGTATCCATAATTCGAGAAATAGAGTGGTTTAAATCACACATGTAATATGAAAAAAACGGTAGTTATAAATGTAGTTGGGTTAACGAAGCGATTGATTGGTGAGCATACTCCGTTTATAAAATCATTTTTAGAAAAAGGTCAATCTTCTTACATAGAACCTGTATTGCCAGGTGTAACCTGTGCCGTGCAATCTACCTATGTAACAGGTAAATGGCCATCAGAGCATGGTATTGTTGGCAATGGCTGGTATTTTAAAGATGAATGCGAGGTCAAGTTCTGGCGACAATCGAACAAATTGGTAGAGCAACAAAAAATATGGGACGATTTAAAAGAGAAGGATTCTAATTTCACTTGTGCCAATCACTTTTGGTGGTATAATATGTACAGCAATGTAGATTATAGCCTTACACCAAGACCTAATTATTTAGCAGACGGTAGAAAAATTCCAGATGTATATTCTTTTCCGGCTGAGTTGCGCGACGAAATGCAAAAAGCATTAGGTACTTTTCCGTTGTTCGAATTTTGGGGTCCTAAAACAACCATTAATTCTTCTAAATGGATAGCTAATGCCGCTTTATTGACAGATAAAAAGTACAATCCAGATTTAACCTTCATTTACCTTCCACATTTAGATTATAATTTACAACGGTACGGTCTTGATTTCAAGATTATTTCAAAAGACCTGAACGAGATAGATGCTGTAGTCAAGCAATTGGTGCAACATTATGAAGTGTTGGATACCAGAGTGATTTTGCTTTCAGAATACGGAATTACAAATGTAAACAGACCAATTCATCTTAATCGTGTATTAAGAAAAGAAGGAATGTTGGCTATTCGTGAAGAACGAGGTTTAGAGCTTTTAGATGCAGGAGCCAGTGATGTGTTTGCAGTTGCTGATCATCAAATAGCACATGTCTATTGTAAGAATTCTAAAGATATAGAGCGTATTACCGAATTGATGAAATCAATTGACGGTGTAGAGAAAGTTCTTTACGGAGAAGATTTAAAGACCTATCACATAGACCATGAGCGTTGTGGTGATATTGTGGTAGTTGCAGATAAAGATTCTTGGTTTACCTATTATTTCTGGCTAGATGATGCAAAGGCGCCAGACTATGCAAGAATGGTAGATATTCATAAAAAACCAGGTTACGATCCAGTTGAAATGTTGACAGATCCAAAAGATAAATTGGTGATGGCAAAAGTAGTGGGTAAGCTGCTTAAAAAGAAAATGGGCTTTAGAACGGTCATGAATATTATACCAATTGATGCTACTTTAATAAAAGGTTCTCATGGTCGTTTAACTGAAGATATCGAAGATTTTCCCATCTTCATAAGCAATCATGTGACGGGTGATAACAATCAGAAGATTAGTGCAATACAAGTGCGTGATCTTATTGAAAATCACCTATTAAACTAAATTTAAATGAATCTATTATTTAAGATATTAGAGTATGTTTTTGCAGTCTTATTTACTGTCGGTGCAGTTCTTCAATACAATGATCCAGACTCATTAAATTGGATTATTATATACGGCGTTGCGGCTTTAATATCTTTATTATTCGCATTAAATAAAATTGGGTACATAGTACCGATGATTTTAGGTGTACTCGCTTTTATTGGCTTCTTGTATCTATATCCATCAGATTTTCAAGGATTCGATTTAAATGATGGTGATATAGTTACCGTAGAATTAGGAAGGGAAGCCTTCGGACTTTTAATAATTTCAATAGTACTATTAATATTTGTTTTTCGAAGTAAAAGAAGGTTATAAATACAGGTCGAACTCTGTTCTTAATAAATCGATAACCGGATTTTTTTCTCTTAATTTTTCGTATTTCTCTTCGGGCGTAAATGCATACTTGGTTTCGGTTGTTTCATTCACGGTAATTACTAAATGAACAAAGTGATTATTCAGTTTTGCACGTAGATATTCCATTAATTCGAACTGCTCACGCTCAATTTCCTTCTTCATAGTCCCGTTAGGAAGCTCAATATGAATAGCAAAATTCTCTTTTAGTTTCGGAATATCTGAATGAAGATTAGAAGCAAGAATCTTTTGACCTTTCTTATCAATGATTTCTATAAAATCTGCCCAGTGCTTACGTAGTTCTTCTTCCGTAAAATTATCTTTTGGTAAGTTGTTTTCATCAATAACAACTTCAATTTTATTAAGCTCATGTTGCTTTTTGGCATTTAAGCTAGAAATTGAAAGTCCTGAAACTCTTTTAGTGGGGCGATCAATAATCGGTTTTTTACTATCAGGAGTAGTTTCTGCTGGTGGTGCTTCACTAGTTTTTTCTAAAGTTCCTTTAGGTTTTTCTGGAGTTACTTGTGCTGGTTTTGATACTGTCGGAGTTTCCACTACCTTATTGACAGAAACTATTTCTGTTGAAACCTCTACTTCTGATTTTATAGCAGTTGGTTGATTTCCAGTTACTGGTTTTACCTCAGATTCTTTAGTTAATGCTTTGGGTACTTGATTATAAAATGCAGAAGGAGCAATAAAATTAATAGTCTGGTTATGGAGAGCTACCGATTCAGGATTTTTTTTTTCTCCATCAAAATCGATAGAGGCAAGTTTCATAAGAGTTAATTCAACGAGCAAGCGTTGATTCTTACTTGTTTTATATTTTAAATCACAGTCGTTGGCAATATCCAATCCTTTAAGTAAAAAAGCAGGAGATGTTTTTTTGCCTTGATCTCTGTATAATTGTTGTGCAGCTTCCCCGACTTCTAAAAGTGTAATAGTATCAGGGTGCTGGCATACCATTAAATCTCTAAAATGAGACGCTAGTCCAGATATAAAGTGGTGTCCGTCAAATCCAAGAGATAGGGTCTTGTTAAACAATAACAATAATCCTGGTATATTATGTTCTAAGATTAGATCTGTAGCTTCAAAATAGGTGTCATAATCTAATACGTTTAAATTCTCGGTAACTGCCTTACGAGTAAGCTCAGAACCAGAAAAGCTAACCACTCTATCAAAAATAGATAAAGCATCACGCATAGCGCCATCAGCTTTTTGGGCAATAATGTGCAAAGCATCTTCTTCAGCTTTTACGCCTTGGTTTTCTGCAATATATTTTAAGTATTCGGCAGCATCTTTAACTGTAATTCTTTTAAAATCAAAAATTTGACATCTAGAAAGAATCGTCGGTATAATCTTATGCTTTTCAGTAGTTGCTAAAATGAAAATAGCATGCTTTGGCGGCTCTTCTAATGTTTTTAGAAATGCATTAAAAGCAGACTGAGACAACATATGCACCTCATCAATTATATAAACCTTGTATTTGCCTACTTGTGGTGGTATACGTACTTGATCAATTAGATTACGAATATCATCGACCGAGTTGTTCGAAGCGGCATCAAGCTCAAAGATATTGAAAGCAAAATCTTCGTTTTCTTGTTCGGTACCATCAGAATTTATCTGTTTGGCCAAAATTCGGGCACAGGTAGTTTTACCAACACCTCTTGGTCCGCAGAATAATAAAGCTTGTGCGAGGTGATTTTGATCTATCGCATTTTGTAATGTATTGGTTATAGATTGCTGACCCACAACATCTTTAAATGTCTGGGGTCTATACTTTCTAGCCGATACAATAAATGGTTCCAAATTGCTGCTTCTGTTTATACTTATACAAATATAATTATAGCCTTTAATTCTAACGAGAATTAAGAAAAGAGATCATCCTTAGTTATCAACAATTGCAGTACATTTGCGCTTAGCAGGCCACCTTATCGCTGCCAAGAAATTGGGAGAGGAAAGTCCGGACACCATAGTGCAGTATAGCGGGTAACGCCCGTCCGCTGAGAAGTGAGGACAAGTGCAACAGAAAGCAAGTACAGTTCGGCTGTAGTGAAACCAGGTAAACTCTATACGGTGAAACGTCATGTAAATCGGTGCTTAAGGGCTGCACGCTCAAGCCGAAGGGTAGGCGGTTCGAGCTCTGGGGTAACCCATTGCCTAGATAAATGATAGGGAATTCTGAATTTTTTCAGAATACAGAATCCGGCTTATGGCCTGCTTTTTTTAATGATAATGCAAAACTAATATTAGAGTCATCAAATCAACTCTAAGCATAGTCGAAGTGTCTTTTTGCATTTTTATAAGCTAAGTCAATTTTTTTTTAAATTTTAATTCTCAAAAAAACTAAAAACACTTCCTCCGTATTTTCTAGAATTTTTATAATGTGGAAATTCAGCTAAACTGGTACGGTTAGAATGTTCAATAATTAAAACTCCGTCTTCTAAAAGAAGATTATTTTGAAAAACTAATTCTGGTAGTTTTTCAAAATCGCTAAGTTCCATATCGTAAAATGGATCTGCGAATATAATATCGAATTTTTCCGTATTTCGTTGTAGAAAGCTAAAGACATCACTTTTTAGAGTTCGAACGTTCATTTCTAACATTTTTACCGTTTTGTCTATAAATTCTATGCATCCGGCATCTGCATCTATGGCTAGAACATCATCAACACCTCTCGATGAGAACTCATAACTTATATTACCGGTACCGGCAAAAAGGTCAAGAACTTTCAAATCTGGAAAATAGTAGCTATTGTTCAGAATATTAAACAGACTCTCTTTGGCCATGTCTTTGGTAGGCCTTACAGGTAGTTTTTTAGGAGCCATTAAATGACGTCCTTTATGTTTTCCTGATATGATTCGCATTATATAGTATTAATAAGGGTGAAATCTATTCTACTAGTTGAAGTCTCGCCAAGTTTAAGCAATTGAGAAGATGATGGCTCAAAAATGCTGATATTTTGAATGTATTTATAACACAATTGATAGATTTCATCGTCTTCCTCGATTTCTCCGAATAGTTTAACATTGACTGTCTTAGGGTCTAATTCTAACTGTTCTAGAACAAATAACAAATAGTAAGCGAAATCTTCTTTAGTGTTATATTTAAAGCTGTTGTATAGTAGAAGTTTACGTTGGTTTAAGACGGTTATATCTAATTGATTTTTATATACATGCGCAAAACAAGTCGTCTCTTGGTTTTGTGTTTGGTTGTTTAATAATGACTGCAAAAGAACAGTACCATTGTGCATATAATCGAACTCGCCAAATAGTTCATAAATGTAATTGTTGACGTTTGTGTAGGGAACATACACATTTACAAGCTCATGATTTTCTACCTCGTCATAAGCCAAAACATCATTAGCCAATACCTTGGTATTGAATTTAAGATATTCGTTTAAATGATTTTGGTTGAATAAGGATTTGGGCACTAAACCAAATAGGGTATTTCTATGAACAGCAATAACTTCATCGAATTGCATGTTTTCAATATCATGCTTTTGAAATAGTTTTTGCAATTCATCTTTAACGAACATGGGGTTTTTTTCTTCTGAAAAATCGACCCTATCAGAAATTAATAATTTTTGTGAAACAGTATCTGCTACACAAAAAGAAAGTCCATTCAAGCTAACCTGAATGGACAATTTCTTAAAATTCTTATCCGCTATATTTAAGCTACTATTTTTTTTCTTTTTTGTCATAAATAGGAGGCCAGTTACCGCTAGTACTTACGTCTACTAAAGAACCAACATATATTGAAGGTCCGTTAACTTCTTCTACACTTAATGCAGCTTTTTCGCGAGCTAATAAATCTTTCGGCTGATCATAAAGAATAACATCTTTATCAACTTTAGCTTCGAAAACCGGAGCTTTATAGCCACTTTTTTCTACAAATGCAGCTTTCATTGTAAATTTCTCGCCGTTTACAGCTGTAGGTACATCCATTAAGGTCTTGTATCTATTGTCTGTTTTGAAAAGTGAATCTTTTACAGAAACAGTACCTAAGGTGTCAATAATCTTTACTTCTTTCAACAAATCGATACCAAATGCCTTATCGAATTCCATATAAGAAGAATCTCTCTGTTGCGTAATTACATATTTACCGGTGTCGATAAAACGAATAAGACTATTAAAGTCATTCGCATATTTGCCATTAACGGTTTTGTAAGCTTCTTGAGAATTTCTAATATCTTTTAATTTGGCAACTACTTGCGAAAAACGTTCTTCTTTTACCTCTTTAAATTTAATTGGTCCGGTAATGGAGTTATAAATAAGGTATGCAAAAGCGATACATCCAATCCAAAGTAAAATTTGTATAATGGTTTTCATTTCGTATGTGTTATTTTTATTTAGTGGTCTTCACAAATCTACAATTTTTTTTTAATCGTAAAAGTTTTTAGGCTAAAAATCATCTTTATCTTTGAAGGCACATGAAACCAACAACACCTGCATCATTCTATAGTATACTTGAAACTAAATTTCCACACACACCAACTGCCACACAATCAGTGGCTTTGCAAAAATTGGCAGAGTTTACGCTCTCTTCGATTAAAGATGAAGTTTTTTTATTAAAAGGTTATGCCGGTACCGGTAAAACGACCTTAATTGGTACTTTGGTCAACAGTTTATGGAAAGTTCAGAAGAAAGCTGTGCTTATGGCACCTACTGGTAGGGCTGCAAAAGTGATGTCGAATTATTCAAAAACGCAAGCATTTACCATCCATAGAAAAATATATTTTCCGAAGAAACAAAGTGGTGGTGGAATTCAGTTTGTTTTAGCGCCCAATAAGCATAGAGATACATTATTTATTGTAGATGAAGCTTCAATGATACCAGATACGGCTGCAGATTCAAAATTATTTGAAAACGGTTCGTTGTTAGATGATTTAATGATGTTCGTGTATTCTGGGCACAATTGTAAGTTGCTATTAATAGGAGATACAGCGCAATTGCCACCAGTGCATTTAGTATTGAGTCCGGCTTTAGATGGCGATAAACTCTCATCGAATTATAATAAAGAAGTTGTTCGTTTAGAATTGAATGAAGTAGTAAGGCAAGCTGGTGATTCAGGTATTTTGGCAAATGCGACATTATTAAGAGAGCAGTTGCAAAGTGATTTTTTCGAAGATTTTAAGTTTGATGTTGGTCCCTTCACAGATATAGTGCGGTTAATAGATGGTAATGAAATTCAAGAAGCAATAGATAGTTCTTATTCAGAAAATGGAAAGGAAGAGACGGCATTTATTGTCCGCTCTAATAAAAGGGCGAATCTTTATAACCAAAATATTCGTGAACGCATATTGTTTTTAGAAAATGATATAGCAGTAGGCGATTTTATGATGGTGGTCAAAAATAACTACTATTGGTTAAAACCAAATTCTGAAGCAGGTTTTATTGCAAACGGAGATATTATAGAAATTTTAGAAATATATGATATCAAAGAAATCTACACATTTAAATTTGCAGAGGTAAAGGTAAAGATGGTCGATTACCCAAATATGCCACCGTTCGAAACCGTTTTATTATTAGATACTATTGCTGCAGAATCTCCGTCGTTATCTTATGAAGATGGTAATAGACTATATCAAGAAGTAATGAAAGATTTTGCCCATGAAAGTTCAAAATATAAAAAGTTTTTAGGCGTAAAGAATAATAAATATTTTAACGGGTTACAAGTAAAATTCTCGTATGCCATAACCTGTCATAAATCTCAAGGGGGTCAGTGGAACACCGTTTTTGTAGAGCAGCCCTATTTGCCGAACGGAATTGATAAGGAGTATTTAAGGTGGTTGTATACTGCAGTTACAAGAGCAAAAAATAAATTATACCTTATCGGCTTCAAAGACGATTTTTTTCTTGATTAAGAAAAGTTTATTTTAGTGATTATTCACATAGTAAAGTATTTTTCAAATAGTTAATATCATTATGACGACCGATACAGTTTTAAGTATTTTTTTAGGGATAGGGCTAGCCGCTTCGGTTGGTTTCAGGGTGTTTTTGCCCTTATTTGCGTTGAGCTTAGCATCATATTTCGGAATATGGGAACTAAATGATAATTGGCAGTGGATAGGAAGTTTGGTTGCTGTTTTAACCTTAGGGGTTGCAACATTATTAGAGATATTCGCCTATTTTATACCTTGGTTCGATAATTTGCTAGACAGTATAGCTGTGCCATTGGCGGCAATTGCCGGTACGGCAGTAATGGTATCTACAGTTGCCGATTTAGATCCGGTTATAACATGGTCGCTGGCAATAATAGCTGGGGGCGGTACTGCCACCGCAATTAAAGGCGCCGGGGCAACGGGTCGTTTAGCGTCAACGGCAACGACAGGTGGGTTGGCTAATCCGTTGATTACTACAGTAGAAACGGGTACAGCGGTAGTAGTATCGGTAGCATCTATTTTTGCACCTATCTTAGCGGCCGTTTTAGTAATAATAATTTTGGTAATTATTTTTAGAATATATAGAAGCCTACGACCAAAGGCTAACACTTAATTCAGAACTAGTTGAAAAAAATAGCAATGATACCTGCCCGTTATGCGGCATCAAGATTTCCTGCGAAATTAATGCAAGATTTGGCTGGTAAGCCCGTCATTTTAAGAACATATCAAGCTGCGGTACAAACCAAATTATTCGATGAGGTATATGTAGTAACAGATAGCGATATAATTTATGAAACGATAACTGCTGCAGGCGGTTTGGCTATAATGAGCCAAAAAGAACATGATTGTGGTAGTGATCGTATTGCAGAAGCGGTTATGCAGATGGATGTTGACATAATCGTAAATGTACAAGGTGATGAGCCGTTTACAGATAGAGAAAGCTTAGAAGGGGTAATGAAGGTTTTTGAGGATGATATTCATAAAGAAATTGATCTAGCCTCTTTAATGGTTAAAATTACGGATGAACAAGAAATTAATAACCCGAATACTGTAAAGGTAATAGTGGATAATAGAAATTTTGCACTATACTTTTCTAGATCACCAATACCATACCCAAGAGCAAAAAGTGAACACACGATATATTACAAGCATAAGGGAATATACGCATTTAGAAAAAGTGCTTTAATGGATTTTCAGCGACTACCAATGCTACAATTAGAAGCGACAGAGAAAATTGAGGCCATACGATATTTAGAATATGGTAAGAAAATAAAAATGGTAGAAACTAATGTTCAGGGAATAGAAATAGATACTCCAGAAGATTTAAAGAAAGCACAAGCAGCATGGAAATAAATTTTGACGGAATTACTGTAATAGGCTTTGATGCTGATGACACATTATGGGTAAATGAAACCTATTTTAGAGATACTGAAGATAAATTTGCAGATCTTTTAGAGAAATACGAAACTAAAAATAAGATAGATCAAGAACTTTTTAGAACAGAAATAAAGAACTTAGATTTATACGGTTACGGTATAAAAGGCTTTATGCTTTCTATGATCGAATGTGCTCTAGATCTATCTAATAATGAAGTGTCGACGAAAACGATAAGTGCCTTATTAGACTTAGGGAAAGAAATGATTACCCAGCCAGTTGAATTATTGGACGGAGTAGAAGATGTTTTAAAAAGTTTAAAAGATAAGTATCGTTTAATTGTATTGACCAAAGGTGATCTTTTGGATCAAGAGCGAAAATTAGAACGATCAGGGCTGTCAGCGTATTTTCATCATGTAGAAGTATTGAGCGATAAAAAAGAAAAAAATTACACTGATCTACTTGAACATTTACAGATAGCGCCAAGTGAATTTTTAATGGTCGGTAATTCACTGAAATCAGATGTGTTACCATTGGTAGAAATAGGGGCAAGGGCAGCTCATGTACCTTTTCATACGACATGGGAACATGAAGAAGTAAAAGGTCCTATAGAAAATAAAGGGTATATAACCATCTCAACCTTGACAGATATTTTGGAATACGTTTAATGAAAATGGAAGTAAAAAAACAAATGGCATTAAAAAAAATACCTACTAAAGCTTCAGAGGAGTTTAGAAATTTTCCGATGGTACCTAGGGTAGTCTATGGTAAAGGAAGTTTTAACACCCTAGGTGATATTTTAATGTCAAAAAGAAAGCACTCAGAGGCACCTATGATTTATTTGGTAGACGATGTTTTTGAGAATACCGAACTTATTGATAGAATTCCGAGTATTTTTTGTGATCAGATTATTTTAATATCTGCCGAAGAAGAGCCAAAAACTGAGCAGGTAGATGCTTTGGTAAAAATGATAGTAGAGAAGTATACCGAGTTACCATCAGGTATTATTGGTATTGGAGGTGGTACTTTGTTAGATTTGGCAAAAGCAGTAGCCATTATGTTGACCAATAAAGGTAGCGCATCAGAATATCAAGGGTGGGACTTAGTGAATAAACAATCTATTTATCATGTAGGTATACCGACCATAAGTGGTACAGGCGCAGAGGTATCGAGAACTACGGTATTAATGGGTCCGGAAAAGAAATTAGGTATAAATTCAGATTTTACCACTTTCGATCAAGTTTTATTAGATCCTGAACTAACGAAAGGAGTGCCAAAAGATCAATGGTTCTATACAGGTATGGATTGCTATATACATTGTATTGAGTCACTTAACGGTACATTTTTAAATGCGTTTAGTCAGAGTTATGGTGAGAAATCATTAGCGCTTTGTAAAGAAGTTTTTTTAGAAGACATACCAGAATCAGAGAGTAGAGAAAAACTGATGATGGCATCTTGGCATGGCGGTATGAGTATTGCATATTCACAAGTAGGCGTAGCACATGCCATGAGCTATGGTTTAGGATATGTTTTAGGAGTTAAGCACGGAATAGGCAATTGTCTTGTTTTTCAATATTTAGAAGAGTTTTATCCTGAGGGAGTAATGATTTTTAATAAAATGCTCAAAAGACATGAAATTGTATTACCAAAAGGAATTTGCGCTAATTTGACAACTTCTGAAATGAATACGATGATTTCTGTAGCAATAAGCATGGCCCCTTTATGGGAAAATGCTTTAGGTGAAAATTGGAAGTCCATAATAACTCCCGAAAAGCTAGAAGCTATTTACAGAAAAATTTAATATAAGATATCTTTATCTAATTAGTTGGCTCGTAGCCAGCACATTTATATTATGCAGAAAATAGCAAAATTTATCTATTTCAAATTATTAGGTTGGAAGCTAAATGGCGAATTCCCATCACATTTAAATAAATTTGTGGCTATTGTTGTACCGCACACCAGTTGGTGGGATTTTTTATTGGGGTTGTTGATACGAGCGGTTTGGCAAGAAGAAATAAACTATGTAGGAAAGAAGAGTCTGTTTAAAGCACCTTTCGGTTGGTTTTTTAGGTGGACAGGTGGAGCGCCAATTGATCGAACTAAAAATAGTGATACCGTAAAGGCTACAGCACATATATTTAGTGAACGGAAAAAATTTAGATTGGCACTATCTCCGGAAGGCACACGAAAAAAAGTTGAAAAATGGAAAACAGGCTTCTATTATATAGCTAAAACAGCCAATGTACCCATCGTATTGGTAGCTTTTGACTACGGCAAAAAAGAAATAAAAGTCTCAGAACCATTAATACCTACAGAAGATAAAGATGCTGATTTTAAAAAGTATCATGCCTTTTTTGATGGGGTTGAGGGGAAGTATAGGTGAGAGATAATGTTATTTAATTTTTAAATTCCAACAACAAATGTTCATTCAGCGACAGTAAAGTTGATTAACTAGTTAAAACAAAAAAAAGGAGACCATTTCGGTCTCCTTTTTTTTATAAATTATATTAAAATTTACTCTTCCATCGAGTGATAAACATACTGTACGTCATCATCTTCTTCTAATTTTTCTAAAAGTTTTTCCACATCAGCAGCCTCTTCTTCGGTAAGTGCTTTTGTTACTTGAGGTATTCTTTCAAAACCTGATGATAAAATTTCAATCTCACGATTCTCCAGTTCTTTTTGTAGCGCCCCGAAGCTTTCGAATGGTCCGTAAATTAAAATTCCGTCTTCATCGACAAATACCTCTTCAGCACCAAAATCAATTAATTCTAATTCTAATTCTTCTGGGTCTAGACCTTCTGCGGGTATTCTGAAATTACAGGTATGGTCGAACATGAATTCTACAGAACCTGATGTACCCATATTGCCATTACACTTATTAAAATAACTTCTAACATTTGCAACGGTTCTTGTATTGTTGTCAGTAGCGGTTTCAACAAGAATTGCAATACCATGTGGGGCATAGCCTTCAAAAAGCACTTCTTTATAATCACCTAAAGATTTGTCACTAGCTCTTTTTATGGCGCGTTCAACATTGTCTTTAGGCATATTTACTGCCTTGGCATTTTGTATAACTGCTCTTAGTCGAGAATTGGCGTCCGGATCTGGTCCGCCTTCTTTAACGGCCATCACAATATCTTTGCCTATACGTGTAAAGGCTTTAGACATTGCTGACCATCTTTTCATTTTACGTGCTTTTCTAAATTCAAAAGCTCTTCCCATGGTAAATTATTTTAAACAAATGTACAAAAACGGGCAATGTTCAGATATCAATAAATTGAATTTTCTAAACAACCAGTAAGTAATTAGTATTGATTATTAAAATTCACTTTCTATTATATCTTCTATAGTTCTAGCCAGAACAAAATCTTTTTCGGTAACTCCATTAGCATCGTGAGTGTTCAGACGAATATTTACAGTATTGTACACATTGCTCCAGTCTGGGTGATGGCCTTGCGCTTCACATTCAAAGGCAATACGCGTCATTACAGAAAAGGCTTCCTTAAAATTTTTAAATTCAAAAGTGGTTTCTATGGCACCATCCACATACTCCCATCCGTCAAGTTGACCCAAATAGTCCGCTATTTGCTGGTCAGTAAATTTTTCCATTTCTTTCATAATTGTTACTAATTTAAAACATGATGGTCAATAATATCTTGAAAAGTAAACTGTAAATTTTTAGGTAATTTATTAGTCTTTGGTAAGACTGCCAAATACCTGTCTTCATTAGTGGTATAAACCCTTTTAATAATAGCGTTAAAATTACCAACACGTTCTAGGACTTCTTTGATAAAATCTTCATGATGTGTTAAATCATTGCTGCCTAAATGGTAAATACCAGTTTTATTTCTATTGATAAGGTAATGAATTTGTTGAGTTAGCTTATCATCATTGGTGACATTTAATATCAGGTTAGGGAAGACTTCAATAGGTGCATTTTCTATAATAGCCTTTTTCATTTCCTTAATTCTGGGCGAGCTATTGCCAAATACCATTGGTACTCTTAAGATAGCCATTTTATTTTTTGGCAACCTAAGAAGCATATTTTCAATTTTTATTTTTAGTCTGCCATAAACACTTTCAGACAAAGTTTTGTCCATTTCATATGATGGATATTTACTATAGGTATCAAAAACATTGGCAGATGATATAAAATAAATTTTACAATCTTCTTTAGTAATATATTCGACAATATGATTATGTGCGATTACTAAAGCAGCAAAATTTCCTCTTAATGCTGAAACTATTACTTGTGGCTTAATGGCTTCTAAAACCTCAACAATATCATCTTCTTCTAAATTATAATGTACAAATTGTTTGTTAGAGGAGAATGAATTTGCAGCATGACAATAGGTGCCATAAGTATCGAAATAATTACAAAGTTCTTTGTAAATCGCATTACCTATGAAACCGCTTCCGCCAAGAATCAATATTTTTTTAGTTTCTAATTTCAAAAAATGGAAAGTTCAGTTTCTGTAGTTAATTTCTCTAAGGCAAGCATTCCTAATTTAGAATTTCCTTTAGGGTTGAGACCAGGAGACCAAGTAGCAACACAAAATTTATTTGGTAGAAATGCAACGATTCCGCCACCGACACCACTTTTACCAGGCAGTCCAACTTCAAAAGCAAATTCACCTGCTTCATCATAAAAGCCGCACGTCAACATTATGGCATTAATACGTTTTACTTGCGATGTGGTTAGGAACGTATTATTTTTTCTACACTTTCCATTGTTCATGAACATGAAAAAAGTGTTCGTTAACTGCGAGCAACTCATGGCAAGTGAACATTGATGAAAATAAAAATCTAGAACAACGTCAACATCATTTTTTAGATTACCATACGATTTTAAAAGGTTGGCTGCTGCAAAATTTCGGAACCCTGTTCGTTTTTCAGATTTGGCTACATCAAGATCATAAGCTATGGTGTCATCATTCGCTATATTGCGCACAAATGCTAGAAAATCTTCCTTAGCATTTTTTAATTGAGAAATCAGAATATCGGCAATTACAATAGCACCAGGATTTATCAACGGATTTCTAGGAATTCCGTTTTCTAATTCTAAAAGCGATAAATGATTGAACGGATCTCCAGAAGGTTCAACATCAACACGTTTCCAAACTTTTTCTCCAATGAGTCCTAAAGCCATAGAAAGGCTTAAAACCTTCGAGATACTTTGAATCGAAAATTTTTCATCAGATTTTCCGGCAGAAAAACTATTTTGTTGAATATCAATAAGATGTATTCCAAAATTGTCAACGTCAACCTTTGCTAATTCAGGAATATAATCTGCAATCTTACCTTTGTCCTTTTCATTTGATGCAGTTTCATTTATTGCGGTAAGAACACCTTGAAAATCTATCATTTACTTTTTGTAAAATGGTAATTTAATTATAGTAGCAGGTACAGCATTTTTACGAATTTGAATATTGATTTTGCTACCTACATCTGAGAATATGGGAGGAACATAACCTAAGCCGATACCAGTACCCATCGAAGGTGACATAGTACCAGAAGTTACCACACCTATTGTTTTGCCATTACCATCTACAATGTCATAGCCATGTCTAGGTATACCACGTTCGTTTAGTTCAAAAGCAACTAACTTTCGTTCTGGTCCGTGTTGTTTTTCTTTTTCTAAAGCTGCAGAGTTGACAAAATCTTTATTAAATTTTGTAACCCATCCTAAACCAGCTTGAATAGGAGAGGTATTATCGTCAATATCATTACCATAAAGGCAGTATCCCATTTCTAAACGTAAGGTATCTCTAGCTGCCAATCCGATTGGTTTAATTCCGAAATCTGCTCCGGCTTCAAAAACCTTGTCCCATATTTGTTTTACCTCGTCATTCTTACAGTAAATTTCAAATCCGCCAGAACCGGTATATCCTGTTGCTGAAATAATTACATTATCTATACCTGCAAAATCGGCAACTTCAAAATGATAAAATTTTATATCAGCTAAATTAACAGATGTTAAAGATTGCATCGCTTCAACAGCCTTAGGACCTTGAATAGCTAAAAGTGAATACCCTTCAGATATGTTTTTCATATCAGCATTGAATTCATCGTTGTATGATGAAATATGATTCCAGTCTTTCTCAATATTTGAAGCGTTCACCACTAATAAATATTGTTCTTCTTTAATTTTATAAATAATAAGGTCATCAACAATACCCCCGGTTTCATTAGGTAGACAACTGTATTGTGCTCTGCCAATAGTCAATTTTGTCGCATCGTTAGATGATACTTTTTGAATTAAATCTAAGGCATTAGGACCAGAGATTAGAAACTCACCCATATGCGACACATCAAAAACTCCCACACTTTTACGTACGGTTTCATGTTCGGCATTAACACCTTCGTATGAAACGGGCATATTATAACCAGCAAATGGAACCATTTTGGCACCAAGAGATTCGTGAGTAGTGGTAAGCGCAGTATTTTTCATCTTTTTCTATTTATTGGCGATACAAATTTATCGAAAATAAATAGAAGCAAATGTGGCTAAACCTCGAATTAGGAAAATATTGTAACCTTTAATAGAAGACTAAGATTTTAAAAGAAAATCTTTGAGTCCGTCATAGGTTGAAATCTTAATAGATTTTTTGGTTTTTCCCATTACTTTTTGAATCTGTGTAGGGATTTCTAATTTAATATGAAGTGTTTCCTCAACAATATCCAAGAACTTTACGGGGTGTGCCGTTTCTAAGAAAATACCATAAGTATCAGGGTTTTGTTCTTGATATTTTTTCAAGCCCAAATAGCCGACCGCACCATGAGGATCAGCAATATATCCGTTGATATTGTAAATTTCTTTTAAAGCATCTTTAGTTTGATTATCATCAAAAGGATAGGAAGAAAGATTCTCTTTTAGCGCTTTAAAATCGTCTTGAAATAAATGTCTTATTCTTATAAAATTACTAGGATCGCCAACATCCATCGCATTAGAAATCGTAGCTGTAGAAGGTTTAGGGGTATACTCTTTTGTTAGCATAAACTGCGGTACAGTATCGTTCACGTTTGTAGATGCTATAAAGTGCTTTACAGGCATTCCTAATCGTTGTGCAACTAAGCCTGCACATATATTACCGAAATTACCAGAAGGTACAGAGAATACGATTTCTTTACCTTTAGATTTTGCCTGTTTATAAGCAAATAAGAAATAAAATAACTGTGGTAACCAACGAGCAACATTAATAGAATTCGCTGAAGTCAATTTCATATGATCAAGAAGCTCTTTATCTAAAAAGGCATTCTTTACCATGGCTTGGCAATCATCAAAAGTACCATCAACTTCTAAAGCGGTAATATTTTTACCTAGAGTAGTTAATTGTCTTTCTTGAATATCGCTTACTTTTCCGCTAGGGTAGAGTATAACTACCTTGACACCTGCAACACCTAGAAAGCCATTAGCAACGGCACCACCAGTATCACCAGACGTAGCTACAAGTACGGTAACTTGATTTTTCGTCGATCTTGAAAAGTAACCTAGACATTGTGCCATAAAACGAGCGCCAACATCTTTAAATGCCATTGTCGGACCATGAAAAAGCTCTAGAGTTCCAATATTGGGAGTGATTTCAACTACAGGGAAGTCAAAATCCAACACCTCTTTTAAAATACTCTTTAATACATCGTCTGGAACAATACCCGATACAAATTGTTGTATTGCGGTAAAAGCAATTTCTTCGTTAGCTAGGCTCTCAATATTCTCGAAAAAAGAACTGGGTAAAGCACTAATTTTCTCAGGAAAATACAAACCTTTATCAGGTGCAATACCATTGACTACGGCAGTATCAAAAGAAACTTCGGGTGCGGTATGATTTAAACTATAGAATTTCAAGCTGAATATTTTTAAATGTTATATATGTAATATTGTTGAACTTATAAAAGTTTTACGCCTTCCATATTAATTTTTGATACGTGTATTTCGTAAGCAATACCGATTTTATCGTAAACCGTTTTCATTGCTTCGCCTACTTTTATAGCAATATCGTTTCCTTTACTAAACGCAAAGATTGAAGGTCCGGATCCAGAGATGCCAGAACCTAATGCACCTGCTACGATAGATACCTTTTTTACTTCATCAAAACCAGGGATCAATATAGAACGAATAGGCTCTACAATATGGTCTTCTAATGAGCGACCAATCAAATCATAGTCCTCTTTGAATAATCCGGCAACCAAGCCACCTACATTACCCCATTGTTTAATTCCGGTTTCCATAGAAATAGTAGTTTTCAGAATCTTTCTAGAATCTGATGTTTTTATTTCTATCTGCGGATGGATAATGGTTACATATAATTCTTTAGGAGCAGGTATGGTAATTACGTCTAACGGACTGTAGCTACGCACCAAAGTAAACCCACCAAATAGGGCAGGGGCTACATTATCGGCATGGGCAACATCACTTGCCAAACGTTCACCTTCCATGGCGAATTTTACCAATTCGGTTTTGCTGAACGGGTTACCCAATAAATGGTTCATAGCCCAAACAGCACCTGCAGAACTTGCGGCGCTACTACCAATACCACTACCAGGTTTTATTTTTTTATTGATTTCAATTTCGAATCCGCCATGGTAATCAGATGCTAATAAAAAAGCATTACCGGCAACTCCAGCTACATTGTTCAGAGTTTCCTTTGGTAGGTCTTGTCCTGTTAGTTTGGTGATTCTAATACCTTTTTGAGGCACTTTTCTCACTATCATTTCATCACCGACCGAGTCTAGGGCAACGCCTAGAACATCAAATCCGCATGAAACGTTTGCAACTGTTGCAGGGCAAAAGACTTTAATTTCGTTTTCGTTCATAATGAATACTATTGTTATGAAATTTAGAAATTACCAATTCGTATAATATCGGCAAATATACCAGAAGCTGTTACTGCTGCACCGGCACCGGCACCTTTAATGATCATGGGTTGATTAGGATATCTTTCAGTATAAAAAAGTACAATGTTGTCGCTTCCTTCTAAATTGTAGAAATCGTGACCTTTAGGTACTTCTTGTAAACCTACACTTGCTATGCCATTATCGAACTGAGCAACATATTTTAATTTGCTATCAGATTTTATTGCACTAGTATATAAAGACTGAAAATGAGCTTCGTTTTTCACTAAAGAAGCAAAGAATTCATCATTATTAGCTGTGTTTAAACTTTCTTCAGGTAAGAATGGATTGTTTGTAATATCACTGATTTCCAATTGATTTCCACTCTCACGAGCTAAGATTAAAATTTTACGCATTACATCAACGCCACTTAAATCAATTTTTGGATCAGGTTCTGTATATCCCTCTTCTTGAGCTTGTTTTACCACATCATGAAAGGTAGTTTTATCATTGAAGTTATTGAAAACAAAGTTTAAACTTCCTGAAAGAACGGCCTGAATTTTCAAGATTTTATCTCCAGATGCAATAAGGTGTTTTAAGGTATCTATAATTGGTAAGCCCGCACCTACGTTAGTTTCGAATAAGAAAGGAGCGTTATATGTTCTAGCTAGAGATTTTAAATGAGAATAGTTTTCGTAGGCAGAAGAGCAGGCGATTTTATTACAAGTAACTACAGAAATGCTATTACCTAAATATTCGTTATATGTATTAGAAACCTCTTCACTTGCTGTGTTGTCTACAAAAATACTATTTCTAAAATTTAGACTATTTACGAGCTCTAAGAATTTAGATTTATCTGCTTTTTGACCTGCCGTAAGTTTTGTTGACCAATCATTTAAATCTATCCCTTTTTCATCAAAAAGCATAGTTCTAGAGTTCGACATTCCTATTACTCGAATGTTCAATTTTAAATTCTCTTTTAAGAACTTACGTTGCTCTTTAATTTGCTCTAGAAACTTTGCGCCAACATTACCAACACCCATTACAAATAGGTTTAATTGCTTAATGTTTTCTTCAAAAAATTCTTCGTGCAATGCATTTAGTGCTTTTTTGACATCCTTTTCATCTATAATACAAGAAATATTTCTTTCAGATGCACCTTGGGCAATCACTCTAATGTTGACATTGTTTTTACCAAGAGTACTGAACATTTTACCGCTCAGTCCTTGGTGGCTTTTCATATTATCGCCAACTAGAGCAACGATAGCTAAATCTTTTTCAGGAATTACCTGTTTTATTCGACCTCTTTCGATTTCATATTCAAAAGCCTCGTTCACAATTGAAACAGCTTTATCTACGTCATCGGCAGAAATACCAACACAGATAGAATGTTCAGAAGAAGCTTGGGTAATTAAAACAACACTAATATCAACTTGAGAAAGAACCTCGAAAAATCGTTTCGAAATTCCTGGTATACCTACCATTCCTGATCCCTCTAAAGATAATAATGCAATATTGCCAATATGGCTAATTCCACGAACGGTTTTTCCTTTTTCGTTTTTAGATTTGGTAATTAAAGTACCCGCTTCCTCAGGGCTAAAAGTGTTCTTAATGACAATAGATATCCCTTTCGATAATACAGGTTGGATAGTGGGGGGGTATAGTACTTTAGCACCAAAATGAGAAAGCTCCATAGCCTCTTCATACGATATATGCGGAATAGCTTTGGCTTGCTTCACCATTTTTGGGTTGGCAGTATACATACCACTAACATCTGTCCAGATTTCTAAAATATCGGCATCTATGGCGGCAGCATAAATTGCTGCCGTGTAATCAGAACCACCTCTGCCAAGAGTAGTAGAAACTCCTTCCTCAGAAGTAGCAATAAAACCAGGGCAAACAGTTATTTTTTTATCGGAGCTCTTAAAAAAATCGACGCAATTAGCATTGGTTTTATTGAAATTTACCACATTCTTGCCGTTAAGCTTATGTGTAATTATCAGCTCTCTACTATCTTTAAATTCAGCGTCTAATTTTTCGCTAATAAGGTATTCGCTAATAATGTAAGAAGAAAGAAGTTCGCCGTAATTTACTATTTTATCTGATAATTTCGGAGTGATTTCTCCTATAAAATATGCACCTTCTAAAAGCGTTTCTAAAACATTGAATTCGCTTTTTACCTTGCTAAGAACTTTACTTTGGGCCGTAACAGGCAGTAATTCTTTGATGGTAGATAAATGTCTTTCTTCTAGTGTGCTAAGAATATTTTTGTAAGATTGATCTTGTGTCGAAGCTAAAGAACCGGCTTCTAATAATAGATCTGTTACGCCCCCTAGTGCAGAAACAACCAAAACAATTGGGTCGTTGTACTTAGAGATTATATTTTTAATTTTAATTATATTTTCAGGTTTGGCTACAGATGAGCCACCGAATTTTAGAACTTTCATGTTGTGAAATATTGACTTTGTAATTTAAGATATGGTGTAATTAAACACGGGTACGGAGAAATATAGTTTTTAACCCCAAAGGGTGAAACATGCCGTAGCTGTACCATAAGTAATAGTAGCTGAAGTGAAATCGAATGTTATGTCTGTATTATAGCAGTCCATAAATACTAATGGTTGAAAATCAAATGTAGTACATTTGATATCTTAATCAAATGATTCCACAATTTTTTACGGAATCGTTACTTTTTAGCTGTAAAAAAAATAAAGAATGAAATTATATAGTGCAAAACAGATTTATAAGGCAGATCAGATTTCTATTAAAAAAGAGGAAATAGGCAGTAACGAATTAATGGAACGCGCAGCCTTACAGCTCTTTAATTGGATGCATTTGCGTATGCAGGGTGCACCTGTTAAAATACATTTATTCTGTGGTATTGGTAATAATGGGGGAGATGGTATTGCTCTTGCTAGGCACCTTGTAGATCACGGGTATAATGTAGAAGTGTATGTTATAAATTATAGTGAGAAGCGGTCAAAAGATTTTCTAATAAATTTAGATAGATTGAAAGATCGTAAGGTATGGCCACATTTTATGAATTCTGATGATGAACTTCCTGTAATTGGTAAGGAGGATATTATCGTAGATGGTATTTTCGGAATAGGACTAAATAGAACACCAGATGCATGGGTGGTTAAGGTTATTCAGCATTTAAATAATTCTCAGGCTTTTATTCTTTCTATTGATATTCCTTCGGGATTATTCACCGATCAAGGTCCGGAAGATTTTGATGCTATCATAAAATCTAATTTCGTGTTGAGTTTTCAAACTCCTAAACTAGCATTTTTCTTACCAGAAACGGGAATATACATTGAACAGTGGGAAGTTTTAGATATAGGGCTTGATCCAGAATATTTAAAAATTACAGAAACCGATTATGAACTCATTGGTAAAAATGAAGTGCTTACCTTATATAGACCTCGCGAGAAATACGGACACAAAGGAACTTATGGGCATTCGTTAATAATTGGCGGTAGTTACGGTAAAATAGGCTCAGTTTGTCTTTCATCTAAAGCAGCGTTGTATTCAGGTAGTGGTTTAGTTACCGCATTTGTTCCTAAAATAGGATATAGCATATTGCAAACCTCATTACCAGAAATTATGGTTCTGACCGATGCCAATGAAAATGAGCTTACAGATTTGAAATTTGATATAGAACCAACGGTTATCGGAGTTGGTATCGGAATAGGGACGAGCGAGGCAACCGTTAAAGCGTTATCTAGTTTCTTAAAAAATAATAAATCGCCATTGGTACTTGATGCCGATGCGCTTAATATTCTTTCTAAGAATAAAAATTTATTGAAAGATTTATCAGAAGATTCGATTTTGACTCCGCATCCAAAAGAACTGGAGCGTTTAATAGGTAGTTGGAAAGATGATTTCGATAAACTTGCTAAGGTGAAGAAATTTTCAAAAAAGTATAAGTGTATTGTAGTAATTAAAGGTGCACATACTATTATAGTGCAGAATGGAAAAGGTTATGTGAATACTACAGGAAACCCAGGTATGGCTACAGCAGGAAGTGGTGATGTCTTAACAGGCATAATAACAGGCTTACGAGCACAAGGTTATCCTGCTTTAGATGCAGCAATATTCGGAGTCTATTTGCATGGTAGAGCTGGTGATATTGCGGTAGAGTATACAGGTTTTCAATCTTTAACAGCATCGCATCTAATAGATAATTTAGCGGGTGCTTATTTAGACCTTTTTAAAATGCCAGAACAACATGAAGTAGAAGAAGAAAATCAACCAAGTTAATTTTCTTTTAAGAGTTTACTCTTCTTTTTACCCATTTTAGAGCATTATCATATTCAATGAAAAACTTCATGGGTTTTTTGTAGAACAGTTTTTCAATCTTAAAGTTATGCATGTCTATCTCTTTAACAGAAACAATAGCAAAAGCTTTAAGATTGTCTAGTTGTTTTAGATAGTTATATATGGTTGGGTCGATGGCAAATGAGTGTTTGCGTAGGCTAATAAAACCGAAGTTTTTATCTCTAAAGTGAATTTCAGAAATACCAATAATTTGATATGCTCTTTCTAGAGTTAACGTAGCTCCTTCATCAAAGATGGATACCATGTAATTCTCATATACTTGAATTTTTCCTGTTTCTAATTCGTATTCCCTTACAATTACCTTCTTCTTGGTAGATCCAATCTTCATTCTATTTGTATTAATATAGTGTGTCTGAAGCGAAAGTAAAAGGAACGACATTCTCTAGGTAAATTTTTAGTTTAAACGCGAAAATATCGTTCATACTGCGTATGGCTACTATTGAGTGTGTTTTTATTCTTACAATTAAAAATGAATTGTACGAAAAAGGAGCCCTACAATAGGGCTCCTTTTTTATTTTTAAGTAAAGTATAAATACCTAGGATTTAGGCGATTCTTCTTCTGCTTTTTCAATTTTAATAGTTAGTTCTTCACTTTTCTTATCAAGATCGATATAAATACTATCGCCCTCGTTAAGTTTAGAATTCACTATTTCTTCCGCTAAGGCGTCTTCAATGTATTTTTGAATTGCTCTTTTAAGCGGTCTGGCTCCGTACTGTTTGTCAAAGCCTTTCTCTGCGATATAATCTTTAGCTTCATTTGTTAAATTCAAGTGATAGCCAATATCCTTGATTCTCTTAAATAATTTAGCTAATTCAATATCTATTATCTTATGAATGTCTTCTCTTTCTAGAGCGTTGAAAACAATAACATCATCTATTCTATTCAAGAATTCAGGAGCGAAAGCTTTTTTCAATGCATTTTCGATGACACCTTTTTGATGAGAGTCTTCTTGAGATTTTTTAGCTGAAGTACCGAAGCCGACACCTTGACCAAAATCTTTCAATTGTCTTGCTCCAATGTTTGAAGTCATAATGATGATTGTATTTCTAAAATCAATCTTACGACCAAGACTATCAGTTAAGAAACCATCATCCAATACCTGTAAAAGCATATTGAATACATCTGGATGCGCTTTTTCAACTTCATCAAGTAAAATTACAGAGTAAGGTTTTCTTCTAACTTTCTCTGTTAATTGTCCGCCTTCTTCATAGCCCACGTATCCTGGAGGTGCACCAACTAATCTAGAAATAGCAAACTTCTCCATATACTCACTCATATCTATTCGAATAAGTGCGTCTTCCGAATCAAAAAGCTCTTTCGCCAATACTTTCGCTAATTGTGTTTTACCAACACCTGTTTGTCCTAAAAATATAAACGAACCAATTGGCTTGTCAGGATCTTTAAGTCCGGCTCGGTTACGTTGAATCGCTTTAGAAACTTTGGCAACTGCTTCGTCTTGTCCAATTACGTTCGACTTAATTAGTTCTGGCAATCCGGCTAGTTTGTTACTTTCTGTTTGTGCAATTCTGTTAACAGGTATACCGCTCATCATAGAAACAACATCAGCAACATTATCTTCGTTAACGGTCTCTTTGTTCAGCTTACTATCATCTTCCCAGCGTTCTTGAGCAATAGCAAGGTCTTTTTCTAGACTTTTCTCGTCATCACGCAATTTAGCGGCTTCTTCATATTTTTGCTTCTTAACAACACTGTTTTTAAGCTCACGAACATCTTCTAATTTCTTTTCCAATTCAAGAATTTGTTTTGGAACGTCCATATTTACAATATGTACACGAGAACCAGCTTCATCAAGGGCATCAATAGCTTTGTCTGGTAAAAAACGATCTGTCATATACCTATTTGTCAATTTAACGCAAGCTTCAATAGCCTCGTCGGTATAGGTTACATTATGGTGATCTTCGTATTTACCTTTAATATTATGTAAGATTTCAATTGTTTCATCAACCGTAGTTGGCTCAACAATTACTTTTTGAAAACGTCTTTCTAATGCGCCATCTTTTTCAATATACTGTCGGTATTCATCAAGGGTTGTTGCACCAATACATTGAATTTCACCTCTTGCCAATGCTGGTTTGAACATGTTCGAAGCATCTAAACTTCCGGTAGCTCCACCTGCACCTACAATAGTATGAATTTCATCAATGAATAAAATTACATCATCGTTTTTCTCAAGTTCGTTCATCACTGCCTTCATTCGCTCTTCGAACTGTCCACGATATTTCGTACCAGCAACTAAAGATGCAAGATCAAGGGTAACAACTCTTTTGTTAAAAAGAATTCTTGAAACTTTCTTGTTAATGATGCGTAATGCAAGACCTTCGGCAATGGCACTTTTACCAACACCTGGCTCGCCAATAAGCAATGGGTTGTTCTTTTTTCTTCTACTAAGAATTTGAGAAACCCTTTCAATTTCTTTTTCTCTACCAACAACTGGGTCTAGTTTATTTTCCTCAGCCATTTGGGTAAGGTCTCTACCAAAGTTATCTAATACCGGAGTTTTAGATTTCTTAGTGCCTTTTTGGCTAGAAGCGGCACCAAAAGTGCTTTCTTTACCTTCATTGGCATCTTCAGAATCACTAGGGAAAGATTCGGCCGTTGGACCGTCAACCATATCGTCGTCGCTTGTAATCATAAATTTAAACTGTTCTTTAACACCGTCATAGTCAACTTTTAGCTTGTGTAAAAGTTTTGTAGTCGGGTCATTTTCATTTCTAAGAATACAAAGCAAGAGGTGTGCAGTATTAATAGAAGAACTTTGAAAAAGCTTCGCTTCTAAAAATGTTGTTTTTAAGGCACGTTCTGCCTGTCTCGTTAGGTGTAAATTCTTTTTATCTTTTTGTACGCCACTAGCGTTAGGGTTCGAAGGACTAAGAATTTCTACTTTTCTACGCAGATGTTCTAAATCAACTTCTAAAGCATCTAAAATGCTTATAGCCTTCCCGTTTCCATCTCTAAGAAGCCCTAGCATGAGGTGCTCGGTACCGATAAAATCGTGACCAAGTCGCAATGCTTCCTCTTTGCTATATGCAATTACATCCTTTACTCTTGGGGAAAAATTATCATCCATATACTATATTATCTACTATAAAATTACTAAATCTCATCCAATCCATGGCAAATACCGTACCTATAATCGTTAAAGTTATTGTAAAACCCATTAAATGTGGCTCTATTATGACTTAAATAAGAATATAAACTGAAAATTAACACAAGTCGACCAAGTGTTAATAAAAAATAACATTATTAAAAGCACTTATTCTTAAAACGCTCAGGATTTAAGTATATTGGCATGCTTTTTTACTAATTAAAAAACAGAAGATTTTAAAATGGCTGACGGTGAAAAATTGATTCCTATTAATATTGAAGATGAAATGAAATCTGCCTACATTGATTACTCAATGTCGGTCATTGTGTCACGAGCTCTGCCAGATGTCAGGGACGGTTTAAAACCCGTACACAGAAGAGTTTTATTTGGAATGCATGAATTAGGGGTTAGAAGTAATAGCTCTCATAAAAAATCTGCGCGTATTGTCGGGGAGGTTTTAGGTAAGTATCACCCACACGGGGATACTTCGGTTTATGATGCAATGGTGCGTATGGCTCAAGAATGGAGTTTGCGATATATGCTAGTAGATGGTCAAGGTAACTTTGGATCTATAGATGGTGATAGCCCTGCAGCAATGCGTTATACGGAAGCCCGTATGCGTAAGATTGCAGATGATATGCTTTCTGATATAGAAAAAGAAACGGTAGACTATCAATTGAATTTTGATGATTCATTAAAAGAACCTACGGTATTGCCGACTAGAGTTCCGAACCTTTTGGTTAACGGGGCATCTGGTATTGCGGTAGGTATGGCCACCAACATGCCGCCACATAACCTTTCTGAGGTTATTGATGGTACGGTTGCCTATATAGATAATAATGATATTGAGATCGATGAGCTTATTACCCATATAAAAGCACCAGATTTTCCAACAGGTGGAATTATCTATGGTTATGATGGGGTAAAAGAAGCTTTTCATACAGGTAGAGGTCGTGTAATGATGCGTGCCAAAGCAACTTTCGAAGAAGTGCAAGGTAGAGAGTGTATTATTGTTCATGAAATTCCTTATCAAGTGAACAAGGCAGACATGATTAAGAAGACTGCCGATCTTGTAAATGATAAGAAGATCGAGGGAATTTCAAATATTAGGGACGAATCTGACCGTAATGGTATGCGAATCGTTTATATCTTAAAAAGAGATGCAATACCTAATATCGTATTGAACATGTTGTTTAAGTATACGGCATTACAAACTTCTTTTAGTGTCAATAATATTGCCTTGGTTAATGGAAGACCAAGATTATTGAACGTTAAGGAAATGATCCATTATTTTGTGGAGCATCGCCATGAAGTTGTGGTTAGACGAACTCAGTTCGAATTAAAAAAGGCTGAAGATCGCGCGCATATTTTAGAAGGTTTGATAATTGCTTCTGATAATATAGATGAAGTAATTGCTATCATTAGAGCATCAAATAATGCTGATGAAGCGCGTGCAAACTTGATGGAACGCTTTAAGTTAAGTGAAATTCAGGCAAAAGCGATCGTAGAAATGCGATTACGTCAGCTTACCGGTCTTGAGCAAGATAAGCTTAGAACCGAATACGATGAAATTATTCTTTTAATAGCCGATTTAAAAGATATACTTGATAAAAAAGAACGCAGAATGCAAATCATTAAAGATGAATTGCAAGAGATAAAAGATAAGTACGGAGATGAAAGAAGATCTGTAATTAACTTTGCAGGTGGTGATCTTAGTATGGAAGATATGATCCCAGATGAGCAAGTGGTAATTACCATTTCTCATGCCGGTTATATCAAAAGAACGCCGTTATCAGAATATAAAACACAAAATAGAGGTGGAGTAGGTCAAAAAGCATCTTCGACTAGAAATGAAGATTTCTTAGAACATCTCTTTGTTGGCACCAATCACCAATACATGTTGTTCTTTACACAAAAAGGGAAATGTTTCTGGATGCGTGTTTTTGAAATTCCCGAAGGAAGTAGAACTTCAAAAGGTAGAGCAATACAGAATCTTATAAACATTGAGCAAGATGATAGTGTAAAAGCTTTTATCTGTACTCAAGATTTAAAAGATGAAGAATATGTAAACGGTCACTTTGTCATCATGGCTACTAAAAAAGGTATCGTTAAGAAAACTTCTTTAGAGCAATATTCAAGACCACGTCAAAATGGTATAAATGCAATTACCGTGCGTGATGGTGATGAATTGCTAGAGGCAAAATTAACCACGGGTACCAGTGAAATTTTCTTAGGTCTTAAGTCTGGTAAAGCTATTCGTTTTGAAGAAAGCAAAACAAGACCAATGGGTAGAAATGCATCTGGCGTTAGGGGTATAACCTTGGCTAACGATGACGATGAGGTAATTGGTATGGTCTCAGTCCATAATTTAGAAGATGAAATTTTAGTTGTTTCTGAAAAAGGTTATGGCAAACGTTCAAGTATTGAAGATTATAGAGTTACCAACAGAGGTGGTAAGGGAGTTAAAACTATTAGTGTAACAGATAAAACTGGTGGTTTGGTAGCTATAAAAAATGTTACTGACTCAGATGATTTAATGATTATCAACAAATCAGGTATTGCAATTCGTATGAGCGTAGAAGATTTACGTGTAATGGGTAGAGCAACACAAGGTGTACGATTGATCAACATTAAAGGTAACGACTCTATTGCTGCTGTTGCCAAGGTAATGAAAGATGAAGATGATTTGGAAGAGTCTGAAATACTTGATATTGAGGTAGATGCAGAGGATGGCACGGAGATTGGTAATTCTGAATCAGAAGATGGCACAGAGATTGATAATACTGAAACCGAAGAATAAACATCATAAATTTTAAACACTAATAATTAATATATTAAAAATGAAAAATAGATTATTACTTGTAGCGGCGCTATCATTTACTATGATAGGTTTTGCTCAGAAAAATGAAATAAAAAATGCAGAGAAAGCATTGAAATCAGGTGATGCTGCCGGGGCACAAACTGCTCTTGAGGCTGCATCTGGTACTATTGCTGCTGCCGATGAGAAAACGCAAGCACAATACTATTTCACTAGAGGTAAAATTTATAGTGATTTGGCTAAAAAAGGAAATAATGATGCGTTTGAAAAATCAGCAACTTCTTTCAAAAAGGTTATTGAATTAGAAGAAGCTACCGGCAAGCAGAAATATACTTCTGAAACAAACCAATATATGGCATCATTGACTGCTGATCTAGTAAACTCTGCTGTTAGCGATAACGGTAATAACAAGTTTAAAGAGGCTGCAGAAAAATTGTACATGAGTTACACACTTAGCCCTAAAGATACTTCATACTTGTATTATGCTGCAGGTAGTGCTGTAAATGGTGGTCATTATGAAATGGCATTAGATTACTATAATAAACTACAAGAAGTAGGTTATGACGGTGGTGGAGTTGTTTATAAGGCTACGAACGCAGTATCTGGTGAAGTAGAAGAGATGGATAAGATACAGCGTGATCTTATGGTTAAATCTGGTACGTATTCAAATCCTGTAGATGAGAAAACTCCATCTAAACAAGCTGAGATTGTTAAGAATACAGCTTTGATTTATACGCAATTAGGTCAAGATGAAAAAGCTTTAGAGGCTTACCAACAAGCTAGAAAAAACGATCCAGAAGATGTGAATCTGATTCTTAATGAGGCAAATTTATATTTCAACCAAGGTAATAAAGATAAGTTTAAAGAATTGATGGCTCAAGCAATCGCTTTGGCACCAGATAATCCTGATCTTCATTATAACGTTGGTGTTATCAGCATGGAGCAAGAAAATTACGAGGATGCACGTGTGTCTTACAAAAAAGCTATTGAAATTGATCCAAAGTATACAAATGCTTACTTAAACCTTTCTACAACTTATGTAAATGAAGGTAACGCATTAATTGATGAGATGAATTCATTAGGTAACTCTAGAGCTGATATTGCAAAATATGATGAGCTTAAAGAGAAAAAAGATGGTTTGTTTAAGCAAGGTGCTGATGTATTGGAAAATGCATTGAAGAACAGTCCTGATAACGAAAATATAATGACTCAGCTTAAGAATATTTATGGAGCTATGGGTGATACGGAAAACTTCACTAAAATGAAGAAGTTATTAGGCGAGTAATCAATAGTACACTATAAAATTAAAAGGCCCTTATTAGGGCCTTTTTTTATATCACTTTTTTAATGACTCTTAATTGATGGGTATAAGTTCTTAGGTCATTATTGAAAATACCAGTGTGATCTATGCGATCGATTCGAACTTTACCGTTGACATGAATAACATAATTATTGTCCATAATAATACCTACGTGGTCAATAACACCATTGGCATTATCGAAAAATGCTAAATCGCCAGCCTCACTTTCTTCAACAAAACTTAGCGCTGTACCTTGTGTTGATTGTTGTTCTGCAGTTCGTAAAAGATGATATCCATTAATTCTATACACCATTTGTGTAAAGCCTGCACTGTCAATACCGAAAGGAGATTTTCCTCCTTTTAATTCCGGAGAATTTAAATACAGTAATGAGATATTGGTGAAATTCTCTTTAGGTTGTTCGTTACTTAAGATATTACCTTTAAAATTTACAGACAATGATGGGATTTCGTTAATACATGAACCGATAACTATAGGTGTTTCAATTTTGTTAGAATCTTCAACAATTGAAATTAAGTCGGCAACATAATTAAAATGTTTGCTTTCTTGAATCGCATTAAATTCATTATCAGTTATATATGTCAATTGACTATTCATTATCCAGCCCTCGCACTTGTCCAGAACAGTTTTTATTCTAGACCAATTTTTTCGGCTTTCAAGTATTTTATAGTGCTCTCCGAACAAAAGTTGGGTAACTAACTCAGATATTTCATCTGGTATACTTCTAATTGGGACAATGCTTAATTGACAAATACCGTATTGCATGTAATTTTTTTGAGCGTTTAAACCCTTTCGATAATTATTGCCGATGCACCACCACCGCCATTACAAATTGCAGCGGCTCCTAGTTTTGCATTATTTTGTTCCAATACATTTAAAAGTGTAATAAGAATACGTGCACCAGAGCAACCTAATGGATGGCCTAATGAAACTGCGCCACCATTTACATTTACATTCTTATCGTTTAAACCTAATATTTTCATATTGGCAAGACCAACCACAGAAAATGCTTCGTTAAATTCAAAGAAATCTATTTCTTCTAACTTTAAGTTAGATTTTGCCAATGCTTTTGGTAACGCTTTCGCAGGTGCGGTAGTAAACCATTCTGGCTCATGAGCGGCATCAGCATAGCCTTTTATAATCGCTAATGGCTTTAATTTTAATTCTTCTGCTTTTTCTCTACTCATTAATACTAGAGCAGCGGCCCCATCATTAATTGTAGAAGCATTTGCAGCCGTAACCGTACCATCTTTAGAGAAGGCAGGTCTTAAGTTGGGTATTTTATCGATGAAGACATTACTGAATTCTTCATCTTTTATAACCATTTTAGGCTCTCCGCGTCTTTGTGGAACTGCAACTGGTATAACTTCATTATCAAATTTCCCGTTTTCCCATGCTTCAGAAGATCTCTTGTATGATTGTATAGCGTAAGCATCTTGATCTTCTCTGCTGAATTCGTATTTAGTAGCACAAGCATCGGCACAAACACCCATAGCGTTTTCATCATATGCATCTACTAAACCATCTTTTTGCATACCGTCGATTAAAGAAGTAGGTCCGAATTTGGTACCTGTTCTCATATGAACGTAATGAGGTATTAGGCTCATATTTTCCATACCGCCAGCAATAACAATATCTGCATCACCAAGAGCAATAGCTTGCGCACCTTGCATAACAGCTTTCATACCAGAGGCACATACTTTGTTTATGGTAGTACAAGGTACGGTATTCGGAATACCTGCAAAAATTGCGGCCTGTCTAGCAGGTGCTTGTCCGGTTCCGGCTTGTACCACATTTCCCATGATAACTTCATCTACCAATGTAGGATCAAGATTTATTTTCTTTAATACACCTTTAATAGCAACCGCACCTAATTTCGGAGCAGGTATGGTTGATAATCCGCCCATAAAACTTCCTATTGGGGTTCTAACAGCAGAAACAATAACGACCTCTTTCATGTTTTTAATTATTTGATGTCGCGAAATTACTAAATTCTATAGCAACCCGAGGGATATCGTTTCAATTACTAGATATCAGATTATAATTTTCTATTTTTGAAGAACCTAATACAATTTTCTTTTGGATAATCTTTACAAACAGCAATCGCTCATTTTCAAATACATACTCTATGTTGTAGCTGTTGCTTTTATCGTGTTTTTTTTGCCCAAGGGAGGTAAATTCAAGTATGAGTTTCAAAAAGGTAAACCTTGGCAATTTGAAAACTTATATGCACCATTTGATTTTTCAATACAAAAAACAGATACTGAAATAGCCAAAGAAAAGCAGGTTATTGAAAGTAATCAACTACCGTACTATCGATATGACCAGGCTGAGGTTGAGAAAGTTACAGAACACTTTGAGCAAAAATTTGAAGATAAGTGGGGTAATACATCACTTAGGGAGAATCAGAAAAAGAGGTTAAAGTATTTTTCTAAAGTTATATTAGATTCCGTCTACGACAAAGGAATTTTACAAAATAATGGGAAGCAGGTTCAGCGCAGTTTTATTTTTCTGGTTAAGAATAATGAGGCTAGTAAAGTAAGGGTTTCAGATTTTTTTAGGGTCAGTGAAATTAATGACCTAATAGTTAGAGTTCTTTCCGATAATAATTTATCGGTTTTCGAAAAAGATACCCAGTCTCTATTTTTTGACATAATTGCGCCCAATGTAAGTTTTGACAATAACCTTACCCAAAAAGCAAGAAATGAAGCCTTATCTAAACTTTCGTATACACGAGGTACGGTTGATCAGGGTCGATTAATAATTGCAAAAGGCGAAGTTGTTGAAGCTGAAAATCTAAAGATCTTAGAGTCATTAAAGTCTGAATACGAATCAGAATTATGGACGGCCAGTAACTATTATTATATTTTAATCGGGTATACGGTACTAGTCGCACTGGTGCTTATTATGCTGTTCCTGTTCTTGAAAAAATATAGAAGAACAGTATATGAAAATAATGTAAAAGTTACGTTCATCTTCTTTAATATTTTGCTCATGGTTTTTTTAACAACTATTGTTATAAAATACAATGATCAATTGGTATTTGTAGTGCCGTTATGCATACTTCCATTAATTTTAAAAACGTTTTTTGATGCTCGGTTGGGTCTTTTTGTGCATGTATTGACTATTTTAATTTTAGGTTTTGTAGTACCCAATAGTTTTGAATATATATTCTTGCAGATAATTACCGGTATAGTGACTATACTTACCGTTTCTGAGCTGTATAAACGGGCAAACCTTTTTGTGAGTGTTGGTCAAATAACCCTTATTTATATTATCGGTTATTTGGCATTCCATACCATACATGAAGGGGATTTAAGTGATATAGAGTGGTATATATTAGGTCTTTTTCTGTTAAACGGAATGATTACTCTTTTTGTACAGCCATTAATTTATATCTATGAAAAGCTCTTCGGTCTTGTGTCAGATGTATCGCTGTTGGAGTTGTCAGATACCAATTCTAAACTTTTAAAAGAATTATCTAACAAGGCACCGGGTACATTTCATCATTCGTTACAAGTAGCCAATTTAGCTGAGGCGGCCGCTAACGAAATTGGGGCGAATGCCATGTTGGTTAGGGTAGGGGCTTTATATCATGATATTGGTAAAATGAACGAGCCTACCTATTTTACCGAAAATCAGGTTACGAATGTAAATCCGCATGACGAGCTGAGCCCAAAAGACAGCGCACGTATTATAATTGATCATGTTATTAAGGGGATTGAGATTGCTAGAAAGAATAACTTACCTGATCGTATTATAGATTTTATACGTTCGCATCATGGCACTACTTTGGTATTTTACTTTTACAAAAAGCAAAAAGAATTGGATGATGATGTAAACGAAGAGGATTTTAGGTACCCTGGGCCATTACCATTTTCTAGAGAAACTGCAATTTTAATGATGGCAGATTCGGTAGAAGCAGCATCAAAAAGTTTAAAAAATCCAACATTTTTAATTATCGATGAGTTTGTTGATAAGATAATTTCGGGTCAAATGAAGGCAAATCAGTTTTTGAATGCAGATATTACCTTCAAAGAAATTGAAACAATTAAGAAAATTTTCAAGCAAAAGTTAATAAATATCTATCATTTGCGTGTGGAATATCCTGAGTAACAGGGTAGTATTTTTTTATTGAAAAAAAACATGAAAAATAGTTGCGTAAAACGAGTTATACTTATACATTTGCATCCGCTATTTAGAGCAACAGTTCATTGAAGAATTACTGGAGAGGTGCCTGAGTGGCCGAAAGGAGCGGTTTGCTAAATCGTCGTAGGTGGAAACATTTACCCAGGGTTCGAATCCCTGTCTCTCCGCAACAATATGTTGAGAGACATATTTTTTGATAACCAATTCGGGGTGTAGCGTAGCCCGGTTATCGCGCCGCGTTTGGGACGCGGAGGTCGCAGGTTCGAATCCTGCCACCCCGACAAAAACCAGTTCAGAAATGAACTGGTTTTTTTATGCTCTTTTTTGAGCTTTTGATAATTTGCTTTTTAAGATTCAAAACTAATTTTAAAGTTCAATATCTTACAATAACTTTAGAGGGCTTGCAAAAATTTAATCTTCATAATCTTCCATATAATTATTTTGGAATAGGATATATTATCAACATAACAAATTATAATTCTCTGCTCTTTTAATGCCATTAGAGACACGACTTTTATAATCTTGACTAGTTGTTTGGTTTACGACCAATTTTAATATGTATGGGCATAGAAATGAGATTTAGAACTTTCATGTAAACGATAAGTTTCAATTTTGATTCAGAAGTTATTTCTGTGATAAACGGTATGGTTATTTTTGTTTCATCTGTAAAGCTGTACTTTTGAATCCTAAAAAATAGCTATCCTTAAATGCAAACGATTAAAGAACTGATAGAGCTGATAACTCTTAAAAGAATAGATGAAACCATATTTGAAGGAGAAAACTATAATGCCCCTTGGGGTAGAGTTTTTGGCGGACAAGTATTAGCGCAATCTTTACATGCAGCCTATCAGACCGTACCAGAAGATCGTATTGCACATTCGTTACATGGTTATTTTATTCTAGGAGGAGATTTAAAATACCCAATTCGCTACGAGGTCGATACCATTAGAAACGGAGGCAGTTTTACTACAAGAAGGGTAGTAGCCAAACAAAACGGAAAAGCAATTTTCAATATGGCCGCATCATTTCAGGTGAAGTCCGATGGAGTTAATCATCAGTTTCCGATGCCTAACTTAATACCGCCAGAGAAACTAACTACAAGTCTTGAGCAGTTAGAAGAGATTAAAGATTTGTACCCTGGTGCATATAAAAGATTAAAAGCGGTACAGCCTAAGGTGTTTGAATTTAAGCCAGTAGAAAAATTTACAACCCAATTAATCGAAAATGGTTCTCCATTTTTTAATACTTGGTTGCGCACTTCTGATAAAGCTGAAATCGCTTTGCCGATGCAACAACAATTATTGGCTTACGCATCTGATTATAATTTGCTGACCACGGCGACATTGCCACACAGAGAAGTATTAAATAAAGGCGAGACCTTTTATGCCAGCTTAGATCATGCTATATGGTTTCATCGCGATTTTGATATCCAAAAATGGTTGTTATACAGTATGGATAGTCCAAGTGCTTCTAACTCGCGAGGATTTTCAAGAGGTAGTGTATATGATAGAACCGGTGTGTTGGTTGCTTCTGTAGCACAAGAAGGGTTAATGCGTCAAAGTGTGTAATTCGGAATTTAAGATTTAGGCGTCATGAGTAACTGCAAAAGAAGTTCTGATAACTACTGATTTTGAAAAAATATAGCATTTTGTAAAAGGGAAATTAGTGGTATTACTCTATTTTTATTAAGCGATTACATTTTCATATTCTTAAAATTTACACTGCAGTTGATAGAATATGGCAATATTTTGCATTCTTTATTTTTGAAATTGCCTATATTTATAATTATCCTGAATTGTTTATACTAATTATAAAACAACCTAAAAGTGACTTCTCTGCAAAATCTTAAGAATAAAATTCTCTCTTACAATAAAGTTGATGACGATGTATTAGATTATTGGTTGTCACTCTATGAAAGAATTGATTTAAAGAAAGGCGAAGCTCTTATTTCTTCAGGTCAAATGGTCAATTATTTTTATTACTTAGATGCTGGTTGTATCTATTATTATAAAATTCAAGATGGGGAGACCAAAGTTTTGGAGTTTTATACCGAAGATGTTTTTTTTACAGATCTACCAGCTTATGTAAAAGGTTCGCCATCTAGATATTTTTTAACGGCAACTGAAAAATCCACGGTATTTGCAATAAAAAAATCGAATGCAGAAATGTCTTTTGATAATTCGCATCAATTAGAAAGATTTGGCAGATTGTCAATGCAAGAAGCTTTTTTAAAATCATACAGTCGTGTAGAACGTATGAACAGTCGCACAAATGAGGAGCGCTATTTGAGACTGTTGGAGAAAAGGCCCGATTTATT
The DNA here is from genome assembly GCF_052119685.1 of Maribacter spongiicola. Taxonomy (GTDB): domain Bacteria; phylum Bacteroidota; class Bacteroidia; order Flavobacteriales; family Flavobacteriaceae; genus Maribacter; species Maribacter spongiicola_A. The sequence goes on along the minus strand of NZ_JBGQOO010000004.1, from coordinate 172,112 downwards.
TCAGCGTCTACCACAGTATTTAATAGCATCATATTTAGGTTTAACACCTGTCGGGCTATCTAAAATTCGAAAGCGTGTGGGTCAAAGGGAAAGCGATTGTGTTTAAATAATTTGTTTTCTAATCTGTTTATTGCTCCAGTAAATAAAAATACCTGCGGTAAAAAACATTAAAGTTCCATAAATAGCTGGAGATATGGCATAAGCGGTGTTGTTAAGTAGAATCGTTGCAATGCTTATGCCCAATGTTCCATTTTGTATTCCACCTTCTATAGCTACAGAAATACGTTGTTTAAGTGGTAGGTTGAAAATATATCCTAAGATATACCCAATAGACATGGTAATAATATTAAGAGTTAAAGTTACAAGACCGGCTTCTTGAATATTGGTTATTAGCAGCGCCCGTTCTTTAATAAGAATTGCCACCAAAACAATGACAAAGAAAATACCCGATACTTTTTTTATTGGTTTTTCCATTTTCAAAGCAAAGTTGTGCTTATTATATTTTAGTATCATCCCTAAGCCAACAGGTAAAATTACAATGATGAATACTTGTAAAATGGTTTGGGCTATATTGAGTTGAATCGTAGTGCCTTTGCCCAAAACTTCTTGCAAACCTAAATTGATAATAAAAGGAATCGATACCAAGGTTATTAAGCTACTTATTGCGGTTAGTGAAACTGAAAGTGCAGTATCACCATTTGCCAAATGTGTAATTAGGTTTGATGTTGGTCCGCCAGGGCAGGCAGAAATAATAATGATACCAATCGCTATTTCTGGTGATAAGTTGAAGATTCGTATGAGGATGAAGCCAACTGTGGGAAGAATGATTAATTGACAGCATAAACCAATTATAATGGCTTTTGGTTTACTGAATATTCGAACGAAATCTTTGATCTCTAAAGATAAACCCATGCCGAACATGATGATGATTAGGGAAATAGCAAGAATTGCGTTAGAAATATTATCCATAAAATGCTAAGGTTTAGAGAGGTAGTTCTAAATATAGAAGATTTGACTGTGATAATCGCTAGTTTCATTCTTTTATTAAACTAGTTTAATGAGTTTGGGTAAAATATCTACTAACTTGATGTTTCATAAAATACAACGCAATGGCAAATCAATATGTAGACTTAGAAACGCTTAAATTCTTATTATATAAAGTAAACAATCTGCAAGACGTTCTTGACCAAGAGCGCTATGCAGAATATGATCAAGAATCGGTAGAAATGATGCTGAATTCGGTTAAAGATTTTTCTGATAAAGAGCTTTATCCTTATTTCAGGGAGATGGATGAGAAGCCAGCACATTTTAAAGATGGTGAGATTGTAGTGCATCCTCAGGTGTTGAAATTTATGAAAGCTGGTGGAGAAATGGGGCTGATTGCAAGTTCATTTTCATATGAGCATGGTGGTATGCAAATGCCTGCCATGGCGGCACATGCTTCGGCATTTATACAAGATGCAGCAAACAATCATTTACCAGGTTATATTGGTTTAACGGTGGGTTCTGCAGAATTGATTGCCCATTTTGGTAGTCAAGAGCTTAAAGATATTTACTTGCCTCATATGCTGTCAGGAAAATGGGGCGGTACTATGTGTTTAACTGAGCCACAGGCAGGTAGTTCACTTTCAGATATTACAACATCTGCTACCCCCGATGGCGATACGTATAAAATTAACGGACAGAAAATATTTATATCAGGTGGCGATTACCAAGGTGCAGAGAATATTGTGCATTTGGTTTTGGCAAGAATAAAAGGTGCACCTGCAGGTACAAAAGGAATATCCTTATTTGTGGTGCCTAAAAATAAACCAACTGCAAATGGTGGTTTAACACCTAACGATGTAACGGTAGTTGCCGATTTTGAAAAAATGGGACAACGCGGCTATTGCACTACACACTTGTTTTTTGGTGATAAAGAAAATTGTGAGGGTTGGCTTGTAGGTGAGGCTAACCAGGGGTTAAAATATATGTTCTTGATGATGAATGGTGCGAGAATTGGGGTTGGTAGAGGTGCAGCGGCGATAGCTTCGGCGGCATACCAAGCTTCTTTAAACTATGCGAACGAAAGACCACAGGGTCGTAAATTAACAAGCACAGGTAAAAAAGATGCAAACCAAGAGCAGACCTTGATTATTAACCATGCAGATGTTCGTAGAATGTTATTGTTGCAAAAAGTAATTACCGAAGGTGCTCAAAGTTTAGTACTGTTGACTGCAAAATATCATGACCTTTCTATAGCGAGTGCAACTGCAGAAGAACGTGAAAAATATAGGTTACTATTAGAGATTATGACACCTTTAGTAAAAACATATCCGTCTGAAGCGGGTATTGTTTCGGTAAATAACGGTGTTCAAGTTTTAGGTGGATATGGATTTTGTTCAGAATATATTTTACAACAATATTTAAGAGATATCCGTATTTCAGCTATTTATGAAGGTACAACGGGGATTCAATCTCAAGATTTATTAGGTAGAAAAGTGACGATGGATAACGGGAAGGCTTTAAAGCTATTATCCGAAGAAATTACAAACACCATTAAAGCAAGTATGGTGCACGATTCTTTAAAACCTTATGCAAAAAAAATAGGAGGTAAATTAGAATTGACACAACAGGTATTACAAAGCTTAATGGGCTTTGCCATGAAGGGCGATTACCAACGTTTCCTAGCAGATGCTACTCCGTTTATGGAATTCTTTAGTACAATAGTACAAAGTTGGTTATGGTTGAATATTGGTCTTGAAGCTCAAAATGCCTTAGTAATTGGTAATAACGATCACAGTGCAGAATTCTATGAAAGTAAAATTCATGCCATGGAATTCTATTTCAAATACGAACTCCCGAAAACTTCGGGACTAGCAGAAATACTTATGGATAATGCGAAAGCATTAACTATTGGCACAGATAAAGAAGTCTTTATTTAATAAGAAAGAGTGGTGCGATTTGTTATCTTGAAACGAGATTGATACATATGTTTTAAACTTTTTAAGGCATTAATTAAAATAGGTAGAATTTCCTCTTTTCAATTGAAGGGGGGGAGTTTTCCAACTTAGGGTGAAAACACGAGAATAACAATATTCCGTTTACAAGAACAAGTTTAAAATAAATTCACATATAGAATATTGTGCAGGTTTTATCATTTCTTGATATAAAAACTAACACAGAAAAACGAGATATAAACAAATGAATAGCATAAAACAAAAATTTGATCTTACAGGTAAAGTGGCAATCGTTACAGGTTCTAGTAAAGGAATAGGCTTATCTATAGCGCGAGGTTTAGCGGAGAACGGAGCCAAGTTAGTTATCAGTAGTCGAAATCAAGAAGCTGTTGATGCTGTTGCAGCTGAATTTAATAAAGCTGGTTTTGATGCTATTGGTATTGCTTGTCATATTGGTGATGCAAATCAGAGAGAAGCATTGGTAGTAAAGACGGTTGAAAAATATGGGCGAATAGATATATTGGTAAATAATGCAGCGATCAATCCTTTTTATGGTCCCATAGAAAGTGCTGAAGAAGAGGTTTTTGATAAAATAATGAATGTTAACGTGAAAGCACCTTGGTTACTTTCAAACCTGGTGCAACCATTTATGAAAGAGAATGGTAGCGGTAGTATTATTAATATTTCATCCGTAGAAGGCATTCATCCAGGATTTAGATTGGGCTTGTATAGCATGACCAAATCTGCCTTGATTATGCTTACAAAAAATCAAGCTAAAGAGTGGGGTCGATATGGTATTCGTTCTAATGTCGTTTGTCCGGGGCTAATAAAAACAAAGTTTAGTCAAAGCCTTTGGTCCAATGATAAATTAGTTGAAGGTTACAATCAGACCGTGCCATTAAAAAGAATGGCAGAGCCAGATGAAATGGCAGGCATTGTAATGCTCTTGGCATCAGATGCAGGTTCGTATATGACCGGTGGTGTTTACGCAGCAGACGGTGGATATTTGATTTCAGGATAAAAATCGGTATTCGATTTTGGTTAATAGCCATCCTATTCTAAGGGATAAAAGCTTATCAACTAAAAGTCAATTTCAAATTGAAACCTAAAAGTACATTCTAAACACTATCAACGAAAACGAGAAAAAATGAATTTTGAATATTCAGAAAAATCCAAAGAACTTCAAGAAAAGCTAAAGCAGTTTGTATCTCAAAATTTGGCTCCTGTTGAAAAAGAAGTAGAGGCATTTCATAAAGATCCGGCAAATGCATGGACAAAGTGGCCAGGTTTAGAAGGATTAAAACAAAAAGCAAAAAATGCAGGTTTATGGAATCTTTTCCTTCCAAAAACATATGGTGATTTAAGTCCGGGGTTGACCAATATGGAATATGCTCCGTTGGCAGAGATTATGGGGCGCATGTTATGGTCATCAGAAGTATTTAATTGCAGCGCACCAGATACCGGTAATATGGAAGTACTATCAAAATATGGTACTCCAAAACAGCAAAAAAAATGGTTAAAACCATTGATGAATGGTGATATTCGATCTGCATTTTTAATGACGGAACCTGACGTCGCCTCATCAGATGCTACCAATATAGAAACATCTATCGTGGCAGATGGTGAAGAATATGTCATTAATGGTCGCAAGTGGTGGTCCTCGGGTGCAATGGATCCTAATTGTAAGATTGCCATTGTCATGGGAAAAACAGATTTTGATGCTCCCAGACATGTTCAGCAAAGTATGATTTTGGTTCCTATGGACACACCGGGTTTAAAAGTGATTAGACCGTTAACAGTTTTTGGTTATAACGATTCTCCAGAGGGCCATGCAGAAATTCTTTTGGATAATGTTCGCGTACCCAAAGAAAACTTATTGGTTGGCGAGGGTCAAGGGTTTGCAATTGCTCAGGGTAGATTAGGTCCTGGTAGAATACATCATTGCATGCGATTGATAGGTATGGCGCAACGCTCGCTAGAAATTATGGCGCAACGTACAACGCAACGCAAACCTTTTGGTAGAACTTTAGATACATACAGCAGTGTTCGTCAAGATATTGCAAATTCAGCTTGTGAGATAGCGCAAACAAGACTTCTGGTTCTTTCTGCAGCCGATAAAATGGATAAGTTAGGCAACAAAGAAGCCAAAGATTTAATTGCCATGATTAAAATTGTAACGCCTAATATGACACTGAGAGTAGTAGATAGGGCAATGCAAATTTTAGGCGGTTTGGGCGTAAGTAGCGATGTACCATTGGCACATTTTTTTGCTGCTGCCAGAATGCTCAGATTAGCTGATGGACCAGATGAGGTTCATATGAGCCAATTGGGTAAGAATGTTATAAAGCAGTACTCGAAGTAATAACAGAATAAGAATAAACTAGCACTAAGTATATGGTAAAGGGAGACTTAAATGTCATTTCGAACTTGTCGAAAACTTAAGTATACAAAAAGTGTATCGGTTTAAGAATGATTGTAAACCAGAGGGAATAAAGAGCAACAGATAATAAAGAAGATGAATTTAAAACCAGTAAGAGAAGGTGAAGAATTAAACGATGTCAAAATCAAGGATTTTTTACTTGAGCATGACCTGATTACAGATACCAAAAGTGAGTTGCAGGTTCATCAATTCTCCAATGGTTTTTCAAACCTTACGTACCTTTTACATATAGAAGATAAAGAATATGTATTGCGTCGCCCACCATTTGCCGCTCCGAAGAGAGGTCATGATATGGGAAGGGAATATAAAGTAATTCACAACTTGAATAAGGTATTCGATAAAGCACCAAAGGCATTTGCCTATACAGAAGCTGTCGATGTAATTGGTGCCCCGTTTTATATAATGAGTAAGGTTTCAGGTGAAATTTTAACGGCAAAAGAAGCAAAAGCTAGACAGGTTTCTCCGTCAGAATTCAAAATAATTTCAAATACCTGGCTCGATACTTTTGTAGCATTTCATAATGTAGATTACAAGGCAGTAGGATTAGATAATTTAGGCAGACCTGTAGGATATGTTGAAAGACAAGTTACCAATTGGGGTAAACAATATTTAGCTGCCTCTACCGATGACGTGCCTACCGCTGAAAAGGTAATGGCATGGATGCAAGATAATCAGCCGAAAGAATATGATCATACTTTAATACATAACGATTTTAAATATGACAACGTCGTTTTTAAAGATGATACATGGAAAGAGATTACGGCTATTCTAGACTGGGAAATGTGCACGCTAGGTGATCCTTTAATGGATTTAGGCACTTCTTTAGGCTATTGGATCACAGCTGCCGACCCCGATTTTATGAAGCAAGGTTTGCAATCGCCAACGGTTATGGAAGGCAATCCATCTAGAACAGAAATTGTGCAACAATATGCACTGAAGAGTGGTAGAAATATAGATAACCTAACGTTTTATTATGCCTACGGACTCTTTAAAATAGCGGTAATCGCACAGCAAATATATTATAGGTACAAGCACGGGCACACAAGCGACCCAAAATTTGCTTACTTGAATAAGGCATCAGAATTATGTTGTAATACAGCGTGGCAAGCTATTCAGAAAAATCAAATTGATAATTTATTTTAAGGGTATGAAAAATGGAGCATTTCTAGAAATCAATGAAGAACAGTTTAAGGCATTTGTAAAATTGCCCAAAGACACTTCTGTAGTGATGCTTAATTTATTGAAATTTAAAGAATTGGTGACAGAAACAGGTTTGTCGGGAGCTGATTCTTATAAAGAATATATGAAAAAAGCGACTCCTTTTTTCATAAGGGCAGAGGCAGAAATTCTATTTATGGGAAAAGAAAATACCATGTTAATAGGACCGGAAGACGAAGAATTATGGGATAAAATTTTACTCATAAAATATAAAACGATTTCAGATTTTTTAGAAATGATACAAGCCGAAGGTTATCCTTCTCATTTAAGAAATCAAGCATTAGAAGATTCTCGGTTAATTCATTGTAGCTGAATAGCAGGAATATAAATTGAAAAAATAACCAGGCAATAGTTAGATAGTTAATCAATCTTTTTTGCCAAAACCAACACAGTCAAGAATCTGGTAACACTAAAAGTTTAAAAAGGAACAAATGAATTTAAAAGACAAAATTGTAATTATAACAGGTGCGGGTAGTGGTATTGGCGCAGCAACGGCAAAACTATTTGGAACACATGGTGCAAACGTTATTGTTTCTGATATTAACGTTGAGAACGCAAATAAAGTAGTTGAAGAAATAAAAAGCGCAGGTGGTACAGCATCGGCAGTTAAAACCGATGTTACAAAATTTGAAGAAGTTGAAGGCTTAATAGCAAATACAGTTGCAAAGCATGGTAGTCTTGATATCATGGTAAATAATGCGGGTATTGGTGGAAAGCACCAAGCAAAAACTGCAGATCATACGCATGATGATTGGCATAATGTAATTGCTGTAAACCAAACTGGCGTATTTTATTGTATGCAGGCGGCTATAAAGCAAATGCTCTCTCAAGGAAAGGGAAATATAGTAAACGTAGCCTCGCTTGCAGGTTTGAAAGCATCAGGAAATAACTTGTCGTATAGCGCAAGCAAATTTGCAGTGGTAGGTATGACGAAGTCCGCCGCCTTAGAATATGGTCGAAAAAATATCCGTGTCAATGCCGTTTGTCCTGGGTTTACACACTCAGCACTATTAGAACAATTATTGTCCGTAAGTCCAGATATGGGCTCTAAACTTAAACGCTTTATACCAATGGGGCGCTTTGGTGAAGCAGATGAAATTGCAGAGGCAATCTGCTGGTTGGCCTCTGATAATTCTAAATTTATTACAGGTCAGACCATAACATTAGACGGAGGAACTTCATTATAAGAAAATATGAAAACATTAGAGATAATATATAAAGGTGATTATGCTATAGTTCAAATGAACCGTGGTAAAGTAAACGCGATCAATGCCGAAATGGTAAATGAATTATCGACTACTTTTCGTGACTTAGAAAAAAATGTAGCGGTAAAGGGGGTAATTCTAACAGGTCAGCCCCATTACTTTTCTGCAGGTTTAGATTTAATTGAATTGTATCAATATGATAAAGAACAAATCACTCATTTTTTCACAGTATTTGGTGCTTTATATCTTCAATTAGTCCAGTTTGAAAAACCATTTATCTCAGCAATTACAGGTCATTCTCCGGCAGGAGGTTGTGTATTGGCAGTGGCAAGTGATAATCGGTATATGGCAGAAGGAGACAAGTATGTTATAGGCTTAAACGAGGTAGCCGTTAACATTCAAATAAGTCAAAACCTAACAGAAGCATATGCCTTTTGGATGGGCGATGGTTTAGCAAGTAGATATATTCTAGAAGGAAAATTACTATCTGGTAAAGAAGCGCTTGCAGCCGGACTGGTAGATGAGTTAGTGCCTTTAGAAAATGTATTGGAACGTGCTGAAAAGCAGATGAATATATATATGCGGGCAGACCAAGAGATTCTTATAAATACAAAAGCAAAACTTAGAAAGCACCTTTTAGATAAACTAGACTTAAATGCTGAAACTTCATTGAAAGAAGCATCAGAGCTTTGGTGGAAACCAGAAATTCGAGCTAAAATGAAGGCTTACGTCGAAAGTTTTTCGAGCAAGAAGAAGTAAAGTAAGGGGTACGAAATTGAAATTATAAGGTACAAATCAAACAGATTTCCTCTAGCAGGAATTTAAAAGATAAACGAACACATGAACAAACAATTATTATTTGTAAAAAGACCACAAGGTGAAGCAGATGCTTCTACATGGTCGCTAGTAACGACTCCTACACCTGAAATAGAAGAAGGTCAATTTTTGGTAAAACAACATTATGTATCACTAGATCCTGCTATGCGCGGGTGGATGAATGATGCTAGATCATATATAGCACCAATGGAAATCGGTTCGGTTATGAGAGCAGGTTCTGTTGGAGAGGTAGTAGCCTCTAAAAACCCAAAATTTAAAGTAGGGCAATATGTTGCTGGTACCGGTGGAGTTCAACAATATGCCGTAACTGACGGAACAGGATTTTATCCGGTAGATCCAAAATTAGCTCCGTTACCCACTTATATAGGTTCTTTAGGCATGCCTGGAATGACGGCTTTTTTCGGAATTCAAGAAGTGGGGAAGATTAAAGCAGGAGATATCGTTGTGGTTTCAGGTGCTGCAGGAGCTGTGGGGAGTATCGTTGGTCAAATTGCAAAAATAAAAGGGTGTCATGTGGTAGGTATAGCCGGTGGCGCAGATAAATGTAAATATGTAGTTGACGAACTTGGTTTTGATGCCTGTATCGACTACAAAAATGAAGATATCAAAGCTCGTTTGAAAGAAGAATGCCCAAAGGGATTAGATGTTTATTTTGATAATGTGGGTGGTGAAATTTTAGATGCCGTTCTAGGCAGATTAAGACTACATGCAAGAATTGTTATTTGTGGTGCTATTTCTCAGTATAATAATAAAGAAGCGGTAAAAGGGCCGAGTAATTATTTATCACTTTTGGTCAATAGAGCGAGCATGACAGGTATCGTCGTTTTCGATTGGGCAGATAGATATAAAGAAGGAGCTGAACAATTAGGTATATGGATGGCGCAAGGAAAAATAAAAAGCCGTGAAGATATATACGAGGGAATTGAAAACTTCCCACAAACCTACAACCGACTTTTCTCAGGAGATAAAATGGGAAAATTGGTTCTGAAGGTGATAGAGGAGTAAAAGAGTAAACATAAGTGCAAATTCAAAATTCAAATACAAATACAAAAATAGCCATGCCAAGAAATTGTATTTGTTTATAAAAAATAACGTTCAACCAACAACCAACAACTAACAACCAAATTAAATGAAAGCAATACGATGTAATAAATACGGTCCGCCATCTTCTTTGGAATTAGAAGAAGTTGATAGTTTAAAACCAAAGGCGAAGGAGGTTTTAGTAGCCGTGAAAGCATGCGGACTTAATTTTCCTGATACACTTATAATACAAGGATTGTATCAATTTAAACCAGAATTACCTTTTACACCAGGTAGTGATGTAGCAGGAGTTGTTAAAGAAGTAGGCGAAGGGGTAACCCATTTGAAAGTGGGTCAAGAAGTATTTGGTTTTGTAGCTCACGGCGGTTTGGCAGAAGAAGTTATCGTACCTGCAAATGCCTGTTTTCCAAAACCACCACAAATGGATTTTCCAACAGCAGCGTCATTTTTAATGGCCTACGGTACTTCTTATCATGCGTTAAAAGATAGAGGTGTATTGGCAGAAGGGGAAACTCTTTTAGTATTGGGGGCATCTGGTGGGGTTGGGTTGTCAGCTGTTGAGTTAGGTAAGTTAATGGGAGCAAAAGTTATTGCAGCAGCATCAACAGATGAAAAGCTATCCTTATGCCAAGAATATGGTGCTGACGCAACTATAAACTACACTACGCAAGATTTAAAAGAATCAATCAAAGTTCTGACAGAAGGCAAAGGTGTTGATGTCATATATGATCCGGTAGGTGGTATATATTCAGAAGCGGCATTCCGTGGTATGGCCAGAAACGGTAGATATTTGGTAGTGGGTTTTGCCGCAGGTGATATTCCGAAAATACAATTGAACCTTCCTTTATTAAAAGAGGCTTCTATTGTTGGTGTTTTTTGGGGAGCTTTCGCAATGAAAGATTCTAAAGCAAATATGGAAAATACAATGACTTTAATGAAATGGCATGCTCAAGGGAAATTGAAACCACATATTCACGCCATTTACAATTTGGAAGATACATCAAAAGCATTGGAAGAAATGACGAATAGAAAAGTGATGGGTAAGTTGATTGTGAAGATTGAGTAGGGTTTAATTTTAGTACAAAGTATGAGGTTGAAATGTAATTATGTGTTAGTTAAATTTTAATAAAATATTGAAAATCAATATTTTATGATAAAAAAATAATTGATTTTATTAACCAACAACCAACAACCAACAACCAACAACCAACAACCAACAACCAACAACCAACACCTGTGCTGAGCGAAGCCGAAGTAACCAACAACTAAAACTAAAAACAAAATGAGATTAGAAAATAAAGTAGCAGTAGTAACTGGCGGATCGAGAGGAATTGGTCAAGCCATATCCGAATTATTTGCTAAAGAAGGCGCAACGGTAATCATAGTGGATCTTTTACCAGAAGGTCAAGAAGTTGCGGACGGAATCAATGCGAATGGAGGAAAAGCAGAATTCCATTCCGTTTCCGTAACAGATAAAGCTGCGATAGAAACCTTGTTCGCATCGATAAATGAGAAACATGGTAAGCTAGATATTTTAATAAATAATGCGGGAATCACCAGAGATAGAACCCTTGAAAAAATGAGCGAAGCAGAATTTGATTCCGTTGTTGAGGTGAACCTCAAAGGAGTCTTTTTATGTGCACAAGCAGCAGCTGTATATATGAAAGCAAACAAATATGGAAGAATTGTTAGTGCCGCTTCGAATGTAGGCTTACGAGGTAATTTCGGACAAACAAATTATGCAGCCACTAAGGCCGGCGTTATCGCAATGGCAAAAACATGGACAATGGAACTTGGTAAGTACGGTATAACGGCAAATGCCATTGCACCAGGTTTTACGATGACCAATATGGTAGATAAGATTCCGAAAGAGCATTTCGCAGCAATAGAAGCTAGTATCCCTTTAAAAACAGTAGCGCAACCTATTGATATTGCCTATGGATATTTGTATTTGGCATCAGAAGAAGCGCGCTTTGTTTCGGGCATATGTTTAACAATTGATGGCGGAACTTCAAGATAAGACTATGGCAATGTTAGAAATCGAAAATTTTGAAGAATTTAAAAAGTTAGAAGGCAAACAACTTCCAGATGGCGATTGGATGACCGTTACCCAAGAAATGATCAATGATTTTGCTAAAGCTACTGGAGATTTTCAATGGATTCATGTAGACGTCGAAAAAGCAAAAAAACACTCACCCTTCAAAAAACCGGTGGCTCATGGTTTTATGTCGGTATCATTGCTTTCGAAAATGTTAGAAGGCTCTATTCATGTAAAATCCGCCCAAATGGGCGTAAATTATGGCTTGAATAAAGTCCGTTTTCCTAGTCCGGTATTTGTAGATAGCCGACTTCGATTATTAGGAAGTATTTCAAATATTGAAAATTATGGCGACACCGGGTTAAAGGTAACATGGAACTGTACACTAGAAATAGAAGGCGCTGAAAAACCGGCATGTGTTGCTGAATTTTTAAGCCTAATGTTCGAATGACCCTTTTTATGATCGGATTCTCAAGAGAAGCCTTTTGTAATTATTAAATGATTAACTTAAACAAAATAACAAACAATGACTAGACTGTTCGATCTACTTTACCATCAACTAGAAAATCATCCACTTGAGAAATCGTTAAGTGGTAGAGATTTAAAAGGAAATTGGCAATCGTACAGTTCGAGGGCGGTCGTTGAAGCAGCCGAGCAAGCCGCTTCGGGTTTATTAAGTCTAGGTTTACAACCAGGTGATAAGATTGGTATTGTAGTGTATAAAAACAGACCTGAGTTTGTAATCATGGATTTTGCTATACAGATTGCAGGTATGGTAAGCGTTCCTTTATACCCAACAATTAGTGTGGGTGAGTATGAGTACATATTAAATGATGCAGAAGTAAAAGCAGCGTTTTGTGGAACTGGCGATTTGTTTGATAAATTAACAGAAACCCAAAATAAGGTAAATAGCCTAAAGCATATTTTCACTTTTGATAAACATTCAAAAGGCACATTTTGGAAAACTATTTTCGATTCAAAACATACCGATAGAATTACGGAAATAAAAAAAGGCATAGAAGGGCAAGATTTGGCTACTATTATTTATACTTCGGGTACCACAGGAAACCCAAAAGGGGTAATGCTGACACATAACAATATTATGCATGTGGTAAGGGAAACAGAACCCCATATGGCGGCAAAAACAGGAGATCAAGTAATAAGTTTTTTACCGATCTGTCATATTTTTGAAAGAGCCGTTCTGTTCGTCTACATTCTAAAAAGCACAAATGTATTTTTTGCAGGAACTGATAATTTAAGTGGACCAGAAGGTGATTTGGCATTTGTAAAACCAGTCACTTTTGCGACAGTACCAAGATTGCTTGAAAAAATATATGAAGCTATTTACAATAAGGGACTATCGCTTGAGGGAACCAAGAAAAAACTGTTTTTCTGGGCATTGGCATTAACTGATGAGTGGGAGCCAAATCAAAAATTATCTTTCGTAAAAAAAATAAAATGGAAGATTGCCGACAAGCTGATTTTTAGCAAATGGCGAGAGGCTATGGGGGGTAATATAAATGCAATTGTTACCGGTGCAGCTCCCTGTCCTGTAAAAATTATGCGTGTTTTTTGTGCTGCTGGAATCCCGATTCGTGAAGGCTACGGACTAACCGAAACTTCACCAACGTTGACCGTAAATACTATGGAAATTGATGGGGTAATGTTAGGTACAGCAGGACCAATAATTGATAGAGTTCAAATATTGATCGATACAGAAAGCGGAGATTATCAAGAAGGTGAAGGTGAAATTTTAGCTCACGGACCAAATGTAATGTTAGGTTACTATAAAAAGCCAGAAGTTAATGCAGAGGTTTTTTGTGAAATAGACAATAAACGATGGTTTCGAACGGGTGATATTGGTAAGTTGGTAAAAGGCCCTACGGGTCGAGAATATCTAAAGATTACAGATAGAAAAAAAGAATTACTAAAAACTTCTGGTGGTAAATATGTCGCTCCGGCGCCTATTGAAAATAGATTACGAGAAGAGTTCTTGGTAGAGCAAATGATGGTAATCGGCGATAAACAAAAATTCGTTTCGGCATTAATTGTACCTGCCGAAGAGGCACTTAGAAACTATTGCGGTAAAAAGGATATTTCTTGGACCAGTTTAGAAGAAATTATTCAACATGAAAAAGTAATAAAAAAGTATCAAAAAATAATTGACAAATATAATCCGGAGTTTAGTCACGTGGAGCAAATTAAGAAGTTTAAGCTTATTTCGACACCATGGCTACCAGTTCATGAAAATGGTTCAGCTGCAGAGTTAACGCCTACACTAAAATTAAAGCGTAGAGTTATTAGAGAAAAGTTTCAAAAAGAAATAGCTGAAATTTATTCAGAATAGTGTGCTATGAACTTTGTTTTATATGTTGAAATAAAGTTTATTGTTAATACCTTTTGGTTGACACGTAACTAGAAGCAAAAAAAAGAGAGAAAAACAAGCATTGTTTTTCTCTCTTTTTTATTTACTTTCTTTAAGTATATAGTATTTCTAATACTTCGTTTTATCATACTTAGAAGCCCAGTTATTAAAAACTTCAACAGCTTCTTCTTGTAACATTTGTTTAAAGTTAATTTGTCTGTCTTTCATACCAACTTCTAATTCATCATAAATAGATTGGTCATCAAAATCAATCGCTTTTGCATCTGCTTTATCGCAACCGTAATACACAGCTTTGGGTCTAGCCCAATAAATAGCACCAAAACACATAGGGCAGGGCTCACAAGAAGTATAGATAATACAATCAGTAAGCTGAAAATCATTCAGTTTTTTACAAGCATCTCTAATAACCACCATTTCTGCGTGTGCAGTAGGGTCGTTCGTAGATGTAACTTTATTATGTCCTTCGGCAATAATTTCTCCGTCTTTTACAACTACGGCACCAAATGGTCCGCCAGCATTTGAGTTCATTCCTTTCGCAGCCATTTCAATAGCTCTACGCATAAAAAACTCGTGATCATTCTTCATATATTCTTTTCTTTTAAAATAATTGGGATGCAAAATTACGGCTTTTTATCCGGTACTTTTGTTTTGCACGTCTTAACGAAAATGATATTAGAAGATGTTCATTTTTTCTATTTGAAAGAAAGAGGCTAATTTTTTGACAACTAGAAAGTGTACAGATAGCATAAAACGCTAGGCTTTTAATTTTAAACAATTAGATGGAAAAAACATTGCATTTAGCAGCACAATATTTAGCTGCAGCAGAAATTAGTTTTATAAAAAAAGATAGCAGATGATAGTCATTCGAATCTTGGCTGGTCAATTGATAAACAGCAGTTAGAAACACATGCATTATCATCAAACGGAGATGTACTTAGCTTAAATTATACTTACTTTTCTTTGGAGTGGATTTCGCCTAAACACCATACTTTTTTTCCATTAGAAGGTAAAGCCCATCACCAAGTATTAGATTGGCCGATAAGCACAGCAGATGCATTTTTGGGTAAGAAGTATACCTATGATTTTCATTACGACCTCCCGTATTCAATTGATGATTCTTTCACCTTTAAGCTCGATGCCTCAAAATTAAAAGAGCTGGCAGATTTAAGAACTTTGACCCAATCTAGTTTAGAAAAAACACTTAAAGAGACAGGTTTGGAGTCTGTCATTCGAGTTTGGCCCCATCATTTTGATTCGGGTGCTTATGCAAACTTAACTGATACTATTGCCGTAGGATTTGGGCTTGCAATACCGGATGATATTGTAAAGAAGTATTACTTTTATGTCAGGGGATACAAAAGAAACGATGTAATAGATACATCTAAATTTTATTTACTTTCAATAGGCGAATGGAAGAATGACGGATTTAAAGGTGCGATTTTGCCAGCATCCAAAGTGAAGTAATCAGAAGTTGTTCAGTTTTTTGCAGAGGCTATAAATACCTATAAAAATTAATTCACCAGTTCCGATTTTTCTTTTATTCTAAAACAACGCTCTTCTCCTAAATAGAGAGGATTACCATGTTTTTCAGACCAAAATCCGTCTAGAACATCTTTGCTGAGGCACTGGTAAACGACAACGCCTTTATAAACATTTTGATCTTCGCCTGAATATCTAAAGTTTATAACCAGAATATTATTCTTAAAGAATCCTGTACCTGTTTGCTCTTGGTCAGTATTGATAGTCCATTTTGCTACAATTCTAGCATTTACACCCAAAGATAAAATCAACGTACCCTTGTAAGAGTTCGATTCTGCATCTTGATTACTACCAATAATATTATATTTCCCTACTAAATCTTCAACGGTCATTTTATGTTTTATGAATGACTAAAATATTGAAAATTCAATACATTATTAATAGAAAAAAGGTTATCATAGAACTTTTTGTAACATCCTAGAAAATGATAATCTTTAAATTTAATTGAAAATGAATATGAAGAAAGCATATTTAATATGTCTAATGATTATAAGTTTTGTGACAAATGGATATACACAAGATGAAGATTATGGTGATAATCAGCCATATTCTTCCTATTGGTTTGTTGATGAATTGTTGCAATGGTCACCAAAAAGTGACAATGACGCTAAATTCAATATAAGTGAAGTGAGCTTGGCAAGTCGCTTTTTAAATGACTCGACAGACTTAAATAATGGCGCCGAGAAAATTCCTGGTATTATTGCATTAATGGCGCCACATACTACCAATTTTCATCCATCTCAAGGGTTTTCTACTGTAAAGCAATATGCATTCCCTTTTTGGCAATACATAGATTATTTTGTGCAATGGGGTGGTTCAGCCAATGAGGGAATTATTGTGCCACCAACTTCTTTTTGGACAGACGCTGCACATAAGAACGGAGTTAAAAGTATTGGTACTGTTTTTTTTCCACCTAATGTATATGGTGGCAAAGAAGAATGGGTGTACGAGTTTTTGGTGCAGAACGAAGATGGTAGCTTTCCCGTTGCAGATAAACTCATTGAAGTTGCCGATAGGTATAATTTTGATGGATGGTTCATTAATCAAGAAACGTATGACTTGGTAGGTGATGCGGGCGAGTTAATGCAGCAGTTTATATCTTATTACAGAACACAATCAAATTTAAAATTGGTCTGGTATGATGCGATGATTGATGATTCTAGGGTTATATGGCAAGATGAGTTGAATAATCACAATCAAATGTTTTTTCAAAAAGAGGACAGAAGAATGTCCGATGTATTCTTTATTAACTTTAGATATCATGAAGTCAATTTAGAAGACAGTAAAAAGTTAGCCCAAGAACTAGGAAGAAGTGAGTGGGAGCTATATGCTGGTATAGACGTACAATCTAAAAGTTTTAAAACTCCCGTAAAATGGGATGCATTATATATGGACGGAAAACCAAACAACACCTCTATAGGTTTGTATTGGTCTAATTCTACGTTCGATATATCGGAAACAAAGACTCCTGAAGATGTGTACAGTAATGAACAAAAGTTCTGGAATGGTGGTCCGTCATTTGAAACACGATTTGGATCTAGTACTTGGCAAGGTTTTGCAGATTATTTTGAACCACGTAGTGTAATTAACTCATTACCTTTTAAAACGAACTTCAATTATGGCTTAGGTCGTTTTTATAATGAAAAGGGTAAGACTGTTTCTGAACAAGAATGGCATAATCTCAGTATTCAAGATATATTACCTACATGGCAATTTCAGGTAGACAGCACCAAAGTAAAAGCTACTATTAGTTTTGATGAAAGTTATGAAGGTGGCAGTAGTTTGTCTTTTGAAGGATTTGCAGATGCAGAAATTCCGTTATACAAAACAAAACTAAGTTTAGATAAAGCGATAAACCTTCAGGTAGTAATGAAGACATCTGGTAATATGTATTTGGAAATTTATTGTCAACTATCAAACGGAGAAACTTTGACATTTCCTTTAAAGAAATCTAGTTCATGGTTTACGAATACAATTTCTATACCTGCACATGAAAATATCATCATATCTAAAATCGGATTACTGACGAAAGGTGAGGGTAACACATTTCTGGGCGAGTTATCCATCCGCAGTAAAAAAGAGAAAATACCAGTTACTTCATCATTTTCTGTGGAATCATTTGTTAAGGGGAATACTGCAGAATTATATATTCATTTTAATGAAAAACCAGAAGGTGTATATCATACAATTTACCATTTAAATGCAAAAAATGAAAAGGTGTGGCTAGGTAAAACCCCTTCGCAAAATTTTTATATTTCCAACATTCTTGCAAAAAACAGTCAAATTAACTTAGAAGTTCAATCTGAAAGTTTCGGAGGTACAAAGGGTAAAATAATCCGGAAAAAGGTGATTTTGTCACAATAGCTAAAGTTGTTCTTTAAGTAAAAAATATAATGCTTAGGTTGATGTGATTTTAGCTATATAATTGATAAAAAACTACTTAGAGAAACATATATTTTATTCAAAAAAAAACCTCAAGGTTAATAGTATGTTATCTTGGAAATTTATCTATAAGATATTTGATAAAAAATAATTTATAAAAGTTTTAGGTAAAGTATTTCTTTAATAAAAATTAACTTTCGTCTTCAGATAATTTATTATAAGTAATTGATTATTAGTTTATTATATTGATTTATGAATAATATTCTTAATAAGTTATTTTGTCTCAAAAATGAAATTGTTGATAACCCTGTTAAAAGCTTAAAGAGGATAATGTGAAATTAAGGTGATTAATTTTCGACCTTTACATCTCTCTTATTAACTACATCAATAACCTTAATTTAACATGAGAATCACAGAAGTCATAAAAAGGGATTTTTCTACAAAACCTTTTCATTTACACAAAATTACCAATGCCATTTTAAAGGCTATGACAGCTGTTGAACATGGTGGACCCGGTGAAGCAGAAATAATATCAAATAATGTTCATTTAGCATTGCTAGAAAGAAAGCAGGCAGATGAAAGTTATATTCCTACAGTTGAAGAAGTTCAAGA
This sequence comes from Maribacter spongiicola, assembly GCF_052119685.1. Classification (GTDB taxonomy): domain Bacteria; phylum Bacteroidota; class Bacteroidia; order Flavobacteriales; family Flavobacteriaceae; genus Maribacter; species Maribacter spongiicola_A. The sequence continues at coordinate 153,475 of NZ_JBGQOO010000004.1, read as the reverse complement.
TTTCGTTGAGAATAAATTAATGGAAAGTGGTTATTTCGATGTGGCGAAGGGTTATATTCTTTATCGAAATGAACAAGCGCAAAAAAGAAAATCGAACATCTTTGAAAAGCGTATAAATCTTAAGCCATATGAGTATCCTGCATTAAATGATTATGTATCTGCCATAAGACATTCATATTGGATCCATACCGAATTTAACTTTACAAGCGATATTCAAGATTTCAAAACTGGGTTGACCGATATTGAAAGAAACGCAATTAAGAATACCATGTTGGCGATATCTCAAATCGAGGTTGCTGTTAAAGGTTTTTGGGGAGATATTTATCACAAAATGCCGAAGCCCGAAATTGGAGCAGTAGGAGCAACATTTGCGGAGAGTGAAGTAAGACACCACGATGCATATTCGCATTTGTTAGAAATATTAGGTTTAAACGAAGAGTTTAAAAACTTAAAGAAGAAACCGGTAATAATGAAGAGGGTTCATTATTTAGAAACCGCTCTTAAAAATTCTAAGAGCGAGAATAATCAAGAATATGCCGAGTCGGTTTTATTGTTCTCGTTATTTATAGAGCATGTGTCTTTATTTTCTCAGTTCTTGATTATGATGGCTTTCAATAAGCATAAGAATATGTTTAAAGGTATTTCTAATGTTGTTGAGGCTACCTCTAAAGAAGAGCAAATTCACGGCGATTTCGGTATCGATATTATAAATATTATTAAGGATGAAAATCCTAAATGGTTCGATAAAGAATTTCATGGAACCGTTCAAGAAATGTGTAAAGAGGCATTTTTATCGGAAAGTGATATTATAGATTGGATTTTTGAAGCCGGTGAAATTGATTTCTTACCTAAGAAATTAGTGAAAGAATTCATTAAAAAGAGATTTAACGATTCTATTGAAAGTATAGGTATCGAAAAAATATTCGACGTAGACGAAGAATTACTGTCGCAAACAGAATGGTTCGATGATGAAATAATCGGTACCAAGCATGGCGATTTCTTCGTAAAGCGCTCTATCAATTACAGCAAAAGAACACAAAGTATAACCAGTGACGACTTATTTTAAATGAACGATTCAAAAATTAATTTAGAGACTAGCATACAACAAGAAGTAAAATTGAATGGTTCAAATGAACTGGTGCAAGCTAGAAAAGAAACACTTGAAAGCCTGAAAAAGGACAAAAAGGAAGGGTTTGAGTGGTTAAATGAAGATAGCCGTAACTTTTTAGGTTCTGGTTATTTAACTCCGGGTGTTTCAGCAGAAACACGTATTCGGGAAATTGCCGATAGAGCCGAGAAAATATTGGGTATGCCTGGTTTTTCAGACAAGTTTTATGGTTACATGAGTGAAGGCTTTTATTCATTGGCGTCACCAGTTTGGTCTAACTTCGGAAAAGAAAGAGGATTGCCAATTAGCTGTTTTGGATCTAATATATCTGATGACATGGGTAATATTTTGTATACGCAGTCAGAAGTAGGTATGATGTCTAAATTAGGCGGTGGTACATCTGGTTACTTTGGTAACATTAGACATAGAGGGGCAGAAGTTAAAAATAATGGTAAAGCTTCAGGAGCGGTACATATTATGCAACTTTTCGAATCTATGGTAGATGTAGTAAGTCAAGGTTCTGTTCGTCGTGGTCGTTTTTCTCCATACCTACCGGTAGAGCACGCAGATATTAAAGAATTCTTAGAAATTGGTACCGAAGGTAACCCAATTCAAGAGCTTACTCATGGTGTTACGGTAACCAATGAGTGGATGCAACAAATGGTAGATGGCGATGATGAAAAGCGTTCTATCTGGGCAAAGGTATTACAGAGAAGAGGCGAAATGGGATATCCATATATCTTCTTTAAAGACAACGCTAACAATGGTGCTGCAGATGTGTACAGAGAAAAAGGACACAAAATTCATGCAAGTAACCTTTGTACAGAAATAATGTTACCTTCAAGTGATGAGTGGTCGTTTGTATGCGTATTATCGTCTGTAAACGTTCTTCATTATGATAAATGGAAAGATACCGATGCAGTAGAAACAATGGTATTCTTTTTAGATGCTGTTATTACTGAATTCTGTGAAAAATTAGAAGTTTACCGTGATTCTGAAAGTCGTGAGGATCGCCAGACTTTTATGTTTATGGAGCGAGCTTACAACTTCGCAAAAGATAACCGTGCTTTAGGTTTAGGTGTTTTAGGATGGCATTCATTATTACAATCTAAAATGTTGCCTTTTAACAGTCAAGAAGCATATAATTTGAATAGTGAAATATTCAAAACAATCAAAGAAAAGTCATATAGTGCTTCAGAAGAATTAGCTGATAAATTCGGTGAGCCAGCAGTATTAAAAGGCTATGGTAGAAGAAATGCAACGTTGAATGCAATTGCACCAACAACATCTTCCGCGTTTATTTTAGGTCAGGTATCTCAAGGTATTGAGCCAATATGGTCTAATACGTATGTTAAGGATATTGCTAAAGTGAAGACTACGATTAGAAATCCTTTCTTGGTAGAACTTTTAGAGGATAAAGGAATGAACACAACAGAAGTGTGGCATAGCATCCGTGATTTTGACGGTTCTGTACAGCATTTAGATTTCCTTTCAGACTTAGAGAAAGATGTCTTTAAAACATATTCTGAAATTGACCAGATGGATATCATCTATCAAGCAGCGAACAGACAAAACCATATTGACCAAGGTCAATCGGTTAATATTATCGTTCACCCAGATATGCCAGTTAAAGAAATCAATAAGATTCACGTAACTGCCTGGAAATTAGGTTTAAAGTCGTTATACTACCAACATAGTATGAACGCTGCACAAAAATTCAAACAAAAGAAAGATTGTGCTAGTTGTGAGGCTTAAGCCTTTAATGAACTAGAATAGTATATAGAATTAAATCTGGTGTTTTAGCAAGCAAGTATTGTTTGTTTAAAGCACCAGTTTTTTTTTATTGAAATGCGCAATGTTAAACGAATAGATAAATAGGTAGACAAGTGAGGATATGCAGATTTTATAACCGCAGGCAGTTAAATTGAATAGTTAAGAAGAGATAACTATTGCCTAGAACTTACTTTAAGAACGGTCTCTATTTTTAGGTTTACGTTTACTTTTTATGAAATCAAGTAGTTTACCAGAAAGGAAAGTGATGACTAAGCTTTTAATAGTTTCTTTTTGATTAAAAGTAGCTCCTAGTCCATATCTTAGTTGACGAGGTACTAAATCTGTTTTAGCGCTATTAAACTGCAGTTTAATGCTTTCTTGTGCGATTAGGCGTTGAAGATTAAGAACTTTCAAGCGGTCATCTATTTCTTCAAAAGAATGGTATTGCTTGCTCATAATCAGTCAAAATAATATTTAGATAATTTTTTAAGTACAGGTTTGTTTAGTTGTTCTCTAAATATATAGAGCATAATTGCTATAAGAATATAAAACCCGGCTACGATAATAAAACCAATGAAGTAACTGTTCATAAGTTCAGATAGCCACAAACAGGCTGCGAATGACAGAAACAATAATGCGAATAGACTACTGATACCTATTAAAAAAAGTTTTAATATGCCAGTAGCATTTTTTGATAAGACTTTAAATATTTTAAGTCTATAATATTCGTCGCTATGTTCTAAATATGACCCCATTTCGGATTTTATCCCCATGAGGTCATTTTTTAATTCTTTAAAAGCCATAGCTGCTATTTATGTAGTTGAGCGTTTTTTGCTTTTAATTCTTCTAGTTTTTGTTCTAATTTGTCGATGATATCATCTGCCTTGTAACTCATCGTTGAAATTGCTTCATCTAATTTTCTGTCAAAAGCATCTTTCTGTTCATTGGCAGATTTAGTTAACTCATCTTTTGCGTGAGAAACTCTTTCAGCTATTTCATGACTGGTATCTTCAACTTTTCTCTTGATTCTATGACGTGTTTCAATTCCCTTATCAGGTGCGTATAAAATTCCTATTCCAGCGCCAATAGCAGCTCCGGTTAATATTGCTAATAAAATATTTCCATTATCATTTTGCATAATACTGAATTTTAAGTGTTTATGAAATTTATATTTCAAGATAAAATTAATCACTTAAAAATACTTGGCATATGATTTACGTCATATTTGATAATAGGTAGCGTAAATAGAAAAAGCATATTGAAACTATATCTTCATAGAAAACTAGTTAAGTAGCTCATAAACTTGTTTTGCAATTTCTAATTCTTCATTAGTAGGTATGACTAAAATTTTAACCTTAGAACCTGTGGTATTTACTTCTCTAATATTTTTTGATCTTAGGTCATTTTTTGAATCATCTAATTGAAAATTAAAATAACCCATATCTTTACAAACTAATTGGCGCATTAGGCTAGAATTTTCGCCAATACCTGCAGTAAATATGATGGCATCAAGTCCGTTCATGGTAGCGGTATATGCTCCGATATACTTCTTAATCCGATATGCATTCATCTCTAAAGCTAAAATGCAGTTTGCATTGCCATTGCTAGCTTCCTCTTCGATATCGCGTAAATCATTAAAACCGGTAAGACCTAGCATACCGCTTTTTTTGTTCAATAATTCGTTGACATCATCTAAGCTATATCCTAAAGTATTCACCAAATAATAAATGATAGAATGATCAATATCACCACTTCGTGTACCCATAATTAGTCCGTTAGAAGGTGCGAATCCCATACTGTGATCAATACTTGTACCATCTTTAATTGCGGTAATACTGCATCCGTTTCCTAAGTGAATAGAAATAAGTTTTGTGTTTTCTTTATGCAGATACTCATTTGCTTTTTCAGAAACATATTTATGACTGGTACCATGAAATCCGTATGCTTGAATTCCGTCGTTCTCATATAATTCATTAGGAATAGCATATTTTTTTGCTTTAACAGGAACAGTGCCGTGAAAGGCGGTATCAAAAACTACCACTTGTTTTGCTGTGGTAAATATTTCTTCTGCCATAACAATACCTTGCAAATTAGCAGGGTTGTGTAATGGAGCCAAAGTCGAGAGCTTCTTAATCTTTTTCTTAACCTCTTCATCAATTAAAGTTGTCTCTGTATAATCGGCACCACCATGAACAACACGATGCCCAATGGCATCAATATCTTCGGTGCTATTAAGTACACCAATTTCAGCATCTAATAAAAGAGAAGTAATACGTTCTAGACCGGCTTTATGACTGGCTATTTCGTAAATTTTTTCAACCTTATTGGTTTCGGTCTTATAATTAGAAATGGCATCTGTACTACCAATACGCTCAATAGACCCAATGCAAATAACCTCTTTAGAGGGCATTTTTATAAGTTGGTATTTAATGGATGAGCTACCGGAATTGATAATTAAAATATTCATGAAAATTGGTTTAAAATCCTTCTGCTTGAATAGCAGTTATGATTACGGTATTAAAAATATCATCTACGGTACAGCCACGGCTTAAGTCATTTACAGGCTTATTTAAACCCTGTAACATTGGTCCGATAGCCAAAGCACCAGTTTCACGTTGTACCGCTTTGTACGTGTTGTTACCAGTATTTAAATCAGGAAATATAAACACACTAGCTTGCCCTGCAACTTCAGAATCGGGCAATTTACTGAGTCCGACTTTAGCATCTACCGCAGCATCATATTGAATAGGACCTTCCACTTTAAGGTCAGGTCTTTTTTCTCTAATAATTTCCGTTGCTTTTCGTACACGGTCTACATCTTCACCTACACCAGAAGCACCCGATGAATAAGATAACATAGCTATTTTTGGTTCTATACCAAACGCAGCGCTTGTAGCTGCCGATGAAATAGCAATTTCAGATAACTGCTCAGAATTAGGGTTGGGGTTAATGGCACAATCTCCAAAAACGGTAACCCTGTTCGGTAGGCACATGAAAAATATAGAAGATACTATAGATACGCCTGGCTTAGTTTTGATAAACTGTAATGCAGGTCTTATAGTATGTTGGGTAGTATGAATGGCGCCCGATACCATACCATCGGCATGACCTTTATGTACCATCATAGTACCAAAATACGATACATCTTCCATTAAATCTTTAGCCATTGCCAAGTTTACATTTTTATGTTTACGCAATTCGAATAGGGTAGTGGCGTAATCTAAGAAATGGACAGATGCGGTTGGGTCGATGATATTGATATCGTTGGTATTTAAATCGATATCCAATTCTTTTAATTTAGAAATAATCTGCTCTTTATTTCCCAAAAGAGTAATGGTAACAGCATCGGCATCGATTAACTTTTTGGTCGCTAATAAAATACGTTCATCTAATCCTTCAGGTAAAACGATATGTTTCTTCGAAGATTTAGCCTTTTGAAGAAGGTTATACTGAAACATTCTTGGGGTTATACCTTTCGCTTTAAACGTAATTAGCTTTTCAGCCAATTCTTCGGTAGGTATATACTTTTCGAACTCTTGAATAGATGTTAGTATTTTCTCTGTGTTTTCGGCATAAATACGTGGTCTAATAGTACCGATTTTATTGGTAACATAGAAAGTACCACGAGCAACAGAAAGTATTGGTATAATATCGGAAAGACCTTCTATTAACTTAATAATTGAATCTTCGGGTATAAGACCACCAGTTAATACAATACCAGATAGGCTAGGGTAATTTGTGGAGATATTCGCCTGTAATGCTCCTAAAATAATATCTGCACGATCACCAGGTGTTATAACAAGGCTGTCGCTTTTTAAATGCGTCAGGTAATTACGTAATTGCATGGCGCCAACGCTAAAACTACCGACTTGGTTGTTTATATAATCTTCACCAAAAAGAACTTTTGCATCTAGCTCTTGGGCGATTTCTTTTAATGTTGGGCTACCTAAAATAGTATTTACGGGTATGGTGCCTACCAAAATATCATTCGGTAATTTTTCTTTTAATCCGTTAGAAACAAGAGTTACATTTTCTGGTTGTACCTTGTTAGCTACAATAAGAAGTACTTCGACACCTTTCTCTTTAAATGAGTCGTATGCCATGTAGAGATTGCCAACCAATTCATCAAGGGTTTTGTTTTTTCCGCTTGCGAGAATTACTGCCGGTATACCTAAGTTTTTAGCAATAAGAACGTTAATATCCCATTCAATAATTGCACCTTCTCCTGAAAAATCGGTTCCTTCTACTAAAACAAAATCGAATTTATTTTCGATAGTTTTATACTTGTGTATAATATGCCCTACAATTTCATCGTCTTTGTCCTTGTTTTTTAATTGAACCACTTGGCTACGTGTGTATGCATAAGCCTCTTCTGGTTTCATATCTACATTAAAGTAGCTGAGAACAGTATCAATGTGATTATCTGTTTTACCATTGGGAACATCATCAATAATAGGTCTGAAATAGCCAACTTTGGCAGTTCTGCCCAAAAGAAGTTGCATAAGACCTAGTGAAACAATAGATTTTCCACTATTGGGTTCTGTAGTAACAATATAGATAGCTTTACTCACGTGTAAAAGGGATTGGTGTTTAACAAATTTATAGGATTCTTTACGGATTCGGGCTTACTATGCAAAAATCTGACACTTTAGTTTAAAGTTGATAATTCTATAGTTGTATTTGAAGTCATGATTTCTAAAATATGAAATATATAAGTAAGTTTAGTTACCGCATTTGAAGTGTCAAAAATAGTTAGGGTATTCATGCTTTAAAATGATATATCTCATATTATAAACATGAGATAAGTCATTTTCACCTTTGTCAGTAACAACTACTTTTGGTTCTATTATTAATTATCTGAAATAAATGCCGAACGAAACAAAAACAAATTCTAATTCCTTCTTTTTAAGTGAAGAGCGTGCTTTTCTTGACGGACCACGAAGTCGGTTTAAAGAATTATGGTTTACGTTTAAGGCACAGTATCAGTTTATTAGGGCATTTAGAAAACTACATTTTATTGGTCCGTGTGTTACCGTATTTGGATCTGCCCGTTTTAAAGAAGATAATCCATATTACAAACAAGCAGAGGAAGTAGGTAAAGCTTTATCGGAAATGGGTTTTGCGGTAATGACAGGTGGCGGACCTGGTATTATGGAAGCTGCAAATAAAGGCGCTTATCTAAATAATGGATATTCTATGGGGTGCAATATAATACTGCCGCATGAGCAAAAACCAAATCCGTATTTACATAAATGGATAAATATTCCCTATTTCTTTATTAGAAAATTTTTATTACTCAAATACTCCTTTGCCTTTGTGGTTTTGCCTGGTGGCATTGGAACCTTAGATGAACTTTTTGAAGCGGTTACCTTAATACAGACAAAAATGATACAAAACTTTCCAGTAGTCATTTTTGGAAAAGAATATCATAAAGAATTATATCATCACATACAAACGATGGCAGAAAATGAAAGTATATCTAAAAAAGATATGGACTTAATGTTCTTGACCGATTCTGTTGATGAGATGAAAGAACATTTAAAAGAGCATGCTGTCAAAAGATTTAAACTTATTAAAAAACCAATGCGAACCAAGTGGTGGTTTGGCGAGAAAAAACCAGTTAGAACAACTTAAAAACCCTCTTCAAATCTCAATTCTAAATTTTTAGGAATTATAACAAAGGAATACCATATGCTTAAAATCAATAGTATAAAAATAGTTTTATTCATTTTTACCTCAGTGGTGTTTATTTCTTGTCAGTCTAAGAAGCAGACAGACGTTGGGGCTTTACAGATAGATAGTACAGCAGTATCAACAAGAGAAGCCATAAAAAAGATTGAGCGTATAAAAATTTTGGATAATATTAAAGTTGGTAGCTATTTTCAATTTATGGATTCTGTAGTGAACAGGTACGATTCTCTGGTACCATATGTGCTATCTGAACATCTATTGGTACGTAATAACCCATGGATTATAGATACTTTGGCAAATACAGATTATTATAGAATGATGGCGCGTGATTCTTTTGTCTATGATCAAAAACAAATGATTGTATTACCAAAAGGTAGTGAGTTGATAGTACCAGATTCAATTACAGCATGCAGAATATTAGAAGATTTTTCAACAACTGAAATTGATGTTAATATTCCCGAATATAAATTGCGCATTTTTCAAGATTCTATTTTACTACACACATTTCCGGTTAGGGTAGGGCAATATCGAGAACGCTATTTAAAATTTGGAGATCGCGTAACAGACTTGAGAACAAAAACAGGAAAAGGAACGATAGTAAGGCATGCCAAACATCCAGATTTTTATAATCCGGTAGATGGAAAACGCTTTTATGTAACTAGAAGAGATGATGGGAAAACGACCATGATGCCTCAAATACCTTGGATTGAAACTGAAATCAATAATGTTAGAAATGGACAGATGATTCACCCAACTACAAATCCTAAAACACTAGGCAAGGCATATTCAAATGGATGTATAGGTTTAGGTGAGGCAGACGCTTGGATAGTGTATTATTATGCACCCTTAGGTACAAAACTTAAAATTAGATATGATTTAGAAACGTATGATGAGGGTATGGTCATATCGGTACTAAGAGATGTTTATCATATAGCTGAGAATGATTAACTTACCTATAGTTTATACTAAATTTAAATAATAAGTGCTTACAATTTTATTAATTTTACAAACGTGAACAAACTGTTTTCCATATTGTTATCATCGCTCATCATGCTGCAAAGCTTTGGTGTGCATTACGATGATATAATACAGTTAGATGAATTAATCGAACACGCTCAATTTCATAGTGAGCAATATGGCGATAATGTTATTGTTTTTCTTTCCAAGCATTATGGTGAGTTAAAGGCAGACCATCAACGCGATCATCAAGAAGAAAAGAAAGATCACGAAAAATTACCTTTTAATCATAGTGGTACATCACATATTTCTGTAGCCGACGTTTTTATTAATAGCTATAAGTCAGAATTAAACGAATTAGAATTTTCAGATTATACAGCGTCAAATTTCTATTACCAAGCACCTTCTTCTTCATTGCATTCAGAGAGCATTTTACAGCCGCCCCGCATTTCATAATACAATCGATTTTTTATTTTTTTTAGTTCAAGTTCATATTTAGGAATTTGAGCGATTAACATTGATTTATATGAAAAGATGCTATCACATATTATTAACTTTAGCTTAAAGAATAAGCTCATTATTCTTTTGTTTACCGTATTTATCATTGGGTACGGTTTATTTGCACTTTCTCAAATACCTATTGGGGCTGTGCCAGATGTTACCAATAATCAGGTTCAGGTAATTACGACATCACGTAATTTATCTACTCAAGATATGGAGCAATTCATAACATATCCGGTAGAACTTGAAATGGCGAATTTACCGGGAGTCAAAGAAATTCGCTCGGTGTCAAAGTTTGGTTTGTCTGTTGTTACCATCGTTTTTGATGACGATTTAGGTACGTATTTGCCTAGACAGCTTATTGCCGAGAAAATTGCTTCTGCTTCAGAGAAAATACCAGCAGGTTTTGGTACACCACAAATGGGGCCGATTACAACAGGGTTGGGAGAAATCTACCAATACGTGTTAGAAGTAGAGCCAGAATACAAAAATGAGTATACCACGACCGAATTGCGAACCATACAAGATTGGATCGTAAAACGCCAATTGTCTGGTATACCTGGTGTGGTCGAGGTAAACACTTGGGGCGGATTTCTAAAACAATACGAAGTTGCTATAAATACGCAGAAGTTAAATGCCATGAACATTACCGCCAGTGATGTTTTTAAAGCGCTGGAAACTAACAATAGTGTTTCGGGTGGCGGTTATATAGAAAAGGTGAATCAGGCTTTCTTTATTCGCGGGGAAGGATTGGTTTCATCGCTAGAGGATATCGGAAATATTGTTATTACCACTAAAGAAGGATTGCCAATTTATATTAAAGATGTCGCTACGGTTGATTTTGGTACCGCAGTTCGTTTTGGTGCCATTACTGGTAATGGCGAAGGCGAGAAGGTATTGGGACAGGTAATGATGTTGAAAGATGCGAACTCTAAAAAAGTGATTGAAGCAGTAAAAGAACGCGTTGCCGAAATTTCAATGTCGTTACCAAAAGGCGTTTATATTAATCCGTTTTTAGAACGGAGCGAACTTATTGCCAAAACAACCTTCACCGTTAGCGAAAACTTAATATTAGGATGTTTAATTGTCATTTTTGTCGTGGTATTACTGCTTGGTAATTTTAGGTCAGGTTTGGTGGTCGCATCTATAATTCCGCTTTGTTTGTTATTCGCATTATCACTCATGTACATATTTGGCGTCGATGCCAATTTAATGAGCTTGGGGGCTATTGATTTCGGCATCATCATAGATGGTGCAGTAATAATTGTAGAATTTATTGCCTTTGAAATTACAAGAAAGCAACACGAGATTAATAGTTTAGCCAAAATAGATCAGCAGCACTTAAAAGATGAAATCACTTTTGACGGAGCATCTAAAATGATGAATTCTGCCATTTTTGGGCAGTTGATTATATTAATCGTTTTTATTCCCATTCTATCTTTAAGCGGAGTAGAAGGTAAAATGTTCAAGCCTATGGCGTTGACGTTTAGTTTCGCACTAATTGGTGCGATGATCTTGTGTTTTACTTATGTACCAGTAGCTGCATCGATATTTTTAAAACCGTCAAAAGAGTCAGATAAGAATATTTCTGTTCGTTTAATGAAATGGTTGAATAAGAAATATGACCCTATTATAAATTGGGCTTTGCAAAGCAAGAAATTGGTTTTAGGTATTGCAGCGATTCTCCTCATAGGGGCAACTATTTTATATACGACTATGGGCGGCGAGTTTGTACCAACTTTAGATGAAGGTGATTTTGTAATTCAGCCCGTATTAAAAACAGGAACTTCATTAAGTAAAACGGTAGAGATTACCACCGAGATTGAGAAGATTTTACTCGATAATTTTCCAGAGGTGCAGCAGGTAGTCACTAGAATTGGAGCTGCCGAAGTACCCACCGATCCTATGTCTATGGAAGAAAGTGATGTCATCATAAAACTGGCACCAAAAGGGGAGTGGACAAGTGCCGATTCCAAAGATGAACTAGCTGATAAATTTAAAGAGGCATTAGCCATTATTCCGGGTATGGAAGTAGAATTTACGCAGCCTATAGAAATGCGTTTTAATGAACTGATTACAGGTGTTCGTGCAGATATTGCCATAAAGATATTCGGTCCTGATTTAGACGTTCTAGCCAAAAAAGGAAATGAAATCGGAGTACTGATTAAAGACGTTGAAGGAGCTGCAGATATAAGTGTAGAGAAAATTGCAGGTTTGCCCGAAATGAGTGTTGATTATGACCGAGCCAAAATTGCTCGCTTCGGATTAAATATTCAGGAACTGAACGATTTGGTCTCTATGGGATTTGCCGGTAAAACTGCCGGAAATGTTTTTGAAGGTGAAAAAAGGTTCGATTTAGTTGTGCGCTTAGATAAAGCAAAACGACAAGATATTGATGACCTTAAAAACCTATATGTTGATTTGCCCGAGGGAGGAAAGATTCCTTTAAGTGAGTTGGCAGATATTACGTATAAAAAAGGCGCAGCAAAAATTTCTAGAGATGACACGAAAAGAAGAACAGTGGTGGGGGTAAATGTCCGTAATCGCGATTTGCAATCTGTAGTAGATGATGTTCAAAAACTAATAAATGAAAATGTAAAATTACCGGCAGGGTACACCATTACCTATGGTGGTCAGTTTGAAAACTTACAAAGTGCCCGAGACCGGCTTTTAGTAGCAGTACCCATAGCGCTAGTACTCATTTTTGTATTGCTATATTTTGCATTTAAATCTGTAAAAGAAGCTCTTATGATATATTCCGCAATTCCGTTGGCAGCAGTTGGTGGTGTATTGTTGTTATGGATGAGAGGTTTACCGTTCAGTATTTCTGCAGGGGTAGGTTTCATTGCATTGTTCGGTATTGCAGTATTAAATGGTATCGTTTTGATAGAGCATTTTAAAGAGTTGAAAAAGTATTCTTTTGATAGTTTAGATGATTTAATAAAACAAGGTACAAAAGACCGTTTACGAGCAGTATTGTTAACAGCATCTGCTGCAGCACTAGGCTTCTTGCCCATGGCAATATCTACCAATGCAGGGGCAGAAGTTCAGAGACCTTTGGCCACAGTGGTTATAGGTGGTCTGTTTACGGCAACTATATTGACCTTAGTAGTATTTCCGGTGTTATATTCCATTTTTGATAAACATGAAAACTCAAGAAAACCAATTCCTAAAACTACTTTGCAAAATGGTATTGCGTTTATAGCACTTCTCGTATCTTTTGGAGTGTCTGCACAAGAACCGGAAGGGCAAAATCTCGATGAATTAATTCCCTTGGCTATCGAAAATAACATGGGTTTAAAAGCAGGTCGACTAAAGGTTGATGAATCTGAAGCATTGATCAATAGTGCATTTATGTTCAATAAAACACATGTGTATTATGAATATGATGAAAATAATCTAGCCATCAACAATGTACCATTAAAGGTATTTGGCGTACAGCAAGATTTTCGTTTTCCGACTGCTTATTTTTCTGAAAAGAAGGTTAATAAGGTGAAGACTAGTTTGGTGAAAAGTGAATATGATATTAAGCGTAAGGCGATAACCAGGGATGTTACGAGAAGTTATTACGAGTATCAAATTGCACGAGAAAAAGTTAGGGTCTATAAAAGACTTGATAGTTTGTATGCCAATTTTTCACAAGTGGCAGCGAGAAGGTTTGAATTAGGGGAAACCAATTATTTAGAGAAAATAACCGCGGCCTCTAAACAGCAAAAAATCAATTTAGACTATCAACAAGCTATTCAACATGTTGCCGCGTCTTATGCCAATTTGTTGCAATTAATTCAGGCAGAAGATAGTTTAGTTATTTCTGAAGAAATGAACTTGAAAATTGAAGTTCAAGATATAAATGTAGACGCTTCTCCTGAGTCAGTATATTATGAAAATAATATGCAATTAATGGCTGCAGAGCGTAAACTAGAAAAGCAGCAGCTATTGCCAGATATCAGTCTAGCTTATTTTCAAGGAACCAACTCAGAATTAAACGATAATCTTTTAGGCTATCAATTAGGACTCAAGATTCCGCTTTTATTTACTGGTAACGCTTCTAGAATTAAGGCATCGAAAATTGCGAAAGAAAGAGCAGTGATCGAGTCTGTTGCTTATAAAATCCAAATAAAATCAAAGCAAGAAATTTTAGGGCAGCAAATCGTACAAATTCAAAACTCATTGAATTATTATGAGAATGAAGGCGCTGAGCTATCAGATGAAATATTGAAGACCGCAAACATCAGTTTTAGAAATGGTGAAATTGATTTCTATCAATATATACAGAGTTTAGAAAGTGCCTATGATATAAAATTGGGCTATCTAGATAAGCTGAAAGAGTATAACGAAACTGCTACAGACATTAATTTCTTAACATTATAAATAGGGCATCATGCAAAAATATATATACAAAATAGTAACCGTTTTCATTCTCGGCATAATTTCAAGTTGTGGAGATACAGAAAATAAATCAAATGAGAATGCCGCATCTGAAGCACAAGCAGATGATCGAATTCAAATTACGCAGGCACAATTCGACCAAAATAAAATGGAAATCGCTAGTATGACTGAAAGTGATTTTCCGGTAATGGTAACCACATCGGGTATGATAGATGTGCCACCCGAAAATAGAGCGGTGGTAAGTGCAACAATGGGCGGTTATATTAAAGCAACACCATTGTTAATTGGAGATAAAGTACATAAAGGGCAGTTGTTGGTTACTATTGAAAATCCGGAGTTTGTATCCTTACAACAACAGTATATGGAGGTCAACGGGCAGTTGGGTTATTTAAAGGCAGAATATGAACGTCAGCAAACAATGGTAGCCGAAAACATAACATCTCAGAAAAGCTTTTTGAAAGCAGAGAGCGATTATAAAACTGGGGTAGCAAAATATTACGGACTACAAAAGCAACTAAACATGTTGAATATATCACCAGAACAAGTAGAAAAAGGAAATATAAGTTCGGTAGCTTCTATTTATGCACCAATTGATGGTAGTATTACAAGTGTAAATGTTTCGAAAGGCACGTATGTTTCTCCGGCAACCTCCATTATGGAAATCATTAATAATGACCATATTCATCTAGAACTTTCGGTTTTCGAAAAAGATATTATGAAAG
This sequence comes from Maribacter spongiicola, assembly GCF_052119685.1. GTDB lineage: Bacteria > Bacteroidota > Bacteroidia > Flavobacteriales > Flavobacteriaceae > Maribacter > Maribacter spongiicola_A. The sequence goes on along the minus strand of NZ_JBGQOO010000004.1, from coordinate 138,334 downwards.
TAAAAAAAGATCAGGTGGTAGAATTTAAAATACCAGAAGCTTCTAAAGAGTTGTATTTTGCAGAGGTCCATTTGGTCGGTACCTCAATAGGTGAAAATAGAACGATAAAGGTTCATGCGCATATTGAGAATGAAGACGAAGCTAATTTTCTTACGGGAATGTTTGTAGAGGCAAATATTATTATAGAAACAACAAAGCAAATGTCCCTGCCTTCAGAGGCTATTAACGTGGTTGAAAACGAATCGTTTGTACTGCTTTTAGAAGAGAAGAAAGGCGATACGTATTATTTTAAACAAGTACCTATTAAGACCTTAGGGAGTTATCAAAATAGGACTTCGGTCAGTAATTCATCAACTTTAAAGCAAGATGCACAATTTTTATCAAAAGGTGCGTTTAGCCTGATAGGGGAGTAGGTTAAAAAATATATGCCTTAAAAGAAAGTTATTGGTATAATAGTTGACTTAGTATGAGTTCGTTAAATGCAATAAATATGAAAAAATATATAGTATTACTGTTATTTGCAGTAGCAAGTGTGAGTTCAATAACAGCTCAAGAGTGGAATACAGATTTTACAACAGCAAAAAAGCTTGCTAAAACAAATGATATACCAATTGTACTTGTATTTCAAGGTTCCGATTGGTGTGCACCCTGCATAAAGTTAGACAGAGAAGTTTGGTCAACAGATGAGTTTAAAGTTTATGCAAAAAAGCATTATGTAATGTTACAAGCAGATTTTCCTCGAAGAAAGAATAATGCACTGCCAGAAGAGCTATTGAATAAAAACAAGGCATTAGCAGAAAAGTATAATAAACAGGGAGTATTTCCTTTTGTTGTGGTTATGAATGCCAATGGTGAAGTTTATGGTGAAACCAGTTACAAGAAACTGACACCCAAAGAGTACATTAAAGAATTGAATTCATTTATAAAATAGTTTGAAGAAACTACTTCTCATATTAATTATATTTTCTGTTGGTCTACTCTATGCCCAAGAGCCCTATAAGCGTACTATTAAATTAATGGGTAGTCGTTTTGATATTACTGTTGTGGCTAAAGATCCTGTTGAAGGTGATGTATATATTGATATAGCTATCAATGAAATAACAAGAATTGAAAAGCTAATTTCTTCTTGGGACCCCAACTCGCAAACTTCAGAAATTAACAGAAATGCAGGATTGCGACCAGTAAAAGTAGATGCTGAATTATTTGATTTAATTCAAAGGGCAATCGGTATTTCTAAACTAACGGATGGAGCTTTTGATGTCAGTTATGCATCCATGGATAAAATTTGGAAGTTTGATGGTAGCATGACGGTGATGCCTTCTGCAGATTCAATCAAAGCATCTGTGTCAAAAGTTGGTTTTCAATATATAGTGTTGGATAAAGAAAGCAGCACGGTTTTTTTGAAACTAAAAGGCATGAAGATTGGTTTTGGTGCTATAGGTAAAGGATATGCAGCAGATAAAGCAAAAGACCTATTGATTTCAAAAGGAGTATTATCAGGTATCATCAATGCATCTGGCGACATGAATACATGGGGAAAACAACCTGATGGTAAAGAGTGGAAGGTTGCTATTACCAATCCTATGGATAAGAACAAGGTTTTTGCATTATTACCTATAACCAATGGGGCAGTAGTAACATCAGGTAATTATGAGAAATATGTGACTTTTAATGATGTACGGTATACGCATATTATTGACCCTCGAAGTGGATATCCGGCAACGGGTATTATTAGTGTTACTGTATTTGCTCCTAAAGCAGAATTAGCTGATGCGTTGGCAACATCGGTATTTGTTATGGGTATAGAAGTGGGCTTAAATCGTATCAATCAATTACCAAAAATAGAATGTATAATAATAGACGATAGAGGTAATATTATAACATCAAAGAATATAGAAATAGAGAAATCATGATGAAGAAGGTTTTAATTTTTGCCCTAATAGTAGCTTCTTTTAGCAGCTGTACGGTCTTGAAAGAGTACGAGAAAATTAATATTAATGATCCAGATATGGTTTTGCAAGATAAAAAAGCAGATCGCAACCTGACAACAATGCATTCGTATAGGGAAGCAGCTGTAGGTGCAAATGGAGGAAAAACTGGTGGTGGCTGCGGCTGTAATTAATTTAAGAGACAATCTTATACCGATGAAAAATAGTAAAACAATATTTTCAATCATAGCCTTTCTTATCTTTTCTATAAGTAATGCGCAACAAACTCAAGATTCTGTAAAGACCTACAAAAAGCGTGTATTAGAAACTACCGAAGTAGATTTCTTGACAAGTTATTATTCGCAAGATGGTGACAATGCTGCGGTAAGTGGCGGTTTAGGAACAGAAGACCTAACAGATTTTACAGGCACATTTGTGGTGTCAATACCATTGAATGATGATGATGTTCTAACCATAGATGCGGGCGTTTCGGCATATACATCGGCTTCTTCAAGTAATGTAGACCCTTTCGATGGTGGTCAACCAGCTGATCCGTTTGTAGCAAGTTCTGGTGCTTCAAGTTCTGATGTATGGTCAAATCTTACAGGTTCGTATAGCCATAGTTCAGATGATAGAAACACAATCGTGTCAGGTAAACTATCGGTCTCTTCAGAATATGATTATTTCTCTTTAGGTTTCGGTGGTGGATTAACGAAGCTATTCAATGAGAAAAATACTGAGATCAGTATAAATGCCAATGTTTATTTAGATAAATGGAATGCCATATATCCATCAGAACTCAGACCTTTCGCTAGTGGAGCAAATGGTTTAGCTAATGGTCTTTTTACTAATAATACAATAACAGGCAATACGAACTATGCCCCAATATTCAATGAGTTTTCTGATGAATCAAGAAATTCATATTCTGTCGCATTCGGATTTTCTCAAATCCTAAGTAAAAATTTACAAGGATCTTTGGCGTTAGATTTTGTACAACAGCAAGGATTGCTATCTACTCCGTTTCAACGTGTTTATTTTAGCGATGTCGCAGACTCTTTTATAGATAATTTTCAACTGGCAGATGCCATAGAACAGTTACCAGATAGTCGATTTAAGGTGGCTGCCGGCGGTCGTTTAAACTGGTATATTAATGAAACGTTTGTAGTAAGAACCTTCTATCGTTATTATTACGATGATTGGGGTATCAACTCGCATACGGCAAGTGTAGAGGTGCCTATTAAGCTTACCGATAAGTTTACGGTTTATCCATCGTATAGATATTATCAGCAATCGGCAGCAGACTATTTCTATGGTTATGAAGAAGCACTTTCTACTGATACCTTTTATACGTCAGATTATGATTTGTCGAAATACTCGGCAAACCAATTTGGGATGGGAGTTTCTTATACAGATATTTTTACAAAGATGCATATCTGGAAACTCGGACTTAAAAGTATTGATTTAAAGTTCTATAAATATGATAGAGATACTACCTTTAGTTCTAGTATCGTAACCGCAGGGTTTAAGTTTGTGATGGATTAAAACTAACGATTAAAAAGAAATGAAAAGCAGGTCTATAGACCTGCTTTTTGCATTTAGATAATAGGTTTAATTTTTGAGTTGTTCAGAAATAACCAAAAGAAATAGTTAACTTTTCAAGCATGTTAAGCAGTAATAAAATTTGATTTTGATGGAGTTGAGAAAAGAATATGACCTTATTTGTGTGGGTGCGGGTATCATGAGTGCTACATTAGGTTTATTGGTAAAACAATTAAAGCCAGATCTTAATGTGCTGATCGTTGAACGATTAGATAAAGTAGCACAAGAAAGTTCTGCAGCTTGGAACAATGCCGGTACAGGTCATTCTGCCTTATGTGAACTTAATTATTCACCAGAAGATGAAGATGGTCATGTCAACATAAAAAAGGCGATTGACATTTGTACGCAATTTGAAACCTCTAAACAATATTGGTCTTTTTTAGTAGCTGAAGGTTTGATTAAAGATCCAAAATCATTTATTACTCCCGTACCACATCACAGTTGGGTAAAAGGTAAAGACAATGCCGACTATCTTGAAAATCGATTTAAAGCCTTTAAAGAGCATTTCATGTTCGATACCATAGAGTTTACCAGAGCGGTAAATAAAATGGAGGAGTGGTTTCCGTTAATGATGCATGTCAGAACTGAAGATGAGGTTATGGCAGCTTCTAGAATTGATAGGGGAACAGAAATGAATTATGGTTCGCTAACCGAGCAATTGTTCGATATTCTAGAAAAGGAGTATGATACTAAGGTGTTGTTCAATACCGAAGTAGAAGATATTGATCCTGATCATGATGTAGAGTGGTTGGTGAAAATGGAAAATCTAAACACAGGTGTTAAGAATACTGTAGATGCCGAACATGTATTTATTGGCGCCGGTGGTGGTAGCTTGTTATTATTACAAAAAGTAGAGATTGATGAAAAGGATGGTTATGGTGGTTTCCCGGTGAGTGGGGAGTGGCTAGTATGTAAGAATCCAGATATAATTAATCAGCATAATGCTAAGGTTTATAGCAAAGCAGGTATTGGTGACCCACCAATGTCGGTACCACATTTAGATACAAGATTTATCAACGGAAAAAGAGAATTATTATTCGGTCCGTTTGCAGGGTTTAGTCCAAAGTTTTTAAAAGAAGGCTCGTATTTAGATTTATTAAAATCCATCAATTTTGATAATATACCTTCTATGTGGGGTGTGTTTTGGCACAATTTACCGCTAACGAAATATTTGGTAGAACAAGTAACCATGAGTTTTGAAGATAGAATGGATTCGTTAAGGGCGTTTGTGAAAGATGCCAAAAGCGAAGATTGGGAGATATTGGTTGCTGGTCAACGGGTGCAAACAATTAAAAAGGATGAATTTGAAGGTGGTTCGTTAGAATTTGGTACACAGCTAGTAAGTAGTAAAGATGGTAGAATTACCTGTTTATTAGGTGCGTCGCCTGGTGCATCTACATCGGTAAAGATTATGTTAGACGTACTAGAAAAAGCATTTCCAGAATTAACATCATCTGAAAAAGGAAAAGAACAGTTGAATAGAATGGTGCCTTTTTATAAAAAAGAAGTGACCAAAGATTTGTTTGATAAAGAACTCACGCGAGTAACCAAAGTTTTAGAGTTATAAACAGCCATTCTCATTTAAGATAGTTTTATGCTTAATAGCACTAAATCACCACAATAAAAAGACGGTACTTGCATTATGTTTAATTATTAGGCTAGTAATACCCACTTCATGCGATTTAAATATTTCTTTGCAATTTTATTTTTTACTACTAGTGCTACTCAAGCACAATTGAGCGATTTGGCTAGGTTAGATTTTACATTTATACCTAACAAAGGCTCAGATGTTGAATATACACGGTCAAGATTTCTTATAAATTACCCGGTTAAGCTTAAGAAAGAAGGTGAATACCTACTCTTAGGAATAGATTATAGTAATATACATCTACGTTTTAAAAGAGATGAGCTACCATTCGATAGAAATTTATTGAACGATTTCAAATTATTGGATTTTACCATTGGGTATACGAAACCGCTAAAAAATGGTTGGCGCTTAGGTGTTCGTTTTCAACCAGGAATCAGTACTAACCTTACTGCTAAAAGTTTAAATGCCAATGATTTAGTTTTTTCAGGAGATGTTGTATTTATAAAAAAATTTGAAACTGATATAGATAAGCCATCTCGTTTAATTGTTGGATTATCTTATTCTCAAAATAGAGGATATGTTTTTCCGTTACCTTTTATAAGTTATTATAAAAAATTCAGTCCAGATTGGTCTTATAATATTGGTATTCCAAGAACCAATTTACAATATCACTTATCAGAAAATCACCGGTTTAAATTATTTGGTCAGTTAGACGGTTTTACATCTAACATACAAAATGGGGCATTGGTTAATGGAACCGATACTGCTGAAATTATAAATATGTCTTTAATCAATGGTGGTCTACAATACGAGTATCACTTTACAGACCATTTACAATTAGATGTACGTGCCGCCTATAATTTCAGTTTAAATAACAAGCTTAAAGACGGTAGTAACAACACATTGTTTACTATAGATAATGATTCTAGAAGTTATTTTAGAGCAGTGCTCAGGTTCAAGATATAATTAACTAGTACAAATTAAAAACGCCGAAATCTAAGATTTCGGCGTTTTCGATTTACAATAGCATAAGGGCATTATCCAATTACCGATTTCTCAGTAATAAATGGTTGATTGTAATGTCTTTGACCGGTTGCTTTGTAAAGTGCATTTGCCAAAGCTCCGATTATAGGCGGCAATGAAGGCTCTCCTAACCCAGTTGGGTCTATACCATTGTCTACAAAAAAGCTTTCAATTTCTTTCGGTGCTTCTTGATGTCGTATTAAACGATAGGTATCAAAATTTTTATGTTGAGGTTTACCATCTTCAAAAGTCATTTCGCTATAGGTAGCGTGACCGATGCCATCAATGATTCCACCTTCAATTTGGTTTTTAGCTGCCATTGGGTTAATTACGATTCCGCAATCTACGGCACACCATACTTTAGTGACCTTCGGTGATTTTGTATCGGTAGATAGGTCTAAAACTTGCGCCACATAAGAGTTGTGGCAGTAGTACGCCGAAACACCTCTTGCGGTTCCGTTTTTCTGACTCCCGTCCCAACCAGCTTTTTCTCTGACTAATTTAAGAACACCTGCATAACGAATAGGGTCGTAATCATTATTTTCTGGTTCACCAACTGGGTTTTTAATAACTCTGTCAAATAACTCCAATCTAAATTCAATAGGGTCTTTACCGGCAGCTTCGGCAACTTCATCTAAAAATGATTGTTCGGCACCGGCAACAAAGTTAGAACGTGGTGCACGCCATGCCCCAGTAGTTACATTGGATTCTAAACTAAATTTTTCAGCCATATAATTATCAACGGCACCTGCAGGAAATCTATTTTCAAAAAGTAAATCGTCATTTGATCCGGCACCTTTAACGTGCCATGCAATTAGAGTACCATCTTTATCAAGCCCTGCTTTATACTTTACTTTATATGTTGGGCGGTAAGTGCCTTGGGTCATATCATCTTCACGAGTGTACACCAATTTTATAGGAGCCTGCATGTGTTGAGAAATCACTGCGGCTTCCACACCGAAGGTTCCATACAGACGACGGCCAAACCCGCCACCCATACGGCTCATTTTAATATCAATTTTTTCAACAGGCATGCCTAATCGAGATGCCAAGGTTTTTTCTAAAAACTCAGGGGTTTGTATCGGTCCGTTGAACAAAGCTCTTTCAGCAGTAACATCTGCGTAGAAGTTCATTGGCTCCATCGTATTATGTGCTAAAAAAGGAGCGCTATAAGTACGTTCTATAATTTTATCTGCTTTTTTAAAGGCACTAGCTACATTACCATCGTTACGAGCTGGTTGTTTAGAAGAAGTGTTCAATAATTTAGTCAATGCTTCATCATGCCCTTTGGTACTTTCTAAAGCCGAAGATTCTTCCCATTCAACATTCAATGCTTTTTTAGCCTGCATACATTGCCAAGTAGATTCACCTACAATAGCAACAAGTTTATCTATACCTCCGGCATCAGACCATTGTTTCTCCGTATCATCTTTATAAACATCAATAGGAAAAACATCTTTAATACCCGGCATAGATTTAACGGCATCTGCATTCATCGATTTATACGTCATACCAAAAGCAGGTGGGTGCACGATCATAGCTATCATCATACCTTCTTCTTGAATATCAATACCGAATAAAGGCTTTCCGGTAACAATATTCGGTCCGTCTACATTTCTTCTATCCGTACCAATAATATCAAATTCGCTTGTTTCTTTTAATTTCACCTCTTCAGGTATCGGCATGGTGGCTGCTTTAGAAGCCATATCACCAAATTCGGCTGATTTGTCTGAGGCTGCATGACTAATGACACCGGCATCGACCGTAATTTCAGAAGCATCTACCTGCCAAGCGTCGGAAGCCGCGGCAATTAGCATATGTCTTGCTGTAGCACCTGCCATTCGTAAACCTGACCAACTCGCACGAATAGATTGACTACCACCGGCAATTTGTCTTTGAAAAATATCTGTATTTAAAGGCGCTTGTTCAACGATTACATTTTTCCAATCTACACCAAGTTCGTCTGCGACGATCATAGGCATAGAGGTTTTTACATTCTGTCCTATTTCTGGGTTAGGTGACATAATGGTTACCATACCGTTATCCCCAATTTTCAAGAAGGCATTGATATCGAACCATTCTTTAGGGATGTTGCTTACTTGCTCAGGGCTTGGTTTGCAAGAAGCTAGCCAACTGAATCCTAAAATCATACCGCCACCTGCCAGCGAGCTACTTTTTAAGAAAGAACGTCTATTATATGTTGTTTTTATAAGTGTCATCTGTTTGTTTTTTAATGAAAGTTACTATCCCAAATTGTGGGACACTTTTTATTACGCGTTCGTAGTACTGGCGGCATTTTTAATTGCCTTTTTAATTCGCGTATATGTGCCACAACGACAGATATTACCGTTCATAGCATCCTCAATTTCTGTATCTGTAGGATTAGGATTTCGCTTTAAAAATGCACTAGCATTCATAATTTGACCCGCTTGACAATAGCCACATTGGTACACATCTTCTTCTAACCAAGCCTTTTGAACAGGATGATCTCCGTTTTCAGAAAGTCCCTCAATAGTTGTAATAGACTGTTCACCAACGGCAGAAACTGGTAGTTGGCAAGAACGTACTGCATTTTCACCTAGGTGAACGGTACATGCACCACATTGTGCAATACCACAACCAAATTTTGTACCTACCAATTTTAAATTATCTCGTAATACCCAAAGTATTGGTGTAGTGGGATCTACATCTACTTCTTGAGTTTTTCCATTTACTTTTAAATTGAAATTTGCCATTCGTTTATCCTATTTGTTTGAGTCCCTTGAAATTAGGAATTTTTTTAGAGTAAACGGGAGCAATGAATAATAAATTATCAAATTTTTATTTTTCCTACTTTTTAATCCGACATCATAAGATCATAAAAGCGCAGTTTTAATTTTTGAGAATCGATTTTAGTAACTCGTAGTTTGTTCTTTCAGTCGCCTAATAAAGCATATTCTAGAGCTTAAAACGAAAAGAGTTATTTAAAAATTCTATTGTGATATTCCTTTTATGGTGACCTAAGTACTTTTAACATGCATAATTATATGATGCTTGTTTCTGGGCATTTTAGTTAAAAATATTAGACGATGATCACGCAACATATTTCAGACACTGTTTCTGAATCTATTATACATACTATAGGCGATACGCCTTTGGTACAATTAAATAGAATTTTCAAACAAAATAAGTTTAACCTTTTTGGTAAGCTAGAAGCGGCAAACCCTGGCGGAAGTATTAAGGATAGAACTTCACTTTTTATTTTGCAACAAGCACTTGCAGATGGTAGAATTAAAAAAGGAGATACGGTAATAGAATCTAGCTCAGGTAATATGGCAGTAGGGTTGGCGCAAGCATGTCTATATTATGATCTTAAATTGATTGTTGTTGTGGATCCTAAATTAAATTCGCATACCGAAAAAATACTTAAAACCTATGGGGTACAAATCGAAAAAGTTACCAAACCGAAAGATGATGGGGGGTTTCTAGCAGCAAGGTTAGAGCGTGTTCAATATTTATTAATGAGTATACCAAATAGTTTTTGGTCTAACCAATATGGCAATCAAAATAATCCATTAACTCACCATAAAACGATGACGGAGATGATGGATTCTTTAGATGGAAAATTGGATTACCTATTTGTGGCAACCAGTACCTGCGGAACATTAATGGGGTGTGCCGATTACATTTATGAAAACAATCTTGACACTAAAATTATCGCTGTAGATGCTGTAGGTAGTGTTCTTTTCGGTGGTCCGCCATTGAAAAGATTAATTCCAGGTCATGGTGCAGGTGTACCTTCTCAGTTTTTAGATACCAATAAAATTCACGATTATATCTATGTTGATGATGTAGACTGTGCTAGAGGTTGTTGGTCATTATTAGAAAATGAATCCATTTTATGTGGGGGTTCTTCTGGTGGTATGATCAGTGCAGTAAAAAAGTATAGTAAGCATATTGAGGAAGGTAGTAATTGTGCTTTATTCTTATGTGATCGTGGAGAACGTTATTTAGATACTATTTATAATAAAGAATGGTTGTTGCAAGAATTACCGGAAAGTAGAAACGCTTTTACTCCGTTAGGAGGATGGCAGGTAGCATAATCTATGAATGACAATAAAAATTATAAGATAGGCATTATAGGATTTGGACCTAAAGGGTTATACGGTTTTGAAAGATTGATAGCTTACTTGAATGAAGCTGAAATTTCAAAATCGATAGAAGTTCATATTTTCAACAATACATCATTTTTGGCATCTGGCGATGTATATAGAACAGATCAGCCAGAGTATTTAATAATGAACTATGCCAATCGTAATATCAATAGTTGGGTATTAAAAGAGCCTTTTTCAAATGCTAGTTCTACACCAGACTTTGTTACATGGTTGACGGCAAATGGTCACTCCGATGCGGCTCCGGGGAAATATGCTCCTAGAGCTTTAGTAGGTAGTTATTTGGTCGATTGTTATCAATTGGTAATAGAACAATTACCAAAGAATGTAAAGGTGTTTACCCATATTGGTAAGGTTACCAATATGATAAAACAAAACGAAAATTATCAAATATTTTATACGGATAGAAAAAGCGGGGAGCAAGATGTTGTTGCTTGTAACAATGCTCTATTTACAACCGGTCACCATTCCTTTAAAGCTCATAAACCTGAAAGCGAAATTTCAGATAATAAGATTGATTTTATTTATCCAACGAATGAAAAATTGAGTCCGGTTTTACCACAATCATTGGTAGCGATAAAGGGATTTGGATTAACCGCTATTGATGCAATTTTAGCATTGACCGAGGGTAGAGGAGGTATATTTAAAAAGAATGATAAGGGAATTTTAAAATATATTCCTTCAGAAAAAGAGCCCTATAAAATATATCCCTTTTCAAGAACGGGTTTGCCTATGATACCCAGAAATGGTTCGCCAACTTCAGAAATAACACTTCAATTCTTTACAGAGGAAGTTGTTCAAAACTTGAAAGCGAATAAACCTATTAGTTTTAATAATATTCTTTTACCATTAATACAAAAGGAGTTTTACTATGCGTTTTATTGTGTTTTGTTCAAAAACCAGGGACATCAGTTTTACTATGATGATGATTTTACGGTGATGCAAAATCAGGTGCAATATTTTCACGAAGATTACCCTGAGTGTCCGGTTTTCAATTGGGAAACTATTGTAAATCCTTTCAAAGACGAGCCCATTTTATCCACTGTAGTACTACAAGTTTATGTCGAGTTTTTAATCGATGAAGCAAAACTGGGTGAAGATAAAAGTCCGTTTATGGCAGCAGTAGCTACGTGGCGAAAAATAAGTCCGATTTTCAATGAATTGTATAGTTTTGGAGGCTTAGATGCTGAATCACACAAGGAGTTCGATACCTATTATTTTGGACTATTCAATAGAATATCTTACGGGCCACCGGTAAAGAATATGCAAAAAATGCTAGCGTTGTGCAAAGCGGGAATTTTAGATTTCTCGTATGCAAAATCGGCAAGTATTACTCAAAATAACGAGAACGATAATTTTACTTTGCAGGTCGAAAACGGGCAGGCAACTGAGATTAAGTACTATATAAATGCAACTATTTCTAGAGCAAAGGAAGGTGGATTCGAAAACGAATTGTATCAAAACTTAAAGAAAAACGGAATCATACGTGAGTTTAAGAATTCTGGGAAATCTACTTATCTACCAGGCTGTTTAGAGATAAATGAGAATGGAAATCCGGTTTCAGAAACAGGCATCGTGAATAACGATATTGCTTTTTATGGTACTCCAACAGAAGGTATTACCTGCGATAATGACACCTTGTCAAGAACTAGAAATGATTTTGCAACAAATTGGGCAAAAGAAACATGCACTGCAATTTTAAAAAGAGATGGAAGAACAGAAAATTATGATAGAACAGAAAATGTACTATAAAGGAAAACCTAAGAATGAATTAACACCAATTACATCGAATTGGATGCATGAGCTATTTAGTGATCAAGCAGTGGTAAGAGGTTTAGTTGAACGATACGGGTCACCAATAAATATACATCATTTACCGTCTTTCAATCAAAATTGTGAAAGTTACAAGCAGGTTTTTGAATCTTACGGATTAAAATATAGAATTTTCTACGCTAGAAAGGCGAACAAATCTAAAGGTTTGGTAAAGCAGGCATTTGCATCGGGTATAGGTGTAGATACTGCCAGTTTTAAAGAATTGGAACAGTCGTTGTCGTTAGGCGGAAATGCTGAAAATTTGGTATTGACAGCAGCGATAAAAACAGAACCACAAATAGAATTAGCAATTAACAACGGCGTGCCTATTATTTTAGATAATGAAGATGAATGTAGGTTGACGCAAGCCGTCGCTACAAAATTGAATAAAAAAGCAAATGTAGGTTTTCGCATTAGCGGATTTGAAGTTGATGGCAAGAAACTGTATAGTCGTTTTGGTTTTGATGTAGATGAGGTGGTAGATTTTATTGGTTCTTATGTTGGCGAGGGTAAAACTTTCGATTTATTGGAAGTAATAGGGCTACATTTTCACTTAGATAGTTATTCTACCTATCAGCGAAGTATAAGTTTAATAGCTAGTATCAATATAGTATCAACTTTAAAAGAGAAAGGATATCCGGTTTCATTCATTGATATAGGTGGTGGAATCTTAATGAACTATTTAGAGGATGAAAAAGAATGGACGAGTTTCTATAAGAATTTAAAAGAAGCTGTATTAACGCAGAACAATGATATTACTTTCAATGATAATGGACTAGGTTTTAGATTAGAAGATGGTAAGTTGAGAGGCAAACTGAATACCTATCCGTATTACAATAAAATAAATAAAGGTAGTTTTATTAGAGAAGTGCTAGATTTTATGGATGATGCATCCGGATTATCGGTAGCTTCATTATTACTTCAAAATGAGATTGAAATCCGCATTGAACCAGGTCGCTCGTTATTAGATCAAGTGGGTATGACGGTTGCGAAAGTCATCCATAGAAAAAAAGATGCCAAAGGTCAATGGTTGGTTGGCTTAGAAATGAATATGAGTCAGATGATGAGTTCTAGCGCCGATTTTCTATTAGACCCATATATGCTCTATACTAAAGAAGTAAAGGAAGATGAATCTGTCGATGTATTTTTTACTGGAGCCTATTGTTTAGAAAGAGATGTGTTGTTAAAACGTAAAATCACCCTACCAAGACTACCAGAAATAGGGGAGTATGTAGCTTTTGTAAATACAGCAGGTTATATGATGCACTTTTTTGAAACGGAAGCACACCTTTTTGAACTATCTACAAATTTGATATTTACGGGTTCTAATGAAAAGCTGTCATTTTTTCAGTTTATCGATGATAATAAGATAGTGCTAGAATAAATTGAAATAGCATTTTGAAATGCATCAATAACTAAGTTTTTTAAGACAAGGTAAAGTTGAAGTATTGGGTAAATTGTATAAAAACAAAATATCATGAAAATACAAGCATATTTAGCCTTCAACGGCAATTGTCAAGAAGCTTTAAACTTCTACGCAAATCTGTTCAACGCAGAAATAAAAAACAAACAAACGTACGAGGATAAGAAAATTGATGTTCCGTCATCATTCCGTCAAAAGCTACAACACGCAGAGTTAAAAGGTAAAGGCGTACACTTTATGGCATACGATGCCTCGCCCGATACACCACTGAATAACGGCAACCAGATTAATATGAGTGTTGATATCAATGATTTGGATGAAGGAAAACAATTATTCCAAGATTTATCTAGTGGCGGACAAGTACATCACGAATTTAGAGAACGAGAATGGGGACATTTTGGTAGATGCACAGATCGATTCGGAATCGGGTGGATGGTAAACGTAGATAAGTAAACCATTTACAAATAAGCCTTTAAGCCAGTTTAAGAATTAAGTAAAAACTATCGAGATTAATCTCAATTAGAGGTTTATCTCGATTATTATATAGAAAGAAAATTATGGATATTATTTATGAATATGACGGCGTAACCGCTAGTCAAAGATTAGAGAGTTTTGCGGAGGAAAAGTTGAAAAAGCTTCATAAGAAGTTTGATGACATTATTAGAGCAGACGTATTTTTGAAACAAGAAAATACATCATCAGTTGAAACAGGTATGATTTGTAACATACGTTTGAGTCTACCAGGACCCCGAATTTTTGCAGAAGCCAGTAATCAAAACTTCGAAGAATCGGTTATTGAGTCGGTTGGCGAATTAGAACGTCAGCTTAAAAAACGGAAAGACAAACTAAAAACGTATTAATGAACATAAAAAAATCCCTTGCAATTTGCAAGGGATTTTTGTTTAGTGAGATATTGAATTATCTGTAATTTTCTAGAATTTCAGTAGTCTCCAAATCATTTTGTAAGCGTTCTTTTTGTGCTCTTATGATTTCTTTTAATCGATGTGGCATCATAGTTTCTGCCAGTGCCTTATCATAATCGTTAATCGCGGCTTTATCGCCTCTAACGGCTTCTTCTAACATTGCCTCGTCATTATCCTCTGCGAAAAAAGCTTTTACGTCCATCCATGTTCTGTGTAATGTACCAGCTGCGCTTCCTTCAATTTGCACATTTCCTAAATCTAGTTCTGGTACCGATGCTCTAATTTCTTTTAAAAATTGCATGCGATCAATCACTTTTGTTTCGAAATAATTTTTAATTCCTACTTCTTTAGAATTTTCAGATGCTTTTCAAATCCTTTAATGGCATCTTCATTTTTACTTACCAAATCTTTTAAATGGTCTTCAATTTTTGCTATATCAGTATTCATATTTTAAATTTTATAAGGCTGCTAAGCCTTTGATTAAATTGATTTTCTACAATTAAGATACAGGTATTACACGAGTAAGCTTAGCTATAAAAAATAGTAGTTTTGCTCTATTCAATAATTTGTCAAATACCGTAAACAGTAGCCTTTATCGAAGTTTTAAGTGCATATTTTCAACGGATAGAGTTAAGGGTAGTAGTGGCTAACAATTACTTTAGACCCAAACAAAAAAAATAAGATTATGGGATTATCACCATTATTTGGAGTAGCGAAATTATTAGTAAGAAGTAGAAAACTGAAAATGGCAGCGGTAGGCTTACAGTTGGCATATTTAGGTTATACCTACATTTCAGATAGAAGAAAAAATAAACAGGTTCAAAAATAATTTATTTTTTTATTTAAATAATTGATTATAAGAATATTATGATGATTTATCTATTGAATGGTTCATTAAATTTTTAAAAACCTATGAATTTTTATTAATAATCAATTGAATGAGTTACAAGACCTTTGGAGTATTAATCCCCAAAATCTAGTAACATGAACAATTCAATTAAAATCAGCCTTTTGTTTGCTTGTATGGCAACCATGGGTTACGGCCAAGATTTGGCCTACAATGACAGCGGTGCCAGTTTTCAACAAAGAAAGGTTACCGAAGTATCTAACCGCACAGAAAATTATAACAAGCTAAAAACACTTGGTTTTACTGATGCGGAAATCTTTGAAGATTTAGGTAATGCCAATTTCCTGACCAAAAAATATGCAAACGCATTATACTGGTATGGTAGATTAATGGAAATTTCTGAAGACGGTACTTTAAAAAGAAGCTACCAAAAAAGATTTGACCATGCCGTTTCTCAATTAGGTAAAGAAGTTCAGAATGAGTTAGCAGATGAAAACTGGACAGAGCTGGTAAAAGATGATTATAAAATGACACGCGCAGTTGTGCCATCTCGTCTTACCTCTAATAATAGAAGAAACTTTTTACCTTGGGACGATCAAGGCACTACTAAAGAGTTTGCGTCAAACAATGCAGCTCCAGTAAAAACTTCTGGTGAATACGCTCCGCCAGTAGCATTGACAAATGGTGGTAATACTGCTTACTACAGTAAAATAACATACCAAAAGCCTACAACAGGTATGTTTTCAAAAAAGAAAGAATTACACAAGATTTACAAAGCCGATAAAGTTGGCGGTGAGTGGAAAAAAATTACCGAAGTGGCTGTTTGCCCAAGTGACTATTCTGCTAAGCATCCGGCGATATCACCAGACGGTAGTAGATTATTCTTTGCATCTAACATGCCAGGTACATTTGGCGAATATGATATATATGTAGCAACAATTCAAAAAAACGGAATGTTGGGTCAATCTAAAAACTTGGGTTCAAAAGTCAATACAGCCAAGAACGATGTACTTCCAAATCCTGTTTCAAATGGTAGTTTGGTATTCGCATCAGACGGTAGAGAAGGTTATGGTGGCTTAGATGTTTATATGGTAGAAGTTGGTCAGCGTAGCGTTGGTCTTGCCGTAAACATGGGCAACACTATCAATAGTTCATATGACGAGTACTCGATAAATCTGTTACAAAGCGATGGTTCTGGTTATGTAGTGTCTAATAGAATGGCACAAGGTAAGAGCACCCAAAATGTAGCTTTCAATTTAAGTGATAAGCCAATTAACGATAAAGATAGAGATGATCGCTTTTTAGAAGCCTTTAACTCAGATAGACGAACGCAGTATTCAAGTTCTGTTTTCGAAGATGAATAACCACCCATTATTCATTTCCCCCAATTCATTTGACAAATTCAATTTTAATCACAAAATCAATCGTTATGGAAAGTCCGTATAAAATCAATAGTTTTCTTATTGCTTTATTCTTATTGGCTCTTGTCCAAACAGTAAAAGGTCAAGAAACCAATGCAAACTTAGGATCAAGTAGTACGTACCACAACCAATTATTCTTCAACAGGTTTTTTATAAACCCAACGTTCTCTTTGGTACGTGAGAACAAATCATATTTAAACATTTTACATAGAAATCAATATGCAACCTTCGATGATAATAGTCAAAACTATTTTCTAGGGTTTAGTAACAAATTAAATGACCATACTGCGGTAGGTATTGGTGTTTACAGCCAATGGTCTGGTGTTGTACAGGAATTCGGATTCAATGCCAACTACGCATCGGCAGTAAGATTAGGAGAGAAATCTGTATTAACCTTTGGTACGAACGTTACCTATTTTAATCAAGGTTTAGATAAAAATAGAATTGTCGTTGGTGAAGAAGACCCTCAATTGGCAGATGCAAGAAAAGAAAGTAAAATTGCCATACAACCAGGTATGAACTTGTCGTTAGGTAAGTTCGACTTCGGATTCTACGCAGAAGATCTTTTTAAATACAATCAAACAACGAACGAATTTTTAACCGAATTGTCTACTAAGAGTGTAAAGGCTTCGGTACAATATACACACTCATTTGAACATTCAAGAGGACTTTTTACAGATGCTCGTTTAATGCCAATGGCGCAAGTGGGTCAGAACTACGATGGTAGCCTGTATTACTTTGGGTCGTTATTATTAGATATGCCAAAATACGGATGGTTGCAAACAACTTTAGACGAGGAGTATGGAGTAGCGGCAGGTGTTGGTTTTAACTTAAGTGATAAAATGTCTTTAGGGTATTTAATGGAGAAAGATTTATCTAGTGAAGATGCCAATTTAGGATGGAATCATGAAATCACTTTAGCATACAAGTTTAAAGATGATGATTTGGCTATATCAGTTGCAGATAATTCATCAGACAATCAAATAGATAACATAGTGCGTAATTACGAAGAGCAGATAGCTCATTTAATTGAAGAACGAGATAGTGCTAGAAAATCGGGTCGTAAGAGACAAGATGCAAATTCTAGTTCAGCTTCAGCAGTTTCAGAAAGTAGTTTAGCCTATGAGAACAAAATTATTTTAGATGAGTTGATTCTACGTCAAGACTCAATAGAAATTGAACGTATCGCAGCTTTTGAAGAACGGTTCGAATTAATTGTTAGAATGTTACGTAATGATATTGATACGACAATCAAGAGCTCTTTACAAGACTTTAGTGCAGAAGAAAACACTTCTTATGCCTCAAGTGATATAAATAATGATGCTATTGACTTTGTAACAGAACCTGCAGATGCTTTTGCTACAGCAACTACATCTTCAACAGTAGCAACAACAACTTCTTCAAGAAGAGCCAATTTTAAAGAACTGCCAACTAGAAGAGATAACTTTAAAGAGTTGCCTGTAAAAATGCTAGTAGATGCTGATGTTATAGATATGAACTCTGGCTACTATGTAATTGCAAATGTATATAGCCAAACAAAGTATATGAATGCTTTTATGAAAGATTTGCGCGAAAAAGGATTAGATCCAAAGCAATTCTACAATAAAGAAAACGGGCTGTATTATGTGTACTTAGCAGATTACGATTATAAGAACGATGCACAAATGGCAGCAAGTACAGATTTAAATGGAAAATACAATCAAGAGAAATGGATTATGCAAGTAAGCGAAACAACAGCTACAGCATCTAATACTTTTGAAGACGATGATATAAGTATAAAATAATGATTAAAAATATATAAACCGTTACGGTTATATGGTTGATTTGAATTGTCAATAAAAGGAGGGGTGTTGTCCGGGGGGATAACAGGGTTCCCTCCTTTATTTTTTGGTTTACAATTGTGGTGATTCTCAGATTTAACTTTATGTTAACTATCGATGAATGACCATTTTGTGTTGTTAAATGGTGCATTTGAACGAAAATTCTTATGTTTTCAACGGGTATATTGTATTAATATATATATTTCGATCATCAATAAGATTCAAACCCAATTGTATAACCCCAAATCCCCCCACAACCATGAATGAATTTTACCTACTAAATTCCGGTTTCAAAACACATTTTTTTCTTCACAAGATTTCTATCATTTTAGAACTCCGAAATCTCATTAATCCAAAGTTTGGCAAACGCCTCAGTTTTCAGAATTGACTCACTGGCGGTAATCCGTTTTTTGATTTAATTTTTACTAGACAATTACGAAGTACAATCTAAATATTTTGATTGTTCTTCGGGGCATCCATTGTCATTAAATATGTAAAAGTGAACGTATAGCATACACTATTAGTTCATAATACATACCTATTGTTTAGTTATTCAATCCTTGTGAAAGTTGATTGAAATTACTCAAAACTAACTGTAGTTATTGTTCTTTTTTAGAATGATAGCTTCAAAAACTATGGAGATTATGAAAAATTCAAGCATTAAAATAATAGTATTAGAAAAAGATACCTCATTACATTCTGTTTATAAAAATCACTTCGAAGAAATTGATGGCTATGAAGTGGTAGGCAGCTATACATCTGCCAAAGATGCCATTAAAGATTATAAGTTCACGAAACCACAAATTGTACTTTCAGAAATTGATTTAGATGATATGAATGGTGTAGATGCCATTAAGCTTTTTAAGAAAAAAGATTGGGAAGTAAAAATCATCATGTTCAGTGAAATCAATGATTTCGATGTTATAAAAAATGCATTCAAAAAAGGTGCGAATGGGTATTTAACCAAACCATTGACTCTAGATAAATTAGAGCATGCTTTGCGAAGTATGGAAAAAGAAGGTGCCGCTATGAGCAATGATATCGTTAAGAAAATCATTAGCAATTTTCATAGAAAAACGTTCGCTTTTTTCTCAGAAAGAGAGAACCAAATTGTCGACTTTCTATGTCAAGGAGCTACCTATAAGATGATTGCGAAGAAGTTGTTTGTAACGCCAAGTGCAGTAAATTTTCATATTCAGAATATCTATTTAAAGTTAGATGTAAACTCGAAATCAGAGGCACTTTCTAAGTTAGAGCAATTACAAAATCAGCTAGAACAGTATTAAAGTGCAAATTCTTATGTATTGATTTTAAAGGTAGTACGAAAACCCTTTCGAAAATAATGCATTTTCAATTATGAATTTATTAATTTGATTATCAGTATGTTATAAATATAAATTTTCACTTTTAGATTCGGTAAAAATCTATTTACGATAATATTTCGTAATACAAATATTGAATGGTCGGTATAGTAACTATTTTTGGTTTAACTTATTACAGCAAACCAATTTATACTATTTATGTACCATTTAGGATTAGATATCGGAAGTTCATCTATTAAGATTGCTTTGGTAAATGCTTTAACCGGAAAAAGCATTGGAGTGGTTACAGAACCTGAGACAGAAATGTCAATGGAGGCTGTGAAAAACGGTTGGGCAGAGCAAAGTCCAGAAGATTGGTGGCGTTACGTCTGTAGCGGTATCGAGAAATTGTGTGAACAAGAAAGTATTAGTAAATCTGATATTGCAGGTATCGGAATATCATATCAAATGCACGGTCTAGTGCTTATTGATAAAGAAGGAAATTCTCTAAGAAAATCTATAATTTGGTGCGATAGTAGGGCAGTGGGCATTGGTCAAAAAGCCTATGAACAAATAGGTGCTGAAACTTGTGATACACATCTTCTAAATTCACCATCAAACTTTACGGCTTCAAAGTTAAAATGGGTAAAAGAAAACGAGCCCGAAATTTACGCACAGATTTATAAGATGATGCTTCCTGGTGATTATATCGCCTATAAGTTGTCTGGTGTAGTAAATACTACGGTTTCTGGTTTATCTGAAGGTATTTTTTGGGATTTCAAAGAAGATGCTATTGCTGATATTGTTTTAGAAAATTACGGATTAGATAAAAATATGATTCCTGATATTGTAGATACGTTTTCAGTACAATCTCAGGTCAATGATAAAGGAGCTATAGAAAGCGGACTTTCTATTGGTACACCTATTTTATATAGAGCAGGAGACCAACCTAATAATGCCTTGACTTTGAATGTTTTTAATCCGGGAGAGGTTGCTGCAACAGGTGGTACGTCTGGGGTTGTGTATGCCGTGACAGATAATCTTTCGGTAAAAGAAAGCTCTCGAGTAAACAATTTTGTCCACGTAAATTATTCTCCAGGTAAACCAGCTAGAATTGGGAAACTTCTTTGTATAAATGGGGCGGGTATTCAATACCGTTGGTTGTTAAATAACCTAGATGTTGCATCGTATGAAGAGATGAATACGTTAGCAGATGAGGTGCCAATTGGGTCAGATGGTGTCGCAATGATTCCGTTTGGTAACGGTGCCGAAAGAATGTTGAAAAGCAAAGAAGTAGGTACAAGAATTCTCAACTTAAATTTAAACAATCATGGTAAAGGTCATTTGTGTCGTTCTGCATTAGAAGGTATAGCTTTTTCATTTGTTTACGGAATGGAAATCATGGAGTCAGACGGTATAAAAGTGAATGTTATGCGTGCCGGTAATGATAACCTATTTCGTTCCGAGATATTTTCGAATACGGTGGCAACCTTAATAGGGTATGATATAGAAATCTATGATACTACAGGGGCAATTGGTGCAGCCAGGGCGGCAAATCTTCACAAAGGCGATTTTGAGGCATTCGGTAAAGCAATTTTAGATAATGATTACGTAATGACTTTTAGTCCCAAGAAAGATAAAAAAGCATACCAAGACGCATATGCAGTTTGGAAAAAAGAATTAGAATTAATATTGAACAACTTATAAAATCAACATAATGGCAAACAAGGAATATTTTAAAGGAATAGACAAAATTAAATTTGAAGGAAAGGAATCTGACAATCCGCTAGCCTTTAAATATTATAATCCGGATCAAGTAGTAGCGGGTAAGACCATGCGTGATCACTTTAAGTTTTCAACAGCTTACTGGCATACCTTCTGTGGACAAGGTTCAGATCCATTTGGTCCTGGTACACAGAGTTTCGAGTGGGATAAATCTTCTGATGCTGTACAAGCGGCAAAAGATAAGGCAGATGCTGCTTTTGAATTCTTTGATAAAATAGGATTTGATTACTACTGTTTTCATGATTTCGATTTAATTCAAGAAGGATCAACCTTTGCAGAATCTGAAAAAAGATTGGCAACTATTACCGATTACTTAAAAGAGAAACAAAAAGATTCGGGTAAAAAATTACTTTGGGGTACGGCGAATTGTTTCTCAAATCCGAGATACATGAACGGTGCATCTACCAATCCTGATTTTAATGTATTGGCAAGAGCAGGTGGTCAAATTAAATTGGCTTTAGATGCAACAATTGCTTTAGGTGGTGAGAATTATGTTTTCTGGGGCGGTAGAGAAGGTTATATGTCTTTATTGAATACAGATTTAGGTCGTGAAATTGACCACATGGGTCAGTTTTTAGCTATGGCAAGAGATTACGCTCGTAGCCAAGGGTTTAAAGGAAACTTCTTTATAGAGCCAAAACCAATGGAGCCAATGAAGCATCAGTACGATTTTGACAGTGCTACTGCAATAGGCTTTTTAAAAGAATATGGTTTAGAGAACGATTTTAAAATGAACATTGAGGTGAACCATGCAACATTGGCACAGCACACTTTTCAGCATGAAATTGCTGTAGCTGCAAAAGCTGGTATGTTAGGTAGTTTAGATGCCAATAGAGGTGATTACCAAAATGGATGGGATACCGATCAATTTCCTAATAACATTCAAGAAACAACAGAAGCAATGTTGGTATTCTTAGCTGCTGGTGGATTACAAGGTGGTGGAGTGAATTTTGATGCCAAAATAAGAAGAAATAGTACGGACTTAGAAGATGTATTTCATGCACATATTGGCGGGGCAGATACTTTTGCAAGAGCTTTGATCACAGCAGATAAAATTATCGAATCATCTTCTTATAATAAGTTACGTGAAAACAGATATAGCTCTTTTGACTCAGGTAAAGGAAAAGATTTTGAAAACGGTAAGTTAGATATGAAAGATCTTTACAACATTGCCAAAGAAAATGGTGAGTTGGAATTACAAAGTGGTAAGCAAGAATTGTTCGAAAATATCATTAACCAATACATATAAAATTAAAACCCTAAGACTGTTTTAAATAGTTGAAATTTGGGTATTAGAATTTATATAATATGAAGTAATCTGTCCCTTGGTTTTCCATTAGGGACAGTTTGCTTTAACCAATAATTTAAAGTGTCAATTTAAATCTGTTCTTTTGTAGTTATAAATTATGAAAAAAGTAACTCTAAAGGATATTGCCGGACATTTTAAGGTGTCTATTTCAACCGTTTCTAAAGCGATTAATGACAGTCATGAAATTAGTAGTGACCTTAAGCTTAAGATACAGACATATGCAAAAGAAAAGCACTATAAGCCCAATAGACTTGCACTTAATTTATTGAACCGAAGTACCAAAACTATTGGTGTGGTTGTGCCTAACATATTAAATTACTTCTTTGTCCAAGTACTGTATGGTATAGAGAAAGTAGCCAATGAAAGTGGCTATAATATCATTAGCTGTATTAGTAACGAATCTAAAGCGAAAGAAACAAAAACGCTTGAATTTTTTGACGCAGGTACTGTAGATGGCGTTATCATGTCTTTAGCGGAAGAAAGCCAGAACGAAGACAAACACGATGCATTAATAGATGTTATTAATAACGATATTCCCGTAGTTCTTTTTGATAGGGTTTCAGACAACGTACAATGCGATAAAGTTGTGGTTGATGATCTTGAGGCAGGATATAAAATTACCAAATACCTAATTAATATTGGCTGTAAAAATATCGCGGTAGTTAACCCTATATCTAGTTCAAGTGTAGGGAAATTAAGGCTTTTAGGCTATAAGAAAGCGCTAGAGGAATTTGAGATGCCTTTTGATCCTAAATTGATTATTAATCTTACGGTTAAAGATGATTTAGATTTGTTAATGTCATTTTTACTTAATTATAAAACTATAGAAGGTATTATCGGTATAGATGAACTTATTGCTGTTCAAGTATTAGAAGTAGTAAAAGCAAGAGGGTATAATGTGCCTAATGATATTTCAATTATTGGCTTTACCAACGGACAGTTGTCAAAATACGTAACTCCGTCTTTGACTATGGTAAGTCAGCATGGCAAATATATAGGTGAACTTACAGCTAAGTTGTTGATAAACAGAATTAAAAACCCCGGTTTACCATACGAAACTAAAATCGTTAAAACGAGTTTACTTGTTAGGGACTCTACTAAAAAACTACAGTAATTTATACCGTATCTGGGTGCGGGTGTTTCCATTGCCCACGATAATCGCGTTGCAATAGAGCGGTAGCTTCTGGGTCGCTCAATACTGTTCTGCTTTGTGGGTCATAGATTAAAGGTCTTTTCAAATCCATCGATAAATTTGCCAAAATACAGCTAGCTGTAGAAATATGGCCGTTTTCAATATCGGCCACTGGTGTAGTGTTGTTTTGTATGGCATTCAAGAAATCTATCATATGCCTTCGCGTAGCAGGTGCCGCATGCAGTTCAATGTCTTTTTCGGTGAGATCTTCAGGATATTTATCTTTCTCATAAACCACATCAAATCGAATAGAATCGCTGCCATCTACGGGAATAAATTCCGCTTTCATCACATCACCTTTTAGAACACCTTTTTCACCATAGATTTTAAAAGCCCACGGATAATCTGTGTCATCTGGGTTTCCCCATGTTCTATGCTGCCAATTACAATTATGGTCCTCATACTCAAATACGGCAGATTGTGTGTCAGATATGTTCGATTTTCCATCTTTTTGAACAAAAATTCCACCTTCAGAACTAATACGTTTGGGCCATCCTAAGTCAAGCATCCAACGAACGGTATCTAGCATGTGTACACACATATCACCTGTAATTCCGTTTCCATATTCTCGAAACGTACGCCACCATCTTTTGTGGGGCAGACCATCGTAAGGTCTCATAGGTGCGGGACCTGTCCACATTTCATAATCAAAGAAATTAGGCACTTCTTGCTCTGGCGGATTACCATTTGCGCGCATGTGGTAATAGCAACTCATATCTACATGACCAATAGTGCCTAGCATTCCGGTATCAATAATTTGTTTTTTAGCGGCTACAAGATGCGGAGTACTTTTTCGCTGTGTACCCACTTGAACCACTTTGTTATATTTTCTAGCAGCAGCGACCATTGCTTCACCTTCCATAACATCTACGCTAATCGGTTTTTGAACATAAACGTGAGCTCCAGATTTTAGTGCTTCAATACACGTTAATGCATGCCAATGATCTGGCGTACCAATAAGTACAATATCTAGACTATTGCTTTCTAGCATGGTTCTATAGTCAGTGTAGAGTTTAGGCTTCTTTTTATTTTTTTGCCGCTCAGAAACTAATTGTGCCGCAGTGTTTAGTTGATTTGTATCAACATCACAAAGTGAAACCACTTCTACATTTGCTACTTGTATAAGACGTAATAAATCGCTCGTACCATACCAACCAGTGCCAATAAGAGCTACTTTTTTAGGCTTTTCGTTTGCGAAAAACTGGATTCCGAAGGCGGGTAAAGAAGTAAATAGTAGCGATGCCGATGCTGCTTTAATAAAATTTCGACGCTTTAGTAATGTTGGTTGGTTAGACATGTTGGTTTTTAGGGGCTAATGAATATGGTAATTATAAGAGTCAAGATAGTAAATCCTTTAAAAATAAAACTCAATGTTTGTGAATTTGTTAATGTGAGGCATATTTAGTTATATTTAAATCAAAATTTTATCAATTATGATGAATTTACGTTTTAACCTGATGATACTGTGCCTATTGGTAACAACTTTTGCCAAAGCTGAGATTACACTACCTAAGATATTTTCAAATGAAATGGTATTGCAACGAGAGAGTGATGTGTTGTTGTATGGTTGGGCAGATCCCAACGAAGAATTTACGATTTATACAAGTTGGAACGATGAAAGCCTTGCCGTCAAAACAGGCAATGATGCAAAATGGGAAATCAATGTAAAAACACCTGCTGCAGGCGGACCGTTTCAAATAATCTTTAAAGGAAAACAAAACGAAATTACCTTGAAAGATATTTTGATAGGTGAGGTGTGGCTTTGCTCTGGGCAAAGTAATATGGAGTGGAGTGCAAACAGCAAAATTGCGAACAGAGATTTTGAAGTCGATAATGCCAATTACCCAAATATCCGATTGTTTACGGTAGCGAAGAGAACTGCAGAATATCCACAAGAAGATGTGGCAGGTACTTGGGTTGCTTGTTCACCTGAAACCATGCAAGATTTTAGTGCAGTTGCGTATTTTTTTGCAAGAAAAGTTCAAAAAGAATTGAATATTCCGATAGGATTAATAGATAACGCATGGGGAGCTTCAAGTGCTGAAGTGTGGACACCAGAGTCTGTTTTTGAAGCACACCCTGAATTGGTCGAAGCTCACAAAAAAATAGAGCCTAACAAATGGGTATCGGTAGAGAAGTCATCTTTGTATAACGGTATGGTAGCCCCGTTGACGAAGTTTAAAATAGGCGGCACGATTTGGTATCAAGGAGAATCAAATACTGCGAATGCCAAAAGCTACCAAAAGCTTTTTACGAATATGATTACTTCTTGGCGAGCAGAATGGAAAGATGATTTTCCATTTTATTATGTTCAAATAGCGCCATTTAAATATGATCACGAATTTGCTGGCGGCATAGTTCGAGATCAGCAACGAAAGGCAATGTCACTAGAAAATACAGCCATGGCAATGACGAGTGATATTTGTACAATCGAAGATATTCACCCATTAAACAAACAAGATGTAGGTTTGAGATTAGCGAATATTGCACTTAAAAATCACTACAGGTTATTACAAGATCAAGAAGTTTATGGTCCGTTATACGATTCTTTTGAAGTAGACGGCAATCAATTAAAAGTGAAGTTCAGCAATGCTGACGGATTAAATAATAAAGGAAAGAAAATAACACTTTTTGAAGTTTCGAATGCTGTGGGAGAATGGTTTCCTGCGAAAGCAAAATTGAAGAATAATGAAATAGTAGTAAGCTCAAAGGAAGCAAAAAATCCGACTGGGGTACGATATGCTTTTAAAAGTACAGATGTAGGTACTTTGTTCAATGCCGCAGGTTTGCCGGCTTCAACTTTTGTAAGCGAATAACAATATTGCTAAAAACGGACTATTGTGCTTATAAAGTGTCCGTCCGTCCAGTAACGATGGTTATTCAGCTAAAAACACAGGTTCTTATTTTAATAAATAGTTAAATTGTAATCAATAACTAATTTCAAATTATGCAGATAAAGGAATCCTCAGAAATCTTTGATGTAATCATTGTAGGTTCAGGAGCTGGTGGTGGTATGGCTACCAAACAATTGGCAGATGCAGGTTTAAACGTAGCTGTTGTTGAAGCGGGTCCGTTTTTTGACCCAGCTGATCCAAAGACCATGACGCAATTAAAACAACCATATGATTCTCCAAGAAGAGGGGCAGGTACAGATAGAGCTTTTGGTGAATGGGATATGTCATGGGGAGATTGGGAAGTAGAAGGAGAACCATATACACATGCAGAAGGAACTGAGTTTAAGTGGTGGCGTGCAAGAATGCTCGGAGGACGAACTAATCATTGGGGGCGTATTTCTTTACGTTTCGGACCAAAAGATTTTAAAGGGAAAACCCGTGATGGCCATGGAGATGACTGGCCAATAGGATACGAAGATGTTAAACCATATTACGATAAATTAGACAAGTTAATTGGTGTTTTTGGCACCAATGAAGGCAGAGAAAACGATCCTGACGGATTCTTTCTTCCTCCCCCGAAACCAAGATTGCACGAATTATTTTATATCAATGGCGCAAAGAAGTCAAACATACCGGTGATACCAGGTAGACTTTCGATGTTGACCAAAAGAATAAATGAAGATCGTGGGGTTTGTTTCTATTGCGGGCAATGTGGCAGATCATGTCAAATATATGCCGATTTCTCATCAGGTAGTTGTTTGATCTTTCCGGCACAAAAAAGTGGTGGTAAAGTAAAACTATTTGTAAATGCCATGGTGCGTGAAGTTACCACCAATGCTGAAGGTAAGGCAACAGGCGTATCGTACATCAACAAAGAAGATAGAAAAGAATATAAGCTTAGAGGTAAAGTAGTAGTATTAGCAGCATCTGCATGTAGTTCTGCACGAATACTTTTAAACTCTAAAAGTAAGCAACACCCTAACGGACTAGGTAATAGTAGTAATCTAGTAGGTAGGTATTTACATGATTCTACAGGATCTGGAGCTGCAGGTGTAATACCGGGCTTATTAAATAGAAAGACCTCTTACAACGAAGATGGTGTAGGTGGTATGCACGTATACTCACCATGGTGGGGCGATAATTCTAAACTGAATTTTCCAAGAGGATATCATATAGAGGTATGGGGCGGCATGAGTCAGCCAAACTACGGTTTTGGTTGGGATCCAAATGCATTGAACCAGTACTTCGGATTAAAATCTGGAGGATATGGAGAAAGCTTACGTGATGATGTAAAGAAGTACTACGGTGCCGTAATAGGTTTTGGTGGTCGTGGAGAAGCAATCGCTTACAAAGATAATTACTGTGAAATTGACCCTACAACGGTAGATCAATTCGGTATACCAGTTTTGAAGTTCAACTATAAGCATTCAGAATACGAAGTGAATCAGGCGAAGCATATGCAAGATTCTTTTGAGGAGATTATTCATAATATGGGTGGTCATTACTTAGGTGAAAAGCCAGGTAAGGATAAAGATTACGGATTGAACAAACCAGGTGAGATTATTCACGAAGTAGGTACCACTAGAATGGGAGATGATCCTAAAACATCGGTGACCAATAAGTTTCAGCAGTTACATGATGCCGACAATGTATTTATAGTAGATGCAGGTGTTTTTGTATCTCAAGCAGATAAAAACTGTACTTGGACGATTATGGCCCTTTCATGGAGAGCATCAGATTATATCATTGAACAATTAAAGGCACAAAATATTTAGATTATGGATAGAAGAAAGAGTTTACAAACTTTAATACTCGGTGGTGCTGCGGCAACTTCTGGGCTAGTCTTCAATTCATGTAAGACTGAAAATGGTGAATCTGTAGATGAGGTGATTTCAACCAGCAGCGATAAGTTTTTTGGTAGAACGCCAGAAGAATTGAATCGTATAGAAAAATTAAATGCAGAGCAATTGTTTAACGAGCATGAAATGGAAACTATTGCAGCTTTAAGTGTAGTGATACTTCCACCAAAAGAGCCACATGGTGGTCCTATAGAGGCAGAAGTGCCAGCGCTTGTAGAATTTATGGGTAAAGATATTCCAGAAATGGCTCCTACACTTTTAGGTGGTTTAATGTGGTTAGATCATAAAAGTAATACGGAGTTTGGTACTGAATTTAAGTCGGCTACTTTAGAGCAGAAAAAACAGATTTGCGATGAAATCTGCTGGCATGATATCGAGAAACCACTAAGCGAGCAACCATTAGAAATTCAATTTTTCTATACCATGCGTGGCTTGACCGTTACGGGGTATTATACTTCTAAAGTTGGTATTGCAGATTTAGGATATAAAGGAAATTCACCTAATGTTTGGGATGGTGTACCGCAAGATGTACTTGACCAGCATGGTGTTGCCTATGACCCAGAATGGATTGCAAAATGCGTAGACCAAAGTCAACGTAACGTTATGGCAGAGTGGGATGACGAAGGAAATTTACTTACATAATTAATATCTCGATGATAAAAAAAGTAATGATTGCCACTATCTTTTTGGGTAGTAGTTTTTTAGCGCAAGCCCAAGAGGTAGGTTTACAGTTATATAGTCTTAGAAATCAATTTAAAATGGATGTTTCTAACACCCTAGGATTGATCAATGAATGGGGATTAACCAAAATCGAAGGTGGCGAAACTTATGATATGCCATTGGAAGATTTTAAAGCTTTATTAGCAGAAAATGATCTAGAGATGGTCAGTGTAGGTGCAGGCTTTGACGATTTAGAAAATGATGTAGATAAGGTTATAAAAAATGCCAAAGATTTCGGTGCTACATATGTAATGTGCGCATGGGTACCTCACGATGATAACAAATGGGATCTAGAAGAAACAAAACACGCCACAGAAGTTTTCAATAAGGCAGGAAAGAAGCTGAAAGAAAACGGACTCGTACTGGCGTATCACCCACATGGGTATGAATTTAGACCTTATGAAAATGGTACTTTATTCGATTACATGGCTAACAATGCAACTCATTTTACATTTGAATTAGATGTTTTTTGGGCACAACATGGAGGTGCAGATCCGCTAGCGCTAATGAAGAAATATCCAAAGAAAATTACATTATTACATCTAAAGGATATGGAAAAAGGTATTGAAGGAAATAATACCGGTCATGAAGAAGATGATACCAATGTTGTTTTAGGAACAGGGCAAATAGATATTGCCGGAGTAGTTGCTGAAGCTAAGAAATTAGGCATTGAATATATGTTCATAGAAGATGAGTCTAAGAATGTAGTCACTCAAGTACCTAAAAGCTTAGTTTATCTAAGTCAACTTGAAGAATAGAACCAATTACCAATACCAACCATTAGTCCCTATTTCATTTTTGAAGCAGGGGCTTTTTTTATTTAAATAAGTAGTATAATTTATTTATTCCTTAACTGCTAAGCCAACCATAGAATCTGCTGTTCCATAATACAGAAACCATTTGTCATTGAAATATACCAAGCCTTCAATAAAAGTTGTTCCAGCTTTATATTGACCACTTATTTCGTGCGGTAGACTAGGACAGATGAAAGGAGTATCTAATCGCTTTATCAATTTTGTAGGATCATTTTTATCAAATAAAGCTTGACCACCACAATATGTACCTTCTGGGAACTTACTTGTTGCTCCCTCACCACTTAAGTTTTTTCCGTTATATAATAATAAAATACCATGTTCTGTATATAAAGCAGGTGGTCCAGGTTCGGTTAAGTGACTATCGAATTCATTTAAAGATGGCGTAAAACTATGTAGTAATTCATCTTTTTCATTTAATGTAGGTTCCCAATCCACACCATTTATAGAAGTAGCAAGGTTCACAAACAATTCGCCCCAATACATTAAATACTTACCATTTATTTTTTTTGCAATTAGTCTGCCATTAATCAACTCGGTAACAATTGATCCAGATTTGCTCCATTCGTCCAAAAACTTACCGTCGTAAGCATCTTCAAACACAGGACCTTGTTTTGTCCATTCTTTAAGGTCGGTAGATGTAGCGCTAGATAAACGGGCAATATCTTTGTTCCAACTTGTATAGAGCATAATATACGTACCGTCAGGTGTTTCTATAATGCGTGGGTCTTCAATACCACCAGGTTGATCATATTGAGAAAATTCGTCATTGTCAGGGAAAAGTACAGGAGTAGGGTGTTTGGTGAAATTTATACCATCAACACTATAGGCTAAACCTATTCGAGAAGTTCTA
The DNA here is from genome assembly GCF_052119685.1 of Maribacter spongiicola. Classification (GTDB taxonomy): domain Bacteria; phylum Bacteroidota; class Bacteroidia; order Flavobacteriales; family Flavobacteriaceae; genus Maribacter; species Maribacter spongiicola_A. Next base: position 107,074 of record NZ_JBGQOO010000004.1, on the reverse strand, counting down.
TGCCCTAAAATAGCTTTAGGATTATCTTCTGCCCTAAATAGCAGAAATACAGTGTCGTTTTTTACTATTGCACCCGGATTAAAAACATCGGCTTTTTGCCATTGAACCTCTTTTTTAGAAATAGGATCTAAGAAAGTATAAGAAGAATCTGCTTGCATTATAGGGTTCTTATCTGTTTTTTCAAAACCTAATAACCAAGGCGATTCTACTGCTTCGGTTGTTGTAGTAAATGATTTCTTTTCATTTTTACAGGAGACACAAAAAATAGCAAGGGTTAAAATTAGGAATAGGTTGTTGTTCATGGTTTTTAGTTAAATTGCTGTAATTAAAGGTTTAAGTAAGGTAGACAAATTTCTATCAGAATGAACACTATTTAGTATAATATATTGAACACCAAAAGAGTATAGAAAATGAGTTCGTTGATTATTTTAAAATACAACTATTTAAGCTATAAGTGCTTGCTTATTATCATCATCAGTTTCTTATTCTTACAATCTTGTAAGGACAATGCTAAATCTGTAAAAGCAGAAACGGCAACTACTGATGTAGAAATTAACGAAGATTCTATTTCCAAAATAGAACCAATAGCCATAAAAATTGAGAAGCAAGTTACACCGTTGACTTCTTTAAAAGATACAACATTTGTACGCTTAGCAGATTATAGCAATGGTTTTGCCTATGATTTACGATACGCAACCGATAATAATTTTTTAAAGGAAAAAGTATACGATTGTGCAGAATGCTATACAAGAGTAAAAACTGTAAAGGCTTTATTAAAAGCTAATGAAGAGTTTAAAAAGAGCGGAGTAAAAATAAAGTTTTATGATTGCTACAGACCTAATTCTGTACAATACAAAATGTGGAAAATAGTACCTAATCCGCAATATGTTGCCAACCCCGTAAAAGGTTCTATACATAATAAAGGTGGTGCGGTAGATATAACTTTGGTTACTTTAGAAGGGGAGGAGCTGGATATGGGAACTGATTTTGATTTTTTTGGAAAAAGGGCCTATCACGATAATTTTGACTTACCAAAAGAAATTCTTGATAATAGGAAACTATTAAAAAGCACCATGGAAAAATATGGGTTTTGGTCTACCAGAACAGAATGGTGGCACTATAACTTACAAGGAGCATCGCATGACCCTATCGCTAATTTTAAATGGAATTGTGAATAGTATAAATTATATGATATGAAAAACACACTATTGCTGTTATTGTTGCTAATGGTAAACAGCTTCTTTGCTCAAGATACTATTATGCAGTTATGGCCTAAAGATAAAATACCTAATCACTTAAAAAGTGTGGAAAAAGAAATGCATGAGCAAAATGAAATTTTGCGAATTAGTAAAGTTCAAGTCCCAACAATTGAGGTGTATTTACCATCAAAACGAGATGCTACAGGAGAGGCGGTTTTAATTTTTCCTGGCGGAGGGTATGGAATATTAGCCTATGATTGGGAAGGTACAGATATTGCAAAATTTTTGAACAGTAAGGGTATTGCAGGTATAGTGGTAAAATATCGTTTACCATCAGATATTTCGCAAACCGAAAAAAAGTACGTACCACTTTTAGATGCTCAAAGAGCGGTAAGGCTTGTTCGCGGTAATGCTGAAAAGTTTAATATAGAGCCGAATAAAATAGGAATTATTGGATTTTCAGCTGGCGGTCATTTAGCATCTACATTGGGAACGCATTTTAACGAAAAAGTGTATAAAGATGTTGATGATATTGATAAAGAAAGTGCACGTCCAGATTTTATGGCATTGATGTATCCTGTAATATCATTTGGCGAAATGACACATCAAGGTTCAAAGAAGAATTTGATAGGGGAAAACCCAACCACCGAATTAGTCAATTATTTCTCAAATGAAAAACAAGTTACAGAGCAAACGCCACCAACTTTTTTACTCCACGCTACAGATGACACCGTAGTACCTGTAGAAAATAGCTTGTTATTCTATAAAGCAGTAAAGAATAAAGGAGTTTCTGCAACGATGCATATTTACCCAAAAGGCGGTCACGGCTTCGGGTTAGGCTTGCATGATGAGCATTTGAAAGATTGGGGTGAGCGAATGATAGACTGGATGATTTCTTTGAGATAGTATTTCAAGTTTTGATAAAAGATCGATTCTAATCTTCAAAACTTCTCTATTTTTGCAATCAGAATTTTCGGGATGTAGCCCTTCGACTTCGCTCAGGATAAACTGCACTACAGTTCATTTTAAGGTGTTGAAAAACTACGTAATATTTTGGAGATTAATTTCCATTTAAATTTCGGGATGTAGCGCAGTCCGGTAGCGCACTCGGCTGGGGGTCGAGTGGTCGCAGGTTCAAATCCTGTCATCCCGACTGAATAAGAAAATGAACTGTGATAACAGTTCATTTTTTGTTTCCAAAAACGTCATAAACATAGTTTATGAAAGTGGTTAGGAACAAAAAATGAAAAGGCGATAGCCTTTATTTTGTTATTTGCAACGAGGGTTCATTAGGATTATCTAAAATTCAATTCTGTCTAGTTTTTGTAAACGATTGGGAACAAAAAATGAAAAGGCGATAGCCTTTATTTTGTTATTTGCAACGAGGGTTCATTAGGATTATCTAAATCCTTTTCTGTCTTGTTTTTGTAAAAGATTGGGAACAAAAAATGAAAAGGAGGTAACATTCATTTTGTTATTTGCAACGAAGGTTTATTAGGATTATCTAAATCCAATTCTGTCTAGTTTTTGTAAACGATTGGGAACAAAAAATGAAAAGGCGATACTAGTTTTTTAATATTTCAAATAAAAAGACAATTACAACAACATGAGGTGTACTCAATTATAATTGATTCTATTTTAAAATAGTTTGTGTAACGTAGTATTTAGGTTACGTTTTAGGGAAAGTGAAAAACAGGATACCAATAGCCAATAAGAAGTATTCTACCTAATTTGGATATGAATATGAGCTTAATAAAGTATAAACAGGGGTTGAAGGAAAATACATTTTAATATGTGATATTATTATGGAGTCTCGCTTTATTTATATAAGCGATAATTACAAAAAGTGAGTAGGGGAATTTTGTTGCTTAATTAATTGTTTATAAGGTAATTAAGTTATTTTATTTAAGGATGAAAGTGCTGTGAAAATCAATAATGATATATAACATATAGGTATTCCTTAATCAGTTTTAGGGCATTTTGCTTTAACTATAAACTGCCGTACCGATGCCACTAAAACAATTAGTATTGCACTACCAGTAAATATGAAGAAAATGAGATTCGATTTTTAAGCAAATGCGAAATAAAGGGAAGTATAAAACATATTAGGATGATTAAACAGGCGGGCACAGCCCCAAATTTGGGGCACCCATTAGGTATGTCAGGTACAAGAATTTTACAAGTGACTATTAATGAATTGATTCGGTCTGGTGGACGGTATGCATTAGCTACCTTGTGTGTTGTTATGGGTTATGTGACTATTCTTGAAAACTGTTTTAAAAAATAGAATTAAATTTAATGATCTTATAATTTAAAATCAATATTAGTTAAACTACATAAATGTAGTATTTAACCTACAGAAAAGGTTTAATGGACAACTATAATTAGTATAGGCAATGATGAATGATAACTTTGTATAAAGTATAAAGTATAAAGTATAAAGTAAAAAAAGAAAACACCATTCATGCTACTAGGTAAAAGTTCAATTGAAATAAATTATTTAGGTTTAAAGATTATACTGATGCTATGTTTGTGGCTTCCGTCTATAAATTCAAATGCCCAAATTGTTTCAAATGATAGTACAAGCACTAAACTGAAAGCTTTTAGAGCAACTCCAAATTATAAACAGGATACCCTCTACATAGATTTTTTATATGAACTAGCGAGAAAAAGTGCAATCTATGATTTAGACAGTCTGTCCAAGTTGGCAAAGGAGACTATTGATCTAAGCAAATCTATAAATTATACAAAGGGAGAGGCGATAGGCTATCTAAGCATGGGGTCATATTATTCAGAAACTGGGCAACGCGAAAAGGCCATTGAAAGTTTCTCAAAGGCTCTTGATAAAGCTAAATCCATAAATGAAATAACACATATATTGAGGGCTAAAAACCTTCTAGCTATTGAATATGAATACAATGAAGAATATGCAAAGGCTTTACGGGAGTATTTAGAAGGTATTGAGCTAGCAAAACAAACCAAATCTTATAACAATCTTTCTACTTTATATGTAAATATTTCCAATTTATACAGCAGTCAAAAAGAAATGCAGCAATGTATCTATTTTTTGAAACTAGCACAGGAAAACAATAAATTAGTAAATGACGATTATATTAAAGGTTTGACCTTGGCTAATTTGGCAGCAAGCTATATTGATATCAATGATTTGGAAACCGCTGGTAGTTACGTTGATGAAAGTATTTCCATTTTTGATAAAATTAATTTAGAAAGTTGGCAAATGTATGCTTATGAATTAAAAGCTATAATTTATAACCAACAAAACCAACCCAGTTTAGCATTACAGTGGTTTAAGAAAAGTGAAAAAATTCATGAGTCCATAGATCAAACCAGATATAAAATACCACTATATAATGGTATTGCTAAAGCTTATTACAAATTAGAAGATTTTAAAACTTCTGAAGGTTATGCCTTAAAGGCGTTAGAAATATCAAAAACCATGAATCTTCTAGAGGATCGTGATATAACTCTTCAAATTCTATATGATATTAATAAGACGGTTAATGCGCCAATAAAGGCATTGACCTATTTAGAAGACTTGAAAACATTATCTGACACACTAAACATCAAAAAGAACGAAAGGGAGCTACGTATATTAAAATCCAATCTTGAATTTGACCAAGAAAAAGAAAGATATATTATAGAAAACGAAAAGAAAGTTGCCCAACAAAAATATTATTTCTATGCTGCTCTTTTTGTTCTTTTATCTGCATTGGTAATCATCTTTATTCTTAGAAGAAATAATACTGTTCAAAATCGATTAAATAATAAACTTACCCAACAATCTATTCAATTAAAGAAAAAAGAAACCTTCTTAAGAAATTCTAACAATACAAAAAGTAGATTATTCTCGATTATTGCCCATGACTTAAAAGGACCTATAAACTCATTTAAATCTATGTTTGATTTGGTGAATTCTGGTGATATGAGTTCTTCTGATTTTATGAATTTTGCACCATCGATGTCGAAAAACATAAACAATATTTCATTTACGCTTGATAATTTACTTTCCTGGGGTCAATCTCAAATGGATGGTATGGTAACCAAACAAGAAGTTACAAATATCAAATCTATAGTTGATGAAAACATTGGGTTACTTTCAAAAAGTTTTAGTCAAAAATCAATAATAGTCGAAAGTAAAATTGATAATCACGTTTTGACATGGTCAGATAAAAATCAAATAGGAATTGTCATTAGAAATATTCTTAGTAATGCCTTAAAATTCACCCCTGAAAATGGTACGATTAAGATTGGAGCTAATGATAAGAATGAATTTTGGGAAATTTGGTTTCAAGATACTGGGGTGGGTTTAACTAAAGAATCACTTGAGAAAATATTCTTCAAGGAAGAAACATTTACCACTTACGGCACTAATAACGAGAAAGGTACCGGCTTAGGGCTAATGTTATGTAAAGAAATGGTTGAAAAAAATGAAGGGAGCCTTAGGGCTGAAAGCATTGTGGGTAAGGGCACTTGCTTTTACTGTACTATTCCAAAAGCCATCGATAAATTAAAAGATTTAACCTAGTGGAATTTCCGATTAAGTTTTTATCTAGCGTTTCATTATTCATTTCTTATTTAGTAAAACGTTAGAAAGCATGGGTAGCGTACCAGCACATCTCCAGGTCAAAACTTTCTGTATAGATAAATTCAGAATCAATATATTTCTTCTTCTAATTAATTGGTTTAGTGAATTATGATTATTATTCAGCATGGTATTATTAATTCTAATATTTATGACGATTAAATATTCATACGATCACTTAAGCCAATATTAGTTTTTTAAAAAACTTCGTAAATAAAATTTGGCAGAACATTAATGTACTCTATCTACTATTTCTTTCTTGTAGTGAAACCTGAAAAGGTACTTCCGTAATTAAATTACCTCAATTAGCAATCACAGCATATAAAACGCCAATTACTATAATACCTGTAAAAGTATAGCCCACTAATTTACCGGCGACTTTTGAACCTTTAAATATCGTAATGCCCAACTTAACAAGCATGTTACTCATGACGGCGGTGACAATAACAGAAGATGCTAGCTTTATTTTTTCTGAGTCAGATGCAAATTTCGTAAGGCTAATAGTTATAGCATCGGTATCTGCCAAACCAGCAATTAGGGCTGAATAATACAGTCCGCTTTCTCCAAAGAATTGATTACTGTAAAAAACTGCAAAAAGAATGACAACATAAATAAAACCGAACCCGATTGCATTAAGAAGGTTCATTGGGTTGCCAAGGTTAATATTCGTGTCCGGTTTATTGGTATCCTCTTTGATTAGAACAAGAGATATTACAAAGCAAATTACAGAGAATACAGCAAAAGGTATGGCTACGTACATGAAGAGTGCACTATTGAATATGAAGGTCAATAATGCGAGTCGCGGAAACATAATTGCCGAGGCAATGATGATACCGGCGGCATATTTTTTAGACAGTTCAGGAGATTCAATGCTTCGCGATGCATAGCTCCAAGTTACCGCGGTACTTGAAATGAGTCCGCCGAGAATAGCGGTTAATAGAATTCCCTTTTTAGAACCTACAAATTTGACCAGAAAATAACCAATGAAGTTTAAGAAAGATACAATCACTATAATAGACCCAATTTCAAACGGATTAATCAATTCATTAGAGCCGTAATTATAATTGGGTAAAAAGGGTAAAATCAATAAAGCGATAATAGAAAATTTTATTAAGGCAAAAAGTTCGTCTGATGTAATATTTCTAATAACGGTATGAAAACGTGTTTTAAGAGAAAGTAATGTCACAATAATTACAGCAGTAGCAACCGCATTTCTATAATATTCTGCAGATACCATTAACCCTAATATAAGGGTTGCAATCAAAGCTATGTTGGTGGTAAAACTTCTTTCGTATGCTGCAGTCTCTTTATTTAAATGATTGAATCCTAAAAAGAAAATGAAGGCACCTAAACCAATAATAGGCAACCAAGTTGTGTAGATTTCGGTAAGGCTACCTAATGTAAAACCTAAAATAGCCACAATAGGGAATGCTCGTATACCTGCAAAGCCCTTATCTTCTTTTAGGTTATTATATTCTCGCTCGAGTCCGAGAATAAGACCTATGCCCAAACTAATAAGCACCCCTAGAATATACGGGTCTAATACTTTTATTATTTTATCAACTTCATCCATGTATTTACCGTTTAAAATTGATCATTTCTGAAAATAGAAATGATAATATAAAAACCTAATATAGCAGATAGCACAAACCCAATAGCACCCAAAAGGGGTATTCCATTGATTAACGGTGGCATTTTTGCCATTACCAATAATGATGAACCTATTGAAAGTGCAGCGATGATCACTGAGAATACCAAACGGTTTACAGCCTTACTTGTAGCAGTCTGAAATTCTTTAAGACCTTTATGTTCGTGTACAATTTCTAACTTGCCATCTTTTATTTTTTTTATGATGGTGTTTATATCGTCGGGCAGTGTATCTGCTAAGGCATTTATATCTTTTAAACGGTTCAGGTTCTTTTTAAACAGGTATTTTAAACTAAATCTTTTTCTTAAAATCTTTGCGGTATAAGGTTCTAGATTTTTGGTGATATTAAATTCGGGATCAAGTTTAAGACCGACACCTTCAATAAGAACAATACCTCTTATGAGCATATATAGATAGTGGGGAATTATAATTTTATTCTCATATAGCACAATTTTAAACTGCGATAAGGTATCGCCGAGTTTAATATTTTGAATGGCAGTATTGCTAATACCTTCTAATAATTGATAAAGGTCTTGTTCTAGTTTTTTATAATCGGGTATGTTAGTTCTAATAGCAATTTTCTCAAGTAAAGTGATTATTTTTTTAACGTCTTTACTTAAGAAATAGAGTAAAAGGTCATTTATAGATTCTTTTTCGTTAGATAGAATAGTACCCATCATTCCGAAATCTAAAAAGCATATTTGTCCGCTTTCCGGAAGTATAAATATATTACCAGGATGCGGGTCTGCGTGAAAAAAACCAAAATCTAATATCTGTTCAATATAAAGGTCTACACCAATTTTAGCAACCGCTTTTGGGTTTATATTAGCTGCAATCAATGCTTCAACATTAGATACTTTAATGCCATCTATAAACTCCATACAAATAATTTTATCTGTAGAAAGTTCTTTATAAACTTCTGGAACATGAATAAACTCGTTACCCGCAAAATTTTGGGCAAAACGTTTTGTGTTATCTATTTCTCTTGCAAACTGAAGTTCTTCTTTAATACTGCGTTCAAAAGATTCTATAATACGAATAGGTTGTAAAGCTTTTGCCTGTGTGCTGTATTTTTCAAGACTATCTGCGACCTGCTTCATTACCATAAGATCAGCTTCAATAATCTCGGTGATATTTGGTCTTTGAATTTTTAAAATTACCTCATTACCATTTACGAGTTGCGCTAGATGTACCTGTGCCAATGATGCTGCTGCTAAAGGCTCTAATTCAATTGTAGTAAAATACTTGAATTTTTCAATACCTAATTCTTCTTCAATAGTAGTTACAACATCGAAGTCTTTAAGTTTGGGTACATGATCTTGTAATTTTTCTAGCTCTTCTATCAACTCAATAGGAAGCATGTCTTCGCGAGTACTAAAAATTTGTCCGAGTTTTACATAGGTGGGTCCTAGTTCCTCTAGTACCATTCTTATACGTTCATATTTAGAAAAGGAAAGATTTGTTTTCGTCTCCGGATGTTTTTCTAAATATGAATTGGGAATTATTTTTAGGATAGGACTATGTGATAGCACATCTTCAAACCCATATTTAACCAATACGTTAAATAGGGTAGCATAGCGCTTTATTTCTTGTTGAGTAGGAATTCTTAAAATGGCCATGGTATTTGGTATATTACGCTGTTTTATTTCAAATTAAGCATTTGGAATAATAGGAATTTTAGCTGTAGAAAACTTTTAAGAATAAGATAATTAGTATATCGAACTCTTATGCTCGTCTAAATAATGATATAACATTTGTTTCAAGCTTTCTAAATATTCTTGCATAACAACCTTATTCATATGTGGATGTTGACTCACAGGCAAGGTCATAGGGTTTTCATCTAATGAACGATATAGTTCTGGATAGTTGGTTTCTATATTGGTAGTTAGCGCTGTAATTTCATTTAATACTTTGTGTAATTGCTTCATCTTTTATTTATTTAGAAAATATATTTTTAAGTTACCAGACCTAATCGTTTTACCATTTCTTCACCATTAATAACATGTTCGGTGATAGCGAAAACTTCTTTTCGATTTGCCCTGAATTGTTTTACGAATAGTGTTAGGTCATCTTCGAGTTGCTCATGTTCAGTTCTAAAAGTATGAGAATCATAAGCAAAAGGGTTATCTATTAACTCAGCTAAATGATGTAGGTGTCTATCGATTTGTTTTGCCAAAGTATCACATTTCTTATCTGTATCAATAAGGCTTACTTCAATTTCTCGAACCATATCAATATTATCTTTCTTGGCGATCCACATAAAGTATTTATCTATTAAATGATGTAAAAACTTTAAGTCTTCATTGTAGAAAGCCATATCTGATTTCCAATGTTCGGTCAATGCATAGAGCGATTTCCAGTCAGATTCATGTATATAATTGTCTTTAGGTCTATTTCTATAATTGCTCATGTTTTCACGTATTAGTTTATCTATAAAGTTATAATCCTATTGGTTGAAAATTTATGACCAAAATCATGAATGGTTAAAGCATGCATGATTGTTACGCTATAAAGAAAAAATCTAAGAAAAAGGCAAGTTCTGTAAAGAAGAAAGAAATAAAGAGAAAGACTAACTCAAGTAATTTTAAATTAGGTCAAAAGATGAAAGCAGCGATTAAACAAGTTACAAAATCAGCTAAAAAAATAGATGATTTAAAGTACAAGTTGAAGAAAGCTAAAAAGAAAAATGCAAATAAAAGTACAATCAAAAGAATAAAAAGCAAGCTAAGCGTCTCTGTTAAAAAACGAAAAGTAAGCTGAAAAAACTTAGAAAATTTTTTACATCATATAGAAAAACCGAAATGGAAATTTTGGTTTTTTTATGCTCTGTATTTAATAGTTTCCTTTAAATATATAGTAAACGATACTAAAGTATTAGAGAACTTCATTTACAAAACACTAACGTATTTATGAGATGATTCTTCTACGCATGATTTTACTCATATTATACCTGAAAGATTTCCTGTTATTTTGAATTGTAATAATCTATAATTCATGCGATATCTGAACATTAGTGTACTGTTTCTTCTATTTCTTTCTTGCGGAGAGAAACAAGAAAAGGTGCTTCCGCAAAAATCTCAATTGATATCTTCAGTATATGCGTCAGCCACTATTCAACCAGATAGCATATATCAAGTTTACGCCGTTGTGGCCGGTATTTTAGATGATAACCTAGTAGAAGAAGGAGATTTGGTTAAGAAAGGAGACGCTATTTTACAGGTGAATAACCGCACTCCTCTATTAAATTCAGAAAATGCGTATTTAACCTTACAGCAGTCCAAAGAAAATTTTCAAGGAAATGCTGCTATTTTAAAAAGTATTGAAGACGATATTTATGCTGCACAACTTAAATTCAATAATGATTCTATCAATTTTGCTAGGCAGAAACGACTTTGGGATCAACATATAGGTTCAAAAGCAGAGTTTGATACCCAAAAGTTAGCCTATGAGCTTTCAAGAAATCAATTACGTCATCAAAAGTCTACTTACGCAAGAACAAAGAATGATTTAGAAACAGCTTTGCAACAGGCTAAGAACAGCTATTCGTCCTCAAAAATCATAGCAGAAGATTATACCATTAATAGCAAGATCAACGGTAAGGTTTATGCCTTGTTTAAAGAGCCTGGTGAGTTAATTAATACGCTAGAACCGTTAGGGGCAATAGGCAGCGCTACCGACTTTAAAATAGAAATGTTGATAGATGAGGTAGATATCATTAAAATTAAATTAGGTCAGAAAACATTAATAATCTTAGATGCATACCCAATGGAAGTGTTTACGGCTTCGGTGAGTAAAATATATCCACAAAAAGACGAAACATCACAAACATTCAAGGTTGAGGCACTATTTAAGAGCCAGCCCCAAGTATTATATCCTGGTCTTGCCGGCGAGGGTAATATTGTAATTTCAGAGAAAGAAGATGCACTTACCATACCTAGAGAATATTTAGTCGATGGTAATAAAGTAATAACAGAAGATGGTACGGTAACCGTAGAAGTCGGAGCGGAAAACTTAGAAAGGGTCGAAATTATTTCAGGTATTACCGAAAATGATATGATTTTAAAGCCAGTTAAATAATGAATTGGCCCGTTATACTAAATATCGCCAAAACACATCTTCTGACCAAGATGAAATCTACCGCAACGGCAGCGTTGGGGGTTACTTTCGGTATAGGTGCTTACATTACCATGGTAAGTTTTATGACCGGTCTAAACGATATGTTAGATGACTTGGTATTGAACCAAACTCCACATATTCATTTGTATAATGAAATAGAACCGACCATTGATCAGCCAGTTTCGCTGTATGAGCAGTTTAATAACTCTGTTCAAATGATCAGTTCTATAAAACCAAAAAGCGGGCAAAAAAAGATTCATAATGCGCTTCCTATTTTAGACCATTTAAAACAAATGGGAGAGGTAAAAGGAGCTACGGCACAAGTACGTGCACAAATATTTTATTTATCCGGTTCTATAGAATTGTCTGGTAATTTAATAGGTGTTGACATTATGGAGGAAACACGGCTTTCTAATATGCGCGATTATATCATTGAAGGTACCCCGGAAGCTTTGAATACTATGGATAACGGAATTTTATTGGGCTCAGGTCTTGCCAGTAAAATGTCATTGAAAATTGGCGATAGAGTGCAGATTGGTACTGCAAGAGGAGCTGTTTTTCCATTGAAAATAGTAGGTATTTATCAAAGCGGAGTGGCAGATATCGATAACGCTCAAAGCTATTGTAATTTAAAAACGGTACAGCGAATTTTAGGGGAGGCACAAAACTATATCACAGATATAAATATAAAACTAAACAATATTGAAAATGCCCCAATATTGGCAAAGGGTTTCGAAAAACAATTTGGTGTCACAGCGACCGATATAAACGAGGCAAATGCCCAATTTGAGACCGGTACCAATATTCGTAATTTAATTACCTACGCGGTTTCAATTACGCTTTTAATTGTAGCAGGCTTCGGAATATATAATATTCTTAACATGCTTATTTATGAAAAGATGAAGGATATAGCCATCTTAAAAGCTACCGGTTTTTCTGGTAAAGATGTACAATACATTTTTATGAGTCAAGCAATGATAATAGGCATGGTAGGAGGTGTTTTGGGCTTGGTTTTAGGTTTTGTTTTATCAGTTATTATAGATGGAGTTCCTTTTGAAACGGATGCATTACCAACTATCACTACCTATCCGGTTAATTTTAATTTTATGTATTATGTTATAGGTATTGTCTTCGCGTTGATTTCAACTTTTATAGCAGGGTGGCTTCCATCGAATAAAGCAAAGCATATTGATCCGGTAAAAATAATTAGAGGTACTTAAGCAGTAGTAAATGGATATAGTATTAGAAGCAAAAAATATCAATAAGCATTTTCATAAACCTAAAGATTTTCATGTTTTAAAAGATATTTCCTTTAAAATATTCAATGGGGAATTTGCTTCTATCATGGGTAAATCTGGTTCTGGAAAATCTACGTTGCTTTATATATTGTCAACGATGGATACCGAGTATACCGGCGAATTATTATTGAATAACAAGTTGGTAACCGGTTTGTCTGCAACTAAATTGTCGCTTTTAAGAAATGAAAATATTGGCTTTGTATTTCAGTTTCATTATTTGTTATCTGAATTTAGTGTTATTGAAAATATAATGTTGCCTGCAAAAAAATTAGCTCGAAAAAGTCACCAAGAGATTGAGCATGACGCTTTTCAGAAATTGAAAATGTTAGGTATAGAGTCGTTGGCAAAACAGAAGGCTTCGCGTATTTCAGGTGGCGAAAAACAGCGTGTAGCTATTGCTAGGGCACTAATTAACAATCCATCAATACTTATGGGAGATGAACCGACTGGAAATTTGGATAGTTATAATGCTGACAATGTTTTTAATATTTTTAAGCAACTAAAAGAAGAAGAAGGCTTGTCGTTGCTTGTTGTTACGCATGATGAGGACTTTGCCAAACGAACAGATTACATCATTCAAATGGAAGATGGGCGTATTGTTGGTAAATCGAGTAACTTGTAACAATTCACCTATAACATCTTTTCATTTAATAGCACTAGAATTTAAGGTGATTTCTAGAACAAGAACTTTATGTGGACTTCAATTTTTATTGGTATTTACGTTGTAATAGCATTGTCAATTGTGTTGTCGATTTTGTTATACGGTGCTAAGCCAACTAAAAGTCTGGCATGGCTTTTAACCATTTTTGCATTACCCGTGGGTGGTATTTTTCTTTATTTATTATTGGGTAGAAATAGAAGAAAGTATAAGCTTATTCAGCATCAAAAAGATTTATTCAGTAAACTACCGAAGCCAAATACTGAGCAGATAAACGTTTTTGACGGCAAGTATGGTAAATTAATGACGCTTAGTTATAAAAATTCTCATTTTCCGCCAACATCAGGTAATGATCTTAAAATATTGAAAGATGGTAAAACAACTTTTGAGACCATATTTCATGCCTTGAAAGTTGCAACCAATCGTATTCATATTCAATATTATATTTTTGAAGACGGTGACTTAGCTACTAGGTTACTAAAACTATTTGAGGAAAAAATAGCTCACGGTGTTGTTATTAGATTAATTTATGATGGTATCGGTAGTTTTTCACTAAGTAAAAAATATCTAAAGAAACTTATAGAAATTGGTGTAGAAGTATATTCATTTCTGCCATTTAAGTTTGGTAGGTATTTTTCTTCCTTAAATTTTAGAAACCACCGCAAAATCATCGTTGTAGATGGAAAAGTTGCTTTCACCGGCGGCATTAATGTATCAGATAAATATCTAAAAGGGCAAGTTGGTTTGGGTAAATGGCATGATATGCATTTAAGACTAATAGGTGATGCTGCTACACAACTGGATCAGGTTTTTATGACAGATTGGTACTTGGTCAGTACACAATTATTAGAAGCTATAAAATTACCTCTGAAAACTGCACCAGATCCTAATGCAAATGAATTGGTACAAATAGTTGCCGGTGGTCCAGATGATGATTTTCCGGTGCTAGAACAAACTTATTTTTCTATGATAAATATGGCCAAGAACTATATTTATATCACCAACCCATATATTATACCAGGGCAGGCATTGGTAAGGGCGTTACAGACTGCAGCATTGAGTGGAGTAGATGTTAGGCTGCTTGTATCAGAAAAGGCAGATAACCAGGTGGTAAGTTGGTCAGTTCATTCTTATTTTGAGCTGTTCTTGAAATCAGGTATTAAAATATATCTTTTCCCAGACGGCTTTCTACATAGTAAAATAATGGTGAGCGACGACGCCATATCTTCTATAGGTACAGCAAATTTAGACGACCGTAGTTTTGAACAAAACTATGAGGTAAATGCCATTATGTATCACAAACAAATTGCCAAACAATTAAAAGAAGACTTTTTAAACGATTGTCTTATTAGCAACGAATTGACTTATGATGAATTTATAAAAAGACCTTGGAGTAAAAAGCTGAAAGAAGGTGTCGGCAAAGTGCTAAGTCCGTTGTTTTAGAATCTTGTTTTATTCTACCTGAGAGGTAAATACCAGATCTTGATCTTCCATAGCAACAATGATCATTTTTATGTAATCTTTAATGGCTTTGTTAACATTGTCAGGTTCGGTTATTTCAATGATTCCCCTCCAAATCATAGCTCTTTCTTTACCTTCGCAAATGCAGTATAATGTAGTCTCTGCATGATATATGGTATACTTATCGTAGTAGTTGTCATCGTAATAAATGCCTTGGTGCTCTAAATAATCATCGTTGAATCTAGATTGGTGATCATCCCATCTAGAGATAGATTTTACAAAGCTTTCACGATTTTCAGACCCTATTATTTTAGTAAGTAAAATAGCATCAAAATCTTTATCTAAAAGGCTTTGTTCAACATCGTCAAGTTCTTGTTCGGTCTTGCGAGAATCGGTTAGCGAAATATCGAAAATATCTATACTACGCCATGCTTCAACATCTCTATTTGTAAATTCTTTTTGCAGTTTACTTTCAAAATTTTCTCGTGTATCATCATTTTGTGCCATACCAACGATAAGAACTTTATTTGCGTTGAAAATAACGATATCGGGGTTTTTCCAGTTTTCTACTAAACTAATAGAAGAACAACCCATTAACATTAATGATAAGACTACAATTAACTTTTTCATAAGGCAGGTATATTTAGTACTAATATATGTTGAAGATACTATTTTGAAAAAGTTAGAGATATGACTATTGTCAGTCCATAAACATAACAAACCATATTAATAATGCCTGTTATATCAGTAAATCTATCGTTTCTTCTAACTTCGGTATATGACAGTTCCACCCTTTGGTATCTCTTATTTTTACTTTAAAAGCATCTAAAGCACCTGGTTCTCCATGAATTAGAAAAACATTTTCTGGGGTATTTTTAATACCATCAATAAAATGAAGAAGCTCAGCTTGGTCTGCATGTGCAGAAAGACTCTCAATAAAATGAATACTAGCTTTTACCGGATAATATTTGCCGAATAACTTAAGCTCATGCGTGCCCTCTAACAATTGTCTGCCTCGTGTGCCTTCTGCTTGGTAGCCGACTAATAAAATTCTAGTTTTTGGCTCATCTATTAATTGTTTTAAATAGGTGAGTACACGCCCGCCCGTAACCATACCACTACCGGCAATTACAATTTTAGGCCTTGGATCATCTATAGTTTTCCAAGTATCGGCGTATGATGATGTAATTGTGAAGTGATTGCACATAGCTTTAAAATCGCTTTGGCTAAGCTTATGCCAATCTGTATAATGTTCAAATACATCTAAAACATTACTGCCCATTGGGCTGTCTATAAATATGGGTATGTTAGGTATTTTGTTCTTTTTATATAAATCCCAAAACAAGAACATTAGCAATTGTAATCTTTCAACGGCAAAAGAAGGTATAATCAACGTACCACGGTCATTAATGGTTTTTTGAACCAAATCACTTAAAATTTCAGTGATATTTTCTTTAGGATGTAGTTTGTTGCCATAGGTACTTTCTAAAAACAAATAGTCTGCCCATTCAGGTCTTTCTGGTGGCATTAAAAGTTCATCGTTCAACCTACCAACATCACCTGAGAAAACGAATATTTTTCCGAATATTTCCAATTCAATAAAAGTAGAACCAATGATATGACCGTTATATCTGAATTTAAATCGGATGTTCTCTGAAAGCCGAACCCACTCATCTTTTTTTCTTGCTGAGAATAATTTAGTGGTTTTTTCAGCTTCTAAAATAGTATAAAAAGGAAGTGCTTTAGGGTGTTTAGAAAAGCCTTCTTCATTTGCCTTTTTTGCTTGCTCTTCTTGAATTTTAGCACTATCAAGTAAAATAACACGAGCAACAGATAAAGTAGGGATGGTGCCTATAATGTCACCGTTAAAACCTTCTTTTACCAAACGTGGTAAGTAACCGGTGTGGTCTAGGTGACCATGTGTTAACAACACGACATCTATTTTACTAGCGTCTATAGATAAGGGCACCCAATTTTTTTCACGTAACTCTTTAAGACCTTGAAACATGCCACAATCTATCATAATATTCAGTTCAGGAGTTTCTAAATAAAACTTAGAACCGGTAACCGTACCAGAGGCACCTAAAAATTTTAAACTTACCTTTTTCATCTTAATGATTATTACATAGTTGTGATATTTCGTCTAGAATTTTTGTTTTACGTGTGTTAGAAAAACCAAGATGATCTAGGTAAAACTTGTCTTTTATGAGTTGTCTGCACAGAACTACATTTCTACTTAAAAGAAATTGTTTTTCTCTATTAGAGAGTAAGCTAGAGACCGTAATAGGGTAGAGCCCAAGCCGATCTATTCTATCTTTTAGTCCGTCGTCTTTTGGGAAATCCCAACTTAAAAGATAGAGGTCTGCACATTTACCATAATCTATGGCATCTTGAGTAAATCTAGTATTGGTTACCACCCAACCTATATTTAATGGTCTATTATTTTTATTTGTTACCCAATGCGCTTTTACATCATTATATCTCGAATGTATATAAAGCGGGATTTTAACATTGCAATTACGCCCTTCTTCGTTGTGAAATTTACATTCTATAATAGTAACGGTATCATTTTTTTCTGCTACAACATCAATTTCATGGGTAACACAGTCACCGTTTAAAATAACACCAACTTTTACCCCGTAACCTGAGTATTTTAGTATTTCGGCAATAAAACGTTCGAATGGAAAACCGGTTGGACCCAATTCGTAGATTGCCTTTTTAAGTTTGTATTTAGAGGCGAATACGGTTTTGTGTTTTTTAAGTAAAGCATACGCTCTATTATAGATTTCATTAGTGGTAATACCTTCAAAAAGCTCATCATTTACCTTACTTACAATATCTTCAACCACTTCATGATTTGCTCCACTATGCTTCAATGAATTACGAAGTTTGTCTAACGAGAACTTCATTTTCTGCCCAGAAGATTTTATTATGTCAATAGATTCTATCGTATCCATATTACTTTTTTAAATTAACCTCAATAGGTGGTATTTCTAATAATTGTAGGGTGGTAGAAGCTAAGTTTACTTTACCATTGGTTTTCGAAATTGCTTGTACTATATGTTGAAATAGGGTATGTTTTGTATTTCTTCTTCTTTTATAATCTGTAATATAACGTAGGTTTAACTGAACCCAATTATCAGTTAGGTTCATCGCTATAGTTGGTTCAATGGTAGCGTCTTCAATGTAATAATGCGCCACCATTTCTTCCCACTTCGCTTTAGATTTTTTAGTATAGTCGCAAAGCAGCTCATTGGCACTGTCCATGATTATGGTTTTAGCTAACTCAGCGTCTGATGTATAGGTGATAAGTATATTGAGTTCATCCCAAACGAAAGGAAAATCCATTGAGTAATTTTTTATAGGACCTTTAAAAACAAATGCGTTACTGATTTTTACTATTCTACCAGAATAATTATCACTGCTTACCCATTCTCCAATTTCCATGATAGTAGTGTAAATACTGTCAATATCAATTACATCACCTTTTATATTATTGATTTCGATACGATCGCCAGGTTTGTATACCCGAACAAAAAAAATATAGAAAGAGCCTGCGATACTTAGAATCAATTCTTGTAGTGTAAAGGTGATACCAGCGGTAAATAAGCCAATTATTATGGTATAATCTTTTATACTGTCAACAGTAAAAGCCATTAGAACTAAGAATATTATAAGTACGTAACCTATAAGTTCAACACCCTTTTGAGCTTTGTATCTAATTGAAATATCTTCAATTCTCTTTTTAAGAGTTTTTCTTATAAAGCTGATAATGAAGATGATAAAAAATATCCAAGCAATTAGCTTAACTGCTTTAATTAGCGTGGTATTTTCTAATAAGTTCGAAAATGTATCCATTTAATTTATTTAAAAAAACCGCCAATGAAGCGAATTCTTTGACGGTTTAACTTTAGACATCAACCAACCAAAGATGTCTAAAATGTTTTATGAATTTTATCTGTTGGTACCTGTCAATTCTATTAATATATTAATGTAATGCTAGAATAGGTACATCGCTATCATAGCCAATTTCTTTAATTAATGGTCTAGAGAAAACATTACCAAAAAAGAAATGTTTGCGATTTATGAAAGACACCATATCACTTTCTCTACTTTCAATGAAGCTCTGTATACCTTTGCCCAAATTCTTTTCGGTAAGTGTGTGAAATTGGTGTGCAGTCTCACTCAATATAGATGCTAATAATTGCTTATTGCTTAATTGAGTTTCGGTAAGTTCTTTATTTTTTTCAAGATGTAAAATGGCAATTTCGGCATTGTGCATTTTTGCCAATTCTATGAGGTATCTAAATTCTGATCGTTTATAGGCATCTTTAAAATCTGTCGGAAAAACAATTTCTTTCGGTGACATAAAAGAAACATGTTCAGGTATAGCGAGTACAGGGCACTCTCTTATTTTTTCCATAGCCATAACCGTGTTACTACCAAATAGAACACCTTTTGATCCTGTAGCACCTTTGGTACCCATGGCAACTAAATCGATATCTTTTTCGGCTATCAGGTTTTTAATAGCTTCTGAAAGATAATTAGAGGAAGATACGGTGTAATAATTATGTTTAGGGTTGTCTATATGTAAAGCCAAAGTATCAATTAACTTAACAAAGTTCTTTTCAGAATCTTGTTTTGCCTGTTCAAATTCAGCACTGCCCTCTTCGGGTATATTTAGACTATTAGTAGTGTATTTTTCAAAACTGAAAACATTTAAAAGATAGAAGTCGCAGTTTAATTTAGCGTATAAATCAATAGTATATCTAATTGCGTTTAAGGCATTTTTAGAAAAATCGGTAGGTATTAGAATACGCTTATTCATTGTAAAATGATTTAGATTGTTCTATAAAAATATAATCTTGGCAATTAAATTACTATGATAAATATCAGTCTTGTACCGGTAGAATAAGAAACGGAACAGTTGCGTAGATACTTAAATCCATAATTACGGGTTCGTGTAAAAAACGCTCAAAGAATTTTCTTCTATGATAAGACATGGCCAGCATACTTATCTCTCGTTCGGCTATAAAATCTTGTATAACATTTGCCTTGTCGGCATAGTTCCAAATCTCATCATAGCTATGCGGTGTATTTAGTAAGCAGGTATCTAATAGTTTTTGGTTAGACACTTGTTTAGATGTCATTAGTTCTTCTTCATTAATGTGCAGAACAGCAACAGATGCGTCTGAAATTTCTGCGATATTTAGCAGCATTGAAATCGAACTTTTAGTACATCCTTTTTTATAATCGGTAACAAAAGCGATTTCTTCAATAGGCTTAAAAGCAATTTCTCTCGGTATAGCCAGAATCGGGCAGGTTGTAATAGTATTTGCAATTTGTATGGTGTTGCTGCCCATAAATAACTCTTTGGCGCCCGTTTTACCTTTGTTGCCCATGACCACCAAATCAATATCATGACTTTCTATTGTTTTTGAGATAACACTAGCAAGACTACCTTTACTTGAAATGGTATTGAATTGATGTATCGTATTACCAGTATCAAGTATTATTTTATGTTCTGTTTTTGTTAAATTTTCTTGAGATAGGTTTTGTAAATTATCCATCTCTTTCTGCCCTTTTAATAGCGCATTTTTTGCACTCAGTACAAGATCATCATAAGCATGAACTATATGAAAATTACATTTGGTAGATGCAAATATTTTGGTGGCGTAAAAAAGTGCATTGTAGGCTTCATTAGAAAAATCTGTGGCTACAAGTATGTTTTTAATGTTCATAGTTTTTATTGAGGAATTACTAAAAATGGTATTGTTACATGAAAGCCGATTTTCTTAATTACCGGCTCAATAAACAAGCGTTCTAAAAAGGTATGCTTGTTTTGTACCATGACTAATAAGTTTATTTTTTGCTTCATCTGAAATTCATTAATTGCCGCTATAATCTCATTACTACTTACATCATGAAAAAATCCGCTTTCAGATAATACTTTAGCTAGTTGTTTTTTATTTTTTTCTTGAACAGGAGTAAGGTCGTCACCAGTATATACATGCATAACGTTTACCTGAGATACATGAGAATTGGTAATCTTTAGCAATTGAGCCAAGCTTTTTTTATCTAGTGCTACTTCAAAATCATTAGGAAAAAGTATTTGTTCGGGTACTTCAAATTCAAAACCAGATGGTATGACCAAAACTGGGCATTTGGCATTTTTAATTACATGAACCGTATTAGTACCCAATAAAATTTCTTTTGCACCAGTTGCGCCTTGCGTGCCCATTACTACTATATCAATGCCTTCAGCCTCAACAGTTCTAGTAACTTCGCTAGAAAGTACATTTAGAGCAGAATGTGTAATGAAAGTATGTAAAGGATTATCAAATTCTTTTAGTAATTTCTCTTTGAGGTTTTCAAGATTTTCTTGCGAGTTTTGCTGTACAATATCTCCAAGACCTATTTGCGCCGGACTCCCCATTAAATATTCTGTATGGTATACGGGTGGCATGTAGCTATTTAATAGATAAAAAGTACATTTTAAATCTTTGTACAATTTAAGTGCGTAACTTATTGCTGTAAAAGAATTTTCAGAAAAATCTGTGGGTAGTAGAATTCGGGTCATAAGACTATAATTTTATACTTTAAAATTAAGTACGCTGAGTAATTAATAGTATGACATTCGTCATCTCGGATTTATTAATTATTTATTATTATGTAATAAAAGTATATCTATGAAGAAGAAATTTAAAAAGAGCATAGCCTCAGATACTCCTACATTGGTTTACTTTTATGCGCCATGGTGTGCACCTTGCAAATTATTGAGACCTGTTATAGAACAGGTAATAGAAGAGTTTGTAGATGTAATAAAAAGCATTGAAATAGATGTAGAGGTGAAACTAGGAATAGTTAAAAGATATAAAATTAAAGGAGTGCCGACTTTAATACTTTTTAAAAACGGTACGCCTCTTTGGAGGCATACCGGTGTAATGCCGATCGAAGATATAAGAACAGTTATAAAAGAGCATATTTAAGACAATACTCAATTTTAAATGACTTTTAAATTTTATTCATGAATGACCAAGAATGGCACTTTTGTATGATAGCTAATTTTCTCGACAGTAGGTCTAAATAGAATACGCTCTAAAAAATTAAGGTTTTTGGCGACCATTATCAGCATATCTAGATCTCTACTTTCTGTAAAACATTGAACAGATTCATCTATATGTTTCCCTGTAACTTCGTGAAAGGTGCATTCCATATCCTTATAATAATCAAGTAATAAATTTTTAATTTTTAATTGATTGGTACTTAGTTCTTCTCCCTTGCTAGAAACATATAACAATCGTAAAGCAGATTTTTTTAGTAGTATAATATCCTTAATGGTGTCTAGTATTCTTACATCATAGAATAAATTTAAATCAGACGGAAAACCTATTTCCGATATTTTTGAATATGTAGCATCTTCGGGTACGGCCAATAACGTGCAAGGTACTTTTGTTATTACATTACCGGTATTACTACCAATAGACACAGATTTAAGACCAGATGCCCCTTTTGTACCCATTATTATGAGCTCAATATTCTTTTCTTTGACCAAATCTTTAAGTTGATCTGTTAAAAAACCATAGATAGCTTTAAAATGAAATTTGTGCTTAACGTTTAATGGTAGTTGTTCTATTTTTTTACTAAGTACTTTAAGTTGTTGTTTACTCTCAGCTAATATAGTATCCTCAAGAATATCTGGTGCAATGTACATTGCGGCTTCACCACTAACATTGGTATCTATCGCATTAACATGAACAATATGAAAGGTGCAGTGCGTTTTCTGGTAAAAAGAAATTCCGTACACCAATGCATTCCAAGCGTTATCTGAGAAATCTGTAGGTATTAGTATATTTTTCATTGTAATAATTTAAATATTAGAAAAGATGATATTTTATTGGGGTAAGAATAGTACCGGAATTTTAGAATGAAAAGCTATTTTTTTAACGACAGGTTCGCCAATAACATTTTCCCAAAAGGTATGTTGATGTCTTATAATACTTAATAAGCTAGACTCTTTGTCTTTGGCATACAGGTCAATACTCTTAGAAATATTGTTTTCAAAAGGTATATTCTTAAATTTAATATCGAACCCAGATAAGCGTTCTTTTAATATTTCTTTATGAGCATCTTGGTTATCGTTCAAATTAAACTCTATAGCCACATGTACTATTTCAATATTGGCATTCCAAAGCTTATTAAGCTCGATAATAGGGTCAAATAAATTTTTGGTGTAGGGTGCGCTAAAATCAGTTGCGAAAAGTATTGACTTTAAGCTTTGAAAATTAAAACCGGTCGGTACCACAAGAATGGGAATGCTTTTTATTAGATTTAATACTTTTACCGTGTTACTACCTAAGAAAACTTCTTTGGCACCAGTGGCACCTTGTGTACCCATAATTAGCATGTCGATATCATTTTCGTTCAGTACAGACTCCACTGCATCTTCTAAATTTCCTGGTTTTGATAACGTCGTAAATTGGTGCTTTGCGTTTTTGTGGTTTATTTTAAGGTATGAAAGCATTTCTTCTAACTCTTTTTCCGAGTATTTAGAAAGCGAATCATATATAACACCAAGTCTCTGTTGGGTTTTAGAACCCATCAGGTTTACTGGCGAAGGTTCAAAAGCGTGCAATAGGTAAAAGTGACACTCTACATCTGTGTATATTTTTAAGGCCGTAAAAATGGCGTTCCAAGCATTATCTGAGAAATCTGTAGTAATGAGTATCTTTTTCATAGCAGTATAATTTTAGTTAGCGGGGTAAGTTTTGCATGACCATAAACGGTATGGTAGGTGCAAGACCAATTTCATCAATAGTAGACTGGTACAACATATCTTCTAAAAATGAATGTCTAGAGTTGACCATTACAAGCAAATCGATATCGTTCTCTTTAATATATTCAGTAATCGCATTTGCCCTATTATGAACACCAGTTCTTACAAATGATAATCTAGCATTTGGTAAAGATTCTTCTAAGAATTTTTTGTTATCTAGTTGTCTAAGGCTCAAATCTTCAAAATCAGAAATATATAGACTATGAATTTCTGCCTTGAATTCTGCAGCCATATTATCTAGCAGTTTCAATTCTCGACGTTTATAGGGAAGCATATAGTTGCTTGGAAAAAGTATTTTTTTGGGCTGATTGTAGTCATATTGGTCCGGAACCGCCAAAACCGGACATTTTACATATTTAAAAACTTGTACCGTGTTGCTGCCAAAAGTAATTTTAGAATTAGCGGTTTTACCTTTGGTGCCCATTATTATTAAATCAATATTTTTTGAGTCTGCAAAGTCATTAATGGCATCTACTAAAGATTCAAATGAGGATACAGCTTCGTATGTGTGTAGCGGATTATGAGTTTTTGTTTGTGTATCTGATATAAGCTTGTTTAATTTATTCTCAGAATCTTTGGCAATACTATTCTTTTGTTTATCAAAAGTTTCTTTATCCACATTATGATAAGGACCATATACTTCATCTGCATATGCATGCACAAAGAAAAAATTGGAACGCTCACATTTAAATACATTTAGGGCGTATGATATAGCGTGGTCTGCATTTTCTGAAAAGTCAGTAGGTATGAGAATATTTTTCATGGCTTATCTTTTTAATCACTCTAAATGTATTTGACCATGTAAAAAATTCCTATGATAAATATCATGCGGTAAATAGACAAGTGCTGTTTATCTAGTTAAATCTTGAAGTAAAGACTTAGAGTAGAGGCGAATAGGACATTAAACACTTCAGTTTTATTTATTTGTCCAATAAGAAGTGTTTTTTGGTCTATCTCTTTGAATGAGCTCACAGCAAAACTCTTCAATACTGATATTCGTCATAGCCATTGTTTTTTACGGAGCGTACATTAGTGAAGGATTTTAATATAGTATCTAAAAACAGTAAAATATCAAGCAATGAATAGATTAGAAAATAAAGTTTCAGTTATTACCGGAGGAACCGGAGGAATTGGTATTGCAACGGCCCACCTTTTTTTAGAACAAGGGGCAAAGGTTGTTTTAGTTGATATTGATGCCAAAGCCATTGATAAAGCCCGCACTAAATTTAATGACAAGAATATATCTTTTTTTCAAGCCGATGTTTCAAAGAAAGAGGATACTATAAACTTTTTAAATCATGCCTTAAAAACTTTTGGTAAAATAGATATCTTCTTTGCCAATGCCGGTATAGAGGGTACATCAAGTCCTATTTCAGAGTATCCAGAGGATATTTTCGATAAGGTAATAGCGGTAAACTTGAAAGGGGTATGGTTGGGCTGTCAATATATTCTTCCGAAGATGGAAGTTGGCGGTAGTGTCATCATTACTTCATCGGTTGCAGGCTTAAAAGGTTTTGCAGGGTTGGGAGCATATGTTGCTACAAAACATGCCGTTGTTGGGATAATGAAAGTTGCCGCTATAGAGAACGCAGCACGAAAAATTCGTGTAAATACCATACATCCCGGTCCTGTTGACAATGAAATGATGCGTAGAATAGAAAGTGATATGTCACCAGATAGTCCTCAAGAGGTTAAAGATGGTTTTATTGCGAAAGTACCTTTTGATCGTTATGCTACCTCAAAAGAAATAGGTGAACTTGCCTTGTTTTTAGCTTCAGATGAAAGTAAATTCATTACAGGTTGTACACATGTTGTTGATGGAGGTATGGTAAATGCATAATTTGTATTAGAATATTATTTTTTTGTAAAACTTGATATTGTAAATGACAACCTTTATAATTTCAGGTTTTATTTTTGAAAACAGTACCTTAGAAAATAAAACAAGTATAGATGACTATTCATAATTTAGGCGACGAAAATTCAATTCTCAATCAGTTTATTTCAGAAATACGAGACTCACAGATTCAAAAAGATTCTATGCGTTTTCGTAGAAATATAGAACGGATAGGGGAGGTATTAGGTTATGAATTTAGTAAAGCGCTTTCATACAATTCTAAAAATGTAGAAACGCCGCTTGGTGTTAAGTCTATAGATTTGATTAAAGATCAAGTGGTTATATGTTCTATTTTAAGAGCAGGTTTACCTTTACATCAAGGACTTTTAAATTATTTTGACACTGCAGAAAACGGATTCATATCTGCATTTAGAAAGCATGAGGGCGATGAAGATGATTTTGAGGTAATCGTCAACTATTTTGCGGCACCATCGTTAGAAGGTAAGGTACTTGTACTTACAGATCCTATGTTAGCTACAGGCAGGACTTTAGAAAATGTTCTTGAGGGGTTAAAAAAGCACGGAATACCCAAACAAATTCATATCGTTTCGGTGATTGGATCGCAAGAAGGCATTGATTTTATTGAGAACATTTTCCCTCAGAATACACATTTATGGATCTCGGCAATAGACCCAGAATTAAATGCTCGAGGTTATATTATACCAGGTATCGGTGATGCCGGCGATTTGGCATATGGTCAAAAACTATGATGATATGTTCTTTTTAGAACGCTTTATCCATTTTACAAATTCATACCAAAGTACAGAAACTGCACCTATAAGAATAGTCATTCCCAATTGAGATATCGATAAATCTTCAAATTCAAAAAAGCGGGTTAATGCAGGTGCATATAACATTGCTAGTGCAAGTATGACAGTTAGACCTATCATTATCGGAACCAAATTATTTTTGTATTTCAGGGTGGTGAAAATGGAATAATAAAAAGAACGGTTCACCAAGGTCAAAAATATATTCGCAAATATTAAAACCATAAATACCATGGAGCGAGTAGTATTTTCAGAGAACCCAAGAGCTACTGTATATTGGTAAATAACTAATGCTCCAATCGTTATGGATAAACCTTGTATAACACTTGTAGTTAGTTCTTTAAAGTTAAAAAAAGTAGTAGAAAAAGGTCTTGGTTTTTTGAACATGAAATTCTTCTCTAGAGGTTCATTTTCAAAGATGATAGAACATGTAGGTCCCATAATCAATTCTAAAATTATGACATGAGATGGTGAGAAAATATTCGGATAAATCCACCGTAAAGCCAAGGGTATAAATACGGTAAGAATAATTGGTATGTGTATAGAAATGATATACTGAATTGCCTTTTTCAGGTTGGTATATATTTTTCGCCCCATGGCAACGGCATCAACCATTCTAGATAGATCATCATCAATCAAAATAAGAGAAGCCGCTTGCTTCGCTATTTCGGTTCCTTTTTTACCCATGGCGATACCAATATGCGATGCTTTTAAAGCAGGGCCGTCATTTACACCGTCGCCAGTCATTGCTACTACCTCATTGTTTTTCTTTAATGCATTTACGATTCTCAATTTCGCATCGGGGAACATTCTAGAGAATACGTTAATATGCTTTACTTTCTCTTGTAATTCGGCATCTGTAAGTTGCATTAACTCATCTCCAGAAATACATTTCTCGTATCCTTTAAAATTAATCTGTTTTGCTATTGCCATCGCTGTATTTGCATTATCACCTGTAACCAGTTTTACTTGTATACCGGCATTGTCAAAGTCCTGCAGTACTTGTGAGATGTTTTCTTTTGGTGGATCATAGAAAGCAATAATACCCTTAAAATCAAATTTAAAATCTTGCTGGGCTTTCGGGTAATTTTCCCCTTCGAATATCGCTCTACCTACCGCAAGCATTCTATAACCGTCTTTACCTAATTCTGTAAGTGTGTTTTGAATGATTTCAATTTCAGAAGTAGTAAGATTTGATACTGCTATAATAGCTTCGGGCGCACCTTTTGCGGCAATAATTTGGTGACCCTCTTTATTTTGAAAAACATGCGTCATCATTGGCGGCTTACCACCTAAAGGGTATTCATGAACCATTTTATAATTTGGGCGCTCATCGTTATCGGTTAGTTTTCCGTATTCATTATGTATGGCAATTTCCATTGGGTCGAATGGTATAGGCTCACTTGCCCACATAGAAGTTGTTATAAGCTCTTTCTCATTGATGCCTAATATATTTCTAGTGTTTACTATGGCACCGGTCTTTAAGGTAAACAGTTTGGCTAAAGCCATTTTATTCTGGGTAATGGTACCTGTTTTATCAGTGCAAATAACAGTCGCACTGCCTAAAGTTTCAACTGTCTTCATCTGTTTTACCACAATTCCCATTTTCATTAATCGCCATGCGCCTAATGCCATAAAAGTGGTAAATGCAACAGGAATTTCTTCTGGTAAAATACTCATGGCTAAGGTCAATGCCTTTAGTAAACTGTCGAGTACAATACCAGAACGCAGGTAATTTATTACCCAAACTAGTAGAAATATAACGCCGCCCCAGATGGACATTAATTTTACGAAGTTGAAAATTTTCAGTTCTAAAGGTGTTTTTTCTTCAGTGATATCTTCAAGGCTTTTCCCTATTTTTCCGAGTTTGGTTAAGTTTCCAATAGCCTTAATTTTGGCAATTGCCAATCCGCTAGCAACAGTGCTTCCTGTGAAAATTATATTATCTGTACTTGTAGCATCCTTATATACAGAAAGAGACTCACCGGTTAATATTGATTCATTCACAGAAAAATCATTTGAGTGAACTATAAAACCATCCGCAGAAATGGTAGTGCCTTCTTCAACCATAAGAAAATCACCAACAACAATATCTTGGCTATCAATTTCTATAACGGCACCATTGCGTATTACCTTGCTTTTTGGGTGGGTAAGATTTTCGAGATTTTCTAAAGCCTTTCTGCTTCTAGAGTCTTGATATAACGATATTGAACCAACAAGAACAATGGCAGACGCCAAGAAAACGCCGTCACCCCAATTACCGGTTATAAAATATATGGATGAAGCAATAAGTAACAATATAACCATGGGCTCTTTAGCGATGCTTTTTAGGGCATTTAAAAAGCTATTTTCTTTCTTATAATTAAAAGAATTTAAGCCGTGTTCTTTTTTAGAAGTATCAACCTGTTGGTCTGTGAGTCCGGTAATTCCAAAATCTTCAGGATTGATCATGGGCTAGTTTTAGTTCAATTTTAATTAAGTAGTACTAAAGTATCTGAAATCTTTAGGTATCTCACTGACATTTATCATATGATTTACACTTAGTAGTTTGCAATTTTATAGTGTAATAATCTTAAAAGTAAACTATAATGGAAGCTGCCATGAATGATATAAAGATAATAATGAAAGAAACATATTCTAGATTAGTTACTTACAAGCGTAAAGAAAATCGAGAATCGTTTAATAAAGAACTTTTAAAAGTGTTGCCTCAAATTTACAGGTACGTTTCTAAAAGATTGAATAGTGCTGTAGCCAATGGTAAGTTAAATAAAGGTATGTTCAACCCAAGCGATTTTACAGATCAACTGTTTATTGAGGTATATGATAATATAGATGATATAAAAAGTGAAAACGAGTTACATGTATTTCTATTTAAAAAAGTCGATGAGCTATTAGAAGATAGTTTGGTAGAGGAGGAGTTTGATCATGTCTTTTTTGATAATATAGATACCTATTCAAAACCAGAATGGGATGCTATGGAAGAAAATTACACCCAAGATGGCGATGGCGATTTTTTACTTTTAGAAGAGATGGATGATAAATCTTTAGATAAAAGCAACTATTCTCTTAACCACGTGTTTATAACCGAAGAAGAAAAGAAACTAGCAGATAAGTTAGACGCCAATTTAGACAAAGAACGGATATATAACCATATACAGTTGGTGTTAGATAAAATGAACTTACCCATGAGAACGGTATTTGAACTTTTTACGAACGAAGGTTTAACTACGGAAGAAATAGCCGATATACGAAAAACAACATTGGCAAAAGTAGAAGAATTATTGTCTTCGGCACGCCAGATTTTAAAGGATAGTTTTGAAAAACGGTTTCTCTATGAAAGTAACTAAACATGAAAAAGCTCTCATTAAAATGAGAGCTTTTTTTATACTATTTAAAGTGATTTCAATAATGACTAGTTATCGGTAATTCTAATTTTACCCGTTAGTTCGTTCATGTGAATTCGAAAAACAATAGGTGCATCTTCGGCATCAATTTTTGCAGAAAACTCACTAATGTATCTCGGGTGTTCTCCAAAATTATCGGAGAGCACTTTTTTAACTCCTTCCGAAAATTTATGTAACATGTGCTTGGCATCGATACGAGAAAGTTCTTCAAAATTACCTTGAACCAATACAGATTTCCAATTTGAAATGGAAGCAATCTCATCTATAGACAGACACACTGCCGTGTTTTTTCTCATTTCTTGAATCTTATGTCCTTCAGAAGAATAGCTTGTTATGGTATTGGTTTCTGAATCGTAGAAATACGTAATAGGTACAATATATGGGCATCCGCCAGATATATATGCCAGTCTGCCAATATAGTTTTGCTCTAACAAGACTTCACATTCTTTATTATCTAAATTTCTTCTCATGACCTATTGTTGTTTGTTGATGCGATAAAAGTATAAATCATTGAATTAGTGATACATGATATTCGTCAGTTATAATACAACTACCATTAAATCTTGATATCAGAGGACAATATCTATGGTTAAGCTTTATTTTTAATAATTACTTTTTTGAGAGAAATGTTAAGCTCTTTTAGAGTACTAGTAATAGATATAGCTTTCCAAAAAAAAGAATAGATTTGAAGTTGTTCTTACTTTGTAATTGTAATCAAAAGAAATCAAATACCAAACTAATGACCAAACCAACAACAAAGAGTTTTATCACCGTTTTACAAATTACCGTTCTGGTACTATTTTTTTCTTCATGTACCAATAATTTAAAGCAAGCTATATTGTTGCCAACAGCTAATACTATCCCAATTGATGACGATGATTCAAGAGATTCTGTTCTTCTAAAAGCAGCACATGTAATTCCATCAGAAAATCAAATGAATGCGCTTAAAGATGAATTTATAGCTTTTGTACATTTTGGACCAAACACTTTTACAAAACTGGAATGGGGAAATGGAATGGAAGACCCAGCGGTTTTTAATCTTAAAAATTTAGATACTGACCAGTGGTGCAGAGCAATGAAGGATGCCGGTATGAAAAAGGTGATAATAACTGCAAAACATCACGATGGTTTTGTGTTATGGCAAAGTAGGTATACCAAACATGGGGTGATGTCTTCACCTTTTGAAGATGGTAAAGGAGATATTTTAAAAGAGCTCTCTCTTTCTTGTAAAAAGGTTGGTATGAAATTAGGGGTTTATTTGTCGCCTGCAGATTTATTTCAAATAGAGAGTATAGGGGGGTTATATGGTAATTTAAGTAAGTATACCAAACGAACAATTCCTAGAGAGGTTGAAGGTCGTCCATTTGAAAATAAAACAACGTTTGAATTTGAAGTCGATGACTACAATGAGTATTTCTTAAACCAATTATTTGAATTACTTACCGAATATGGTCCTATTGACGAAGTTTGGTTTGATGGTGCCCATCCCAAGAGAAAAGGCGGGCAACAGTACAAATATAGAGACTGGAAGAAGTTGATTACAGCTTTGGCACCTAACGCGATTGTTTTTGGTAAAGAAGGCACAAGATGGTGTGGTAATGAGGCTGGAGCTACCAGAGATACGGAGTGGAATGCGATACCATATAACGAAGATCCAAGAACAATGAACTTGTTCGCCGATATTACTGGTGAAGATGTTGCTAGTATAGATAAACTAATGGAAGGGAAGTATTTGCATTACCAACCTGCAGAAACAAACACGTCTATTAGAGAGGGTTGGTTTTATAGAAACGATGATGAACAGCAGGTAAGAAACACAGATGATGTTTTTGATATCTACGAAAGGTCTGTTGGTGGCAACTCAATTTTCTTGTTGAACATTCCGCCAAATAGAGAAGGTAGATTTTCTGAGAAAGATGTTAAGGTTTTGCAAGAAACGGGTAAGCGTATTAAGGAAACCTATGGTACTGACTTATTGGAAAAAGCCAAAGGTCCTGTAGAATTATTGGATGCCAATGAGGATACATTTATGGTTTTAGATAATGATAAATTAAAACTTGAGTTTAAACTACCAAAAGAGGCTAAGATCAATAGGTTTGTCATTCAAGAAGATGTTAAACGACATGGTGAGCGTGTATCTAAACATGCATTAGATGTCTGGATAAATGGAGACTGGCAAGAGGTAGTTTCTAGCACAAATATTGGGTATAAAAGAATACTTAGATTTCCTGAGGTGACAACAAATAAATTTCGATTACGCATTTTAGATTATAGGGCTATTCCGGTTCTACAAAATGTTTCAGCGCATTTCTATAAAAGTAGACCGCCCGTTTTAGAGATGCATAGAACAAAATTAGGATTAGTGGAAATAGCACCTAAAATGGCTGATTTTAAATGGAATCCTCATGGTGAAAATGCAAGTAGTAATCTTACTAGGGGAATGAAAATTGTTTATACCACAAACGGTGAGTTACCTTCAGAAAGTTCTACTGAATATAAGGATCCATTCGCATTTGCAAATGGTACGGTAAAGGCTTTTGCAATTATGAACGGTGAAGTAGGCAGTATGTCTGAACACAACTTTGGCTTACTTAAAAATAAGTGGAAAGTAATTGATGATAACGGTTCAGTAACAGAACATAATGGCGATATGCTAATTGATGAAAATAAAGATACTTTTTGGCAGTCTGAAAAGAACCGTATAAATAAACAGTATGTTACTTTAGATTTAGGGGAGAAGACCGATATTAGTGCTTTTAAGTATACACCACCAACGACTGTTTCTACAGGAATGATTCAAAAAGGAATCATTTATGGTAGTTTTGATGGGGAAAATTGGAAAGCAATAGAAAATTTCAAGTTTGGTAATCTTATTAATGATCCTACCCCTAGAATGCATAAGTTTAAAAATTCATTTTCAACACGGTATATTAAGCTAATGGCTTTAGAAATTGCGGGGGCAAGTGATTCTGCAGCCATTGCCGAATTAGATTTTTACAAATAAATTTTATTGACTTTATTTATTGGATTCTACCTTATTTACATGGAGGTAGAATCCATTTTTTTTGCTCCAATTTTTGGCTAATTATTACTTTGTCAGCGCACTACAAGTATCTCTACGTTTCATCTGCACCCAGGCTAAAAATGTATTTTAAAGATTGAATAGTATTTAGACTCTTATTACAATCAACGAATTCTAGTTCAACTCCAACGAATACTAAAAGGCACCCATTTTAAGAGTAGTTCACATTTAGATTTGACTTCAAATAATAATAATCTAAAACTACGATCATGAAACTACTTTACACCTTTTTACTGTGTTGCACCATCTTCACAGGCTTTTCTCAAGATAATGACAGTCCGTATTTATTGGTATCTACAGAAGATGCCGTAATACCTTTAAAGTCTTCAAAAACAGAAGTTGAAATATCTGGTACTATTGCTCATGTTCGGGTAACACAGGTATATCAAAACAAAGGGGCAGGGGCAATAGAAGCTATATATGTATTTCCGCTTTCTACACAATCAGCGGTTCATAAAATGCAGATGACCATTGGCAATAGAATTGTCAATGCCAAAATATTTGAAAAGCAAGAAGCTCAAAAAGTATATGAAACGGCTTTAAGCGAAGGCAAACGAGCAGCGAAGCTAGATCAAGACAGACCCAATGTGTTTAAAATGAATGTGGGTAATATTATGCCTGGTGATGAAATTGCCATAGATATCTATTACACAGAAATATTGGTACCTGTAAATGGGGAATATCAGTTTGTGGCACCAGGTGTTGTGGGTCCCAGGTTTACGGGAGAAAGTGCTCAAAACGAAGAAAGTTTCAATATGCCTTATACGGCAAAGGGTATTGCAGATAGTTTTGATTTTGATATGACAGTAACCCTAAATGCGGCTATGATTATTCAGAATATAAATAGTACAAGTCATAATGTAACTGTAAAGCATCCTAATGCAAAAACAGCAGAAGTCTTTTTATCCGAGGATAATATAAATCCGTCGAACAGAGATTTTATCTTGAATTATAACTTAAGAGGTAATCAAATACAAACAGGATTTTTGATGTATGAAGGGGAAGATGAGAATTTCTTTACCTATCAAATGGAGCCTAGTAAAAATGTACAGTTAGATGATATTCCGTCACGTGAGTACTTGTTTATTGTAGACGTATCAGGTTCTATGAATGGATACCCTTTAGAAGTCTCAAGACAATTAATGCGAAACCTACTTTGCAATTTACGAATGAGCGACACCTTCAATGTTCAGTTATTTGCTTCTAGTTCAACTGTTTTCAGTGCTACACCCGTAGAATCGACAGAGCAGAATATTGAAGCTGCCATTCGTTTTTTATCTGATGGTCAAGGCGGTGGTGGTACCCAATTATTAAGTGCATTACACGAAGCTTATAAATTACCAAGAAAAGATCTGGGTAGTGCGCGTTCAATGGTCATTATTACCGATGGCTATGTAAGTGTTGAAAAAGAAGCTTTTGAGCTGATCAGCACTAATCTAGATAAAGCCAATGTATTCACCTTCGGTATAGGATCTAGCGTGAATAGATATTTAATAGAGGGTATGGCTAAAGTGTCGAACAGCGAATCATTTATTGCAACGACATCAGAAGAAGCGGCAGAAGTTGCTAAAGACTTTGCTAAATACATTTCTACACCATTATTAACACGAGTAAAAATAGAATCAAAAGGTTTTGATATGTATGACCTTGCCCAAAAGAGCATACCAGATGTATTTGCTGCCAGACCAGTTATTGTTCACGGTAAATATAGAGGCAAGGCTGAGGGTAAAATTATTGTAACCGGGTATCAAGGTAAAAAACGATTTAGAGAAGTGTATAATGTATCTGACGGGCATTTAAGTAAGCAAAACAAAGCATTACGTTACTTATGGGCAAGAAAGAAAATAGGGGAGTTAGATGATTACAGCAACTTGTTTAATGAAGACGTAAAAGCAGAAGTAATTGCATTAGGATTGAAATACAACCTACTTACCAACTACACTTCTTTTGTAGCGGTAGATGAAGCCATAGTAAATGAAGATGGCACATTGACCAAAGTGAAGCAACCGTTGCCAATGCCTAATAATGTAAATAATTCAGCCGTTGGTGCAGAAGCTGAGGTAAAAGAAAGTAGCAAGTTCAAGCACACTTTTACCATAGATTTTGAAAACGAAATAGCGAAGAATGTAAAAAGACAATTGACGATGGAGTTCAAAGTAATGTATAGCAAGCTGGTAACAGAATACTTAGAAAAGTATGAAAGCTTGCGCATAAAATTCAATGCACAAGGTAAGGTGATACGTGTAGAGAAATTAGAAAATGGTAGCTGGTTGATAGATGAAACTATACAATCAGAAATGGAGAAAATCAGTTTAAGATCAGTTAATAAAGAAATGACAATAACTCTAAAAAAGTAGGTAGTACCAGTTTTCAGTAAGCAGTTTTAATAAAACGTCTTTGCGAGGCACGAAGCAATCTCTAACTAGTTGGTAGATTACTTCGTGCCTTTTTATAATATCTAATGTTTACTTTCTAAATGGTCTCGTTTCCTTTATAAAAATTCAATTACAAAAACAGATGTAAACTGAATAATTACAGCATGTTCAACGAATACTAGATGAGGTGCTACGAATACTAGAAGACCTCCTTAAAAGCCCTGTCTCTGCTGTAATTTAGTAGTGTAGAAAGAAAACAACTAAAAATAAACAGTATGAAAAATTTAATCCTATTAACCTTTTTATTCAGCATTTGTATTAGCAATGCACAAGAATTTCAATTAACAGATACGTATGATATCACGAACCAAAGAAGTAGTGTACAAGAAGACGAAGACACATGGTTGGTAGACGTAATCGAATCAAACCATCCAGAGAGTCTTGTGGCTACGATGTCCATTTCAGATTTCGGTTTACTAGATGAAATACGCATATCAGTTTTAAGCAATCCGGATCTAGAAGATATCAATGAAATTTTAAAAGTAACACTAGAATATAACGCTTGCTGTTCAAGCACAGTAGCCTTCTATTATTTGGTAAGTAATGACAATGATTTTATCGCGCTGCCAAGTATAAAAAATGAGTATGCCTACGAACCTATCTCAGACATACACTACATTTTTCCTAACCAATTATTCGGTAAAGAAGGAACCATACTAAGAGCAGCATTACAATACACAGAAACAGCTACTATTAAAGACATTAAAGTACTTAGAAGCATTGCCTGGAACGACGATGATTTTGATACTGAAGACGCTATAACAGCAATTAATTATTAATAACCCTTAAAATTTAGAATTATGAAAAATTTAAAGAAAAGTGCCTTATTCCTATGCTTATTTGCATTTGTAAACATGTTCGCCCAAAGTGTAGAACAAGTAGAATTTGAAGTGATGGACAAAGATATTCCTGCAGAAGAATTAACGTATGAGTATTTATTGGCTCACAAAGTATTTCTTCGTGAAAAGCCATCTGTTAGAAGTAAAAAAGTAACACTTCTAGATATTGGAACTAAAATGGTATTGTGGGAAAAAAGCATGTACTCTAAAGAAATAGATGGCATCAATAGTCACTGGTACCGAGTAACCACGGGCAATGAAACCGGATGGGTTTGGGGTGGCATGATCGCTCAAAAATCTTTTGGAAGTATTGCGGACAACCAAGTGAAGTTTGTTTATGGGTATGAAAGTAGTGCCAAAAACGAATCTGGAGTTACAGAAACAAAATACCAGTTACGTGCCTTTAAAAACGGACAACAATTAGATAAAATGGTATTAGATAGTCTTGCTGCGATTCCGGTTCATATAGAAAACCACGGTAGTTTAGGTTTGTTCAATGTAGAAGATGTAATCACAGTAGATTTAGCCGATGCAGATACGGGCTACCAGGTAGGTAAGAGCTATGTATTCTGGAATAATGGTAGATTTTTAAAAGTGGCAAGTTTAATAGACTATGCAGATACCAATTATTTAAAGACTGAGTCTTTTGTTTTTCCTTCGGATATGCAAGGCGTTAAGAGTACTATTTTGTTGAAAACGACCATTACAAAAAACATCAAAACACTTGATGATGCATTGGCACAAAACAACGTAGAATTCATTACCACTTCCTATGTATGGAACGGATCTAAGTTGACTAAAAAAGAAGAAGTTCGTAAGATCGAAGATGCTGCTGTAGTAAGTATAGACTTTTAAAAAATAGCTATGAATAAGTGTTTAATTATAGTATTGGTTTATGTACTAATGCTAGGTAGTAAGAAGCCGTTTTCGCAACTGTCGGGAGCGGCACTTGCTTCACCTACCAAAAAAGAAATAGTACAAGAAGCTATTGTTTTTATTGCTGGTTTTGATGAAGGTGATAACACCTATTACGGCAATGCCAAGCAGTATTTTGAAAAGCAAGGAATGCCAATTGTAGATAGCTTATATGCTATTGATGAGATTGTAAGTTATCTAAATAGTGCAGGAGAAAATCAAGTACGTTTTAAAGAAATACACATTGTAAGTCATAGTAATGCATGGTTGGGTATGTCTTTAAAGACCACAAAAACAGGAGAGCGAATTACCGTAAGCACATTACAAAATGCAGTACAAGATTATATAATAGAAACAATGTGTGATAACACTGCTAGTGGTTCTAAAATCATATTTCATTCGTGCGGATTAGGAGAAAATCAACCTTTGCTTCAAGAATTGAAAAATACGTTTAAAGCTTCGCAAGTAATCGCATCGTCCTATTTTAATGTATTCGGCGGTAAATATGCAGAACACTATTTAGCAAAACCATATTATGGATATTACCCAACAGCAGAATCTCTGGGTCCTGCGCATCTTGCTAAAGAATTTGAACAAGAATACCCTAATGTAAATATCGATTGGTTTACGGCACTGAAAACAAGACAAGAGTCTTCATTTGGCAAAGCCTATAGTTTCAAGTTTAATATTCCGGTAGATTGGGAATTTACTTTTGATTCGGTTAATGATATACCTACTTTAGAAGACAAAGAAGCAATTATGGATTGGATTTCAGAATCCCCAGAAATAGCTGAGGTATTATTTAAATTGAACATTCCGATAGAAAAATTTAGATGGAGAAGTACTGTAGAAGGCAACACATTATTAATAAAAGGGAAAACAACTGTACTCTGCGTATTGGCACCTATTTTGCAATCTAATGACCAAAATGAATATCAAAGCATAACCGTAAATGACCCTTCGCTGTATCAAATATTATAACGGTATCAGCGTTAAAATGATACTTGAAACCTTAAAATAGAAAACCTTTTTTTGAAACTGTATTTGAAATACGTGTCGATTGTGTTTTGTTTCTTCGGAACAATACAATTGTTTGCGCAAAACAGTCAGCTAAGACCCTATACAATTGCAGATGGTTTACCACAGTCTCAAGTATATGATGTGCTACAAGATGAAATGGGCTACCTGTGGTTAGGAACGCAGGGTGGCGGATTGGCAAATTTTGATGGAGAAACTTTTGAGGTATGGAATGAAAGTGACGGTTTGCTTTCTAATTACATTGATGCCTTATATACCGCAAACGATTCCCTTTTTGTGGGAACCAGAAAAGGACTATCTATAAAAGTCAAAAACAACTTCGTAAATTTTAATTCCCCACAAATTCTTCAATTCTACACTGCTGAAAATGTGTTGTATGTGGGTACTAAAAAAGGACTTTACAGCTACTCTAAAAATAGTAAATTCAGCAAGATTTCTTTAAATTCTGAAATAGATTCTAGTGAAATTAATTCCATTCTTTTTAATGGAAATTACTATTGGCTAGCTACAAATAATGGCTTATGGAAATTGAAAGCATTGAGTAATTCAGCTTCTGAAAAGACTAAGATTGAGGTGAATAACTTTAAAACTGTCATTCAACATAACAACAAAATACTGGCAGCGACTTTTGATGATGGTGTTTTTATAATGGATAGCGAGAATACTGATAATCAGTTTTTAATGCCAGAACCATCGCGCATCAATTCCATGTCAATTCAAAATGAAGATGAATTATGGCTAGCCACTGATAATGATGGTATTACGATTGTAGAGACCAAAAAATTTTCAGAGATAAAACGATTAAATACGGCTGGCGGATTAGCAACTCCGCATATAAGAAAAGTCATTAATGATGATAATGGTAACCTTTGGATTGCAACTTCTGGTGGCGGACTCTTCAAATACTTTCAAAACAATTTCAAGCACTACGACCAAAGAACCAGTTTAAAAGGAAATCGTATTTATGCGGTTCATAATGCCCCAGACGGATTATGGTTCTCTACTTCAGAAGCTGGATTATCAAAAATAGATTCTGCGGGTATTCATCCATTACCAAGCAAAGGTTCCTTTTTCGATGTAAAGATTAAAACGATTGATAGCGATTCAAAAGGTAATATTTGGGCAGGTTCAGATAATAGGGGATTGCTATTTCGAGAAACCAAAATGGTCGACAGTTTGGTGTTCTCGTCAAGCGAAACTTTTTTAATTCAGATAGATACGGTTTCCGTTGAAAGAACCGCCAATCATATTATTGATCAAAGCAAAGGCTTTCCGTCAGATTGGGTGCGTACCGTAATTGCCGATGATGATTTTATATGGGCAGCTACCTATGCTCATGGTATCGTAAAATTCAATTACTACTCTGACAATGACAGCCTGGTGGTTAGAAAAACCTTTTCTAAGCGAAATGGAATTACGGACATGCTGATAAAAGGCATGGTTAAAAGTCCAGATGGTAAGCTCTGGTATTCCACACAAAATGGTCATTTGGGCTATATAGAAAATAATAAGGTGACGAGTATTGAAACTGGTTTGGAACAGCAAACAGCTATTGGTACCATTTTTTTAGATGAAGAAACTATCTACTTAGGTACTTCTGGTAAAGGTATTTGGTATGCAAATAGTACCAATCCAGTAAATTTTCAACAATTAAAAGGAAGCAAGAATTTATCTTCAAATAATATCTATCAGCTCATTTTTGATGATCAAGGGTATCTGTGGGCAGGTTCTGAAAGGGGAGTAGATAAAATAGAGTTGAATCCTGATAACGAAATTTTAGACATTTATCACTTTGGTAGAAATGACGGATTTCTAGGGATAGAAACTTGTTTAAATGCGGTCGATAAAGATGAAGATGGCAATTTATGGTTTGGTGCTATTTATGGGCTAACAAAACATATACCAAGTGAAAGCAAAAAAGCATCGTTACCACCAACGGTATATTTTACGGGAGTAGAGGAACGTTATAAAAATATAGATTCTCTAGTTTTAAAAGACTGGACGAATAGTAACAAGGTACTGCAACTAACTCCGGAGCAGACACAACTAGGTTTTTCCTTTAGAACGGTAGATGTGGATCACCCAAATGAAATAGAATACAGAACAAAATTAGATGATACAGAGTGGAGTCCGTGGGTGAAAGAAAACAAACAGAATTTTGCCGGACTCGCATATGGTGCACATAGCTTTTCGGCGCAATCTAGAAATTACAGATGGCAAGAAAGTGACCCTATCAAATTCAGCTTTTTTATTGATAGTCCGTTATACAAAAAAGATTGGTTTCAATGGTCAGTTTTAGCATTGGCTATTTTAGTATTGTTGAGTCTTGGATTGTTTTACATCCGTAAGATTAAAGCAAAAAACAAAGCAGCTCAAGAGCATTTGATAACTCAGAATTACCTGCTTACTTTAGAACAGAAAGCATTGCAATTACAGATGAATCCGCATTTTATATTCAATGTGTTGAATGGTGTAAAAGCAATGGCAGGCAACAAGCCAGAAAAGATGGACGCCACCATCAACAGCTTTGCCATATTATTGAGAGAAACACTACAGAATTCTAGAAAAGAACATATTAGTTTAGACCAAGAAATAAAGGCATTACGACATTATGTAGAAGTAGAGCAGCTAATGGCTCAGCAACCTTTTGAGTGTTCTTTTAACATAGATACCAATCCTGATGCAGAAGAGATATTGATTCCGCCAATGTTGATTCAACCTTTTGTAGAAAATGCGATTAGACACGGAATATTAAAAGGAAATAAAGCGGGAAAATTAGAAATAGGATTCACGACCACAGAAACACATTTACAGTGTAGTATTATTGATAACGGATTAGGTATTTTTAAATCGCAAAGCGAAAAGCCAAATACGGACCATCAATCTATGGCATTGACCGTGACTAAAGAACGATTAGAATCTATTGCAGGTACAAATACCTTGCATGTCAGTGAAATCAAAAATGAAGACGGTAGTATTGATGGTACCAAGATTACCTTTAAAATACCTTTACTAACAGATTATTAGAGACCTATGCATACAGCGATTATAGTAGAAGACATGATTGACGCTTTAACCCTTTTAAAGAAGGATATAGAGACGCAACATGCAGATATTGAAATTATCGCCACAGCACAGAGTGTAGTAGAAGCCGCAAAAGTGTTGCGTAAAAATCAGCCCGACATTCTGTTTTTAGATATTATGCTGGGTGATGGTACAGGGTTCGATATTTTGGAAATTTTCCCCGATTTAAAATCGAAAATCATATTTGTAACCGCAAGTGATGAGTTTGCTATACGTGCCTTTAAATTTGCAGCAATCGACTATGTGTTAAAACCCTATTCGAACGAAGATTTAAGTTTAGCGATATCTAGAGCAAAAGAGCAATTGCAGCCTAATAAAGAACGTTTACAGATTTTAAAGGAGACTATTTCTGCACCCGAGAAAAAACCCAATAAAATATCATTACACACGCTAGACCAGATTATTATTGTTAGTCTAGATGATATTATACGGTGTGAATCTGATAGTAATAACACTATTTTTCATCTTAAAGACAAACGTAAGATATTCGTAACAAAGACCTTAAAGTACTTTGCGGACCTTTTAAGTAGTCACGATTTTGTACGCGTACACCAAAGTCATTTAGTGAATCTTCAATGCATCAGCGCCTATATAAAAACCGATGGTGGTTATTTAATGCTGAAGAATGGAGAGAATGTTCCGGTATCCGTCCGTAAGAAAACTGAGATTATGGAGATTTTAGATAAAATGCATCGGTAGCTTGTAAGTACTTTCTAAATTATAGCATAAAATCCTCCACTTTTCGAAGAACATTCTTGGGAATAAATTGTTGGCACCTAATTATATTTGGTCAACTCTTAAAATATGGATATGCAGAAAAATATTTTATTCTTCGTCTTTACTTTACTTACAACTTTATCTATCTATTCTCAGAATAACAATGCCTCTTATTTAGAATTTATGTTCGGCAGAAGTATTCATGGTTCAGGTGATACACCTGGTTATCATTACGGGTTCAATTACGGTAATGACCTATCTAATAAATTATACTGGCAACTGGGTTTTGAAGGTACCTTAAATGATACTCCCGATTTTTTATTGACTTATGAAGATTCACAGGGTAATGTTTATGATGGTTCTCTACATACAGTAACCGCAGGTTATCAATTAGTTTTGGGACTTAGATATAATTTCGTTGAAACTAATCGTCATAAATTCGGAATATCTATTCTTTCAGTATATAGATATCAAGCTACTTCGTTGAGTGATATTTATTCAACGCTGTATCCTGCCGCTACGAATTTACCAATACCAGTCAGGAATATTATAAGATTTGAATCAGGCCGTACCTTTGCTTTCGGTGGTTCTTTACGTTTACATTATAGTTATGAAATTGCAAATTCATATTCCTTGGGAATTGTAGCAGCATTTCAAGCTGATATTAATGAAGATACCATCCCACATTACTCCTTAAAAATTGGAAAAAGTTTTTGAGTTTGAAATAGCTATTTTGAAATAGTAGTTTCCTTCTTATCACTTCCGAAGAACAAAATATCACACCCCTATTTTTCCATTATTCCCAAAAACATCACTTTTCGTTATATTTTATGTTAAGGTTAACATAATTGTTAAGAAACCCTGTCTATTTTTAGAGAGCTGTAATTAATGTCACGAATTCTAAGAAAGATAATGTTAAGTCTCATCTTTAATTACAGTAGTACAGTTTTGCAAATATAACATTCATAATACCATAAATGTTGAGGTAAGATGTCCACTTAGAATATCTATCCTTAAAGAACCAATTTAAAACTAACACATGAAAAGAAGAGATTTTGTACAGTACGCCGGGTTGGGTGCCGGAGCATTAATGATGCCGTCATTATTGCTAGGAAAAGATATCCCGACGGAGGCTTTACTAGAACCAGGAATGGATGTCTTGATTAAAAAGAACATGGCAGATGTTGCCCTAAATACGGCAAAGTCCTTAGGGGCTACATACGCTGATGCTAGAATTGGAAGATACTTAAACCAATATGTGTTCACCAGAGAAGACAAAGTACAAAACGTAGTAAATACCGAATCTTTTGGTATTGGTATTCGTGTTATAGCAAATGGTACTTGGGGTTTTGCATCAACAAATAGTGTAACTGCAGATGGTATTAAAAAGGCAACAGAACAGGCAGTTGCTATTGCAAAAGCAAATTCAAAAATTCAAAAGGATCCAGTTAAACTAGCTCCTGTAAATGCATACGGTGAGGTTTCTTGGAAAACACCTATTAAAAAGGATTTCAAGGAAGTACCGGTATCAGAAAAGGTAGATTTATTACTGACTGCCAATGCAGCAGCATTAGATAATGGTGCAGATTATGTAAACTCTGCTTTGTTTATGATTAATGAGCAGAAGTATTTTGCTTCTACCGATGGTTCTTATATTGATCAAGACATTCACCGTTTATGGCCTACATTTAGAGTAACTGCAATTGATAAAGCTGCAGGTACATTTAAAAC
This sequence comes from Maribacter spongiicola, assembly GCF_052119685.1. Classification (GTDB taxonomy): domain Bacteria; phylum Bacteroidota; class Bacteroidia; order Flavobacteriales; family Flavobacteriaceae; genus Maribacter; species Maribacter spongiicola_A. Next base: position 63,349 of record NZ_JBGQOO010000004.1, on the reverse strand, counting down.
TCGTGAGAATATGAGTGCTCCTGTAGGTATGGGTTACGAGTATATGGACGGATTGGAATCTGAAAAGCTTGAAGGACCAGCAGGTTTACGTTTATATAGAAATAGCTATGATATGGTAGAAGATGCTACCATTGCGGCAAAACAGGCTAAAGAGAAATTAACCGCAAAATCGGTTGATGCCGGTAAGTATGATTTGGTTTTAGAACCTAATCACTTAGGACTAACAATTCACGAATCTGTAGGTCACCCATTAGAGTTAGATCGTGTGTTAGGTTATGAAGCTAATTACGCAGGTACAAGTTTTGCATCTTTAGATAAATTAAAATCTGGAAACTTCCAATACGGTAGTGATGTAGTAAATCTTGTTGCCGATAAAACTCAAGTAGGCTCTTTAGGAGCTGTTGGGTATGATGATGAGGGAGTGAAAACGAAGAAATGGGATTTAGTACGTAATGGTGTACTAACGAATTTCCAAGCAATACGCGACCAAGTGCATATGATCGATCAAAATGAATCTCACGGTTGTTGTTATGCACAAAGTTGGGACGATGTTCAGTTTCAACGTATGCCGAATGTTTCTTTAGAACCGGGTAAAGACAAGTATTCTATTTCTGAAATGATTAAAGATGTAGAAAAAGGAATTTACATAGCAGGTCGTGGATCATATTCAATTGATCAGCAACGTTATAATTTCCAATTTGGTGGTACGGTGTTTTATGAAATCAAGAACGGAGAAATTGTTGGCATGTTAGAAGATGTAGCATACCAATCTAACACGCAAGAATTCTGGAATTCTTGTGTTAAGATTTGTGATGAAAGCGATTACCGTTTGTTCGGTACTTTCTTTGATGGTAAAGGGCAACCTTCTCAATCTAGTGCGGTATCTCACGGTAGTTCTACCGCTAGGTTCAATGATGTAAACGTAATAAACACAGGTAGATCTATTTAAGTATAGGTTCACTCTAAAAAAGAACAACAATGGCAATTTATACAAAAGAAGAAGCAAGAAAAATATTGGAGAAAGCATTGAGTTTTTCCAAAGCCGATGCCTGTGAAATAAACTTAAGCGGCTATAATAGCGGCAATATCAGGTACGCAAGAAATACAGTGTCTACATCAGGTTTTAGTTCCAATCAAAGTTTAGCGGTACAGTCTAGTTTTGGTAAAAAATCAGGTACGGCAACAATTGATGAGTTCGATGACGCATCATTAGAAAAGGTAGTTAGAAGAGCAGAAGAGCTGGCGAATCTTTCACCAGAGAATCCTGAGTTTATGGAGCCTTTAGGTCCGCAGATGTATGACGAAGGTATTAGTTATAGCGATTCAACAGCAAAAATAACTCCTGAGTATAGAGCAGAGGTTGCAAAAAGTAGTATTGTACCTGCAGACGCAAAAGATGTTACCGCAGCAGGGTTTTTAAACGACTCTTCCGGTTTTAGTGCAATAATCAATTCAAAAGGTCTTTTTGCCTATAACGAGTCTACTAATTTAGAATTTACGGTAACCATGCGTACCAATGACGGTACGGGTTCAGGTTGGGTTTCTAGAGATTTTAATGATGTAACAAAGTTTGATGCTAATGAGGCGGCAAATACAGCTATTGATAAAGCAGTTTTGTCTAGAGAAGCAAAAGCAATTGAGCCAGGTAAATACACGGTTATCTTAGAACCTGCTGCGTCTTCAGATTTATTACGTAATATGTTTCGTTCTTTAGATGCACGTTCTGCTGATGAGGGTAGAAGTTTTATGTCTGCTGCTGATGGAGCAAATAAGCTTGGAGAAAAAATAGTTGATGAACGCGTAAATATCTGGTCAGATCCACTGAATGCAGAAGTACCAACATCTACATGGAACGGAGAAGGGCAACCTTTAAAGAAAACCTCTTGGATAGAAAACGGAGCAGTTAAAAACTTGGCATATGATCGTTTTTGGGCAAAGGAAAAAGGTGTTGATCCGGTTCCTTTTCCATCGAACGTAATTATGGCAGGTGGCGATGCAAGTTTAGAAGAGTTGATTAAGAGTACTAAAAAAGGAATTCTAGTAACTAGACTTTGGTACATACGTAGTGTAGATCCACAAACCTTATTGTATACGGGACTTACAAGAGATGGAACGTTCTATATCGAAAACGGAGAAATTAAATACCCTGTAAAAAACTTCAGGTTTAATGAGAGTCCGATAATCATGTTGAATAACTTAGAAACCCTTGGTAAGCAAGTGCGTATCGATGGTAATTTAATACCATATATGAAAGTTCGTGACTTTACGTTTACGAGTCTTTCAGATGCAGTATAAAAAATTTTAATACTATTTAAACTGGTTGTTTGTGTTGAAACACGACAACCAGTTTTCTTTTTTTCTACTGATTAAAATAAACTACTTGCCCTTGAGCAACGAATTTTTCTTTACGAGATTACAGTATGAGTCTGGCGATTGGGACGTTGACCAACGCATGCCCTCAAATCTGTTGAATTCATTGGTGGAGTATACCACGTTGAAAGTAGATACTCAAGAAAAGATTATTTCGCTGGCAAGCGATGATATTTTCAAGAGTCCGTTTTGCTATATATCCGGACATAAATTGGTGGAGTTTACCAAAAAGGAAAAAGAGAATTTTGAAAAATATGTGCGTAACGGAGGATTCGTTTTCGCAGATGATTGCAATCATGATATTGATGGTCTTTTTGCAAAGTCTTTTGAAAGGCAGATGGAAGAAATATTTGGTCCGTCCGAATTAAAAAAGATACCCAACGATCACGAAATCTATTCTATTTTCTTCGATTTTGAAGACGGTCCGCCGACCACATCACAAGAACTGAATGGATGGGGCGATGACTTGGTACACGAGTACCTTAAAGCTATCGTAATTAATGATAGAATTGGAGTACTGTACAGTAACAAAGATTATGGCTGTGAGTGGGATTATGATTTTAGAAATAAACGTTGGTATAAAATAGACAATACACGGTTTGGGGTCAATATAGTGTTGTACGCCCTTACCTCATAAATACATTTTTGAATGGATAAAGAATTACAACGTATTACAGATGAGGTAGAAATGCTTTCCGGTAAGTTGAAAGCCTTGAAACAAGAAATAGGAAAAGTAATTATAGGTCAAGAAGAGACAGTCTCTCAATTACTAATTACATTTTTGGCTGGTGGTCATGCTTTGTTAGAAGGTGTACCTGGCTTGGCAAAAACCTTAATGATCAGAACTTTGGCGAATGCCATTGATTTAAAGTTTAAGCGTATTCAGTTTACGCCCGATTTAATGCCTTCGGATATTATCGGAACCGAAATTTTAGAGGAAGACCATACTACAGGTAAAAAGTTCTTTAAGTTCAACAAAGGGCCTATTTTTTCTAATATTATTCTAGCGGATGAAATAAACCGTACACCACCAAAAACACAGGCAGCCTTGCTGGAAGCGATGCAAGAATTTGAGGTTACTTACGGAGATAAAACATATCCTTTAGATAAGCCGTTCTTTATTCTAGCAACTCAAAACCCTATAGAACAATCAGGAACCTTTGTATTACCAGAAGCACAACAAGATCGTTTTTTACTGTATATCAAAATAGGATATCCAACCAAGCAAGATGAAGAAGCAATCTTAAAAGCTACTACAGGGACCTTTAAAAAGAAATTGAATAAAGTAATTTCTGGAGAAGATATTGTTCGATTGCAACAACTTGTTCGTGAAATTTCTATTAGCGATGCACTGATCACTTATGTTAGTGATATCATTCGTGCTACGCGCCCAGAAACAACAACAGATGCTTATGTGAAAGACTGGGTAGATTGGGGAGCAGGTCCACGTGCAGGTCAAGCAATGATCTTAACGGCAAAGGCTAATGCCTTGTTAGAAGGTAGGTTAGCAGTAACCTTAAATGATATTAAAAGTGTGGCTTTGCCAGTACTTTGCCATAGAGTGTTGGTCAATTTTAGAGCAGAGGCAGAAGGTATTACTTCAGATAAAGTTGCTAGTCATTTATTGAATGCGATAGAAGTAAAAGGCAAGTAAATAACGCTCCATTATTCAGTACATGGCAAAACAAGACTATCACGATTTATTAAAACCAGAAATCATCAATACCGTTTCGGGGCTATCATTAATATCCAGAATTGTGGTTGAGAGGTTTACTTCTGGATTAAATAGAAGTGCCAGTGTTGGTCCCGGTATGGAGTTTAGTCAATACCGTGGCTATGAACCAGGAGATGATCTTCGGTTGCTAGATTGGAAAATGTTGGCGCGTTCCGGTAGATATTATATTAAGCAATCTGAAATTGAAAGTCAGGTAATCATAAAATTCATCGTAGATGCCAGCGCATCGATGTTGCATAAAGAAGATACCTTGTCCAAAATGGATTTTACCCGTGTGCTTATCGCAACACTTGCATATATGGCACAAAAGCAGGGCGACGCTGTCGGACTATTTGCGCTCAATGAAAGTGATGTGGTTAGTATTTACCCTAAAGCAGATAAAAAGCATTACAATCGTTTATTGCTAGAACTCATCAATCTTTCAAATACAGGAAAATGGCCAGAAACACATATTTCAACTAAACGCATACCGAATAGAGGGGGAAAAGAATTGATTTTTTTCTTGACGGATATGTATGAAACGGGTGAGGAGATTTCAAAGTTTATTAAAGGATTAAAATCTGCGAGAAATGAAGTGGTCGTACTTCAAATTATGGGTGCAGCAGAAATGGATTTCCATTACGGACCAAATATCACCTTTGAGGATTTGGAAACAGGAGCACGAGTAAAAGTAGATACTGAAAAAGCTAAAACAGAATATTTGGCTGCTCTTGAAAGTAGATTGAAAAAGGTGAAAGACGAATTGCTTTCGAATGGAATTGATCATTATGTCTTTCGTATGGATGCACATTTGGGCGAAGCATTACAATTATTTTTAAAACAACGTAAAAGACTCGGTTAATATGTCATTCGTACAACCTTCGTATTTATGGGCTTTATTGGGACTTTTGGTTCCAATAGCTATCCATTTATGGAGTAAAAAGGAAGCGAAAACTATAAAGATTGGTAGCGTTCAATTGTTATCAGAATCAAAATCGAGACAATCTAGTAGCATACAATTAAACGAATGGTGGTTGTTGCTTTTGCGTATGGCGATTATTTCGCTGATTACTTTGGTCATGGCAAAACCGCAATGGCAATCAAAGGTGAACAACAGCAAACTGACTTATATTATTGAACCTGAATTCGTAAAGAATGAAAAATTCATGGCTCGTTTTACTGATTTGCAGGCAGATCAGGAAATAAGACTTTTGCAATCTGGCTTACCCATAAACGATACTGAGTATACTAATTCAGATGATTTTAATAGTGCAGATTATTGGTCATTAGCATCAGAAATGGATGCCTTGCAAACAGATAGTATTATTGTTTTTACCAACGGATATGCAAAAGGATTAAAAGGTGCTAGACCCGAAACGAATCATGACATCAACTGGATTGTTTTGGATTCGGCACAAACTGTTGAAAAGCCTTTAATAGCATATCAGACAGAGAAAAATATAACATTATTTACAGCCAATAACAGTCCGGTAGCTTCAAAAATAGCAAAGGAGAATATTGAATTAGGTGATGTATACCAATTGACATCTAATGGCGATAGTTTACAGGTTTTAAGCTCAAACTCAAACTCAAATTCAACAAAAATCCCTTTAATTCAACAACCTGCTATAGAAGTTTCTTTGGTTTATGCAGATAGTCTAAGTGCCGATAAAACCTATATAGCAGCAGCATTGGCAGCTTTATCAACGTATTTAAATAGAGAAATAAACGTCGAAAGTTCCTTAGATAACGAAGTATTGGAAAATAAAGAAAGTGATCTAACGATTTGGTTGAGTACTAAACCTGCTCCAGTTTCAGCTCGAAAAAAACTTGTATTTAAAAACGACTCCATTTCTAATGCGCTGATAATAAAAGGTGAAGATGAAAATACATTTTATATTACAGAAAGAATAACCACAGAAAACGCGGTATCTGGGAGATTAACAGAGAACCTACTTAGTATTTTAGATATCAATAAAGAGGTGAGAGAGCTACAGGCTAAAGTTGATATTCGCTCAGTCACAGAAGCGGACTTAGAAACTAATTTCATAGAAAATAAAGCATCTAAAACCCACAAAGCCAGCTGGAATCTGAATCCGTATTTATGGGTTGTTCTTTTGGTGTTATTAATTGTAGAACGCTTTGTAGCTTATAAACGAACACAGTAATGGAATCAGGAAAACTACACTTGATAAAATTTCACAGGCGTTGGCAAATCTTGTCATACGCAGAAACTGTCTTGTATGCTATTGGCATTGCCATTCTTTTCTATTTAGTATCTAAAAATCTTTGGGTTGGAATTTTAAGCTTTGTAGTTTCAATGGTTATAATTCTAGTAATAAAGAAGCCTTGGAAACATAATTTGTCTACCACAGGTACTTATATAGATGCAAATGTTGATGAGGCATCGTTTAGCACAGGGTTGTTGCTACAACCAGAAGATTCATTATCGAATCTTGCCAAGTTACAACGCTATAAAGTATCTGAAGAGCTTACGAAAAGGCTAGGTGCTATACAACCGCCAAACAAATTGAAACAGGCGGTACTGGTTACGCTAGGTTTAGTATTGCTTGGAGTTGTGGTTCAGAAATTAGACTTGTTTAAAAGCGTAGAAAGTGTTTTAGGGAATTCAACTAACGAAACACAAATTCAGTTTATAGCAACTGATAGTATTAGTGACAAGTCTATAATTCCAGAAATTTCCAGTCAAGATATTAGTGTTACATATCCATCCTATACACGAAAAGGAACAATTGCTGTAAGTGACCCAAACATAAAGGCGATTACTGGCGCAACGGTTCAGTGGCTTTTGGTCTTTGATAACTCTGTTACTGAGGTTTACTTAGACCGCATGGGGGAACTAATTCCGTTGCAAAAAGGCGAAAAGGGGTATCGTATACAGCAAGTAGTATCAGAATCGGGCTTCTACAATTTTAAATTTAAGAATGACGAAGGCATTGAATTTACGTCAGATTTATTCTCGTTGGAAGCAATACCCGATAATCCGCCAGGAATTGAGATTTTAGGATTAGAACAATACACCTATTTTGATTTTTCAGATACAAAGATTGTCCAACTACAAAGTGCAATTACGGATGATTACGGAATAGATGAAGCCTATATCATAGCCACCGTGAGTAAAGGATCGGGAGAATCGGTGAAGTTCAGGGAAGAGAAATTGAATTTCAAGGAAGCTATTTCGAAAGGTTTGAAATCGGTGAAGGCTACGAAAAAACTAGATTTAAATGCCTTAAAAATGGAATTGGGTGAAGAGCTCTATTTTTACATTGAAGCCTTTGATGAAAAACAACCCAAGCGAAATGTGGCGCGTAGCGAAACATATTTTGCAGTTATAAAAGATACCGTGAGTGAGCAATTTGGCGTAGAAGGGACTTTGGGCGTTGATCAAATGCCCGATTATTTTAGAAGTCAACGCCAGCTGATTATAGATACCGAAAAGTTAATAAAAGATAAGCCTAGCATTTCAAGCAAAGAATTTAAGTCTAGAAGTAATGAACTGGGGTTTGACCAAAAAGCGCTACGATTAAAGTATGGTCAGTTTATGGGAGATGAATCTGAAATGGAAGAAGCTCCGGCTGAGATCGAAAGCGATGAAGAAGGTGAGGATCATGATCATGCTGAAAATCAAGAAAATATCTTAAAAGAATATTCGTACGACCATGATGGTGATAATGAGCATAATTTGGTTGCGGCTGAAAAAGCAGAAGAGGCAGAAGATCCTTTGCACGACTACCTTCATAATCATGATGACCCAGAAGAGTCTACCTTATTTGAAGAATCGTTGAAGACAAAATTGCGAAAAGCTTTGAATATCATGTGGGATGCCGAATTGCATTTACGATTAAATGAACCAGAAAAATCATTGCCATTTCAATTTGATGCACTGACCCTTATTCAAGAAATAAAAAACAGTGCCCGTATTTATGTACATAGAATTGGTTTTGACCCACCGCCAATTAAAGAAGAAAATAGGCTTACTGGCACTATAAAGGATATTGAGAATTATCGAAAGAACGAAACCAAAGAAGTGGAAAATCCTTTTGAAGCATTAGAGAATGCTGTTGCTCGTTTAGAACAGTTAATACAGCAAGAAAGCACTTTTAATGAGGCTGATAATGTCCTTTTTACAGCTGCAGGCAATGAATTGGCTCAATTGGCAATAGCTAATCCAAGTAAGTATTTACAAGTCTTACAAGGCTTAAAACGAATTGAGAATAATACGGGGCGAACAATGAATAATTATAAATTCGTTCAAAAGGGATTATTATCAGCATTACCGAAAACACCGCAAATACCTGGAGCTAAAAAAGAGTATATAGACGAAATCAATTCATTGTTTCTTAAACAACTAGAGGTGTATGATTGATGGTTTCTCATTTTTACAAAAAGAGCTCATGATTCCCATCTTACTTTGCGGATTAGTAGTTTTTAATATTTATGTTTGGAAAGAATGGCAAACGAAACAAAGGGGGCGGTTTGTTATAAATTCTATTGTTGCTTTGTTAACAATCTTGGCATTGGGTATATTAATTCTAGAGCCTACAAAAGAAGTTGAGATTAATGATAGTCAGGCATTAGTGCTGACCGATAATTTTAATGTCGGAGTAAAAGACAGTCTTTTAAATCATTATAAGGGTATAAAGTTTTTAGATTATAATCCTGTAAAATCGATTCGTAAAGAGCTCGATTCCCTTACCAATGTTATTGTACTTGGTGATGGTATTAATCCATATGATTTTTATTTGTTCGATAGTATTCCCACAACCTATATTCCAAATGCTGCGCCAGTAGGAGTTACGCGATTGAACTATACAGAACAACTTGCATTGGGAGGTGAATTAAAGGTTTCTGGTAGTTATTCAAATCCTATAGAAAAGTCATTTTTAGTACTACAAGATTCAAGAAGTAACGGGTTAGATTCTATTCAGTTTACTAAAGATAAGAATGTAGATTTTAATCTAACTACTCGCCCAAAAGTAACTGGAGCATATGTTTATCAATTAGCGATTAAAGATAGTACAGGCATTGTTTTAGAAACGAATCCGATTCCTATAAAAGTGCTAAAAAAAGAACCACTACGTGTTCTGATCTTAAATACCTTCCCCACGTTTGAGACAAAGTATCTAAAGAACTTCTTGGCTGAATCTGGACATGAAGTCATTGTTAGAAGTCAATTGACAAAAGGGAAATATAAATTTGAATACTTTAATACGCCAACACAACCGGTTTATCAATTTACTGATGTGGTTTTGCAAAATTTAGACATCGTCATTACAGATTCCGAAACGTATATCAGTTTAGGGAAATCAGGCAAATCTAGATTTGAAAAGAGTATAGCAGAGCATGGTTTAGGACTATTTATTCAACCAAGTGATTTCCTTTTTATTAACCGAAGCAGCGATGCCTATTTCAAATTTAAACGTGATAGGATTAACACTGTGAAATTACCTATTTATGCTGCAGAAACAGAAAAGTACCCGTATCAGTTTGATGAGCAATTATTAGTAGAGCCAATTCACTTTGGCGGAGTATCAAACCTTGCTGCGTATCGACAAATGGGTAATGGAAAAATTGCAACAACATCACTATTAAATAGTTATCAGCTTTTGTTGAATGGAGAAAGTGAAGTATACCATGGTGTTTGGACCGCTATTTTAGATAAGATTACAAAGAAGAAAGGGCAGGCAGTTTCATGGGAATCCAATACTAAAACTCCTAGAATAGACGAGCCTTTTAATTTTGAAGTTCGAACAAACTTAGAGGAGCTCGGTATTATAAATGAAGATAGTATTTCGGTATCGCTTGTTCAAAAGGCATTGCTACCAAGTCACTATTCAGGCACTGTTTATCCGAAGAAAACAGGGTGGAATATGTTACAAGTTGAAAATGATAGTACGAACTTTTCATACTATGTTTTTGAAAAGAATGATTGGAAAGCTTTAACTAGTACCACGAACATAGCAGCTAATAAAAAGCAATTCGCAAACGAAACTCAAAAAAACAGGACGGTTTTTGTGGACCGTCCTGTTTCTCAATTATTGTTTTATATCCTCTTTCTGCTAGGGGTAGGGTGGTTATGGCTTTCACCAAAACTATCCGCCGAAGGCTAAACCACTTTACGAATTTAGTGGGGTAATTTATTTTTCACTAACCCGTAAACGAAAGTGCCTAAAAGTGCTCCACCAATAACAACCAGAATAGAGGAGTAGCCTGCACCAACAAGCACATACATAGGTCCGGGGCAAGCACCTGCCAACGCCCAACCTAATCCGAAAATAATACCACCAATTAAATAACGGGCAACACTTTTGGTCTTTGGATGTAAATTCATCTCATTGCCACCAATGGCCTTTATTTTATATTTTTTGATGATTTGAACACCAATAACACCGATAACAAGTGCAGAGCCTATGATACCATACATATGAAAAGAGCCAAATTGAAACATTTCATAAATGCGAAACCAAGATGCTGCTTCAGATTTATACATGATGATACCGAAAAAGATACCTATGGTTAAATAACTTATATATTTCATATTAACTGAATATTAGGGGGAATAAAAGGTGAATCATAACCAAGCCACCAATAAAGAAACCAATTACGGCAATAAGTGAGGGTAGTTGTAAATTACTGAGTCCAGATATAGCATGCCCACTGGTACAACCACCGGCATAACGAGCACCAAAGCCCACCATGAATCCGCCAATAATTAAAATTGCCAATACAAATGGGTCTGTAAGATGTTCAGAAGCAAATAGTTCTGTTGGTAAATATGCGTCACCGGCACTTTCAATTCCATAATCGGTAGAAAGTTGTTGAGCAACTTCAGGATTAATTTTCACTGTATTATCGGACATGAATTGAGAGGCAATAAAGCCGCCAATTACAGCACCCACTACAACAATCAAATTCCAGCGTTGAGCTCTCCAATCCAACTTAAAAAAATCTGAGTATTTGCCAGCACCACCAATAGAACACATAGTTCTAAGGTTAGATGACATACCAAATTGTTTACCTGCATAAAGAAGAATAAACATCGTTAGGGCAATTAAAGGTCCGGCCACATACCATGGCCATGGGTCATATAGTAAATTCATTATCTATTTAATTCAAGTTCAAAACCGCTAAAGAAAGCGCAAAGAAAATCAAACTTATGTAACCATGGTTACATAAGCATGACATTAACTTAAATGAATTACTATTTTCTGAATGAAATACCTAATTGAGATAGGTGGTTTAGGTAGTGTAAAATTCTGAAATTCGGTATGTTATGAATAAATGATGAGCTGCTTTTTTATTTTTTTAATGATAAGACCAGCTTTATAAGTTTAACACAGTATTAATCATGTTTCAAATCACATGAATTAATAATTCTACTAATTTTTAATTCCGAATTTTTTAAGAATAGTCTCTAACAAACACCATTTCGTAAACGCCGATTGTATAAGGTTTACACCTATAAAAACGGTGAACCATAGCCAGTTTATATGTACATAGACAGCTAATACAACACTCAATAAAACCATTATACCTACTATTACTCTAAAATATGTGTTTAACATGTTGATTTATTTTTAATATTATATTGATTTTTCAATAGGAACTACCACTGCTTTTATCGGGTTGTTCGTTTCCAGATTTTGATTGAATTCTTTAATGAGTTTAAAAAGTGTATCAATATTTTCATCTTCTGTAAAAGAGAAGAACAAACTAGATTCTAACCCACCCTTTTCAATAGGAAACCAACTAGTGGTTTGAACCAATGAAGAATGGTTTTTATAGCCATCAATATCTGAACCACTAAAGCTTTCTATACGCGCTTTTTTAAAGAGGCGTAGAATATCTTTTTCGAATTCTTCTACTACCGTTACGATTAGTAATTTCATTTTATCGTTTTTAGTCCTTATTTTTTTCTGTAATTTCTTCTATTTCCGTTTCAGGATAATTCTTTTTTTCTATCATGTAGTACACTAAAGGCACAACCAATAGGGTAAGCACGGTAGAAACAATAGTACCTCCCATTAATGAGATAGCCAAACCTTGAAATATTGGGTCAAATAAAATAACGAATGCACCAATAACTACCGTTCCTGCAGTTAATAGAATAGGCGTGGTACGTACAGCACCAGCTTCAATAGCCGCTTGTTTTATAGGTATTCCATCGGCTAAACGTAGATTAATGAAATCTATCAGTAGTACCGAATTCCGCACCATAATACCTGCGAGTGCAATCATACCAATAAAAGAAGTAGCGGTAAAAAATGCGCCCATAATCCAGTGACCTAGAATAATTCCTATCAATGATAATGGTATGGCTACCATCATTACAATAGGGGCTTTAAAGTTTTGGAACCATCCTACAATTAAAATATAAATCAAGATGATGGCTCCCATAAAGGCAATTCCTAAATCACGGAATACTTCAAGTGTAATTTGCCATTCACCATCCCATTTCACGGTATAGTCATCTTCAAACTCAGGTTGTCCTAAGTACATTTCGGTAATTTCATACCCTTTTGGTAAAGCAATTTCTTTAAGCTTTTCTTCCATACCCAAAATAGCATATGCGGGGCTCTCTAATTCACCTGCCATATCTGCCATTACATATACTACGCGTTTTTGATTTTTACGGTAGATACTTTTTGCACTTGTAGTTTCTTTAATATCAACTAAATCTGCAATAGGCACCATGTTACCCTGTTTAGAGGTAATCTTTAACTGTGAAATATCTGAAATTGTTGATTTCTCCTTTTCATCCAACGCCAATAGCAAACCTACTTGGTTACTAGCATTTTCATCATATAAATTAGTAATAGCCCTATTCGATAATGCCATGTTCATGGTATAGGCAATTTGCTGTGGTGCCACGCCATAAAGCATTGCTTTCTCTTTGTTGATTTCGAATTGATATTCAGTTTGGTCAGCTTCTACTAGCCAATCGATATCAACAACATCATCAGTGTTTTTCAAGATATCTTGAACGCTATTCGCAATTCTCATTTGCTCTTCATAGTCAGGACCATAAACTTCTGCTACAATTGTAGATAATACAGGGGGTCCGGGTGGAACTTCCACCAATTTTACATTCGCATTATATTTTGCCGCTATTTTTTGAATAGCTGGGCGCAATAATTTTGCAATGTCATGACTCTGGGCAGATCGTTCACCTTTGTCAATAAGATTAACTTGAATATCTGCCATATTACTACCTCCGCGTAAATCGTAATGGCGTACCAAACCGTTAAAGGTAATAGGGGCAGAGGTACCTACATAGTTTTGGTAATTAACAACCTCTGGTCTAGTAGATAAATATTGAGAAATTTCTTGAGCTACCACACCTGTGCGTTCAAGGGTGGTGCCTTCTGGCATATCTATGACTACTTGAAACTCGTTTTTGTTATCAAAAGGCAACATTTTTACAGCTACAGATTTGGTAAAAAACAATACCATTGATCCCATTAGCATTAAAAAAGTCAGTCCTAAAAACAACCAACGTTTGCTTTTGTTTTCAATAAGAGGGCGTTCATATTTGTTATAAATTCTGTAAATAAAGGTTTCCTCTAATGGCTTTTCTATCTTTTCAGCTTCACCTTTTTTATCTTTTTCTCTCAAGAAAATATACCCTAAATAAGGCGTTATGGTCAAAGCCACGAAAAGAGATAAAATCATTGCAATAGAAGCGCCAATTGGCATAGGTGCCATGTATGGACCCATAAGACCAGATACGAACGCCATTGGTAAAACTGAGGCGATAACAGTAAACGTTGCTAAAATAGTAGGGTTACCAACTTCGTTAATAGCATAAAGTGCAGCCTGCTTAAAAGGCAAGCGTTTCATTTTAAAATGCCGATGCATATTCTCGGCTATAATAATGGAGTCATCTACCACAATACCTGTTACAAAAACTAAGGCAAATAATGTAATTCTGTTCAAAGTATAGTCAAGCATATAATAACTCAACAACGTCAAAGCAAATGTAATGGGTACGGATAAAAATACGACCAAGCCACCACGCCATCCCATTGCTAACATAACCACTAATGTTACCGCAATTATAGACCCTATTAAGTGCAATAAAAGTTCTGACACTTTATGAGATGCCGTTTCTCCATAGTTTCTTGTAATTTCTACATGCACATCATCAGGAATTAATGTGGCTCGTAAATGGTCAACTTTATCAATAACGATATCTGCAATTTTCATCGCATCGGCACCCTTTCTTTTTGCTACTGATATGGTAACCGCTGGGTATTCGGATTTGTAATCTGATACCTTATCGCTTGCTTGACCAAAACCTAACGACACATAACTTTGAGGAACTTCTGGTCCGTCTATAATGCTCGCAATTTGCTTTAAATAAATAGGCTGGTTCTGTTGTACACCAACCACAAGATTTTCAACATCGGTTACCGAAGCCAAAAAATTACCGGTATTTACCAAAAACTCAGTATCATTCTTATCAAAACTACCAGAGCTCAATTGAGCATTGTTAGCTTTAATCATTTCAGAAACAGATAAGAAATCTAAGCCACTGGCGGCTAGTTTATCCTTATCTAGAACCACTCGTAATTGACGATCTTGATTACCAATTTTATGGGTAATAGCCACATCGTTAACCTTTTTTATCTCACTTTCTAGCTCTTGTGCCATTTGGCTTAACTGGTACCCATCATAATTTTCGCTCCATAAGGTAAGTCCAAGCATAGGCACGTCATCAATAGCACGAGTTTTCACCAATGGGAATGTTACGCCCTGCGGCATAATATCCATATGCTTATTAATTTCATTGTACAGTTTTACAAAAGAACGCTCTATGTCTTCGCCCACATAAAACTGAACAATGACCATACCTTGTTCTTTCATTGAAGTTGAATACACATATTCTACACCTTTAATATTGGAGATTAATTTCTCTAAAGGCTTAATTACACGCGATTCTACTTCAGCAGGACTCGCACCAGGGTAGCCTACAAAAATGTCTGCCATTGGCACGTCAATCTGTGGTTCTTCTTCCCTCGGAATCAAAAACGAACTGTACACCCCAATGACCATAAATACAATCATTAGTAGTACCGTTAACTTACTGCCTATAAATAATTTGGCAATTTTACCAGCTAAACCTTCCTTCATTATTTCTATATTTTATTAGTGTGTTACCACCTGCTGGGGGGCAGGTGGTCGGGCTTTCCGCTCATACTCCTCGTCACAAAAAGTGCCTGTGGGGTAACCGCTTCAATCCCTAACCCAAATTCGTTTATTGATTGGAGATTTTTGCTCCGTTAAATAATTTTCCTTCTGCAGAAACTATATATTGTTCATCTGCAGATAATCCTGATAATACTTCTACTTGATCACCAAAAGTTCTTCCCAATCGCAACCAACGTAATAAGGCTGTGTTGCTTTGGCTCACGGTATAAATTCCGGATAATTGACCATTCTTCACAATGGCTTCTACAGGTATCATTACGGCAGAACTTGTTGTTTTTCGTGCTACCGGAAATTGTACGGTTGCGTACATACCAGATAAAATCTGAGCATCGGTTTTGTCTAGTACTATCTTTACCAAATATTGACCTCCTGTATTTTTAGAAGAAGTACTCACTTCTGTCACCTTACCTTTTAAATTCTCATTTAAAGCTTTTACCTGTACGGTAACCTCAGTATCATTTTTAACAGCAAGAATTTCAGATTCCGGTACCATTGCCAAAACTCGATATTTTCCTGGAGATTCTACTTCTAGCAAAGGCATACCTGGGTTTGCCATATCACCTGCACTAATGAATTTATTAGTGACCACACCACTAAAAGGAGCACGAATATTCGCATAACCCATTTGTGCATTTACACCGTTTCTCATTTGTTTAGCAGACTCTAAGCGCGCCTTAGCCATGTTATAATTTGCTGTGATATCATCAAGTTCCTTCTGTGAAGCACTGTTTTCTTTAAATAAAGTTGAGAATCTATTAAAGTCTTTTTCGGCATTGGTAAAAGCAGCTTCAGCCTCAGTGATTCCTGCATTTACCTGTGCTAATTGAGCCGATACATCTGCATTGTTAACACTCATTAGTAATTGACCGTCACGTACCTTATCACCAACATTAACATATATTTTATCTACATAACCCATCATACGGGTACTGATATTTGCACTTTTAGCGGCTTCAATTTTTCCACTTACGGTTAAAAACGGACTACTACTATCTTCAGAAACAGTTTTTACTTGAACGGCTATTGCTGGCGAATTATCAACTACAGCTTTTTTATCTTCGCTTCCACAACTTGAGATTAGGATTGTTGCTCCTAAAATTGAAGTGATTATATATTTTTTATTTTTCATCTTTATGCTTGGTATTAAGTAATGGATTTATGCTATTCTTTCGTTAGAAATTGTACATACGCCAAGGCGTAATTATATTGAAAAATTGTTGCGTAATATTCTAATTGCTTTTGAGAGTATTGCGTTTCGGACATTAGCAAATCTGTAGTTTTTTCTAAACCTTGCTTGAACCTATTGGTTCGTATACGCAATGATTCTTCAGATTGTTCTAGAGCCAGTTTTGTAAGCTTTAATTTATTTTTAGCATCTTCATAACCTCTTTTTGCTTTGTTAAGCTCTAATTGGCTTTCAGATTTATACTGTTCTAATTGTAGTTTAGATTTGTCATATTCAGCCTTACTCTTTTGAGATTTCCCAAAACGCTTACTTCCTTCAAAAAGGTTCCATTTTAGTTCTGCGCCAAATAAATATCCTTGGGCTTGACCTTGAAAAATTTCATCGTCATGTAATTCATAAGTGCCAAAGGCATTTAATCTTGGTAAGAAAGCCATTTGGTCTGCCTTGTGCATTTGTCTATATGCTTCGGTAGCCGAATTCATGGCTAAAATATCTTTTCTGTTTTCAGATAAGTTTACAACCGTTGCAGTGGCATCATTAGTGATAGTTAATGAATCTGAAGGTTTTAAAATTTCATTTTTATCAGCATTCATTAAAACAGATAGGTAGTTGCTTGCATTTAGAATATTACTTTTTGCGTATTGCAATTGATTCTCTATTTCTGTAACCCGCACTTCTACAGAAAGAACATCAGATTTTTGTAGGTAGCCTTGTTTGTAGCTATTATCAGCTATACGCTTATTTTCTAAAGCTGTTTCTTGAGCTTTTTCTAAAACCTTCACCGTTTTATAGGCGAGTTGTAATTGCATATACGCTTTTTCAACCTCAAGCTCTAAGTAATCTTCTGTTCTCCCAGACTGTAGTTCAGTAGCTGTTAACTTAGCTTTTGCCGCTTTACGCTGATAGATGCCATCGAAGTTTATAAGCGGCTGTTGTACTTCAACCCGAGTTGCAAAATCTTCGATTTGACGTGGGTCATTTAACAAATCTGGGTTAAAATCTGCGGCAGTCAAAATTTCCTGATTCAGTTTAGAGCCAAATGCCATCAGCGGGTTTGTGGTAGCAATACCAGTATGCGATACACTAATATTGGGTAACAAAATGGCATTGGTCTGATTATAATCACCCTTTGCAGACAACACATCTTGCTGTGCCATTTTTAACGTGTTATTGCGCTCCTTAACTTTAGCTAGAACCTCATCTTTTGTAATTGACTTAGTTTGCTGTGCAAGTCCAGAATAAAAGACGAATAACAATATCAATCCTAATTTATACTTCATCGTATTCATTTATTTAAGGCAAAATTAAGGTGGTAAAATGGGCTGCACAGTAACAAATGTTACCGATGAATTTAAAAAGGACTTGAGAACCAACTTAATGTTCATGTATGCCAATAATTACTAGTGAAACAAATATATAGGGGTATTCTAAAGCTGTAAATGACTACCATCAGGAAACCGTAGTTTTAATTGATATTTTTTTTATTCTTCTATGATAATTATCATTTAAAAATAAAAGGCATTCCCATTATAGAAATGCCATTTATGACCAACCATTAAATTGAAATAAAACAGCTTATATTTCTTACTTAGAATTAAACCAGTAGCTAATACCGGCTGAAAAACAAATGTATATTCTTTTATGTTTTAGGAGATTTAATAAAAATATTGAATAGTAGTCCGCCCATTAAACCGCCATATAGTGTACTGTTTATTGGTTTGGAAGTAATGGCACCAGTACCATTAAGGCAACCAATTTCTGCGTAATACAAATACCCTGCAATAGCACCGATCACCACACCAATTGTGGTTAGAAAAATCCCTTTTTTAGTCATTAATTATTTGCTTTTCTAGTACCGCCATGACCACCAGCCACTACTAACATTATTTTTATGCTTAACCAAATGAACTTAAAAAATTGAATTATTGGGTTCATCATATAGAAGCGTTTCGATTTTGATATTCTCTGTGTCATTTTTTTTGGTCTTAAGTTTAATTAATTTAAAGTTTAGAGTACCATTCCTTAAGCTATTCAGGAATTAGCCACCAAAAAGGTTTCATTTTTGCTTTATAAATAAAAGCATAGTGTAAGGCTAGTTTTAACCAATGTCCGGCCAACCCAATTTCACCAAATGTTTTGCCTAATTGCCTTCCTTGTGTATCAGGATATTTGTGATAATCTGGTACAATGGGGTAGGTGGTAATACTAACGCCACTACCTTTTGTCATTCCATATCCTGCCGATGCAATACACGCAGCACCCATATTACCTAACGAACCTTTGTGGTGTAATTCTTTTTTTCCGTTAATAATATCAATAATATTATCTGCCACTAATTTTGCGGTAATACCAGATGGCATTCCTGTTCTGGGTGGGGCTGGGGATATAGTTGTACCATTTTTGCTTACCCTAGGTTTTGAAATTGCATGAGGTGGAGCAAAAGCAATACCAGGTGCAAAAATATTTTTATAAGATGGATTCTGATACGTTTCAGGCCAATCTTGTACACTCCATTCTTCATATGGTTTAGGCGTATAATCAGCATCTACCAACATAAATCCTTTAAAGAGTTTTTCTGTAATATCTTCGTTATTTTTATCAAACGCTTTAAATCCATGCCCTGAAAAAGCAGGTATTAGCATAGCAAAATCATAAGTTTCAGTATGGTATTCACCATCTAGTGTTTCATAATGAGCTATACCGTCTTCTATTTTATTGACCCCTGCACCAATAATCCATTTTATACCACGGTCTTCAAAAACCATCTCTACCATTTCGCTAGATTTCATGATATTGTTGCCGTAACTAAGTAGCATGCCATCCATACCAAAATCACCTAATTGATGCTCATTGGCAATCCAAACAACTTCAGCTTTGTCACGTACGTTATGTCGTCTCAATTCTTGTTCAACATTTAAAATATATTCGAAAGCTGCGCCTTGGCATGTAGATTTTGCGTGACCAGTGCCAATAAGTATTTTTACTTTTTTACCTTGTTTCATTTCCTGAATCAAGTCGTTCAAAGCATGCCAGGCATGTTCGGCGTGGGTATACGTACAAACAGAATATGCTTTATTAGTACCCGGATTTAAACCTTCAGTCATGTCAAAAGCTAATTTGGGTCCAGTAGCATTTATCAGATAGTCATAGGTTACTTTTTCGGTTTGTCCCTTTTTCTCATCGTTTACATATTCAATTTTTACAAAAGGCTTTGCAACTTCTATATCACCTTCTGGGTGAAACGTAGTTACTTTAGCTTGTTTATAACCGATATTTTTTTTCCTGTATATTGGAGCTAAGGGAAATAGAATTTGTTCAGACTTCATACGACCTATACCTACCCATATATTAGATGGTATCCATTGGTAATTGCTATTGGGCGAAATAACCAGAACTTCATGTTCTTTCGATAGTTTTCTTCGAAGGTGCGCAGCAGCAACATGTCCCGAAATTCCTGCACCTAATATGACTATTTTTGACATTATGACAAGGTTTAAAGTTTACACGAAGTTCACTTTAATCTTAATGTTGTACAGCAACATTTGTTACATATGGACCATTATTCACTATGTCATATTAAGTAAAATAGAAAAGACCGATTTACAGTCTAAAATTGATTAATATCATATTTCTATTTCTGTGTGATGATTAGTTTTGAAGGTGTTTTTTAAGAAAGATTACAAATGAGAGGAAGTTCAAATACACTGATTTATATTATTGCAGGTATCATCATGCTTCACTTTGTCGTAGGTTTTATTTGGCTTATTTATAAGCTCAACAAGAAAAAAGAAGAGAAAGAATAGGCTAATCTAAACTAATTTCGAAGCCATGTTTTTAAAAGGTAGTTTTTTATGGATTTATTTTTATTTAAAAACCGTCAAATTCTGTAAGAAGCTTTATCTTTTTTAGTGTTTTCAATTAATAGCTCGTATCGTCTAATTGCACTTTTCCATTAAACGTTTTATAGAGGAAAATAAGATAACCCGCTAATAACGGTGCACCTACAACGACCATGGTCAACATAATACCCAAAGATTTTTGAGATGATGCTGCGTTATAAATAGTAACACTATAAGTTGGGTCGATAGTAGACAGTAATAAAACAGGATATAATTGAAAAGCAACCAACATTAATAAAAACGCCATTGTCAATGAAGAGAATATCAGTGCTTGAAAATATTTTTTCTTCGAAACCAGTCTAGGTACATTGGCCACTGCCAAGAAAGCCAATATGGGTAAAATAAAGAATAATGGTTGTTCTTTAAATTTGTCTGTTACTCCGTGTATGAATATTAAAGTATACAGCGAGGTTATTGCAAAACTTGAGATAAAAAAAATCATTCCTTTTTTAAGTAAAAAGGTCAGTCTTGCATGTAAACGACCTTCGGTCTTTAGAAGTAAAAATATAGCACCCTGTGTCATAAACAACGATAGTGTGGTAAAACCTGCCATGATTGCATACGGACTTAGAAATGAAAAGAATATGCCTCCTTTGTAACTGAAGTTTTCTTCCAATTCAAAACCTTGTAATATATTTCCGAGTACAACACCTAATAGAAAAGCTATTAGAACATTAGATGTGAAATAAACGATATCCCATGTTTTTCGCCACCATAACATCTTTTCGGCACTTCTAAACTTAATTGCAGAAGAGCGTAAGACCAACAAAAGTAAAAATAACATGAAAGGAATGTACATCGCCGAAAGCATAGTTGCGTACATAACAGGAAAACCTGCAAATAATGCACCACCACCTATAATAAGCCAAACTTGGTTAGCATCCCATAACGGACCAATGGCATTGATGGCGATACGCCTGCTCAAATCTTTTTTAAAAAAAAGATGCCATGAACCTGCACCATAGTCAAATCCTTCTAAGACTGCATATCCAGAAAATAATAATCCGACGACTAAATACCAAAGGGTAGGGTAATCTATACCTAAAAAAGTTTCCATAATTTGTGATTAAACGTATTTTAAAAATTCATCAGGATTTTTAGCTTCATCGTACGGACCATGCTTTATTTTCTTATTCACCGAATAAATAAATAATAGGAAAAGTACAGCGTAAACGACTAAAAAGAATATCAATGAAAATAGAATTTGGTTGGCAGATACTTCTTGCGAAAACCCTTCATCTGTTCTTAAATGTCCGTAAACGATCCACGGTTGTCTTCCCATTTCTGCGGCAAACCAGCCTACTTGATTTGCTATCTGCGGTAATAATACGGCAAACGCAAAAATATGTAAAAGCCATTTTTTATCGAATAAAGTACCTCGCCACCATAAAAAACTGGCATACAGGGTTAAGGCAATTAAGAACATTCCGATAGAAATCATTATATGATAAAACTGAAAGACAGCATTTACTTGACCTGGACGTTCATTTTCTGGGAAGGCATTTAAACCTGTAATAGGAGCCTTAAAATCTTGATGAACGAGAAACGATAAGCCGCCAGGTAGTTTTATTCCTGTAACTTCTTGCGTTTCATTATCTACCCAACCAAACAAGTAGAGATCGGCAGAGGCAGATTTTTCATAATGCCCTTCCATAGCAGCTAATTTTGCAGGTTGGTTTACGGCAACACCATCGGCAGAACTGTGCCCAGATAGTAGTTGAGTTAATGAAAAGATGGTTGCTACAGCAAGAGCAATTTTAAAAGCTTTTTTCGAGATTTCAACATATCTACCTTTCAATAAATAATAGGCATGTACACTTAATACTAAGAAAGCACCTGCTAAAAGTGCTCCTTGCCACACATGTATAACCCTATCAACACTAGATGGGTTAAATACCATAGCCCAAAAATCTGTTACTTCGGCTCTGGCATTAAAACCTTCACCTACAATATGATAACCTGCAGGTGTTTGCTGCCAGCTATTCGCTACCACGATCCAAACTGCAGAAAACATTGAGCCTAAAAAAACCATAATGGTTGATAAGAAGTGAACCTTAGGCGATACACGGTTCCACCCGAAAAGTAGTATACCTAAAAAGGTACTTTCCAAACCAAAAGCAAACAAACCTTCGGCTGCTAAAGCACTACCAAAAATATCGCCAACGTACCTTGAATAAACGGCCCAATTGGTACCAAATTCAAATTCCATAATAATACCGGTGGCAACACCGATACCAAAAGTAATAGCAAATATTTTTAACCAAAAACGGGTTAAGATTTCATATTGTTTATTTCCTGTTTTGAGGTATAAACCTTCCATTATTACCATAATTAAGCCAATTCCTATACTTAATGGCGGGTATATGTAGTGAAAAGCAATAGTAAAAGCAAATTGGATACGGGCAAGAATTTCAACATCCATAACAGGTAATTTTTATACAAAATAAGGTAAATTCATAGGGTGGTTAGGTAACCTATGTTACATATTTGAAGAATAATCATAATTAAAACATAATTTAAGAGCCTATAGTATTATACATATAAACTGTTATTTAACACTATGTTTTTCATTAGAATAAACTACTCAAGAAATAAGGGAAAAGAAAAATCCCTAGAAATTATATAACCAATTCTAGGGATTGAGGTATATAAGCGTTTGCGTTAGTCTTTATATGCAGAAAGCATCCAAACTAATTTTTCTTGCTGTGTAATATAGTCGCTCATTAATGAAACTGTTCCTTCATCTTCAGCCTCAGCAGCGATTTTAAGTGTAGCCCTTTCTTTTTTTAATAAGATACTTAAGCTTTCTAATATATTATCAACAGCCTTATCCCCGTCAACAACATTTTCTATAGGCTTAATCTCAGAGCTTTCTATATACTTGGCAAAAGTATGAATTGGTGTATTGCTTAAAGTAAGTACACGTTCTGCAATTTCATCTACTTTAATTAAAGCGTCATTATACAATTCTTCAAATTTCATATGAAGTTCAAAAAATTTTCTTCCTTTAATATTCCAATGAAAACCTCTTAGATTCATATAAAACATTTGGTAGTTAGATAACACATCATTTAAATGAGTTGCGATATCGTTAGTACTGTTTTTGTCTAATCCGATGTTTGATAAATTTGTATTTGCCATAATTCTTAGTTTTTAAACAGTTACTTAATAGTTAAAATTTATTGTTATATTAATTTTTGATAAAGATAATCTATATGTTAAAAGTGAATGGTAACATATGTTACATACTTATCTTTTTAACTTTCTTTAACATAAAGCTGTAAACATAATACTAAGGTATTAGTCAAATATCTATGGCTAAGAATAAAAATTAATAATATCTGCGAATGTGACTAAAGTCACATTTTAAATCAATAAGGGCGGTTAATTTTGCAGCATGAAGTTGTCAAGCTTTACGATATCAATTCTGTTTACATTCATTTCAATAGCAAGTAGTTTTAAGACTGCTAGTGTAATGAGCTATTATGCTTTGTTTACAACTGATTTTGTGGAGCGCTTTTGTGAGAATAAAGAACGACCAGAATTAAAATGTGATGGTAAATGTGCCCTATCTCAAATGTTATCTCAGAAAGCCGATGATGAAAAGACACCCATTAATTTAGACTTACTTAAAAACGAAACAGTATTGTTTATTGGATCGTTGACTGCATATGAGTTTGTACAACAACCTAGAAAAGTGGTGCATAATGTACGGTATCGTGTTCTTTACGATTTTCATTTCTTTGAACGTATCAAGCATCCTCCGAAAATTTAAAAATTTTACTTCAATTTAATGTGTCTAGCTCCTTATTAATAGGGAGTTGGATAGTATTTCTATTAATTAAAATTTTTTAAATGAACCTAAAATATCTTTGGGTACTATCGGTATTATTATCGACACCCTTTCTATACGCACAAAATTTATCAGGAAAAATCATCTCTGAAATTGACCAACAACCACTTGATGGTGCTCACATTTTGACTAATAACGGATTAGCAACATATACTAATTTTGATGGTGATTTTGTTTTAAAAAATGTTGAAGAAAATGTGATATTGACCATATCTTATGTTGGGTATAAAACCATACAACAACAAGTACTTGACATTAATACCCCAATAGTAATCACCTTACAAGAAGCGCCCATTGGCATAAATGGAGTTTTAGTGACAGGAAATATGAAAATTGACCCAGTACTTACCTTAGAGACCAATGATTATGTCAAAAAAATAGTTCAGCCCAGAAACGTGGCTGATTTATTCAATGATGTTAATGGTTTTTCATTGATTAAAAGAGGGAATTATGCAATTGATCCTAGTTTTAGAGCAACGCAATATGAGCAGTTAAATGTGCAGTTTGATGGTGGTACTAAAGCCATGAATGCATGCCCCAATCGTATGGATCCCATTACTACCCATGTGATACCAGAAGAAATAGAAAAAATTGAAATTATAAAAGGACCATACTCTGTTAGATATGGTGCTACTTTTGGTGGTATCGTTAATATGGTAACCCAAAAACCAACTGTAGAAGATTATGGTCTTCATGGTAGTGTAAGTGGTGGTTATGAAAGTAACGGTAATTCTATGGTCTCTATGGCAAGGTTACAACAGACAACTGAAAAATATGACGTAGCAGGTAATATTGGTTTTCGTGATTTTGGTAATTATGAAGATGGTGACGGTACAGAAATTCCGTCTTCTTTTAGAAGCTTGGATTATGGCATAAAAGCGGGTGTTAATTTTACTGAAAATCAAAGACTACAAGCACATTGGCGACAGTCATTCGGTAGAGATGTTTTACACGCTGGTCTACCTATGGATACCGAAGAGGATAATAGTAGTATTCTCTCATTAGATTATAAATTAGGCAGTATGCCAGGTCTTGTAGAAAGCATAGATTCTAAAATCTACTATAGTTATGTTGATCACATAATGACCAATTACAATAGACCGACCTTTATGATGACATCTGCGATTTCTGCAATTGATGCTACAACGGCAGGTGGTAAAGTAGAGTTAAAATTAAAACCAACAGACAATCTTGCCGTATTTACAGGTGTTGATGTTTTGCATATTGCACGAGATGGCAATAGAAAACGTTTAGTAAAACGCAATGCTATGGGAATTTTAGAAACACCCTTGACATTTGAAGATAAGATATGGCAAGATTCCTATATAAATGATATTGGTTTATTTGCAGAAGGTAAATACCCCATAACAGAAAAAACCATGTTAACTGCAGGTGTTCGTTATGACAATGTAACTTCTGAATCAAAAGATCCAGAAGCTGATTTTGCTGCTTTATACACTGATTTAGATAAAAGAACCGAACATAATGTTAGTGGTACCGCTTCAATTAAATATGTGTATTCTCCGCAATTTATTATGGAAGTGGCGTATGGTCGTGGTGTTAGATCAGCAAATATGATAGAACGTTTTATTAATCATTTTAGCGTAGGTCAAGACGCGTATGAATATGTTGGTAATCCTAATTTAGAGGCTGAAGTAAATAATCAATTTGAAGTAGGTTTTAAAGGGAAGATGCCTATTTCAGAAAACACTTCAGATATGTTTAGGTATAGTACTTCTTTCTATTACTCGTTATACGAAAATTATATAGTTGTTGTAATAGACGAAACGCAAATAAGAAAATTCATGCCAATGAACCAACCTTCTAACGCAAAAGTCTTTAGAAATTTAGATGATGCATACAAGACAGGTTTTGAAATTATGGCAGGTGTAGACTTCTGTACTAATTTTAATTTTACAACCGAACTTGCTTATGTATACGCTAAGAATAATGACTTAAATGAGTCATTGCCATTGGTGCCACCTCTAGTTACAAGGTTTAAATTGGACTATGAAAAAGAAAAATTTTGGGTGAATGCAGAATATAGGCTGACTGCCGAGCAAGATAATATTGCGTATTCTTTTGGTGAGCAGGTTACACCAGGGTATGAAATAATGGATTTACGTTTAGGTGTAATACCAATGAAGAACCTAACCTTAGGTGTTGCTGCATTAAATGTTTTCGATAAAACATATAGTAATCACCTTAATTTCGCATTTAATAATCAGGCTGAATTTGGAACGGAACCCATCAATGACCCAGGAAGAAATCTATCGGTTTTTGTTCAATATGAATTTTAATAAATAAGCTATAAAAAAGGGACCAAATTTGGTCCCTTTTTATATTTTAGTGCCGGTAAAACGAATAACCGAAGCATCACCAATATGGTAAATTCCTTCGTTCAATTCTATTTCCTTTTCTTCTAAAATTTCAAAACTTATTCCATTAAACTCATTTTCAATTTCATCAATTGCATAGAGCATGTCAATATTCTTAGGTCCACCAGAAGATTTTCCTAGTTGATTTTTAGAGAATGCCTCAAAAATGATATGTCCTTTTGGTTTTAATGATTTTAAAAGATGTTGGTTTGCTTTCTTTCTAATAGCTGCTGGAAAATGCGCATAACAGAAGGCGATTACATCAAACTTTTTCACAGATTTAAATTCAAGAACATCTATTACTTGATAATTTAAGTCGAAGCCATGGTCAGTAGCTAATTTTTTGGCTTTGATTTTAGCAGATTCACTAAAGTCGAAAGCCAATACTTCCCAACCTTTAGATAGTGCATAAAGGGCATTTCTACCTTCACCTTCGGCAGGCAGTAAAATAGAACCTATTTTTAATTTATCTAGCTGTTGTTTAAAGAATTCATTTGGTGAGCTCCCATAAGCATAACTTTCTTCGTCATAACGCTCGTTCCAAAAATCTTTCATGTGGTAATTATTTATGGCATTAAAATATAACCGTCCATTTGATAATTGGCAAGTACCATCATTGCAGATAGCCCTAATTCTGTATTCGGGTTCAAATCTTCGGCAACAATGCCTCTAGATGCAGTTGCTTGTGCACAAACATAAAATTTTACTCCGTAGTCTTTTAATAATTTTATAACGGCTGCATCAGGATTTTCTTTTTTATATTTTTCTTTGTATTTCGCATCGTTTAAAGCAGTGAAAGTTGCGCCACCATGTATAGCTGCAACGACGTTCACTTTATCTGCAGAAACCCCACTGGCGCCTAGCATGTTTATCATTCTGGCGATTTTGAAATACCCTACATTAATACCCTCCAATTCACGATCATCTTTAAGATCAAATACAAGGTTATATTCTTTAGTTGGGTCTGGCTGAGTAGCCACATCTTTAAATTCTTTAATTTTTCCGTATCCATCAATGATAGGGGTAGTCCATTCTTGGGCAGTGATTATTTGTGTTCCCATAAGTACTATTGCAATTAGAAGTGCTTTTTTCATGTGTTCGTCAATTTTAAAAAGAATATAATTTGGTTGAAATAAAATTTTGATTACTACTAATGTCCGCTATTTTTGAAAGTAATAAAAGTAAGTTAAAGTATTTAACGTTAGTGTAACTATGGTTACTGTAGTTATCATGTTTAAATTATAGATTCGTTATTTAAATTCGCGTAAGATTACAGTTCTATGAATGAATTACGAATATTGGCAAAACAATTTTTTAAGCTATTTGCGATAGTATTCGTTTTAATCGGTCTAGTGTTTACATGGCTATTAACGTATGAGCCAAGTGTAAAAAGAGAGGTGATTATTGAAACTGAAGAAATTGTAGCCAGCGAAGTTTGGCACCCTAAAGATGCAATAGCAGAGTTGCCCTCCATGCCAGCGACGGTTAAGGAAGGCTACTATCTTATTGCCGAATCTTCAAAATACATGGGTCCGAATGCTGCGCGTGCCGAAGATCGATATAGCGGTAATAATTTAGCTTGTGCCAATTGTCATTTACAAAAAGGAGCCCAAGCTGGTTCTGGATCTTGGGTGGGTATTATAGAACGATTTCCTCAGTTTGGTGGTCGTGGTAACAAAATAGGTACTATTGAAGATCGCATAAATGGATGTATGGAGCGTAGCATGAATGGCAAAATGCTTCCGGTAGATTCTAACCAGATGAAGGCGATTGTAGCATATATGAATTGGTTGAGCGAAGGAGTGCCAGAACATAGAAAAGCAGAATTTAAAGGATATCCAAATATAGAAATTCCTACAGTGGCGGTCAATTTGGAAAAAGGAAGTCAGGTGTATAAAAAAGAGTGTATCATCTGTCATGGTACTAATGGCGAAGGAATTCTCAATGCTGTCGATGGTAAAAGCTACACGTATCCGCCACTTTGGGGTCCAGATAGTTTTAACGATGGTGCAGGTATGAATAGGGTAATTACTTCGGCGGAATTTATTAAAAGTAACATGCCGTATTTACAAGCCACTTGGGACAACCCGAAACTAACAGATGAAGAAGCATTTCATGTAGCAGGATATATTAATAGTTTTTCTAGACCACATAAATTGAATACCGAAAACGATTATCCTGATAAGACGTTAAAACCGGTTTCTACGCCTTATGGTCCTTGGGCAGATGATTTTTCTGCACAACAGCATAAATACGGACCTTTTCTACCTATAATGGACTTTTACCAGAAGGAATACGGAATTACCAAAACAAAGTAACCCCATGCGATTAATATATCTGTTTGTTTTTTGTTTGCCTATTTTTTCAATGGCACAAGATTCTATTGAATTAAAGAAAAGGGGAAAACTTTCTGGGCAATGGCGTACCTATTATATGATGACCTCGAATAAAGGGGAATTAAAAGATTTTAATTCTTTAGCAACAGGAGGAAAATTAAAGTACCAATATAATTTGATAGAAAACCTAGAAATAGGTGCAGCATTATATAATGCTACCAATTTAGGAATACAAGATTTAACCATACCCGATGGGACAACAGGGAGACTTAGTAGATATGAAGAAGGATTGTTTGATAGGTTAGATTTAGAAAATGATGCCGTTTTTTTATTTGGCGAACTGTATGCGAAATATCATTTGGATCAGCATTCATTTACGCTTGGGCGGATGAAAATAAATACACCGTTGATAAATCCGGAAGATGGTAGAATGATACCCACTTTGGTTCAGGGGTTTTGGTATAAATACAATAAACAGAAGACATCGTTTCAGTTTGGAATATTAAATGAAATAGCACCACGCTCTACTGGAAAATTTTACGGAATAGGAGAAAGTATAGGCACATACCCAGTAGGTAGAAATAACTTTGGTACTGCATCTCAATATGCAGACAACACGGCATCTGATTATATCTTAATGGCAAATGTCGATTTTGAAGTAACCGACGATTTTAATGTGAGAATATGGAACCAATATGTAGACAATATATTCAATTCGTTCTATATAAAACCTGCTTATAAAATTTCTGCATCGTTGATGTTGGAAGGGGAGTGGTTGCATCAAAATAAGATGGGCGAAGGTGGTAGCGGTATAGATTCCCTTCGCTATTTTAATCAGAAATCATCAGATGTTTTAGGAATGAAAATCGCGTATAAAAGTAAAGCAGGACTAGTTTCTTTGAGTTATAATAGAATTTTACCGCACGGTCAATTTATCTCACCAAGAGAATGGGGTAGAGAAGATCTTTTCAGTTTTCAAAAGCGAGAACGCAGCGAAGGTTCAGCAGATAATCATGCTTTAGTTTTAAATTATAAAAAGGACTTTACCCTATTAAAAGATCTAAATCTTATGTCGATCTTAAGTATCGGTAAGCATTGGAAACCATATCCAATCGATGCTATTTTAAATAAGTATGCCATGCCAGATTACACGCATATAAATTTAGATATTTTCTTCAATATTAAAAAGTTAAAGCGCTTACAACCAGAGCTATTATTGACCTCTAAAATGGGCAATGGCGATATACCAGACAATGCTAATTTCTTTTTTAATAAGGTCGATATGTTTCACTTAGATTTAATTCTTAACTATAATTTTTAGTTACAACGTTCATTACCGCTTTCTATGATCTCATTAAATTCGTCTACAGATAAATATTGTGGAACATAGGTTCCATCCATTTGGTTTATAGACCCTACAAATGCTCTTAAGTGATTTCTTGAACCACACTGTAAACTTTCAAAAACATTTAAAATATCGTTGCTAGAAATTGATTGCATAAGTTCTTCAAGATCTACAATGTCCAAATCTTCAATGGTGGCACCAATTAGAAGAGCATCAAGTTGATTTTTGTTTCCCTCTATAATAAATTGATTGTATAAACTTTGCAATTCTTCATTCACAAATTCGCCTTCTGGCAACATAGTAAATGTTATGTTATACTTGTCTATTAAATTAGATACGGCATTTACATGAGATTGTTCACTTTTTTGAATATTCAAAAATTGATTGTTTCCCCATAATTCTCCTAAATAAGTATATGTATCTAGGGCTAATTTCTCTTCTTCTATCATAAAAATTAGTGCACTTTCTTCTGTTGATGATAATGAATTTTCAATTAGAACATTGTTTTCATCTTTGTTGCAAGCGGTAACCAACACTATTAGCACAACAACCAGTAAACTTGATATGCTATTTTTTCTTATCGTTTTCATAATAAAATTTTTATAATTATTTCACCAAGTTCCTGATTTTAATGGATGGCTACAGTTACAATGGTTGCATAACATATGTTTTATGAAATTTTTAGCAAAACTTGAGTTATTCATTTTAAAGTCAAAAAACCCTTAGGTTTTTAGACTAAGGGTTCAAGTAGAGTTAGTAATAATATGCTATTTAAACATCCTTACCTTTCATCATCTTGTTCCAGTACAAGTAGGGTAATCCGTATTTTTTAAGCATCCATAATCTCCAATGTTCTTTAGAAGAATCGGTTATAAGCATTCTTTTCAATTTAGGGTCAGGCGTAAAATTATTGTCGTAATCAAATTCTGCCAACACCATTTTTCCATAATCTGTAACCAATGGGCAAGAAGAATACCCGTTATAAGATTTAATTCCCATTTTATGACTGTTCATTAACAAGTTTAAGTTGTCAACTACGATAGGCACCTGCTTGCGAATTGCGGCTCCTGTTTTAGCAGTAGGTAAGGCAGCGACATCGCCTAACCCAAAAATATTGGCGTAGGTATTATGTTGCATAGTTTGATGGTTAACATCTAACCAACCCGCTGCATTAACTAAAGTCGAATCTTTTACAAATTTAGGAGCCACAGAAGGTGGAGCAGTATGCATCATATCATAATGAATTCCATAACGGTTGCCATCAATGCTAACTTTTACATCTTTATAATTATATTGAAATTTTTCGTCTAATTTTAAGTCATCGACCTTATTACTAGAAATAACCACACAACCACCAGCGGTAATTTCTTGACCCATTTCATACCAGGCAATTTGCTTGTCACCATCTACGGCAACCAATTTATGATGAAACCTAAGGTTAATATCCTTTCGGTCAACTACCTCCATTAACGTTTTAGCAATTTTCTTTACACCAAAAATAACCGTACCACCTGTAGCAAAAATTACATCGGTTTTTTTACGGATTCCACTTTTTCTAAAATGGCTTTCAGCCAAGTACATTATTTTTTGTGGTGCTCCACCACATTTAATTGGGGTTGTAGGTTGCGTAAAAAGTGCGGTACCACCTTTGAAGTTTTTAATAACATCCCAAGTATGTTTAGGGTCCGTGTAATTACTACAAACCACTCCTTTGTCTATGGCTTTACCTAAGCCAGGTACTAAACTGAAATCATAAGCAAGACCTGGTGCTACTACTAAATAATCGTACGTAATATCTCCTTTAGATGCAGTGTGTACGATATTATTTTCTGGGTCGAAACCAGTTGCTTTATCTTTTATCCAAGTAGCATTTTTGGGCATAACCGATGACATCGGTCGAGCCGTTTTGTCAAAGTCATAGGTACCTGCACCTACAAGAGTCCAAGCAGGTTGGTAATAATGTGTATCTGCCGGTTCAATAATTGCGACGTCTTTAGCTCCTTTTTGAGTGAGAAGTTGGGCTGCTACCATGATACCTGCAGTACCACCTCCAATAATTAATACCTGATGATGTGAACTCATTTTGCTGTTATTTTTATGAATATGATAAATATAACAGATGTAAAATATATATAATGTAACAAATGCTACACAGTATTATTAACACGTAAATTAGTCATCGATTTATTTAAGCAAAATGTTTTGGTTTAATAAGGTAATCTTACTATTTAACCTTACAAGTGCTGCCACCGAACAGCGTATACAAAGGGCAAAAACTAATAAATGAAGTTAATATGAAAATGGCTGCCACTGCTAGCGCCACATAACCTAAAACACCGGTTACGGTATCTGTCAAAAATGCAATTATAAGCGCTGCCGCAATTATGAATCTTATGAATTTATCTGTGGTTCCCATATTTTTTTTCATGATACTTGTTTTTAAATTAATGAATTAAGTCAAAATGTAATGTTATTACGTTATTTCAGACTTAATCAAAAGCGAACAAATTTTAGCTAGCTTTCTACTGCAAAGTAGTGCTAAATAATTTTGCGACAAATGATATTGGTCATATGCAAAATTGCTCTGTATCATTCTATTGTAAAGTAACTTTGGTTACTGTAGGGTCATTTTTAATAGTGTAATTTTGCAAAAAGCAAATGTAGAATGGAAGCATATATAGATGCGTTTTTAAATGCGGTGACGGGAACTTTTAGTTGGACATGGAAATCAATTCTTTTTCAAGTACCCTGGTATCTTAATTACTTTTGGGGCTTAATTTCTATATCGCTTATAGTTTGGTTTTTAGAAATTGTTTTCCCTTGGAGAAAACAACAAGGAGTTTTTAGAAAAGACTTTTGGTTAGACGGTTTTTATATGTTCTTCAACTTCTTTCTATTTGCAATTGCCATAAGTGGTATTTATAAATTATTGCAAGTGTTTTTTACTGACATCGGTATAAAAGCAAATAGTTTAGCACTAATAGATATATCTGGTTGGCCGATGTGGGGTCAGCTTTTATTATTCTTTATCGTATTAGATTTTGTGCAATGGTTTACCCATACATTATTACACAAGTATGCCTTTCTTTGGAATTTTCATAAAGTACACCATAGTGTAAAAGAAATGGGTTTTGCAGCTCATTTGCGTTACCATTGGATGGAGAATATTCTGTATAAACCTTTAAAGACTTTCGGAGTTATGATTCTAGGAGGTTTTGAACCAGAACAAGCTTATATCGTTCATTTTATAGCTATTGCAATTGGTCATTTTAACCATTCTAATATTAAAATTACATGGGGACCTTTGAAGTATGTTTTAAATAACCCAGTCATGCATTTGTACCATCATGCATATGACTTACCAGAGGGAAAATATGGTGTAAATTTCGGAATTAGCTTAAGCCTTTGGGATTATATTTTTAAAACCAATTACATACCGGAAGATAGCGGAGATGTGAAATTAGGTTACCCAGGAGATGAGAATTTACCAAAAGACTTTTTAGGGCAGATGACCCATGGGCTTAAAACAAAGAAGAAGTAATACGTAATTACTTCTTCTTTAGGTTTTTTAAATCAGTCAGATAATTTACCTGTAGCACAGCTTACAAAAGACTTTGCTTTTGATAGTACCGAATTCTCTTGATCTAGACTTGGGTAACCAAGTGCCTTTAATTTAGTTTTTGCAGTATCAATATCTTCTTGCTTTAAAGCATCAAAAGAAACCGAAGATGATTCTACTGATACCGATACATTTGTTAGGGTAGGTATCTCTTCTAATTTAGAAATAATTGTTTTGGCACAACCACCACATTTTAAATTCTGAATAGGAATTACTGAAGTCATATCTTACTTATTTTGTTCGTCTTTAAAACTTATACTCCAAATACCTCTAACCTCATTCTCTTTATAGCCTATAGCTTCGTCATATGGGTATTTATCGTTCAAAAATTGGGTAACCTTTGTATCGATATTTGTTTTTGGCACACCATGGCAATTTAGGCACATGGTATTGGTAACAATAGGAGAATAGAAATTAATAATTCCGTTTTCGTTAGTTAGTATAGGTTCGTAAGACTCGTTATTATTAATTTTTGATTTAAAATACGCAATATATTCAAGCTCTTTTTTACTTGCTTTATTATTTTGATTTCTAGGTTTATCACTTACCCTTTTAATTTTGGCATGATGAACAATTGCCATACTATCTGTAAGCGGATATGCATTTTCATTACAAAACTCTACAGCACCTAATGCACCATTTTTCTGTATGTTTAGCATAAGGTTCTTACCTAATACTTTTTGGGTACTTTGTGCATACAATTTACCTTTTTCCATTGGAGATGGTTCAATCGTGTTAAAAACCCCATTCATTCTCTTACCTTTTTGATGATAATTTTTATCTCCGTGATTTTGTTCCCAATGTTCTTTGAACCAAGAAGGTTCTTCAATTTGGTAATCGAAAATATAATCTGAAATTTTACGTATTTCATTTTCGTTAAACGACTGATATGGCATTAGTCCAAAACGATTAACAGCTCCTTTCATTTTAACCTTTTCATTGGTAGGTTTTTCTACAAAGTTCCAAATAGCATCTGCAAAAGACTCTTTTGCAGAATGGTCTCTGAGATATCTAGCTTTAATAGCAACCATAGGTGGTGCCAGTACATTGTTTTCATCTGATTTAGGATTATGACATATGTAGCATTTAGCTTCTAAAAGTTCTTTACCCTCATTGAGTGTTTCTTGAGTATTATATTCACTCTCGTTTTCTGTGAGCACCTTAATTTTGCTACTAGGGGAATCTTGACAACTAGAAATTAAAATGATAGATAAAATTAGAAGTGCATTCTTCATTTTTTGATGTGAAAGATTAAATGAATATTTTATGATTAATTCCAAGAACTGTATCCTCCTTTTAAATCATATACTTGTGAAAAGCCCATTTTCAATAACTTTCGAGCGGCTTTTTGACTTCTTGCCCCTGATCTGCAATAAACATAAACAGGTTTATCTTTATCAATCTTTTCAAAATAAGTATTAAAATTACCAGCATTAAAAAAATCAACGTTTATTGCTTTTTTAATATGCCCGCTGTTATATTCAGACGGCGTTCTAACATCAAAAGGTTTTATGTTATTAGCTACAATTTGCGTAGCATATTCGGTTTTGTTCAACACGGTAATATTACCTGTGGCTTCTTCTTTTTTACCGAAAAGTGTACTTAAAAATGACATAGTTTTTTATTTATAATTAATATTCAATACTAAAAGGAAACGGTCTTTTGTATATGACCGTTCCCTTCAAAACCAACCAACAAAAAATTAATTTAGACTTTTCTTTGCTAAGTACCAGTCTACTTTTTCTAAAGTATCGTCTTCTAAACGGGCATTTAATTCATCTAATGTTTTAGGAGGAGATACGATGACCTTGTCACCTTTTTTCCAATCTAATGGCATTGAAACTTTATACTTATCTGATGTTTGCAAAGCTTCTAAAGCCCTTAGAATTTCGTTCATGTTTCGCCCAACATTTAAAGGGTAATACATTACCAAACGTATTTTTTTCTTTGGATCGATGAAGAAAACGGCACGCAAAGCTGCAGTTTCGCTTTCATTGGGTTGAAGCATTCCATATTTTTTAGAAACCTTCATATCTAAATCTGCTATGATGGGAAAATCAAAATAGACACCTGTGTTTTCACGTACGTTCTGTACCCAACCTAAATGCGCATGCACACTATCTATACTTAATCCTAATAATTCTGTATTAAGAGCATCAAACTCTGGTTTACGCACCGCAAACCCACTCATTTCAGTAGTACAAACGGGAGTAAAATCTGCAGGATGCGAGAACATTACAATCCACTTATCTTTTGCAAATTCAGATAATTTTATTTTTCCTTTAGTAGTTATCGCTTCAAAATCTGGAGCAATATCTCCAATTCTTGGCATGCTGATTATTTCATTATTTTGTATTGTTTCCATGTTCTTTTAATTTTAATTAAAGGTACAGTTACAGTCTAGTAGCTACAGTAACTCTGGTTACATAGCGAAGAAAAAAAACAATAAAAAGAGGAGTATTTTCTTAAAAAAGTACTCCTCTTAACATCAACCAACCTGCTAATGTGCAGACCTAAAAAACTAAATTATATTTTGTCATAAATAGACTTATAAGTCTATGTCAAATTTTATTTATAATGTAGTAGGACAAACAAATTCAGTAACGGGTATACTAGCTTCTTTAATATCTTTAAATCCGCCTTTTACATCTATAAGATTATGAATGCCTCTACTTTTTAAAATAGATGAAGCGATCATGCTTCTATAACCACCTGCGCAATGCACATAAAATGATTTTTTATTTGGGAACTCGGCTAAATGGTCGTTTAGAAAATCTAGCGGTGTGTTTTTGGCATCAATAATATGTTCAGAAAGGTATTCAGATTCTTTACGAACATCGAATACCGGCACGCGTTCGGTTTCAATAGCCTTCTTAAGTTCATCTGCGTCAACCTGGCTTACCGTATCATACTCCATCGCAGCTTTTTTCCAAGCATCGAAGCCGCCTTCTAAATACCCTAGCGTACCATCAAAACCAACTCTAGATAAACGAGTTACTGCTTCTTCTTCCATACCAACAGGCGTCACCAGTAAAATAGGTTGTTTTACATCTGCAATTAAAGCACCTACCCATGGGGCAAAACTACCATCTAACCCAATAAAAATGGAACGTGGTATATGACCTTTGGCAAAATCATCTTGATGGCGTACATCTAAAACTATGGCACCGGTTTCATTTGCTGCAGCTTCAAAAGCCTTTGGGGAAAGTGCTCTTGTACCACGTTCCAAGACTTCTTTTATGTCTTCATAGCCCTCTTTATTTAACTTTACATTTAAGGGGAAGTATTGAGGTGGCGGTAGTAAACCATCGATTACTTCATCAATGAACTCTTCTTTCGTCATATCTGAACGTAAGGCATAATTCATTTTCTTTTGGTTGCCCAATGTATCGACTGTTTCCTTCATCATATTCTTTCCGCATGCAGAACCGGCACCATGAGCGGGATAGACGATTACGTCATCTGCTAAAGGCATAATTTTTTCACGTAGACTGTCAAATAAGAATCCGGCAAGGTCACGCTCTGTTAATTCGCCCATTTTCTGTGCAAGATCAGGTCTGCCGACATCACCTAAAAATAAAGTATCTCCGCTAAAAATAGCATAGTCTTTACCATTGGCATCTCTTAATAAGTACGTGGTACTTTCCATTGTATGACCAGGAGTATGTAAAGCAGTGATGGTAATATCACCTAATTTAAACTCTTGATTATCTTTTGCGATAATAGCTTCAAACGACGGATTGGCTTTTGGTCCGTAGATAATATCAGCACCAGTTTCTTTAGCCAAGGTTACATGACCACTAACAAAATCGGCATGAAAATGCGTTTCAAAAATGTATTTGATTTTAGCATTATTAGCAGTTGCTTTTTTTATGTAAGGTTGCACTTCTCTTAAGGGATCAACAATAGCGACCTCACCATTACTTTCAATATAGTATGCACCTTGTGCAAGACAACCCGTATATATTTGCTCTACTTTCATCAGTCGAAAATTAAATTATGCTCAAAATTACATATTGAATTTCTCACGCACAGTAACCTAGGTTACATAGATGAATAGATACAGAAAAGCCCTGTGCGATACAGGGCTTTTTAATTATTTAAGAAATTATAATAAGGTAGAGGGGCAAACATATTCTGATCTGGGAATTGATGTTTTTGAAATTGCTTCAAATCCACCTCTAACATCTGTGAAATCTTGCCATCCTCTTTGCTTTAAAATCGAAGCTGCTATCATACTTCTATAGCCACCGGCACAATGCAGCACAAAAGGCTTGTCTTTTGGGAATTGGGCAAGGTGCTCATTAATTTCATTTAAAGGAACATTAATAGCATCAATAACATGTTCAGAATCGTACTCGCTCTTTTTTCTTACATCGATAATCAAAGGTTTGGTAGTAGCGTATAATGCTTCCAATTCCTTACCATCGATTCTATCATTTGTTTCGTAATCCTTTTTAGCTTCTTTCCAAGAATCAAAACCACCTTTTAAAAAGCCTACCGTATTATCATAACCAACACGTGCCAATCTTGTAATAGCTTCCTCTTCTTTGTCTTTGTAGGTAACCAGCAATATTTCTTGTTTTATATCTGGTATCATTTCACCAACCCATTGGGCAAAACTGCCTTCTAATCCAATATTAATACTGTTAGGAATAAACCCTTTGGCAAAATCCTCGGCATTTCTGGTATCTAAAACTAAAGCTCCAGTTTCATTGGCAACAGCCTCAAATGCCTCGGGAGTATAAGAGGTAGTGGCACGGTCCATGATTTTGTCTAAACTCTCGTACCCTTGAATATTCATTAAAACATTTTTAGGAAAATAACCCGGAGGAGCTGTGAGTCCGGTTAAGAGTTCTTTGATAAACTCCTCTTTCGTCATATCTGGTCTCAAAGCATAATTTACTTTCTTTTGATGCCCTAAAGTATCGGTAGTTTCTTTACTCATCATTTTACCACAAGCAGATCCTGCACCATGATTTGGATACACTATTAAATCATCACTTAGAGGCATTATTCTATTTCTAAGAGAATCGTATAAATGTCCTGCTAACTTTTCTTCAGTCAAATCTGCCACTACATGTTGCGCTAGATCAGGTCTACCAACATCACCAATAAATAAGGTATCTCCGGTAATAATGCCATGCTCTTTTCCATTCGCATCAATTAAAATATAGGTAGTGCTTTCCATAGTATGACCAGGAGTATGAATAACCTTTACCTTATAATCGCCAACTTCAAAAATTTGATTGTCTTTTGCCGTAGTAGCTTTATAAGCGGGTTTTGCACCAGGTCCGAATACAATTTCTGCACCTACCTTGTTTTGTAATTCTAAATGACCACTTACAAAGTCGGCATGAAAATGTGTTTCAAAAACATATTTGATTTTAGCATTATCTTTCTTGGCGCGATCAATGTAGGGTTGTACTTCTCGTAAAGGATCGAATACTGCAGCTTCACCATTACTTTCTATATAATAGGCAGCGTGTGCCAAACATCCGGTATAAATTTGTTCTACTTTCATGTTGTTATTTATTTTAATTAATACTATAAAATTACCCTTTGTATAAGACGTATACAGTGACATTGGTCACATAAGCGAAATTTTTTAAAAGAACTCCATATAGAAAATAAAGGCTGCCATTACAAGAATAAAATAGCCGAAACCTGTTTTTAATTTTTTGCTATCAATGAAATTACTGAGGTAGCTACCAATAAAAATACCCACAAAAGATAGCGATGTAAAAATGGCAAGAAACTTCCAGTCAATGGTCATGGTCATGGCATCACCTAAAAAGAAACCCATTAAAGATTTAATGGCAATTATAATTAATGAGGTGCCAACGGCAACTTTCATTTCGACATTTGCTAAAATGACTAAAGCAGGAATGATTAAGAATCCGCCACCGGCGCCAATCAATCCTGTTATGCTACCAACAAGTAACCCTTCTAATAATATTAATGGATAATTATAAGAAACTTTACCACTTGTAATAATGCCTGTTTCCTTTTTTAGCATAGAATATGCAGCAGGAATCATCAAAATAGCGAACAGCCCAAACATGGCCATTCTACGTGTAAACTGAAAGTTATCAACTTCAAATAAAACATCGGGCATTGCAGGTACCACATAGTGCCTAACAAGTGTAACACCAATAATAGCTGGTATGCCAAAAACAATCGCGGTACGCCAATCTACATAACCTTTTAAATGTTGTTGCCAGCCACCGACCAATGCACTTGCACCAACAATAAAAAGGGAGTAAGCGGTTGCGGCTTTTTCATTAATTGAAAAGAGGTAGGCTAAAACAGGCACGGCTAATATGGAGCCACCGCCTCCAATGAGTCCTAATGAAACACCTATTACCAAAGCGCTTACGTATCCAAAAACGTGCAAAATTTCCATGTGATGTATTTAATATCACAAAAGTAGAACGGTACGGAAACCTGCGCAGTAACATTTGTTACAGAGGTGTTATAAATCTAAAATTTCTAAATAATTACGGTGGAGTTTAATTTTGCCCATTTCTTCAAGTTTCTTTAAAAGTCTAGAAATTACAACTCTAGAACTATGAAGGTCGTAGGCGATATCTTGATGGGTACTATGAATGATATTGTCTTTTGTTACCCTAGATTTTTCTTTGAGGTAACCAATTAGACGTTCATCCATTTTTTGGAATGCGATATTATCCAAGGTGCTTAAAAGCTCATTTAATCGAACATGATAGCTATTGAATACGAAGTTTCTCCAAGACTTGTATTTGGCGGTCCATTCTTCCATTTTCTGAATAGGTACCATAATAAGTTTTGCATCGGTTTCTGCAATAGCTCTGATTTCACTTTTTTTGTCGCCCATACAACACGCCATGGTCATAGAGCAGGTATCACCTTTTTCTAAATAGTATAGTAAAAGTTCATCGCCATCTTCATCTTCTCTTAAAATTTTAATGACTCCAGAAATTAATAAAGGCATACCTCTTATAAAATCTCCGATCTCCATTAATTTATAGCCTTCCGGTACTTCTTTAAAAGTACCTACCTGTACTATTTCATTAATGAGCTCCTCTTCAAAGATATTTCCGTATTCTGTCTTTAAGTCTTGAATCATTCTTTTAAGAATTAATTTTCTGTGCTATTTCCTTTTCAAATTTAAAAAACATATTCGCCCAAATCGATTTAGAAACTGCGGCTATCCATGGCATTGTTACAACTAATGATGCAACGATAACAACAAATAAAGCACCTATTGAAAGTTGAAGTCCGAAGAGTAAAGTTAATACATACGCAGCAACTGCTACAGCAATACCTACTGCATAAGAAACGTACATTGATCCCGTATAAAAACTAGGCTCAATACTATATTTTAAATCGCATTTTGGGCAACGTTCTTTAACCTTATTGAAGTTACTTAATTTATAAGGATTTGCCTCGAAAAATTCACCTTTATGACATCTAGGGCATTTTAAAAATATGATACTGTACAATTTAGAGCCTACTGGTAGCATGGGTATAAATTTTAATTCAAAATTATTGGATCTGATTAATTTCTTAGGTAACATTAGTTACATAGAACAACTATTCGTGATATAATTTCAGGGCAAGTTATTTTTTTTCGATGTGCTGTGAACTGATAAAAATCATATTATATGCTGTCTTAGACATGTAAGTTTGTGACTAAATAAGAAGTTTATGTGTTCGCTTGTTCAAAAGTATAATGTACCAGGACCTAGATATACTAGTTACCCAACCGTTCCTTTTTGGGATATCAATACCTTCTCTGGAAAAAAGTGGGAAGCGTCGGTAAAAAAGAGTTTTCATGCTAGTAATTCGGTATCAGGTATTAGTCTATACATACATTTACCATTTTGTGAAAATATGTGTACGTTCTGCGGATGTCATAAGCGTATTACAAAACGACACGATTTAGAGATGCCGTATATAAAAGCGGTTTTAAAAGAATGGCAATTATATAACGCACTGTTCGATGAAAAACCGGTTATAAAAGAGTTACACTTAGGTGGTGGTACGCCAACATTTTTTACTCCAGAAAATTTGAAGTATTTAATTGATGGTATTCTAAGAATAGCCGATAGGTCTGAAGATGGCGAGTTTAGTTTTGAAGGGCACCCGAACAATACCACTAAAGAACATTTGCAAGCATTGTACAATGTTGGCTTTAGAAGAGTAAGCTATGGTGTGCAAGATTATAATGAAACAGTACAAAAGGCAATCAATAGAATTCAGCCTTTTGAAAATGTAAAAAATGTAACCGAGTGGGCTCGTGAAATAGGGTATACATCTGTAAGTCACGATATCATATTTGGTCTCCCACATCAGAAGCTAGAACATGTAATTAATACGATAGAAAAGACCAAAGAATTAAAACCAGATCGTATTGCTTTTTACAGCTATGCACATGTGCCGTGGCTGGCAGGTAATGGTCAACGTGGTTATAATGATGCAGATTTACCTGCAGGCGATGAAAAAAGAACGCAGTACGAAGTAGGTAAAGAATTGTTATTAGAATATGGTTATCATGAAATAGGAATGGATCACTTTGCTTTGGAAAGCGACGGATTGTTTCAGGCTATGGAAAATGGAAAACTGCATAGAAATTTCATGGGCTATACCAGCTCTAACACCAACTTAATGATTGGTTTAGGTGCATCGAGTATAAGCGATAGTTGGTACGGTTTTGCACAGAATGTAAAAAATGTAGAAGAGTATCAAAGTCTTGTGGAAAATGATATAATTCCGCTATACAGAGGTCATATTTTAACAGAAGAAGATCAAATTATAAGAAGACATATCTTAAATTTAATGTGCCAGTTTAAAACAACTTGGAGCGAATTTAAGTTACATCTACCACAAATAGAAAGTATTCTAAATAGGTTAAAAGAAATGGAAGAAGATGGTTTAGTGACCATTGCCGAAGGCAGTCTTCAAATTACTGAAAAGGGTAGACCTTATGTTAGAAATGTATGTATGGCTTTTGATTTGCCATTGCAGCAAAAGTCACCAGACACCAAGATTTTTTCAATGACCGTTTAATTTTAAAATGAGAAGTTCCTAATCTTAATAATTGCTAAACAAAATTACCATGAAAAAAATAATCGTACTTACAGATTTTTCAAATCAATCAGAACAAGCGCTAAAGGCAGCTGCAGATTTGGCT
This sequence comes from Maribacter spongiicola, assembly GCF_052119685.1. Classification (GTDB taxonomy): domain Bacteria; phylum Bacteroidota; class Bacteroidia; order Flavobacteriales; family Flavobacteriaceae; genus Maribacter; species Maribacter spongiicola_A. The sequence continues at coordinate 20,242 of NZ_JBGQOO010000004.1, read as the reverse complement.
AAAAAACATAAAGTTGAACTTTTGGTAGTTCATATGCTAGAACTGAATCAGGCAATAATTACTTCGCCCGATGGTATGTATATCGAGCAAACAGTTTTCATGGTGAAATTGGCAGAAAAGAATTTAAAAGAGTTTTTAGAAAAACCATATTTAAAAGGTGTTACCGTAACCCCAGTAATTAAGCACTATAAAGTATATAGTGAGCTGAATACTATTGCAAAAGAACATGATGCAGATTTAATAGTAATGGGTTCTAACGGCTCTAGCGGATTTGAAGAAATGTTAATTGGTTCTAATGCAGAAAAAGTAGTTCGTAACGCGACAATACCTGTATTGGTAATAAAAGGAGAGGTAACTAATTTAAGTTTAGATCGTTTTGTATTTGCATGCGATTTTAACGATGATAATTTACCGGCTTTTCAAAAAGCTAAAGAGTTTGCAGAAATGCTAGGTGCTAACATGGAGGTTGTTTTTATCAACACGCCAAACGATGAATTTATGAGTAACAGAGATGCCTATCAAAAAATAAACAAATTTTTGACCAAGGCCAATTCTGCGCAACAAGTTGAAATTTATAATGATTATAGTGTAGAGCAGGGTATTATAAATTATGGTAAAACCATCTTAGCAGATGCTATAGCAATGCCTACACACGGGCGAAAAGGTATTTCGCATATGTTTAATGGTAGCATCGGCGAAGATGTCGTAAACCATTCTAAAATACCTGTGATTACTTTCAAAATATAGATACTAACTTAGTCTATACACAAATAAACCCAAGGTGAAAGCCTTGGGTTTATTTGTGTATAGTTTTTATGACCAATAATTACTTGCCCAGGTGTTCATTATAAAATTTCCAAGCCTGTTTAGCAACGTCTCTACCTAATTCTAAACCCGCAATATTATCTGCTTGTATATGATAACCGCCCATAACTCTAGACATACCAGCCATGTTTGCCGATTCTGTAAACGTAGGGAAGGTAATGGTCACTGGTTTTCCGTAAAAAGCAGCATCAATTTCGGTTAGTGTACCAGGCATTAATTCTACCGTTTCACCAAAATATTCATCGCCAGTAAACAAGCGTAACACCTCAGCACAGCCACCACTAATGGTACTATGCCCAGAGGTATAACTAGGGAATGGCGGACATAAGAAAATATCTGGAGAATAAGGTCTCCAATCCTGTCCCTTCATTTCTATAATTCCAACTCCGGGTCCGCCCCAAGCTTTAATCGTTTTGTCTTTGTAGTATTCATGAACAAGTGCATAAGGTCTAGCGTAATCATAGAACATTTTAGAATCCCATGAAGCTATAAAGGCATCCATAGCGGTAATTTCGGTTAAGAAATACATTTTTACATCTTGGTCTAGGGTATGGTTATCGCGGCGAGAAACATCTTGAGCGAATTTCAACCAGTGTCCCGCTTGTTGAACAGATTGCGGTCCGTCTCGCATGAATTCGACCAACGCTATATCTTCATCAGAGAGGTTAGCTTGTAAATCAACCACTTCTTGTACCTCTTTTTTCAATTGCTCAGAACCATACATTGGTGGTGGTCCCGGTCTAAATTGATCAGCTGATGTCATGGTGATAGGAATTACTTTTTGCCAGTAGGGCGTAAGGCACCCAGGGGCATATTGCCCACCATTACCATCAGAAAAGTATTTAGGTTGCCAACGGTTGATATCGGTACTTTTATCAGCAGAATTTACAGGGCTGTAATTTGTGTAGTCAAAATAAGGTTTTCCATCAGAGCCTTCGGCAGTACCGTACTGATTGCTGCCATCATTTTTTCTAGCTTCAATGGTTGCCTTTGCAGCTAAATTACCAACACCTTCTGGAGTAGTGGGGTCAGTAGAAGTATTGTCTGGGTCAAGACCTAATTCCACCATAAATGCACTAAACATTTCTGTATCAGAATAGTAATATTCTTTCATGGCACCAAAAGCGGCATAGCTAATAGCAATTTCTTTATTTGAAAGTTTTTGCTCTGCTAATGGTCTTCTTTCTACATTTTTTAGGTAAACAGGAATTGCATTTTCATCATATACAGACCAAGCATCAAAAATGGAGATAAAGATTAAACCTAAGTATCGAGAAGTAATTGTTGGTCTTGGTTTAAATTTTTCAGTGTCAGATGCTGTCGCTTCTAAAGCCATTTTCCCCCATTTATAGGCAATATTTTCAGTTCCTTTTGGTTCTTCTGGTTTTTCTTGGGCAAAAGTGAAACCCACACTCAAAAAAGCAAGCGTTATGGTTAAAAATAAAATACGTTTCATTCGTTTAGTTTTTTGGCTATTTATGAGTATTAAATATAGCTATATGAGAAAAAAACAGAAAATTTACTGTGTAAGAACATTCGTCATAAAATCATGTAATTGGTGCATTTGGGGCTTGCCTTTTTTTTTGCCACTTCTACCGGCAAAATATAGTACAAACCATAGCGCTATTAGCATAATCATGACACCTACTTGAATGTGGTAGTCTTTATGTAAAGATGCACTTGAATATGCCCAAATACCTATGATTATAAAAAGCGTTGCAATTACAAAGTGTATGAACATAAAAAATGTCCATAGGGTAGGGTTGGGACCGAACACACCATGTAGACGACAATTGAAATCATCTACCTCATCTATCTCTAAATGTAACTGAGGAGACCAAAAGTGATGCTCTTTTTGGTTGAATTTTATGAAAACGTGCTCGTCTAATCTATTAACCAGAAAAGGTGATTGGGCAGCAACTTCAAAATTAGATAGCACAGTTTCTTTAGATTGTTCCACATTCATTTGAAACCTAGGGCGAAGTGCAATTTCGTTCGGTAATGGTTTCATATAAGTTTGTATTTGGCTTAAGCCATTAGTTATGACACTCTATTGCACTTGAAGCTAATTGTGTTACTGGTGCAGGCGATACGTAAGGTATGCCTAAACCAAGCCCTCTAAGTATAAAAAGTGCACCGATAATAACCACAAACACAGGAATTGCCTTTTGTACTTTTTGACGTATACCACCTTTTAATAAATTACTGAAATAGATGGCAGCGGTCATTAGGGGTAAAGTACCTACACCGAAAAGCATCATGTATAAACTACCTTGTAAAGCATCGCCCATAGCAATAGATCCAAAAAGCGCCATATATACGAGTCCGCATGGTAAAAATCCATTTAAGAATCCGATCGTTAAAAATGTATCGGGCGATTTTTTCTTTAGTTCCTTCCCTAATTGGTTCTTAACTTTTGATATGATTTTGTAGATGGGTTTAGACAGGTTGTATTTGTTGAATGTTTTATACGGAATCAATACTATTAAAATCATAATAATACCAATACCTATAGATAGTTTTTGTTGTATACCAAAAATGGAAAGCCCTTTACCTAGTAGTCCGAATATGAGACCTATAAGTCCATACGCCATTAAGCGTCCAAAGTGATAGATAAATATCTGTCCGAATTTTTTGTAGTTGTTCGTTCTATCTACCGGAAGCATAAAAGCAATGGGTCCGCACATACCAACGCAGTGCAAACTACCCATTAGACCTAATATGAGGGCAGATAATAGCATATTTAAAAGGTAATGCTCTCTTTATGAAGAAAATTTTTTCCTTCGTGTTCCCAAGTAATTTTAATGTCCCAGCGACCATCCAACAATTGATTGTCAGGTATGAGCAAATGTGAATTGGATAAACTAATGGGCAAATTAAAATCCAAATTCTTGTTGGATGGTCTATATAGGGACACAATGCCTTTTACATTGGTATCATCATATCCTTCAGGGAAAAGAATCATTAACCCTTCAGAAGTTTTTTGTATTTCTATTTGTGTAGCTGCGATTTGAGCATTTTTCTCTGCATCTATTTCTTTTTGATAGCCAAGCTCCGCTTTATAATAATCTTCGGTAACCAAATCATGGTTAGCATCATGACTGGTAGTCATTGTAATTACAAAATACATGATGAAGCTAATGAATGCAACTATGGCAATAACAATACCGGTACCCCAATTAATTTTCATGATTTTTTATTTAAGTACTATTTGTAACTACGTGGTGCTAAAAAGCGAGCCGTAGTGGTCTCTATTAACTTATCGTTACTATAAACTCCAATTTTAAGATTGTTCTTATCGCCGCTTAATGCAGATGCGTTTATTTCAATAAACAAGGTACCTTCTGCCAAGGCCTCTGCAGCTACATCAAAATTCTCATGACGTACCAGTTTAATTTCACCTTTTGGTGATATCAGCTTAAAATGAACATCTTCTATCGGTTTAGTGGTTTTGTTCAATAGTTTATAGGTGAACACATTACTAATGATATTTCCATCTTTATGTTCGTAAAGTTGACCTGGTAATCTAAGAATATTTGCTTCAAGATCATTTCTTAAGAACATCATACCTATTAGAACTCCGGTTAAAATAACCAGTACAGCCGTATATCCCTTCAAACGAGGTGTAAATTTGAATTTTTCTTTTTTAGTAATTTCATCTTCACTGGCATAGCGAATCAAGCCTTTTGGTAGATCTACTTTTTCCATGATGGTATCGCATTCATCGATACAAGCGGTACAGTTAATACATTCTAACTGCGTTCCGTTTCTAATATCGATACCGGTTGGGCAAACGTTTACACATTGATTACAATCAATACAATCGCCATTACCTAGTTCTTCACGATTTTCATTTTTACGCCATTTTTTTCTGCCGTTTTCGGCCTCTCCTCTTTTGTAATCATAGGCAACAACAATCGATTTATTATCAAGAAGAACCCCTTGCATACGACCGTAAGGGCAGGCGATGATACATACTTGCTCTCTAAACCAAGCAAATATAAAATAGAATACACCTGTAAAAATTAATAGCGACACCATAGTGCTTACATGCTGTGCAGGACCGTCTGTTACATATTGAATTAAACGGTCACTACCAATAAGATAAGCAAGAAAAACATTCGCTATAATAAACGATATAATAAAAAAGATAATCCACTTTAAAACACGTTTACGAATCTTTTCTGAATTCCATTCTTGTCTATCTAATTTTATTTGAGCACCTCGATCTCCGTCGATCCAATATTCTATCCTACGGAAAACCATCTCTAAGAATATAGTTTGTGGGCACATCCATCCGCAGAAAATACGTCCGAAGGCAACTGTAAATAGGGCGATAAAAACCACTCCAATAATCATTGAGATTACAAAGAGGTGAAAATCTTGTGGATAAAATGGAAATCCGAAGATATTGAAACGTCTTTCCAACACATTGAACATCAAGAATTGGTTGCCGTTTATTTTGATAAAAGGAGACGCAATCAAGAAAACAAGAAGTACGTAGCTTACATATTTTCGGTACTCATAAAGTTTACCACTTGGCTTTTTAGGGAATACCCAAGCTCGTTTACCATCTTCTTTGATAGTACCGATGGAGTCTCTAAAATTATCTTGATCTTGTGACATTGTATCTCTCTTTATAGGCTTGAGCGGTATTACGCTCTCACTTTACTCAGTTCATGGTAACACTTGCAGAATCTATTTCTACAACGGGTAATGCTGCTTCAGTAGGAGTTTCTTGTGCCGGCGCATTCGGGTCAACCCAAATATCACCTTCAGCAGCTTTCGGGTTAGCAGGTGTTGTACCTTGAAAGCTTAATACATAGCTAGCTACTTGTGCTATTTCTGCTGGTTTTAAGTTTTGTTTCCAAGCAATCATACCTTTACCGTCACGACCACCTTCAGAAATGGTATGGAATACGTTTTTGATACCACCACCAAGAATCCAGTTTTGATCTGTAAGGTTTGGTCCGATACCACCGCCACCATCTGCCATATGGCAAGCAACACAATTACCTTCAAAAATGCCTTTACCGGCACTAATATCTGATGCATCAGTTAACAACTCAACCGTATTGGCATCAACAAGACCTTTTGCTGTTTTCTTATATTCTTCAATTTCTAATTGAGCTGCAGCGACTTCTTGTTCATACTCCATTGTTTGGTTATAGTCATTAAAGACGTGAAAACGAAGTAAGTATACTACACCAAAAACAATAGAAGCATAGAATAAGTATACCCACCATGGTGGTAAATTATTATCCAATTCTCGAATACCATCGTAGTCGTGATCTAGTATAATTTCACCCTCTGCCTCCATAGGTTTACTGCCCAACAATTTGTCGTACATTTTCTTGCCCCATGTCCATTCCCATTTTTCTTCTTTAGCAGCAACATACCGCACCTTTGCTTCTTCGTCAAGCGTATTGTAAAGTACATTTTCAATAGCTTGTACGATAAAGGCAATACCTATTAACAGCAATAGAATAAGTGCCATAAAGCCAAACATCAAGGTAGGGTACACCAGAAAAGCTGGCTTGTCACCGCTATCAATATAAACTTCCATAAGTACAATGACCGCGAAAAAGGCCACTGTTATTCTTAACCACCAGGCTGTATTGTTTTTCATAATTGGTTGTTTAGTTGGTTATTTTCTTCTAAAGGCAATTCGCTAACTTCTTTAATGTATGATTTTGAGGCTGTAATTACCCACCAAAATAATAATGTGAAAAACACAAAGAAGATTAGTAATGATATCATGGGGTAGGTTGCTACGCCCTCTATAGTTTCCATGTAACCTTTTACAAATTTGAACATGATTTTTTATTTTAGTTGTCAGATAATATTTCACCAGTTTCTTTGACCTTAATGTCTGTACCTAATCGCTGTAGGTAAGCGATCATAGAGACAATTTCACGATCTCTCATTTCTATAAATTCTTCGCCATTTTCAGCAGCATATTTTTTATCTGCTTCATAAGATTTTGCAAAATCGGGATCACTGTATAAGTTTTTCTCGATTTTTTCTGCTTGCGCATCCATAAGAGCAACGGCATTAGCAATGTCATCTTCCGTATATGGTACACCTAAGGTTACCATAGCTTCCATTTTAGTTTGTATGTTACCTCTGTCATGTTTATCACGCACTAACCAAGAATACGAAGGCATTATAGAACCAGAAGAGGTACTTTGAGGATCGTACATATGATTTAAGTGCCAGTTATCAGAGTATTTACCACCAACTCTTAATAAATCTGGACCAGTACGTTTACTGCCCCAAAGGAATGGGTGATCGTATACGAACTCACCTGCTTTGGCATATTCACCATAACGTTCTACCTCACTTCTAAACGGACGAACCATTTGAGAGTGACAACCCACACAACCTTCACGTATGTATAAATCACGACCTTCTAATTCTAAAGGCGTATATGGTTTTACACTGGTAATAGTAGGTATGTTAGATTTTACCAATATGGTAGGTATAATTTGTATAATACCACCAATAAGGATAGCAACAGTAGCTAAAATGGTTAATTGAATAGGCTTACGCTCTAACCAAGTATGAAAAGTTTCACCAGCTGTTCTGCGTTTAGACACTACAGTAAGTGCAGCTGCTTCAGCCAATTCATCTTCTATAGCACTACCAGCTTTAATGGTACGAACTACATTGTAGATCATAACACAAGCACCCACAATATAAAGGCTACCACCAATGGCACGCATCCAATACATTGGCATAATTTCATTTACTGTTTCTAAGAAGTTACCGTAAACTAAAGTTCCGTCAGGGTTAAAATCTTTCCACATTAAAGCCTGTGTGAAACCGGCAACATACATTGGTAAAGTGTAAAGAATGATACCTAACGTACCGATCCAGAAGTGAAAATTTGCTAAACCAATTGAGAATAATTTGTTCTTGGTCATTTTAGGTACCAAGTAGTAAATCATACCAAAGGTCAAGAATCCGTTCCAAGCTAATGCACCTACGTGTACGTGAGCAATAATCCAATCACTAAAGTGGGCAATTGCGTTTACGTTTTTAAGAGAAAGCAAAGGACCTTCGAAAGTTGCCATACCATAACCGGTGATTGCAACAACCATAAATTTTAAAACAGGATCGGTACGAACTTTGTCCCAAGCACCACGAAGTGTTAGAAGTCCGTTGATCATACCACCCCAAGATGGAGCCAACAACATAATAGAGAAGGCAACCCCAAGATTCTGAGCCCAATCAGGCAAAGCAGAATATAATAGGTGATGCGGACCAGCCCAGATATATATAAAAATTAATGACCAGAAGTGAACGATAGATAGTCTATAAGAGTACACCGGTCTGTTGGCCGCTTTAGGAACAAAGTAATACATAAGACCTAAAAACGGAGTAGTCAAGAAAAATGCAACCGCATTATGACCGTACCACCATTGTACCAATGCATCTTGCACACCAGCGTACACCGAGTAACTTTTAAAAGCACTAACAGGTAATTCTAAACTATTAAAAATATGAAGTACCGCTACCGTAACAAAAGTTGCCAGATAAAACCAGATAGCCACATAAAGGTGACGTTGTCTTCTTTTTATCATGGTACCGATCAGGTTTATACCAAATGCTACCCATACTACAGCGATAGCTAAATCTATAGGCCATTCAAGTTCGGCATATTCTTTAGAGCTCGTATAACCTAGGGGTAAAGTAATAGCTGCAGCAACGATAATTGCTTGCCAACCCCAAAAGTTGAACTTACTTAGAAAATCGCTGTACATACGCGCCTTTAATAGACGTTGGGTGGAGTAGTATACCCCCGCATAAATAGCATTACCTACAAATGCAAAAATTACCGCGTTGGTGTGCAACGGGCGTAAGCGACCAAAACTTAACCATGATATACCATCGGTTACGTTGGGGAACATGAACATGAAGGCTAACAATAAGCCTACAGACATACCTACAATACCCCAGAACATGGTTGCATAAAGGAAATTTTTCACGATTTTGTTATCGTAATAAAACTGCTGTACTTCCATAATTATACTTGTTTATTTAGTTGGATTTTCTCTTGTTTTAAATCTATGATGTCGGTCTTTTTTGGTTTCACCAATTCATCTTCAAAAAGCATTCGAACCGAAGGAGTGTAAGAATCGTCGTATTGTCCTTGTTTTACAGATACTATAAAGGCGACAAAAAAGATAATTGCCACCACCAGGCTTATCGCCAATAAAATATATATAACACTCATACCTACCTTAATTATTCGGTAAAAATAAGTGGGTTGTAAACCTTAGAAAATGACAATTGTCATACTTTAAAATTTTTCTTAAAAAACATAAATATTCTGGGGCGTGTAGTATGAGTAGAATGCATTTAATATATTGTTAATAAATGAGTTGAGCCTTTTAAAGAAGCTAGGTGTTTAATTTCATTTATGTTAAAATATATGATTCTGTATTTTATGAAAAGATAAATGTAAGTCGCAGAATGCGGTACCATCTAATTATAGTTTTTGCATGAAACAGCACTTGCAATAACAGTCTAATTACGGAAGTTTTCTACCAATAAGATTCGTCATCACCGTAGTGAAAACAACAATGGTAATAGAGCTTAACGGCATTAGAATTGCAGCTATAACAGGCTCTAACTGCCCTGTTATGGCAAAATACAGTCCCACACAATTATAGAAAAGCGATAGCATGAAGCTCATTTTAATAATGCGCATCGCTTTTTTAGAAGCGAGAATATAACTGTACAGTTGTTGAAATTTAGAAGCATCTAATATGGCATCGCAAGCTGGTGAGAACACGTTGATATTTTCAGATATGGCAATACCGACATTACTTTGGGCAAGTGCACCGGCATCATTTAATCCGTCGCCAACCATCAATACTTTTTTACCTTGATCTTGTAGCGATTTTATGAACTCAAGTTTTGTTTCTGGTTTCTGATTGAAGTAGAGCGGAGTCAATTTTGGCAACAATGCTTCTAACCGTTCTTTTTCACCTTCATTGTCACCAGAAAGTATCGCCAAACTTAACGATTCAGACATCTCTTTAAAAACAGAAGAGAGTCCGTCACGATATTGATTTTGAAAAACATATCTGCCCTTATAAGCATTATTTGAGCTGATGTAAATAGAGGTGTCGAGAACATTCTCTGTGGTGTTGTTACCCACAAAATTAGCAGAACCAATCTTCATATTTATATCATCTTTAGAACTTTCTAGTCCTTTGCCAACATGCTCTTCATATTCATCTAAGGTGATGATATTCTGTTCTTTAAGTAGATCATATAAAGATCTGCTTAAAGGGTGGTTAGAAGCTCTAATGGTATTTTTAAGTATCGATTCTTCATCGGGTGTTAATGGCATGCCTTCGTAGTGCGCCGTGCTCTTTTGTGTAGTTGTAATGGTACCGGTTTTATCAAAAATTGCAGTATCTATTTTTGCTAAGCGCTCAATGGTTTGCGTGTCTTTAATGTAGAATTTCTTCTTTCCAAAAATACGTAGCATATTCCCTAGAGTAAATGGAGATGCTAAAGCTATGGCACAAGGGCAGGCGATAATTAATACCGCCGTAAAAACATTCATGGCTTTAGACGGGTCATAGAATAACCAAAAAGCAGTAGCGACAAATGCAATAGAAAGTACGGTAATGGTAAAACGTTTGCCAATACTATCGGTAAGGTTTTGAAAGGAGGTTACTTTATCCGTCTTAAAAATGGAATTTCCCCATAACTGTGTCAAATAGCTTTGAGAAACCGATTTTAAGGCAATCATTTCAATTATACCGTTGAGTTGCTTTCCACCGGCAAAAACCTGTTCACCGATATTTTTAGATACGGGCTCAGATTCCCCTGAAACAAAACTGTAATCAATTTGTGCATTGCCGTACACTAGTGTACCATCTACAGGGATCATTTCTTCGTTACGGATTAATATTCGATCTCCCTTTTCAATTTCTTGAACAGGCACGATTTCTTCTTTACCTTTTAAGTTCAGTCTAGTAATCGCTATAGGGAAGTATGATTTGTAATCGCGCTCAAACGATAAAAAGCTATACGTTCTTTGCTGAAAGAATTTACCTAGTAATAGAAAAAATACGAGTCCGGTGAGGGAATCGAAAAATCCGCTACCTAAATCAAAGGCGATATCGTAGGTACTTCTAAGAAATAGAACAAGAATACCCAGTGCAATGGGCACATCAATATTTAAAAGTTTCGCTCGTAACCCTTTAAACGCAGATACAAAATAATCCCATCCAGCATAAAAAACTACAGGTAAAGAGAAGATGAACATCATCCATCGAAATAAGCCTTGATATTGGTTTAGCCAATATTCACCACCAGAAGCTGCGCTAGAACCTAAATCGAAATAATCGGGAAAAGAAAGAAACATTACATTACCGAAAGCAAAACCGGCAACACCTAATTTGTAAATAAGCGTTTTATCAGAAACCTTCTTCTTGCCTTCAAAATCTTCTAAAGAAATATAAGGTTCATATCCTATTTTAGCCAAAAGCAAGACGAGCTCTTTTAAGCTAAAACCCTCTTTTTTGTAAGTGATACGAATTGTTTTCTTCGGAAAATCAACTTGAGAATTCGTAACATTCTTATTCAGCTTGTTCAAATTCTCTAAAATCCAAATACATGAACTACAGTGAATTGTGGGAATATATAGGTTGATGATTTGGATATTACCATCATTAAATTCTGTTAGTTTCGCTATGATTTCTTCATTATCCAGAAAATCATATTTCCCTTCAATAGCTTTGGGTGTATTACCTGCCGCGGCTTGTAAATCATAATAATGAGACAAATCGTTTGTTGAGAATATTTCATAAACGGTTTTGCAACCAGCACAACAAAATGATTTTTCATCAAATGTTATAAGTTGTCTATCACAAGGATCACCGCAATGAAAACAATTAGTTGCCTGCATAATTATAAATGAATTCGAAATACAAAGGTGAAAATGAAACAGTTTTTAAAACATGATAATTGTCAGTTACTACCATTTTAAGCTTGTTTAATTTTGTCTAAGTATAATTTATGAGGCTATGGAAACTAGATGTGAAAATTGCATAATACGACAGTTTAATTCGCTCCGTGCGTTAAGCAAAGAAGAATTAAAAAAGGTGGCGGACTCAAAAATTTCTAAGAAGATTAAAAAAGGAGAGGCATTATTTATAGAGGGGCAAAAGCTTGATGGTGTTTTTTGTGTACGAGAAGGCGTTTCTAAATTATCTAAGTTAAGTAGCAACGGTAAAGAGCAGATTGTGAAATTGACCAATAGGGGTGAAATTATGGGACAACGCTCTGTAATCGCTGAAGATTTTACCAATTTAAGTGCTACGGCTATTAATGATATGGAAGTGTGTTTTATACCCAAAGAGGTCATATCGAATACATTGAATTCCAATCCTTATTTTTCTTTAGAAGTGTTGCGACATATGGCGCACGATTTAAAAGAGGCAGATGATGTCATCGTAAATATGTCTCAAAAAACAGTGAAACAACGTTTGGCTGAGGCATTCGTCTATTTGAAGAAAAATTATGGTGAAGATGAAAACGGATTTCTACTATTGACACTTAGTAGAGATGATTATGCGAATATCGTTGGGGCGGCAACGGAGTCTTTAATTCGTATGATATCTGAATTTAAGAAAAAAGGACTTATAAAGACAGAAGGTAAAAAGATTGGTATCGTAGAAGAGGAGATGTTACAAGAACTAGCCGACGGATTTTAAATTTTTTAGTATTCTGATAAATGTCATAGTTTCAATTCTGTGGGGAGGCTACATTTATCATCAAATGATGTGTCTCATTTATGAAAAATATATTAGTACCGACCGATTTTTCAATAGCTGCATGGAATGCTACACAGTATGCCTTGCAATTATTCGCAGAATCTGAATGTGTATTTCATTTTTTAAATGCCTACACTCCAGAATTACATAGTAACCGCTTAATGGCAGGGAGAGTTACAGATGCCGCCAAAGATTATTCTGCGCAAACAGCTTCAGAAAAAGGATTGAAAAAGACCCTTCAGTGCATCAAAAAACAATACCATAATCCGCTACATAAGTATAAAACGATATCTAGCTTCTCAATGCTAATAGACGTAGTGAAAGAAGTGGTCGAAAAACAGCATATAGATTTTATAATTATGAGCGCCAGCGGTGGTGCAGATGATGAATCTATTTTCTTAGGTAGAAATACGGTAAGAATATTAAACCATATTGATTCATGTCCCGTAATGGTTATACCGGAAAGGGCAGTTTTTGAAAACTTACATTCCATTTCTGTTATATCAGAATTCAACCATTTATTTAAGGGTGATGAATTAAACCCCGTGGTAGAATTGGCAAGGTATTTTAATAGCACAGTGCAAATTGCAAGTATGCAAAATGCTACGCCTCAGATTACAGAGTTACAACAGATAAATCATGAGATTATCGCTGAAAAACTAGGGTCTATTTATCATAATTTCTATAAATTAGATACTGAAAGTTCTTTAACAACCACTTTAAAAAAGTATGTTGATCATACTAATTGCCAATTACTTGTTATGTCTAACAATGCAAATAGCTATTTAAGAAACTTGTGTAATGATTATATTGTAGGTAAATCGATTTTCTGCTGCCATGTGCCAATTTTATCATTACAATTAATTGAAAATAATATCAGTATCAGTCATTAACTTTTTGCTTTAGAAAATCGTTTAGCAAGGTTTAATCACAAAATTTTAATCATTACTTAATGATAAGTGGAATGCTATCGATTATTTCTAAATATCTTTAGAGCCAAATAACCATAATATAACCAAAAAGTGAGCGCGGTAAACGAGAAGAAAGTAGCAGCATTAGAAGCAGTAAAATATATAAAATCAGGTATGACCGTTGGTCTAGGCACTGGGTCTACAGCATTTTATATGATCGAAGCTATTGGCGAAATGGTACAGAACGGCTTAGAGCTTAAAGCAGTTGCAACTTCTGACGAAACTGAAAAATTAGCAAAGAAACTGGGTATACATGTGATTACCCTTGCAGAAGCCAAAAGATTAGATGTTACCATTGATGGTGCCGATGAGGTAGATGAAGACTTTCAATTGATCAAAGGCGGAGGCGGAGCATTACTTCGTGAAAAAATCGTTGCCCATAATTCTGATATGAATATCATTATTGCCGATTCGTCTAAGAGTGTTGCTAAACTAGGTAAGTTTAAGTTACCTATAGAAACAATCCCCTTTGCCACTCAACTGATTATTAAAGAATTGGAGGGTATGAAATTGTCACCTATACAGCGAAAGAGAGGTGCAGAAGATTACAAAACCGATGAGAACAACGATATTGTCGATATTGATATTTGGGATACCGATATAAAACTAACCGATTTAGAGCAGCAATTAAAAACAATACCCGGCATCGTAGAAACAGGATTATTCTTGACTACCACAAATTTGGTGATTATTGGCACAGGGGAGAAGGCTATTGTAAAAAAGCGATAAGGTCCAAAAGGCAATTAAAGAAAACACTTGTGGAAAATTTTTTTGATAAAAACGAATGTTACTTCGAGTGATTTTTTGGGCTAAAATGGAGAAAAATTGTATCGATAACTTACTAAGTAATTAAGGTTTTTGATGTATAAAATAAGCTATTTTTGAGGGTTTAAAATGATGAATTAAAAACTAAAGAGGATACATAAGTGTTCATCTGAAGTCACAAAAAAGAATAAACTATGCAAGACGAAAAACATTATGGTACACGAAGTAATTGGTTGCGAGCAGCAGTGCTTGGTGCCAATGATGGTATTTTGTCTACAGCAAGTTTGGTAATTGGTGTCGCAGCGGCAAGCACTACAAGAGAGCCTATTATTTTAGCCGGTGTAGCAGGTTTGGTGGCAGGTGCCTTGTCAATGGCAGCAGGGGAGTATGTATCTGTAAGTTCACAAGAAGATTTGGAAAAATCTGATCTAGCGCGCGAAATGAAAGAGCTAGAAGAAATGCCCGAGGAAGAACTTAAAGAACTCGCTTTAATTTATGAAGAGCGCGGTTTAGATTCAAATTTGGCAATGCAAGTAGCTACACAATTAACAGCCCATGATGCTTTGGGAGCACATGTCAGAGATGAACTTGGTATTAATGATATAACACAGGCAAATCCGTTAATGGCGGCATTATCATCTGGTGCATCTTTTGTTTTCGGCGGATTACTTCCTGTTTTGGTTGCTTATTTTGGTCCGTTAGAGCAAATGGAATATGTACAATATGGTTTTGCAGTAGCATTCTTGGCAGTTTTAGGCGCGATAGCGGCAAAAGCAGGAGGTTCGAATATATTGACAGCCGTATTAAGAATAAGTTTTTGGGGAACCGTAGCCATGGTCATCACAGCTCTGATCGGGCATATGTTCGGGGTAAATGTGGCGTAGTGCTATTCTTTACTATCTATGGGAGAGGTAATCGATTCAAAATCTTTCATCGTAGCATCATCACGTAAAATATGGTCTAAAAATTCATAAATCAATTCAGGAAACTCGTATCCGAGAGACGCCCACTCGTGTCCGCCTTCCGCATTGAAATACACTTTGTAATTTCCATCGATTTCAGAAAGGCGCTCGGCAATAGCTTTAGGTCCGTTAATACGTATATAGCCAACATCCGTAGGGGTACAAAATCGATGCGGATTCGTGTTATAAGGAACAACAGAATCTTTAACTCCGTGAATAAATAGGGCAGGAGTCTTATTGCTGGCATCAATATAATTTTCATCTAATACAGCACCAGAAAAACTTACTAATCCTGCAATTTTAGCATTAGGGTAGGGCAGTCTTTTAAAACGATAATCGTATCGCATAAATTGAAAATTCAAAACGGTTTCGGCACCGGCACTACTACCGATTAAGAATATTTTTGTCGGGTCGGTCTTAAACGGCAATGAATCTTTCGTTAAGTAATTAATAGCTTTAGAAAGATCGGCAACCGCCTCGATGTAAGTATCAATTTTTATAGAAGCAGGGCAATCGCACCCAAAAGATTTTCTTTTTCTAGACAACCTGTAATTTATAGAAGCCACATTAAATCCTTTAGCTGCCAGGTATTTACTTAGTCGCTTTTCATCACCACCATTCCGTTGTCCCGCAGTAAAGCCACCACCATGCACCAAAACGACTGTGGGTTTAAGTTCCATGTCATTAGACGGTATACTATAAAAATCGAGTTGTAGGGTATCGGCATAGTTATAGGTCTTCATCTGTACGGCATCCGGCTTGGAGTTTGGGCCTTGAGCAAATGAGGGGCTAATGGTAAAAATGAAACCAAATAATATGATGAAATAATTGAGGATATGTAAAGCTATTTTTGAGGTCATAAGCGAAATTGTAATGTTTAGGGGAGCATCCGAAGTAAACAGAATAGCATTAAAACGTTATATAACAAAGGTTATCAGTTTTATAAAAGTTTGAATAAGTATATATTAACATCTTTCTAAAAAAATGCATAAAGCGTGCAAATGTACACTGTAAGTGTCTTACTTATAGTAATTAAAGATGAATTGGGTTAAAAAATGATTCATAGAATGTTTTCGAAAACCCTTTCGCTATAATATATCTGCGAAATTAATGGTGTATGAGCGTTTATGACTTGAATTCTATAGAATTATGTTAGGCGAAATATTTTAATTAGCGCCTTATATAAAGTATCTTTGGGGAGATTTTAGTAGATAATAAAATAAACACGAACCTGAAAAATAATCTAATAATATAATGAACAACGAACTAGATCAATTAGCAGCCGATAATATAAGGGCATTAGCTGTAGCGATGGTAGAAAAGGCAAACTCTGGACACCCAGGTGGGCCAATGGGAGGCGCAGACTACATGCACATTTTATATTCTGAATTTTTCAACTATGATCCTTCTGATATGAAGTGGCCGTTTCGTGACCGTTTTTTCATGGATGCTGGGCACTTATCTACTTTAATGTACGCTCAGTATTATTTATTGGGTAATTATGAAAAAGATGATGTAGCTAATTTTAGACAATGGGGATCGGTAACACCGGGCCACCCAGAAGTTGATGTTGCAAGAGGTATAGAAAATACATCTGGGCCATTAGGTCAAGGGCATACTATGGGTGTTGGTGCTGCAGTAGCGGCCAACTTTTTGAAAGCACGTTTTGGAGATTGGATGAACCATAAAATTTATGGTTTTATTTCTGATGGTGGTGTACAAGAAGAAATTTCTCAAGGTGCAGGTAGAATTGCGGGTCACTTAGGTCTAAGCAATTTTATTATGTTCTACGATTCTAATGATGTTCAATTATCATCTAAAACAGATGAGGTTACTTCAGAGAATACGGCAATGAAATATGAGTCATGGGGATGGAAAGTCGTAACTATCGACGGCCATGACCATGATCAAATAAGAAAAGCACTTACAGATGCTAATGCAGAAACAGATAAGCCTACGTTGATTATCGGTCAAACGATAATGGGTAAAGGCTGTGTAACTGCAGATGGCACTCCGTATGAAGGGTATACAGAATTACACGGTAAGCCAATTGGCGATACTGGTGCAGATTATGAAAAGACATTATTGAACTTAGGTGCCGATGTAGCGAACCCTTTTGATATCTATTCAAAAGTAGAGGAGTACTACGAAGGTATAATCAATAAAAAGAAAGATCAAGCTCAGGCTAAGAAAAGAGAGATCGATGCGTGGCGTTCAGAGAATGCTGAGCTATCAGCAAAATTAGATGGTTTCTTAGAAGGTAAATTACCAAACCTAGACTTCAGTTCTATCGAGCAAAAAGAAGGTCAAGCAACCCGTGCAGCTTCTTCTAACGTTTTAGCGTATTTAGCGCAGAATGTAGAGAATATGATTGTATCATCTGCAGATTTATCGAATAGTGATAAAACAGACGGATTCTTAAAGAAAACTAGCATTTTAAAGAAAGGTGATTTCTCTGGAGCATTCTTACAAGCAGGTGTAGCAGAATTAACAATGGCAACTATGGCAAACGGTATCGCGCTTCACGGCGGGGTAATGGCAGTAGTGGCAACATTCTTTGTATTCTCAGATTACATGAAGCCAGCTATTCGTTTAAGCTGTATTCAAGAATTACCGGTGAAGTTTGTTTGGACACATGATGCCTTTAGAGTAGGTGAGGACGGACCAACACACCAACCAATAGAGCAAGAAGCACAAATACGTTTGTTAGAGAAATTAAAGAACCATAGCCACGAGCAAAGTTTCGTAGCATTACGTCCTGCAGATTCTCAAGAAACCAATGTAGCTTGGAAAATGGCAATGGAAAACCAAAAAACGCCAACCGGACTTATTTTATCTCGTCAAGGGATAAAAGATCTTCCTGCGAAAAGTGGTAACCGTTATCAGGAAGCTTTAGGAGCAGAAAAAGGAGGATACTTAATACAAGAAGTAGCCGATCCAGATGTTATTTTGATTGCTAATGGTTCTGAAGTTGCAACTTTGGTAGCGGCAACTAAATTATTGGAAGAGAAAGAAGGTTTAAAAGTGAATATCGCTTCAATACCATCAGAAGGTATTTTTAGACAACAGTCAGAAGCTTACCAAGAAAAAGTAATTCCGCCAAACAAACCAGTTTTCGGACTTACAGCAGGTCTTCCTGTAAACTTGGAAGGATTAGCAGGAGCTAACGGAAAAGTGTTCGGTTTAGAGCATTTTGGTTATTCTGCGCCAGCAACCGTACTTGATGAGAAATTCGGATTCACCGGTGATCAAGTATACCAACAAGTAGTAGATTTTTTAAAGTAAATAGTATTTAGGGTTTGCCCTAAAGACATTCATAATAATTTTAAAATTAGAAAAAGATGAAATTTTTTATAGATACAGCAAATTTAGACGAGATTAAAGAAGCTCAGGATATGGGTATTTTAGATGGTGTTACAACTAACCCATCTTTAATGGCAAAAGAAGGTATTACTGGTGCTGATAATATTTTGGCGCATTACAAGAAAATATGTGATGTAGTTGATGGTGACGTTAGTGCTGAGGTTATTTCTACCGATTATGAAGGTATGATAGCAGAAGGCGAGAAGTTGGTTAAAATTAGCCCACAGATCGTTATTAAGGTACCTATGATCAAAGAAGGTGTAAAGGCAATTAAGTATTTCTCTGATAAAGGATACAGAACTAACTGTACTTTGGTATTTTCTTCTGGTCAAGCATTATTGGCTGCAAAAGCAGGTGCAACATATGTATCTCCTTTCATTGGTCGTTTAGATGATATCTCTACAGACGGTTTAGGGTTGATTGCTGATATTCGTTTAATCTATGATAACTACGGTTACGAAACTCAAATTCTTGCAGCATCTGTACGTCACGTAATGCATATTATTGACTGTGCTAAAATAGGTGCTGATGTTATGACAGGTGGTTTAAGTTCAATTGTTGGACTTTTAAAGCACCCATTAACTGATAGCGGTTTAGAGAAATTCTTAGCTGATTACAACAAAGGAAACTAAGTCGTAAAATTTAGGCTATTGATATAAAAAACCATCACTGAAAAGTGATGGTTTTTTTGTTTTATCTTAGTGCTTCTAAAAATGGGATATATGTAATTGTACACATATCCCTACGTTACCTGCAAGCGAAAAAAACGAAACCAAGAATAAGTGAAAATTAGAAAAGTAATTATCCAAGACATTGAAAACCTAAAGGAAATTGGGAAATTGACTTTTGCCGAGACATTTTCTTCCGATAACAGCGAAGAAGATATGCTGAAATATTTGGAAGAAGGATTTTCGACCGAAAAACTGAAAAAGGAACTGAAAGACGAAAACTCTGAATTCTATTTTGCGGAACTTGACGAGAATGTGATTGGGTATTTAAAAGTGAATTTCGGACAATCACAAACAGAAATAAAGGATAAAAACTCACTCGAAATTGAACGGATTTACGTGCTAAAGGAATTTCACGGAAAAAAAGTCGGACAAATTCTTTACGACAAAGCGATTGAATTGGCGAGAGAAAAAAACGTAGAATATGTTTGGTTAGGCGTTTGGGAACAAAACCCAAGAGCAATCAGATTTTATGAAAAAAATGGATTTGTAGCATTTGACAAGCATATTTTCAAATTGGGAAATGACGAACAGACGGACATAATGATGAAACAAAAACTGAATAAATAAGCCAGCAGGCAACACGGTATATAGCAAATAGGGCTATTAGTGGTTTACGAAAGTTCAGTGCGATTAACAAACACCGCCAAATCGTTGATTTGGCTTTTAAGATGAATAAATTAAAAACAAAATACAACGCTTTGGCTCAGTGCAAACCTGAAAGTTTATCGCTTTCTACTGCCCTACTTGCCATAGTGTGCCGAGCAAGCAACGAGCGGCAAAATACTTGTTGTGAACTGTAATTAAGATGGTGGAACCGACCCACC
>NZ_JBGQOO010000003.1:0-383029 GCF_052119685.1 Maribacter spongiicola | reverse complement strand
GATGTCAACAAGGTCAATTGCTCCTGTTGGTCCTCTTTCACCAATGATAGAATCTTTGATTCGATAGCAGCAACCTCTTTATTTAGCTGTTTCTTGTTACGTATCAAGGAACGATAAACAAACTTTGAGGGTATGCCCAGAACAGCTTCCCCATGTATTTTGTTCTTGGTTGCGGTACGTTGTTTTAGATAGGTATCCAATAACCGGAACAACTGTAAACATTCGCTCTGGGTATCCGTCAAGGCATTGTAAATAGGAACCTCGTTGATAAGGGCATACTCACATATAGCCTTGGCATCGCTCTTGTCCGTTTTTACCTTGGCAAGTTTCATTTGAATAAAACGTTTGACAGATAATGGGTTTACTACTGAAACTATTACTCCATTTTTGTAAAGAAACTGGGCAAGTCTATAATGATAGTAACCGGTAGCTTCCATAACGACCAATGAACCTTTGGGTAATTCCTTAAGGTATTTCTTGAACCCCGTTTCATTGTTCTTATACTGGTCGTGGCCTGTTTTACTACCATGTACATCAAAGACATCTTTACTGATGTCAACTCCAAAAGTTTCTTTATATTTATTCATAAGAAATGTTTTATGAAAGAACCAGCTACTTCTGCTCACAACAACTTGAAAACGA
Organism: Maribacter spongiicola; assembly: GCF_052119685.1. Lineage (GTDB taxonomy): Bacteria > Bacteroidota > Bacteroidia > Flavobacteriales > Flavobacteriaceae > Maribacter > Maribacter spongiicola_A. Next base: position 382,387 of record NZ_JBGQOO010000003.1, on the reverse strand, counting down.
GATCTAAAGTCTCACAGAACTGAACGTGATTTAAGTAGTAAAAGAGAGAGGATTATCAATGTTGTCGAAGTCTGAAGCTTCACCGTATATAGTAACCTTAATTCTCTCTTTTGTTCTTTCTAGTTATATCAACAATTTACTGAGAATCAAACTTAAGATGTATAAAAAACAGGCTAATTTATTATAGTGTCTAACTTTATGGGCTGTGCCTGTCGCCCGATTTTTTATACTAGACGTTGTGCGCAATATCAAATCACATCCAAATGGAATTAGAAAAAGACCGAATAATTGTTGCAAGTGATGTTCAACGTGACGGAATTGGGATTGAAGTTTATCGGAACAATGAATTGATTACTGAGATATTCCGTAGTGACTCCAAAAAAACGAGAACTATTAGAACTTTTAAAGAAAATGTTTCTCTCGAGTTAATGGAGGAATCCATTACTAAATTTAAAAAAGAAATTCCTTGGGAATACATTAGCCACTAACCATAAAAAGATATGGATAACGAAAAAAAGAAAGAAATTGGTTATGCGCTTGCAAAAGCTGGCTTTGGTTCAATTCCAGTTGTTGGAGCTGCCGCCTCAGAATTATTACAACTTTTAGTTACACCGCCAATAGAGAAAAGAAGAACAGATTGGATGAATCAAATTGGGGTAAGACTAAAAGATTTAGAAGATAAAAAGTTACTTGCTTTAGAGAGTTTACCAGAAAATGAAAAATTTATTGATGTTGTATTGCAAACAACTCAAGAAGCTATAAAAACGAGTGAAAAAGAGAAAATTGAATATTTCAGAAATGCCATACTCAATACTGCTGTTGGTCTAAACCCTGACTCCTCAGAAATACAAATATTTTTGAAATTTGTTTCAGATTTCACCGTCTGGCATATCAAAATTTTGAAATTATTTAACGACCCTAAAGAATGGTTTGAGAAAAACGAAAAAGAAATTCCAAATTATATGTCATCGGGTCTTTCAAGTATTCTGAGTTTGGCATATCCAGAATTGAAAGGAAGAAGGGAGTTTTATGATTTAATATGGGACGACCTTCACAGAGCTGGACTTCACAAAACAAGTGGCTTGCACGTATCAATGACCGGTTCTGGATTAATGGTGCCGAGAACTACAGAGTTTGGAAAAAGCTTTTTAAAATTCATAACGGAAAGCCCAACTGAATAAAAAACTATGCAAAACAAAGAACTGAGCTCAAAAACAAACAAATTCTAGCGCTACTTATCCACGTTGCTTCTATCAAAATTTATAACATTTAGCGATTAGGTAGTACGGCTATTTTAAATAGATTACGGGTTACCGTAATTCTACATTGAAGAAAAATACTACCTTGTTGTTCGGTTCTAAAACACTACTTCCCCCTGCCGTTTTAGAAGCAATAATGAATTGATTATATTTCCATTGTGGAGTAATCAAAACAAAGTAATTAGTCATATGAAACTAGAAAGTATACTTGATAGATTAGGCTCTATTGAAAAGAATTCATTTATAAAGATTATTGATAATATCATTTCAAAAAATCCAAAAAACGGTAAAGAGATTGAAAAGATTTTAAGTAGTTCTGATAAAGGTTTAAAATCAGTTGATAATCAAAATATTTCCACAATTTTCAACTTAACATCTTCAGAGTTCAAAGGCTATATCGAATGTGAATTTCAAGAAATCACATCTCAACTAGATATTTTAATTGATATAATTATTAGAGATGGTAATTGTATAATGAAACAAGATTGGTTCTCAAGACTATACGAAACCGAAATTAAAAACCTAAAAAATAAGATTAAAGGTCTTAATTCCGATTTTGAAGATGATAAATCAGAGTTAAGTCCTCTTAGGAAGAGAGACTACAAAATTTATAAATCCTGTTTGCATACAGCATATCAGAATGACATTGAGCATAATAGAGATGCTAAAATAACTTCTGATGAGCTCTCTATAATTCTAACATTAGCAAAGCAATTAGGACTATCGCAAGAGGAGGTTAAGTTGATGAATTATTCAATTATTCCTGTTAAAAAATTAGACATACAAGAAGTAATAAAAAGTCTTAAAAATATAGGTGTGATATTTTATTCTAATAAAGAAAACACGATTTATGTAGCAGATGAAATGGTTCGATTATTAAGAACTATAAGAAAGAAAGAGATTGCTACAAAGTTTTATAGAAGAACATTAAAATTACTTAGAGACCCGATAATAAACCAAATAGCAAGAGACCATAATATTGACAGAAAATTATCGTCTGCCCAAAAAATTGAAGAGATAATTAAGGAGGGTGTTTCATTTACTAGTTTGCTATTAGAAGATATCTACAAGCCAGGAAGTACCTTGACCGAAAAGAAGAAAACTTTAAATGAACTTTGCGAGAAAGGCTTAAATATTGGAAATCTAAAAGGAAATATTTTAGAAGATAAAATTGGGAGTTTAATTCAACATTTTGAAAATGTAGAACGTGACGAAAAAGTCGGAATATCTTTAGATGGTTTTGACAAACTACTAGTTGAATTAAATCAATCTTTACCTAAATTAAATAAAGAAATCAGAGCTCAATTTGAGTTACAAGACGAATTTGTTTTAAAGGGCGATTACTTATTAGACTACAACATTAAGCCTAGAGATATATTGGACTTAGTATTAAAATCTGATTTGACAAAGTTCATAAAAGACAATGGAATTAAGCAAAGAGGTGATGATATTTTAAATATTCTGGAACATTATAAAGATGTTGAGAATCTGTATTTAGAAAATTATTCTAATGTAGCTTTTAGAGATTTAAACTTGTTAAAAGAGAATGGCATTACTGTCAAAGAAAGTGAGCTAGGTTTGAAATTTGAAGAGTTGACGAAGGTAATTTTCAAAGGGCTTGGTTTTAATATAGATGATACTTTAAAACGAAAAATAAATACTCAAAATGATATGATTGATATCCTTTTGAATCTTGGGAACGAGGAGATTATTATTGTTGAATGCAAGACTAGTAAAGAAAAAGGGTATAATAAATTCAGCGCTGTCTCAAGGCAATTAAAATCTTATCAAAATTTAGCTTTAAAAAATAATCTGCGTATTGTTAAGATTCTATTAGTTGCTCCAGAATTCAGTGATGACTTTGTTACAGATTGTGAAATGGATACTGAAATGAATTTATCACTTCTAACAGCAACTACGCTGGCTAAAATTTTAGAATCTTTTAAAGGCTCCAATTACACTGAATTTCCTCATGTATTATTTAGAGATATTGTTATTAATGAAGAAAGAATTTTAAAGGCATTGAGTAAGTGACAATTTAATTTAAATAGATAGTTTCTGATAATTCTCATTATGGGTGTCTTTTTGCCTTCCTAACTATACCCAATCTAAATTATTTAGCAACCCATTAAGCATCAAACACTTAATTTAGCGATATTTTATCCGTTTAAAACTTACCTTTTTTTGTAAGAAAGTATTCACTGGTAATTCTTAACTTTCCCCTTTATATAAGTAGTTGCGAATAGTTTTGTTCCCCCAATAAAATTTATGAAATACTATGTAAATACTTCATTGTCAAGGCTCAAAATGAGTAATTATATTAATGTTTAATTTTAAATTTTAAAAGAATGAAAAATTCAATGAAAATGATGGCAATCGCTTTTGCTTCATCAATTTTATTAACATCATGTTATTCTTACACAAGTGTTGTAGGTAGTGGTGCTCAAGGTAACAGTGAAACTACAGAATGGAATCATTATGTAATTTACGGTTTGGCTCCAGTAGGTGTTTCTGATTCTAAGGCTATGGCTGGTGGTGCAGAAAATTACACAGTTACTACTAGACAATCATTTGTTAATGGTTTAGTTTCTGCAATTACTTTTGGTATTTATACGCCAACAACTACAACAGTTACTAAATAATTCAATTACAAAAGGGAGGTTGTTTTAAGTAACATCCTCCCTTTTATTATTTTCATATCATGAAAAAAATTATCTTTTACATTGCTGCAGTTTTCGCCTTTTTTATGTTGATTAATATAGCAAGCATTCTCATATCTGACTTTAGTAGACTTACCGAATATGGGTTTGGCTATTTAGCTGGTAAAGTGATACAATTTGTCTTGTTTGTAACTGTTGCGATTCTTTTAAGAAAACAAGTTTTTAAACCTGCTATAGAATCGTAATTACGATGCTATTCCGTAATTAAGAGTAGCGGTATGCTACTCCTTCACCAATTCCTTACTCAATTCCTCTAAAGAAACTCCTTTGGTTTCCGGCATTTTGGTAATTGCCCAAATAAGCTGCAATACCATCATGGCGCAGAAGAAATAGTAGATATACCACACTTGATCCTTTAATATACCTTGTGCGCTGTCTAAGAAAAACGGAGTAATCAATGTAATGATCGCTGCAAATACCCAGTGTATACTAACACCCCAAGATTGCCCGTATGCACGCACGCTGTTAGGGAATATCTCTGAGATAAACACCCAAATTACAGCTCCTTGCCCAATAGCATGAGAGGCAACAAAAGTACAAATGAAGGTAAGGGTTAGGGTAGAGCCTAAATCCATCTGAAAACAGAGTCCCACCATTATCAAGCTAATAATATAGCCAATAGATCCAATGATGATCAATTGTCGTCTTCCTAATTTATCTAACAATCGTATACCGATAAAAGTAAATATTAGATTTACGGCACCGATGGCAATAGAATTAAATAGCGATTCTTTACCGCCCAAGCCCGCTTGTTCTAATATTTCAGGGGCATAATACAGCACAAAGTTAATACCCGATAATTGATTGAAAAAAGCAATAAAAAAGGCTAGATAAAGCACCTTCGAATATTTTTTTTGAAAAAGACGTTCACTTTTGGTAGAATGTTTAAGGTCAGTTTTTATTTCTGCCAATTGCTGTGCAGCCTTTTCTCCTGGGTGTATAATCTCTAGTATTTTCAAAGCAGCGGCATCATCCCTTTTATGCAGTGCCAACCATCTTGGACTTTCTGGTACTGTGAATACCATTGCAGTGTATATAAATGCCGGTATGGCCTCTACGCCCAACATCCAACGCCAATCATTTATTCCGTCAAAACCTTTTAACAGCCAGTTAGAGACAAAGGCGATTAAAATACCGAATACCAACCAGAATTGGTACAGCCCTACCATTTTACCACGATTTTCTTTCGAGGTAATCTCAGAAATATAAATAGGGGCGGCAACGGTTGAAATACCTACGCCTACACCACCAATAAAACGAAATGCCGAGAACGAATAGGGGTCTTGTGCCAATGCAGAGCCTATGGCAGAAACCAAAAATAGAATACCGACCCAAAGTAAGGTCTTTTTACGACCCAGGTTTTTGGTGGGTATACCACCAAACAGAGAACCGAATACAGTACCCCACAGCGCCATACTCATGATAAAAGTTCCATGAAAAAGCGGAGAAGTGTTCCACAATTGTTTTATAGGTTCGTTTGCCCCGCTGATAACTACGGTATCAAATCCGAATAAAAATCCTGCGAGGGCCACGGTAATGGACCATACGATAATTCTGTTCATTGTTGAGTGTTAAGTTGTTGTTAAATATAATGAATGAAAACCACAAAATCGTAACCTTTTGGGTTAACAAAAAAATCAAAGAATTGGTAACTTGTGATAATTATAAAATTGAACGATGAAAGATTTGAAAAATAAAGTAGCCTACATTACAGGAGGCACGAAAGGTATTGGTTTTGCTGTAGCACAAACACTGCTAGGACAGGGTATGAGAGTTGCAATTAGTGGTCGATCTCAGGAAAGTGTAGACAAGGCACTTGAGGATTTTAATACTGATGCAGTTTTAGGAATTGTTTCTGATGTTGCTAAAATAGCAGATGAGAAAAATGCCGTTTCTAAAATTATGGACAAATGGGGTCAGTTAGATGTTGTTTTGGCAAATGCCGGTGTTGGTAATTTTGCACCAGTTGATCAGATGACAGAAGAAGAGTGGCACCAGATGATAGATATTAACCTAAGTGGAGTGTTTCATACGCTAAAGGCAACTGTAGAAAGTTTAAAGAAAACAGAAGGTTATTACATTACGTTGGCTAGTTTGGCAGGTACAAACTTCTTTGCACAAGGTGCAGGGTACAATGCTTCTAAATTTGGTGTAGTTGGTTTTACACAAGCTGCAATGCTAGATCTTAGACAGTACGGTATAAAGGTTTCTACGATTATGCCGGGTTCTGTGGCAACACATTTTAACCATAATGAGCCAGGGGATAAAGATGCATGGAAAATTCAACCTGAGGACATTGGTGAATTGGTGTTGGATCTATTGAAGATGAACGAAAGAACCTTACCTAGTAAAATAGAGGTAAGGCCAACAAGACCAGACAAGAAGTAAGCTTACACTTCTTTTTCTGTAAACGGAATGTCAGCATTACAGATTTCTGTAATTAGCTGACCTAGTATCTGCTCGAAATCAGAAATGACCTCATTAGTAATGATGTTATTTTTACTGGTTGATCGGGCAGATTCTTTTTGTGCAAATAACAACGTGCCCTCTGCAAAATTCTTTAGTGAAATTATACCTGCTTGAATAGATAAGTTTTCTGCGGGATGGGTTTTAGAATACATTAATCCGTAGCAAAGCAATTGAAACGCTTTACTATATTGATATTCTTCGGTTAGTATATCCCAATCCACAATTTCTACGTTACGGCGTTCTACCTTTCCGGTTTTATAATCTATGATACGGGTAATTCCGTCATATTCATCTACACGGTCTAACTTTCCTTGTAAGATGATGGGGAAATTTAATCCGGCAACCTCTAAAGGTACCGACAGCGCTTGCTCTAAAGCAAGAATGGTAATACTATGGTCGGCAAGTTCTTTAACCTCGACATCGATAAACGTTTGTATGTATTTAAGAATAACATGAAAAGAAATGTAGTTTTTGCCAGAACTGATGTTTCCGTCTTTGAAAGTTTTTTCAAAATTCTTAGCAACGATATTAGGTATGTGCTTTCGGATTCCGTTTAGTAAATCGGGCGTTAGTTCTTTGTTGATTAACGGAGTATACAATTCTTCTAAACTATCGTGTACAATGGTACCAAAAGTATTGGGTGCTAAAGTCTCTTCTACTTGTAAAACCTCGTTGATATTTAATAAATTCTGTTTGTAGAAATCGATAGGGTTTCTAATGTAATTACTGAGCGAACTAGGTGAAAAACCTTTTCTCGCTTTGTCTTGAATAAGGGCTACTAGCGAAGGAGTTTTTTCAATCTGTTCAATTTCTTTGGTAATAGGCTGTATAGTCGGGGTGGCAATAAAAGATTTAATATCGTTTCTATTGTCATCGGTCAATAATTGTGTAATCAATCGACTTCGCTCTCCGCCTTCTAATGCATCTGGTTCTGTGTTGTAGAGTATATATACATTTTTGGCACGTTGTAGTAAACGATAGAAGTGATACGTATAAACAGCATCTTTCTCTTTGTAGGTCGGTAATCGGTTTTTGATTTTTAGGTCGTACGGAATAAATGAATTGTTAGACTTACCCGATGGCAAAACACCTTCGTTGACAGAGGTGATAATGATGGTTTCAAAATCTAACAAGCGACTTTCTAGCATTCCCATAATCTGAATACCTTCAATAGGGTTACCTTGAAAATCTAAAGTTTCTGAGCTTAATAGCTGTGAAAACAGATGTTTTAAACTTTTAAGATTATTGATGTAGGTAAAACTGGTACATAAATCTTTCAGTTGATTAAATAGGGTGAAAAACTTGTATAGCTGTTCTAATAATAAAGAATTCTGCTTGACAACCTCAATAACCCGAATCGACTGAATCAGCGCTAAAAAATTATCAATAAACCGATTCGGATTATTTTTTACATCTTCGAAAAGTAATGTAATGGTACCATTATCTGGTAATAGTTCACGTATTTGTGCATTAGTGATGTATGACCAGTTATTTGTTTTAATTTTTGATATTAAAAGCTCTGTAGAGACTTGATTTGCGTCAAATAATAGTACGGCATACGAATGTGTCAAAAGATTAAGTAAGTGGTTGTAGAACCATCCTTTTTCTGTCTTTTGTTCGTGAAACTCTATAAGGTTGGTAAAAAAGCTCGCTAGTGTTGTAGAGGCTAGTTTTTGACCCATTGTAATATTCGTAGCAGGTATATTATCGGGTATTGAATTCAGTAAAGGGTTTAGCAATTCTTCATTACCCAAAACAATTGCGGCATTACGTAACGAATCTGGTGAGTCGTTCTGAATTTTGTACAGTAAATCGCCTACATAATTTACTTGAGAGATGTTTTTAGGCACCCCAATAATTTCAATATGCTTTTCGGTATTGTAGTAATTGGTGAGTCCCGCAAGAGGTTTTCCTTTTAGAACAGCCCAAGTATCTTGGTAGTTTCTTATAAAGTAACCGGCGTCATGAATGTTGTCTTGCAAAAAGTAGGGGTCAATGTCCCAGTAGATTGATGAATCTGTTTTTTCAAGAATAGTCTGTATTAGAATACTCTCTGCAGTATTCAAGGCATTAAAGCCAAGAAATATATGTTTTTTGTTGGTTGAATTTAGATAGTTAGGTAATTCCGATACCGATGTTTTGTAAATGAGTCCCTGATGACCGAGTCCCTGTTCTAGTAACCTACCATTGAATTGATGGTAGATGTCTTCTAAATACCTCCAGAAGTGAAGGTAGTTTTCAATCATTTCAGAATTATCAGGATTTAATGACCAGTGGTTGACTTCTTGTATGGCGGCAACGTTTTGGTATAGGGTAGAAGCGTCAACTAAGTAACGGTCTACTTCATTAAAATCTTGTAATAGTATTTGTCCCCATTTTAAAAAAGAATCGAAAGATTCCTTTTCATAATCGCCGACTTTTAAATAGGCATTATAGAGTTCAAATAATTGTGTGGTAGTATTTGCGGTTACAAGGTTAGAAACCTTTTCAATGAAATCTTCTATACTATAGATTTCAGGTGCAAGTACGGTTTGTGTTAGTGATTGTGAAAGTGTTTTTTTAAGAAATACACCTGCACGTTTACTGGGTAGAATAAAAATTACCTTACCAGTATCTGGATTATTCTTTAAAACGTCTTGTACTATATCTTTTATAAAGCTCTGCATTGTGTAAAAATAAAAAAGCTCCGCAATAATGCGGAGCTTTTATTTATTAAAACACTTAGGTTTTTATAAACTTATTTTACTAAGTTGATTTCTACCCTTCTGTTTTGAGTTCTACCAGCTCTAGTATTGTTAGTAGCCATAGGCTTAGACTCACCATAACCAACTGCAGATAATCTAAACTCTTCGATTCCTTTGTCAACTAAGAATTCTTTTACAGAAAGAGCTCTTGACTCAGAAAGACTTTGGTTTAATTTTTCGCTACCTACGCTATCAGTATGACCTTCAACAGTAAACTTAGCGTTAGGGTATTCTTTAAGGATTGTGATAATGTCAACCATTACAGAAGTAGACTCAGCTTTGATAGAAGATTTACCAGTATCAAATAAGATAGTTCTAGCGTAATCATTCAATTGCTTTTGAACTTCTTCAGTTACTTCAGGACAACCAGCGTTAGCTACGGTACCAGCAACATCTGGACATTGATCATCTTTATCAAGTACACCGTCACCGTCTTTATCAGCCCAAGGACAACCTTTGTTTTCAGCAGGACCAGCTTCAGAAGGACAAGCGTCATCTTTATCAGCAACACCATCACCATCAGCATCAGGACAACCAGCTAAAGCAGGAAGACCAGCTTCGTTTGGACAAGCATCATCTTTATCAGCAACACCGTCACCGTCAGCATCAGGACATCCGTTCATTTCTTTAGAACCAGCTTCGTTAGGACAAGCATCTTTGCTGTCTTCGATACCATCGCCGTCAGAATCAGGACAACCGTTGAATGCTTCAAGACCAGCAACTTCTGGACAAGCATCATCTTTATCATAAATACCATCACCATCAGTGTCAGTACCACCAAATTTAACTGAAATACCAGCTAAGTGTTGGAAATGAGTAACACCGTAATCTTCGAAAGCATGCTTGTAAGTAGATTGTAATGTAAGACCTAAGTTTTCAGTAAACCAAATGTTTAGACCAAGACCACCATTAACTGTACCTGCACCGATTTCATCAACCCAAGTATAACCACCACCAATCTCTACGAAAGGATCAAGAACGGTTTGTTTTTTAATTAAATCATATTTAATTGTACCATCAATAGCATAATGAGAAAGATCGTCAACGCTAGTATCTCCTATTTTGCTAATCTTGTTTAAAGAACCTCTAGCACCAACAGAGAAACCATCTCCGATTGATTTAGATACTCCTACATAAGAAATAGAAGGTAAAATGTTCCAGTGATCGTTCACATTAAAGAATTCGTTACCGAAAGAACTTACATCCGAAGTAGGATATACGTCAATGGCATTAACCCCAAATTGCACTTGCCAAGGGTTATTCTCGTCTTGCGCTTGTATGCTGTTGATACCTACTACAAGTAGGGCAACTGCCAATAATTTGCTAAGATGTTTCATGTATTAAATTTTAAGTTTAAGTGTTTATTAGCTGCAAATGTAACTTGTTAAATATTATTAACAAAATCAATTTCCTATTTTTTTTAATGCATTTAATAGATTAAATATTGCATTTAAACGATTTTAAGTTCTTTACCTACCTCAGTAAACGCTTTTATGGCACTATCTAAATGCTCAATCGTATGTGCTGCGGACAGTTGTACACGTATGCGCGCTTTACCTTTAGGTACCACAGGATAGAAAAATCCGATTACATAAATTCCTCTTTCCAGTAATTTATTTGCCATGTCCTGCGATAATTTTGCGTCATATAGCATTACAGGTACAATTGCAGAATCCCCTTCAACGATGTCAAAACCCGCCGCTTTGATGCCTTTTTTGAAATATTCAGTATTTTCTTGCAATTTATCTCGTAGAGAAGTATCGTTCTCTAGCATGTCGAATACCTTAATAGATGCACCAACTATGGCAGGTGCTAATGAGTTAGAAAACAAATAAGGTCTAGAGCGTTGTCTTAATAAGGTGATAATTTCTTTTTTACCGGTAGTATAACCACCCATGGCACCACCTAGGGCTTTACCTAAGGTACCTGTAATAATGTCGATCCTGCCCATTACCCCTTTTTCTTCTAAGGTTCCTATTCCTTTAGCACCTATAAATCCGGTGGCATGGCATTCATCGATCATGACCAAAGCATCGTACTTATCGGCTAAGTCACATATTTTATCTAAAGGTGCTACTATTCCATCCATAGAGAATACACCATCGGTAACAATAATCTTAAAGCGTGCACCGTCTTCGTTCGCTTTTATAAGTTGCGCTTCTAGATCTTGCATGTCGCTATTGGCATAACGGTAGCGCATTGCTTTACATAGGCGTACACCATCAATAATAGAGGCATGATTTAATGAATCTGAAATTATAGCATCCTCTGCATTCAACAAAGGTTCGAACACTCCGCCGTTGGCATCAAAGGCAGCGGCATATAATATGGTATCTTCAGTACCATAGAAATGTGCGATTTTTTTCTCAAGTTCTTTATGTATGTCCTGAGTTCCACAAATGAAACGTACCGATGACATTCCAAACCCATGGGTATCCATGGTATCTTTAGCTGCTTGTATAACATCGGTGTGAGATGATAGCCCTAAATAGTTGTTCGCGCAAAAATTTATAACCTCTTGCCCGGTGTTGATTTTAATAACAGCATCTTGCGGAGAAACAATAATCCGTTCTTCTTTAAAGAGACCGTCATTTTTAATATTCTCAATTTCTTGCTGTAAATGTTCTTTGATTTTTCCGTACATATTCCTTTATATATAATCTAGTTCTATTTCAGTATTAATATACACAATGATTTTGTGGTCTATAGTGTAGCCCATATTCGAAAAACTTTGGGCATACGTATTTACTTGATGGTGGTATTTAGGGTTTCGCTCACCGGTTTTGTAATCTATAATCGTAGCATGTTGGTTTTTAAGTACTACCCTATCGGGTCTTTGTACGCTACCATCTGCCATTAATAGGTCGCGTTCGTTTAGTGCTTCAACATCGTTTTGGTAAAATTGGGTCAAATCTTTATGATAGATGACTTTTTTTACAATATTCCTAATAGTGGTCACTTCCTGTTCTTTAATTAATCCCTTCTGTAAAGCCATTTGTACAGCTCTATCTAAATCTTTAGTAGTGTAAATAGCACCTAATATATAATGTATAACGTTACCTTGATTGATGGCCACATCTAAACCTTCGTCCCAAAGGGTACCTGCTAAAGCAAGTATTTTAAAATCGGGCCTATTTTTGTTGGTATATATATAAGGTATAGTCAATTGATCGGTACTCGTATGGTTTTTTGATTCATTTATTGCAAAATTACCAAAGTCGTACGACAGTTTATCTTGTTGATATGCACCGATACTTTTTAGAAAGTGAATAAAGAGTCCCGAATAGTAATTGGGGTTATGGTCGCCTTTTTTATCTAGATTATTGGCACTGATTATAAATAGCGCATTCACCGCCCTGGTAAGTACCACATATAGCAGGTTAAATGCATCTAACTGTAGCTTTTGGTGGTCAATGTCATAGAGCAGCGACTCTATTTCGCCATATTCTTGAACCTCTTGTTTTTTATTAATAAGAACTTCGGAAAAGCCAAGGAATTCATTTTTGTTTACAGGAAGCCATAATTTTGGGTCGATCTCTTCGAACACGTTTGAATTGGCATAGGGGAAAATAACCACAGGAAACTCAAGACCTTTAGATTTGTGAATGGTCATAATCTGCACCGACTCAATATTCTCTGGAGTACTTATACTCGCCGAATTTCCTTTTTTGTCCCAATAATCTAGAAACGACTGCATGTCTGAGCCGTATTTTTGCTCTACATCAAAAACCAAATCCATAAAAGCAGATAAATGAGCATCTGAAGTGGGAATGAGGTCGAATATTTTAATGGCATAGGCCAAACCGTCAAATACGGAAGTTTGCCTAAGTTTAGAAGAATCAAAACCGTAGGTTTCTAAAAGGTGTATATCAAGTTTCCCTAAGTTTTCATAGATATAGGCGTGTTTATCATCTTTACCATCCGACAGAAATTTCAAAATTTCATATTGAATCTCTAATTCTGCAGGCTGAACCATATATCGAATAAGCTGAACCAAAAAAATGGTTTTGTCGCTCTCGCTAAGTAAAAGTGAATCTGAAGAAACCACGGGAATTTTATGCTGCATTAAAAAATCTGCAAGTAGTAGCCCGTGTTTCTTTTTTCTAATAATAATACAGATATCACTATATGAATACCCTTGCGCCAAGCAATTTTCAATGGTTGCCAATGTGTTTGCCGCATATTCATCGTCGGTATCTTCTTCTAATAAAGATATATTGACATAGCCACCAATTTTCTGGTTAGTTTCTTGTGTGTTGCCCAGTTTAAAGAATTCTTGATAAATGTCGTTCTCTAAAAACGGACTAATACTCTGAAAGAAGTTGTTATTAAAGTTGATGATCTCGGCGTAACTTCTATAGTTTCTAGGTAGGGTAACAAGTTCAGAAGGTATGGTAAATGGGTGCGTTTGGTGTGTGGCCAATTCAAGAAATTGTTCTGCCTTACCGCCGCGCCATCTATATATAGCTTGTTTTGGATCGCCTACTAAAAATAAAGACCCTGTGTTGCCAATCTCATCCTCACCTTCCATAGCACTACCAATGAGAGGAATAAGGTTTTCCCATTGCATTTGAGAAGTATCTTGAAATTCATCAATAAAATAATGACGATACTTTTCGCCCAAACGCTCATAAATAAAAGGTGCAGGCTGATCCTTGATCTCTTTTGCTATCAATGTATTAAATTCAGAAATAGACAATTGGTCTTTCTCCTCTTGAATAATCTTCAGTTCTTTTTGAATCGCATTTAATAGCGCAAAGGGGATTATGTTTCTGTTGATATTGGCAAACAATCCTCTTCTATAAATAAGTTTTTTTATACCCTGATAATAATGGAGAAGTTGCGGGGCTAAATCTGCGGGAGCATCTTTTATGGTGGTCTTTAAAATCTTGCCATCAATTAAATTTTCCTCTAGTTTATTATTGTATATCTGGGTTGGTGCAAAGGTACCTGCTACAATTTTTTTGAAATGATTAGGTAGGGTTTCCCTGGGGAAATCTTTAAAATCCAATCCCGTTGCTGTCATCACATTAAGAGCAGCGGTAGCAAGTTCAATAATTTCTTTTTCTAAACTTGTCGTTTGTTTTTTAAGATGACTTTGCAATTTTAAGAAATCGCCTAATTCTATATCTTTTAGGTGCTTTAAATGTTCGGCATTGTTTTCATCGAAAATAAGTTTACCGATTTTAAGAAGGTCGAAAGCGATATCCCAACTTCTATCATCTTCAATTTTCTCTAAGGCAAAATCTAAAAGTATTTTTGTAAACTCAGGATCTTCACCTGCTTTACTAATTACACGCTCAACAGCTTCTTGCAACAATAGATCTACATCAAGCACCACTTCAAAATTTTGCGGAATCTTTAAATCTTTCGCAAACGTTCTTATGAGTCTGTGTGTAAATTTATCAATGGTAGAAATATCGAAGAAAGCGTAATTGTGCAGAATCTGCTTTAATCTAAGTTTACTAAGAGCAGGCAACTCTTCAAAAGTGTACTTAGTTTCGCTTATAATGTCTATAAATAAAGGAGCAGCGTCTTCAATAGAAGTAGTCTTAGAAAACTCGAACAGACTATTTAATATTCTGTGTTTCATTTCATTTACCGCTTTATTGGTAAATGTTATAGCTAAAATTTTTCTAAAATTCTGCGGAGAATCAAGTATAATTTTCAGATATACCTTGGCTAGCGCATAGGTTTTACCTGATCCGGCAGATGCATTATATATGGTAAAAGAATTACTGGACACTGATTTTTACTGCAAATTAAGGAATCCTGTACAGTTCTTAACAAATTATTACATGAATATAAATGTTAAAACCCGTAACTTTGGTAGACAATTAATATTAATCTTAAAACACATAAATTATGGCTTTTGAACTACCAAAATTGTCTTACGCCTATGATGCTCTTGAGCCTCATATCGATGCAAGGACTATGGAAATACATCATACAAAACATCACCAAGGATATACATCTAAGTTAAACGCTGCTATCGAAGGTACTGACCTTGCTGGAAAGTCTATAGAAGCTATCTTAACTGAATTGGATATGAGCAACGGTGCTGTTAGAAATAATGGAGGCGGATTTTACAATCACTCATTATTCTGGACAATTTTATCACCAAACGGAGGCGGAAAGCCAACTGGTGAATTAGCTTCTGCAATTGATAGCGCTTTTGGTTCTTTTGATGTATTCAAAGATAAGTTTACAACTGCGGCTGGGACAAGATTTGGATCAGGTTGGGCATGGTTATGTGTTCATAAAGGTGGTAAAGTAGAAGTATGTTCTACACCAAATCAAGACAATCCATTAATGCCAGGAGTGGAATGTGGAGGTCAGCCAATTTTAGGTTTAGATGTATGGGAACATGCATATTACCTAAATTATCAAAACAAGAGACCAGATTATATTGAAGCATTTTTCAACATCATTAACTGGGATGAAGTTTCTAAATTATATGCGAGTAACAAATAAGTAAGTGTAGAAATACTCTTAACTATCTTGTAGGAAACCACTTATGATTATTTCATAGGTGGTTTTTTTTGGTTTTAAAATAGAAAAGGGCGGAGAAGTCTCCACCCTTTTCGTCCCAAATCTTACCATAAACTTAACCTACTTATGCTATGGCGAGACTAAATTACTGGTATTGAGTAAATAAAAAAAGGATTTTTAAGAAAAAATTAATCTTTTATTTAACTAAAGATGTTTTCTTGGGATTGGTCGTTGTGGGTAGCAGAATGTTTTATAACCCAATTGGTATAAAATAAAAAGACGGAGCATTGCTCCGTCTTTTCCCCAAATCTTACCATGAACTTAACCTACTTATGCTATGGTTCTGTAAATATATAGGCTTACGGGGTATTGTAAAAAGCTATTCGTTGTACGTCACAAACTTAGGTTGTACTACCGAATTGAAAAATTGAGGAGAAATATTCGTCTTTTGTGAAGTTGAAAATGGATGAAAAATAAAAAGACGAAGCAATGCTCCGTCTTTTCCCCAAATCTTACCATGAACTTAACCTACTTATGCTATGGTTCTGTAAAGGTAATATGCTTATTAAGAAATGTAAAAGGTATTAGTTGAACATCTCAAACTTTAGGTGTACTGCTAGAATTAGAAATTTAGAAGATTTTATCTTGTTGTGAGATTAGTAATGGGTGTAAAATAAAAAGACGGAGCATAGCTCCGTCCTTTTCCCCAAATCTTACCATGAACTTAACCTACTTATGCTATGGTTCTGTAAATGTAATAGGCTTGTTAAGAAATATAAAAGGTATTGGCTAAACGTCTCGTAATAACGTTAAAGAGAGCTTTTTGAAGAAACGGATTACAACTATATGGCGAGAAAAAAAATGACAAATAAAAAAGGTGGAGAAGTCTCCACCTTTTTTGCCCCAAATCTTACCATGAACTTAACCTACTTATGCTATGGTAGCTTTAAAAGTAGAGCTGCTTAATTCAATATGACTATTCAATCGATAAAAGACCATTATCGTCGATGAAATGCACAAAAAGTATGTATTTCATCGAAATATTATTTAATAAGCACGTTCGTTATTCCCTTCGTAAAAGTTTATAAATGCTCTATTTACTACTCTGTTTCCGCCCGGGGTTGGGTAATTTCCTGTAAAGTACCAATCGCCTAAGTTTTTAGGACAAGCTTCGTGTAAGCTCTCAATAGTCTGATAAATAATAGAAACCTCGGCTTTAATTCCATCAGGACTCAAAAGTTCTCCTGTTTTCTTAGAAATCTCTTTTGCGGTAAAAGGAGCATAAAATTCTTTCACATAGTTAATAACATCTTTATCGTGTGTATTTACCTGAGTTAGACATTTTTTGTAGATTTCATCTACGATATGCATTGAGTTATGATCTTCATGTAATGCTAAAGCAGCTTTGAAAGCAATAAAATCTTCCAATTTTGCCATATCGATACCATAACAATCAGGATATCTAATTTGTGGAGCCGATGATACCACTATTATCTTTTTAGGCGATAATCTATCAAGTATTCTAAGAATGCTCTTTTTAAGTGTGGTACCGCGAACAATACTATCATCTATTATGACAAGGTTATCACCTTCATTTACAGATCCATAAGAAATGTCATAAACATGCGCTACCAAATCATCTCTACTACTATCTTGAGTAATGAAGGTTCTTAGCTTAGCATCTTTAATGGCAACTTTCTCAATTCTTGGGCGAACATCTAGTATCTCATGTAATTGTTCACCTGTAATACCTGTACCTAAAGCCAGTATTTGCTCTTCCTTTTTCTTGTTCAAGTAATTTTGAGCTTCTTTAACCATTCCGTAGAAAGAAGTTTCTGCGGTATTAGGTATGTAAGAGAATACCGTATTCTTGATATCCTCATCAATAGCTTCTAATATTTGAGGGAAAACCAATTTGCCTAAAGCCTTACGCTCTTGGTAGATTTCTTTATCGCTACCTCTAGAGAAATAGATACGCTCAAAAGAACATGCCTTACGCTCTTTTGGTTCTAGTATTTGTTTAATGTCACTAGTACCGTTCTTTTTAATAATGATTGCTGAACCTGGATCCAATTCTTTTACCTCTTCATAAGGTACGTTGAATACGGTCTGTATAGCAGGTCTTTCTGATGCTACTACGACAACTTCATCATCTCTATAGTAGTAAGCAGGTCTAATACCGCTTGGATCTCTTAATACAAAGGCATCACCATGACCTAATAAGCCGGCCATAGCATAACCACCATCAAAATTTTTGGCAGCCCTTCTAAGAATTTTATACACTTTTAAACGTTCGGCAATAAGTGGTGATGCTTCTTGTTTGGTATACCCTTCTTTTTTAATTTGCTTGTATAGTTTGGCGACCGCATCATCAAGAAAGTGACCTATTTTCTCCATTACGGTAACGGTATCTGCCATTTCCTTTGGATGTTGCCCTATCTGAATTAAGTTATCGAACAGTTCATGAACATTGGTCATGTTAAAGTTACCGGCAACAATAAGGTTACGGTGCATCCAGTTATTCTGTCTTATAAACGGGTGAACACTTTCGATGCTATTTTTACCAAAAGTACCATAACGTACATGCCCTAAAAGTAATTCACCAATATAAGGAATATGCTTTTTTTGCAAAGCCACATCATCTTCATACTCCGGGTGCTCTTTCAGCTCCGAATTGATACGATCGTTTATCTGGGCAAAGATATCTTGTATAGGTTGTTGTTGACATGAGCGTACACGGCTCATATAACGTTCCCCTGCTTTTACATCTAATTTAATACTGGCAAAACCTGCACCATCTTGACCGCGATTGTGCTGTTTTTCCATCATTAGATACATTTTATTTACACCATAAAATGCTGTTCCATACTTTTCCTTGTAATACTCTAATGGTTTTAATAACCGTATTACAGAAATACCACACTCATGCTTAATTGCGTCACTCATTGCTTTTGGTATTAAAAAAACCCCAAATATTTGGGGCTAGGGGGTTATTGTAATTCTATGTCAAACTGAGTCAGCTTTTTAAACTGATGCAGTCTCTTTCTAATTTCTTTGCGTTCTAAATGAATCATTCTTTCGGCTCCGAATTTCTCAACACTAAAGGAAGCTAAATTGCTTCCGTGAATAATTGCCTTTTTCATATTCTCAAAAGAACTATCATCACTAGCTGCTAAGTAGCCTGAAAAACCACCAGCAAATGTATCACCTGCACCTGTTGGATCAAACACTTCTTCTAATGGCAATGCTGGTGCAAAGAATACTTGGTCTTCGTTAAATAACAGAGCGCCATGTTCTCCTTTTTTAATGACCACATATTTAGGTCCCATCGTAAAAATCTTCTGTGCTGCCTTTACTAAAGAGTATTCACCAGTTAATTGTCTAGCTTCTTCATCGTTGATAGTTAAAACATCTATATGCTTAATGACTTCCATTAAATCGTTCAGAGCATTGTCCATCCAAAAATTCATGGTGTCCAATATGATTAACTTTGGTCGTTTTTTCATCTGATTAATTACACTCAATTGTACCATTGGGTGAAGATTGCCTAACATTACTACATCGGCATCAATATAATCTTCAGGAACTACAGGGTTGAAATCTTCTAGAGTGTTTAATTCAGTAGCTAATGTATCTCTTGAATTTAAATCGTTATGGTATTTGCCTTTCCAAAAGAATGTTTTGCCACCTTTTACAATTTCTATAGCAGAAATATCAATACCTCTATCGGTTAAAAGATCTAAATATTCTTGTGGCAAATCGTCACCAACTATAGATATAATGGCAGAATCAACATCAAATTGAGATGCTGCTAAACCAATATAAGTAGCAGCGCCACCTAGTATTTTGTCTGTTTTACCGAAAGGAGTTTCTATTGCATCAAAAGCTACAGTACCGACTATTAAAAGCTTACCCATAAAATTGTAAAAATTTAAGCTGCAAATATACGATTTTGATTTACTAAAATATGTCGTGAGATAAGCTATTCTACTATTATTATTCAGACAAAGAATCCTTTAATAAATGCTAGGGAAATTTTTAAAGCAATGACTAAAAATAAATTATTGAGCACTACAAGTGCAGAGGGTACAATTGTTGCAAATATGGGTAATAAAAATTTTATTACATTTAGAACTGTGTCCAGTTCGGGATTTGATGCAACAGTAAGTTTTAATTTTCAAAAGCTGTTGAATTCTAATAATTTTGTTTTAAAATTTTCTAAATCATGAAAACAATTAGTGATTATATTTCAAATCATATAGATGTTTTTTGTCCCAATTCAAATGAATTATTGCTTGATTTTATACATAATTTAGGTTATAATAATTTTGATAGTCTAGAAGTTAAATTAGATGTTTTAAGAATTATAGAAATTCTTCTTGATTTAGATTTAATTTATAGATACAAATGGTATGATAAATCACTTAAGCTTAATAAAGAACAAACTATAAATAATATTAGTGATATTTGGACTGAAAATGTTAAATATGAAGATTTCTATAATATGGTGTATTTTGGTTCGACAGATTGGTATGTAAAAAAATTAGAAAATTTGGGTATGAGTCAAACTACTGATTGGAGGTGTTTTGTGAAAAATAAGATAGGGGATTTAGAAAAATTCATTCAAAGTGAAAAACCAAAAAATATAGAGAAATAGAAAGATTTTTAAATAAATTTATTTCCTACCAAAATCAGCAGGAATTTCTCCCCAAGCTTTTGTTTCCCATTTTACCACTACCGTTGAATATTGATTTTTCTTTAGCCAGTCTACCGCTCTATCAATAAGCTCAAAAAGATTTTTGTTTTTGGCAGATACCGCTAGTTTTGTATTGCAGTTCTTTTTACGAACCCAGCTCATTGCAGTTCTAGAGTCTGTATAGATAATACGATCACTATTTCGTTCTTTTAAAAATGCTAGTCCGTGTACTATGGCTAAAAACTCCCCAATATTATTTGTGCCTTGCGGAAAAGGACCTTGTCGAAACAATTTTTTACCCGTTTTGGTATCTACACCTTGGTATTCCATTACCCCCGGGTTTCCACTTGATGCTGCATCAACAGAAATGGAATGGTAATTAGGTTGTCCTATTCGTATTAGCTCATCTTTTGACAGTGCGGAGCCAGTTTTCTTCTTTCCTTTAAAATCTGTATAAGAACCATTATATGCCTTTTTGGCCATATCAAAAGACTCGAAAGATTTGTATTCGGCACCAGCGTAGCCTGCAATAGTTTTTTTGCAAGCTGCCCATGAATCGTAAATACCTGGTTGTTTGCCTTTCCAGACGACATAAAATTTTCCTTTTTTTGCCATTACTGTTTTAATAGTAGTTCGTCAATAACTTTAGGAAAGTATTCATATTCTAATTGATGAACTTTTGCTGCGATTTCATGTGCCGTGTCATTCTTATCGACGCTAACTTTTACTTGTTCGATTATGGCACCTTCATCATAATGGGCATTTACATAATGTATGGTAATACCGGTTTTTGTTTCATTATGTTCCTTTACGGCAGTATGTACATGCATTCCGTACATGCCTTTACCGCCATACTTAGGTAAAAGTGCTGGGTGAATGTTGACTATTTTATTGGGGAAGGCATTGGTGATTGCTTCGGGTATTTTCCATAAAAATCCAGCCAATACTATTAGGTCTGGTTCTAGAGACTGCAACATATTTAAAATAAAGTCGCTTTTAGAGAAAGCTTGACGATTAAAAAATAGCGCATTAATTTCAAGTCTGTTACACCTTTCGATGACTTTGGCATCGCTTTTGTTAGTTAGTACACAGCATATAGTAACATCATTGCGGAGTTTAAAATAATTGGCAATGTTTTCAACATTAGATCCAGAACCGGAGGCAAAAAGAATAATTTTTTTGGTTTTCAATAGAAGTGGTCTTTTTAAGAGAGCGAACAATGAAATTAAATTTGGCATAAAAAGCAACTAAAAAGCTTGTCAGAATTTAGAAAAAAACGATTATCATTTATAGTTCTAATACCTCACTTCTTTTTAATATCTTTTTTCAACGTTACCGAAACGATATATTAATTTTGGTAAAATTACAGCACATGTCTTTAATTTTATTAAATTACCATACATTTTAACGACAATTAGTGTAATTAAACCAAAGTTTTTTATTTTTGCCTTCAATTTAAATTTTTAAAACAAATATTATTATGTCAGACATTGCATCAAGAGTTAAAGCTATCATCGTTGATAAATTAGGAGTTGATGAAAACGAAGTGGTAACGGAAGCTAGCTTTACCAACGATTTAGGCGCAGATTCATTAGACACGGTAGAGTTGATAATGGAATTCGAAAAAGAATTTGATATTCAAATTCCAGACGATCAAGCTGAGAATATCGCGACTGTTGGTCAAGCCATCAGCTATATAGAAGAAGCGAAGTAAAACATGTTTTCTTGAATAGAATTCAAATTATCCATGTGGTAAATGCTCCGCATGGATAATTTTTTTTAATTTACGCTTGGTTTAGATTTAAACAAATAAGAAGTTAAATGCAGTTAAAGCGAGTTGTAGTTACAGGTTTGGGGGCACTTACCCCAATAGGTAATAATATTGAAGAGTATTGGAATGCATTGGTCAACGGTAAAAGTGGAGCAGCGCCAATTACTTATTACGATACAGAAAAATTCAAAGTAAAGTTCGCATGCGAGCTGAAGAATTACAACATCGAAGATCATTTTGATAGAAAAGAAGGCCGTAAACTCGATAGATTTGCACAATACGCACTTGTATCTTCAGATGAAGCTATTCTTGATTCTAAATTAGATTTAGAAAAAGTCGATAAATTTCGTGTTGGAGTTATTTGGGGAGCAGGCATCGGAGGATTGGAAACTTTCCAGAACGAGGTCATGAATTTTGCCAATGGTGATGGTACACCAAGATTCAATCCATTCTTTATACCAAAGATGATTGCTGATATAGCACCAGGAAACATATCTATAAAACATGGTTTTATGGGTCCTAATTACACAACTGTTTCAGCATGTGCCTCTTCGGCGAATGCGATGATAGATGCCTTAAACTATATACGTTTGGGTCATTGCGATGTCATTGTTACAGGTGGTAGCGAAGCGGCCGTAACAATTGCAGGTATGGGTGGTTTCGGGGCAATGCATGCATTATCTACAAGAAATGAGAGTCCAGAAACAGCTTCAAGACCTTTTGATGCAACCAGAGATGGTTTTGTATTAGGGGAAGGAGCAGGGGCATTAGTTCTTGAAGAATATGAACATGCAATAGCAAGAGGAGCAAAAATATATGCAGAAGTAGCAGGTGGGGGTATGTCAAGTGATGCTTACCATATGACAGCACCACACCCAGATGGGATTGGCGTGGTTCGTGTTATGGAAAACTGTTTAAGAGATGCAGGCCTATCGATAGAAGATGTTGATGCTATTAACACACATGGTACATCTACACCATTAGGTGATGTTGCAGAACTTAAGGCGATTACCAAAGTATTTGGTGAGCATGCCAAGAATATAAATATTAATTCTACAAAATCAATGACCGGTCACTTGTTAGGTGCAGCCGGCGCTATTGAAGCGATTGCATCGATTTTGGCAATGGAACATGGTATAGTACCACCAACTATAAACCATACCACGGTAGATGAAAATATAGATCCTAGTTTAAACCTTACATTGAATAAAGCTCAAAAACGAGATGTAACAGTTGCGATGAGCAATACATTTGGTTTTGGTGGGCACAATGCATGTGTGGTTTTTAAAAAAATCGATTAATTAGTTTTATGTCATTTCCCACAAACTTATTTAATTCCCATCCAAAAGAGGATGGGGATTTTTTTTTGGGAATAACCAAAATTTTAGGTTTCAAGCCTAAAACCTTATCCTATTATAAAAAAGCCTTTCTTCATAGGTCAATGAATAAAAAGGATGATAAAGGTAATGCCATGAATTACGAGCGGTTAGAATTCTTAGGTGATTCTATGCTAGGTACTATAATTTCTAAACATTTATACAGCGAAGTACCAGAAGGTGACGAAGGGTATTTGACCAAAATGCGATCTAAAATTGTAAGTAGAGAGCATTTAAACGAGCTAGGTAAAGATTTGGGTTTAATAAATTATGTAGAAAGCAGAATACCTAAATCTCACTTTGGTCAAAACATACATGGTAATGTTTTTGAAGCATTGGTTGGGGCGATTTATTTAGATCGTGGTTATAATTATTGCGAGAAATTCATTCACAAAAGAGTAGTTGAGCCTTATGTTGACATTGAACAATTAGAAGGTAGGGTTATAAGTTATAAGAGTTTGGTGATCGAATGGTGTCAAAAGAAAAAGAAGTCTTTTGATTTTGATGTATACGAAGATACTGGCAACGACCCCTTAAAACATTTTGCCGTGAAACTCTCAATTGGTGGTAATGTGGTTGCAAAAGCTAGGGCAACATCAAAGAAAAAAGCAGAAGAAAGGGCTTCTAAAAGAGCATTTTTTGCTCTGCAGGACAAAATGGGCAATTAATCATTTGTAAAAATGATAAAATGCTAACATTTTAATAACTTTTAAAGTGTTTTTATCAATTTATGTAACTAGGCATTAAGGCTTAGAAGCTTTATATTTGCCCTTTTATTGAAGTATGGCTACTACTTACAAAATAAATGATGATTTTTACGATGAATCTTTTAGCCTTATAGCTTTACACACTACCTTAGAAGATTTTTCTTTGGCCTACGGGTTAAACCAAAGCATAAAGGCAAAATTTGTAAGAGCGAAAAAGAATTTTAATCTTGCTGAAAATAAATCGTTTCCAATTTTTGAATGGGATGATGAGTTTAATGATATGTATTGGGTATTAATAGCCAACCATAGCAGTGATAAAGAACTCGTTACTCACGATGATTTATTTAAGAACGAAACAACATATAAACGACCCAGGTTATTACCTGAGTATAAAGATGTTGACTATCTATTAAAAATAGAAACTGAAAAGGATTTTGATACAAATTCCTTAATAAAGAACATATTAATGTTGCCAAGAATTATGGCAGCTTATGAAATAAGTACTGACAAACTAAAATCAAAGAACAATCTAATTTTTTAAATATGCCAACTGTAAAAAAGACGAAAATTGTAGCCACATTAGGGCCTGCAACTAGCAAGAAAGAGGTACTCAGGAGCATGATTGATGCAGGAGTAGATGTATTCAGAATTAACTTCTCTCACGCCGATTACGCCGATGTTAAAGAGCGTGTAGCCATGATACGTGAATTAAACGCCGAAATGGACACCAACACATCCATACTAGCAGATTTACAAGGACCAAAATTACGCGTAGGTGTAATGGCAGGTGATGTAGTGGTAAGTCCGGGAGACGAAATTACATTCGTAACTGGCGAACCATTTGAAGGTACTGCAAAACGTGTTTACATGAACTATAAAGAATTTCCTAGAGATGTAAAAGCTGGGGAGCGTATTCTTTTAGATGATGGTAAATTAATGTTCGAAGTAGTAACGACAAATGGTGTTGATGAGGTTTTAGCCAAGGTTATACAAGGCGGACCATTAAAATCTAAAAAAGGTGTAAACCTTCCGAATACAAATATTTCTTTACCTGCACTAACTAAAAAGGATATTAAGGATGCTGAATTCGCTATCTCGTTAGAGGTGGATTGGATTGCGCTTTCTTTTGTACGTTTTAGCCAAGATTTAATTGACCTACAGAACATCATTAGTAAACACTCGAATCACAAAATTCCGATTATTGCTAAAATTGAAAAGCCAGAGGCTGTAGAAAATATCGATAAAATTGTTGCTTACTGTGATGGTTTAATGGTTGCCCGTGGAGATTTAGGTGTTGAGGTTCCTGCTCATGAAGTACCATTAATTCAAAAGCAATTAGTTTTAAAAGCTAAGAAAGCTAGAATACCGGTAATTATTGCTACCCAAATGATGGAGACCATGATTACTAGCCTTACACCAACTAGAGCAGAAGTAAATGATGTAGCAAACTCTGTTATGGATGGTGCTGATGCCGTAATGTTATCTGGTGAAACCTCTGTTGGAAATTACCCAGTACAGGTTATTGAAAAAATGACAAGTATTTTACAAAGTGTAGAAGGTTCAGATCTAATACATGTACCACATGATCCACCACATATTCGTACCAAGAGATTTATTACAAAATCTATATGTTACCATGCCGCTACAATGGCGACCGATATTAAAGCGAAAGCAATTTCTACTTTAACAAATAGTGGGTACACTGCATTTCAAATCTCTGCATGGAGACCAAGTGCGCATATTCTTGTGTTTACATCGAACAAAAGAATACTTACGCAATTGAATTTACTTTGGGGCGTAAAAGCTTTTTACTATGATAAGTTTGTATCTACCGATGATACTGTCGATGATGTAAACCGTATCGCTTTCAATAAAGGATATTTACAAGTTGGTGATATGATCATTAGTCTTGCCGCCATGCCTATTAAAGATAAGGGAATGGTAAATACATTAAGAGTTAGTGAAATTGAGTCTGGCGATATTTAGTCAGATTATCTATTATAAATAAAAAGGGTCGCTATTTAGCGACCCTTTTTTATGCTTTAAAGTAAAATACTTAAGCGACCTCTTTTTCAAATGCGATAAAGTTAACAAAAGCTCCATTTTTATCGAATATAGGTTCCCCTTGAATCCAACAATTATAAGTTGAGCCATCTTTTCGGTAGTTTACTACAGTAACCTCAAAAGGTTTTTTCTGATTAACCGCATCAGAAACTATTTTCAAAGTCGATTTGGATGTCAAATTTCCCTGAAACATTTTCGGACTTTTTCCTATTACTTCTTCAGGATGGTATTGACTCATATTCCACATGTTCTTAGTAGCAAAAACAATGTTTAATTTTGCATCAGTTACCACAACAACATTCTTGTTAGCTTTTAATTTTTCATCTAAAATATTGGTGTCAATATTCCATGAATTTGTAGAAACTAAGTTTAATAGTAGAGCAGCATCTTCTTCAGTACGTTTTATGTCTTCATAATTAGAAGCGTAAAAGTCCCAAGAAAGAACAGGCAACATAGTAAAGTTTAAGCTTTTTCTAAACTTAATTACGGCATTGTCGTAATTTTTTAAATCTATCATTCTGTGTAGTTTAGAGATAATTAAAATTTCTTTTTCATAGCAATTTGCTATAAAACTATAAAAATTACCAATGACACTTATAATTTTAAGAGATGATTCATGTAAATGTTTAAGTCTTCTTTCGTTAAACTTTAAAAAAGGCATTAAAAAGTTGAACACAAATAATGATATTTCTATCGTAAATACCTGAACATAAAGAAAAACCCTAATAGAAATTAATTCTATTAGGGTTTAAAATAGGTGCGTTATGTGCTAAAAATTAATTCCAACCGCCACCTAAAGCTTGGTAAACATTTACCCTTGCCATTAGTTGATCTTTCTTGGTTTCGACCAATTCCATTTTAGATTCTAAAGCTTCACGTTGTGTAAGCAATACTTCAATATATTCAATTCTTGCAGATTGAAATAATCGTGTAGACAGATCAATAGATTCGGTCAATGCTTTTACTTGGTTTTCCTTAAGGGTATAACTTTGCTTTAGGTTTTCCATTTTAGACAGTTGATTAACCACCTCTATGTATCCGCTCAAAAGTGCTTTTTCGTATTCGTATACGGCTTGTATCTGTTTAGAATTTGCGGTGTTATAATCTGCTTTAATCGCATTTCTATTGATAAGAGGACCTACTATATCGCCAACCGCACTATATATTAAAGATGCCGGAGTCTCGGTTAAGTATTTAGGTTTGAAAGCTTGAAGACCTATACCCGCTTTCAACCCAATTGAAGGGTAAAAGTTGGCTCTTGCCACTTTGATATTTAATTTCGCTGCTTCTAATTCATATTCAGCTTGTTTAATATCGGGTCTATTAAGAAGAAGTTGAGAAGGTAAACCTGCATAAATTGTATCCATTTCGGTTTCAATAAACCCTTCAGAATTACGGGCAATTAGCTGAGGTTGACGACCGATCAAGAAATTTAATTTGTTTTCCATTTCAACAATTTCTTGCTGTACTTCATACTTGTAGCTTTGATTCTTTAGCACCTCTGCCTCAAATCTTTTTACGGCAAGTTCTGTCGCTCTTGCAGCCTCTTTTTGCAAGCGAACCATTATCAGCGCATTGCCTTGTAGTTCAAGATTTTGCTCTATAAATGCCAATTGATTGTCTAATGCAATAAGCTCATAATACGAATCTGCAATTTCAGCAATTAATCTAGTCACCATAAAGTTTTTACCTTCGATGGTCGATAGATATTCTAGAGCAGCTGCTTTTTTAGAGTTGCGAAGTTTTTTCCAAACATCTAACTCCCAAGTAGCAAAAAGTCCAGCAGAGTAATCGGTTAAAGGCTCAGGAAACTCTTCACCATCTTTAATATCCAAACTCTTTTCTACAGCACCGTTACGGGTAAATTCACCCACTTTTTCGACTTCAGCACCAGCACCATAAGATATAAAAGGCAGGTATTCTCCCTTTCTAGCTTTAACCTCGTTTTGTGCAACGTCGATCTGCTGCATCATAATACGTAGTTCTTGGTTATTAGTTAATGCGGTATCAATCAATTTTATCAGGTATTTATCTTTAAAGAAATCCTTCCATTTTAATTGGGCGCTATTTGTTGAATCTGTTGCTTGATCAACATACTTTGATGGCGTAGTCGTATTCGCCACTTTCAAATCTTTAGTAGGTACGCATGAATAGAATAAACCTACATTAATAAGAACCACCAAAAGTAGCTTTCCATGCTTCATGGTTTTTTTAATTTTGATCATCTTCTTGTTTTTTGGTTAGTTTTTTAATCATTTGTTTTAGTTCTTTTATAGACTGATTGACCTTGGTGTCTCCTTCACTCGCTCTCATGAATTCTTCAGAAACCGGTTCAAATGATTCGTCTTTAATTAGACCTCTACCTTCGGCAAGTTTTGCGAATACAAAATACAGACCAGGAATTATAATAACTCCGAAAATTGTACCTATAAGCATACCACCAAGAGCAGACCCACCGATGGTGCGGTTACCAATAGCACCAGCACCAGACGCTATAACTAATGGAATTAACCCGGCGATAAATGCAAACGAGGTCATTAGAATTGGTCTAAACCTTGCTCTCGATCCTTCGATGGCAGCTTCTAAAACTGTCGCACCTTGTCGTTGTTTTTGAACAGCAAATTCAACAATTAAAACCGCATTTTTACCAAGAAGACCTACGAGCATAATAACACCAATTTGGGCGTATACATCGTTTGCCAACCCTGTCAATTTTAGTAATAAGAAAGAGCCAAAAATACCAACGGGTAAAGAAAGAATTACTGCAAATGGAAGTAGAAAACTTTCGTATTGAGCAGCAAGCACGAAATAAACGAAAATCAATACTACGATAAAAATGTAAAGAGATTCATTTCCTCTACTAGCCTCGTCATACGACAATCCTTCCCAAGCAATATCATAACCACTTGGTAGAGTTTCTTTGGCTACTTCTTTAATAGCTGTAATGGCATCACCAGTTGTAAAACCTGTTGCAGGTAAGCCGTTTATAGCTGCAGAGTTATAAAGGTTATATCTAGTAATCTCGTTTGGTCCCAATTTCTTTTCCATAGTCATAAACGCTGAATAGGGTACCATTTCACCTTCTTCATTTTTTACAAATAATTTTTCTAGATCAGAAGGTAGCGCTCTATACTCAGGCGCTGCTTGGGTATATACTTTAAAGAACCTACCAAAACGAATGAAACCTTGCTCATAAGTACTACCTATGAGTATGTTTAGGTTCTCCATTGCTTTACCTATACTAACACCTTTTTGCATAGCAATCTGGTTATTAATTTTCAGTTCGTATTGTGGGTAATTGGCAGAGTAAAACGTAAATAATCCGGTTAGTTCTTCACGCTCGCCAAGAGCTTTCATAAAATGGTTGTTGATTTTTTCGAAAACATGATAATCTGTGTTTTCAGTTTTATCCAGTAATCGCATAGAGAATCCGCCAGAAGAACCAAAACCAGGTACTGCAGGAGGTTCAAAATATTCAATTACCGCTCCTAAGTCTTTTGTTTCTTCCTCTAATTCTTCCATAATTTCGTGAACAGAATGTTCACGGTCAGACCATGGTTTTAAGTTAATTAAGCAAGTACCAGCATTTGAGCCCCTACCTTCTGTCATAATTTCATAACCAGCTAAAGAAGACACTGATTCTACCCCTTCCATTTCTTCGCAAATTTTCTGCAGTTTTCTGGCTACATCATTTGTACGCTCTAAAGTTGCACCTGGCGGAGTTTGAATAATCGCATAGATCATACCTTGATCTTCGTTCGGTATAAAACCAGCAGGCAGCGTTTTATTAGTAATAAAAATACCAACACAAAAAGCAATAAGAATACCAAAAGTAACTACGCGTCTTGCTACAATTTTATTTAATAGTTTAACATAGCTTCCGGTTAAACGCTCAAAGCCATTATTGAACCAGTTTATAAATTTATCAATCGGAGATTTCCGTTTTTCCTTACCATGATTGTTTTTCAACATCATAGCACATAGAACAGGAGTAAGGGTTAAGGCAACAATTGCAGAGATTACAATTGATCCAGCCATGGTAATAGAGAATTGTCTGTAAAAAACACCAACTGGACCTGACATAAATGAAATAGGGATAAATACCGATACCATAACCAATGTTATAGCTACGATTGCACCACCAATTTCGCCTAATACCTCTGAAGAAGCTTTGTAAGGGGAGAGGTTTTTCTCTTCCATTTTTACGTGGACCGCCTCGACCACCACAATGGCGTTATCGACCACAATACCAATAGCTAGTACCAAAGCAAATAGCGTAATTAGGTTTATAGACAACCCGAACATTTGCATTACAAAGAATGAGCCGATTAAAGAAACCGGTACCGCAATAATAGGTATTAAAGTGGAGCGCCAATCTCCTAAAAATAGGAACACCACTATAGCCACCAAAATAAAGGCATCTCTTAAAGTATGTAATACCTTTTCAATAGAGGCATCTAAGAAGTTAGAAACATCATAACTTACTTTGTAGTCTAAGCCAGGGGGCAAATTCACTTTTAGTTCCTCTAACTTTACCTTAACCGCATCGATAACATCTTTACCGTTACTACCTACCGTTTGTTTAAGAATCATAGAAGCAGAAGGGTGACCGTCTAAGTTGGAATAAATATCAAAAAATTCGCTACCTAATTCTACCTCGGCAATATCTTTTAATTTTAGAATTTCGCCCTCTTCATTAGCTCTAACAATAATATTTTCATATTGCTCAGGTTCATTATAACGACCTTCATAGGTAAGCACATATTCTAATGATTGCGATTTTTTACCAGAACTACCACCTAGTCTACCCGGTCTGGCAATTATGCTCTGTTCTTGCATAGCTTCCATAACCTCTTCGGCAGACACATTATAAGCACGCATACGGTCAGGTTTTAACCAAACACGCATTGCATATTTTCTACTACCTAAAATTTGGGCACTTGCAATACCATCGATACGTTGAATTTCAGGTACAATTTTAGTGTATGCATAGTTGTAAAGAAAAAGCTCATTGTCGGCTTCATTATTACTATACAAGTTCACGTACATTAACATACTGGGTTGTACAGGGGTTATTACTACCCCTTCCATTTGTACTAACTCAGGTAAGTTTGGCATTACTTGATCTACTCTGGTCTTTACCCTAACAACTGCTTGATCGGGATCTGTACCAGGTTCGAAAATAATACGTAATGTTCCTTCACCGGCACTTGTAGCATCAGAGGCTACGTAACGCATACCTTGTACACCGTTTATGGCAGTTTCTAAAGGAATAATAGTCGAATTAATAAGCACGTCTGCACTTGCACCAGGGTAAGCAATAAATATGTTTACCGTAGTAGGGGCAATTTCAGGAAACTGGGAAATTGGTAATTGCTTTATTGCCAATAACCCTGTAAAAACTATAATTACCGAAATTACGATAGCCAATACTGGTCTATGTATAAATCTCTTGAACATTTTTTTTGTATTTGTATTATATGGTTATTCTGTGTATAGATCTAAACTTGATAAAACCTTCTTAGGGGAAATAAATTCAGATTCTATTTGTTGGTTGTCTTTAACCATGCGTATACCATCAAGAATAATTTTATCTTTTTCAGTTAAGCCTTTGGTTACTACAAAAAGATTTGGCATTTCGCCACCAATAAATATTTCGCGTTGTTTTACAACATTGTTTTGATCAACAACAAAAACAAACTTTTTGTCTAAAATTTCGAATGTTGCTTTTTGAGGAATAATCAGTGCATCTTTAAAAGGTATGGTCATTAAAACACTACCGGTCTCACCATGTCTAAGTATTTTATCTGGATTAGGAAAAGTTGCTCTGAAAGCAATGTTTCCAGTTTCGTTATTAAACTCTCCTTCGATAGTTTCAACAATTCCTTTTTGATTAAACTCTTTATTGTTAGCCAATAAAAGACCTACTTCTTTTTTTACGTCTTTATCGCTGCTAATGATATAATCTAAATATTCGGCTTCTGGAACATTAAAATACACCCACATTTTAGAGTTGTCCGATAATGTGGTCAATAGTTCACCTTCATCTAAAAGGCTACCTTCTCTAACATGTAAATGGTCCATAATGCCATCAAAAGGAGCGCGAATACTTGTAAAACCTAAATGGGTCTGTGCTAAAGAAACTTCTGCATTTGCTTTATCTAAATTAGCTTTGGCCATAGCAAGTTCATTTTTAGAAACTACATTACCATCTGCCAATAATTGGGTATTTTGTAACTCTATTTCGGCAACCTTAGATTCGGCGCTTGCTTTTTGTAAATCTGCTTGATATATATTAGGCATAATATTGAACATTTTTTGCCCCTTTTTAACCTCTTGACCCTCATCAACGTGAATTGCCTTCAAATACCCTTTCTCAAGAGCTCTTAGTTCAATATGCCTTATAGAATGTATTTGGCTTACATAATCTTTAGTAATAGACGTGTCCATTTTTATAGGACTGGTCACTAAAAATTTAGCATGTTCTTCTTTTTTTTCTTTTTTAGATTCACAGCTTGTTGAAAAAAACAAAACACTAGCGACTGCGAACAGGAGAAATCTCTTGGTCATAATTTTAATATTAAATGGATTGGAAAATTTAAATTTTGAAATGCGGACGCGCATTGCAATTTGGGTGCTTTATAGACACAATAGGTCGTGTTAAAAGCGCCAAATACGAAAGTTTAGAGCACTTTTGATAAAATCAAATGCTCAATAAAAATTATAAACGAAATACTTGGTATAAGGCAAAGCGCCTATTTGCTGTAGGTAGAAAATTGAATAGCTTTTGAAGTGAATTGCTATTTGTAAAATAACTGAATAAGAATAGTACTGATAAAAGGTAATAAGAAATTGCTGCTTGGTGCTGCTCAATATCTTTTTTATAGAAAGTATGTTCACTCTCTTCTTCACCAATTTCTACAGCTTCAATTTCAAGCGCCTTCTCAGAATTATCTAAAGTACCTTTTAAAACTGCATCATTATCAACTACAACAGTTTCTACATTGTTGTCTATTGAATTTGTGAATTGTTGAATGGATTGAAAAGAGGTGGCCCCTATATTGTAGTTAGCCAATAGAGGACTGTATATACCAGAAAGTAATATACAGGTAGAAATAAGAAATTTTAAAAAACTCTTTTTCATTTAAGGAGCCAAAATTATTCTAGCAATAGTTGCTGTACAAGTATCCGTAGTTAATTTTTGTTAACATTTATGAGATTTATTTAAAAATCTAAAAATGAAGCCTTAACCATCAGAAATCGAAATTTAATTGAACTAAAATTGATTTATTGTCAATCTTTTTAGCTGTTTTATCATCGGTATTTAAGTTAGAAAGCGATATACCGAGCAGTCTTACAGAGTTTTGAAGTTCTTCTTGATACAAAAGATCTTTTGCCGTTTCAAGAATCAAGTTTTTATCTGCAATAAAATAGGGTAATGTTTTACTTCTCGTATTCAACGTAAAATCACTATACTTTATCTTCAAAGTAATTGTTTTACCTGCAACCTTAGATTTAGACAATCTTCTTTCTAGCTCTTGGGCAATATGATCTAAACGCTCGAGCATAAAAATCTCACTACTCAAGTTTTCATTGAAAGTACGCTCTGCACCAACTGATTTAGGAATGCGATGTGGTTTAACTTCACTATTGTGAATACCACGCACCACATGATAATAGTAGGGTCCACTCTTGCCAAAGTTTTCTGCCAGAAATTCTATTGATTTCTTCTTTAGGTCATTACCGGTAAAAATGCCCAGCTTGTACATTTTTTCGGCAGTAACCTTACCCACGCCGTAAAACTTTCTAATATCTAATTCTTCTAAAAAAGGAATTACCTCTTCTGGGTTGACCGTTTTTTGTCCGTTAGGCTTGTTGATATCACTGGCGATTTTGGCAATAAACTTATTGATAGATATACCTGCGGATGCGTTTAAGCCTGTTTTTTCTAAAATACGTTGTCGTATTTCAGCGGCAAGCATAGTTGCCGAAGGGTTGCCCTTTTTGTTGATTGTAACATCTAAATAAGCTTCGTCAAGAGAAAGGGGCTCAACCAGATCGGTATATTCAAAAAATATAGAACGTATTATTTTTGAGATTTCTTTATAACGTTCAAATCTTGGTTTTACAAAAGTTAACTGCGGACAGTTTTTCTTGGCCATAAATCCGCTCATGGCACTACGTACACCAAATTTACGGGCTTCATAATTGGCTGCCGAAACGACACCTCTTTTTTCACTACCACCTACAGCCAAAGGCTTCCCTTTTAAATCTGGGTTATCCAATTCTTCTACAGATGCATAAAACGCATCCATATCAACATGAATAATTTTACGAAGAGGCATTTCATTGGGCATAAGCAAATTTAAGACTTATCTTAGTTTATAGATAGTAGTTTTAACCATTCATATGATAGAAATAGAGCGCAAGTTTTTGGTAAAATCTGATGATTATAAATCAGTTGCAAGTTCTAAAACGCGAATTGTTCAGGGTTTTTTAAATACGGATCCAAATAGAACGGTTAGGGTTAGAATTAGAGGTGATATAGGCTTCATTACTGTTAAGGGTAAATCAAATGAAACAGGTACATCACGTTTTGAATGGGAAAAAGAAATTCCAGTCGATGAGGCAGAAAGTTTAATGAAATTATGTGAAAAAGGCATTTTAGAAAAAAGCAGGTACGAAATTTCAGTAGGGCAGCATACATATGAAGTAGATGAGTTTTACGGCGATAATTTAGGATTGACAGTTGCTGAAATAGAACTGAGTTCTGAGAATGAAAATTTCAAAAAACCTGATTGGTTAGCTGAAGAAGTTACGGGTAATGTAAAATATTATAATTCACAATTAAGTAAATTCCCTTTCAATCTCTGGTAGTTTTTCGATAAGTTGATAAGATGTAATTATCAATTAGAAATAATAAAAGATGCAAAGGGTCTCCGCGACATCATCCATTCCGACCCTTCACATCCAATTTCAAGTGTAACTTTAATGTTACACACTTGTTTTTATAATATTCTTATCAAAGATCTATTGCCATCCACCGCCAAGAGAACGGTATAATTCAACTGTAGCTGATAATTGAGCGAATTTGTTGTTTACTAAATTTAACTCAGCATTTAAAGAATTCTCTCTTGCGGTTAACAAATCTAAATAGGTTAGGTAACCACTATTCAACAATTCTTCAGAATTGCTTTCGGCTCTTTTTAATGCCGATACTTGCTTAGAGATATATGCCTCTTTTTCAATAGAAATATTGTAATCATATAAAGCTTCAGAAACTTCTTTTCCGGCACTTAAAAGAGCTTTTTTAAAAGTTAGTAAAGACTGTTCTTGTTGTATTTGTGCAACCTCATAAGCCGTTCTAATTTTTCTACCATTTAATATGGGCTGTGTTAAACCACCAACAAGATTAGCGAATATTGAACTAGAATCTATCCAATTATCAAGATCCAAACTTTGAAATCCGCCTTGTGCCGATAAAGTTATAGATGGGTAAAAATTACTTCTAGCAACGTTCGTTAATTCAAAACTATTTACTAAGCTATATTCCGCCTGCATAATATCAGGTCTGTTACGAAGTAAAAGAGCAGGTACACCTAATTGCATTTCGTTAGCTAAAGACTGCTCATCTAATGAACTGCGCTCGTAAGTTTGTGGTTCTTCACTTAATAAAATGCTCAAGGTATTTTCCGCTTGATAAAGTAGATTTTTAAGGTCTAATAATTGACTTTGAGCACTATATAATTGTGCTGCAGTTTGGTCAACACCAACCTGATTTGCTTGTCCGGCCTCTTTTAGCGCATTAATCGTTTCTAAACTTTTAGAGCGGTTTTCAATCGTCTCTTCAGTAACTGAAATCTGCTTATCCAAAGCCAAAATCTGATAGTAAGTAGTAGCAATTTGCGCCACTAAACTAGTTTTTACAGCTTTATGTGCCGCTACTGTTTGTAAGTAACTTGCATCGCTAGCACGTTTAGTACTTCTAATTTTACCCCATATATCTGCTTCCCAAGAAGCTGTGCCAGAGGTTTCATACTGATTAAAAGGCTGAGTGAAAAAACTACCAAACTGTCCGTTTTCACTTGTTCTGGCGGTTCTAGTTGCACTTGCGGCACCGCTTATAGTTGGTAAATAACCAGCTTTTCCTTGTTTAACATAAGCCTCTGCAGCCGCAATGCTTTGTAGCGCAATGCGAATGTCAAGGTTGTTTTCTAATCCTTTTTGAATATATGTCTTCAAATAAGAATCTGTAAAAATATCTTGGTAAGAAACCGAAGCGAAAGATATACTGTCTTGCGGCAGTTGATCAGTTCTATATAAATTTTCGGTCTCTAAAGTTGGTCGCTCGTATGTTTTTGCTGTAAAACAAGACTGCAGTAAAAGCGGCAGAACGGCAACCAGTAAAAGTTTATTCGATATTATTTTATTCATGATTTCTTTAGTTCTTTTATTCTTCAATAGAAGGTTGTGGAGCACCTGTAATACGCTCTTGAATAGTTTGGAAAATAACATACAATGCCGGTATAACGAATACACCAAATATGGTACCTATTAACATACCGCCAACAGCACTCATACCAATTGAACGGTTACCTACAGCACCAATACCAGATGATAGTGCCAACGGCATTAAACCAAGTATAAAGGCAAATGAGGTCATTAAAATTGGTCTAAGCCTTGCTTTTGCACCATCTATGGCAGAGTCAATAATAGACATACCATGTTTTCTACGTTGCAATGCAAACTCTACAATAAGAATGGCATTTTTAGAAAGCAAACCAATAAGCATGATCAATGCAATCTGGAAATAAATGTTATTTTCAAGTCCCGCCATACTAACAAAACCAATAGCGCCTGCAATACCTACCGGTAATGAAAGTAAAATTGCTAATGGTAAAATATACGATTCATACTGGGCACTTAGTAAGAAGTACACGAATACCAAACTCAATATAAATATCATGATAGTTTGGCTACCCGCACTGTTTTCTTCTTTAGTAAGACCAGAATATTCAAACGTATAATTATTTGGTAAAACTTCGGCAGCTACTTCTTCGATTGCCTTTATAGCACCCCCTGTAGAATAACCAGGGTTCATTGCCCCGTTAATTTTCACAGAGCTCAATAAGTTAAATCTACTCACTACCTCAGGACCGTAAATTTTCTTTAGCGATACAAATTGAGAAACGGCAACCGATTCTCCATTTGCATTGGTAACGAAAATATGGTTCAATGAATTTTCATCGGCTCTATCTTCAGGTTTAGCTTGGATCATTACACGGTATTGCTTACCGAACTTGTTGAAATCGGTAGTATAGAGACCACCATAATAACCTTGCATTGCGCTGAAAACATCGGTAACCGCTAAGCCTGCCATTTTGGTTTTTTCAACATCTACATCTAACTCATATTGAGGGAAATTGGCGTTGAAGTTGGTAATAGCGTATTGTACCTCTGGTCGTGCATTAATAGCAGCTAAAAACTCATTGGTAACTTTATTTACGGTTTGCCAATCATCAGCATCTTTACTTTGCAAGTTCATTTCAAAACCGGTAGAGTTACCGAAACCACGAACACTTGGCGGAGTAAAGAAAAATATTTTAGCATCTTTTAATCCCGCTGTTTTAGCGAATAAGCTTCCTACTACTTCTTGAACAGATTCTCCTTCACCTTCTCTTTCACCCCAATCTTTAAGACGAAGTACTGAGAAAGCATATGAACCACCATTTACACTATTTAAAATACTAAATCCGGTAATGTTCATTCTAGCTTGAATGATATCCATAGATTGGTAAATAGAGTCTAATTGCTTTACCGTTTTCTGTGTCTGCTCTAAAGTAGTACCAGGTGGCATGGTAACATCGGCAAATACAATAGCTTTATCTTCATTCGGAATAAAACCTGTAGGTGTCGACTGAAACAATAGGAAAGCGATTACTGCAAAAACAGCAAGAGATACCCATGTCACCCATTTTCTTTTCGCTAAGAATTTTACAGAACCAACATATTTATCGGTAACGGCATCAAAACCATTATTAAAAGCAGAGAAAAAACGTTTTACAACACCTTTCTTTTTTTCTTCGGATGTGTGATGTGGCTTCAACAAAAGAGCAGCCAAAGCCGGACTCAATGTCAACGCGTTTACAGCAGAAATAAGAATTGCGATTGCCAGTGTGATACCGAACTGTTGGTAGAATACACCCGACGATCCACTAATAAATGATACAGGAATAAATACTGCAGACATGACCAAGGTGATAGAAATAATAGCACCAGATATTTCAGACATGGCAGATTTAGTTGCTTTCTTTGCATCAGTAGCTCCCTCTTCCATTTTGGCATGTACCGCCTCGACGACCACAATGGCATCATCGACCACAATACCAATGGCGAGAATCATTGCGAATAGGGTTAGCATGTTAATGGAGTACCCAAATAACGAGAGAAAGAAAAACGTACCAACAATAGCCACCGGAACGGCAATGGCAGGTATTAATGTGGATCTGAAATCTTGTAGAAATAAAAATACCACTAAGAATACCAGTAAAAATGCTTCAATTAATGTTTGTACCACATGTTCTATAGAGGCACTTAAGAAATCTTTTGTGTTGTAAGGAATTACATAATCTAAACCTTTAGGGAAATCTGGTTTACTCTCATCTAAAATTGTCTGAATTTGGTCAATAATGGCGTTCGCATTAGAACCAGATGTTTGAAATATACCAACTGCGGTGCCGGGCTTGCCCATACCTTCGTTTTTAGTACCATAATTAAATGCACCTAGCTCAACTTCGGCAACATCTTTAAGACGTAAAAACTGACCATTTTCTTGAGCTCTAATAATAATGTTCTCATATGCAGCTTCGTCAGAAAGACGACCTTTATATTTTAATACATACTCATACACTCCGTCAGCATTTTCACCAATTTTACCGGTTGCTGCCTCAAGGTTTTGTTCTCTTAATGCGTTTTGAATATCAGATGGCATTAATTTATAGGCAGCCATTTTCTCAGGATTTAACCATATACGCATCGAGTAATCTTTGGCGCCGAAAACAGTTACGTTACCTACACCCTCAATACGTTGAAGCTTAGGTACTAGATTAATTCTAGCATAGTTCTCAACAAACGTTGCATCGTACTCATCGTTATCAGAAAATAATGAGAAGAAAAGTAATGCACTGGTCTGAGATTTTTGGGTAATAACACCAGTCTGTACTACCGCTTGTGGTAAAACACTATTTGCTCTTGCAACTCTGTTTTGAACGTTTACGGCAGCAATATCTGCGTTGGTACCTAATTTGAAAAATACATTTATTGTTGCAGCACCATCATTACTGGCAGTAGAAGTCATATATAACATGTCTTCAACGCCATTGATCTGTTCCTCTAAAGGAATTACAACACTCTTAAGTACTGTTTCTGCGTTTGCCCCCGTGTAAGTACTTGTTACTTGCACCGTCGGTGGCGCTATTTCTGGATATTCCTCTATAGGCAAGGTCGTTAAACCTAAAACACCTAGAATAACTATAATGATCGAAATCACCGTAGAAAGTACGGGACGATCTATAAATCTTTGAAACATTGTTGTTTATTTATATGTTATGTTTATTGGCGGATGCTTACTTAACCGGATTAATGCTCATTCCGTCCCTTAATTTTGAAACTCCTTCAATAACAATAGTAGTTCCATCTTCAATTCCAGTTTCTACTACAAAACCTTGTGGTGTAGTGGTAATGATATTCAATGGCATTGTAGTTACCGTATTATCAGTTTTTAAAACATAAACCAGTTTTTTACCTTGAAGATCAATAGTTGCAGTTTGTGGTATTTCATAAGCACCACTATAAATAGTTGGAATTTTAATTTTACCTGTACTACCACTGCTTAATAAATTGTTTTTGTTGTCAAAATCAGCTCTGGCTGTTACACTACCGGTTGTACTATTAATAATAGTATTTATCATCGCAATCTTACCCGGTTCGGCATATTCCTTACCATTTATCATTACCAAAGTTACTTCTGGCGCCTTCTCTATATCCATTTCATTGTTGTTGTTCTTAGGCATAGACTCTTTTAGTTTTAAAAGCTCTTTCTCGTTCATTGAAAAATAAGCACGAACCTCGCTAATATCAGAAACTGTGGTTAATGGTTTAGTCATAGCAGAGCTAACAAGTGCACCAATTTTAAAAGGAATCTCGCCAATATACCCATCAACAGGACTAGTGATACGTGAATAACCAATGTTAGAAGCTACACTTTGGTAATTTGCCTGTGCTTGTGCAAGTTGTGCTTTTGCAGTTTCTAATTGCACAGGGCTAATTATATTTTTTTCTACTAACGGCTTCAATTTATCTACTTCAACCTGTGCTACGTTAACAGAAGCTTTAGCCGCATTGGCGTCTTGATTTAGAGTTTGGGTTTCTAATTTAAAAAGTAATTGACCTTTTTTTATTTTTTGACCTTCTTCAACATATACCTCTTGAACGAAACCAGATACTTTTGGCCATATTTCTACATTCTGCTTACCCTCTAGTGTAGTAGAGAATTCATTATATATAGTTAAATCTTGCTTTTCTAGCTTAGCGACTTTCAAACTTGGTGGTGGGGGTACTGC
Organism: Maribacter spongiicola; assembly: GCF_052119685.1. Lineage (GTDB taxonomy): Bacteria > Bacteroidota > Bacteroidia > Flavobacteriales > Flavobacteriaceae > Maribacter > Maribacter spongiicola_A. The sequence continues at coordinate 341,468 of NZ_JBGQOO010000003.1, read as the reverse complement.
CGGACCTTGTGCCGGTTTTTCAGATGACCCAAAGCAGGAACTCAAAAGAAGAGTCACACTTAAAATTCCTATAATTGATAAATTTCTCATTTTAGACGGATGTTTATATGTATTAAATAGTTGTTTGTACTTGTTAAGGTTTTGTTAATTCTGAATGTTCGGTTTAAAACGAACTAAAGGATTAAATTTTTTTAGAGTAGTTTTTTTAATGCTTCAATAGTGTCTTGGTATGTTTTTTCATTTTGACTAAGACATTCTAAATAAGCTTCTATTCTTGGCTTATTAGATGCATACTTTTCAGGATTATACTTTTGATCATATTCAGCAACAGTTTGTATTATTTTAGATTCTTTTGCTGCTTTTTTAAGTGCTTGTTCAAGTTTCTTAATGAAAAAGGTACTTTTATCCGATATTTTAAAATACCTTCTTCTATCTCCAGATTTAGTGAAATAGGTAATCATACCTAACTGAAGCAACAAATTTAGTGATGTTGAAATAGAGCTTTTACTTGCTCCTCTTTTTGTAAGACAATCATCAAATGTAAGTCCAACCTCTTCGGTTACCACAAGATTTCCAAATATTCTTGCTGCTAATGGAGGTAAATTATATTCGGCTTCAAAGTGAACTCCAAGCTCCTCTATTAACCTTTGTTTATTTTCTTCTTTTTCCATAATTCGCAAATTGAAGGAATAAAGGTATGATTAGTTCGGTTATAAACAAACTAAAAGAACTTAATTTATGTTAAAGTTTGTAAATGCTATTTGTTAGGTAGATTTATAAAGTAAGTGGTTGATATTTAATTGAATAAATATAACTTTTAACTGAATTGGGCTCTGGTAAGAAAACACTTATTCTAAATTAAATGCTATAAAAAGTTTTAAATTGAAGTAATTTAATAAAAGAAAAGGAGAAATTTAAAATGCAAAAATGCCATCTTTTTCAATAAGAGGAATGGTTATAAGGTTATTTTCTGTAACCGTATTTTTAGGGAATACAAACTTTTTCTCATACAATTTGTTATCTGCATAAAAAGTCATAAAAAATTCATTGTCCAAAGCGAGTAGGTCCTCTTGAACAACTTCAATTTTCTTAAAAGATTTAGATTCAAGATCACCAATAGCGTGTCTCATTATTGACGTTTTGCGTTCACCATCATAACCTTTGGATACTACCATGGTCAATTCAATAGGTGTATTACGATCATTTATGATATAGGCATTCCAGTCTTTGTCCAAGAATTCTTCGTTCCATTCACGAATAATGGCGATGTGTACATCTTTAACAACCGGTATTTCAATATCTTTTTTCACAGAGTACTATTAAAGGGCGCTTTTAAATTGTTCTAAAAAGCGTAAATCGTTTTCACTCAATAAACGTATATCTGTAATTTGGTGAAGAAGCATAGCAATACGATCGATACCTACGCCGAAAGCAAAGCCAGAATACACCTCAGGGTCTAGTCCACAATTAGTAAGCACATTTGGATCTACCATACCACAGCCTCCAATTTCTAACCAACCGGTGCCTTTTGTTATTTTGTAGTCAGATTCGGTTTCTAGTCCCCAGTACACATCAACTTCTGCACTAGGTTCTGTAAACGGAAAGTAAGAAGGTCTTAATCTAATTTTAGACTTTCCAAAAAGCTCTGCAGTAAAATACTGTAGTGTTTGTTTTAAATCAGCAAAAGAAACATCCTTATCGATATATAAACCTTCTACTTGGTGAAAGAAGCAATGAGATCGTGCCGAAATAGCTTCGTTTCTATAGACTCTACCCGGAGAAATCGTACGAATAGGTGGCTTGTTATTTTCCATATAACGCACCTGTACCGATGAGGTATGGGTACGTAAAAGAATATCTGGATCAGTTTGAACAAAGAAAGTATCTTGCATATCTCTCGCCGGATGATATTCTGGCAAGTTCAACGCAGTAAAGTTATGCCAGTCATCTTCGATTTCTGGACCTTCAGAAACATTGAATCCGATTCTTGAAAAGATATCGATGATTTTATTTTTCACTATAGAAATAGGATGACGTGATCCTAGTTCTAAAGGATAGCCAGGTCTGGTTAAATCGCCATACACCTGTTCGTCAATAGTGTTATTTTCTAAAACCTCTTTTAAAGATTCTACTTTTTCTGTCGCAGCTTGTTTCAGTTCGTTAATTGTTTGTCCGAACTCTTTTTTCTGGTCATTAGGTACATTCTTGAACTCCGCAAAGAAATCATTTAGAATGCCCTTTTTACCTAAAAATTTAATTCGAAACGTTTCAACAGCTTCCATATTGTCAGCCGTGAACGATGCTACTTCAGAGATTTGTTCTTTTATCTTATCAATCATGAATGTTGATTAAAGCCGCAAATTTAAAACTTTTAAAAGAGGTATGATATGTTTTTGTTGCATTTGATGTGTTAGCTATCACGGAATCTGTCTTTAACATTAGACTTTACCCAAATTAAGCACTCATCAAACGAAGCAAAAATATGCTCTTCAGGAATTAGATCCGGTATTAGTCCAACCCGCTCCATCATGTAACGTGGTTGTTTTAATACATCAACAAAAAGTATACTGATGCCCGATTTTCTAAGACTTATAAGCACATCTTCAAGAGTATACAAACCAGATTGGTCCATATACTGCATTCTCCCCATTCTAATAATTACGGTCGATGCAGTTCTAGGTATTTGATCGGCCATTTGTTGAAATTCACTTGTAGAACCAAAAAACAGGGGTCCTTTTAAGTGTTTTATAAATACCTCTTCTTGCAGACTTTTTGGAAAAGAAGCCTCATCTGGCCAATTCACTTCTTTCTCCAACGATTTCACATCCGATCGTTCTGCGGTTAAATCGCCCATTTTTTTCATGAACATTAGCGAAGCGATTATTAGACCAACACCAACGGCATATACCAAGTTCCAAACAGAAGAAAGTACGAGAACAACCAGCATGATAACAACCTCTGAGCTAAATTTAAACGGGCCTAAGCTCAAATCTTTAGGTAAACTCGGTATTGCTTTTAGACCTTTATAGTCCATAACACCAATACCTACCGTAACTAAAATACCAGCTAAAACTGCAGCAGGTATTTGAGAAGCTACTGGGCCAAGAGCTAAAAGAATAATTAGTAATAGCACACCAGCAACCATACCAGACAATTTAGTTTTGCCCCCGGCATTTATATTTACTACTGTTCGAATAGTTGCACCCGCGCCAGGTATACCGCCAAATATTGCGGCAATGCTATTACCGATACCTTGCCCGACCAATTCTTTGTTTGGCTGATGCTTTGTTTTTGTCATGTTATCGGCAACAACAGAGGTCAATAGCGAATCGATGGCGCCTAGAAGGGCTAGGGTCAATGCTGTAAATATATAAGGTGTTATTGAGCCTAATTCAAACTCGGTAAAAATACCAAAATTAGGCATTGGAAAACCGCTAGGTATTTGTTCTATAGGTCTATAGTCTAGCCCGAAACCATAGGCTACCCCTGAAACAGCGATCAATGCAACCAAGGCACTAGGTATATTAGTAGTTATTTTTTTAAAACCATAAATTATTATAATGGTTGCTAGAGAAAGAATTAATTCTAGCCAGTTAATATTTTTTAATGCCCTTGGCAAAACTTTTATAGCGCCAATAACACCAGATGCTTCTGATTTTGCCAATGTTTGAGCTTCTTTAAGCATATCTGCTTCTGTAATACTTTCTGCTCGAGCAATGGTTTCCTTAAAATTTTCAAGCACCAAAATACCTTCGCCAGCCTCTTCTTTCAAGATATTATCTAAAATTATCTCTTCGGCCATTGGTTTGTATTTATTTACGAACTCGGCATCTTCTTTAGGGTAATAACCAATTGCCGGTAAAATTTGCGTTACAAGAATAATAACACCGATGGCGGTCATAAAGCCAGATACTACGGGGTAGGGAATGTATCTTATATATTTACCTAACCCTATTAAACCTAGCCCAATTTGCATTAAACCAGCTAATAGAAAAACAATTAAAATAGCAGGTAAAGCTTTTTCTAGATTTCCGTCATTCATGGCAACGATACCTGCAATAACGACCATACTTACGGCGGTCATTGGTGCGGTCGGACCAGAAATCTGTGTGTTTGTTCCGCCAAAAAGTGCGGCGAAGAAACTAATAAATATTGCACCATATAATCCGGCGCTGGGGCCCATTCCTGAGCTAACTCCAAAAGCAAGTGCCAAAGGTAGTGCTACAATACCCGCTGTTATACCGCCAAATAAATCTCCTTTGAAATTTGAAAATAGATTCTTCATACTCTTAAAATAATCAATTTTAATGAGAAAATATCACGTTATTTTAAGGTGATATTACTCGAGTTTAATTAAAAAATTCTTCGTTGGCTGCGAATAATTGATTGATTTAATGGTATTTTAAAACCGATGAAAAACATCGGCTTTATAGTCACTATTTTTTTTATTAATTTCTAATTGTAGAAATCTACTTCACCTGTGGCAATATCATACATTGCACCAACTATAAGGACTTCGTCGTTTTTTTCCATTTCAGCTAAAACCGGGCTGTGCTTTCTAATATTTTCGATAGTCAATTCAACATTTTTAGCCGCTACCCGATCTACGAAGTCTAAGTTTTTAGAATTTCTTAAACTTTCATCTGTGGGCTCTTTTACAGCATCTACTGCAGGTTCTATTTTGTTGATTAAAGCAGTTAAATTACCTAGTCGTGCATGATCACAAGCACCTTTTATGGCGCCACAACTGGTATGCCCTAAAACGACAATTAATTTTGTACCCGCAAGTTTACAACCAAATTCCATACTGCCAAGAATATCTTCGTTGACAAAATTACCTGCTATTCTTACACTAAATATATCTCCCAACCCTTGATCGAATACTAGCTCTGCAGAAACTCTAGAATCTATGCAGCTTAATATGGTAGCAAATGGGAATTGACCTTCACTAGTGTCATTAACTTGTTCTAAAAGGTTACGATTCGCTTTTAAATTATTTTGAAATCTTTGATTTCCCTCCTTTAAGAAATCTAATGATTTCTTTGGGGTCATCGTTGCTTGGGTTTCTCTTGTATGTGCTTTCATATATTTTTATTTATTATACTGTATAATTATTTTGTCCCATTAGTAATAATGGAACATTAATATTATTGACCATGTCACTAATATTCGCTGGCATCGAAAGTGCTGAACTATCTTTCTTTTTCTTGTTTTCAAACCTGTTTACGCACAACAGGTTTATTTTGTTTTTAGTTATATAATTTGAAAGGTTCTTCATGGAATTAGAATTGTTCTCAAATATAAACTCAACCTCTTTTTTTTGTTGAGATGCTAAGGGTTTAGTTATGGTATTCATATTCTTTAAAATCTTAAATGATTTTAAAGGTTTTTGCGAATGAAGAAGTAAATCTTCGGTCAGATCAGCTATTAAAGTTTCTTTTGTATTGCTTTAGACTCCTAAAGATAAATCATTGCCAAAGCCTAATACATTTATCTCATCGGTTAAAAAAATAGGTCCTTTATGTATCTTCAATACAAATGGTATGAGTTTGTCACCAAGAATGTTGAAAAAGTTTGACTTCTTTTTACTTAGTACGATAAAATCGGGTTTCTCTTTTTCAATATAAGCGGCTATCTCATTCTTTAAATTACCGATGGCACATGAATAGGACATAGTAACGCCAAAATCTTTTGAATATGAGTTAACGATTGACTTTATATCATTATCCATAGTAATAAATTCACTATTTAAAGATCGAATAGCTGAAAGTTGGCTAGCTTCAGTTACAACTTCTGTGCCTTTTTTAACATGAAATATGGCTATTTCTCCATTAAGCATCTTAGCTAGGTTAAGCGTACTTTTAAGCGTGTTTCCTAACGACTCTTTCATGTCTGAGAAAACCGCTATTTTATATTTTTTACGCATGTCTTTTTTTTAGTTGATTGAAAACAACTTCAATCGGTTAGCTTAAGCTTATTTTCGACTTAGGTCTTTCCTCAAAGAATTCAATATAACTAGGCGGATTTTCTACTATACCACGTTTAGAAATGAGTTGAATATCAATATTTCTCTCCTTGGCCTTTAGACTAAAGTCTTCTAGAATCTCCACAATATCATAATCTAAATATCTAGTTTTTAAGACATCTAGCTCTAAGTAAGTATCATGAGGTAAACTATCAAGCTCTTTTAGAATAGCACCTTTGTTGAAAAAGGTAACTTCTTCTGCCAAAGTCATTTTTATTCTATGCTTACCATTGCTATTATCTTCGATATGAAGAAAGTGAGAGTTTTGGTAGCTTTTCAATAAAATAACTACGATACCTACGGCAAGCCCCAAACTAATTCCTATCAATAGATCCGTAAATACAATACCTAAAACAGTAACAAAGAATGGTATAGATTGTTTCCATCCTAACTTATACATTTTCATGAACAAGGCTGGTTTTGCTAATTTGTAACCTACAATAAATAGGATGGCAGCTAAAACCGATAAAGGAATCATATTTAATAACGTCGGAATCATGATCACAGAAATCAATAATAGAAATCCGTGAATTATCGCAGATAACTTTGTTCTACCACCAGATTGAATGTTTGCTGAACTACGAACGATTACTTGGGTAATAGGTAAGCCACCAATAAGACCAGAAACGATGTTACCTGCACCTTGCGCCAATAATTCTCTGTTTGTTGGAGTCACATTTTTGTGCGGATCTAACTTATCTGTCGCTTCAACGCAAAGTAAAGTTTCTAAACTGGCAACTAGTGCAATGGTAAAGGCTGTAATCCAAACTTGAGGATTAGTTATGGCACTAAAATTAGGAAAGCTGAACTGACCAACGAAAGAGGAAAAATCGTCTGGTACCGGTACACTTACTAAGTGATCTTTAGAGATTGCCAAAGCCCCACTATCTTGTGTAAAAACATAAAATATGATACCAATGGCAACAGCTACTAATGGACCTTGTATTATCTGAAACACTTTTCCTTTCTTAGAAAGAACTTTATCCCAAAGTAAAAGTATTGACAGACCAATTATTGCAATTAAGGTAGCCCCAGGGCTTATATTGTTTACAGTATTAAGAATCTCAGAAAACGTATTTTCGCCATCTACTTGAAAAAATGCCCAATCACCTTCGGGATCAGAATCGTAACCAAAAAAGTGAGGAATCTGTTTAAGAATAATGATAATACCAATACCGGTAAGCATACCTTTAATTACGGAAGAAGGAAAATAATAACCTATTACTCCCGCTTTTAAGATTCCGAATACAATTTGAATAACGCCACCCAATACAACGGCAACCAAGAAATTCTCATAACCACCTAAGGCACCGATTGCCGTTAATACAATTGCTGCTAAACCTGCAGCAGGGCCACTAACTCCGATTTTAGAACCACTAAGACCACCAACCAAGACACCACCTATAATACCGGCAATTACTCCAGAAAATAATGGGGCTCCACTTGCTAAAGCAATACCTAAACATAAAGGTAGAGCAACGAAAAATACTACGATACTGGCTGGAATATCGCTTTTGATAAATTTAAACATGTATAAAATAAAATTGTGCCCTAAAGTTATTTTTAGGACAGATTAGTCAATTGAAAAAAAGTGATAAAAATTAACTAGTCTTGTCGGGTGGTGGAGAGAAAACCTCTTGAGATAGATCTAAGTAACCTATTTGATTAAAGTTGCTGATAATTGAACTTTCGAAAATGGCAATGGTTGAAAAATCTAAAGAATTTTCTTTGAAAAACTTTTCTTCACCCATAGATTTTTTACCCGACTCTTGCTCTTCTTCGTTAAGGTTAGTTATAACAATTGGGTTATCAATATCGCATAGGGTTATTATGCTAGGTGCAGTAACTGCAAATAGCCATAATAGTAATAATGTAATGCGAGCAAAAATTGTCATATAATAAACATCGATTTTAAAGATAGTGTTGAAATAGTTAAAAACTGTTAACTATTTTCTAAAAATCTTTTATCAGTTTTAAATCTGTAGTTGGTAGCCATCCTATTTTGCCATCTGCAAGTTTAATTTTTTTCCAATCGTCTAATTGGTCCAACACATTTACTTTGGTGCCTGCGTGAATAGTAAATACCGCTGCACTAGTGTCATTAGGTTCAGATTTAACATTGCTTTCTTCAGCAAATAGTATTGCAGGTTGGTATTCATCAAAATCGCTTCGTTGTATAAATGCAAAAACAACAGCAATTATACATAAGAAAAGTGAAAGTAAACTACCAATGAACATCCACCTTTTTCTAGTGGAATATACAGCGTAATAAAAGAGAATATATAAAAGAACAAATAGCATCATAAAACCTATAGCCACATATGCCCATTGATCGAAGGTTAATTTACCGGTTATATTTTTATACAATTTAGACAAGCTCGTTTCTGGCATAGTATCTATGGCGTCTATGGTCATATTTTGAGCATAGCTGAGGTTGGTTTTCGTTTCTTGATCATTAGGTGAGAGTAATAGCGCTTTTTCATAAAAATAAATACTCTCAGCTATTTTGTTGAGCTTGTAATAAGAGTTGCCTAGGTTAAAGTAAACAGCGGCCGAGTGCTCGCCACTACTAAGAATATCATTGTAATAATCAACTGCCTGGTCATAATTACCTGCATTGTAAGCTTCGGTAGCCTGCTCAAACAATTTGTTGTTCTGAGCGGTACATAAGAGAACCGTAAAAAGACTAATAAGAGTAGCTAGCTTTTTGAACATACTTATAATTGTTTATCCATTATAGAAATTACCTCGCTTGCCTTGTCATAATCGGCTTGCATTTGTACGTTAGAGAACGGACTGTAGCGAGCTGCTTCGCAATTTTTAAGAAGAGATATAAAACTATTTACTGTTTCGTCATCTATCTGTTTTTGAGAAAGTAGCTCTGTAATTTTGTCTTTACTGAACTCAGAGGTCTCTATCTTCAATTTCGCTTTTAAATAGTTATGTAGCGCTCGCTCAAGGGCGACATAAAAAGCTTCTTTATTACCCAGTTGCTTTCTCGCTGCAGACAAATATTTACGTGCCAATTTGTTTGCTTTTCTAATTTTATTACCTACAACGTCACCTGCAATAGCATCCCTTTTCTTTCTAAATAGAATAGCTAAGGGAATAAGTAGAAGAGGGCATAATAACCACAAGTAAAATGAGGTAGAGCCGAAAAAGTATGAAACAGATTTATCTGATAGATTAGAATCTAGTTTTAAGAAATTAAATTCATTTCCGCTACTGACTACAGATTGTTTGTTGCTATTTGAAGACATCTCAGAATTAGACGATGCACTTAACGGACCTTCTAGAACATTAATTACAATTTCATCTGATGTTAGTGTAGTGTATTTTCCTGTAGAAGGATTAAAATAACTAAAACTTAAGGGAGCAATAGGATATTTTCCTCTAAACGATGGCACTATAGTATATTGATTGCTCACTTTACCTTGCATACCTGCAAGCGTAGTTCTTACACCTTCTGTAAACTCAGGCTCATATACTTCTAAGGCACTTGGCAACTCCAATTCTGGAAGCTTAAATAGTTTTAAATTTCCTTTACCACTTACTTCTATTGTTGCCTGCAAAGATTCTGATGCATTTAAACTTTTTTTGCTGGTAGAAACCGCAAAATCAAATTCACCAACGGCACCATTGAAATTGGCAGGTTGGTTTGTTAGCGGTAATGGTTTTACATTTATAGTTCTACTACCTGCAGAAACTGTTTTGTTCGTTTGGGCATACATTCTCTGACCAAAGAAATCTCTTCTGCCCGAAGGTACATCTACAGTAACATCGAGAGATAAGGGTTCAATGTCTAGTTCGCCAGATTTTTGCGGATAAAGAACAACGCGTTTTAAGATGACGTAACGATAAGGCTTGCCTTTATACGTGCCATTTTGAGCACTAAGTGCATTTACTTTAATATCTTGACTCCAGAAATTATTATAGGTAGGGTTGTCTAATGGTTGATAGTTCGATACGCTAATATTCGGACTAACATATAGCTTATAAATGACCGTAATGGCTTCATTCAAATACGGATTCGTTTTTGAAATCTCGGCAACTAAATGTAAGTTTTCATCAGCAACATCATCAGCGGTCATTTGGTCGCTCGGCTTATCGACAGCAGCTGTTACTTCGACATCTTGTGCTAATGATTTATAGGTTTCACCGCCAATTACAATAGATGCTTGCTTAATGGTGTATTTGCCTCTTGCTGAGGGCGCTAAAGTATATGAGTAAGATTTCGAGTAACTTCTAACTCCGTTAATCCAAGAGGAGCTAATAGATTGAGAAGGTCCCATTACAACTTTAAATCCGTTGAAATCTGGCGGATTAAAATTATCCCCATCTCGGTTCATAATAAAATCTACGCGCAACCTTTCATTAAGACCAAGCTTAGGTTTGCTCAGTTTCATTTCAAAAGTTACATCATTATTACCTTGGCCCATCATCAAAACTGATGATAGAAAAACGGTTACCAGTAACCCAAGTTTAGCTATGGACTTAAAGTCTACCAATCTTTTTCATTTTTAACCTTTACACCTTGCACTTTTTTTGCGTCGATTTTATCTTGAACCTTTTTTTCTGCATTCTGCATGGCTCTCAATAAATTATCGACCTGCTGCTTAGAAAGTTGATTGGGTCTAGGTTGTTGTTGCTCTTGTTCGTTTTCGCCCTCGCCTTGTTCGGGTTTCTTTTTTTGATCAGATTTATCCCCTTCACCATCTTTATTATCGTCTTTCTTCTCTTCGTTTTTATCGCCTTCGTCACCCTTATCTCCGTCTTCTCCTTGATCTTTCTTATCCTCGTTTTCTCCTTCGTCCTTTTTGTCTTCGTCTTTGTTCTCGTCTTGATCTTTGTCCTTGTCCTTATCGTCTTGATCTTGCTTGTTCTCATCTTGATCCTTTTTCAAAAGTTCTTTTGCCAAGGCTAAATTGTAACGGGTTTCTTCATCTGTAGGGTTATTACGTAAGGCCTCTTTATAAGCTTCTACCGCTTTTGCATAATCTTTACGTTTCATAAATACATTACCCATGTTATGGTAAGCTTTATGTTTATCTGCTTTAGATGTAGATGCTTCGCCTGCTTCTTTAAATCTGCCAAAAGCCTCATTATAGGTCTCGTTCTCGTAATAGGCATTACCTAAATTATAAGGTGCGGCGCTATTATCTGCGCTTTTTGAAATAGCTTTTCTATAGTCTACTTCTGCAGCAATAAAATTGTCATCAGACAAAGCTTTGTTAGCATCCCAAGTATAGTTTGTAGACGACCTTAATGCCTTTTCTTTTTCCTTCTCATCGATTTCTTGCGCGAAAGACGATAGGCAAACGAAAAGCAAAAGTAAAACTGTGCTTATTTTATTCATTTCTTTTCTCATTGAACAAATTGAGTTTCTTTAACCAGTTAGTCTTGCGGTCCAAGATAAATATATCTAAAAAAAGAAGCAACAATGCCCCGCCAATAAACCATTGAAACTGATCTTTAAATTCTGCGAATTGTTTGGCCTCGAATTCTTTCTTATCCATTTTCAACAATTCTCCTTTAATAAATTCTACTGCGGCTTCTGTGTTAGAGCCGTCTATATACTGTCCTTTTCCTTCGTTGGCAATATCTACTAAAACACTCTCGTTTAATTTTGTAATTACGGTTTCGCCCTGACTATCTTTTTTCAGGCTTTCTAAAATTCCGTTTCTTTTAATGGGTATCGGTGCACCTTTCTCTTTACCAACACCAATAGTGTAAATAATAATGCCTTCATCTACAGCATCTTCTACCGCATCTAAAGTAGAGCCTTCAGAGTGGTCTTCGCCGTCAGAAATAATGAACAGTACACGATTAGTTTGTTCGGCATCATCATAATAGGTAGTAGCTAACTCGATGGCTTGGTCTATGGCAGTACCTTGCGATGTTAGCATATCGGTATTCATGCCCTGTAAGAACATTTTTGCGGCGCCATAATCTGTTGTAATCGGTAGTTGTGGGTAAGCCTGGCCTGCATAAGCAATAATACCAATTCGATCGCTTGCCAATTGGTTTATGATCTCAGAAACTAATCTTTTCGCTTTTTCTATTCTATTGGGTGCAATGTCTTCTGCGAGCATACTTTTGCTGACATCAACGGCAAATACAATATCTACACCTTCGCGTTTTACGGTTTCTAGTTTGGTTCCAATTTTAGGATTTACTAATCCAATAATTAATAATGCAAGGGCAAGAATAAACACGACCAATTTAATGGTACCTTTATTATAAGAACGGTTTGGTGTTAGTCTTTTTAATAACTCTGAGTCTGCAAATTTCTTCTGCGTTCTCTTTTTCCACACCAATAATAATAGGAACAACACCACTATCACCGGGATGATAATGAGTAAATAAAAATATATTTTTTCGTCGTACTGTACCATATTATACAAAGCTTCTAAAAAGCGTGTTTCTTAAAATCCATTCTAACAAAAGCAAAGCTCCTGCCAATAAAACCCAAAGTCTAAATTTTTCTTCGTAGCGGTAATATTTAAATTCCTCTATTTCTGTTTTTTCAAGTTTATTTATCTCGTCATAAATTTCTTCTAAAGACTCATTATCTGTAGCTCTAAAATATTTTCCTCCTGTAGCGCTGGCAATATCTTTTAATAGATTCTCATCAATTTCTACTTGTCGCATTCCGTATCTAAAAGAACCGTCTGCGTTATAGGCGATTGGCGAAAGGGCATTACCGTTAGTACCCAAACCTATGGTGTATGTTTTTATTGCATATTCAATTGCAAGGTCGGCTGCCGTTTGTGGTTCAATAAAACCAGAGTTGTTGACCCCATCGGTCAATAATATGATAATCTTACTTTTTGCAGTACTTTCTTTTAAGCGGTTTACAGAAGTTGCCAACCCCATGCCTATTGCAGTACCATCTTCTAATTGACCATAAGTAATTTCAGAAAGCGCATTCAATACAATAGCTTTGTCGGTAGTAACAGGTGTTTTAGTGTAACCTTCACCGGCATACACTACTAAACCTATACGGTCATTAGGTCTTTTTTTGATAAAATCTGCCGCCACATCTTTAAGCGCCGATAGTCTATTCGGCTTCAAATCTCTTGCCAACATACTCGAAGAAACATCGATGGCCATAACAATATCAATACCCTTTGTAGTTTTGGTACGTGTAGATATATCTTCTGTTTGTGGTCTTGCCAATGCCACAATTATTGCACCTAGAGCCAGTAATCGTAAAACAAATAAACCAGGTTTTAATTTGGGTAAAATGCTATTATACCTAAAGCCCTTTACACTCGATATACGTAACGATGCAGTTTGCTCTTTTTGCTTAAAGATATACCACACGATTGCTAATGGCAGTAGTAAGAACAGCCAAAAGAAATCAGGATTTGCAAATGATATATTATCTAACATTTATGCTTCTGTTTTTACTTCTACCGATGCTAAAATTCGGTCTACTATTTCTTGTGCGTACGTGTCGTCTTTTAACCAGGTAAGAATTACGTATTGTTGAAAACCTTTACCACCAAAAAGGAGTACAGTATATTCCCCTGCCATTAATTCTTTTGATCCAGGTGCTAAAAATTCACCGCTTCCATAAACTTTAACCCCTTTAACACCACTAATCGTGCTGAATTCTTCTTGTTTGGTAATAATATTTTTCGCGCCTTGACTTTCAAAATTTGATAAAATCTGTTCAATGGTTTTATCAAAATCTGGTTCGGCATCTTGTTGTGCCAATGTAATAGACGTTGTTGCTGCATTGAAAAGACCGATTGGGCTAGAATATTGAAAAGCTTGAATATCTGCAATAGCAGCTTTCGCCTCTGGCGGTAATTTTATTTCTTGACGCACCAACACTTGCGGAGTCTCTAGTTGAATGGGAGGAAAGCCATAACTACTCCGCACCCATTCACCCTCTAAAAGTTCTTTGGTTGGGTGCCCAATAACTGTGTCTTTTAAGTAGCCAAAGCCAAATTTCACTCCCGCAATAGTAATACCTATCATTAGTAATGCAATAGTAGATAAAACAGCAATTTTTATTTTCTTCTTTTTTGCCTTACGTTCTAATTCTTCTTGATATTCAGCTTGTTGAAATAACTCTTCTTCGGTAGGTTCTGGTAAAGCATCGTGTGTTTTTACAACGATTTGTTCTACCAACTTTCTATCTTGTTCGGCAACAGAACTAGAAGGTTTATTTTTTGCGAACTTTACTAAATCTGCCGTCTGTAATATTTGCGAAAATTGTTTAATGGTGTCATCATCTAATTGTAATTCACCTGCATCTTTTAAAAGTTCTAGTTTTTCAATTAACTGACCGGTGGTGCTTTCTAATGCAGAAACATGTGCATCTTCTTCTAAATAAGAACGTACAATGGTAGTTAATTCAGAATAGTATTCTTTGTACTCGTCTTGAATTAAATATTTAGAATGTTCTAAACGTTTAAGTTCTAATAAAGCTCTATCGTAAGGCGGTAAAAGTGCTACTTTTTCCTCTTCGCTAAGTGGTTTTTTACGGAACACGAACCAATATAAAAGGGCACCTACAATTAAAAGTATTAAAAGACCGATCAATACATACTTCCAAAGGTCAAAATTGCTTTTATCTACGTTTATAAGAGGTTTAATATCATACATTTTCTGATTTAAAGTATCTACAGGTATTGTAGCTACATTAATCAGTGTTGAATCTGTCATAAAACCAGTACCGTTAATGTCGATACGTTGCGATGGTAGTTTGTAAGCGCCAGAATCGAATTGGGTAAGCGCGTATATTTTTTGAAGTGTAAGGCGGTCTTTTTTTCTTGTTGTATCGGTTGCAAAAGCCTCTACGGTTTCTAAAGGAGAAAATGTCTGCCCCTCCGGAAAAATAACAACGTCGGTAGAATCAACTTCAACTGTAACCGTCCATTTTACTTGCTCTCCAATTTTAATAAATGTGGTGTCGACCTTTGTAATTATACTCGGGCGTTCTTGTGCAGATAATTCAAAGAAAAACAGTAGAAATACCAATAAAGGTGAAATTCGTTTTATGAACGAAACACCGCTGTTAATTTTTCTATTCGTATAATTCATTCGTATCAACCTCTTCGTTTAAAATAGCCCAATAATTTTTTTACATAACTTTCGTCGACCCTACAATCTAAAACCCCGCAACCCGCTTTTGTAAAAGACTCTTTAAAATAGGCAACACGTTCTAAATTGTACGCAGCATAAGCGTTACGTACTTTTTTAGATTTGGTATTTACCAATTGTATTTTACCGGTCTCTGCATCTTCAATTTGCACCATACCCAAATTCGGAATGGTTTCTTCGCGTTCATCGTAAACACGAATACCTGTTACATCGTGCTTATTACCTGTAATCTTTAAAGTCTTTTCGTATCCTTCATCAATAAAATCAGAAAGAACAAAAACAATAGCTTTCTTTTTCATGATACTGCTCAAGAACTTTAATGCCTGTGCAATATCTGTCTTGTTACTTTTTGGCTTAAACTCTAGTAATTCTCTAATAATGCGTAAAACGTGGGTCTTTCCTTTTTTAGGAGGAATAAAAAGTTCTATTTGATCAGAGAACAAAATAACACCGACCTTATCATTATTTTGTAGTGCACTAAAAGCTAAGGTTGCCGATATTTCGGTTACAATTTCATTTTTGAATTGATTTGTTGTACCGAAAAGTTCAGAGCCACTAATATCTACCATTAACATCATGGTCAATTCTCGCTCTTCTTCAAAAACCTTTATATACGGTTCATTATAACGGGCGGTAACGTTCCAATCAATATTTCTTACATCATCACCAAATTGATACTGTCGAACTTCACTAAATGTCATACCACGACCTTTAAAGGTAGAGTGGTATTCCCCACCAAACATATGGTCAGAAAGACGTCTCGTCTTTATTTCAATTTTCCGTACTTTTTTGAGTAGCTCTTTGGTATCCATTTTTTTAGCAAACAGTTTACAGTTTCCTTTTAGCAGTATATAATATTCAGCATGTAAAATTGAAAATGCCGAATACCAAAAACTAGGTTAAGGTACCTCTATCTCGTTTACAATTTTGTTGATGATGTCAACAGAGGTAATGTTTTCAGCTTCTGCTTCGTAGGTTATTCCTATTCTATGTCTTAACACATCGTGTACAAT
Organism: Maribacter spongiicola; assembly: GCF_052119685.1. Taxonomy (GTDB): domain Bacteria; phylum Bacteroidota; class Bacteroidia; order Flavobacteriales; family Flavobacteriaceae; genus Maribacter; species Maribacter spongiicola_A. The sequence continues at coordinate 325,313 of NZ_JBGQOO010000003.1, read as the reverse complement.
TGCTCGTACATCTTCAGGAACAACATAACCTCTTCTTTTAATAAAGGCATAACATTTTGCGGCAATACCTAAGTTGATACTTCCTCTTGGCGATGCACCAAAACTGATTAAAGGTTTTAAACTTTCTAAATTATATTTTTCAGGATATCTAGTAGCAAAAACAATATCAAGTATATATTTCTCGATTTTTTCATCCATATAAACTTCACGTACTGCCTTTTGAGCACTTAGTATTTGTTCTATGGATACAACTGCATTTACGGTCTCATAATTACCCGCTAAATTCTGACGCATAATTAATTGCTCTTCATTTATTTTCGGGTAATCAATAACGGTCTTCAACATAAAACGGTCAATTTGCGCTTCAGGTAAGGGGTAGGTACCTTCTTGCTCAACTGGGTTTTGGGTTGCCATAACTAAGAAAGGCTTATCAAGAATAAAAGTTTCGTCACCAATAGTTACTTGCTTTTCTTGCATCGCTTCTAATAAAGCAGATTGTACTTTGGCAGGTGCACGGTTAATCTCATCTGCAAGCACGAAGTTTGCGAAAATCGGACCTTTCTTAATAGAAAAATCGTTTAGTTTCATATTGTAGATCATCGTACCAACAACATCTGCAGGCAGCAAATCTGGGGTAAATTGTATTCTACTAAAGCTACCTTTTACTGCTTTTGAAAGCGTGTTAATGGCTAAGGTTTTTGCTAAACCGGGTACCCCTTCGAGTAAAATATGACCTTGTCCTAAAAGTCCGATTAATAATCGTTCGACCATATATTTTTGGCCAACGATTACTTTATTCATCTCAAGCATTAGTAAATCGATAAAAGCACTTTCTCGAGCTATTTTCTCATTAACGGCACTAATATCAATTGAAGTATTTTCTTCCATTTAAAACTTTATATTATTGATTGTTAAGACTTCTAATTTTAACAGTCATGCAAATTGAAAATTTATTCAGTCAGTAGCTGTTAATGATAGGTTAAAAAATTGGAAAACCCCTGATTTTTATGAAGGTTTTAAGGGATTTCTTTTTAATTTCATTAAACAAATAACAATACATTGAAATATTCTAGAATAATTGCAGGTACTATGACGTGGGGTAAATGGGGAAAACAACATTCTACCGCCGAAATGATTTCACTAATGAATCATTGCATAGAAAATAATATAACCACTTTTGATCATGCAGATATTTATGGTGATTATACCAATGAAGAAGATTTTGGTAAAGCCTTTAAAGAGAGTGCCATCAAAAGGGAAGACATTCAATTAATAAGTAAGTGCGGTATTCAGTTCGATGTAAAGGAGAGGTCGAATAGGGTCAAGCACTACGATTATGATAAAGACTATATAATAGCATCTGTAGAGCGGTCTTTAAAAATGCTACAGACGGATCATTTAGATATGCTTTTGTTGCATAGACCTAGCCCATTAATGAATCCTTCAGAAATTGCCGAAGCTATTGATAAATTAAAGTTTGATGGAAAAATAAGGCAGTTCGGAGTCTCAAATTTTACGCCATCTCAAATTCAACTTATAGAAAAGGAAATTCAAGTAGAGGCAAATCAAGTCGAGTATTCCTTATCTTCAAATGGCGCAATGAATGACGGCACGCTTGACGATTCTTTAACTTATGATAGAATGGTAATGAGCTGGAGTCCGCTTGGCAGTTATTTTAGAGAAGAATCTAAAGCCAACGCTAGAATAAAAAACGTGTTAGCAGTATTGACGAAAAAATACAATGCAACAGAAGATCAGCTTTTATTGGCATGGATTTTAAAACACCCGTCTTATGTTTACCCTGTCGTAGGTACGGCAACACCGAAGCGTTTAAAAATGGCGATGGATGCGGTTTCTATTGAGATGGAGGTACAAGATTGGTTTTTATTACTAGAAGCGAATGAAGGACATGAAGTTGCATAATTAAAATATAAAATGACAAAAACAGCATTTATTACAGGAGCTACAAGCGGGATTGGAAAATCAACGGCGATTCATTTTGCTCTAAATGGAATTAACTTGGTGTTGTGTGGTCGTCGTCAAGATCGACTAGATGCGCTAAAAGAAGAATTGGGTAAAGAAGTTCAGGTACACACCTTAAATTTTGATATCCGAAATAAAGAATCGGTTCAAGAGGCATTTGATTCGTTACCCAAAGAATTTTCTCAAATAGACATTTTGATAAATAATGCAGGTAACGCCCATGGTATGGATACCATTCAAGATGGAAATACAGATGATTGGGATGCCATGTTAGATATTAATGTAAAAGGGTTGTTGTATGTTTCAAAAACCATAATCCCTCAAATGGTGGCTCGAAAATCTGGTCATATTATAAATATTGGTTCTACCGCCGGTAAAGAAGTATACCCAAAAGGCAATGTATATTGCGCAAGTAAGCATGCGGTCGATGCTATTAATCAAGGAATGCGTATGGATCTAAATGGCACAGGTATTCGAGTTGGCGCAGTAAACCCTGGGTTGGTAGAGACTGAATTCAGTAATGTTCGTTTTAAGGGAGATGAAGAAAGAGCAGAGAATGTTTATAAAGGATTTCAAGCCTTAAAACCTGAAGATATTGCAGATATCATTCATTTTGTGGTTACTAGACCTTTTCATGTAAATATTGCAGATTTAGTAGTAATGCCAACAGCGCAGGCTTCTTCAACTATGGTGAAGAAAGATTTATAGAGGAAAGTATTTTGAGTATCGGTAGCACAAAATTATCAGAGAATAGTAAAAAATTTTAGAATAAAATCTTTTAAGCCAAAAGCCAAAAGAAAAATCCTTAGAAATGATTAATAAACGCCTTTTGGTAAAAAACTTGCTCGCTCACAACGACGAAAATAGTTTTTACGATAAAAAGCGATTTATTTCAATAGGCGAAAAAGAGGGTAAGGGTAAGTTTTTAAAGCATGTATGTGCATTAGCAAATAGCAACCCCAAGAATAATTCATTTATAGTTGTCGGCGTTGAAGATGAGGATAATAAAATAGTAGGAGTAGATTTTTTTGATGATAGTAAGATTCAAAATTTGGTGAATGCCTATTTAGATAACCCGCCTTTAATTTCGTACGAAAATATTCCTTTTCCGCATTTGCCGAATGGTAAAGTGGTGGGCTTAGTAACCATAAAGTCAATCGGAAAAATTTGTTCGCTCAGAAAAAATATCTGGAAGTATTATGGCGGTTCGGTATTTTTTAGAGAAGGCAGTATAAGCCTGCCCAAGGTTTTTGATATTGAATTGAAAGATGTTAATTCTGAAGCTGTAGCCACTATTGAACAACATGCCAAAAATAACATAGAGCTTACTCTTGACGGTGTTATCGATTTTATAAACCACCGACATAAAGATTTAGAAAGTGATTATAAGGTCTTTAAAGAACAGTTCGTAGTCTGTTGGGCAGGCAATAAAAAGGTTACTAATGGAGAAACCTATTACTACAGGGTCGATATAGAATTGATAAATGAACAGGTAAAATTATTTTACTCCAACTTAGATGAGGTTACCATTGCTTATGACGATAATTCTTTTACTACAATTGAATATGTGCAGTTGGGTCTGGCCGCGAAACAAAAGTATTATCCGTTAGAAAAAGTGGTAATAAATTTTAGTGAGAATGGCACCTATCAAATAACCAGCGATTTACTTTTTGATCCTCCTGTACATGATAAACAAGAGCTACAAAAGATATATGAAAGCAATAATGCTTTAGTGATCAAAGCAGGTAAAAGTTTAGCACTGACTATACATGAGGTTAAAAGTTTACGATACTTGGCAGATTCGTATTTAATATGCTATCTCAACGGATTTGAAGAAGCTAAAGAACTAATGGAAAATGCCAGGCAAGTGCTTAAACCTAAATACCCGGCAATAAATGATTCGTTGAAAGAGGCACTTCGAGTACTTAGAAAGGTGAAGTATAGTTGATATTCAAGTTTAACTTATTTCAAAATGGCTCTCATCAATAAATCTTTAGCTTTATTGGCTTTATCAATGTTTTCATTAGAAAGCCATATTTTGATACTCCGATTTTCGAGGTCAATGTTTAAATAAGCTTTGTCTTTGTATTTACTACCGGATCCACTACCCGTAAAAAGATCTACGGTAAAACTTAAAATTGTAATGAACCAGTTAGTTTTTTTTCATTAACCTCAACATTTATAAGGTTCTAAATCAAAAAAAGCCCATTGTTATCTACATCCTCGGCATCAATTATTTCAAACTTTTCTTCGTTAAAAACAATTGTTACTTTAGGCTTAATTCTAATGTCTAATATTTGATTCATTTATTGATTTAATCTAAGAAATAATTAAATATTCTTAATCCAAATTTGCTCGTAAGGTTTTAGTGGTAGTTCATTATGTATGAGTTCAATGGTGTTACCTGTTAATAAATCAATAGAATTTGTACCGGCATGAATACCGATAGAAAGTAACCAACCAATATTTAAAGTTTCGGTCACTTCATTAAAATTAGACAGCACCCAAACACTCTGATCTTCATGAGTTCTTTGATACACAAATACATGCTGATTAGGGCAGCCATGAATTTTTATATCATTAGTATCTGAAAATACGCTGTGCTCTTTACGTAAGCGGATCATATTTTTTAATCCGTTGAAGATGATGCTTGCAGGACTATCTTTTTCAGTTTTCAATTTAGAAACAACATCCCAGTTTTGCATAGGTCTATTTACCCAGCGATTATCATTTACATGATCCACATTCTGCTCGTAAGAATAATCGTTTAAGGTGCCAATTTCATCACCGGCATAAATCATCGGTATACCGCCAAAAGTCAAAATAATACCATGCATCATTAAGATTTTAGTGATGGCATAATCGACAATATGTTTGTTGTTTTGGGCTAATGCAGTTTCTAGTCCTAATAACGATGCGGCGCTTCCGGTAATTCTACCATCCCCATTTTTAGGGTTGTACATGAACATCAACCCTTTTGCAGGTGACCATTCTAATTTACCACAATAATAATTAAGTATAAACTGCTTGTGAGCTGTCGGGTCAAAACCCATGGCACGTACAAAATCATCGTCATAGCCAAGACCGATATCATCGTGGCAACGAATGTAATTGATCCAGGTAGCATCATTAGGTTTACTCGGTATTTCGGTAACACTTTTGACCATTAAATCGGCTTTTTTAGTGGCAATCGAATTCCATAATAAAGCCATTAAAGAGGCGTTATAAGCAACTTCGCACTCGTTACCTTCTGTTGTATCTTCTCCAAAATACTTTATAATATTTCTAGGAGTTACAATTGCTTCTGCCAAAAGAATAACACCTGGTGCAATTACCTGCAAGCACATTCTAAAAAGAGAAATGAGTGTATGAGCTTCGGGTAAATTCTGTGATAACGTACCCAGTTTTTTCCAAAGAAAGGCAAGTGCATCAAAACGTATAACATCTACACCTAGATTTGCTAGAGACATTAAATTACCGAGCATTTCAATGAATACTTCGGGGTTTCTATAATTTAGGTCCCATTGATAGGTATTAAAGCAGGTCATAACCCACTTTTCCATCTCTATATTATAAGTAAAATTGCCTGGTGCCGATTGTGGAAATATTTCAGGAAGCGTCTTTTCGAACTCGTCAGGTATATGACGATCAGAATAGGTATAATAGTAATTTTGATGGTGCAAGCTTCCTTCTTTTGCTTTCATTGCCCACTCAAACTCATCTGAAGTATGGTTAACCACAAAATCGAGCATTAAGAACATGTTGTTCTCTCGTGCTTTTTTGGTAAAAGCTTTAAAATCATTTTTAGTACCGTAGGTGGTATCAATTTCGTGGTAGCTATTTACAGCATAACCACCGTCATTTTCACCAGCTGGTCTTGTGGTAATCGGCATTAGGTGAAGAAAGTTAATACCTAAATCTTCAAAATAAGGCAGTTTTTCTTTTAGTCCGTTAATGTCTTGGTTAAAGCGATCAACGTACAACTGCATACCCACCATTTGTTCACTTTGGTACCAATTACCAGAGTTTAAACGAACGATATCTTGCTTTTGTAGTTCTGTTGGTCGCTCTTTAAAAAGCGTTTCAAGGGTGTCTAAAAGGGTATAAAAGAATTTTTTATGTTCGTCTTCTTTGTACAAAGAAAAAAACTGAGTTTTAATTAGCGAAAGATTGGTTGCTAATCGTTGTTCAAATAATGACGTTAAAGGTTGAGCGCCTTTTTTATTTTGACTTCTTGTAGCCAGTAACCGTAGTAATTCAGCTTGGTTCATGTTAAGAATCTAATTGTTGTAATGTAGGTAGTGATTCGATAGCACCAAAATTTTCGGTGGTAATGGCACCTGCTTTATTGGCTCTTATTACCATATTGGTTAGAAGATTTTCGTCTGCCAGTACATTTTCTATTTTAGAATGTTGTGCAATTTGTTGTAAAAGACAACCAATAAAAGCATCACCAGCACCAGTAGTATCTTTAGGCGTTACTTTTATACTAGGTATAGTTTTACTAAAATTTGAAGTGCTCAATAGGGTACCTTCACTACCAAGGGTAATCACTATTATTTCTGTTCCCATTTCGTGAAACACCTTGCAAGCATCTTCTAAGTTATCTTTACCTGATAATAACTTAGCCTCTTCTAAACTAAATTTACACAAATGAGATTTTTCAATAAAGGCATGGCATTTACGTATAAAAACATCCTCTTTCTCTTTCCAAAGGTCAACCCTATAATTAGGATCAAAACTGATGAAGGCTTTTTTTGTGAGTCCGTCAAACAAGTATCTGCTATATGTTTCTTCTAAAGAACCACCTAGAAGTGCAGTGGCTGCACCGAAGTGTATAATATTATTTTCAAAATTAGTTTTTAGCGATGAATCGTAAGTAAGTTCTTTATCTGCGCCACGGCTAAAAACAAAATCGCGTTCACCATCGGCATCTATAGATACAAAGGCGAGGGTTGTAAATGTATCACTTTTTTGAGCTAGCGAAATATCAACCTTTTCATTGGCAAGAATACGCAATAAGAATGTTCCGAAAGGGTCATCACCAACACAGCCGACGAAAAAACTATCTCCGCCGAGCTTACTAATGGCACAGGCCACATTTGCAGGTGCACCACCGGCTTTCTTAGAAAATTCTTTAGCTTTCGAAAGATCTTTGCCTTGGTTTTCAGCAACGAAATCAATCAATAATTCACCGATACAAAATACCTTTTTCATAGTTCTGAAAGAAAATTAGGAAGCCTAAGTTAATTAGAAAAAACAACCATTTCCTAAATTATCTTAAGGAAATATTAAAATATGGTTGATTGCATATTATTTTATTGAATTATTATGCTGAAGGTTTTGGCTCTGTTGATGAATTGCATATCTTGAATTGCACATTTTAAAACACATACTGAGCATGAGCATATTTGATGAAATAAAGAAAAAATTGAGCCACGAATTTATAGATATTGTTGAGTGGCTAGACAATACTAATGATACTATTGTTCATCGTTTTGAACGATATCAAAACGAAATAAAAAATAACGCACAGTTAATTGTTCGCGAAGGGCAAACTGCAGTTTTTATCAATGAAGGGCAATTGGCAGATGTTTTTAAGCCGGGTACCTATACTTTAAACACTCAAAACTTGCCAATTTTAACCACTCTGAAAGGATGGAAATACGGGTTTGACAGTCCGTTCAAGGCTGAGGTGTATTTTGTAAATACGCGATTGTTTACAGATGAGAAATGGGGAACCAAGAATCCGTTTATGTTAAGCGATGACCGTTTCGGGTTGGTAGAAATACGCGCTTTTGGTACCTATAGTTTTAGAATCAATGATCCAGGTAAGTTTATAGTAGATGTGGTGGGTACCGATGGTAATTTCACAAATTATGAAATTAACGAACATTTAAAAAGTTTAATAGTTACCCGTTTTACAGACACGGTTGGCGAAGCTAATTTACCAATAGAGTTATATGCGGCAAATACTAGCGAACTTTCTGAAACCTGCCAAGTGGTAATGCAGCCAGAATTTAATAGGGTAGGTATTGAATTAGAGAAATTCTACATCGAAAATGTATCAATGCCAGAAGAGCTTAAAAAAGAGATTTTCGAGTACAGTCGTTTAGATAAATTGGACATGGGCAAATTAGCACAGTTCAAAGCGGCTAAAGCTATGGAGTTGGCTGCAAAAAATGAAGGCGGTACAGCTGGTGCAGGTATGGGCATGGGTATGGGCTTCGTACTAGCGCAACAAATGGGTGGTTTAATGGGGCAACCGGGTGCGCAACCTTTTGGCGGGCAACCCACACAGCAGCCACAAGCACCACCACCGATGCCTACGCAGATTACTTACTTTTATGCGGTAAGTGGTCAGCAATTGGGTCCGGTTTCATTAGAAAAACTTAAGGAGTTGTTTGCAAGCAGAACAATAAATAGAGATTCTTTGATTTGGAAACAGGGAATGGCAAATTGGACGGTACTTAAGGAAATTGAAGAATTAAAATCTTTCCTAGGTGGTAATACACCGCCACCTTTACCGACCGCATAATTTGAAGTAAATAAACAGACCTTTCTTGGACAAGGAAAATTTTCTATGGATGATATTCAACAATCGGAATATAAAAAAGCATGCGCCAATTGTGGTGCCGAATTAAAATTTAAGCCAGGTTCGCATCAACTAACATGCGAGTATTGTGGTTATGAAGAATTTATTGAGCAATCTAAAAGTAGCTTCGAAGAGCTAGAATTAGAGCATTACCTCAAAATTGTCGGTGAAAATGCCTATACAGAAACCATAGAATTACTGCATTGCAAGAATTGTGGAGCCAACCAGCATGTAGAGGAGAATTACAAATCACTTAATTGTGTGTATTGTAGCGAGCCTTTAATTAGGGAGGATATTGAAAAAGAAGGGTGGATATTACCTGGTGCACTAGTGCCTTTTCAGTTAGATTCGAAAAAGGCACATTCTATTTTTAAAGCCTGGGTAGCCAAAATTTGGTTTGCGCCAGATAATTTAAAAAAGGCTGCATTAGATCCAGAAGGTTTGCATGGGTTGTATATACCGTACTGGACGTTCGATGCCAACCTTTTTGCATCTTACCAGGGGCAAAGAGGAGATTATTATTATGAAACCCAAACTTATAATAGTAATAAAGGAAAAAGAACTAGGCAGGTAAGAAAAACAAGGTGGACCTATGCTGCTGGTAAAGTAGATGGTTTTGTTGATGATATACTCATAAGTGCATCAGAAAAGAAGCGAAAAGAAATTCCGTCTAAAATTGCCTTCTGGAATCTTAAAGATTTGGTGGTATTTAACTCAAAATACTTATCTGGTTTTGTGACAGAAAAATATACGGTATCGCTTAAAGAAGGACATCACAAATCTTTTCAAGAAGCAAAGAAAATCGCCTATAATTGGATAAAACGAGATATAGGAGGTGACACCCAAAGAGTAGCTAATGCCGATATTAAATTGACCGATGAGAGATTCAAGCATATTTTACTTCCTATATATCTTAGTTCATATAGGTATGATGGTAAGGAGTTTAATTTTTATATAAATGGGCAAACAGGGGTACTAAGTGGAAATAGGCCATATTCATTTTGGAAAATATTCTTTTTAGTGATTTTTATCCTTGTCATAATAGCCATAATTGCGATTTTTGCTAAATGAGTTTAAAAAGAACACTGGTTGTAGGCGATATTCATTCAGGATTACAAGCCTTAAAACAAGCACTTGAAAAAGCCGCTATTACCGAAGATGATACTATAATTTTCTTAGGAGATTATATCGATGGCTGGTCTGAGGCTGTTGAAACGGTAAATTATCTTTTACAATTAAAAGAGACCTATAATTGTATTTATCTAAGAGGCAACCATGACGAGCTTTGCTACGAGTGGTTAACGGGTCAAGCAGACAACCCAACATGGTTTATGCATGGTGGCGAGGCGACCTCAAATTCATATGGTAAGGCTACAAAAGAAACCAAGAATGCACACTTGAAATTTTATGAAAGCTTAGATAATTACTATTTAGATTCAGAAAGCAGATTGTTCTTACACGCGGGTTTTACCAATTTAAAAGGTATAGAACATGAGTATTTTAAAAAAACGTTCTATTGGGATCGTACCCTTTGGGAATTGGCACTTTCATTAAATACAGATTTAGATAAAGATCATATTCACTATCCGAAGCGATTAACAAACTATTCTGAAATTTATATTGGGCACACCCCCGTTACTCGTATTGGGAAAACGACACCACAGAAAGCGGCCAATGTTTGGAATATTGATACAGGTGCAGCCTTCAAGGGGCCGTTAACTGTCTTCGATGCAGATTCAAAAGAATACTGGCAAAGTGATCCCGTACATACCTTTTATCCTAATGAAAAGGGCAGAAACTAAGAAAACCATTAACTTTACTTAAAAATTGATTGTTTTATTGACGATCTTTAATTAAAACTAAACTATGTCTACTAAAAATATAAGATTAGAAGTGATGCAGGCTTTAGAGCCTAAGGTAGAAAGTTTCATGGAATCTTTCCTTATAAAACCAGAGGATATATGGCAGCCAACAGATTTTTTACCAAATTCTGAAAAGGATACATTCTTGCAAGAGGTGAAAGATATTCGAGAAGAGTCTAAAGATTTGGGATATGATTTTTGGGTAACCATGGTAGCTGATACCATAACCGAAGAAGCATTGCCAACTTATGAATCTTGGTTAATGGATGTTGTTGGTGTTGACCAACACGGTGACCATAAAACAAACGGCTGGGCAAAATGGGTTCGCGCATGGACAGCTGAAGAAAATAGACACGGCGACGTGCTGAACAAATATCTTTATTTATCTGGAAGGGTAAATATGAGAGAAATTGAAATTACTACTCAACATTTAATTTCTGATGGTTTTGATATCGGTACCGATCGTGATCCATATAAAAACTTTGTATATACCTCTTTTCAAGAGTTGGCTACGAATATTTCGCACAAACGTGTGGGGCAAATGGCAAAGAAAAAAGGAAATGCTTTATTAGGTAAAATGTGTACCATTATTGCCGGTGATGAAATGAGACATCATTTAGCGTACAGAGAATTCGTGAAGACTATTTTAGGCGAAGATCCATCTGGTATGATGATTGCCTTTGCAGATATGATGAAGAAAAAGATTGTTATGCCAGCACATTTTTTACGTGAGTCTGGTGGTACAATAGGGTCAGCATTCGAGAACTTCTCTAACTGTGCACAACGGTTAGGTGTTTATACTGCACAAGACTATGTTGATATTCTAAGTAAGCTTAATGCGTATTGGGAAATCGATACGGTTCGTTCTTTAAATGAAGAAGCTGAAAAGGCACGTGATTATTTAGTTAAGTTGCCTTCAAGATTAGAAAGAATTGCAGAGCGTATGAAATTTCCGCAAGATCAATATCACTTTAAGTGGGTTGAGGCAAACGGAGCATTATAAAACAAAAAATCCCGATCAGTAATGATCGGGATTTTTTTTTGCTGTAAACGGTAATTTATAATTTACCGTGTTTGTGTTCTTGTTGCCACTTTACAAGTTCTGCCCACTTACCTTCGTAGCACATCTTAGCTTGTAAAGGCCATGAAGCAGGATCGTGAATTTTATATCTAGTTCCTCCAGTATCCAATATTTTCTGACACTCGGCTAAACTAGCTTCAGAAAGTCCTTTCCAAGTCTTAATGCCATGGTCTTTGAACATACCTTCAATTTTTGGACCAATACCTTCAACAAGTTTTAAGTCATCTTGTTTAATTGTTTTTCCAAAAGCAGATTTGGCAGCAGATCCGTCAAAAGCTAAAGCGCTACTTGTAGCGGCACCGGCAGCAAAAGAGGCGGCAGATGCACCTAAATTAGTATTTGGTGCGTTAGGGGCAGCCGGGGCTGGCGTTACTACTTTGCTTGCCGCGATTACTCTTTGGTTACAAGCATCTAAATCAGCTTTTAATTTACTGTTGCTTGCTTTAAGATTGTTTAAATCGGATAGTTCAGCCTTTAACTTCGTGTTACTAGCCGTAAGACTATTGATTTCAGCAGAATTATCTATAACCTTGGCAGAACTTTTGCCTAGTAGGTAACCTAGTATTCCACAAATGATACCAACTAAAGCTGGAATTAGCCAGCACCAAATATTCATATTTTCAAAATTCATGTTTTTACTTATTTATAAGGTTAGTGTATGTTTTAATTTAATGTAATAACTGTTCGTCTATTTTTTACTCTGCCTTCTTCAGTGGCGTTTGTAGCAATTGGTTGTGTTTGTCCTTTAGACGTAGCAACAATTTTATCAGCGGGTATTCCGTTTTGCATTAGGTAGTTCTTAGCGAATTCTGCTCTGTCTTGACCTAGTCTCATATTTGTACTTGCTTGCCCGGTAGCATCTGTATGACCAACTACGCTTGATGTAGCATCAGAAACCTTATCTAAATATCTAGAAATATCGGCAACTTTTTGTTTTTGCTCGGCATCTAAATGAATTGACGCTTCTGCTGTATCGAAATAAAGAATTAGCGGATCAGCTTTAATTTTATCATATAAAGCCTTTAGGTCATCACCTTCAGTAGCAGACTTTTCTTCAAGACCAAATGAAGCCGCTCCCCAATACGTGCCATCTTTAGGGATCATCTCATCCATTAGTTTACCTTGGGTATTAATTTGGGCAGTAGAGAATCCCTTAGAAGCTAAATCGTTTTTAATGGAGTTTGCTCTTGCAAGTCCTAAATTAGGGAACGCAGTATTGTTCTCTTCTTCGCTAGTGTAATATCCTGTTACATTGATAACATTGCTACCATTTGACTCTAAATGGCTTTGTAGACCAGAAACTCCCTGAGTCAATTCAGCACTTAAAGGCATTAAAATGTCGTGAGAAGAGATGTTGAAGTTATAATTGTCATTGGTGTTGTAGGCAAATCCGTTTCCATCAATTGCGAATGGATACGATGTTGCCGAGGGCTCTTTTACGATTACCTTTTCTGTGGCTGGTTCTGTTACTGTAACCGCTGCGCCGCATTCGCTACAACAAGTTATGTAAAAGAAAGTACCAGCTACAATGGTAATCAACATCAATAATAAATAGGTTGTTGTTTTCGTCATTGTAAAAATGTTTAGTGTTTAGCGCACAATTTATTAAAAAAATCTTAAAAATGTTAAAAGATCGGCACCTAATTACCTTACAATCAATCATTATGTTAATAACAGTTATGTTATAATGCATACCAACTATACAATCAGTGGGTAAAACGATATAAAAAGTGTATGAAGCAACAACTATAAGTTGCATTTTTACGTAAGTATTTTAAATGGTATACATCTCCCCACAAAGATTGGGCATTGAATATACAATTTGAAGTTTTGAGTTAGTTGGTTAAAAAATCCTGTCCTCTTGAAGTCGACAGGATTTTTTTTATGTCTAAAATTTAAGGGAATAAAAATCCAACTATACAATATTCGGGTAAAGCTGTACAGAATTAGTTGAAACGAGTAGGATAATTTATTAGTTTAATACAGAGGTATTTACACTATAAAATGAAGAAAAAAATAAAAGGTATTATAAATTTCCTTTGCATGTTTATTGTTCTAGGTATTCAAACTTTACTTCATGGTAGTTGGTCGAACGAACCAACCAATTGAAAAGCTACCTAGTTATTGAACATACAAAGGAATTTATGTTTTTATTATAGATCAAACTTTATACCCTGTGCTAAAGGAAGCTCAGTAGTATAGTTAATAGTATTGGTTTGTCTTCTCATGTACACTTTCCAAGCATCAGAACCGCTTTCGCGACCACCGCCAGTTTCTTTTTCACCACCAAAAGCACCACCAATTTCAGCACCAGAAGTACCGATGTTTACATTGGCAATACCACAATCGCTACCCCAAGCAGAAAGAAAATGTTCGGCTTCACGAAGATTGTTTGTCATAATAGCAGATGAAAGTCCTTGTACCACACCATTTTGTATAGCAATGGCATTTTCAACATCACCAGAATATTTTAGTAGGTAAAGAACTGGAGCAAATGTTTCGTGCTGAACAATTTCGAAATCGTTTTTAGCTTCTGCAATTGCAGGTTTAACGTAACAACCACTTTCATAGCCAGCACCATCTAAAACGCCCCCTTCAACGATTAATTTTCCACCTTCTTTAACCACTTTTTCAAGAGCCATTTTATATTGTGCAACTGCATCGGTATCAATTAATGGACCAACATGATTATTTTCATCTAATGGGTTTCCAATTCTTAATTGCTCATATGCCGCAACAACTGCTTCTTTTACCTGATCATACATCGATTCGTGAATGATCAATCTTCTTGTAGAAGTACAACGTTGGCCGGCAGTACCTACAGCACCGAACACGGCACCAATGACGGTCATTTTTAAGTCAGCGTCTGGTGTAACGATAATAGCATTGTTACCACCAAGTTCCAGTAAAGATTTTCCAAGTCTGGCAGCAACAGCTTGAGCAACTATTTTTCCCATTCTAATAGATCCAGTTGCAGATACTAACGGTACTCTATTATCTTGGGTCATTAATTCACCAATTTTATAATCACCATTTATTAAGCAAGAAATACCTTCAGGTAGGTTATTGGCTTTCATAACTGCAGCAGCTATATTTTGACAAGCTATACCACATAGCGGAGTTTTTTCCGATGGTTTCCAAACACAAACATCACCACAGATCCACGCAAGCGCCGTATTCCAAGCCCAAACGGCTACAGGAAAATTAAAGGCAGAAATAATACCAACCACACCTAATGAATGATATTGCTCGTACATTCTATGCCCAGGTCTTTCTGAGTGCATAGTTAAACCGTGTAATTGACGAGAAAGACCAACTGCGAAGTCACAGATGTCTATCATTTCTTGAACCTCGCCTAAACCTTCTTGGTAGCTTTTTCCCATTTCATAAGAAACAAGTTTGCCCAACGGTTCTTTAAGCTCTCTTAATTTTTCGCCGAATTGTCTAACAATTTCACCACGTAGCGGTGCAGGTTTTGTTCTCCACTCTTTAAAAGTTGTCGTAGCAGTAGACATTACTTTTTCGTAATCTGCTTTTGTCGTTGTTTTGACCTTTGCAATTAGTGAACCATCTACCGGTGAGTACGATGAAATAGTATCGCCTGAAGAAAAATGGTTAGATCCAGTTGAAGTACCCTCGTTAACATCTTTAATTCCTAATGCTTTTAGAGCATCGTGTATTCCGAAATCTGCTGCTATTTTTGACATTTTATAACTTTTTGTGTGATTAATGTTAGATATATTACAAAAATACAAAGAATTTTATCCAATAAGACATCTTATTTATTCTATGAAAATTTAACGATACACCAAAAGATAATACCTAGTAAAGCGGGAATACTTTGAACAACAAATATTTTTTTACTTACGGTTAGTGCACCATAAGCACCAGCAATAGCAACGCAACCTAAAAAGAAGATTGCAACGTTTGCAGACCATTGTATATCGGTTATGAAAAAAGACCAGATCAGCCCAGCAGCTAAAAAGCCATTGTATAACCCTTGGTTTGCCGCCATAGATTTTGTAGGTTCAAATAAATCTTTCGGAAAATTTCTAAACACTTTTCTACCGGTCGTCGTCCATGCGAACATTTCAAACCAAAGAATATAAATATGAATGAGGGCTACGAGAGCGGTAATAATTTTTGCTGCTATTATCATTATTCTTTAGCTATAAAACGTTCGTCAACCGGCATTACTGTACCACAATTATCGCAAGTTCTTAATTCTTTTGAACTGTAAAAATGTTTAAAGTGAGATAAGAAATCTTTTTCAATGTCATGAAGGGTAAAATAAGCTTCATATAATTTGTGGTTACAATTGTCGCAAAACCATAACAGACCATCGTCAACATTCATGTCGGCGCGTTTTCGTTCTATGACTAGACCAATAGAGCCTTCTTTACGAACCGGCGAGTGAGGTACTTTTGCAGGGTGCAAATACATGTCTCCAGGACCTAATTGCATGGTTCTTTTTTTACCATTTTCTTGAATGTGAACTTCTATATTACCTTCAAGTTGATAAAACAACTCTTCAGTTTCGTTATAATGGTAATCTTTTCTGGCATTTGGTCCTGCAACGATCATAACAATATAATCGCCAGCATCTTTATATAAATTTTTGTTTCCGACAGGTGGCTTGAGAGAAGCTCTGTTTTCTTCTATCCATTTGTTAAGATTAAATGGTGCTTGTATACTCATTTCTATGATTTTTAGTGAAAGTTAAAGAAATGATCATTTCTTACCTAAAAGGTAAGCATAAAAAAAGCCTTTGGGTTACAAAGGCTTTCAAATTTTAATTTCTAAAATTCTATCTAAAAAAAAGTTGTGTAAAATATAAATCTCCTTTATTATTTTGTTGAATGTTTATAGCAGAAAAATCATAGTTACCTTCTATATTTTCTCTGTGACCAGCACTTAGTAACCATGCATCAAAAGCATCTTCAATTGTATCGTATTTTCTTGCTACATTTTCTGCAACAAATACGGCATTGGTTCTTTTTGCAATGTTACTTGCTCGCTTACTAAAATTATCATGACTTGTTTTACCTTTTGAAATCATATATGTGGTATGAAGGCTTGCATAGTAGAATGTTGTACTCTCAAATTGCAGTTCATTTAAACCTATGCTAACTCGATAATTATTTATCATTTCAAAAAGTTCGGCTTCTAGATTGTTATGTGAATTAGAAGAAGCCAAAGTATAAGTTGACAATTGTTCTTCAGAAGTTTCTTCGTAACCCACAAAGTTCTCATATCTAGAACATGACGATAAAACAGTAATGATTATAACTAAATAAAATAATGAAGATTTCATAAAGGGGAACTATTTAAGTATTGAATGACAAAAATAGGCTCACAAATCTTTTCATTAAGAAGAATATCTATAGAAAGTATATTTTGTGCGGTAAGCGACACGAATCTATAGATTGGGGTTGATTGTTAAAATACGTCAAAAATTACAACGAATAAAAGTGCATTTCATGTGACTATCTACATTTCATCAACTTAAAGAAACCAGTCAGCGAATTTGAGTTAAACTAAACCTAGATTAGTCCTTAATAAAGTAATACAAATGTTCTACTGCTTGTAAAAAAGTTGAGTAAAGTAATAGTTGCCCTGGTCATCTTTCTTTACACTTATGCCAGTGTGTGTAAAATCGCCTTCCATCGTTTTTTTATGGCTGCTGCTAACATACCATCCTTCGAACGCCTCTAAAGCAGATTGATAATCTTTAGCAACATTTTCTGCAACAATTTCAACGCTTATTTCAGAATCGATGTTAGATGCTCTTGAACTAAAATTATCGTGGCTAATGTTACCCTTAGATATCATGTAGTCGGTATGAAGGTTTGCGTATTTATATGCTACATCGCTAAACGCCAAAGTATTGGTATTTAGGCTTAAACGATGCTTATTTACAATATCTAGTAGGTCCTGCTCTATAGTTAAAACGTTTTCAGCTTCAAGTACTGGCGTATCATCAATAGACTCGCTAGTGCAAGAACCAAGAAAAAGTAATAAAAAGACAGGGACCGCGTAAAGCAATCTCATTTTCATATAAGTGTCTTTAAATCATGTAGCCTCTCGGCGTAGCGCAGTAGGTAAAAAAGTTAAGAGTGTTCTAAGCTCTCGCAATCGATTTGGGTTATCGATGTAGTAATATTATTGAAAAATTAAACGCAGGGCAGTAACAAAAATGCATATTCGATAAAGTGTACAAAAAGATAGATTAGCAGACTAACTGTTTAAATAGTAATAGGTTCTTCAGATGACTCTTTTTGAAGTACTTCATTCTGTAATACGTTATCAAAAATTAATGCGCCAATATCTTTAATAGGTTGATATAGAATAGATTTCTTTTTAGTCTCTTCTTGTATTAGGTTAAAGGTATTATCCATCCTATCAAAAAATATGAAAGCGGCACCAAGCAAAATAGCCACCTTTAACATACCAAAAATACCACCTGCAATTTTATTCAATAAGCCGAGCATGGCAAAGTTGGCAACTTTGGTCAATAATTTACCAGCAAGGTTTACAACAATAATAATTAAGACCAGGGTAATTATAAAAGCGATGATGCTCATATTGCGTTCATCCCAGTTTAAATGCTCAGATAAGTAGTTGCCAGTTATGTAAGAAAAATGGATTGCTCCGAAAATACCTGCAACAAGTGCTACAATAGATGCTATTTCCATGAATAGACCATTTTTATATCCCTTCCATAGACCCCATATTAAGGGTAATCCAAGTAAAATATCTAAAAGTCCCATTCGTAAAGTGTTTTAACAAATATAGAACTTTGATTTGTACCTTTGCAAGGTCTATATCATAGATGAGATTGAAGGAATTTTTATGGCAAGGGATATACAATTAAAAGAACGATGGGATTATTTGGTAGAAAAGCTTTCTGGAAAGTTTTCTGACGGAGACCCTTTAGAACTAGATGCAATCATTTACCTGATAGGGGTTCAAGAATTAGGGCAATACCATAAAAAATATAAGAAAGATGATAAGTTAGACTTAATGCATATAGCGATATGTCGTCTTTTAGAGCCTTATGGATTTTATGAATTCAGTTTTTTCGATGAAGACGGCTGGCCTCATTATAATGTTATAGAAGAATTACCATCTTTAAAAGCTGGGGAGCAAACTGTGCTTATGAAAGAAGCAATTGTTACCTATTTTGTAGAAAAAGAGTTTATTCAATAAATCATGAAAGAGCCTTATTACGCTGTTATTTTTACTTCTACGAGAACTGCAGGTGATAATGGTTATGGCGATATGGCAGATTTCATGGAGCAATTGGCAAAAAAACAATCTGGCTATATTGGCATTGAAAGTGCACGCCAAGAAATAGGAATAACCGTAAGTTACTGGGAAAGTCTAAATGCAATTTATGATTGGAGACAGCAAGCAGACCATTTATTAGCTCAGAAAAAAGGTATAGCAGATTGGTACAATTCTTATACTGTTCGCATTTGTTTAGTAGAACGAGAATATAGTTTTAACAGAAGCACATAATTCTTCACATCGCTTCAATTTTTGCTGCTTTGCATTAATTTTTATTTCCGCTATATTTAGAGAAATAACTTAAAGCACATGTCAAGGCAATTTATAATATCATTAGATCAAGGTACAACGAGCTCTAGGGCTTTATTGATAGACCATGATGGTACCATTAAAGGGATGGTTCAAAAAGAATTCAAACAAATTTTCCCTAAATCGGGTTGGGTAGAACATGATCCAAAAGAAATTTTAGCTTCTCAGATGGGAGTTTTAAAAGAACTTTTGGAAAAGGAAAAAGTGAAACCGACCGAAATAATGGCGATTGGGATCACCAACCAAAGAGAAACTACTGTAGTTTGGGATAAAAACACTGGGGAGCCTGTTTATAACGCCATTGTGTGGCAAGACAAACGTACGGCGGATATTTGTGAGCATTTGAAAAAAATCGGACTCACAGAGCATGTAAAGACAACTACAGGCTTGGTCATTGATTCTTATTTTTCGGGTACGAAAGTAAAATGGATTCTCGATAATGTTGAAGGAGCCAAGAAGAAAGCTCAAGCAGGCGATTTATTGATGGGTACCATCGACACTTGGTTGGTTTGGAACATGACAAAGGGTAATAATCATGTAACTGATTATACCAATGCTTCACGTACCATGATTTATGATATCGTAAATCTAAAGTGGGACGATAAAATGTTGAAGGCATTAGATATACCTAAATCCATGCTGCCAGAAGTAAAACCATCTGCAGCGAATTTTGGAGATTATGAAATTGACGGAGTAAAAATTCCTATAGCAGGTATTGCTGGTGATCAGCAAGCAGCACTTTTTGGTCAGGCATGTTTTAAGAAAGGGTCTGCAAAAAACACCTATGGTACAGGTTGTTTTATGTTAATGAATACCGGGGAAAAACCACAGTTTTCTAAGAACGGACTATTAACCACAATCGCATACGGTATAGACGGTAAGGTCAATTACGCGCTAGAGGGCAGTATTTTTATTGCTGGTGCGGCGATACAGTGGTTGCGAGATGGTTTAGAACTTATAAAAGATGCCAAAGAAACAGAAGAGTTGGCAAATTCAATAGAAGGTGAGAATCCCGTCTATGTAGTGCCGGCTTTTGCAGGTCTTGGTGCACCGTATTGGGATATGTATGCTAGAGGAGCCGTTTTTGGTTTAACAAGAGATACAGGTAAAGCACATTTGGCAAAGGCGACCTTAGAAGCATTGGCTTACCAAACAAAAGACATTTTAAAGGCTATGGAAGATGATTCGGGCATTCAGCTAAAGAACTTACGAGTTGATGGTGGTGCGTGTGCAAATAATCATTTAATGCAATTTCAGGCAGATATTTTAGATTCTGAAGTGCACCGACCTGAGATTATTGAATCTACCGCTATGGGTGCTGCTTTCTTAGCTGGTATTCAAGTAGGTTTCTGGCAGCAATCTGATATTGATCAAAGCCGACCAATGGACCGAATTTTTAAACCAACATTTGATCGTGTAAAAAGAAAGCGTTTATACAAAAAATGGCAAAAAGCCGTTGAAAGATCTAAAGGCTGGGAAGAAGAGGAATAGATTAATAATCAATTTTACAATTTATTAATTTTATAGAGCATAGAATAGCATATAACTAGCTATATCTTTGCTTGTAGATGTTAGGTTTTGTCTATGTTACGACCAAAATATCTGCTTAAAACTAAAAACACATCTACTGATGAAAAATATAAAATTCACCAATTTAGAACGCCAAAAAACGATAGATCACCTAGAATCGGAAGATTTTGATTTAGTGGTAATCGGCGGTGGAATTACAGGTGGTGGTATTGCCCTGGATGCAGCATCGCGCGGACTAAAAGTAGCCTTGTTAGAAAAAGGAGATTTTGCTTCGGGTACGAGTAGCAAATCTACCAAATTGATACATGGCGGACTCCGCTACTTAAAGCAATTCGATTTTTGGTTGGTAAAAGAGGTAGGGTCTGAGCGCGCCATTGTCCATAAATTGGCTCCGCATTTAGTATTGCCAGAAAAAATGTTGTTGCCTTTAATTGAAAATGGCTCTTACGGTAAATGGCTGACATCTATTGGTCTTAAGGTTTATGATATTTTAGCTCAAGTTACGGGCGATGATAAGCGAAAAATGCTAGAGAAAAAGGAAGCCATGAAGTTGGAACCTTTGTTACCTAAAAAGATTTTGAACGGTGCAGGTTATTATGCTGAATATAGAACAGACGATGCACGTTTAACCATTGAGAATATAAAAACCAGTCTTTTATTTGGTGCGCAGGCATTAAATTATGCCAAGGTAAATGAGTTTATTTACGACAACGAGAAAATTGCTGGTGTTAAGGCAATAGATACGGTTACGGGCAAAGAATTTACAATTAAGTCTAAATACGTAATTAGCGCTGCTGGTCCGTGGGTAGATGAATTGCGAAGCCTGAATAATTCTAAAAAAGGAAAGCAACTTCATTTGACCAAAGGGGTGCATTTGGTTTTTCCGTACGAAAAATTACCGGTGAAACAATCTTGCTATTTTGATATACCCGATGGTAGAATGATGTTTGCCATACCAAGAGGTAAGGTAACCTATGTAGGTACAACAGATACCAACTTTAATGATAATAAAGAAAATGTAAGAACTGATCTTGCAGACGCCATTTATTTGATTTCGGCGGTGAATAATATGTTCCCTGCTATTAATTTAGAGTTAGAAGATATTGTTTCTTCTTGGGCAGGTTTAAGACCTCTAATACATGAAGAAGGTAAGTCTGCGTCAGAATTATCAAGAAAAGATGAGATTTTTGTGTCAGATACCGGCTTAATAAGTATTGCTGGCGGTAAACTAACAGGCTATCGTAAAATGGCAGAAAGAGTAGTGGATCGTATTGGTAAGAAGATGGAAGAGGAGCATGATACCAAACTTAAAGAATGTTACACAGAGAAAATATTTTTATGTGGAAACGTAGATTTTAAGAAATTCAAGCATGTAAAAAAATATATTGATGAGGTGTATGACCAAATCAAAGAAGAAGGTTTTACCAAACACGATGCTTGGTTTTTAGTGACCAACTATGGTAAACAAACAGAGACTATTCTTGAGAATTATAAGGGTATTGTAGAAGATGATAAATACGTACGTTTAGCCAAGGCAGAATTGGCTTTCGGAATTGATTATGAAATGGTGCAAACCCCTATGGATTTCTTCATTAGAAGAACCGGCAGGTTATATTTCGACATTGAAAGTGTTAGAAACCTAATGGAGCCCTTATTAAAGGTGTTTCAGAGTAAGTTTAAGGTAGACGATGCTAAAATTGAAGAATGGAGAACAAAGTTGAACGCAGAATTAAAAGAGCATTCAGATTTTTCTTTAGAGAGAAGGTAGTTGCAAATTACAAATAAACAGACCCCCTTTAAATGTTATTTTAAAGGGGGTCTGTTTTTTAAATATAATCCAAAGCATCTAGACTAATTTATTAGATAAGGCTTGAAGTAGTCTTGACTTATTGAGCGCAATTTTCTTCCATTAAATCATTTAATGTAGGGTTGAAGAGATTGTTTTCTGCAGTGTAGAATTCTATTGCTTCATTCTTTGCTAAAGTGCTGATAGCACAATAATCAATTAAACTTTCATTAGTATTAATGGACAGTGTATTTAATGAAGTTAGATTTTCAAGTCCAACTAAATTTACTAAATCAGTACTTGAAATATTTAAATTGGTAATACTTGTAAAATTTTGCATTGGCTCTAGTGTTGTAATTTCACCAAGCTCACGATATCCTGTAATATTTAATCTACCTTCAAATTTTGTAAAATTTTTCGCAACTAATCTTTGAATATCATTATCGCTTTCAAGATTTAAGCTTCCATGATACGTGTCTAAAGGTATCTCCCTTGAACATTCTCCAGACCTAACATTACCAATTTCAGGATTATATCTATTCCATCTAGTATGGCTAAAACTACCTGTAAAATTCTCACTATTTAATAGAGACCTAATGGCACAGTAATTATAAAGTTTAGGATTGTTCATCACCGTAAAGCTACCACCTTGTTGTGTTAGGTTTTCTAAACCATCCAAAGATTCAATTGCAATATTGTCAACTAGTCTAAAGCTATCACCTATAGTTGTTAATTTTGTAAAAGCATCTAAAGAGGTTAGAATGTCGTTTTCTCTAATCCATAGATCATTTTTAATTTCAATTATGTTTGATAAGCCACTGATGTCGTTAAGCATAGGGTTGCCAAAAATGTTTACAAAATTTTCAACAATGGTAATATGGCTTAACGCATTTAAATTTTCAAGTTTCGAATTCCTTCCTATAGAAATACTTTGGTTTATTACGATACCTTCCAATCCATCAAGGTTAGTTAGTTCTGTAGTATTGGCAATATCTAATGAGCCAATTTCCGTGAGTACATTAAGATTTTCTAAGCTAGAAATAGCAGAAGAATTACCTGTTAAATTTCCAATAAATAGTACACCGGTTATTTTAATATATCCGGATAATGAGAACTCGTCAACTTCCTCTTGGTTTAAAAGACTAATAGAGCCCTCATAAATATTACTTACGCCTTTACCAGCTATTGCAATGTTAGTAACAGTGTTGGTCGCATCTGAGTCTATTTCTAAAAAACCATTATATTCCTTAATCGTTACAGGATTAAAGTTGATTGACACGTTGGTAGAATCATTCGGCTTTAAAGTGATTGTGTTAAATTCTGTACTAAACGCTTCTGGCAATGTTATATTTGAAATGGTTAAATCTGCATTACCGGTATTTGTAAACGTAATTGAAATAGACTTTGAAAAATTTTCAACAACATCACCAAAATCTAACGCATTTTCAGCGTTTATTTCATAATTAAGAACAGCGTTTACCTCTGGCACTGGTGCTGGAGGGGTAATTGTTTCAGTAGTTTCGTTTTCAGTTTTGCTACAACCTAAAAAACATAAAAAGCTTAAAAATAAAACTGTAAAGGATAAGGGGAATTTAATGCTCATATATTAATTTTATATATGCTAACAACCAATTTTAGCTTTTTTTATTTTACGAATACCCTATTTTTTTAGTTCGATAAAATTCTAATGAGCTTAATTTAATTTATCCGTTAGGTCTAAAAAAACTTTCTTAGGATTTTTATTCTCATAGAGAACTTTATAAACAGCGTCAATAATAGGAGTTTTGACCTTTTTTGTAAAGTTCTCCTTTATGTTATAAGCACTTTTTGCCGCGTAATATCCTTCGGCAATCATACTCATTTCCATCTGCGCACTTTTTACAGTATATCCTTTTCCGATCATGTTACCGAACATTCTATTACGACTAAATACAGAGTATCCGGTAACCAACAAATCACCTAGGTAGGCAGACTCATTGATGTTTCTGTCAATTTTATGAATACGTTTTGTATAGCGTTTCATTTCACGAATTGCATTACTCATCAATACACTCTGAAAATTATCACCATAACCCAATCCGTGGGCAATACCAGCGGCAATGGCATAGATATTTTTTAACATGGCGGCATATTCTGTACCGATAATGTCTTTACTGATATTAGATTTAATATAATTGCTAGAGAGATTATTGGCAATCAATTTTGCCTTCTCGGTATCTGCACAAGCAATAGTTAAATATGAAAGTCGCTCCATCGCAACCTCTTCAGCATGGCAAGGCCCAGTTATTACGCCAATATGATCAAAAGGTATTTCGTAAACGTTATGAAAATGCTCGCCGACTATTAATCCCGACTCGGGTACAATACCTTTTATGGCTGAAAATATTATTTTGTCTTTTAATGAAACGGTCAGTTTATCTAATTCTCCGACCAAAAAAGCAGAAGGAATAGCGAAAATTAAAACATCGGCATTATTCACAGCCTCGTTAATATCGTTGGTCAAATCTAATTGTTCGGTCTTAAATTCTACCGAAGTCAGGTAATTTGGGTTGTGTTTTTGAGTTTTAATATGCTCTATAGCATCGACATTACGCATATACCAACCAACTTTTTCTTGGTTACTGGTCAACATTTTAACGATGGCCGTAGCCCAACTTCCACCACCTAAAACCGCAAATTTCGCATCGTTGTTCATAGGGCAAATTTACCAATAATTTATATGCTCATAATATGATTAGTATCAGTCTTATGTAAATTTTGGCATGGAGATTGTTTTATGGTTAATAACCTATTAAATAAAATCATATGAAAACTATAAAACTACTTACAGGATATTTTCTATTGGCCACCTTAATGGTTTCGTGTTATTCAGAAGTTATTATTGAAGATGGTTTTATAGAAGAGTCAGCTTTTAATACCGATCAAGTTTTACAAAGCTATGATTTATGGTATGTAGATATTAATGCGACGCGTGGTAATGGTGAAGTGCCTTTTTTACAAAGAGCATTTACAGTGTCTTTTGATCGCGGAGTCTTATATGCAAATAATAATATCGTTGGCATCGGCAAAACGGGTGGTGGCTATGGTATTGATGTAGGTACTTATGGTACGCTTAGAGGTACTGTTGATATTGCACACGATATTGACGGATCTTGGTTTCTAGAAGTTTTTGCTGTAAATAATAATACGATAGAGTTGTATGATGCAAATTCAGATACATCGTATTATTTGAAAGGATATCAGATTAATAATTTCGATTATGACACGGTCTTCTATGATAATATCAATTACTTCATACAAGAATATGATGCATGGGAGAAAATCTATACTAGTGAAGCAGGCGCTTTAAATGATTTTGATAATGAAAATTATGTGCAATTTTTACCCAATTTTTTCAGGTCTTCATTAGATGCGCCAAATACAAGTGTTTCTAATTTACAGTGGGATTTTGAGGGTGATTATCAGGTATATGATGTTCAGGGCGACAATTCATTAAAAACATTGACTTTAGACTATGACTTTATGGGCGATGATTATTTTGAGTTATATGTGATAAATGACAGCACTATAGAGTTATATCACCCAGATAGTGGAACAACGTACGAGTTTAAAGGTAGAGGATACCAAGAGTATTTAAAATCTGCCAAAGGTTCAGAAAGTAAGAAAAGAATAAAATCTTTTAACCCTACGATGAAAGTAGAGCGAAAGAAGGCAAAATAATTTTTAGTTTGATTGTCTCAAGAATGCCCTATTCGTTAAGATTAGGGCATTTTTTATGCTTCAGGTTTTACGTCTTCTATTATGATAGTATCGATATCTATAGGTTTATCGGTGTGAAGAACCGATATATCGCCTGTAGTTTCAAAAATGACAGCTTTTACTTGCGACAGTTGTAACACATTTGCTTCACGAAGTTTGCCCATTAAATCTGCCTGACTTACCAATGCTTTTTTTAAGTTCTCTTTTAAAATTATACCGTTTTTCATTAGAAGAATTGGGGTATTGGTTATTACTTTTTGTGCAGCATTAGATGATGATAAAAGCTTGGCGAATAATGCCTGTAAACCTGCAAGCAAGGCTATAGAAACCATGGCGGGCATTAAACTTGATTCAGGTGTGTTTACAGCATCTGCTAGAATAGAACCCATGGCAATGGTAACTGCAAAATCAAAACTTGTCATTTTAGCGAATGTTCTTTTACCTGTTATTCGGGTAATGAACATCATATATAAATAGATAAAAACAGCTGCAATAACTATTTGCAAAACGGTTTTGAATGAAAGTGGGTCGAAAATTTCCATGAGTATATTTTTAGAGGTTATTCGCTACCCATCTAAAAGGTAGATGAATGTAGACATTGTGTTCCGCTAAAAATAAAAAGGTCTCACGTTACATGTTTCCTCTTTTGCATATAATCATAGTTCATTTAATTGCGCTGAAGTCTCTTTTTAAATGCTGAAGGATTTTCTCCTGTTACTTTTTTAAACGTTCTATTGAAGTATGATAGACTTTCAAATCCGCATTCAAAACAAGTTTCGCTAACATTTTTTCCTGTAAGTAATAAACGTTTCGATTGGCTTATGCGATATTGATTTAAGAACTCTATAAAAGTGCTGCCTGTGGCTTTTTTAAAGTATCGACAAAAGGCAGGTTTCGTTAAATTACAGAATTTGGCAACTTCATCTACCGAAATTTTTCCTTGGTAGCGCTCATCGATTAAAGCATAAATATCACGAATTCTACTTTGTTCTTTTTTACTATATCTATTCTTATACGGTTTTTTGTGTAGTAATTCGAACTCATTACTTTGAGATAGCCTTTTAAGAATATTCATGATGGACATGAAATATTCAAAAGGTTTTAAGGTGTGTAGTTCCTTTAATAATTCGCCCACTACTTTTTTAGTTTCCCCGTGAAAAGCGATTCCGTATCGAGAAAGATCTAGTAATCTATTTAGGCTTTGTAATTCTGGTAAAGGGTCAACAAAAGTATTTTTAAAATTAGGTTTAATATGTAAAACTTCTTCACGGTAATCTGTCTTCACACCGTAATCGAAGTTTAAATGCGGTATGTTAGAACCAATCAATACAAGGTCGTTTTCTTCATATTCAGAAATGTGATCACCAACATGCCTGGTACCATTAGCTCCTTCAATATATACCAACTCATATTCCGGATGAAAATGCCAGTAAAATAGATGGCTCAACTTAGGGTCATGTAAAAGTCTAAACGGACTTTTAGATGCGGGGTCAATAGTTTCTAGTTCAATCTTCATGGGCTAAATGTAACAAAATTGCATATAAATTTAATATTGAGAAGCTGTAAAATCAATATTGTTCAAATTATGGTCAATATTAAGGTAGTTCAATTTGCTAACGCTCAGTAGTTTTATAAAATAATTCAAACTAAATTTTTTTATACGATGCAACAGACAAACAAAAATGTTGAGCAGGGTAATAAAGCGCACAAAGATATACCCGGTAATCCATCAACAGCAACAAGTAGTAAACAAAAATTGAATGATCGATCTAACGGTAAACCACTTCGTGTACTCAGCGAAGAAGATTGGAAATTCTGGATAGAGAACGGATACATAGTTATCAAAAATGCGGTACCGCTAGAGCAATCTAAAATAACGGCAGATTTTCTTTGGGAGTTTGATGAAAAAAGTGCGACAGATTCTTCAACATGGTATGCACCGCCAAGAGCAGAAATGCAAATGAAAGAATTAACCGGTACCGGAATGGTTGAGGTATATAACCATCAATATTTATGGAACAATAGACAAACGCAAAAAGTATATGATGCCTTTGTAGATGTTTGGGGAACAGAAAAGTTATGGGTTACTATTGATCGTGCAAATCTAAATTTTCCATTACCACCAGGAGTAGATAAGAAAGGATTTATACATTGGGATTATGATCCAGAGACCAAGCCACAAAATGTTCAAGGAGTATTAGCATTAGCAGACCAAGAAGATAAGAATATGGGCGGATTTCAATGCATACCATGGTTGTACCGTAATTACGATACGTGGAAATTAACACAGCCAGAAGACCGAGACCATTTTCAGCCTTCGTTAGATGGTTTAGAAGATAAAATTGTAAAAGTGAAAATGAAGGCTGGCGATTTATTGATTTTTAATAGTACAGAACCTCACGGTATTCGACCAAATAAGTCAAAAGATAAAGTTCGAATAGCGCAGTACATTTCAATGATGCCTGCAGAGCCAGAAAATGAAGAAATACGTAATTGGAGGGTAAATTCTTGGAAGAACAGAATTGCACCTGAGGGGTATGCATTTCCGGGTGATCCGCGTAAATGGGAACAAACCAAATATGAAACTGCTAAATTATCACCGTTAGGAGAGAAATTATTGGGCATAACAAGCTGGTAGATAGATAATTTGTTAATAATCAATAGGTTTGTGGTGAGGCCAGTAAATATTACTATTTTTGCGCCCTTTAAAGTTAGAGGCACATGGTGAAGATTTTCAATTTATTCGATTTCAAACAAAAAGTAGACTATAAAAATGAAATTTTAGCAGGATTAACGGTTGCAATGACAATGATTCCAGAATCATTGATGTTTGCAATTCTTGCAGGATTTTCACCATTGGTAGGTTTATATGGTGCTTTTATTATGGGATTGGTTACGGCGATATTTGGCGGTAGACCTGGGTTAATTTCTGGTGGAGCTGGTGCAACCGTAGTGGTACTAATGGCATTAATGAATTCTCACGGTTTAGAATATGTTTTTGCAGCAGTTGCTTTGGCCGGTGTTTTTCAATTAATCGTTGGTTTTTTAAAGCTTGGTAAATTTATTCGTTTAGTTCCTCAGCCCGTTATGTTTGGGTTTGTTAATGGTTTGGCCATTATTATTTTTATGGCGCAAATGGACCAATTTAAAATTGGTGTCGGTGATGCCGCAGTTTGGCTAACAGGTACTACTTTGTATACTATGGTCGGCTTAGTGTTATTTACTATTGCAATAATTGTTTTTGTTCCCAAACTTACTAAAGCAGTTCCGGCTTCATTAATAGGAATTATTGTGGTTTTTGCCGTGGTGTATTTTTTAAAGATAGATACTAAGCAAGTGGTAGATATCATAAATCAAGATACATTACCTGGTGAAGAGTTGAAGTCGCTTAGTGGGTCTTTACCTTTATTTCATATACCAACTATCCCCTTTACATTAGAAGCCTTTAAAATTATTTTTCCATACGGATTAATAATGGCCGCGGTTGGCCTTACGGAAGGTCTGCTTACCTTGAACTTGGTAGATGAGATTACTGGTACAAAAGGTAATAGCAATAGAGAGTGCCTGGCACAAGGAGGCGCAAATATTTTGAATGGTTTCTTTGGCGGAATGGGTGGTTGTCCAATGATTGCACAAACCTTGGTTAACCTATCGGCAGGTTCAAGAGCAAGGTTATCAGGTATAATTGCTGCGTTAACGATATTGATGATCATATTATTTGGAGCACCGGTAATAGAACTTGTTCCTATAGCTGCATTGGTTGGTGTTATGGTTATGGTTGCTGTTGGTACTTTCGAATGGGCAAGTTTTAAGGCCTTGAAAAGAATGCCTAAACCAGATATTTTTGTAATGATATTGGTCACTTTAATCACCGTTATTTTACACAATTTAGCCTTAGCCGTATTGATAGGCGTAATAATTTCAGCCTTGGTATTTGCCTGGGAAAGTGCCAAGAGAATTAGAGCTCGAAAATACGTAGATGAAGCAGGGGTAAAGCATTATGAGATTTATGGACCTTTATTTTTTGGTTCAGTAACCGCTTTTAGTGAAAAGTTTGATGTTGCAAACGATCCAGACGAAGTGATTATAGATTTTGCAGAAAGTAAAGTATCGGATATGTCGGCAATTGAGGCCTTAAATAGAATAACAGAGCGATATGACAGCCAAGGTAAGAAAGTTCACTTAAGGCACTTAAGTAAAGATTGTATTAGCCTTTTAAATGATGCAGAAGACATTATTGATGTAAATGTTATGGAAGATCCTACCTACAAGGTTATGGTTAATAAGCCTCTTTCTAAAGCAAAAGGTCCAGAAACTAAAAACCCGTTTAATCTTTGGGGTTTATAAGAATCTAGATTTTTGTACTTCTTCTTAATTAAAATAATAGATAGCATAAAAGACTCCTAAAACTATAGCTATAGAAAGAATATAAATTCCTATTTCTTGTATGCTGTCTTTTTTAGCTTGCGCCCTTATTTTATCACGCACTATTTTACGCTCTACATCTGTAAGTTCTTTAAAGTGTAATTTGGTTTCTTGCGAGTAGTCAAGATAATCTTTGCGCAAATCTCTAAAGCTTCTACTTTTTTTAAGTAGCGCCCTATTTGCCTTTATTACTTTCATTGGTTGTCCGCCGTATCCCATCGTCATCTCTTTCTTATATGTAGTAAAATTGAAGATTTTGTTACATAGAATTGAATTAATCTTAGTTTTTGAGGAATTCTTTTATACATTTATTAATCTAAATACTAGGGTTTAATTCCCTCATCTTAATGGGGAATATTCTTAGAAAATAGAAATAGAAAAATGAAGAATAAATTCGGGTTATTTATCTTGAGCATTGGGTTGGTTATTTTAAATAGTTGTAAGGTGGAAGAGTCAAAAAATGAAGAGTTTCTTTTTGTGGGAACGTATACAGATAATGGTAGTGAAGGAATTTATCGTTTCAAATTTAATTCAGATACAGGTGAATTGGTAAACAAATCTATAGCTGCAAAAATCAAGAATCCTTCTTATATAGCCTTCTCTCCAGATAAGAATTCAATGTATGCTGTAAGTGAGGTAGATGATTTTAAAAAGGAAGATGGCTCTATAACTACATTTAGAATAAAAGATACCACACTTTTTGAGGTAGATGTGCAATCTACTTATGGGGCCAACCCATGTTATGTAGGTGTCGCTGATGACGGAAAATTAGTTGCCGTTGCGAATTATACGGGTGGTAATGTTGCTGTATATAAGGCCTTAGAAAATGGAAATCTTAAACCATCTCCACAAGTTATTGATCATAAGGTGATCGATTCTACCAAAAAAGCCCATGCGCATATGTCTTCTTTCTTAAATGGAGAATTAATTGTGTCTGATTTAGGTCTGGACCGAATTAAAAAATATACAGCGACAGATGGCAATTTTGTTCCAAGCGTACAAAAAGAATTGGTGGTTGCAGAAGGTGCAGGTCCTAGGCATTTTGTAAGCTCTAGTAATACAGAATTTCTTTATGTAATCAATGAATTAAATTCGACCATTACAATGTTTCAGAAAGAAGATGGTAAGTATTATGGTAAGGAAACCTATGATACAGTAGATTCAGACTTTGAAGGAGAAAGCTATTGTGCAGATCTTCATTTATCAGCTGATGGCAAATTTCTTTATGGTACAAATAGAGGGGAAAATACTGTAGTGATATTTAAAATAGATAAAAATACCGGAAAACTGGACTTAGTAGGCCGAGAGTCTGTAAAAGGCGATTGGCCAAGAAATTTTACTATAGACCCTACAGGTAAATATGTACTGGTAGCAAATCAACGCAGCAACAATATTGTTGTTTTTAATAGAGATGCAGATAATGGCACTCTAAGTTTTGTAAGCCAGGTTGATTTGCCTAGTCCAGTATGTTTAAAATTCTATTAATTAGATTTAATAATCTGTAGTAATTCGTTTTTTGGCACAACGCCAGATTGTCTCCAAACTTGCTTGCCGTTTTTAAATAGAATCATAGTAGGTACACCTCTAACTTGGTATTGAGAAGCCAATGTTTGATTTTTATCTACGTCTATTTTTACGACTTTAATAGCGTCACCTAAATCTCCTTTTACATCTTTTAAAATAGGTGCTAGGGTTTTACATGGTCCACACCAGTCAGCAAAAAAGTCTACTAAAACCGGAGTGTCCCCTTTTATGATATCAGAAAATGATGATTTCATAGTTTTTATTTTATAAATTAATATTGATTTTTAGCTAAGGTTAAGTTAGCAAATTCCGGTTGATGGATCACAACTATCACCTGTAGCAATTATTTTTAAAGGAGCTACTTGCTGAAAAGCCTCTAAAAATGCAGCTGGTGGTTGAGCACCACTAATCCCAAATTTATCATTGATGATAAAGAAAGGCACACTGTTAACACCGCGTTGCTGGTAATGGGCAATTTCTTTTTTTACAGCATAAGCAATAGCATCATCATTTAAAATATTTTTCGTTTTTTCTGGCG
Organism: Maribacter spongiicola; assembly: GCF_052119685.1. Classification (GTDB taxonomy): domain Bacteria; phylum Bacteroidota; class Bacteroidia; order Flavobacteriales; family Flavobacteriaceae; genus Maribacter; species Maribacter spongiicola_A. The sequence goes on along the minus strand of NZ_JBGQOO010000003.1, from coordinate 292,631 downwards.
ACCAATTATATTCAGCCATTATAGTACTTAACACATCAACATCGTTTAAATGTAGATTCTCATCAAAATAGGCTCTCATTAAGCGTTCTTTTAAGGCATCTTTAAATCCTTCTTCTCCAGCAACGTGTAATAGTTGATGCAATGGCAGGGTGTTGATTGCCAACCATTCTTTACCAAAATTAAAGTTGATGCCTTCTTCTTTTCCGCTCTCTTCTAAACGTTTGGTCATTTCAAGAGGACCTTCTAAGTTTCCAAATTTATTGGTTAAATAAGTATCTCTATCCAAACCTTCCTTTGGTATATTGGGGTCTAATTGAAAAGGGTGCCATTCAATTTCTATCTCGGCGCCGTCCCATTCTTTTATCGCTTTTTCTAGTCTTTTCTTACCAACATAACACCATGGGCAGGCAACATCAGAAACTATATCTATTTTTATTTTAACGTTTTGCATATTTCAATCATTTAATACCCAATTGGTCGTAAAAAGTAGTGAAAACATACTTTTATAAGTAACAAAGATTGTTTGCTAAAAAAAGAAAACCCTTTCATATTCATGAAAGGGTTTTCGGTATTAGGTTGGCGTTTAACTTTATAGCGTACGTAAGTATTCTGCTAAGTTACGAGCATCCTCTTCGTTTAAATTCTGATTAAGCATAATTGCATTGTTATATTCTTTTAATAATGATTTTGCAATAGGATCTTCTTTTAACATTCTATCTGGGTTGATAATCATGTTCATTACCCATTCTGGACTTCTACGCTCGTAAACACCTTTCAATGCTGGTCCTATCATACGTTGCTCTGCCATATGGCAAGCGGTACAAATAGCCTGAAATTTTTCTTTACCAGCAGCAGCCATTTCTTCGTTAACGGTATCATCAAAACTAACACTGGTAATTGGACCAACACCTTTGTTGTCTAAATCAACTGGCACGCCTTCACTTGCCGTTTCTTTTTTAACTTCTTTTTTGGTTCTGTTCATTTCAAAACCTTCTTTTTTCTCTTCTTTTTTCTCGCCACAACTAATAATCATTGTGCTAAGAGCTAATAAAGTGAATAATTTGCGCATACGTTACTATCTTTTAAGTGTTGTCTGTAAATTGAGCAACTAAGATATGAATTTTTACGAGTCGAAGTAAGATTTAATAAGGATCGGTTTTAGTTTTTAACTAATAATTTTATGAAAGTAACAATTTGTATGAACGAATTTATATTTGTTTAAAAAACCTAGACTAGGTTATGCTATATTGTCTAAAAACTCTAACGTACGTCGTTCTGCATACGTAAAATTATTGTTGCCGTAAAAACCTACATGCCCACCATATTTTGGCATTTCAAGAAATAGGTTTTTATGGTGTTTGGCAATTTCAATGGGGTAACATTCAGACCCTAAGAAAGAATCGTTTAAAGCATTGATAATTAAAGTTGGTACATCAATATTTTCTAGAAATTGAAGACTGCTACTTTTGGCATAATAATCCATCGCGTCTGTAAAACCATGAGCTCTACTCGTATAAAAATCATCAAAATCTTTAAGAGTTTTAATGTTTTCAATATCGGTATCTGAGATAAGGTCAGGAAACGACTGTTGTTTCTGTTTTAATTTTACGAGAAGGTTGCCTTTAAATCTTTTGGCATACAGTGCGTTCTTGAACTGCAGTAATTGATGAAGCGAATCTGCTAATTGACATGGTACAGAAATAGCAACTGCGCCTTTAATTTCAATAGGCAATTCACGTTTTTCGCCTAAGTATTTTAGTAGAAGGTTACCACCAAGGCTAAAGCCGTGTAAGTAAATATTTTGGTATTCATCTAACTGTAAAACATGTTCAATAACCGCTTGTAAATCTTCGGTAGCACCAGAGTGGTAAGAGCGAAACAATTTGTTGGCGGTACCACTACATCCTCTAAGATTTATGGCGCAAACATCATAGCCAGATTGTGTCAAAACTTTCGCACTGCCTTTCATGTAAGCACGCTTAGAACTACCTTCTAGGCCATGAATTATAATAACTAATTTTTTGGAAGGAGATGAAGCATAGCTCCAATCCGTATCTAAAAAATCAGCATCTGGTAAAGTAATTCGAATACGTATTTGCTCTAAATTGGCTACTTTTCTAACTAACCCTGAATATATGGTAGATAGGTGTCCGCTCTTAAAAAATAAAGGCGGATTATATGTAGAGTCAAGTAGAGGCATGATTTTAATTCTGAATGTTTATTTACTTCGGATATGATTCTAGAACTTTGATCTGTTCTTCGATAGCCTCTTTAAATTCTGTTTTTAAATGTGATACTAACTCGGCAACCGGTATAGAATCGTCAATAAGTGCTGAACCTTGCCCAGCAGACCAAATTGTTTTCCAAGCTTTAGCTTCGGTATCCAATTCTTTGCCAAAATCTATTTTTACATCTTTTTTAAGGTCTTCTTCTGTTATACCTGCCGCTTTTAAACTAGCACCTAGAAAATTGGCGTGTACACCAGAAATTGAAGCGGTATATACCACATCGCTAGCACCTGCATCGATAATCATTTGTCGATATTCAGGTGAAGCTTTACTTTCATTTGTATTGATAAAACGCGTACCCATATACGCTAAATCGGCGCCCATTTGAAGGGCAGATGCGATATCTCGACCCGTACTTATACATCCGGAGAGAAGAATAGTTTTATGGTAGAATTTCTTTATTTCAGCAACTAAAGGCATTGGGTTAATGGTACCAGCATGACCACCTGCACCTGCAGCAACAAGAATCAATCCGTCTACACCAGCTTCAGCAGCTTTCTCGGCATGACGTTTTTTAATAATATCGTGAAAAACCAATCCGCCATAACTATGAATAGCATCTACCACCTGAGATACAGCACCTAAAGAAGTGATGATCAAGGGTACTTTATGCTTCACACATAATTTTATATCTGCTTCTAATCTTGGGTTAGTTGCGTGTACAATTAAGTTTACGCCAAACGGGGCAGGTTTTTTACCTGTCTCTTCTTCAAAGGTCTTAAGGGCAGATTTTATTTCAATAAGCCATTCTTCAAATCCTTCACTTGTACGTTGGTTCAATGCAGGAAAAGTACCAACGATGCCATTTTTACAACATTCTATAACCAATTGAGGTCCAGAAATTAAAAACATAGGTGCTGCAACTGCAGGCAGTGATAATTCTTTTATGAAAGCGGGTTTATTTGACATAATGATGATAATTTGAACGTGATTTAAAAATAACTATAAAAAACGGTGTTCAGTAGTTCTTACATTTCAAAACTATGTTATTTTTATAAGGTATTATGCATGCATAACAAAAAATATTAAAATGTATATTAAGGATTTTGAAGTACGGTGGAGTGATATAGATGCGAATCGTCATTTAGCGAATTCTGCATATGTTAATCTTATGAGCCACACACGAATGGCTTTTTTAATAGAGCAGGGCTTTGATCAAAAAACTATGGTTACTTATAAAATAGGACCTGTAGCATTTTATGAGCACATGTATTATTTTAAAGAAGCCTTTCTTGGTAATCAGGTCAAAGTTTCTCTAGAGATTATGGGACTAAGTGAAGACGGTAAATTTTTTGAATTCCACCATAATTTTTACAATGACAAGGGAGAAAATATTGCGCGTTGCGAAATGATGGGTGCTTGGATCAGTTTAGAGTCAAGAAAGTTAACAGGTCTAGCCATTGAATTAAGATGTAAATTTAGTGATATAGAGAAAGCAGTTAGTTTTAAAGTACTCACCAAAGAGGACACAAGGAAATTCTTGAAAATTCCTAAAAATTTATAGGAATTGTAATGTTAAATACCTTATTTTTAATTTGTTAAATAAACTAGAAACTAGTGAGGTCATTAGTTCTTAAATAACCAAATAACAGATTTGCTTAATGGTTAGCCTGCCAGAAGAAATATTTCAAGATACATATGGTAAAGTGAAAAAGTTGATTGTCACCAAAAAATTGGTGCCGGGTCAACTTATAACCGAACATAGATTATCGCATACATTAAATATAAAAGATGACACGATACCAGTGGTGTTGTTACAGTTAAGACAAGAAAGTCTTTTGGTTGGTAATTTAGATAGTGGTCTTGCGGTTAGAGAATTATGTGCTCAAGAAATTACAGAAATGTTCGATTGTAGAATAGCAATTGAAACCATGGCTGTTAAACTTTTTACAAACCATGCATCACAATCTAAAATTGATGACCTAAGAAATCTATTGGTGCCTTTTGAGAATGGACCGAAAAATGGATATGTTTTCTATAAAATAGACCGATATTTTCACGAATTCATAGTAAAGAATTGTGGAAATAGAGCATTATACCAACTCTATAAATCTGCAAAAATACTACCTTTTATGGATCTTGTAGGTCTGAATAGACCGTTGCATGTGATCATGCAAGAGCATCTTGATCTGGTTTCTTCTATGCACCATCGCGATGAAAGTAAGGCAAGTGAGATTATGAGGATTCATTTAGAAAACGCAAAAAAATCACATATTTAGTCTTCTTGAAGTTGCCTTTTAGGTCTTTTACTTGAAAGATATACCCCTACCAATACAAAACAACCAGCAATAATTTTTATTGTAGTTATGGTGTCTTGACCTGTAAACACAGCATAGGTAATACCAACTAAAGGTTGTACATATACAAAAGCACTTAGAGTTGAGGCTTTTAACTGGGTAAGCGCAAAAATATTGAACAAATAGGTACAGAAAGTTGTTCCGAGAATTACAAAACAAATACCGAAATAAGCTTCAAAAGGTAAAGTGTTCCATGAAATTTCCATGAATTCTTGGTATCCAAAGGGTAGGCAAATAAGCACACCTAAAGAAAATAGCCATTTCATGAAGGTAAATGGATGGTATTTGCTGATTAATATTTTTACCAATACTAAGTAGGATCCATAGAACATAGAGTTCAAAAAAATCAAGAAATTACCGAGAGGTATATTTGGGGCATCTTGTCTTACTTCGGTGCCGAACAAAATTAGGCCTAGGGCACCAAGTAAACCGATAGTAATTCCTATTATTTTTCTTCCCGATATCTTTTCTTTTAAAATTACTGCCGATAGAATTAATACAACAATGGGCGTAGTTGTAATTAATACTGCGCTATTTATTGGTGTAGAGAGCGAAAGACCTTTGAAAAACACCAACATATTTAGAGCCATACCTAATAAGGCACAAATAAACATACGTAGGTAATCTTTAGGGTCGATACGTTCTTTTGGTCCGAAAGGTGAAATCAACCAAAATAGAATAGCTGCACCGAGAACCCTTAAAATTATAAATCCGAAGGGTTGCACATAATGTGGCATAATACCTTTGGCAATAGTATGGTTAACACCATAAATGGTAGTTGCCCCAATAGCAGCGAGTATGGCTAATAATCTTTTGCTCAAGAGTGGATTGCCGTTTTAGCGGCCGCTACCACTTTTTTACTATTCCCTATAAAAATTTGGTCATCAACAATAACAACAGGTCGTTTTAAGAAGGTGTATTGTTCTAATATCAACTCTTTAAAATTTTCTTCAGAAAGGTTTTGTTCTTTAAGATTTCGTTCTCGATATAAAATCGCTCTTTTGCTGAACAAATCTTCGTAGCTATGAGATAGACTTTGCATTTTTTTAAGCTGAGAAGGCGTTATAGGTTCAGTTTTTATATCCTGAAGTTCAAAATCTGTAAGTGGTTGTAGTTCTTTGATAATACGTTGGCAAGTAGAACAAGTACTTAAATGGTATATTTTTTTCATGACTTTGAGTGCTTAGAATGATGTTTTTTATCCTTCCGAAAGAAAAAACACCAGTATTCGATGTTGGATTTAGAAATACAAAGAAACCTAAATATCATTAATTGTGCTATTTTTACAAAGCTTAAAATATGAAATGATGACTGAGAATATATTTGAGATTATGTTGCAAAATCGTAGAAATCTACATGCGATATTAACAAAGACACCTAAAGAAAAACTACTTAATATTCCAGCAGGGTTCAATAATAATGTGTATTGGAATATAGCCCATACTATAGCAACACAACAAGTTCTTATCTATAAGTTCAGCGGATTAAAAATGCGTATACCTGAAGAATTGGTTGCCAAATTCAGTAAAGGTACGGTGCCAGATGGTACAGCTACCGATGAAGAAATGATGATGTTAGCAGATTTTTTAATTTCTACAGCAGAATGGCTAATAGAAGATTACAATACGTCACTTTTTCAAAAATTCAACGAGTATACAACGAGTGCACGTGTAACACTTAAAAATGCTGATGATGCGATAGCATTTAACTTGTTTCACGAAGGGCTTCACATTGGGCAAATCTCACTATTGTTAAAGCAATTAGCTTAAGGTTGCTGCTGCGGATACTTTAAAAAAGTGTTTGCTTCAATATAGGGTATGGTCAATGAAATAGGGCCATCTGCAAAAGATGCAATTTCGTAAGGTTCGTAGAAAAGTAGAAGTCCGTTTTCGGTATACCCCAAATTGTCAGGTAGATAAAAACTTTCTGATTCGAACATAAAACCAGTATTGTTTATAGAGCCTACTGTAGGTATGTTTTCTTGTTTTCTAAAAAGAGCTTCTGCAAATACTTTAAAGTCGTCTAGGTTTTTGAATAAATCTTCTTGGTATAATTCTACGCCATTAAGTTTGTCAAAATTCAAAAACCGGTTCGTACCGTAACCGTGTGCTCCACCGGTATAAATGTAAGACTCTAGTTTAATAGTAATTATATCTTTGTTTTCGAAAGTTATGGCGCCTTCTATTGTAGCTTCCCAGGGCATAGATTCTTCGGGGAATTTTCCGGTTAGTTCTTCATAATCATAAACAAAAGCTTCTTTCGCTTCTTCTAAGTTTTGCGCGTTGCTTTCCTCATCAAAATTCAATAGTGCGATGATTTCTCCTTCTAAGGCTTCGTTGATGGTCTTGCTTAATTTTGTTTTGCCGGTTGCCTCTGGTATTTCGATACGTACCGAAGTACAATTATCGCAAGATTCGGTAGCGATGGTCAACGGTTCAAAAGAAAGGGAGTCCTTAGTATTACAAGAGATAAGGATAAAACAAATAAGTAGGCAGGTAAGCTTAGATTTCATGGAGAAAATAGATTTTGTGTAAAAATACAGCTTCATTGTATTCCCCGAAAGATAACAATACATTTGTGTAATAAATTCTTGAATATGGGCTCTAAAAACTTAAAGTTTAATACGAAAACCATACATGGTGGTCAACAACCAGATGCAGCTTACGGTGCTGTTATGCCACCTATATATCAAACATCTACATATGCCCAAACTACACCAGGTGGTCATAAGGGTTATGAATATTCAAGAAGTGCCAACCCAACAAGAACAGCTTTAGAAAAGTCATTAGCAAGTATAGAAGGTGGCGAATTCGGTTTGGCTTTTGGTAGCGGTCTTGCAGCAATCGATGCAGTCCTTAAATTATTGGCACCGGGCGATGAGGTTATTTCTACCAATGATTTATATGGCGGATCTTATAGAATATTTAAAAAGATATTTGAAAAATTCGGAATCGTTTTTCATTTCGTAGGTATGCAGGGTACAGATGCTGTACGTGATAAAATAAATACGAAAACAAAGTTGATTTGGGTAGAAACACCTACTAACCCAATGATGAATATTGTAGATATAAAGGCAATAGCGTCATTAACCAAGGGGGAAGATATATTGTTGGCGGTAGATAACACCTTTGCTACCCCTTATTTGCAATTGCCATTAGAACTGGGTGCAGATATTGTAATGCATTCAGCTACCAAATATCTTGGGGGTCATAGCGATACTGTTGTAGGGGCTCTAATAGTGAAAGACCAAGAATTAGCAGATAAACTCTACTTTATACAAAATGCAAGTGGTGCCGTTTGCGGACCTATGGATAGTTTTTTGGTCTTGAGAGGAATAAAGACATTGCATGTACGTATGCAGCGCCATTGTGAAAATGGTAGGGTAATCGCCGAATATCTTAAAAGTAACCCGAAAGTTGAAAAGGTGTACTGGCCAGGTTTTGAAGATCATCCAAATCACCATATTGCAAAAGAGCAAATGAAAGATTTTGGTGGCATGATTTCTTTTGTGCCTAAAGGAGGTAATTATGATGATGCCATAAAGATTGTAGAACGGTTACAGGTTTTTACATTGGCAGAGTCTTTAGGTGGCGTAGAAAGTTTAGCCGGTCACCCTGCAAGTATGACCCACGCAAGTATTCCGAAAGAAGTACGACTTAAAAACGGAGTGGTTGATTCGTTAATCAGATTAAGTATTGGTATTGAAGATGTTGATGATTTAATATCAGATTTAGAACAAGCAATAAAATAATTGACCAAATGTTAAATTAAATGTAGCAAGATTAGGTAGTTTGTTGCCAAAACAACAATTTTTATCGATTTTTGAAAAAATACACTATCAAATTACACAAATAGCATAATTTTGACGTTATATTTTGAAATCAATAATTTAAATAAGTTTAAATAGCTTTATGGAAAATAAAATAAAAGCATTTATGGATGAGGTTATTGCCAGAAATGGTCACGAACCAGAATTCATACAAGCGGTGCAAGAAGTTGCAGAAACGGTTATACCATATATTGCAAATCAGGAAATATATAATGGTAAGAATATTCTTTTAAGAATGGTTGAGCCAGAACGTTTAATTTCTTTTAGAGTTGCGTGGGTTGATGATGCAGGTGAAATTCATGTAAACCGTGGGTATAGAATACAAATGAACTCGGCAATAGGTCCATACAAAGGCGGTTTGCGTTTTCACCCAACCGTAAATGCGAGTATCCTTAAATTCTTAGCTTTTGAGCAAGTATTCAAGAACAGTCTTACAACATTGCCTATGGGTGGTGGTAAAGGTGGTTCTGATTTTGATCCAAAAGGTAAATCTGATGATGAGGTAATGCGTTTTTGCCATGCCTTCATGTTAGAATTAAACAGACATATTGGTCCTAATACCGATGTACCTGCCGGCGATATTGGTGTAGGTGCTCGTGAAATAGGTTTCCTTTTTGGTATGTACAAAAAGATCCGTAATGAGTTTACCGGTGTATTAACAGGTAAAGGTCTTTCTTGGGGTGGTTCTAAAATTAGACCAGAAGCTACAGGATATGGTACTGTATATTTTGCACAAAGTATGCTAAAGACGAAGAATGAAACTTTTGAAGGTAAAACAGTAGTAATTTCTGGATCAGGAAACGTTGCTCAGTATGCTGCCGAAAAAGCAATTTTATTAGGTGCTACAGTAGTTACACTTTCAGATTCTAGCGGTTATATCTATGATAAAGATGGCTTGAACGATGAAAAGCTAGCTTTCGTAATGGATCTTAAGAATAATAGAAGAGGCCGTATTTCTGAGTATGTAGATAAATATGCTTCAGCCGAATTCCATAAAGGGAAAACACCTTGGGAAGTAAAATGTGATATTGCATTACCATGTGCTACCCAAAATGAGTTAGATGAAGATGATGCTAAAAAGCTATTGAAAAATGGATGTATATGTGTTGCCGAAGGTGCTAACATGCCTTGTAATGCAGATGCTGTTCATGTTTTCAATAATGCAAAAATATTATTTGCGCCAGGTAAAGCTTCAAACGCAGGTGGTGTTGCAACATCAGGTTTAGAAATGTCTCAGAATTCATTAAGAATTAGCTGGACACGTGAAGAGGTTGATGAGCGCCTAAAAGTAATTATGGAAGATATTCATGCTTCTTGTATCGAGTACGGTAAAGAAGAAGATGGTTTCTGTAACTATGTAAAAGGAGCAAACATTGCTGGTTTCGTAAAGGTTGCCGATGCAATGTTAGCACAAGGTGTTATCTAGAAATTAGATTTATAAAAGTAAAAATATAATGCGGGACTCTATATTAGGGTCTCGCATTTTTTTATAGAACGTCTTCGCCAAACTACAATCAACTATCTTTGTTGAAATAGATGTTCTAATATGCAGGTAACCACAAAGGCTATAGTATTTTCTGCACTAAAATACGGCGATACAAGTCTTATCGTCAAAGCCTATACTGCATCTGACGGAATTAAATCATATTTATTAAGGGGAGTCTTAGCTTCAAAAAAGGGAAAATTGAAGTCCGCCTACTTTCAGCCTTTAACCCAATTAGAAATTGTTGCCAACCATAAAAACAAGGGCACATTAGAGACCCTTAAAGAAGCAAAAGTATTTTATCACTATCAAACTTTATATGCCGACATGGCTAAAAATGCCATGACTTTATTTTTAGCAGAGCTTTTAGGCAATAGCATTCGAGAAGAAGAGCGCAACGAAGATATGTTCGACTTTCTTGAAGCATCGCTGCAATGGTTAGATATGAATAAAGAAGTCGCTAATTTTCATTTGTACTTTATGTTATCGCTAACACGTTTTTTAGGTTTTTATCCTGATGTATACCAGATAGATAAGCCCTATTTTGATCTGTTAGAAGGTGAGTTTGTAGCTGCCGAATCATTGAATCCGATACTTAGGGGAGAAAATATTTATCATTTCAAGACCTTATTGGGCACAAATTTTGATGTAATGCATACCGTAAAGATGAAAAAAAGCAGTCGTCAAGAATTGCTGAAATCCTTAATTCTGTATTTTGAATTGCATTTACAAGGTTTCAGAAAACCAAAGTCGCTTGCCGTTTTAAATGAAGTTTTCAATACCTATGTATAAGCACTTGTTCGTAGCTCTTTTTTTGTGTTATTTTTTTGGCACTGCTCAACAAATTACCGTCTTAGATGCCGATAGTGGAGAGAAGATTGCCAATGTTGCCGTTTTCAATAAAGACAAATCGAAAATAGCCTTATCTAATTTCGATGGGGTTTTCGATGCTTCGGTATTTATGGGTAAAGAACGCATCACGCTAAAGCATATCGGTTATCAAGAATTTAAAACAACGAAGCAGCAACTGCAAAGACAAGGCCAAAGAGCTTATTTGATTATGAAAGCCCAGCAATTAGATGAAGTGGTGATGTCTGTGTCTAAATGGGAGCAGCAAAAAAGAGATATACCCAATAGAATTATCTCATTAGATGCAAGAGCTATCGCTTTTTCTACACCGCAAACAGCTGCAGATTTGCTACAGAATAGTGGTAAAGTATTTGTTCAAAAAAGCCAAATGGGTGGTGGTAGCCCTATGATTAGAGGTTTTGCTACAAATAGATTATTGTTATCTGTAGATGGTGTAAGAATGAACAATGCCATATTTAGGGGTGGTAACGTGCAAAATGTAATATCTATTGATCCCTTTACAATTAAAAACACAGAGGTAATTTTTGGTCCGGGTTCGGTTATTTATGGAAGTGATGCTATTGGCGGCGTAATGAACTTCTACACCAAAAAACCGATGTTATCTCAAAACGATAGTCTTTTGGTACATGGCAATGCCGATTATAGATTTGGAACGGCGAATATGGAGAATACGGTGCATGCCGATATTAACTTAGGTAAAAAAACTTGGTCATCACTTACGAGTCTAACTTATAATAATTTTCAAGATTTAAGAATGGGTTCTCACGGCCCGGATTCATATTTAAGGAATACATACATAAAAACAGTAAACGGTATTGATGAGTTGGTAGAAAATGATTCTCCAAAGAAACAAGTTCCCACAGGTTATGATCAAATAAATTTTATGCAAAAACTTCTGTTTAAACCCAATGCAAAGTGGGATTTAAATTTAGGCACCTATTATAGCGAAGCATCAAACTATTCTAGATACGACCGTTTAATTAGACCAACTAGCGATGGTTTAGGCTTGCGTTCTGCTGAATGGGATTACGGGCCACAAAAGTGGTTTATGGCAAATGCGCAAGTACAGAAAAAAGGAAACGGAAAAGTATATGATGGTTTAAAACTAGGTTTTGCATATCAACATTTTGAAGAAAGTAGGATAAATAGAGATTTTCAAGACGAGATAAGAAATACTACCAAAGAAAAGGTAGATGCGGTAAACTTTAATATCGACCTAGAGAATAAAAAAATTGGCGATTTTAGGCTCTATTATGGTACCGAGTATATATATAATAAAGTAAGGTCAAATGGTTTTGATTTAAATATCAACACTGACGAAAAAACCGATGCTGCATCAAGGTATCCAGATGGTTCTACTTGGCAAAGTTTGGCAGGGTATACAAATGGAGAGTACAAGGTAAAGCCAAATTTTACAATTATGTCGGGTTTGCGATATAGCCATGTTTGGGTAGATGCTGTTTTTGATGATACGTTTTATGATTTTCCGTTCAAAACGGCAGATTTAAGTACAGGAGCATTAACCGGTAGTATTGGTTTTAGTTGGTTTCCTAGAGCTAATCTTCAGGTAACATTAAATGGTTCAACAGGTTTTAGAGCACCGAATATAGATGATGTCGGTAAAATATTTGATTCAGAACTAGGGTCTGTGGTCGTACCAAATCCAGATTTAGAACCCGAATATGCATACAATGCAGAGATAGGCATACAGAGAAACATAAACGATAAAATAATTCTAAAAGGAGCAGCTTATTACACGTATTTAGTAGACGCTTTGGTGCGTAGAGATTTTAGTTACAATGGAGTTTCAGAAATAGAATATGGCGGCGAGTTAAGTAATGTGCAGGCAATTCAAAATGCAGCTAAAGCCTATGTGTATGGTTTTGAATTTGGATTGGAAGCTTATTTGACCGAACAATGGTCACTATCTTCAAACTTGACATTTACAGAAGGTGTAGAAGAAGAAGATGATGGTTCAGAAACACCGGCACGGCATGCGGCACCTACTTTTGGGGATTTTCATATCGTATGGAAAAATCAGCGGCTACGAACAGATCTATTCTTGAATTATAATGGTGAAATAGGGTACGATGATCTTGCGGTATCAGAAAGGTCTAAAGAGTACATTTATGCTACAGATGAAAATGGAAATCCGTTCGCACCTTCATGGTACACTTTAAATTTTCGCTCTAAATATGATGTTACGAATCAATTTAAGGTAACCGCTAGTTTAGAGAATTTTACAGATCAGCGGTATAGAACATATTCTTCTGGTATAGTAGCGCCAGGTATACACATGATTATTGGTGTGGGATATCATTTTTAAATAAAAAAGACCCGTTGGTAACGGGTCTTTTAAAATTATAAAAAAAAAGGATATTGTTAGTGTTTAACCGCCTTTTTTACATCTTCAGCTGTTTGAGCTGCTTTGTCAGCTGCATCATTCGCAGCTTTTTTTACGTCATTACCTGCATCTTTAGCAGCATCCATAGTCTCTTCACCAGCTTTCTTAGCAGCGTCCATACCATCTTGACCAGCTTCTTTTACCGTTTCAGCAGCATCTTCAGCAGCATCCATTGCATTTTCACTTGCTTCTTTAGCAGCGTCCATTGCACCTTCGCCAGCTTCTTCTAAATCTTTACCAGCTTCTTTTAACTCTTCACCTGCATTTTCTAAAGCTGCACCAGCTTCTTCAGTTGCAGATTTTGCTTTATCGGCAGCATCTCTACAAGAAACTGACATACTAAGTGCTAAAATTGCTAATGATCCTAAAATTACTTTTTTCATTTTTGTAAACGTTTAATGGTTAATTGTTCCGTGTTAATATACGCAGAAATTTAACTTTTGGATGTTTAAGAGGTGAATTAATCCTTTAATACGTGGTTTATAAGCATTTCAGTACTGTCAATACACTCCTCTTTGCTTAAAATTTTATAATTTTGCAGCCTTTAAAATCCAATACTATAAGCATTTTGTATGAAGTTCACAGAATATCAAGGATTGAATTTACCAAAGGTCGCAGAAGAAATACTTGACTACTGGTCAAAGAATGCCATTTTTGAAAAAAGTATATCTACTCGAGAGGGTAAAGAGAGTTATGTATTCTATGAAGGTCCGCCTTCAGCGAACGGTATGCCTGGTATACACCATGTAATGGCACGAACCATTAAAGATATCTTCCCTAGGTATAAAACCATGAAGGGATTTCAAGTAAAGCGTAAAGCTGGTTGGGATACTCATGGTCTTCCTATTGAGTTAGGTGTCGAAAAAGAATTAGGTATTACAAAAGAAGATATCGGGGTTAAAATTTCGGTAGAAGAATATAATGCAGCTTGTAAAAAAGCGGTTATGAGATATACCGATGTTTGGAATGCTATGACCAAACAAGTTGGCTATTGGGTAGATATGGAAGATCCGTACATTACCTATAAGTCCAAATACATGGAAACTGTTTGGTGGTTGTTAAAACAGATATATTCAAAAGATTTAATATATAAGGGTTATACCATACAGCCATATTCACCAAAGGCAGGAACTGGTTTAAGCTCTCATGAGCTAAATCAACCAGGCACCTACCAAGATGTTACAGATACTACGGTTACTGCACAATTTAAAGCTGTCGAAGAAACATTGCCAGATTTTTTACAGAACGAAGGCACGGTTTACTTTTTAGCTTGGACGACCACCCCTTGGACATTACCTTCTAATACTGCATTGACAGTAGGTTCAAGAATAGATTATGTTTTAGTAGAATCATATAACCAATACACGTTCGAACCTATGAATGTAATACTTGCCAAGAATTTGGTAGGCAAACAATTCTCGGGTAAATTCAAAGAAGTATCAGAAAAGGCTGAGTTATTAGAATACAAGTCTGGTGATAAGAAAATACCGTTCTATGTTGTAAAAGAATTTAAAGGAAAAGATTTATTGGGTATTAGGTACGAGCAGTTATTAAATTATGTGTTGCCTTATGAAAATGCAGAAAACGCCTTTAGAATAATTGCTGGTGATTTTGTTACCACCGAAGATGGTACAGGTATCGTACACACGGCACCTACTTTTGGTGCAGATGATGCTTTTGTAGCTAAACAAGCAGTACCAGAAATACCACCAATGTTGGTGTTAGATGAAAATGCAAACTTGGTTCCATTAGTCGATTTACAAGGTAAGTTTAGACCAGAGTTAAAAGAGTTAGGTGGTAAATATGTAAAGAACGAATATTACGAAGATGGTGAAGTGCCTGAGCGTTCTGTAGATGTAGAAATTGCCATTAAATTAAAAGAAGAAAATAAAGCCTTTAAGGTAGAGAAGTATGTGCACAGTTACCCAAACTGCTGGCGTACAGATAAGCCTATTTTGTATTATCCGTTAGATTCTTGGTTTATAAAAGTAACCGATGTTAAGGATAGAATGTTTGAGTTGAACCAAACAATTAACTGGAAACCAAAAGCAACTGGTGAAGGTAGATTCGGTAATTGGTTGGCGAATGCAAATGACTGGAATCTTTCTAGGTCTCGTTATTGGGGAATTCCATTACCAATCTGGAGATCAGAAGATGGTAAAGAAGAGATAATAATAGGATCGGTTGCAGAGCTAAAGTCAGAAATGGCAAAGGCGGTTAAAGCGGGAGTTTTAGAAAAAGATATCTATGCAGATTTCGTAGTCGATGACATGTCTGATGAGAACTACGATAAAATAGATTTACATAAGAATATAGTTGATCAAATTACATTGGTGTCAGTATCGGGTAAACCGATGAAACGAGAGAGCGATTTAATCGATGTTTGGTTCGATAGTGGTTCTATGCCTTATGCACAGTGGCATTATCCTTTTGAGAATAAAGATTTAATTGATGACGGAAAAACCTTTCCGGCAGATTTTATAGCCGAAGGTGTTGATCAGACCCGTGGTTGGTTTTACACATTACATGCTATTTCAACCATGGTATTCGATTCTGTCGCGTATAAGAATGTAGTTTCAAACGGACTGGTTTTAGACAAAGAAGGTAAGAAAATGTCTAAGCGATTAGGCAATGCTGCAGATCCTTTCGAAACTATGAACGAACATGGTGCAGATGCTACAAGATGGTATATGATTAGTAATGCCAACCCTTGGGATAACCTAAAGTTCGATACCGAAGGCATTGCTGAGGTTAAGCGAAAGTTCTTTGGTACCTTATATAACACCTATTCATTTTTTGGACTGTATGCTAACTTAGACAAGTTTACCTATGCCGAAGCAGATGTGCCGATGGCTGAACGTACAGAGATAGACCGTTGGATCATCTCAGAATTAAATACATTGAT
The DNA here is from genome assembly GCF_052119685.1 of Maribacter spongiicola. Classification (GTDB taxonomy): domain Bacteria; phylum Bacteroidota; class Bacteroidia; order Flavobacteriales; family Flavobacteriaceae; genus Maribacter; species Maribacter spongiicola_A. The sequence continues at coordinate 276,555 of NZ_JBGQOO010000003.1, read as the reverse complement.
TAAGACGGTAGACACGGCTTACGATGAGTATGAGCCTACACGTGCTGCAAGAGCAATATCTGACTTTGTTCAAGAAAATCTAAGTAACTGGTACGTACGTTTATGTAGAAGACGTTTTTGGAAAGGCGAGTATGCCCAAGATAAAATCGCGGCATACCAAACGCTATACACCTGTTTAGACGTTGTTTCTAAATTATCGGCGCCTATTGCTCCTTTTTTCATGGATCAATTGTATTTAGATTTGAACAGGGCAACGGTAAAAGATGGTTTTGAAAGTGTGCATTTAGCAGACTTTCCGGTGGCAGATGAGTCGCTAATCGATCAAAGCTTAGAAGTTAAAATGCAGAAAGCGCAGATTATTTCTTCTTTGGTATTATCTATTCGTCAAAAAGAGAAAATAAAGGTGCGTCAACCTTTACAGAAAATAATGATTCCCGTTTTAGATGATAAGGACAGAGAAGAAATTGAAGCGGTATCAGAATTAATTAAATCTGAAGTTAACGTTAAGGAAATTCAGCTATTAGATGATGCCTCTGGTATCTTGGTAAAACGTATAAAGCCTAATTTCAAGACATTAGGTCCGAAGTTTGGTAAAGAAATGAAGCAAATTGCTCAAGTTGTCAATGGTTTCGACCAGAATGATATCCAAAAAATTGAGCAGGATGGCGAATTATCGATACAGATAGAAAATAAAAGTATTACTTTACAGTTACAAGATGTAGAGATTTCCTCTCAAGATATTGAGGGTTGGATGGTCGCGACCTCTGGTAAATTAACTGTTGCTTTAGACGTAACAATTAATGAGGAGTTGAGAAATGAAGGTGTTGCAAGAGAATTAGTCAATAGAATTCAGAATATTAGAAAAGATTCAGGATTTGAAGTGACAGATAAAATTGCAATTCAAATATTAAAAGATGGTTTTGTTGAAGTAGCTGTTAAAAATAATATTGAGTATATTAAAACAGAGACCTTGACGGCAGAATTAAATTTTGTTGAAAAATTGGATAAAGGCATAGAAATTGCTTTTGACGAGGTGAACACTAAATTGTTTATTGAAAAATATTAAAAGATGGCAGAAGATTTAAAAGTAAGATATCCTGACAAAGATTTGGCAGAATTCAAAATATTGATAGAAGATAAAATAGAGAAGGCAAAAAATCATTTAGAGCTTTTAAAAAGTGCTTATATGAATGATGGTAATAATGGTACCGATGATACTTCGCCTACCTTTAAGGCTTTTGAAGAAGGTTCTGAAACAATGAGTAAAGAAGCTAATACGCAATTAGCTATTAGGCAAGAGAAATTTATTCGTGACCTAAAGAATGCGATGTTACGCATCGAGAATAAAACATATGGCATTTGTCGTGTAACAGGAAAACTAATCAATAAAGAGCGGTTAAAACTTGTGCCGCACGCCACGCTTAGCATTGAAGCTAAGAATATGCAATCATAATTAAAACGCCTTTAGGGGCGTTTTTTAATAGGTACTACTTTGAAAAGATTTTTTCTCTATTTTTTATTGTTACTTTCTTTAGGGCTTAGTGCTCAAAAGAAGATGTATAATAAGATTTTGGCAGCACATATTGGTCTTATTCAGGTAGATGCTACCAATTGTTTCATAGTAGAGGTGCAGACTAATAAGGGTAATGAAATTACTATTGAAGCAGAGATGGAAGGTGAGTATAGTCAAGATTTAGATTTAAAAGTCTCAACTAATGGTACTACCCTTATTGTCGAAACCGGCTTTTCTCCGAGTTTCGAAAACCCGACTGATAAATTAAGTGCGCATAAAGTAGTTTCTATTTTATTAAAGTTAAATATTCCCCAGCATAAACAACTTGAAATTTTCGGCACCAATTCTAGAGTAGTGGTTGAAGGCGTTTTTAAGGAATTGAATATTTCTTTATCAGATGGTGCTTGTGTATTAAATAAAGTGGAAGCAAATGCTAACGTAAAATCGCAAAGTGGTCATATTGCAATAATTTCTGGCGGAGCTCAAATTTCCGCTGAAAGTAAATATGGTACAGTATCTTCCAATAAAATACCCTACGGTAATTCAATTTTTAAATTACAAACGGTTACCGGTAATATAGATCTTAGTAAAACCGAATAATATTTATATTTTTGCGCTCATTGATTAAAGCCCATGAACATTAAAAAATCTGTACTATTTATTCTATTGATATTAATTATTGATCAATGGAGCAAAATTTATATAAAGACCCATTTTGTATTGGGTGAGTCTGTTGAGGTGTTTAACTGGTTCAAAATTTTGTTTATTGAAAATGAGGGGGCTGCATGGGGTGCAAAGCTTAGTGATGTATTGCCGATCTCAGATAATATCGGAAAATTAGTACTGACTATCTTTCGATTATTTGCCATATTCGGTATCGGTTATTGGCTTTTTGATGTCATTAAGAAAAAAGCATCTAACACATTAATTTGGGCAGTTTCATTAATATTTGCAGGGGCTTTAGGTAATATTTTAGACTCTGTTTTTTACGGTGCTATATTTAATGAAAGCTATAATGTGGTCGCGACCCTATTTTCTGATGAACCTTACGGCAAGTTGTTTTATGGTAAGGTAGTAGACATGTTATACTTCCCGATGGTAGATTCTACATGGCCCACTTGGATGCCTATTGTAGGAGGTCAAAATTTTAGATTCTTTGAACCTGTCTTTAATATTGCCGATACTGCTATAAGCACTGGCGTAGGTATACTTTTAGTTTTTAATAAAAGAGCATTTAATAAAGAAGAGGTACTAGTTCAAGAACCTGAAAGCACTCAAGATCAAGACGTTTTAAAAGAATAGGTTTTAGTAGGTGTAACGCAGAAATCTAAAGGTATATCTGTAGTGTCCATATCATCTATAGAATTTTCAGCTTCAAAAAATGATAGTCCGATTTTAATGACATCTTCTCTACATTGATCTAAAAAGCGGTCGTAATATCCTTTTCCGTATCCTATTCTATTGCCAGCCTTATCAAAAGCTAATAACGGGATAAATACCACATCTATTTTATTCGGTTCAATGTTAATACCATCGACAGGTTCGGGAATATTGAGGCTGTTTGATGTAAATTTTGTGTTGTCGGTAAGTAAAAAATGTTCTAATTCGGTCGGAGACTTAATTTTTGGAACGATTACATTCTTATCAAGACCAAGAAGAATAGATATAATACCTTCAGTATCTATTTCGGCTTTTTGTTCAATCGGTAAAAAAATGTGGAAATATGAATTTTTCCATATTGGCAATTGCAAAACTGAATTCGCAATTGCAATACTTTGAGAAGATAATTGAGAGGGTGTTAGGGAACTACGTAGTTTTAAATATTTTATGCGTAAATCTTTCTTCAACATAGTGAAGTGATTTTAGCACATTGATATTTTAAATTATTCTTTACCTGCAACAGCAAAAAATACCTTGAAAAATAACATTAAAATAAGGTAGGTTCCTAAAGTGATGATATAACTATCCATAGTTTTCTTTTTTGTAAATGAGCCAATAATTGTTGTTGTTGAGTTAAAAATAGGTAAAATAATTAATATAACATCTTTGAAATGCACTTTTTTCTCGGTGAAATGCACTTTTTTATTATAAAATTAACAGTTTCATTCATATAAAGAAATGTAAAAACAATTAATTGCCTGAAAATCAAATAATTAAATGTATGTATATTTTTTTAAATTACTAATCCGATAATATGAATATGATAATATTATTTAGATGAAAAAATATAGCCCCTTAAAATATCATATTCATAATCGCTTAAATTGATAGCAAGGAACATTAACCATGGTGGTGTAAGATGAAATGGCTTTTATAGACTAAATTAGTACTATTGAATTATGACAGAAATACCCTTAAATATACAGCTCAGTGCATTACCTACCGGACCAGGGGTGTATCAATTTTATGATAGTAGCGAAAGTATACTATATGTTGGTAAAGCAAAAAATTTAAAAAAAAGGGTATCATCCTACTTTAATAAGAATCATGAGTACGGTAAAACCCGTGTTTTGGTTAAAAAAATTAGGTCTATAAAGCATATTGTAGTGCCTACGGAATCAGATGCATTGCTGTTGGAGAATAATCTAATCAAAGAATTAAGACCTCGCTATAATGTATTGCTAAAAGATGACAAATCTTATCCTTGGTTGTGTTTGAAAAATGAACGGTTTCCAAGGTTTTTTCCGACAAGAAGAGTAATTAAAGATGGATCGGAATATTTTGGTCCGTATACTAGTATGAAAACGGTACGGGTGCTTTTAGATTTAATTAAAAGTGTTTATCCGTTACGAACGTGCAACTACGATTTATCCGCAGAAAAAATAAATGCAGGTAAGTACAAAGTGTGTTTAGAGTATCATTTGGGCAATTGTAAAGGTCCGTGCGAGGGGTTTCAGTCGCTTACAGAATATGATCGTCAAATAGATGATATCAGACAAATTGTGAAAGGCAATTTTAAATCGTCGATTACCTATTTTAAAGGGCAGATGAAAGCTCTGGCAGATGAAATGAGGTTCGAAGAAGCCCAAAAGATTAAAGATAAAATAGACGTTTTAGAGAACTACCAGGTTAAGACAACAATCGTTAATCCTAAAATTAGTAATGTAGATGTGTTCAGTATAATTTCTGATAATGCTTTTGCTTATGTGAACTTTCTACAATTGGCACATGGCTCAATAATTAGGTCTCATACTATGGAGATTAAAAAGAAGTTAGAAGAGCAAGATGAAGATTTGCTTGAGTTGGCCATAGTAGAAATAAGAGAGCGATTTAAATCAGACTCAAAAGAATTATATGTACCCTTTAATATTGCGGTATCACCAGGTATAAAAGTGACCATACCTAAGTTAGGGGATAAAAAACGAATATTAGATTTGTCTGAGCGTAATGCAAAATTCTTTAGGCAAGAAAGGTTCAATCAAATAAAGATTATTGATCCGGATCGCCATACAAATAGAATTATGGCACAAATGAAAAAAGACATCAGATTATCTGCCGAACCTAGACATATTGAGTGTTTTGATAACAGTAATATACAAGGCAGCAACCCTGTAGCTGCTTGTGTGGTGTTTAAAGATGGTAAGCCATCAAAAAAAGAATACCGTCATTATAATATAAAAACGGTTACCGGTCCAGATGACTTTGCCTCAATGGAAGAGGTGGTATATCGTAGATATAAAAGATTGCAAGAAGAAATGCAGCCATTGCCACAATTAATTGTCATTGATGGTGGTAAGGGGCAATTGTCATCGGCGTTAAAAAGTTTAGATTTATTGGGTTTGAGAGGTAAAATCGCTATAATAGGTATTGCAAAACGTTTGGAGGAAATATATTTTCCAGAAGACCCAATACCTTTGTATTTAGATAAAAAGTCTGAAAGCCTTAAAATAATTCAATATTTACGAAATGAGGCCCATAGATTCGGTATAACATTTCATAGAAATAAAAGAAGCAAAGGGGCTATTAATTCTGAATTGGAAGGTATAGATGGTGTCGGTGAAAAGACAGCCCAACAATTGCTAAAGAAATTTAAATCGGTAAAGCGTATAAAAGAAGCTTCTGTAGACAGTCTAAGTCAAGAGGTGGGTGCGTCAAAAGCAAAAAAGATATATGACTCTTTTCGTAAAGAATAATATCGGTAGAATACCAATCGTCTTAGCGGTACTTTTATTAAGCGCCAGTTCTTTGATTGCTCAAAACATCGAAAAAAATAAGAAACCGAAAATAGGCTTAGTGCTAAGTGGTGGCGGGGCAAAGGGTATGGCGCATATTGGTGCGTTAAAAATTATAGAAGAAGCGGGTGTTGAAATAGATTATATAGGAGGTTCTAGTATGGGTGCCATTGTTGGGGCATTATATGCTGCGGGTTATACCGCCAATGAGCTAGACTCTATATTCAAGGCAACCAATATTGGGTCTTTGATTCAAGATAATTTACCAAGAAGTGCTAAAACTTTTTATGAAAAAGAAGATTCTGAACGGTATGCGTTAACATTACCATTTAAGAATTTTAAGGTAACAGTGCCGCCTGCATTTTCTGGCGGTCAGAATATATATAATGAGTTTGTTCGATTGCTTTACCATGTAAAAGATATTGATGATTTTAATAAACTACCCACCCCGTTTGTTTGTATAGCTACCGATATAGAAACAGGCAAGCAGGTTATTTTAAATTCTGGATATTTACCCGAGGCAATTTTAGCCAGCGGAACCTTGCCTTCTCTTTTTGAACCTACGATTATTAATGACAAAGTATTAATAGATGGTGGTGTAGTTAATAATTACCCGATAGATGAGGTTAGGGCAATGGGTGCCGATATTATAATTGGTGTAGATGTACAGCATGATTTATCTGATAGGGAAGCCTTATTATCGGCGACAGAAATTTTGTTGCAAATAAATAATTATCGTACGGTGGCAGACATGCAGATAAAATCTAAAAAGACCGACATCTACATTAAGCCCAAAATTGAGCAGTACTCGGTAATAGATTTTAACAGCTTAGGGGAAATTGTAAAAACGGGCGAAGATGCCGCAAATTTGAAGATAGAAGAGTTAAGGCAACTTTCAACTAATTATAAGAAGGGTAAAAATGCAATTTCAGTTGTTGAGGGTGAAAAACAGTTAATAGTAAATAGATTGTTAATAGATGGCAATACAGATCATACCAGGGGTTATGTAAAAGGTAAGCTTCGTTTTAATTTAGATGAGCCTACGAATTTCAATAAACTACAACAAGGGATCAGTAATTTATCTGCAACGGGTAATTTTAGAACCATCAAGTATAAGTTGCTAGATAATATAAATGGAGGGGAAGATTTAATATTGCCGCTAGATGAAATTAAAAACACCTCTTTTCTAAGATTGGGAGCCCATTTTGATGATTTATATAAAAGCGCGGCACTTATAAACCTTACAAAAAGAAGAATACTGTCAAAAGATGATGTAGCTTCTTTTGATTTTATTTTAGGTGATAATATCAGATATAATTTTGAATATTACATAGATAAAGGTAGCTATTGGAGTTTTGGGATCAATTCTAGATTCAATGATTTTGAACAAGAAATAAATTTTGATTTAATTCAAGATAATTTTGAAGTAAGCACAGGAACGTCACTTAATAGAATTAATTTAAATGTATCTGACTTTACAAATCAGTTATATATACAAACCGTAGTTAAAGAAGAGTTTGCATTTACACTTGGTGCAGAGTTTAAACATTTACAATATAGTACTAGAACATTTGCAGACACGCCTAATAGTACAACCCCAGGTACTACAGCTAGTAATGGTAGAACATATTTTGAGAGAAGTAATTTTATTAGTGCTTATGGTGCGCTTAAATTAGATACATACGATGACAAGTATTTTCCGTCAAGGGGTCTATATTTTAATGGCGATATGCATTATTATGTGTTATCATCTGATTTCAACAACAATTTTAAAGATTTTTCTGTCTCTAAAGCTCGTTTGGGTATGGCAATGCCTTTGATAAATAAGCTGTCCATAAATATAGAAACAGAAGGTGGTTTTAAATTAGGAACGTCTAATGTTACCTCTTTTGATTTTCTTCTTGGTGGTTATGGTACAGATTTTATAAATAATTTTATTCCATTTGTTGGGTATGACTTTATTAGTTTACCAGGAAACAGTTTCGTAAAAGCCTATGCGAGGTTAGATTTTGAATTTGCCAAAAAGAACCATGCGTTATTCACGGCAAATTTCGCAAATGTTGATGATGATCTCTTTAGAACAGGCGATTGGTTTAAGGCGCCGACATATTCAGGTTACGGTATCGGGTATGGTTTAGAGTCATTTTTAGGTCCGATTAACTTAATGTATTCTTGGACACCTGAAATAGAGAAGTCACAATTTTTTGTAAGTGTAGGTTACTGGTTTTAATACCTAAAGGTTATCATTATTTTAATAAATAATGCTTTAGGTGAATCGATAATTCTTAATAGATTCCCAATTATTAATGAGAAGTGTGAATAACTGTTAAGGTTATCATTAAAGTAAGTTAAACAGTACTGTAGGTAGAATAATGTGCCTTAAATTTACATCAGCTAAGGGGTGGTTCCCTTACAACTTTAAGTAGTGGTTTTTCATAATTTAAAGTTTGGTTGGTTATTTAGGAAAAGCCCAGTTTTTAAACTGGGCTTTTTTTATACAACAATACTTTGGAATAAATTTTGTTTAAGATATTGTAATGAAAGTAATAGAGAACTATCTATTACTATTTTTACATTAAACTATGCACTATGAGAAAAATATTCTTATTAACCCTTATCCTAACATTTTTTGGTGTCCAAGGTCAAAGTTCTCAGTCTGCCTTTAAGACAGGAGAGTGGTTAAAGTTTAGAATGCATTATGGTTTTTTAAATGCGAGTTATGCCACATTACAAGTTAATTCTGCAACTATAGATGACAAGGCAGTATACCATGTAGTAGGTCATGGCGAAACTACCGGAGTTGCTAGTTGGTTTTTTAAGGTTGACGATACCTATGAGAGTTATTTTGATAAGCAAGATGGTAAACCCTATAGGTTCGTGCGTAAAATTGATGAAGGCGGTTATACCAAAGATGTTGAAATAAACTTTGATCATAAAACGTCTAAAGCAGAACTTAATGATAAGAAAAACAAGAAAAAGCTTAATTTTACATTAGAGAACAATATACAGGATTTAATATCCGCTTTTTATTTTCTGAGGAACAACTATAAAATAGAGGACCTTGAAGTAGGGAAAGCGATTACCCTGAAAATGCTTTATGACGACGATGGTATCTTTGATTTTAAACTTAAGTATTTAGGTATAGAAGTTGTAAATACAAAATATGGTAAAGTTGAATGCTTAAAATTTAGACCCTTGGTACAATCTGGGCGTGTATTTAAAGAGCAAGAAAGTTTATCGTTATGGGTGTCGAATGATGACAATCGAATTCCTATAAGAATTAAAGCAGATTTAGCGGTGGGTGCTATAAAAGCAGATATTGATGGGTATAATGGTCTTAAGCATCAGTTTAAAATTATAATGGAGTAGACCCTAAAATGGAAGATAAAGAGAAGATCAAATCCCAAATCTCTAAACTAGAAGAAAAATATAAAGATTCAGGGCAAGATCTAAGCTCTTATTTAGATGGCTTATTGCACCAACGTTATCTTACCTATTGGGACTATATTCATCTAGATACCTTATTAAGTCTCCAAGTTCCAAGAACACATTTTCCTGATGAAGAGATTTTCATCATGTACCATCAAATTACAGAGCTGTACTTCAAGCTTATTTTGCACGAGCAAAAACAACTGGTAGATGATAAAAGTGACAACCTAGCCTTTTTTATTGAAAAAGTTAGAAGAATAAATAGCTATTATACCGTTCTAATATCTTCATTTAGTGTGATGATAAAAGGCATGGAGCGTGAGCAATTTTTGCAATATCGAATGGCATTGTTACCTGCAAGCGGTTTTCAGTCGGCACAATTTAGAATGATCGAGTTGTATGCTACGCCTTTAGAAAACTTGGTACATGTTACTGATAGGGCTCAGTTTTCATCAGAATCTACAATAGAGGAATTATACGAACATATCTACTGGAAAAGAGGTGCTACAGATGTATCTACAGGTGAAAAAACCTTGACCTTAAAGCAGTTTGAGTATCGGTATACACCAAGGCTGATAAGAATAGCAAAACAGGTTGAGAACACAACAATATATCATAAATACCTAAGTTTACCCAAAGAGCAGAGAGAAGATAAAACTTTGGTCGAATCATTGAAAACTTTAGATATAAATGCCAACATTAATTGGCAATTAATGCACATGGGTTCTGCCCATAGGTATTTAAGAAGAGACACTGGTGATATTGAGGCGACAGGAGGTACAAATTGGAAAGAATACCTGCCACCGAGCTTTCAGAAAATTGTGTTTTTTCCAGAATTATATACAGAACAAGAATTAAGTAATTGGGGCAAGCAATGGGTAGACCATATGTTGAATCCAGATAAATCAAGAGTAGAATAATGCAGAAGTATTGGGGGATATTATTGGCATTAACAGTTATTGCATCATGCAAAGACGCCGATAATCAGAAAAAGGACATAGCACAAGATGTAAAAATAGTCGAGCTGCCAGAGGTAAACGAGAGATTTGGTTTCAATTTAGATGAATTTATCGTTAAGCTAGATACCATACGTTATGGCGATAGCTTCGGTGAGTTAATGATGCAGAATAAGGTTGAATACCCGAAGGTAGCTGCCATTTCAGAGAATTTCAGAGATAGTTTTGATGTTCGAAAAATTAGGGTGGGCAAGCCATATGTTATATTACAGTCTAAAGATACCATGGCTCAGGCTCAAGTATTTATCTATGAGAATGACCCAATAAATTATACTGTGGTCGATTTACGCGATACTGTTAAAGTATATAAGAATAAGAATAAAGTTAAGTATGTACAACGCGAAGTTTCTGGTGTTATAAAATCTAGTCTGTCAGAAGCAATATTAGAGCAGGGTGTGGATTATAATGTTACACATAATCTAGCAAACGTATATGCATGGACTATCGATTTTTCTAGATTACAAAAAAACGATAAGTTCAAGATTATCTACAATGAAAAATATATAAACGATACCGTTTATGCAGGGGCAGAACCCATAGAAGCAGCCTATTTTAAACATAACGGAAAACCTATTTATGCCTTCGCTTATGAAAATGATTCGTTAAGGAGTTTGGTAGATTATTTTGATGAAGATGCCAATAATCTAAGAAGAACATTTTTAAGAATGCCAGTAGAGTATGGTAGGTTATCTTCTAGGTACAACCTGAATAGAAGAATAAAATACTACGGTTATAAATTACGCCCACATAAAGGTACAGATTATGCAGCGCCTATTGGTACGCCAATTATGGCTACTGCCGACGGTACGGTCGAAGAATCTACAAGAAGAGGTGGTAATGGTAAATATGTTAAGATTAGGCATAATGGCACATATTCTACCCAATATTTACATATGAAGGCACAGAATGTGAAAAAAGGTCAATTTGTAAGGCAGGGTGACGTAATAGGATGGATTGGAATGACAGGTAACACAGGAGGTCCTCATGTATGCTATCGCTTTTGGAAAAATGGTAAGCAAGTTGATCCATTGCGCGAAGAGCTTCCGCAGGCAGAACCATTGGCAGATTCACTTAAAGAAGCATATTTCGCATATATCTCAACATATAAAGAACAGTTAGATTGCATTATATATCCTGAGGTCTTATTAGAGGAAGACAAAGATTTATTAACACTTAATCAAGAAAATGGTACTAGATAAAATAAACCCGCTACACACAGATATTTGGAATAAGTTAACGGCACATTACAAAGAAACTAAAGGTACACACCTTAGGTCTATGTTTTCTTCCGATTCAAATAGGGCAGAGAAGTTTACTTTAGAATGGAATAATTTTCTTTTTGATTATTCAAAGAATAGAATATCTACCGAAACAATGCAACTTTTACTGCAATTGGCAGATGAAGTAAATTTGAAAGGAGCCATTAAAGATTATTTCGATGGTGGTTTAATAAATGAAACTGAAGGTAGAGCTGTGTTGCATACTGCACTTCGCGCCAAAAAAGATGATGTAGTTTTGGTCGATGGCGTAAATGTAATGCCAGAGGTTTATGCAGTAAAAGAGCATATTAAAGAATATACCGATTCAGTAATTAATGGAGATTTAAAAGGGTATACCGGTAAAGCATTTACCGATGTAGTTAATATAGGTATTGGTGGTTCAGATTTAGGTCCGGCAATGGTGACCGAAGCTTTAAAGTTTTATAAGAATCATTTATCTATTCATTTCGTTAGTAATGTAGATGGTGACCATGTTCATGAAGTTCTAAAAGCATTAGATCCAGAGACCACTTTATTTGTAGTTGTTTCTAAAACCTTTACAACTCAAGAAACATTAAGTAATGCGACCACAATTAAAAAATGGTTTTTAAAGCATGGTACGCAAAAAGATATTGCAAAGCACTTTGCTGCAGTATCGACTAATAGCGAAAAAATTGCTGAATTCGGAATTGATGCCGCAAATGTATTCCCGATGTGGGATTGGGTAGGTGGTAGATTCTCATTGTGGAGTGCGGTAGGTTTAACAATTGCTTTGGCGGTTGGTTATGATAATTTTGATGCATTGTTACAAGGTGCCAATGAAGCCGATATACATTTCAGGGAAACTGAATTTTCAGAGAACATTCCGGTTATAATGGCATTGGTAAGCGTTTGGTATAATAATTTTTATGGTGCAGAGACAGAAGCTATAATTCCGTATGCACAATATTTAAGTAGATTTTCAGCCTACTTACAGCAGGGCATAATGGAAAGTAATGGTAAAAGCGTAGATAGAGCTGGTAATACCGTTGGCTACGAAACAGGAACCATTATTTGGGGAGAACCTGGCACAAATTCTCAGCATGCCTTTTTTCAATTAATTCACCAGGGTACGAAATTAATACCGACAGACTTTATTGGTTTTAAACATTCGTTACATGGCGATAAGGACCATCATAATAAACTGATGGCAAATTATTTTGCACAGACCGAAGCATTAATGAATGGTAAAACTAGAGAAGAAGTAGTTGCCGAATTAAAGACTAAAAATTTATCTGAGGCAGAAATTAATAAGCTTGCACCGTTTAAGGTATTTTCTGGTAACAAGCCGACTAATACCATTTTAATAAATAAGCTTACACCGAAAAGTTTGGGGTCTCTAATCGCGTTGTATGAGCATAAAATATTTGTACAAGGGGTGATTTGGAACATATTTAGCTATGATCAATGGGGTGTAGAGTTAGGTAAACAACTTGCAGGTACCATACTTGATGATATTAACAATTCAGAAATTTCTGATCACGATAGCTCTACGATGAGACTTTTGCAATATTTTAAGAAATAATTCTTAATACTGTAAAGTTCTTATTAAATGGATAACTATTTCATTATCATATAAATTGTGTTTGGTTTTTAGGTATTTTTGTCTTGCTGATTTAACGTTCTCTTAACGTTGAAGGTTTAAAAATAAATGACTTTTGCAGCAAGTTAAAAAACTAACAAATACTCGAAGAAAATGAAAAAAATGTATTTTGCATTAGCGGCATTTTTAATGACCGTAACTGCTTTTTCACAAGGACCAATTACTGGTACTGTATTAGATGGTGACTCAAATAGTCCGTTGCCAGGTGCTACAGTAATAGTAAAAGGAACAACAAATGGAACATCAACTGATTTTGATGGTAATTTTACAATTAACACAAGTTCTGCATCCGGAACTTTAGTAGTTTCTTACATTGGTTTTAATTCAAAGCAAATTACTTTTACTGCTTCAGGAAATATTGGTTCTATTGTTTTAGAGCCAAATGCTGAAGAATTAGAAGGTGTTGTAGTGGTAGGTAGAGGTATTATTGACCTTGCTAGCGATAGACAAACACCGATTGCCGTATCATCTATTCCTGTTGAAATCATTCAAGAGAAAATAGGTACTCAAGATATTACGATGACAATGGTGAACACACCGTCTGTTTATGTATCTGGTCAAGCAGGAGGTTACGGAGATTCTGACATTAGAGTTCGTGGTTTTGAGCAAGACAACACAGCATTCCTTTTAAACGGTCAGCCGATTAACGGAATGGAAGACGGTAAAATGTACTGGTCTAACTGGTCTGGCTTAAATGATATTTCTAGTGGAGTTCAAATTCAACGTGGTTTAGGTTCTTCTAAATTGGCAATTTCATCTGTTGGTGGTACGGTTAACTTTGTAACCAAAGCTACAGAAATGGATGCAGGTGGTTTTGCTTACGCAACAGTTGCTAACAATAACTACATTAAAACAACTGCGGGTTATAACACTGGTATTTCTGAAAAAGGTTGGGGTTTAAGCGTAATGCTTTCACACTGGCAAGGAGATGGCTATAACGAAGGTAACTTCGGTGAAGGTCAAACATATTTCATTTCTGCAGGTTATAGACCAAACGACAAGCACGGATTTAACTTTTTAATTACCGGTGCTCCACAATTTCACGATCAAAACTTTACTAAATCTATTTCTAGTTATTTAGAAAATGGTTTAAGATATAATAATAACTGGGGTACGTATAACGGTCAGTACTTGACTGAAAGAAGAAATTTTTATCATAAACCAGTTGCTAACTTAAACTGGGATTGGACTATAAGTGATAAATCCAATCTTTCTACAGTATTATATGCCTCTTGGGGTAATGGTGGTGGTACAGGTAATTTAGGTAACCGTATTAGAACTGCAGATGGTCGTATAGATTACGATGCAATTTATGCTCAAAATGCTGCGGTAACTGATGGTGCTGGTGTTAATTTTGGTTCTGAACCAGCTTACATTACAAGATCATCTATGAACTTACATAGCTGGTACGGTTTAATTACCAACTATGAAACTAAAATTACAGACGAACTTTCTTGGAACGTTGGTTTTGATTTAAGGACATACTATGGTAAGCACTTTAGAGTTGCTTCTAATCTACACGGTTTAAACTCGTTTACCGACAATATTCGTTTAAGAGATCAAAATAATGATCATCAAACTTACGGTAGTTTTGGTACATATAAGTTTGCTACTGCAACCGAAACATTCAGACCTTCTGGTTGGGAAGCTGCATTTGATTCTTACTCATTAGATCAAAAAATTGGTTACAATAATGAGGAGCGTATTTCTTATGGTGGTTTGTTTACTCAGTTAGAATATGCAACTGATAATTTGTCTGCCTTTTTCCAAGGTTCAGTTTCTAACCAATATCACCAAAGATTTGACTATTACCAATATGCAGATCAGTCATTGATCGACGGTACTTCTAGCCAATCAACTGGTGTAGCTTTACCTGCAGGTATAACTCCTGGTACCGATTCTGAGAAAGTAGATAACTTAGGGTATAATGCAAAAGCTGGTTTTAGCTACAAAGCTACTGAAGCTCACGCTTTTTATGTTAATACTGGTTACTACAACCGTCAACCTTACCATGATAATATTTACTTGAATTTTACAAATCAAGTGAACCCTTTAACTGAAAACGAAAAAATATTTGGTTTAGAGGCAGGTTATGGTTTTAAAAGTTCAATTTTCTCAGCAAACTTAAACTTATATAGAACCTCTTGGAAAGACAGAGTAGTTTCTAGCTCGAACATAGTTGATGATGTGGTTCAATTTACCACTAACTTTGGTACAGAGCAATTACACTCCGGTGTTGAATTAGATTTTAAATTAAGACCAGTAACTGACCTTTCTTTTAACGGATTTCTATCTGTAGGCGATTGGCAATATAAAGGTGAGGCGGTACAACAAATAACAGATGAAAATAGAAATGTTATTAGCTTTGAAAACGAAGATTTCGATGGTGGTAAAGTTGGTGGTGCTGCACAATTATCAGGTGGTTTAGGTCTTGTTTATAAAATCAACCAAAACTTTTCATTTGATTCAGACTGGAGATATTATGATAACTTATATTCTGATGTAGGTGCAGTAAAAGAAAACCTTAAATTACCTTCTTTTAATTTATTAGATGCAGGTATTACTTTTAAAGTGCCTTTAGGTGCCGATAAGTTAAAGGAATTAAAAATTAGAGGTAACATTAACAACGTTTTTGATACTGAGTATTTATCTAGCCTTACTACTGCTAATTTTGCAGAAGCTGGTGATGAAACTTATAATGGTGTTGCTGTATCTAACCAAGGTTACTTTGGTTGGGGTAGAACTTGGAACGTTACTTTACGTTACGAATTCTAGTAGTAATATTGATAATAAATATAAAACCTGACCACACGGTCAGGTTTTTTTTTGCTCAAAATTCAGTACATTTAAAACTTAAAATTAGAACTATGTACGAAACTATTCACATGCTACATTCATACTTGGCTTATATAGCATTGGCTGTATTGATCTTAGCGGTTGTTAATGCTATTTCAGGGCTTTTAGGGAAACGAATTTTTAATATGGGTAAAGATCTTAGATTAAGCCTATTTGCGCTTATTTTATGCCATATTCAATTATTGGTAGGTCTAATATTATATTTTGTTTCTCCAAGCGGATTAAGCGCAATACAAGAGTTTGGCATGGGTGGCTTAACTTCTGCCGCCCGTTTGTTGGCAGTAGAGCATCCTTTCATTAATATATTGGCAATTGTATCGATAACCATTGGCTGGTCAAGACATAAGAAATTTGTTGACGGAGCTAAAAAGTTTAAAAGTATTGCTATTTTCTACACTATAGGCTTACTTCTTATTCTAAGTAGAATTCCTTGGGGACAATGGTTTAACTAAGATTGTAGTATTTGAAAAATTATAAAGAACCTAATGGATTAATATTAGGTTCTTTTTTTATGGATTAACTTTTTTAATGAGATGCAGGTATACAGGAAAGTGGTCGCTATACCCACCAATATAACTTCCGCCGGCATAAGTCCGTAATGGGTACCCTTTATATTTTCCCTTTGGATCCATTAAGTAGTCAGGGGCAAAAATGCCGACTTTCCAATAGCTATAACCTTCTCTTTTTTTGGCTATAAGTGTTGATGTCATATACAGCTGATCAAATAAATTCCATTTATCACGGTAAGCTAAAGAACCTCTTCCTTTTTTATAAAGTTTTTCCATTGGTCCGAAGAGGCTTAGCGAGTCCAGATTCTTAGAATTTTTTTCAACCTGTAATATCTTTTTAAAACTCGGGTCTATAGGATCATCGTTAAAATCTCCCATACTAATAATTTTGGCATTGACATATTGCCTTTGAACAGAATCTATTATGCGCTTGTTTAGTTTAGCGGCTTCTAATCTAAAAGGCCTACTTCTAGCCTCCCCACCACTTCTAGAAGGCCAATGGTTGACCATAAAGTATATCTTTTCGTTATCTAATAAGCCCTCTACTATGAGTTGATCTCTGGTATAATCTCGTTTTCCTTCAAGGTTAAAAAGTAGTAATCTATGGCTATTAAAATTAACAGGTACAAAGGCACTTTTCTTATAGAGTAGCGCAACGTCTATACCACGTTCATCAGGAGATTCGAAATGAACAATTCCGTAATTGAACTTCGCTAAGTTTTTATGATGTACTAAATCTTCAAGTACACCTAAGTTTTCTACTTCGCAAACCCCTACAATATCAGGTGCCGTTTTATTATCGGTAGAGCCAATTTCAGAAATTACCTTCGACATATGTTCCAATTTGTTCAAATAGCGTTCTTCGGTCCAGTTATCTTTTCCTTCAGGCGTTCTGTCATCATCAAAAATTAAAGTGTCATTTTTTGTATCAAATAGATTCTCTAGATTATAGAAAGCAACAGTTCTAATTTGGTAAGTATCAGAATTTTGAGCACATGTAAGTAATGAGGAAAAGAAGCAGATAAGAAGTAGTAATCGCATTATAGAAGGTATTTGGTCTTAATTATTAGCTAGTATACGGAAAATTCACGTTAATTATTTCTTAAATAGTATCTTATTGGCTCATTAGTAAGGCCTTAAGATATATAATGATTAAGCATATCCTATTTTTATTACTATTTATTAAAATATGTTTCTTACATGCTCAAAGTGCAACGACAATTTCGGGGGTAATAAAAGAAAGGGATAAAAGTGAAATAATTGTCAATGCACAGGTAGTATTAGAAGGAGAATCAACGCCGATTACCACTAATGATTTAGGAGAATTTAAATTGATTACTTCAAATAAAGGAGAATTTATACTTCAAATTTCTACTCCCGATTTTGATATCAAAAGAATCCCAGTATTTCTTGATGACAATACTATAGAATTAGGTGTCATTTTTTTGGAAAGAGATATGACCGTAGAAAAATCTATAAACCTCATTAATATTACCGATGATGAGTTATTAGATGATGAGATAAATTCTAATGCACTCGCTTTATTACAATCAACGAGAGATATTTTTCTAAATAGGGCGGCTTTTGATTTTGGTCAGGCATTTTTTAGGGTAAGAGGATATGATTCTCAATATGGCGAAGTACATCTAAACGGATTACCAATGAACAAAATGTATGATGGCAGGCCACAGTGGAATAATTGGGGCGGGTTGAACGACGTAATTAGAAATCAACAATATGCGAATGGTTTAGAAGCATCAGATTTTACATTTGGCGGAATTTTAGGAAACACAAATATAGATTTGCGACCATCTGGGTTAAGACCAGGTACCCGATTATCTTCATCTCTCTCCAATAGAACATATAGCGGCAGACTTATGGCAACTTATAATTCTGGGGTTAAGAATGAGAAATTTGCATATATTATTTCAGCTTCTCGACGCTGGGCAAAAGAAGGGTATATGGATGGTACTTTGTATGATTCGTATTCAGTATATAGTTCATTCGAATATCTTTTAAATGAAAAAAACACAATATCTGCCACAGCAATTGTAGCATCTAATAGAAGAGGGCGGTCATCTGCCATTACCGAAGAAGTACAAGAAATTCAAGGAAACAGATATAACCCATATGCCGGTATTCAAAATGGCAAAATCAGAAATTCTAGAGAGCGACATATTCGTGAGCCATTGTTCTTGTTCAACTATCATCATGAATCTAAAAGTTTGCAAATTAATGTGGGTATAGGCTATCAGACAGGTGTATACAAAAGAAGTCGCTTAGGGTATTATAATGCTCCGAATCCTGATCCTACATACTACCGTTATTTACCGAGTTTTTATTTGAACTCGCCCATAGGTGCCAACTATGAAAGTGCTATACAAGCAGAAGAAGGCTTTATAGAAAACCCTCAGTTAGATTGGGATAATGTTTATAAAGCGAATACCAGTATTAGCCAAAACGGAGAAGCGGCTTATGTACTTTATGATGATACCACAAAAGATAATCAGCTAACTGCGAGGGCTATTGCCAATATAGATATTGATAGTCATTTGAAACTCGATTTAGGTCTAACCCACAGGCAGCTAAATTCTAAAAACTACGCTCAAATAAATGATTTATTGGGGGCGGAGTATCATCGTGATATCGATACGTTTTCAGAAACCTTAAATGATGTTTCATCTGAAGTAAATAAACGTAATGGTGCTGTTTTTAATTACAATTATAATTTAATCGGAAGCAATACCGATGTTTATGCTCAATTGAATGTGCATTATAATAAAGTAAAGGCGTTTGTGTCTGGTAAATATGCTATCGTTAATTATCAAAGGGAAGGTTTGTTTAAGAATGAACGTTTTATAGATAATTCGTTTGGGGAGAGTGAGCAGGTAAAATTTTCAAATTGGTCAATAAAATCAGGAGCGTCTTATACAATAACAGGCAGGCATTGGGTTTCGGTCAATGCAGCAATTATCAATAAAGCACCTGTTTTACAAAATGTATTTATAAACCCGAGGGAGAATAATGCAATAGTTCCCAATTTGCAAAGCGAAACCATTACCAGTGTCGATGCTACGTACTTTCTTAGAATGCCGAAATTGACGGGTAGATTTACAGGTTTTTATACCCGTTTTCAAAATACCACAGATGTAAATTTCTTCTTCGTTGATTCGGGTGTGGGCTCAGATTTTGTGCAAGAAGTACTCACTGATTTAGATAAATTACATATGGGTCTTGAACTTGGTTTAGAATACCAAGTATCTAGTGCTGTTAAATTATCATTAGTTGGCTCTGTTGCAAAACATGAATATGCAAGCAACCCTTTTGTGACTATTAATTTTGATACAGCAGGTGCAACCGAAGATTTAATCGATATTTCTGGTTCTAAATTTTTAGGACAATCGGCAGTTAAAGATTATAAGCTGGCTCAAGGTCCGCAGAAAGCAATTGCAGCAGGTATAGAATATAGAGATCCCAAATATTGGTGGATAAGCGCTTCGGCAAACTATCTGGCAAATAACTATGCCAATATTTCTACGATAACCAGAACCCAGAGTTTTTTAATTGATCCAGAAACCCAGTTAAGATTTCCTGATGCGACAGATGAAAATGTTCAAAAATTACTAAAGCAAAAACCATTAGATAATTTCTATTTATTGAATATGGTTGGCGGTAAGTCGTGGCTTAAAAAAGGCAAGTATATAAGTGTTTTTGCAAGTGTTAACAATCTTTTTGATACCACTTTTAGAACGGGTGGTTATGAGCAAAGTAGAAATGGTAACTATGGTCAACTTAAACAAGATAATTTAAGTGGTAATCCGTCTTTTGCACCTAAGTATTGGTATGGTTTCGGTAGAACCTATTTTTTGAATTTCGCCTTTAGTTTTTAAATACAAATAGTATGAAGATAGAACGTAACATATTTTATTGGATGATGATCATCGGTATTATACTATCATCATGTGTAAAAGATAAGGAATTTGATGCGCCAGATTTAGAATGTTCTGATGCTGTGTTTACGTTTATAAGTATATCAGAATTAAAGAATATGTATAATGGCGAGACTATTCAAATTCAAGAAGACTTGGTAATTAATGGTTATGTAATCTCTTCGGATAAAGAAGGTAATTTTTTCAATATCATACATTTTCAAGATGAGCCAAGTAATCCGACCGATGGAATGCAAATCGAATTAGAATTAAGAGATGCTCATTTGTTCTTTAATGTAGGGCAACAGGTAATAATTAAGTTAAAAGGGTTGTACTTGGGCGAGTCTAAAGGGGTTTACAAAATTGGCGGGGTATTTACTTCTTTTGGTAACCGTAGCGTAGGTAGGCTGCCTAAAAATGTGGTTTTCGACCATGTATTGATCTCTTGTAAAGAGAATGTTGGCATTGTGCCTACTTCGGTTAAAGTATCTGAAATAAATGAGTCTATGTTGAATACATTGGTTGTTGTAACTGATGTGGAGATAAAGCAAGAAGAGCTAGGCGAAACGTTTGCGATTAAAGAAGAAGAAACATTGCGAACATTGATTGATTGTGACGATAATGAATTGGTAATAGTAAACAGTGGTTATGCTGATTTTCAAGCCGAAATACTCCCCGATAAAATGGGAACAGCCACCGGAATTTTAACGATGGATAATAATAAATTTCAATTGATAATAAGAAGTGTAGATGATCTTTCATTTAACCAAGAACGATGCGAAGATTTGATAGATGAATTTACGTCTTCTTCAATTTTTATATCTGAAATTGCTGACCCCGATAATAATGCGGGAGCGCGATTTGTAGAGCTTTATAATGCATCTGTAGAAAGTCTTTCGTTAAATGGATGGGTATTGGAGCGGTATACAAATGATAATAGTGAGGTTAGTTCTAGTATAGATTTATCTGAATATATAATTGAAGCCAACGGATTATTGGTCATTTCGCCCAACTCAGAAGAGTTTAAAAATGTGTATGGTTTTGATCCTGATATAGCAGTTGGTACAAATTCTCCCGCAGATTCTAATGGTGATGATACAATTGTGTTAGTAGACCCTTTCGGTAGAATCATAGATATTTTCGGTGTCATTGGTGAAGATGGTAGTAATACAGACCATGAATTTGAAGATGGTAAGGCTGTGAGAAAAATAGAAATAGTTTCAGGTAATCCGGTTTTTACGATAACAGAATGGACTATTTATAATGATACAGGTGATGAGGGTACAATAAATCAGCCGCAAAATGCTCCTTTAGATTTTAGCCCAGGGGTAAGATAATTTTATACTATTTCTTTTGAGTCGATTATTTTTTTAACGGCACTTTCAGTTAAAGGTTTAACGATATAATCTTTAACCAATTTGTAATGTTTAGCCTTCTCCATGTATTTAGGACTTATGAACGAACTGGTAATATAAATTTTAATATGCTCTATTTTATCTTGGGGTAGGGCTTCAAATTCTTCCAAAAACGACCACCCGTCTTTATTGGGCATGTTTAAGTCTAGAAAAATAACATCTGGCAGCTTAATATTT
Organism: Maribacter spongiicola; assembly: GCF_052119685.1. Lineage (GTDB taxonomy): Bacteria > Bacteroidota > Bacteroidia > Flavobacteriales > Flavobacteriaceae > Maribacter > Maribacter spongiicola_A. The sequence continues at coordinate 254,638 of NZ_JBGQOO010000003.1, read as the reverse complement.
TCAACAAGTAAGCCAATAAGACCGTCTAATGCCTCTTGACCACCCGAATAATATAGAATATTGTCACTAAAGTTATGATGCTTCAAAATATTCTTACTACTCAACGAAAAAAATTCATCGTCATCTATGATGCAACAACTAGAAAATATGCTCATTTTTAATTATTTCAAAGGTAAATACCCCTCTATCTTGGGTAAAAAAAGATAACAAATTACCTGGTGACTAAGTTATATAAATGATGATATACTACTATTGGTCACTTAAATAAGTTGCCCTCATTTTTATTAACAATAGTGTTTTGTCTGATATTTAAGTCTCTAGCTTAATTTTCAACAACAGTACCTAATATTTTTATAAGGTCATCTGGTGTAATCGGTTTTAGAATATAGGTGTCTACTTGGTCATAATTTTTGACCCTTTCTAAGTCTCTAGGATCAACCGAAGAGCTAATGATGTAGATTACAATTTTTTTAGATCTTTTACTTTTATAGTTTTTAAATTCATCTAAAAATTCCCAACCATTTAGAATTGGCATATTTAAATCTAAAAATATAACATCGGGCAATGGTTCTTTGGCGATGCATAATTTTGTGAGTCCGTCAAGAGCTGCTTGTCCATCACTATAGACAAGTATAGATTTTGCAAAACCTACTTCTTTCATTATTCTCTTTGTGCCATAAACAAATATGGGGTCGTCATCTATTATGCAGCAGAGTTCAATTTTATTCATAATTATTTTATTATGCCTGTTTAAGTTTAATGAATATAGTAGTGCCTTTGTCAACTTCACTTTCAATGCTTATGCTACCATTCATTGATTCTATTTGGTTTTTGGTTATAAATAACCCTATTCCTTTGGCATCTTTATGTTTATGAAAAGTTTTATACATACCAAATATGTTTTCGCCATGTCTTTTTAAATCGATGCCTTGACCATTATCTGTAAATGAAATTAGAATATTATTTTTCTTAATTTGAGATTTTATATCAATAACAGGTGTTCTTTCTTTCGCCCTATATTTTAAAGCATTAGTAACAACGTTTAAAAATATACTTTCTAAATATGCTGGTACTGCATGTGCAAAATGCGATTTATTTACATCAATATTTAATATTGCGCGCTGTTCTTCGAGTAAGCCGTTTATACTCTTGGTTATTTGATTGATTGTGCTGAGTACACTAATGCTTTGCATTTGTTCAAGTGCACCGGTTTTTACTTGTACTACATCATTTAAATGCGCTATGGTTTCAGATAAACTTTGGCTAGCGCTTGTGATCATTTTATTTAAATTTTTAACCTCATTTTCATCTTCCTCTTCATTTAAAAATTTGGTAAGCATGGTCATGTTAGTAGAATGCGACCTTAGGTTATGCGATACAATATGGGCGAAATTGGTTAAACTTTCATTTTGGCTTTTGGTAACGTCTACCAATGCTTCTAATTTTTTTTGAGCTTCAATTCGGTCGGTAATATCTAAAAATTGAGTAATTACATGGCTTACTTTGCCATTTAGGTCATTTACAGGGGTTGCCCCAATAATTGCATGAACTATATTGCCATTTTTATGAAAAAACCTTTTCTGAAATTGCAAATTTTCATCGTTGCCCTTAACAACATTATTTTTAAAAGAATTACTGCCCGTTAAATCATCTGGGTGAGTAATATCCATTGAGGTCATTTTTAATAACTCTTCTTCAGAATACCCTAAACTTTGAGATAGGCTTTTGTTTACTTTAAGCCATTTAAGATCCGAACTTACCAATGCCATGCCAATGGCAGAATTTTCAAAGGTTTTAGCGAACAGTTTAGTACTTTCGGCTAATTCAAATTCAGTACTACGAAGTTCTGTAATATCCCAATTTGCCCCCGTCATTTTAATGGTATTACCATGTAGGTCTTTAATGGTCTTTGATAGCCCTCTAATAAATTTTATATTGCCATCTTTATGTTTTATTCTAAACTCTTCATCGAAATCTTTAATACCATTGATAGCATCGTTTGTAGCAGCCAATGTTCTTTCTAAATCATCTGGATGTATTGCCGATGACCAAGCTTTAAAAACCCCTGAAAATTGATTTTTATCAATATCAAAGATTCTATACATTTCATGATCCCATTCTAATTCATTTTCAGTTAGATCATAATTCCAAGTACCAATTTGTGCAGTTTGAGTTGTAATTTTTAAACGCTCTGAGATTTCTTGATGAGCTAATTCGATTTTCTTTCGTTCATCTATATCTTGAAAAGTACCAATAAGTCTAACCGCTTTACCATTTAACAACTCAACTTCACCTTTTGCGCAAACCCAAACTTCATTTCCTTTGGCAGTAATAATAATTAACTCAGTTTCAAACGGTTTACCTTCGTTAATTGCCAAACCAACTAATTGGGTAATCTTGTCTCTGTGAATACCTTCTTTATAAAAGTTTATGCCTTCTTCTAAATTCGGAACAAAATCAATGGCTACTTCGTGAATATCTTTCGTAGTTTTTGTCCAGTTTACGGTGTTATTAAGTAAATCGAGTTCCCAGCATCCTATTCTGGCAACCTCTTCAGCTTTATGTAATAGTTCTATTTCTTTTTGTTCAATAGTTATATCATCCATAAAAATTATGGCGCCGTCAAAACCATGATTCTCAGTTTTAGAAGGTATAATTTTCCATTTTAACCATTGAAGGTTGCCATCGGGTAATATAAATTTTCGCCCATGATTGATGTCCTCTTCCCCATTTATAGCTTTTTTTAAGGCAATTTTAAATGAATCGGGCATTTCGATAATGTTGTCAAACAGGGGTTTGTTATTATTATCAGTTTTGTTAAGACTAAATTTTTGATGCCACTGGTTAGAGTAGCTAATAAAGTTTAACTTAGTATCGACGATAGCAATTGCGTTGGGGGACTCCTTTAAAAGAAAGTCAACGGCTAATGTTTTCAAAAGTTCTAAAATTTTAATTAAAGGTACATATTATCTTTAAGGTAGGAAAAATTTGTCGAACAGTAAGAAAATACTTCTTAGTTCAATTGCTTCTGTTTTCTGAATAATGAGAATAATTTATAATACAATCTTATGAACGAGTTTTTTTTTAAAGGAATAAGAGAAGGTAGTTTTAACGAGGTTAAATCTATGTTAGAAAAGAATCCTGTACTTGTTAATAGTAAAGATGCTAGAGGATCGACACCATTAATTTTAGCAGCGTATTATGATGAAATGGAGATTGCATCACTTCTATTGGGCAAAGGTGCAAAGATTGATGCTGTAGATGCCTCAGGTAATACAGCTTTAATGGGTGTTTGTTTTAAAGGTTTTACTGATATCGCAAAATTATTGATAGAAAAGAAGGCACAGTTAAATGAGCGTAATGCAATGGGTGCTACGTGTCTTATATATGCCACGCAATTTAATCGCTTAGATATTGCGAAGTTATTAATTGCCAACGGCGCAGATAAATCGATAAAAGATAATAGAGGAAATAGTGCTTTAGATCTTGCTAAAACTCAAGGCTTAAGCGCTTTTGTAGATTTATTGGAATAACTTTTATGCAACAGATTAACAGTCGTTTAAAAATAGCGTTAATTCAATCTTCTTTACATTGGGAAAACCCTAGTGCAAATAGAGGTATGTTCGGTGATAAAATTGAACAAATCGAACAAGATATTGATCTTATAGTACTACCAGAAATGTTTACTACGGGTTTTACTATGTCACCTGCTAATATTGATAACCAAGAAGGTTTAATAACCTTAGATTGGATGATAAAAATGGCAGACTATAAAAAAAGCGCTGTTATTGGCAGTACGGTATTTTATGATAACGGAAATTATTACAATAGGCTTTTTTTTGTAAAACCTAATGGAGAATATGACAGCTATGACAAACGGCATACGTTTACCTTGGCAGGTGAACATGAAAAATATACGGCAGGTACCGAAAGATTAATAGTGCATTTTAGGGGGTTTGCTATTTGCCCTTTAGTATGTTATGATCTTCGTTTTCCGGTTTGGAGTAGAAATACAGAAAATTTTGATGTGTTATTGTATACGGCAAATTGGCCTACACCAAGAATTAATGCTTGGGATGCATTGTTAAAAGCAAGAGCCATTGAGAATATGGTTTATGGTATTGGTGTAAATCGTGTTGGTGTAGATGAGGTAGGTCATCAATACCCAGGGCATTCTAGCGTATACGACCCACTAGGCGAGTTGATTTCGCTTACCGAAAAAGAAGAAACGATTATTGTAGAGTTAGAGAAGGAAAAAATTGACCTCGTTCGTAAAAAGCTTCGTTTTCTAAATGACAGGGATGATTTTACAATTACATAGAAAATTATCTTGCATTCGCCAGTTTAAATAGCTTAATAATATCTTCTTCTTTCTTCAATGATAGACGTTCTGTTTTCGAAGATTTTATCATTTGTGAATCTAAGGTTTCGTTGATATCTTTTTTGGAAATAGGAAATTCATTGATAATGCCATCTTTTTCGTAATATAGATTAGAGGTTATAACCACTCTATCTGTACTTTCTAGGTTTAATAATTTAGCATCAGAAGGAGCTTTGTTGATTTTAATATCATAAACTTTATATAGATTGTTCTTTCCTTCTACTAAGATTTCGGCGAAAACAAATTTATCTTCAATTAATACGGCAACAAATTTCTTTTGGTTTAAAGTAACATTTAGCCCTGGTACAGGTAATAAAGCACTTGTAGTATCATCTTTAAATATCTCTATTTCACTATTATATGCATTAAATTTAGCTAATACAGTGGTTCTGTTCAGATTTTTATCGAGGATAGTTGCTTGTTCCCAATTATCGTTTAAATATATGCTTCCTTCTATTTTATTTCCCGATTGATTAGAAACTCTTAAAAAAGGAGAATCAATATTACCAGTTTGAAATGTGCCAGATTCATCGTTTATATGATTTATCTGTCCGAATATTAAATTGGCAAATAAAAATGTAGCTATTATAATTAAATATTTCATTTTAAATTTTTTTTAGATTTTAATCTATTAAATTAAATGTCTCTATTTTTTCCCAATTGGCACGTAATTCTATTAACGTGGGGTAATAGCTTATTTTTTCAGGTTGTCTATGTTCTAAGAAACTACCGGTATCCCATTTTCCATTACCGTTCATATCGAATATGACTCTAGCTTGGTATTTACCTGGGTTCAGATTGTTAAAAACATATTCTTGTGGTCCGCTAGCATAAATTTCTCGCTGTAAATCTCCCTTTTCATTGGTTAGCTGAACAATTATGGGGTAAACAATAGAATTGCCATTTAAACTCAAGGTCAGGTTGCCATAATCGGCAACACTCTTTGTTCGAAATGAGTATGCTACCGAATCGTTCGATGTTTCGAAAAAATCAGTTACTGCACCGGGCACTAATTCCATTCTATAACTTTGATCCGGATTAACCTTAAAATCAAAATTCAATAAATTTTGAAGTGTGTCAAGCTTTAATTTATAGGCAATTTCGACAGAATCTTTATCCATCAATTTAATCTTGGTACTATCGAACCTAATTATTGGCGTATTGCTTAAAAGGTTTATAGGTTTATCCATTTCTATATTACCCTTTTGGCTCATTGCAATTTTCAAAGAGTCAAATGCTACTTTTCTATTTTTAACTTTGAAGGTATCTTTTACTTTTAAGGCTTCATTGGTAATAACGAAAAGTAGAGAGTCCATTTCATAAGGTGTAAACCAGAAATTAAGTGTGTCTTTTTCTCTTTCTTTGGTAATTATTGTTCTAACGGTATCGGGTATTTCGGTAATAGTTTCAATAGAGATGTCGGTACCATCACCATAATAGCCAAAACTAATTCTATTACTAGCTTCCATACTAGGTACGGCAACACTGTAATCGGGTACTTCCTTAAATAGATTCAATAAATAAATAGAATCTGTAGGCAAATTGATGGTATCTCTTACAAATCCTATTTTATCGGTTTTTTGATCAAATAAATTATTTCCTGCTGCATCTTTAATACCGAACAAAGCGTATTTACCTTCTTTTAAATTATTAAGTTTAAATATAACTGCGCTATCTAGAGTATTTGTAATGTAATTCGGTGGTCTCTTGTAAACTGTAGAGTCGGTGTAACTACTATCAATTTTATAGAGCATTACACTAACAAATTCATCGGCTTTTTTATTGAACGCATCTTTAATCACACCTGTTAGCGATAATGAATCAATATAGTCGCCAGTAGAGAAAACATAGGTGAAAAAAGATTTCGGATTTTCTTCGTTATTATCAACAATACCTTGACCGAAGTTAAATGTATATGTAGTATTCGGCTCAAGGGTATCTTTAATCGTTATTTCAACATATTTATTGGCATTGCCAATGGGTGAAAGCACCGGAGCATTTTTTAAAGGGGGTGAAATAATCAGTTGCTTTTGAATATCTTTTAGCTTCACTAATTCATCAAAATACAATCTAATTTTCTGTCCCGTAAAATTAGTAGTTAAATTAGGTGGCTCGGCCCTCGTTAATTCTGGTGGTGTAATATCTTTTGGTCCGCCTGTCGGTGTACCGCGTTGTGCACATTGGTACGAAACCAATACGATGATAAAAACAAATATAAAACCTAAAATTTTTCTGCTCATTAGTGTGATTATCGACCGCAAAGAAACAACTTATTTTATAGAATTCTAATTCTTTGGTACAACGGCCATACTAGAAATATAAATGACAGCGCCTTTAATATCTTTAAAGGTATTTGCGCAGATTTCTATAGTAGCCCCAGTTGTAATTACATCATCAACCAATAAAATAGTTTTATCTACAAGTAGTTCTTTATTTATTATTTCGTACAAAGACCTGTTATCGTACCATCTGTTTAATCTTGTTTTCTTGGTCTGGGTTTTAGTATTTGCTGTTTTTATAAGTAAATCATCTGCATACCTTGCATTAAGGTGATAGGCAATTTGTTTGGCAAAAAGTGCAACTTGGTTATAGCCTCTTTTTTTTAATTTCTTTCGGTGCAATGGTACGGGTATAACAAAATCTATTTGTGGCAAATGACCTTGCTTTTTTAAAATTTGTCCGTGCCAGTCGCCTAAAAAGTGACCAATACCTTCTTGATTCTTATATTTTAGAAAATGGATAAGGTTCTTTACGATTCCAATTTCGGTAAAGAATAAGAATGAATTTGCCTTTTTTATGTTAATTCGACCATAAAAAATACGGTCAACGGCATTTTCATCGTTAAATGTATACTCGGTAAGTGGTAATTGATGTCGGCAAGATGTGCAGAGAAGAGCCTCTCCTCTATATAATCGAGCATTACATCCAAAACATGATATGGGTAGTAGTATGTTGGTAACATCCTTTAGTATATTTGAAATTATGTTTTTCATCAAATTTTACAGATTAAACAACCTACAGCCCGCTTATTAAATGGACAGTCAAGATAACAAATTCAATTATAAAATAATACTTGCAGCATTTGTTGCTGTTATTATAGCGTTACTAATTGCATTTTACTATAGTTATGCCCAGTCAAATGCCCAAATTGGTTTTTTAGAACAAGAAAAAGAGATTTTGGTAAAAGACCTTACTATAATGAAGGCAGATGTAGCACGTTTATCTGCTAAAAGTGAAATGAATGAAATAGAATTGCAAGATTCTAAATATAAAGTACAAGAACTTCTAGATTCAGTTGGGCGTTTAAACTTTACGGTTCAAAAGCTAAGAGAATTCAAAACAGAACTTCGTAGGCTAGAGTCTAAGAACGACAGCTTAATTTTAAAGAATAATTTCTTACGTTATAACAACATGTTACTTACCGATAAGTACGATGAGTCTCGTAAGCAAATCGAAAATCTTAGAACAAACAGTAATTCTTTAGCAGAAGCCGAAGCTTTACAAAGAAGAAAAATACTAGAACTTAATCAGAAATTAAAGACGAAGAGCTATTTGAAAATGGCAAATTCTGAAGGAAGCGGTTTTAGATTAATTCGTGGAACAAAGCCGACTAAAACTAACAAGGCATCTATAATTGAAAAATTAAGAGGTTGCGTTACAGTTTTGGCAGATGAGAGTGAAGCTAATAATGAAAAAGTTATTTATCTACAGTTTTTAGATCCCAATAAGCAGATTGTTGAAGATAATGCTAATACCATTACTGTAAATGGAAATGTTTATAGCAAAAGAGTCGAATTTATATTTACAGGATTAGACCAGTCTTTATGCGAGTCGATTACCATACCAGAAGGTTCATTAATGGAAGGTAATTACACTTTAAATGTATTTGAAGACGAACGTTTAATTACTTCTTCTGAATTTGAATTGAAATAATTATTTTTTTTTTGGGCTATTGTTCTATTTTTGCCAAATGGCAAAGCAAGAAGATGATTTTAAGCGTGTAATTTCTCACGCAAAGGAATACGGATATGTATTTCAATCTAGTGAAATTTATGACGGGTTAAGTGCTATTTATGATTACGGTCAAAATGGTGTTGAACTTAAAAAGAATATACGTGACTATTGGTGGAAAGCCATGGTGCAGCTCAATGATAATATTGTTGGCTTAGATGCTGCAATTTTTATGCACCCATTAACCTGGAAGGCTTCTGGACATATTGATGCTTTCAATGATCCGTTGATAGATAATAAAGACTCTAAAAAAAGATATCGAGCAGATGTTTTGGTAGAAGATTATGTAGCTAAAATCGACGCGAAAATTGAAAAAGAAGTCGGTAAAGCTGAAAAACGTTTTGGCGAAGCTTTTGATAAAGAACAGTTTTTGCAAACGAACCAACGAGTAGTTGAGTATCAAGAGCAAGGAAAAACCATTTTAAGTAGATTGGCAAAATCTTTACAAGAAGAAGATTTAGCCGATGTTAAAGCGCTAATTGAAGAATTAGATATTGCTTGCCCAATGTCAGGTTCAAAAAACTGGACAGAGGTAAAGCAGTTCAATTTAATGTTCGGTACAAAATTAGGTGCCAATGCAGAAACAGCAATGGATCTATTTCTTAGACCAGAAACTGCACAAGGTATTTTTGTAAATTTCTTGAATGTTCAGAAATCTGGTCGTATGAAAATTCCTTTCGGAATTGCACAGACCGGTAAGGCTTTTAGAAATGAAATTGTTGCTAGACAGTTTATTTTTAGAATGCGTGAGTTCGAACAAATGGAAATGCAATTCTTTATACAACCAGGTACCCAGAAAGAGTGGTACGAGATCTGGAAAGAAAAAAGAATGAAGTGGCACTTGTCACTTGGTTTAGGTCAAGATAATTATCGTTTTCATGACCATGAGAAACTAGCACATTATGCAGATGCAGCTTCTGATATAGAATTTCGTTTTCCATTCGGATTTAAAGAATTAGAGGGTATACATTCTCGTACCGATTTTGATTTAAGCAGTCATGAGAAGTTTTCTGGAAAGAAACTACAATATTTTGATCACGAGGTAAATAAAAACTACGTGCCTTATGTATTAGAAACATCTATTGGTTTAGATAGAATGTTCTTAGCAGTATTCTCTAACTCTCTTAAAGAAGAAGAATTAGAAAATAATACAACGAGAACAGTACTTAAGTTACCAGCTGTTTTGGCACCTGTAAAAGCTGCTATTTTACCATTACTTAAAAAAGATGGTTTACCAGAAATTGCACAAGAAATTATTGATGATCTTAAGTGGGATTTTAATGTTACTTATGATGAAAAAGATGCTGTAGGTAGAAGATACAGAAGACAAGATGCCAATGGTACTCCGTTTTGTATTACTGTTGACCACCAGTCTTTAGAAGACCAGACTGTTACTATTAGACATAGAGATTCAATGGAGCAAGAACGTGTTGCTATATCGGCATTGAAAGGTATTATTCATAATGCGGTCGATATGAGTACTTGGTTAAAAAAAATGGAATAATTTATAGGGTGTAATTCAGTTTTACACCACCGTAATAATTAACAGTGTTCCCAGGGTAGAAATACCTTGGGGCATTTCCTCCAAATCCGGTAGCATTTATTAATACTGATTGGGCATACTTTGTGTCTGTTAAATTATTGATACCAAAATCTATGCCTACACGTAATTTATCTGTTATTTGATTTTTGTAGCCCACTTTAATGTTCAATAAATTAAAGGAGTTACTATAAAGTGAATTCGCATCTGTTAACGGTATTTCATCAATAAATTGATGGGTAATATTTGCAAACAATCCGTTTCCGAAATTCGTCTGTATTCCAGAATTTATTTTGTTTTTTGGCACACCTGTTAGTGCATTTTCAGAGTAATCTGCATCAACCTCTTCATCTATGAAATCAACGAATTTATGATTACTATAGGTGTAACTTATAAATGGTGATATCGTTATTTTATTGGTTAAGTTAATGCGATAACTCCAGTCTAGATCAACACCTTGATGTTTGGTTTTGCCCGCATTACGCCCAATATACTGGTTGTCGCCAACGCGTTTGGCGACCAGTAAATTATTAATGGGCATTAGGTAAAAAGCGACATCCAATTTTAGCCTATCGTCTTTGCTTTTATGTTCAATGCCAATTTCGTAGTTCGTGCCCGTTTCTTGAACAATATCGGTATTTATGATTCCGTCAGGGGTTAATGTTTCTTCTAAACTCGGGTTAGAAAATCCGCGGCTAATGTTCGCATATAATTGGTTGAATGGGGTAATAGCATAGTTGACATCTAAACTAGGTAAGAATAAGGTTTTAAAATCCCTATTGGCACTTGTATTTGTTTCACCAGAGTTAAACAGATCTCTAAAATTATATTGAGTTTTGTTACTATTTAAGCCCAATTGTGCGGTCAATTTATTCGTAAATGAATAAGAAGCTGTTGCGAAAGCATTAATTTGGCTTCGAAATTCTTTGTTTTGAGATAATCTGTCTCCTTGTAAACTTCCGTTACCATTGTTATCTCTATAAAGGTTTTCAAAAGTTCCCCATGAGTATTCATCTTTATAAAGTTCAGCACCGAAGGTGTACAATAGGGCATTTTCAGAAATATTTATTTTACCAGAGAATAAGGTTCTAAAACCATAGCCGTTAGTGTATTCATCTAAAATATTGAACGGCGCAGGTTCATAATGGTCTAAATAAGTGTAAAATAAACTGGTCGTATTTTTAATACTAGAATTTGCGTAGTAGGTATGAGAAAGCCCTATTAGGCTATAATTGTTGTCTTCATATCCTTTGGCTGATTGCCAAGTAAATGCAGCTTGGGTAGGGTCTTCATCGAAATCTTCTTGACTTATTGAGCTAGCGATTTGAGCCGAGTAGTCAATATGATTTATCAGAAGTCCGATTTCACTTTTAGCTGAAAGTTTAAAAATGGTATTCAGTAGAAATCCGTCACGTTCAAATCTATTGTTATCACGGTATCCGTCAATTTCCATATGACCGTATTGAAGCGTCATGTAAAAATTCTCCTGTGAATGAGTAAATCCTAAACTATTTTTAAATAATCCGTAAGAACCAATGGTAGTGTTATTGGTGAGCTTAGTAGGTTGGTCGCTCAGTTGTTTGGTATTCAAGATAATTGCTCCGCCTAAATTAGTTCCAAATCCAGTTCCTTTTGGTCCTTTAATGATTTCAACAGAGGTTAGGTTTTCTAGGTCAAACGCTTCAATCGTTGAAGAACCTGTTCCGTTTGTAATAGGTATGTTGTTGTAGTAAAGTCTTAATTTATCGGTTCCATAAAGTGTTCTCGCACCCACACCTCTGATTGTTATTCTATTGGTGTTCAAAGCACCCGATAACGCATAGACACCAGAAACTTGATTAATGGAACTAATAAAATCAACAGGACTATAATTTGCAAATGTGGATGTGCCAATGGTTTGTGATGGGATAATGCCAATAGCATTTTTTGCGGTAAGCGTGTCTATAACAATAACTTCGTTTAATTCTGTAATACTGTCTTTTTCGACAGTATTCTGTGCAAAAAGGCTTGAAGAGATTTTAATAAATAATACTAAGAATACTAGTTTTTTCATAGGATGATAAACCCCAAAAATACCTATTAAAAGCGGTAACCTAAAGATAAACCGGCTTTGAACATAAAGTCATCTTGAAAATCTTCAGGATTAATGTTTCTTCCTAGCCCTCCATTTAATTCGATGGTAAATTTTTGGCTTCTTGTAGCCCATTTATAACCGCCACCAAGACCTAGTGCTACAGTAGAATAGTCGTAATTTCTATTGCCTAGAACTTCAGAATCTACATCATCCTCACCAGTATAATAAAGTCCGAATACTTCTGCGAAAAGACCACTTTTAGGTCCGTAGCCAAAATAAGCCCTTAAATTTGGTCCGATACCGAAATTACCATTGTAATCTGTTGCTTTACCATCGAAATACATAGTTCCGCCAATACTGGTATCTTCATTAAGATAGTATTCATAACCGAATTCAATAGTGGTAGTAACCAAAAATTGACCAATATTTAATTTTACTTCATGGCTATTATCACTATCACGATACGCCTGTGAAAATGATGAAGTTGTTATACATAATACGAGAATAGAAAAAATAAACTTGTTCATAAGATGCGTTTTAAAATGCAAATAAGATTTAAAAGCTGTGAAATTATGATTTTAATAGAAAGTAAGCACGTATAATCTTCAACTCTTTTTTATTTTTAAGCCAAAATGAAGACACATGAAGATTGTTTCTTACAATGTAAATGGAATTAGGGCGGCATTAAAAAAAGGATTTTTAGATTGGTTGGTGGCAGTTTCACCAGATGTAGTTTGTTTGCAAGAAATTAAGGCAAATGAGGATCAGCTGGAACTTTCATTATTTGAAGAGGTAGGTTATAAATACAATTATTGGTACAGTGCACAAAAGAAAGGTTACAGTGGCGTGGCCATACTTTCAAAAACAAAACCAGATGATGTGGTTTTTGGCACTGGCATAGCGTATATGGATTTAGAGGGAAGAAATATTCGTGCCGATTTCGGGGATATTTCTATCATGAGCATGTATTTGCCTTCAGGCACAAATATGCAGCGTTTAGATTTAAAGCTTTCATACATGGCAGATTTTCAAGAATATGCCAATGCATTGAGGTTGACAAAACCTAATTTAATTGTTTTGGGCGATTATAACATTTGCCATGAAGCAATAGATATTCATAATCCTGTAGGCTTAAAAAATGTATCAGGTTTTTTACCAGTTGAACGAGAGTGGATAGGTGATTTCATGAAAAGCGGATTTATAGATAGTTTTAGGGAGTTTAATACTGAGCCAGATAATTATACCTGGTGGAGTTATAGGGCGAATGCTAGAAATAACAATAAGGGTTGGCGTTTAGACTATGCCATGGTAGCGGCTACATTGAAAGATAGGCTGTCTAGATCGGTAATATTGTCTGAAGCGAAACATAGTGATCATTGCCCAATATTGATAGAGGTAGAGAGTTAACTATATGGGTACAACTACCCTCAAAATATTTAGTAGTTTTGCGTTTAATGTTAGCAAATAGAATAATTGAATGATCTATACCAATTTACCGCATACAGATATCGAAGTAAGTAAAATTTGTTTGGGCACAATGACCTGGGGTAATCAAAATACCGAGGAAGAGGGGCATGATCAAATAAATTATGCCATTGATAAGGGTATTAATTTTATAGATACTGCTGAGTTGTATCCTGTTCCTGCGCATAAAGATAGATATGCCGCTACCGAGCAAGTTATTGGAAATTGGTTTAAGAAGAATGGCAATAGGGAAGACATAGTGCTAGCTACTAAGATTGCCGGAAAAGCAGAAATGAGCAAATTTATTCGCACTACAGGCTTTACCAGAGAATCAATTATTGATGCAGTTGAAGGTAGTTTAGAACGTTTGCAGACAGATTATATCGATTTATATCAACTTCATTGGCCAGATAGAAGTACTAATTATTTCGGTCAAAGAGGCTATAAGCATGATATATCTGACCATTGGGAAGATAATATTCATCAGGTTTTAGAAACCATGCGCGATCTAATACGTGAAGGTAAAATTAAACATGTAGGTATATCTAACGAAACACCTTGGGGTACCATGCGTTTTTTAGAAGAAAGTAAAGTTCATGGTACATTACCGAGAACAATAACTGTTCAAAATCCTTATAGTTTATTGAATAGACTGTTCGAAGTAGGTATGGCAGAAATAGCTATGAGAGAGCAGGTAGGTTTGTTGGCATATTCTCCGATGGGCTTTGGTGCTTTAAGTGGAAAGTATTTAGGTGATAGAATGCCAGAAGGTTCAAGGTTAAGTCTATTTCCGCAGTATAATAGATATATTGGCGATACAGCTGTGGAGGCGACAAAAAGATATTATGATTTGGCACAAACCAATGGTCTTTCATTAGCACAAATGGCATTGGCATTTGTAAATTCTAGACCTTTTGTTACCAGTACGATTATAGGCGCTACAAGTATAAGGCAATTAGAAGAAAATATTGGAAGCATAGATGTGGATCTATCTGATGATATCATTCAGCAAATTGAAGGTATTCACAACTCCATACCTAATCCGGCACCATAATATGCAAAACCTTGTACTGTTACAAGTCGGATTCGGACAGGTAGTTCTTACTATAGTGGTAATTGTCTTTATTATGGTTTTGGCCAGAATTATGAGAGATAAGCGCTAGCCGAATAAATTAGCTGCCACTTCTTCGATTTTAGAAGCCAAAAGAATTTTTATTTTGGTCGATTTGAGTCCTATTTTATTATTCTTTGAAATGATAATAGTAGTGTATCCGAGCTTTTCGGCTTCAAGAATTCGTTGCTCTACTCTTTGTACAGGTCTAATTTCGCCAGCTAGCCCAACTTCGGCAGCAAAGCAAATACCCTTATCAATAGGGATGTCTTCATTGCTTGATAGAATTGCTGCAACAACGGCTAAATCGATTGCAGGATCGTCTACTGAAATACCACCGGTTATATTCAAGAAAACATCTTTTGCTCCAAGTTTAAAACCTGCCCGTTTTTCTAATACGGCCAATAGCATATTTAATCTTTTTGCATTGTAACCAGTTGTTGAACGTTGAGGTGTGCCGTAAACTGCTGTGCTGACTAAAGCTTGAATTTCGATGAGTAATGGCCGCATACCTTCAACGGTCGAGGCAATGGCGGTACCACTTAATCCATCATCGTTTTTAGAAATCAATACTTCTGAAGGGTTATTGACTTCGCGCAATCCGCTGCCTTGCATTTCATAAATACCAAGCTCTGCGGTTGATCCGAATCTGTTTTTTAGCGACCTTAGAATACGATATACATAGTTTCGATCACCCTCGAATTGAAGAACGGTATCGACCATATGTTCTAAAATTTTAGGCCCGGCAATAGAACCATCTTTAGTAATATGACCGATAAGTATTACGGGTGTGTTCGTCTCTTTGGCAAATTTTATAAGCTCTGCCGTACATTCTCGAATTTGAGAAATGCTACCTGCAGCAGACTCTATATAATCTGAATGTAATGTTTGTATAGAATCGATAACTACAATATCTGGTTCTGTAGCTTCAATTTGTTTAAAGATATTTTGAGTTTTTGTTTCCGTTAGAATAAAACAGGTTTGGCTGTTTGGGTGAATTCTATCGGCCCGCATTTTAATCTGTTTTTGGCTTTCTTCACCAGAAACATATAGTGTCTTATAGGGTAGTTTTAAAGCGATTTGAAGAAGGAGCGTACTTTTACCAACGCCGGGTTCGCCGCCAAGTAAAACTAGGGCGCCAGGTACTAAGCCGCCACCAAGAACTCTATTGAATTCAAGGTCAAAAGTGTTTAGGCGTACTTCTTTTTCAATACTGATTTCATTCACCAAAAGAGGTTTAGAAACTCTTTTTGATGTCTGAGAAGGAGTTTTCCAGCTTGCCTTCTCTTCTTTTTGCACTACCTCTTCAACAACGGTATTCCATTGTTTACAGGCAGAACACTGTCCTACCCATTTAGCATATTGGGTTCCACAATTTTGGCAAAAAAATGCAGTTTTTGTCTTGGCCATCTTTAGCTTTTATCGAAAAGGCTAAAGGTAGCAAGAAGTTTAGAATGAGTACATCTAAGAATGAAATTATGATCTAACTATCACTAGATCTTTCTTTTTTAAAAGCACTAAAAGCGAGGAAAAATGATGCCCACGCCATAAATAGGGCAATGCCGTTATAGGTTAAAATAAATTCTCCTTTTAATCCAAAATAGGTAAATAGCACTCCGGAGAACACGAAGTACATTGCGTCAATTTTAATCATATTTAAGTAGGTTGGGCTAATTTGGGACTAGCCGTTTAATAATATTCTTTAAAAACCGAAATCGGCTTTTAAAGCATCCATTTTTTCAAGGGCCATTTCTTTAGTTAAAAAATCTATTTCTTTCATTTGAAAAGCTTTTTCAAATGTTCTTAATGCTTTCTTTGGTTCACCAAGTTGCTCATAGTACTCCGCTTCAAAATAAAACCCAAGCATTGTTTCTGGGTATTCTTTTTTACAAAGGTCAGATAAGGGTTTTAGTGACTCAAAATCTTCTTTCTTTCTAGATGCCGCATATATTGCCATAATATCATTTAGCTCAACAGGCTTGCTAAAACCGAACATATCTACAATGCCCTGGTATTTGCTTTCTAAATAGTTGTAAACCGGCTCTTCGCTAGTAAGAATCTGAGTTTTGTATTCTTTCGGACTAATAGGTTTGAACATACCGAAAATGTTGTCGAACGCTTTTCCGATACCGTAGGTGGCAACAGAAATATGGTCGGCATTGGTGTATTCGTCAAAGAAGTAATGTAAAGATTCTTTTTCTATCGCCTTGATGCCTTTGTCGAGAGACATAATTCTTTGCTTGTCTTTACTGTCTTCACCCTCAACAATCAATTGATAAAAAATTTGATTTTCAAAAGTGCCTAACCGCATTGGTACTCTGCTTTCCATTTCAGGTGCAAGCGTTGGTGATATGCTAACATAGCCATCAAAGACAGAATTATCTTTAAAAAGCCAGTAGTTCATAAAGTTGGCGGTAATATCATAGCCGACAATCATTTTAAATGGCGCTGTACTGTAGTTGAGGTCTAGGTAAGGTATAAGTTCCATACCAATAAATTCATAAAAGCTTTTGCCTTTTTCAGAAGGTAGGCCACTTTCTGGATCAAAGGCACAATCTTCATATCTAAGGTCATTTTCGCTTTGGTTGACACCGACAACAATACTTTGTGGCATACCATGAAATCGACTATAAAATTTTGATGTTGCTACTACCTGTTCAAAAAGATATTCTCCGTCAAGTACGATAATTAAAGGGTACTTTTTGGTTTCATCCATATTTTCGGGAAAAAAGTAATTTACGTCTCTTCTTTCTTGAAGTTTAAAAGATTCGAAAATTTCTTGTGTCACTTGAGAATAGGAAGTCATCCCAAATAAAAGTGCGAATATTAAAGATACATAACGCATAAAAAGTAATTATTAGTTTAAGGTTACTATTTACTTCTGTTCAATAACGGTAATAAAAGAAAAGATATTGCACCAAAAACAACTATCATTAGTGTCTGTGCAATCCAAATTATCCATCCGAAGGCATCACCAGATACAGAACTGATTCCGAAAATAGCCAAAGCACTGCTTACCGCGATAGGGTAAAGACCAATTCCACCATTAGTTGTTGCCATGGCGAACGCCCCTGCTACAAAGGCTACCAAGAGTTGACTTAATGAAAGCGATATGGTTTCTGGTACTGTAAATTTAATGATCCATAGCATTCCGATATAGCATCCCCAAATGAAAAAAGTATGGAATATAAAAAGCCATTTATTTTTCATTTTAAAAATACTAAAAACACCATCGAGCAATCCTTTTACAAATGTTTTGATTTTTAGGGCAAAGGCGCTTTTCGACCTTTTAATTATAAAAATGAATAAAAAGAATAAAACAATGCCTGCAACGGCAAGCGAAATAAGTCCGGCAACATTAAAACCACGTTCTTGGAGAATACCCATGATCACATCTGTTTGTAATAAAAATGCAACAGTGACTACTAAAAGTAGCATGATAACGTCGATTACCCTTTCGGTGACAATGGTGCCAAAGCCTTTTTCAAAAGGTACCTTCTCATAGGTAGTTAATGCCGTAGCTCTTAAGATTTCGCCAGTTCTGGGGATACCTAAATTTGCGAAGTACGAGGTTAAAATTATTAAAATGTTATTTGTGAGTTTAGGCTTGTAGCCTAGCGGTTCTAAAAGATAGTTCCAACGAACGGCTCTAGAGATGTGCCCAAAAATACCGAGTAAAACAGAAAGAAATACATAGAGCGGATCCGCTTCTTTAATGTAAAAAATTATTTCTTTTCTATTTTCAGGAGTTGTTGAATTGTAAGAGTACCAAACTAAAAAAACTCCCAATGCAATTGGGAGTATAATCTTAAGATTTTTTTTTAGCGTATTCGTCAACTTTTACGTTAAAAGGTTATTCGCTTCGTTAGGAAAAACTAAAGAAGGATTGAATTTTTTTGCATCCTCGATATCCATCCAAGTATAAGAAATTAAAATTAAAATATCGCCAACCGATACTTTTCTTGCAGCGGCACCATTTAATGTTATTTCTCCACTTTTTCTTGGACCAGGAATAATATAGGTCTCTAGTCTTTCGCCGTTGTTATTATTAACGATCTGTACTTTTTCGCCACGAATAAAATTAGCGGCATCCATTAAATCTTCGTCAATTGTAATGCTACCAACATAATTAAGATCAGCACCGGTAACTTTTACTCGATGTATTTTTGATTTAACTACTTCTACTTGCATATCTTAAATTAATTTAGGGCTATGTTATCGATAAGCCTTACGTCTTCAACGTAAACGGCAATAAACGCCCGGTATTTTATATTATTAATTTTATTCTTTATGGGTGTTAATGTTTCAACATCGGTAATGTCAAAATATTCTAGTTGAAAATCATCCGTTTTTTTAAACTCGTTTATGACCCATTCTTTAACGTTAAGAGCATTTTCCATGCCAAATTTAATTTTGGCAGCTTTCAAGGTTTCATATATAAATGCAGCCTTTTGTCGCATAGCTTTGCTCAACCTTTCATTTCTAGAACTCATTGCTAAGCCATGATCTTCTCTAATAATTTCGCAACCTATAATTTCGACAGGTATATGCTGTATTTTGGTCAGTTTTTGAATGATACGTAATTGTTGAAAATCTTTTTCTCCAAAATAAGCTTTAGTAGGTTTGACAACCTTAAGTAGTTGTTCAACTATAGTACCGACGCCATTAAAATGATCATCTCTAAATTCACCTTCCATGACCTTGTCAAGTCCTTCAAAATCATAAATTTTAGGCTCAATTGAATCTGGGTATATTTCGGCAACGTCGGGTGTAAATATGATAACGTCTTCTGAAATAGTGGAAATAAGTTGAATATCTGCCTCTAAAGTCTTCGGGTATTTGTCTAAGTCTTCTTTATTATTGAACTGTGTAGGGTTTACAAAAATACTGATAACGACTTTCTCATTTTCATCAACGGCTTTCCGTATTAAAGAAGCATGCCCTTGATGTAGGGCTCCCATTGTAGGTACTAGACCTAGTTTATGGTCTTCGCCCAGTTTGTTAAGTTCTTCTGTAAGCTTGTTTTTAGACTTTATTACCAGCATTGAAAAGTGCATTAGCGAGCAAACTTACTATAATTACTGCTAATCTCTATATTTTTTGTAATTTTGCAGTTACGTTTCAGTGAAAAATAAAATATAACCTTTATGAATGGTAAAAAGATATTATTTGTATCTTCTGAATTAGTTCCTTACTTACCCGAAAACGAAGTTTCCCTAATGTCTTATGAAGCGCCTAGAATGGTCAACAGCAATGGTGGTCAAATTAGGATTTTTATGCCTAGATATGGGAACATTAATGAAAGAAGGCATCAATTACATGAAGTAATTAGGCTTTCGGGTATGAACTTGGTCATTAATGATATGGATATGCCATTGATCATTAAGGTGGCATCTATCCCAAAAGAAAGAATTCAAGTTTATTTTATCGATAACGAAGAGTACTTTAAGCGTAAAGCTACTTTTACAGACAAGCAAGGAAACCTTTTTCCAGATAATGACCAACGTGCAATTTTCTTTGCAAAGGGAGTTATGGAAACGGTGAAAAAATTAAATTGGTCTCCAGATATCATTCATGTTCATGGCTGGATGGCAAGTTTATTGCCGTTATATCTTAAAAAATATTATGCTGATGAACCACTTTTTGCGGATAGTAAAATAGTTTTATCGGTATATGGTAGAACATTTGAGGGTTCTTTAGATAAAGATATGGTTAAGAAGATTGCTTTTGATGGTATTCCAGAAGAAGCGATTGCATCTTTAGGTGATCCTACCTATAATAATTTGTTAAAGGTAGCTGTTGATTATTCTGATGCTATTATTTTAGCTTCGGAAGATATTCCTGAAGAATTAGAAAACCACATTTCCAACCAAGAAAAACCAGTGTTGCAATATGTACCTGTTCAAGAGTTTGAAGAGGCATATGCTAATTTTTATAACACCGAAGTTTTAAAATAATCTGAATGAATTTTATCGTTAAGTCCGCTATTCCCAAATTTTCGGGATTGTTATTGATATTAGGTCTTTTGGTTTCTTGTGAGCAAGATTTAACCACCATAGGTTCTGGTGTAGTCGGCAATGAGCCATTTACTACAGGTACAGAAGTCTATGATGTTTTTGCTTATAACAAAAATATTGAAGCTGTACAGACCAATAAATTACCAATTTATCAATTAGGTACTTATAGCGATCCTATTTACGGTAAAACAGAGGCTTCTGTAACTTCTCAGATTTTCTTAAGTGCTACTAATCCATCTTTTGGTAGTTTTTCTCAAGAGAAAGAAGATAGAGCAGGTACTACAGATGAGTCAATTTCAACGGTTCAGGAAAATGAAACTGTTAAAGAAGTTTATCTTTATATCCCATTTTTGACAAATACAAATGCCTTGGATACTGATGGCGATGGTGTAGCGGATGAATTTGACAAAGTACCAGATAGCGATAATGATAATGATGGTGACGGAGTGGATAATTCAGTAGAAACTGCATCTAACACAGATCCTTTAGATATACTGAGTGTAGATGTAGATAGAGATGGATTAAATGATGGTGACAATGCTCCTATTTTTACGAATAATTTTGCTAAAAAGGTGGAGTTAGATAGTATTTATATTAATGGAACAAATTATGATGATGTAGTCAAATCTCCATTACCTTCTTTTAATTTGAAAGTAGAACGTTCTTCCTTTTTCTTACGTGACTTAGATCCTAATGCAAGTTTTCAAGAGGCACAAGAATATTATTCTAATCAAGTTTTTTCGCCAGATTTTGTTTCGGATGAATTGTTCGATGGTATTGTAGAAATTAATGATGAAGAGATTTTGATACAAAACGAAGATGATGAAGATACCGAAGATGTAGATGAGTCGTTAACATTTTCTAAAATTCAACCAGGTATTAGAGTAGCATTGAATAATGAATTTTTTCAAACTAATATCTTAGATAAAGAAGGAGATTCTCAGTTAATAAGTCAGTCGAATTTCACTGAATTTATACGTGGGCTTCATTTTTCTATTGTAAGCCAATCTGGCAACGATGTTATGTTTATGTTCGATTTAAAGAGATCTAACGTAACAATGACCTATAGTTACACAAACTATGACACCAATGGTACAACAGATGATACAAGTGACGATAACCCGAATAACATTTTAGAAAAAGACTTTACATTTTCTTTCTTGACAGGTAGTACAACGGGTGCAGTTTCAGGTAATGCTGTAAATACTTTAGTCACTGAAAATTACGGTCCTCAAATATTACAGGCACTTGATAACGGTGAAAATGCCTCAAGACTTTATTTAAAAGGTGGGGCAGGTACCTATGCCGAAATCAATTTATTCGAAGAAGATGGTGGTGAAAGTATTTTAGAGCAGATAAAAAGTGAGAATTGGGTTATAAATGAAGCTAATCTTGTTTTTTACATAGATAGGGATCATTTAGACGCCGCAGGTAGTGCTTTAGAGCCGCCAAGACTTTATTTGTACAATGCAGAGAATAAATTTCCTTTGATAGATCCTGCTACAGATCCTGCTACTGCAGTGTCAGGAGTCTCAAATTTGTTTGGGTTTTATCCAAACTACGATGGTGTAATTGAAAAATCTAGTGGTAAAGGTGTTAAGTATTCATTGAAAATAACCGATCACATTAATGATATGGTGGTAAGAGATTCTACAAATGCTAAATTGGCATTAACTTTAACTACTAATATACAAAACTGGAGCATTGCTGATGCAAAGGTTGTTGGTGGTGAAGAGAGATTAGCAACGACATCGACAGTAACCCCTTTAGGTACTATACTATATGGCGGTAATATTCAGGCTACAGACCCTAATTTTGACAAAAGGCTAAAGCTTGAGATATCGTATACTAAAGCAGATTAATAACTATAGTAGTACAATTTTATCATTAAATTCAATGTTTACATACCACTTCTTAAGTATTAGCGTTGTATACTCTAAATGATATATATTTTATAGTCATGAGATTTTATGACTTTAATATTTAATTAAAATTTTCAAATTGATAGTATTATGTGCGGAATTGTAGGTTACATAGGACATAGGGAGGCATACCCAATAATAATAAAAGGACTTCAGAGATTAGAATACCGAGGATATGACAGTGCAGGTATTGCGTTGTATGACGGTAATCAAATCAATCTTTGTAAAACAAAAGGTAAAGTTGAAGACTTAAAGAATAAAGTAAAGAATATTTCTCAAGCAGGTAGCATTGGTATTGGGCATACACGTTGGGCGACCCACGGTGTTCCAAACGATGTTAACTCACACCCTCATTATTCAAATTCTGGTAGTCTGGTAATCATTCATAATGGTATCATCGAGAATTATGAATCAATCAAGAAAGAGTTAACTAAACGTGGTTATACATTTCAATCGGACACGGATACTGAAGTTTTAATTAATCTAATTGAAGAGGTTAAGAAAACTGAAGGTGTTAAGTTGGGTAAAGCAGTACAAATAGCACTAAATCAAGTAGTAGGTGCTTATGCCATTGCAGTATTTGATAAAGAAAAGCCAGATGAAATTGTTGTTGCCAAATTGGGTAGTCCTTTAGCGATTGGTATTGGTGAAGATGAATTTTTTATCGCTTCGGATGCATCACCGTTTATTGAGTTTACTAATAATGCCATTTATCTTGAAGATGAAGAGATGGCAATTATCAGATTGGGAAAAGAAATTAAGCTTAGAAAAATTAAGGATGATGCAGTAGCATATCCAAGAATTTTGGAGCTTCAGATGAATCTTGAGGAAATTGAAAAAGGTGGTTACGATCACTTTATGTTGAAAGAGATTTATGAACAGCCTAGAGCTATAAAGGATACTTACAGAGGTCGTTTGTTGGCGGATCAAGGTTTGATAAGAATGGCGGGAATTGACCTTAATATGGAAAAATTCTTAAATGCCAACAGAATTATTATTGTTGCTTGTGGTACCTCATGGCACGCTGGTTTGGTTGCTGAGTATATATTTGAAGATTTAGCAAGAATTCCGGTAGAAGTAGAGTACGCTTCTGAATTTAGATATAGAAACCCTGTAATAACAGATAAAGATATTTTAATTGCAATTTCACAATCTGGTGAAACGGCAGATACTTTAGCTGCTATAAAGCTTGCTAAAGAAAGAGGTGCTTTTGTTTTTGGTGTATGTAACGTGGTAGGTTCTTCTATAGCTAGAGAAACTGATGCAGGTGCTTATACCCATGCTGGCCCTGAAATTGGTGTTGCTTCTACAAAAGCATTTACTACACAAATTACAGTACTTACGCTAATTGCTTTAAAACTAGCGAAGGCGAAAGGTGTTTTCTCTGAATCTAGATACCACGAGTATTTAACTGAATTAGAGAATATTCCGAATAAAGTTGAAAAAGCTTTACAGTCGAACGCACTTATAGAAATAATTGCCGATGTTTATAAAGATTCAACGAACTGTCTATATTTAGGTAGAGGTTATAATTTTCCGGTAGCATTAGAAGGAGCTCTAAAATTGAAAGAGATTAGTTATATTCATGCTGAAGGTTACCCAGCTGCAGAAATGAAGCATGGTCCTATAGCATTGATTGATGAGCATATGCCAGTATTCGTAATTGCAACAAAAAAGGGGCATTATGAAAAGGTAGTAAGTAACATTCAAGAAATTAAATCTAGAAAAGGTAAAATTATAGCAATCGTTACCGAAGGGGATGAGCAAGTAAGAGATTTGGCAGATCATGTAATTGAAGTGCCTGAAACTTTAGAAAGCTTAACTCCGTTATTAACCACAATTCCTTTACAATTACTGTCTTATCATATTGCAGTAATGAGAGGTTGTAATGTTGATCAACCTAGAAATTTAGCAAAATCGGTTACAGTAGAATAAAATAGGTAATCTAATATATTATAAAGGGGCGTGATTCATTTCACGCCCCTTTTTTATTTGTATGTTGTTCTTTTCTATGTAGATAAATCAATTTTGGCGCGATTTTTTGGAGGCTGTTATTATTAAGTTAATTGCGTATATCATAAAATTCTACCCATTTGATTGTGGAAATTTTACTATGCATGCATAATTTTTTTCAAATTACTATTCTCCGTATGAAATAATCTGTATCTTAACCCTCAACTAATTTTAAACTTTAATTAAGAATGAGAACAATACTACTTTTAGCATTGATGGTTATTGGTACTTTTGGGTATTCCCAGACCAATATCAATGGTAATGTTGTTGACCAAAACAACGAGCCTATCCCCGGGGCCAATATTGTTATTGTTGGCACAACCATTGGTACAGTAACAGATTTTGATGGTAATTTCAATTTGGCAACATCCGAAGTACCACCTTTTAAAATAGAGGTGTCTAGCATCGGGTATACTAGTGTTAAAGAAAATATTACTAGTGCAAGTCAAACAATTACAATCATTTTAAACGAATCACAAACCTTTTTAGATGAGGTTGTTATTTCAGCATCTAGAACTCCAGAGCGTATTTTCGAATCGCCGGTTACGGTAGAGAGAATGGGTGTTTCTGAAATAAAAAACACTGCTGCCGCCGATTTCTATGGTGGAATAGAGAATTTAAAGGGTGTTGATGTAAACACGAACAGTTTAACTTTCAAATCTGTAAATACTAGAGGTTTTGCTTCTTTTGCAAATACTCGTTTTATGCAGTTGGTAGACGGTATGGATAATTCTGCACCTGCGTTAAATTTCCCGATAGGTAACTTAGTTGGGTTAACAGAAACAGATGTGTTAAGTGTAGAATTACTGCCTGGCGCTTCTTCTGCATTATACGGTGCAAATGCTTTTAATGGTATATTATTTATGCGAAGTAAAAGTCCGTTCGATTACGAAGGGTTAAGTGTAGCTATTAAAAGAGGAATAACTTCACAAGAGGCCGCTGGTGATAATGCATATACAGATGTTAGTATAAGAGCAGCCCATAAATTTAGTGATAAGTTTGCGGCTAAGGTCAATTTCGGTTATTTAGAAGGTACAGACTGGGCAGCGAACAATATTGAAGGAAAAGATGAAAATAACTTTATTGCAACAGGTTTAACCCGCGCAAACGATTTAAATTATAATGGGGTAAATGTATATGGTGATGAAGTAGCTACCGATATAAAAGATGTTGCGCTTACTTTAGAAAGTCTTGGGCGTATTCCAGCAGGTGCAAATGCATTAATTCCTTCAGTGCAAGTAAGTAGAACTGGTTACAACGAAAGTGATCTTACAAATTATAGCGCAAAAAGTATTAAAGCAGATTGGGGATTGTATTATAGACCAATTGAAGATAATAGCTTAGAGCTTTCTTATGTAGGTAAAGTAGGTACTGGTAATACTATTTATCAAGGTACTAACAGGTATAATATTAATGGTTTCTTTCAAGAACAACATAAACTAGAAATAAAAAACGATAATTTTTTCGTTCGTGGTTATTTAGTAGGCGATAAATCTGGAGATTCTTACGATATGGTTTTTACCGGAATTAATATCAATAGAGCTTGGAAAAGTGATCAACAGTGGTTCGGTGAATATACAGGGGCTTATTTACAAGCTACTTTAGCTGGTGCAACTGATGAAGCAGCACATGCAGCTGGTCGTGCAACTGCTGAAACAGGTAGATTTCTGCCAGGTACACCAGAATTTCAAGCGGCTTTTGATAGAAGTGTAAGTGATCCTGACCTTAGCACAGGTTCAAAGTTTCAAGATGCATCAAAATACTACCATGCAGATGCAAATTATAATTTCAGCCATTTAATTGATTTTGCAGATATACAAGTTGGTGGTTCTTTTAGGGAATATAGTTTAAATTCTTCGGGTACTATCTACACTGATACTGACGGACCGATTAACTATTCAGAATTTGGCGTCTACACTCAAGTTCAAAAGAATTTACCTTTGTCTGGTGAGAAAAATTTAAAATTGACCGGATCTGTACGTTATGATAAGTCTGAATTTTTTGACGGTTTCTTTTCTCCAAGAATATCTGCAGGTTTAACTATTAATCGAAATCATAACATTAGGGCATCGGCACAAACAGGATTTAGAAACCCTACAACGCAAGATCTTTTTATAGGATTGGATGCTGGTAGAGCTATTTTGGTAGGTTCTGCTCCAGATAACCTTGATCGATACACTCGCGATTTTACCATTAGCCAAGCAGGTCAAGATAATTTTGGACAACAAGCTAGCATCACTCAAACTGGAAGAGCAGCATACGAAAACTCGTATTCTTTAAGTTCGGTTAATGAACTTAGTCGAACTGGAAACCCTGCGGTCTTAGAAATTGCGAATCCAGATATTATAACACCAGAACAAGTAGCTTCGGTGGAGGTTGGTTATAGAGGTAAAATAGATAAACTAATTATTGATTTTAGCACCTATTATAACAAGTATAAAGACTTCATATCACAAGAAGTAGTAATAGCGCCACTATATGGTGAAGTTGGAGATGGAGGATTATCGGTTGCTGCTGTAGCAAATGGTGATTTTCAAGCGTATAGTACGTACACTAATTCTGATGCTGATGTAAATTCATATGGAGCATCTTTAGCTTTAAGTATGAAGGTTTTGGGTAATTATGATTTAGAAGGAAGTTATACGTATACCAAATTAGATTTTGATCGTGAAGCTAATCCCGATTTACAATTAAATTTCAACACGCCAGAACATAAATTCAAGGCTTCTTTCGGAAATACGGCATTATTTGAAAATTTCGGATTTAATGTTTCGTATAGATTTAGTGATGATTATTTTTGGGAAGCAACATTTGCTCAGGGTGTAGTACCTGAATTCCACAATATAGACGCACAAATAAATTATTCTGTTCCAAGCATAAAATCTACGTTTAAGGCAGGGGGTACAAACATATTAGGCGATGAGTACTATACAGCTGTAGGTACTGGTTTTATAGGCTCTATGTACTACTTATCTTGGACAATTAACAACTAATTAAAATCAAAAGTTGAAATGAAAAACTTAAAATATTTATATATTTCTTTAGGGATATTAGCTTTTACGGCTTGTAATGACCCTGAAGATGTTGATCTTAATCCAGTAGAAATGGCTGAAGATCTACCTGTATTAACAGCGGGCTCAGCAGATTTTTCTAATTATGTTTCTTTAGGCAATTCTTTAACGGCAGGTTTTACCGATGGTGCATTGTTTCAAGCAAGTCAGAACCTTTCTCTTCCTAATTTACTTTCTCAAAAATTCAGTCTTGCTGGTGGTGGTAGTTTTACCCAGCCATTAACCAATGATAACATTGGTGGTTTGGCACTTGCTGGTACTCGAATTCAAAACCCTAGATTGGTTTTTGGTGGTGCTGGTCCAGTACCTTTAGAATCGATAATAGGAGATGTAACGGTTACAACTGATATTGCATTGAACAATCCAACAGGTCCTTTTAACAATTTAGGAGTGCCTGGTGCAAAAAGTTTTCACTTATTGGCGCCTGGTTATGGTAACATAGGCAACGTGCAATTGGGTCTTGCTAATCCTTATTTCGTAAGAATGACAGGTTCAACACCAGATATTAGTGTGTTACAAATGGCAGTAAGCCAAGCACCGAGCTTTTTTTCTCTTTGGATCGGTAATAATGATGTATTAGGGTATGCTACTACAGGTGGTGACGGTACTAACCCTATAACTCCTGTTTCAGGAGCGCCAGGTCAAGGTTTTGACGGTAGTTACGGAGCTTTAATTGCTACCTTAACTGCAGGGGGTGCACAGGGAGTTGTTGCAAATATTCCGAATGTTACAGATGTACCACATTTTACAACAGTACCTCATAATCCTTTAGACCCAACAAATCCAGATTTTGGACCACAAATAGCTACATTGAACGGAATCTTCGGTCAATTAAATCAGGTTTATGCCTTTTTAGGGGTACCAGAGCGTTCTATTGAATTCTCAACAACCGCGGCAAGTGAAGTAGTTATCAGAGATGAAACATTAACAGACTTATCAGCTCAAATTGCTGGCGTATTAAGTGCTAGTCCAACGTTCCCTGCATTTGTAGAGTCGTTTGGCTTACCGGCACAAGCAGCACCGTTAGTTGCTGGTTTATTAGGGAGTACTTACGGTCAAACAAGAGAAGCTACGGCTGCAGATTTATTTGTATTGCCAAGTGCTGCAGTAATAGGTACTATAAATTTAGAATCTGTTGGTGCTTTAATGGCTGCCGGATTACCACAAGCATTGGCAGGTCAGTTTTCAGTTGAGGGTATATCACTTCCTTTAGCAGATAAATGGGTACTTATACCAAGCGAGCAAGAAGAAATTGCGGTCGCTACAGCGGCATTCAATCAAATTATTGCAGCAACTGCTAGCCAAGCAGGTTTAGCTTTGGTAGATGCAAATACATTATTAAATCAATTGGCAAATGGGGGTATTACCAGCGGACAATTTACATTAACAGCTAGTTTGGTTACCGGTAGTGCCTTTTCTTTAGATGGTATTCACCCAACGGCTAGAGGGTATGCATTATTGGCAAATGAATTTATGAAAGCAATTGATGTTACTTATGGCTCAAATTTTGAAGCATCGGGTAATTTATTAAATGTAGGGGATTATCCAACAAATTACTCTCCAGCATTACAATAAAAGTAAATAAAATAGTAAGATTTAAAAGGTGCTTTACAGGCACCTTTTTACTTTTATAAAAAAGGGAAAAAACAATTTTTCTTTAAAATTGAAAACTATATCTTTGCAGCCTGAAAATGAGAGCATTTTTCAGGATATATTAAACGTAATACATAAACAAATAAGTAATGTCAAAAGTTACAGGTAAAGTTTCGCAAATCATTGGGCCCGTGGTTGATGTAGAATTTCAGTCAGGTGCTGATCTTCCTAGAATCTATGATTCCTTAGAAATTGTAAAAAAGGATAACTCGATTTTAGTATTAGAAGTACAATCTCATGTCGGTGAAAACACGGTAAGAACTATTTCAATGGATTCTACCGATGGTTTAAGCAGAGGAGTAGATGTAGTTGCTACAGGTAGTGCGATTCAAATGCCGGTAGGTGATGACGTATATGGTCGTTTATTTAATGTTATTGGTGATGCTATTGATGGTTTAGGTAATTTGCCTAAAGCAGGTAAAGCGGGTCTTCCAATACACAGAGAAGCGCCAAAATTCGAAGATCTTTCAACTTCTACTGAAGTTTTATTTACTGGTATTAAAGTAATCGATTTGATCGAGCCTTATGCAAAAGGTGGTAAAATTGGATTGTTTGGTGGTGCTGGTGTAGGTAAAACGGTATTGATACAAGAATTGATCAACAACATTGCAAAAGGTCATGGTGGTCTTTCTGTATTTGCTGGGGTAGGTGAAAGAACTCGTGAAGGAAATGATTTACTTCGTGAGATGTTAGAATCAGGTATTATAAAATACGGTGATGATTTCATGCATTCTATGGAAGAAGGCGGATGGGATTTGTCAAAAGTGGATAAAGAGGTAATGAAAGGTTCAAAAGCGACATTCGTTTTTGGTCAAATGAACGAACCACCAGGAGCACGTGCTAGAGTTGCACTTTCAGGTTTGACGATAGCGGAGTATTTCCGTGATGGAGCAGGTGAAGGTCAAGGTAAAGATGTACTTTTCTTCGTAGATAATATTTTCCGTTTTACACAAGCAGGTTCAGAGGTATCGGCATTATTAGGTCGTATGCCATCTGCTGTAGGGTACCAACCAACTTTGGCAACAGAGATGGGTGCTATGCAAGAGCGTATTACATCAACAAAAAGAGGTTCTATTACTTCTGTACAGGCGGTTTACGTACCTGCAGATGATTTAACGGATCCTGCACCGGCAACAACGTTTGCTCACTTAGATGCAACAACGGTATTATCTCGTAAAATTGCTGAGCTAGGTATTTACCCAGCGGTTGATCCTCTTGATTCAACTTCAAGAATTTTAACAGCTGCTATTTTAGGTAAAGAGCATTATGATTGTGCACAAAGAGTAAAAGAGCTTTTACAACGTTATAAAGAACTTCAAGATATTATTGCCATTTTAGGTATGGAAGAATTATCTGAAGAAGATAAATCTGCTGTTGGTAGAGCAAGACGTGTACAACGTTTCTTATCTCAACCTTTCCACGTAGCTGAACAGTTTACAGGTCTTAAAGGTGTATTAGTTGATATTAAAGAGACTATAAAAGGATTTAATATGATAATGGATGGTGAATTAGATCACTTACCAGAATCTGCTTTTAACCTTAAAGGTACTATCGAAGAAGCTATTGAAGCTGGTGAAAAAATGTTGACTGAAGCGTAATTAAGTTCAGAGTTCAGGGTGTAGAGTTCAGAATTGAAACTCAAAACTCATGACTCATAACTCATAACTAAAAGAGATATGTATTTAGAAATTGTATCACCAGAAGCAACATTATTTGCAGGCGAAGTAACATCGGTTACGGTACCAGGTATAAATGGTGAGTTTCAAATGTTAAAAGACCACGCCCCAATTGTATCATTGTTACAAGAAGGTAAGGTTAAAATTACAGGTAATATTTCTTTAGATGAAGAATATGCCTCTAAGTTTACTAAAGATGCTAGCGGTAGTACAGTATTACAAATTTCTAGCGGTACTATTGAGCTTAAGAATAATAGAGTTATTGTACTTGCAGATTAGTTAGTACTTTAAGTAATAAATTTAAAAGGCTACACTGAAAAGTGTAGCCTTTTTTATTCCTTCTCATATGCTAAAATATCTGCAGGCTGACAATCTAAAGCTTTACAAATGGCTTCTAGTGTAGAAAAACGTATTGCTTTAGCTTTGCCTGATTTTAGAATAGAAAGGTTAGCTTCAGTAATACCAATCATTTCAGCAAGTTCTTTGCTTTTTAGGTTCCTTTCAGATAATACGTTGTCTAAGTTTACGACTATACTCATAGTTATATGGTTAGATCGTTTTCAGATTGTACGGTATAGCCCTTTTGAAATACGTAGGTTAAAAACAAGGAAATCATTCCAAATATAATCAGCAGAATAAGATTGTGTATATTTCTAAATTCAGTCTTGTGCATTATTGGGTAATGGATAAGAAAGTATAAAACAGGACCAACAATTAAATTTAGAATGGTTAAAAGTTTTAAATTTTTGACAATACCTTTATTAAATATTATAGTCTCTTTTAATGCTTTAAAGATATTAGAAAGCAAATAGAAAAGTAGAATTCCAAATATTAGAATTAGAGATATAGTTATTATATCGCTAGATTGATAATTACCATCAATAGAGTTTCCTGTCAAAGGGATTTTCATATTGAATCTACCATCGTTTACAGTGAATCTATTGGTAAAAAAAGCAAATTCCATATAGGTTAGAAAAGCAAAGAGTATAATTGAAATACTTTTAAAAATGTAATAGAATATAGTTGAAAGTGATTTTGGACCGAATATCTTCATTGTAAATATTTATATGGTTAAGTCATTTTCGTTATTAAAATTTGAGGCTAATTTGAGTACATTACTCTGAATGATGAAAAATAAACCCATAATGGTTATCATTATTTGTGAAAAAATATTGTTGTCAAAATAAACGTTGAGTCTGTTACCGAGAATAAACTCTTCGATGAATATTAATATAAAAACTAAATAACTCGCGATAGAGCTACTGATTAGAAAGTTGCCGGTTGTGCTTAATTTCTGCGGGAGATAAATATCAAAATGGTTTTTTGACACCATAATTTTTGCAGCATCTTTCAGGTTTTTGATTGCTATTATTAATATTAAGTAAGACAAAAGGGATAGAATAAAAAGTGACCAGCTGAAGAAGCTCCAATCAAAAACATCTTTATTGTCTTGACCAATGGATCTTAATCCAGTGGGCAAATTTAGAAATAGACCAGAAAATCCAACACAGAGGAAAACAAATAAAACATCTATAATTAATTTAAATTTTTTTGAATTGTTGATATACATTTTATTATTGTTTAACGATAACAAATATATAAAAATTATCGAAAAACAATAATAAAATGAAGAATAATTATATTCAACTAGTCTTCAAAGAAATCAATTCCCAATCTTGCCCTAAAGAACTATAAGTGCATATTTTCTCAAATCCTACGGCGTAATGTGCCCCTAAAGAACGGGAGTTGGTGGCGTCAACTTCGGTGATAATAGCGTCATATTTAGGGTAAGAGGCAATTTTCATAGAGTTATAAAGTCCGCGAAAAATACCCATTTTTCTATGGGTCTTGGCGACACAGATTTGCCCCATGGTAATAAAATTTTGAATGTTGACGTTTTCTAGTTCGGTAAACATTGGTCTTAGAACTGAAATTTCATCTTTAAAATCATCAGTCATTGATAGTGCGTAACCAACGACTTTATCTTCATCTTTCGCAATAATATGCGGGCAGGCGTTATTCATTCTGGTAAGAACATCTAACGAATGATGAACAGTAAGAAAACCTTCTTGTTCCATTTCTAAATCAGAAACAGAAGATTTTAAATTCATTTCTTGTAAAGAGAGAATTTGTATTAATTCATCATTTGTTGTTGCGGTGGTATATATCAAATTCATTTTAGTCAACTTTTAACCAAGCTTTGCGAGCTTTTAATACTTTTTTTGAAGGAGCCTTTTCATTTTTCTCAACCAAACTAATTGCATAGTTAGGGTTAGATGATAAGGTGACTTCCGTTTTTCTTTCTAAACCATCTCTTAAAAATGTTATCGAAAGGACATCATTTGGCTTAAACCCATCTTTGATAAACGTATCGAATTGAATTCCGTCCGGGAATTTATCGCCATTAATTGTGGTAATGGTATCGTCGTTATCTAGACCAGCAAGGTAAGCGGGACTCCCGATTTTGGTATTGCTTTGAATTTTACCATTTAAATCGTCTGTTATAGATACAGCGGCTCCGAAATAGGCAGTTTCAGTGTCTTGAGACAAACTAACACCTACGGTTTTAAATAGTTCGTTATATAGCGGCATTTCGCTTTTGTAAATAAAATTGCTAAAGAAATAATTTCCGAAATCTTCGCCTGCGTACATATTCAAAGCTTGGTTCAAGTTTTCTATGGTATACGGGTTTTCAGTTTTTCCGTAGGTATTCCAAACCAGTTTCATGAAGTCATCTAAATTCAAGTCTTTCTCTCTTAAAGAAAGGTCAAGAGCCAAACCAAGAACGCTACCGTAAGAATAATAGGAGATAAATGTATTCTCCCTGTTTACAGGATCTACAGAGGTTGATGCATCTACGAAAGGAGCTTGGTAACTCATTTCTATGGGGTTAAAAAATTGTCTTGCAGGTGAATTCCATACATAGTTGAAAGTCCCGGTTAATCCTTCCACATAATTTTCAGGCGTAATTAATCCTGATCGGCAAAGTATCAAATTTGTATAGTAGCTGGTAAAACCTTCTGCAAACCAAAGTTCGCCACTCATATTAGCTTTCTCAAAATTAAAGGGTTCTAAAGATTTTGGTCGTATACGTTCAACGTTCCAACTATGAAAAAACTCATGCGAAACTGTACCGATATTACCATCCATTCCTCCGTTGGCTAATGTCCGTGTACTGGTTAAAATAGTAGAGTTTCTATGCTCCATACCATCACCGGAGGCATTTGGTATGTAACAGGCTAAAAAAGTATAAGAACCGTAATCGAAAGAAGGTAATTCACCAAATACTTCTTTTTCGGCAAGAACCACTTTTTTTACTTTTTCAAAATATGCGTCTGCTTCTTCTTCGGTACCAGGGTCGTGCAACGCTAATTTTATCGTTTGCCCGTCTACACTAAATTCTCGTACCATATGGTTACTTAACTCCGTTGGACTATCCATAAAATAATATAGATTAGGTGCGCTATAGGTATTGTTTTTTACATGAGGTAATTGCGTAGCTATCTTCCAATTAAGATCATCTCTTGTTTTAAAATCAACTTCAATTTTTCTTTCACTAAGAGAAGGCGCATACATAAATGTAGCCGGAATATTTAAATGAGCATGTGATTCATCTATTTGAGAATAGGTGCCATCGCCTCTATTTGCAAAAAGTGCATATGATATTTCTACGGTACCATCATGACCAGAAACTTTCCATTCATATGGGTTTGTTCTTGAAATAGTTAGGGCATTTCCTTTACTGTCAGTAGCCTTAAAATTATAAACGTTTTTAGCAAATTCGTGAAGGGCATATCTGCCGGGCGAAGTTCTGCTCATTCTTAATGCTAAAGTATCTTGAGCTATTTGCTTAAACGTAGCTGAAATTGTAGCCTCATGATGAACGGCATATTCGAAAGAGATTGAATAGGTGTTGGTTTGTGCAACTAGTTGTATCGATTTAAAACAAAAGAGTAATACTAAAATAAGGTAGCGCATACGATGATTTTTAGCTAAGATACAGAAGCTAATTCATGTGGTAAGCAGTTTCGTTTTAGAAAATAGAAGGTAAATTAGATGGGCTGATTTTTTTCGAATCTATCTTCAATAGTTTCTTTAATACCATTCAATATATATTCGGTAATTGGTTTGGTAACGAAATCTGCAACCAACGGTTTTTTCTTTAAGCGCTCTATATCATTGCGATATGCAGAAGAGGTCAAAACAAAAACCATACAATTATCGGTTTTTGCAAATGTTTCTAATTGATTCATAAACTCCCACCCGTTCATTACGGGCATGTTTAGATCTAAAAAGATGATATAATTACTTGTATCTGAATACTCTTTTACTAGATAATCTATGGCAGGTTTTCCGTTACAAAAATTATGTAATTTACCCTTTAATTTGGCATGTTCAATACCTTTTTCTAACAAAAAAGTGAATATAGGGTCATCTTCAATGAGTAGTATTTGATAATTCATTTAATCTAAATCAATTGCATTTATAGTATTGTCAACGATATCTTTTATGACATAGTCAATTTCATCTGCTGAAGTAATTATATAATTGAGAATACGCTCTTTTTCTTCATAACTCAATTTTTCTTTATCATCTCTCAATAAATCTACCAAGCCCATTAATCTTGCAACCGGGGCTCTAACTATATGAGATTGTGTCCAGGCAATTTTTTTAAGCTGGGCATTCTGTTCTTCTATCGCTTTTAAGTGCTGAACTTTAATGGTGACATCTTTCGAATTTACAACAATACCATTAATTGTAGGTTCATTTAATTTATTAGTTACGATAGTTTCTAACCAAACCCAATGACCATCACCATGCTTAAACCTAAATGGTTTTATGGCGATTTGTGGGGTATCTAAAACTTTAATAAATTCATTATAGACATTGTCAAAATCTTCTGGGTGAACATGTTTGAAGGCACTTGTACCTACAAATTCTTCGGGTGTAATATTTAAAACTTTAGTTGAAGTCGGACTTGCATAAGAGAAAATTGCCTGTTCATCAACTATGCAGATCATATCACTGCCTTCTTGAACCAATGTTTTATAACGACGTTCGCTATATTCTAATTTTTCTTCAGCTTTTCTCTTTTCAGTAATATCTCTCGTCGTAACTACGAGTCCGTTAATAGATGGTTCATTTATTTGGTTGGTTATTATATTCTCGAACCATTTCCATTCACCATTAATATCTTTAAACCTAAACGGTTCAATTGATATAGACGCATGGTTTTTTATAGAATAAAATTTGTCTTGAACTCTTTGTAGATCATCGGGGTGAATATATTCAAAGGCATTGGTGCCCATATAATATTCAGGATCACCACCAAGTACTTTTTTAGAACTAGGGCTTACATAGGTAAAATTCGCCTCAAGATCAAGAATAGAAATGATATCGCTACTTTCTTGAACCAGTGTTTTAAAACGGCGTTCACTGTTTTCTAATTGGAGCTCAGATTTTTTCTTTTCAGTATTATCTTTAGCAATACAATAGTAAATGCGATCTTTTTTTTCCCACGTAGAAGACCAAAGCATAGGTACTATCGCTCCGTTTTTATGTTTATATCTATTTTCAAAATTGACGACTTTTTTGCCAGATAAAACCGATTCGGCAGAATCTTCGGTCAATTTAATATCTTCATCATAAACCAAATCAAGATATTGGGTACCAATAATAAATTTGGGATCATAACCCCAAATTTGTTTACACGCTCTATTTACGCTTAAAAAATAGCCTTCTTCATCCATAGTACAAATTATGTCTAGAGAAGTGTCCATTATTTTTTGTAGTTCTTCTTTAGCATTTATAAGTACTTGTTGAGATAATACTTCTGAAGTAATATCTTTAGAGAAACAGGTAATTCCTATTTTTTCACCTTCCTTATTATAAAGAAGATCAAATGAAGTAAGGCCATAGGTCGTCCAAAATTTTTCAGGATCTTGAATTTTTTGTTTCACAGAAAAGGCACCGCTGGTAAGGGCTCTGTTATAATATGCTTTCCACTTTTTTGTAATCTGCTTGGCTACATTTTTCGAAAAAACTAAGTCGCCTTCATTGAAAGGCGTACCTTGAATTTTTTCAACTAATTCATGAAATGCGGTATTGGCAGTAATTAATTTAAATTCTAAGTCAATAGACCACATTAAGTCTTTAGTACTATTGATCATGGCTTCTTGGTTATTTTTAACCCTTTGAAGCTCATTGGTAAAATTCTTTTTTTCAGTAATATCTTGTACGGTACCGTACATTAATTGTGGTTTCTTATCATCACTCCACTGAAGTACTTTACCCTTGTCTTGAATCCATTTATAAGTGCCATCTTTTTGAAGCATTCTATATTGAACACTACACCCGTTAGATGGGTAGCTTAAACATTCAGACATTTTAATTTTCACCTCTTCTAAATCATCTTCATGAATTAGACTAAACCATGTATCGGTTTTGAAATTTGATAAAGATGTATTTTCTATACCATAAATATCTAGGGCTTGTTCGTTTAGGGTAAGTACGTCAGCAATAAGATTGCGTTCCCAAATTCCTATTCCTGTTGCAGTAACAACCTTGTCTAAAAGCTTGCCTTTTCTTTCTAAATCTAATTGCTGTTCTACTTCTTTCTTTTTAGATTTACGAAGATTTAGTAAATGAATAACCTGTTTGGCAAGTGTCTGAAGGCCATTAATTTGAGCTTCATTAAGTTGTTT
Source organism: Maribacter spongiicola (assembly GCF_052119685.1). Taxonomy (GTDB): domain Bacteria; phylum Bacteroidota; class Bacteroidia; order Flavobacteriales; family Flavobacteriaceae; genus Maribacter; species Maribacter spongiicola_A. The sequence continues at coordinate 217,001 of NZ_JBGQOO010000003.1, read as the reverse complement.
TGGTTTATAGTCTAAAACACAAAGGGTGCCAAGACGCTGACCATTTTCTGTGGTTAATGATGCACCGGCATAAAAACCGATATTCGGATCATTTTTTACTAAATTATTATCACTGAAACTTAAGTCTTTATGGGTGTCTTCTACTATTAGCAAATCAATATCATCTGTAATAACATGCTTACAGAAAGAGTCTTCTAAAGGTGTGCCATTAATATCTAAACCAAAATGAGATTTAAAAAATTGCCTTTTATCATCTACCAAAGAGATTAGGCTTGCTGGTGTATCACAAATAGAAGCAGCAAGAGATGTTATCTCATCATAGATAACCTCTGGGTGTGTATCCATAATGTCATAAGACATCAATGTTTCTAATCTGTTCGTATCTAAAATATTACTCCCGTTCATTTAATCCTTATCAAAAAACATGTACTTAATCTAATACTTTAACGTCAAAGTAGGAAATTTCTTTAAAAAAAAGACGCAAAAATATGATATAACTTTATCTTTTACCTATTATTTTATAGTTTTTTTCATAGATATGTAGTTTTTTTGAATTTGTAAGTAACTATTAGTCAGATTTATAAAATGATTTTATCAGTAGATTTAGAATAAGTTTAATATATTTTCAACGATGCAGATAGATAGCTTAGAAAAATTACAGGAATTCGTTAATTACATTACAATCATTTCATAGAAAAGCTATTTTTGCGCTATGATCCAACTACCCAAAAAATTACAGAATATCTTGGCAGAACGTAAAAAGGAAGAAACTCTTCGTTCGCTAGAGTCTACCGAAGGCTTAATTGATTTTCTTTCTAATGACTATTTAGGTTTTGCTACCAATGAAACTTTATTTTCTAAGACATTTCAGCTATTATTAACAGAAAATGTAGCATCAAACGGGTCTGGCGGATCTCGGTTACTGTCGGGCAACCATAAATTATATAAGCGATTAGAACCGCTATTGACTGGGTTCTACAAAGCAGAAGCAGCATTAGTGTTTAATTCTGGTTACGATGCCAATATGGGGTTGTTCAGTGCCGTACCCCAACGTGGCGATTTAATTTTTTACGATGAGTTCGTACATGCAAGCATACGCGAGGGTATACGTATGAGCAATGCAAAAGCATATAGTTTTTCGCATAACGATTTGGCAAGCCTACAAGAAAAGGTAAAATTAAATACTGCTAGAAACGAGCATGAAGATTATGCCGTATATGTAGTAACTGAAAGTGTTTTTTCTATGGATGGAGATACGCCAGACTTAAAAGCATTTGCAGAATTTACAACAGCTAATAAGTATCGTTTAATAGTAGATGAAGCTCATGCGGTTGGGGTTTTAGGAAAGAACGGAGAAGGATTGGTCCCAGAATTAGGACTTGAAAAAGAAGTTTTCGCGAGAACGGTAACATTTGGCAAAGCCTTTGGTTGCCATGGTGCAGCTATACTTGGCTCTGAACAGTTAAAAGATTATTTGGTAAATTTTGCCAAACCATTAATATATACCACAGCATTAACGCCTCATACCTTGGCGACAATTATTACCGCACATGAATATATGGGCGAATTGGGTAAAGAACCGAAAGAGATATTAAAAGATCATATCGATTTCTTTAAAAAGCAGCTGGTAGCCTTTAAAATAGACCATCATTTTATACCAAGTTCAACGGCAATACAGGGTTGTATAATACCTGGCTCAAAGAAAGCAAAGCAAGTATCAAAAAAATTAATGGATAAAGGTTTTAATAGTAAAGCTATTTTATCGCCAACGGTACCAGAAGGGCAAGAAAGACTTAGAATTTGCTTGCATAGTTTTAATTCTAAAGAAGAAATTGGGTTATTGGTAAAATTGTTGTCTAGTTTTATATAAATATGGAAGATAAATTTTATCAGCTTGCCTCTTTTGAATATGTTGCCGATGTACAGATTGTAAAAGGTAAATTGGAATCTGAAGGGATACCAGTTTTTCTTAGAGATGAAAATACCTTAAATTCAGACCCATTAATAAGCAATGCCATCGGCGGAGTAAAACTGCAGGTATATTCTAAAGATAAAGAACGGGCAATCGCTATTTATGATGAGATAAGAGCCTATGCTGTTGATATTGATGGTGAGCCTATTGTTTGCCCCAATTGCAAGGCTAAAAAATCTGAACCATATTATAACAGCAAGGGAGTATTTTATAAACTTTTTCCATTTTTCGAAAAAAGAAAATATAAGTGCCTAAATTGTGGCATGATCACTAACTCAAAGTAAGTATACATGCAAAAGATATTTGTAACAGGAATTTCGACGGAAGTAGGTAAAACAATCGCATCGGCAATTTTTACCGAAGCATTACAAGCAGATTATTGGAAACCTGTACAAGCCGGCGATTTAGATAATACTGATACAGATAAGGTAAAGAGATTAATATCTAATACTAAATCGAAATTTCACCCTAGTAGCTATAATTTAAAGGCAGCTATGAGTCCGCATGCAGCGGCAGAAATAGAGGGTATCAAAATCGATAGATTCCATATCAATGAACCAGAAACAGATAACAGCTTAATAATTGAAGGTTCTGGCGGTATATTGGTTCCTTTAAATGAGGAAGATACCATGTTCGACATCATCATGCCCGATTATAAAGTTATAGTGGTTTCTAGAAATTACTTAGGTAGTATCAATCATTCGCTGTTGACCATAAAATGGCTGTTACACAAAGGCTATGAGGTTTCTGTGTTATTTAGCGGGGAAGAAAACCTTCACACCGAAAATATTATTTTGAGTAAAACAGGGGTTTCTTCAATTGGTAGAATCGATGAAGAAAAAGAATTCACCAAAGAGGTTATTAAAAAGTATGCCGATAAGTTTGAGGGTATTTTGAGAACGTTATAGCCGCTGTAAAATTTCAGCATTTTCAACCGTAGCATACACCCTATAATGTTTGGCTAAATAGGCATCTATATATTCGTTTTCCTCAATTTCTTTTTTATCTAAAATTCGCCGACCTTTTCGTATTACAACAGTTTTTGGTTGTAATTCTTCCATGATATATGTAAGCTCCTCGATAGAATTCTTTCTGGGGTTGTCAAAAAAAGGAAACAGCTCATCTCTACAAATATTACTTGGGTGTGTAGAAGCTGTGGTAGGTGGTAAGGTATCTAAATTCCAGTATCCTATATGATATTCAAAAAATAGGATGTTTTTAGTTTCTAAATTATGTTCTAAAATATATTGCGGAGCAGAAAAGCCTTCCCCATTAAAAAAAGTATCTTTTTCAAATTTGTTCTTTATAATATTTACATATTCCAGATAACTTTCCGCAGGAATAAATAACGCAATAAACATGGCAAAAACTGGTAATTTCGGCTTGTACTGCACTATTAAGGTATAGATAACAACTCCAATTAAAATGAGCAACATCGGGTGTAACTGAATCAAATAATGACCATTGATTCTTCCGCCTTTTACAAATGAAAATAGCACACCTAAAATCGCAATTATTAAAAGTTGAACGGTTCTATTTTTAAAATCAAGGTTTTTACTTTTATAGGCATATAAAAAGAAGAGTCCCGTAATTACAAAAATGGGTGCAAGTTTAAAAATGGAATACCTTCTAGCCTCTGTATATTCTAGTGGTGCTAGTACTACAGATTCCCACCAAATATGAGTTTGGTTGCTTACGAAATAGGGTATAATAGTTGCAAAAATTACAGTTATAACACCAGTGCCAAATAACAGAATAGACAAGAAAGTTATTTTCTTCTCTGTAAATAAAGCTTCGTAAACCAAGAATAGGCCAATGAATAAAATAGGGAAAGCCATATTCAATTTTACCATAACCGTTGCACCTAACAATAGCCCGGCAAAGAATAGATATAGTGCAGATTTCTTAGTTAGTAATAAATAGATACCGGGCACAAATAATGCAATACAAATATGTTCAGACATTACACCCTGTAGACTACCAAAAAGGCTCAGTAGAATAATGCAGAATACCCCAACGAAGATAGAAGCCTTTTTAGGTATCATAGTAAGTGCAATCTTATAAGTGTAAAATGCAGTAATGACTACTAAAAATACCCCGGCGAGCCGAATAGCGATAAAACTTTTGCCAAATATGGATATAATGGATGCGAAAAAAGCAAAAGTTAGCGGTGGCTTTAGATCCCACAACTGGGTATAAGGTAGAAAACCATTGGCCCAAGATTGCCCTAAAAGAATAAAGGTACTTTCATCACGGTCAATATAGTCTCTAAAGAAAAAAGGAAAACGAATAAAAAAAGTGATTAAAAAGAATAGGCAGAATACAGCCGTATTCTTCAATTCGGAAAAATTTAAAAACGCTTTTTTGTTTCTTGTTAAGGGCATCTCTTTGTTGCGGTTTATTTCCCGATCTTTGCAAGATAGATAAAATGAAGAATTATAAATTCTATGAAAAAGGAAAATCTATCTACTCGCGATAAAAAATATTTATGGCATCCGTTAACTCAACATAAGTTGGGTAAACCACAATTACCTATAACCAAAGCAAAGGGTGCAGTATTGTTTGATGAGGAAGGAAACGAATATATCGACGGTATCGCATCTTGGTATACCGTAATATACGGCCATTCAAATGACCATATTATTAATGCTATGACCGAGCAAATGCAAAAGTTAGATTTTGTAATGTTCAGTGGTCTGACTCACGAACCAGCAATAGAATTGTCTGAAAAATTGATGGGCATTTTGCCCGATAATCAGGCAAAATTATTCTTCAACGATAATGGTTCTACAGCAATAGAGGCAGCGATAAAAATGGCACTTCAATATTTTCATAATAACGGAGAAAGAAGAGATACCCTAATTGCTTTTGAAGATGGTTTTCATGGCGATACATTTGGGGCAATGAGTGCATCTGGTTTATCATCTTACAACGGTCCGTTTGAAGATTTTCTATTAAAAGTAGTGCGAATACCTACTCCCCAAGAAGATAATATAGAAGAAGTTAAAAGCAAACTTTCTCAAATTTTAGCGGAGAACAAATGTGCGTCATTTGTTTTTGAACCATTAGTGCAAGGTGCAGCAGGTATGAAATTTCATTCAGCCGAAGGGTTAGATGCTTTGATCGGGCTTTGTCAAGAGCATGAAGTTCTGTGTATAGCAGATGAAATAATGACCGGTTTTGGTAAAACAGGTAAGAATTTTGCATCAGATAATTTATGGAATAAGCCAGATATCATCTGTCTAAGTAAGGCGTTAACGGCAGGTATGTTTCCGTTGAGTATTACCAGTTGTACGCAAAAAATTTATGATCGTTTTCTTAGTGATGAGGTACATAAAGGTTTCTTTCATGCACATACATTTAGTGCACATCCTGTAGGTTGTGCAGCTGCTTTGGCAGGACTTGAACTTTTGAATTCTTCAGAAATTATAGAAAGAAGAAACTATATTGAAAATGCTCATAACGCATATGCTAGCAAAATTCAGAATCATGAGAGGGTAAAAGACGTTAGGGTAATGGGTGCTATTCTTGCTGTAGACTTTGAAATAAAAATGGAACGTTATGGTAATTTGCGTGATCAACTTTATAACTTCTTTTTAGAAAGAGGGGTGTTGTTACGACCATTAGGTAATACCGTATATACATTGCCGCCCTATGTAATTACAGATGCACAACTCCAGAAAATTTACGACGCCATCACTGAGGCTTTAGATACATTTTAGATTATAATTTGAAAGAAAAAATATCCATAACAGCCATAGCTTCGATGTCACCTTTGGGTAGCACATTAGAAGAAACTTGGCAGGCATATCAGAACAACGAACATTACTTTTTATTGGTTGAAGCGAATGAAGGTACATCTTGGGTAGCACCATTATCATCATCTGCACGATTAAAAGTAGATGAACTTAGAGCATCTGATAGTAAATACAAAAAATTAGATGATAGTGTACTTTTCGCAATGGTAGCTTCAAGAAATGCAGTGAAGCAATCGGGTTGGGAAAACACAGCTGAATTCGGAATTAATTTGGGGTCGTCTCGTGGGGCAACAAAACTATTTGAGCAATATCATAAAGAGTATTTAGAAACTGGTATTTCGTCAACCTTAAGCTCACCAACAACTACATTGGGTAATATTTCTTCATGGGTGTCTCATGATTTGGGTGCGACCGGACCAGAAATATCACATTCCATCACCTGTTCAACGGGTTTGCATTCGGTATTGAACGGAGTGGCGTGGCTAAATAGCGGAATGGCAAATAAGTTTTTGGTAGGTGCCAGTGAAGCGCCGCTGACCAATTTCACCATTGCCCAAATGAAGGCATTAAAAATTTACGCAAAAGCACCCCAATCGTATGAAGATTCGGTAACTGAGCGAAGCCGAAGTTACCCTTGCCAAGCGTTGAACTTAAAAAAAGAATACAATACCATGATATTAGGCGAAGCTGCTTCGGTAGCGTGTCTAGAAATAGGAGTGGTAAAAAATGCTTTGGCAATAATAGATGGAGTTGGCTATGCAACTGAAATATTGAAACATAATACGTCTATTTCAGCAAACGCGGTATGTTTTCAGAAATCTATGAAAATGGCTTTGGGCGATTTAGATGTTGCTGAGATAGATGCCATTGTAATGCATGCGCCGGGTACAATAAAAGGAGATTCATCAGAATACAATGCAATTCAAGAAGTTTTTGGGGATTACATACCTCAATTAACTTCTAACAAATGGAAAATTGGTCACACCTTCGCAACCTCGGGGATGCTAAATCTAGAGTTGGCAGTTTTAATGTTACAACATAATAAGATGATCTCGGTGCCTTTTATTGTGGCAAAACCTAATAGTAGAAATATTAAAAAAGTACTGGTAAACGCAGTTGGTTTTGGTGGTAATGCTGTGAGTATTTTAGTAAGTAAAAGCGAATAAACTAAGATAAAAGAGAACAGATGTAAAGGTGTCGTAATTTTTTTAAAACCTACCAATTATTTTTTCAATTTAAATTCCGTTATTTTTGAACCCTGGTAACAACCTAAGATTATATGAGCGAAGCAAGACACAATTGGTCAAAAGAAGAAATTTTAGAAATATACAATATGCCTTTAATGGAGCTACTTTATGAAGCTGCAACCGTGCATAGAAAAAACCATGACCCAAATACGGTTCAAGTTTCTACTTTACTGTCTATAAAAACTGGTGGTTGCCCAGAAGATTGCGGGTATTGTCCGCAAGCTGCTCGTTACCACACCGACATTGAAGGTAATGATCTTATGGCTGTTTCTCAGGTTAAAGCTCAAGCGCTTAGAGCAAAGGCATCAGGTAGTTCTCGTGTATGTATGGGAGCTGCATGGCGAAATGTAAAAGATGGTCCTGAGTTTGATCAAGTTTTAGAAATGGTACGCACCATAAATAAGCTTGATATGGAGGTTTGTTGTACGTTGGGTATGATTACCGAGAATCAGGCAAAACGTTTAGCAGAAGCAGGCTTATATGCTTACAACCACAATTTAGATACTTCAGAAGATTATTATAAAGATGTAATTTCTACACGTGCCTTTGAGGATCGTTTAGATACTATTGAAAATGTTCGTAAAAGTAATGTTACCGTTTGTAGCGGTGGTATTATTGGTATGGGTGAAGAGTTAGAGGATAGAGCAGGTATGTTAGTTGCTTTAACTTCATTGAATCCGCAACCAGAATCAGTACCGATCAATGCATTAGTTGCTGTAGAAGGTACGCCGATGGAAGATATAGAGCCTGTTTCTATATGGGATATGATTCGTATGGTAGCAACTACCAGAATTGTAATGCCAGAAACTCAAGTACGTTTATCTGCAGGTAGAACTGAAATGAGTAGAGAAGGGCAGGCAATGTGTTTCTTTGCTGGTGCGAATTCTATTTTTGCAGGCGATAAATTATTGACTACTCCGAATCCTGATGTAAATGAAGATATGGCGATGTTCAAGATGTTAGGTTTGAATCCGCAAAAACCATTTACAAAGGTATCACAGCCTAAAACGGTAGAAGCTGTAGATTCGCAAATTCAATCTTTAGGTGAAAAACCAAAATGGTCTAGACCTGGTCACTCCATTGAACGTAATGAAACTGCGAAGCAAAAAGCTAAATTTGTTGACTAAGACCATATTATTACTTTTTTAAGAAATTATTTTGTTATCGTTAATTACCTTTGGCTTCCCTAAAAAAACCATGTGTAATTGAAGTTAGCAGAAATTCCGAGGGTAAAACATATTACCAAGGACAACTTTATTAAAGAGTACCTTAAGCCTCAAAAACCTGTTGTATTAGAACAGGCTATTGCAGACTGGCCTGCTTTTAACAAGTGGAATCTAGACTATATTAAGGATATAGCGGGTGATGTTACCGTGCCTTTGTATGATGATAGACCGGTGCAGCATAAAGATGGTTTCAATGAACCACATGCCAAAATGAAAATGGCAGAGTATGTGGATCTATTGAAGAAGGAGCCTACCAAGTACAGAATTTTTCTTTGGAATATATTGAAGGAAGTGCCTGCGTTACAGAAAGATTATCGCTTTCCGGACTTCGGATTAAGGCTTTTAAAAGGTGTGCCAATGATGTTTTTCGGCGGACGAGACTCGTACACTTTCATGCATTACGATATCGATTTGGCAAATATATTTCATTTTCATTTCGATGGAGAAAAGGAGGTAATATTGTTTCCTCAGTCAGAAACGGAGAATCTATATAAGGTTCCACATTCTTTAATTACCCATGAGAGTATAGATTTTTCAAACCCTGATTATGATAAGTGGCCTGCTTTAAAAAAAGCAAACGGATTTAAAACTACCCTTTCTCATGGCGAAGTTTTATATATGCCAGAAGGATATTGGCATTATATGAAATATAACACTCCGGGGTTCTCAATGAGTTTAAGGGCATTAGCGCGTAATCCTAAGAATTTGGCTAAGGCATCGTATAATATTGTAATAATGCGCTACTATGACGTTTTAATGCGAAAGCTAAAAGGACAAGATTGGATAGATTGGAAAAATAGAGAAGCCATATCTAGAACCAACAAAAATCAAAAAGTATAAATAGAAAGTTGAATGAGCGTTACTTAATAAGCTCATAAAGTTTCTCATACACCAAATGACTTTCCCAGCCTCTATATAGAAGATAATCGGCTAATTTTTTTCTCCGCTTTTGAATATTGGTTTCGGAAATTTGCAGTAATCTTTTGTGAGCTAATTCATCTAAAGTTGTCAAGTAAGCTTCAGACTCAATCTCTTTTAATGCAGTGGTGATATTATATTTAGAGATGTTTCTAAATTTTAGTTCTCTAACAATTCTATTTTTACCCCATTTTTTAATATTGAATTTGCCACGAGCAAAACTTTTTGCAAAGCGCTCTTCATTTAAAAATCGGTCTTCAATAAGTTGGGCTATAATAGTATCTACTGCTAATGGGATCATACCCATGTCTTTCAATTTCGAAACCACTTCTTTATGACAACGATCTTGGTATGCACAATAGCTTTCTATTTTTTTTGTGGCTTCTTGAATGGTATAGCCTTTCGTTTTTTGGTTCATGTAGTTCAAAAATAATAAACCAATAGTAGTTTTAAACGTTTATTACATATGCTAATTTATAAAAAATTATAGCCTAGTACTATAGACAGTACTTTGTAATCAGAAGAAATAGCCGCATAGTTACTAAGCAATGCTCTTCTAGGGTTATAGTTTAATTTAATACTAGCATTTTTATGAGCAAAACCTAATCCAAAATTAAAAGAAGTGCGAGGTGCGATTTCAAAATCGCTGCTAGATTCGAAATCTATCTTAGAATCTAAAGCCGTGTCTATTTGAAATGCAGAATTTAAAAATATTTTAGAATCGGAATTAAGAAAAAAGTAATGTCTGACTCCTATAGAGGTTTCGATTGATTTGTAATCTACTGAGACCTTTTGAAATTCTAATTGTTTTTCACCTTCAAATGTTTGATAAATAGGTTGGATAAACAATGACCACTTGTTTTTATTAAAAGGCAAAATAGCTTCAAGCTCGACGCCAAATCTTATACTAGAGTTGTTTTCTAGCTCGAAATTAGTACTTGGATTGAGGTGACTTAAAATTCATAGAGGCAGAATTTAAACCAGCACGTAAACCTAAATTAAATACGTCTTTATTATCCCTTTGAGAAATAGTAGAGCTTACGTAACTAGGGTTTTTACATTGATTGTAAGAAGTAAAAAACGAAAGTAATTCAGACTTTTTGTAATCAGTAGATTTTACATCGTCAAGAGATGAATTCCCGCATTTTAAATCATGCCACAGCTGTTTTTTATATTCAGTATTCTCTCCAATACGATTGTTTTCAGTGAGGTACTTTTTATAAATCAATTGTGTTGTAGAATTGTTGTTTAAGTTGTAGAAGAATCTTACTAGATTACTGTCTTCATAGTAAAATAAATTTGCATCACCTTCAACTAACTGTTCAAGAAATAAGGTCTCTAAGATGAATTCAGCTTCTTTTGTTTTGCTTAGTCTTTTGAGAATCGATTTAGACCTATCTATTTTTATTTCTTTTCTTGCGTACTTTTTTCCGTTTTCAATTGAGAATTCTGCTATATTATAAATTCCTCCTTCTCGTACTTCAGCATTTGAATCAATTTTATATTCAAATTTTGTTGGATTGTTTTTCCAACCGTTGTTCTTTATAAGACAATTTATCTTTTCCCCAGAATTATTAATAATATAGCCTGGTTCAAAAGTAATTTGGGCAAAGGCGTTGAAACTCAAAAAAGTCAATAGAAATACAGATAGATATTTTTTCATCTTCAATTGAAATGGTTAAGATTAGTTAATATGCTTTATTCAATTTTGGCAACAAAAAAAGCGACTCCCTAAGGAAATCGCTTTTTTCATTAATATATTGTTTTGCCGTCTTTGTTTTTAAAACGATACTCAAGATACGTATACGCATCACGCGGCTGAATTTTAATCCATCTTTTGTATTCTAAGAACCATTTTGTTCTCATTGATGGAAAACCTTTTGTTATATAGGCTGCTATAAACGGGTGTATATTTAGTGATATACTGTTGTCTTTTGCAGGTCCTTTAAGGAGTTTTTCAAGGTCCGATGTAATTTTATCTATTAAAACAATAGGTGCTTCCACCTCTTTCCCTGCATTGTTAGGGTCCTCTTCTGTTGTTTTAATATTCATTTCAGGTCGTACCCTTTGTCGGGTAATCTGAATTAAACCAAATTTACTAGGAGGTAGTATTTTGTGCTTGGCACGATCATCTTTCATCTCATCTCTAAGATGTTCAAATAGCCTCTTTCTATGTTGTGGTTTTACCATATCGATAAAATCTACAACTATAATACCGCCCATATCACGAAGACGTAATTGTCTTGCAATCTCTGATGCGGATAAAAGATTTACCTCTAGGGCAGTGTCTTCTTGGTTTTTGGCTTTGTTAGATCTGTTACCACTGTTTACGTCTATTACATGAAGTGCTTCTGTATGCTCTATAATTAAATAGGCGCCTTTGCTCATTGCGGCAGTACGGCCAAAAGACGTTTTTATTTGTCTTTCAATACCAAATTTCTCAAAAATAGGTACGTTGGTGTTATTGTAGTGCTTAACGATGCTCTCTTTTTCAGGAGCAATTTCCGACACATAATCCTTAATTTCATTGTATAAGGTGTCGTCATCTACATGTATTCCAGTAAAACTATCATTGAATACATCTCTTAAAATAGAAGATGCTCTATTGAGTTCTACGAATACTTTTGATGGTGTTTGAGCACGTTGTAATTTTTTACACATTGCTGTCCATTTGTTCAGCAAGTTTTCTAGATCTTTGTCCAGTTCTGCGACTTTTTGTCCTTCTGCGACTGTTCTAATGATAACACCAAAACCTTTAGGTTTAATGCTTCTAACGAGTCTTTTTAACCTGTCTTTTTCTTCCTTGCTCGCAATCTTTTGAGATACGGATACACGGTCAGAAAAAGGAACCATAACCAAGTAGCGTCCGGCAATTGATAGCTCAGAACTAATTCTTGGTCCTTTAGTAGATATAGGTTCTTTTACAATTTGCACCAATAGAGATTGGTTTGCTTTTATGACATCGGTAATAACACCGTTTTTGTCAATATCGGTCTCGATCGGGAAATTTCCTAAAGTGTAATCATTTAGTTTTCCTGAGCTCACTTGTTTTATGAACTTAAGCATAGAAGATAATTGCGGACCAAGGTCATGATAATGCAAGAATGCATCTTTTTCATAACCGACGTTTACAAACGCTGCGTTAAGCCCGGTAACCGGCTTTCTGATTTTGGCGAGAAAAATATCGCCTACAGAAAAATCGTTACTGTTTTCTTCTTTATGCAGTTCAGTGAGTTTTCCATCCTTTAACAAGGCAAAGTCAACAGATTGGGAACTAGATCTTACGATTAATTCTCTATTCACCTGAATATATTTTTAGTCGTTCGGCTATTAAAATAGGGAACGAACTGATTAAACAATACCATAGACAAATACAAAAGTATCTGCCGAAATCCGAATTCTGGATTTCTATGTCAATGAACGTATTTTAAAAAGAAAAAGTAGTTATTAAAACTACTTTTTCTTGTGTCGGTTAGCTCTTCTACGCTTTTTGCGCTTGTGTGTTGCTACCTTATGTCTCTTTCTTTTTTTACCGCTTGGCATAAAGTTCTTTTTTTAAGATTAATTATTTTACGTGTACGTTGCTCTTAACTCCTTCTACAAAAACCTTTGCAGGCTTAAATGCTGGAATGTTGTGAGCGGGTATTTTAATAGTTGTGTTTTTGGAAATATTTCTACCGGTTTTTTCGGCTCTTGTTTTAATGATAAAACTACCAAAACCTCTTAGGTAAACATTATCACCACTTTCTAATGATGTTTTTACCTCTTCCATAAAAGATTCAACAGTTGCCTGTACATCTCCTTTTTCAATTCCCAGTTTATCTGAGATTTTCGATACAATTTCCGCTTTCGTCATCTTTCAATATTAGATTTTCTGTATGTTTTTTCGGGTTGCAAATATATAAATTAAATTCAATCTTTCTTTCTAATGGGTTAATTTTAAGTGTATAAACTGCTACTTTTATCACTTAGCATAGAAGAGCATGTCATTTTCGGGTAAAATTTTAGATTGGTATCATATAAATAAGCGCAGTTTACCATGGCGCGGGAGTACTGATCCATACAAAATTTGGCTCTCAGAAATTATTCTTCAACAGACCCGGGTAGCTCAAGGAACCCCGTATTACTTGAGGTTTATAGAGACTTTCCCTACTGTTGATGACTTAGCTGATGCAAATGAAGAGCAGGTTTTAAAACTTTGGCAAGGGCTCGGGTATTATTCAAGAGCACGAAATTTACATTCAGCAGCAAAAATGGTGGTCGATGAGCACGGTGGCAAATTTCCTGATAGTTATAAGCAACTTTTAACATTAAAAGGCGTAGGTGACTATACGGCGAGTGCTATTTCTTCTATATGTTTTAATGAACCACAGGCTGTTGTTGATGGAAATGTATACCGTGTGCTTGCAAGATATTATGGTATAGACACCCCAATTAATAGCACAGAGGGTATGAAATACTTTAAAGCTTTGGCTGAAAAAGTAATGGACTCATATCATATTCGAGACTACAACCAAGGTATTATGGAGTTTGGTGCTATACAATGCTCACCAAAAAAGCCATTGTGTTTGCACTGCCCGTTAAGCGATAGTTGCGTGGCACTGCAGAAGGGTCTGGTGGATCAGTTGCCTGTAAAATTAAAGAAGACAAAAGTGCGCAATAGATACTTCAATTATCTTATACCTATATATAAGGATGCAGGTGGAAATCAATTTACGCGTTTAAATCAAAGAATAGGAAAAGGTATTTGGCAGAATCTATGGGAGTTTCCGCTAATAGAATCAAAAGATGCCCTTGAAATAGATGATGTTACTATAAGGTATAAAGAGGTATTGGACACTTTGCCGTCAGTTGAAATAATAGAATACAACGAAAATGCTATTGTTCATAAATTATCGCATCAACACCTACATACCAGATTCTGGATTATTTACACCGATAATAAGTTTGAAGGTCAAATATCGGTTGAAAAAATAACCGAATTTCCTGTGCCTGTTTTAATCGCAGATTTTATCAAAGCATTTAAATTTTAGTACTTTTGGTTTTTATATCTTTAAGTTATGAGCGGTACATTAAATAAGGTAATGTTAATTGGGCATTTAGGCGATGAAGTTAAAATGCATTATTTTGAAGGCGGCGGTAGTATTGGCAGGTTTCCGTTAGCTACAAACGAGACATATACCAACAAATCTACTGGTGAACGTGTTACCAATACTGATTGGCATAATATAGTGGTACGAAACAAAGCTGCTGAAGTTTGCGAAAAATATCTTAGTAAAGGCGACAAGGTATATGTAGAGGGTAGGTTAAAAAACCGTCAGTGGCAAGGTGAAGATGGTGTTACTAGATATTCGACCGAAGTACATGTTCAAGAATTCACTTTTTTGACTACCAAAAAAGAAGGAATGCAGAACAATGGTGGTTCGGCTCCGGTAGCTCAAAAGGCGCCTAGTACTGAGAATAAAGCACCAGCTAAAGCTTCTGGACCTGGACCTGCACCTGCACCTACAAGTCAAGAAGATGACGATGATTTACCATTCTAATAAATTTAAATAGCAGCTATTGGACCCAGACCCCTTACCGTTTTTAATGACAACATTAGTTGTAAACGGTGTTTTTGCAATTAATATAGTTGTACTTTTTGTACTACTTCTTTGCTCTGCACTTATTTCTGGTGCCGAAGTGGCAATGTTCGGTCTTTCGCCAACCGAGGTTAAAGAGCTTCAAGACGAAAAATCTGCTAAAAGTGCCATATTACTTAAGCTTTTAGAACGACCTAAAAAATTATTGGCAACCATACTAATAGCAAACAATGCTATAAACATTGGTGTAGTTTTACTGTTCAGTATCATTGGTAACACACTTTTTGAAAATATAAATACCGTATTGTTCGGTGTATTATCAGTTCGTTTTTTGTTAGAAGTCGTGGTCGCAACGTTTCTAATTTTAATGTTCGGTGAAATTTTACCAAAGGTATATGCCAACAGAAATAGAATGAGCTTTGCGCATTTAATGGTGTATCCGTTAAGAGTGTTAGATTTTATTTTTTCGCCATTGAGTTTACCAATGCGTTCGGGTACTTTGTTTTTGTATAACAAACTAGGCAAACAAAAATCGAGCTTAAGTATCGATCAATTGTCACAGGCATTAGATTTAACCTCTCATGGCGATACTACTAAAGAAGAAAAAAAGATTTTAGAAGGTATTGTAACCTTTGGTAATACAGATACCAAACAGGTAATGAGACCTCGTATCGATATTTTTGCGCTGAACGAGCAAATGAAATTCCCTGAAGTTTTAGGTGAGATAAAGAAGAACGGGTATTCCAGAATTCCGGTATTTGGCGAGAATATCGATAGCGTAAAAGGGGTGTTGTATGTAAAGGATCTATTGCCATATTTAGATAGAAAGACCTTTAATTGGATGACACTTATCAGAGAGCCCTATTTTGTTCCTGAGAATAAAAAATTAGATGACCTGTTGGGTGAATTTCAAGAGAAGAAAAATCACTTAGCTATTGTTGTTGATGAGTATGGTGGCACTTCTGGGTTGGTGACCTTAGAAGATATTATTGAAGAAATTGTTGGCGATATCAGCGATGAGTTTGATGATGAAGATTTAATTTTCTCTAAACTCGACGAGTATAACTATGTTTTCGAAGGAAAAACTCCTCTTAAAGATTTTTACCGTGTGATAAAATTAGATGATAACGAAATTTTTGAAAGTAATAAAGGGGAGTCAGAAACACTAGCTGGCTTTGTTCTGGAAAAGGCAGGAAGCTTCCCGAAAAGAGGTGAGAAAATACAGTTCGATTCGTATACTTTCGTAGTTGAGGGTATGGACAAGAAAAGATTGAAACAAATAAAAGTAACCTTGCCACATGAAGTTTAATGCATTGATTATAATTTTAATAGGTTTTGCTTTTATGGTAAGTTGTAAAGAAGAGCCTGTAATTCCTAAACCAAAAGCTAAAATGCGTTTAGAATATCCTCAAGGTAAATTGGCGGACTTAGAAACCGAGAATTTCAGTTTCAAATACAATCAATTGGCAAAGGCTGAGTTAAATGGCGATAAGGCCTATACTATTTCATATCCAGAAATGAAGGGTGCAATTTTTCTAAGTTATAAGAAAATCGATGGTAACTTATCTAAGCTAATAACTGATTCTAAAAGACTTAGTTATGAACATGCGACAAAGGCAGACAATATTGTAGAGCAACCTTATGTAAATCCTGATGAGAAAATTTATGGTGCTTTATTTGAAGTGCAAGGTAATGCCGCTTCACAATCGCAATTTTATGTAACCGATAGCACAGAGCATTTTTTAACCGGTTCCGTTTATTTTTATACGAAACCCAATTATGATTCTATTTTACCTGCAGCGTCATATCTTCAAAATGATATCAGAGGAATCATAGAAACACTTCGGTGGAAAAAATAAAGTCGTATGATGACAAAACAAGACCTTTTAGATTGTCATAAACGAATAACTCCATTTATTCATAACACAGCTGTTTTAACTTCTAGACTAATCGATAAAGAGGTTGGTGCTCAAGTATTTTTTAAGTGCGAGAATTTTCAAAGGGCAGGAGCGTATAAAATGCGCGGTGCTACCAATGCCATTTTACAGTTAAGCGAAGAGCAGAAGAAAAACGGAGTAGTAACACATTCTTCCGGTAATTTTGCACAAGCATTATCTTTAGCAGCACAAAGTGTTGGTGTTATTGCACATATTGTGATGCCAAATACAGCCCCAGAAGTTAAGAAAGTTGGTGTGAAAGAATATCGTGGTAAAATTTACGAATGTGAACCTACAGTAGAGGCGAGGCAAGCATTAGCAGATGAGATTGCCTTGAAAACAGGAGCTACTTTCGTGCACCCATCCAACGATAACAATGTTATATTGGGTCAAGGCACGGCTGCTTTAGAGCTGTTATATAAACAACCCGATTTAGATTTTATATTTTGTCCCATAGGTGGCGGCGGACTCATTGCCGGTTCTGCGTTAGCAGCTAAATATATTGGCGATAACTGTAGCGTTTATGGAGCTGAGCCGTTTGAAGCAGATGATGCTTACCGTTCGTTACAAAGTGGTAAAATAGAAACTAACGAAACCGTAAACACTATTGCCGACGGATTAAAAACAGTTTTGGGCGACAAGAACTTTCCCATTATTAAAGAGCTTGTTAGCGGTATTGTAAGGGTAACTGAAGATGAGATTATAGCCGTGATGAAATTAGTTTGGGAGCGTATGAAAATTATCATAGAACCTTCTAGTGCGGTAACTGTGGCTGCAGTTTTGAAACAATCAAAAGAGCAGCCAGAAGTTTTTCAGAATAAAAAAATTGGTATTATAATATCTGGTGGTAATGTAGACTTATCTAATTTACCTTTTTAGAATATGTAATCTTTACTGCTTACTTAAAATCTCTTCAGCACGCTGAATACTAGAATTGATGTTTTCTTTTACTTGTTGAACTTTCTCTTCTTCTTCTTTTAACCATGCTTTCTTTTCATCAGAAAGTTCTTTGCCGTTCATAATTTCTTCAGAATCGAAACGATCACCAAAACCTTGCATCCAGTCCATCATAGATTTATTGGCTTCTTGTAAATCTTTCATTGCTTTTGCTTCAACCGATTCAACCCCAAGAGAATCTGCCATTGGTTTTAATTGCCCAACTAGTTTTCCTATAGTTCCCATTTTTGGCATTACCTCATCATGAATGCTCATTACGTTCTCCATTTTAGAAGGCTCTTCAGCTTTCTTGGTTTCTTTGCAAGAAGTGAACGTAATTAATGTAGCTATGGCAAGTGTATAAAGTATATTTTTCATATTAGTCGTTCTTAGGAGTAATAGCTGTAATAGTTTTGACAGATGTAATGGTGTAATTGTAATCTTTGACTTTAGTATCGGTAATTATGGCCTTTACCTCTTCAATAGTTATAATTGTTGGGTCAAAAGAGATAAGGCCGCTTTTATTTTCAAAACTGATTTCTGAAGAAACGACTCCTTCGCTATCCATTAAATTTGAAGAAATCTGATCGGCACAACCTTCTTGGCAAGCCATACCTTCTATAGTAACTAGTATGGTACTACTGTCATTAGTTAAAATTTCAGCAGGTAAAGCCTCACCTTCCTGTGCTAAACAATTATTTATTACTAAAGTAAACATAGCTATAAAAAGGACTACTGTTTTTGATTTCATAATGATAGATTTAACAAATACAATTAATAAATGTATTTGGTTATAGTGTAAAGATACCAATTATGTAAAATGGTTTTAGATATCAATTGTAAAAATATCGGAATAGGGATTGGTTTATTTAGAAAAAACCCCACTTTTGCTGTAAAATTATACAATTGAAGAATATAGACCAGAAGTGGCTTTACCTAGTAATTCTATCACTTATATGGGGTTCGTCTTTTATATTAATAAAAAGATCTCTAGTTGGGTATATGCCATTGCAAGTTGGTGGTTTAAGAATTGTATTTGCATCGGTATTATTATTCATTCTTGGGTTTAAATCTTTAAAGACACTTTCAAAAACCGATTGGAAATGGGTTGCTATAGCAGGCTTATGTAGTTCGTTTTTTCCTCCTTTTTTCTTTGCCTTGGCACAAATGGAAATTAGTAGTGGTATTACCTCTATTTTAAATTCCGTAGCACCATTATTTACCACATTGGTTGGTATAGCGCTTTTCGGACTTTCACTAAAGGGAAGGCAAGTTTTAGGGGTGTTAATAGGTCTTTTTGGTACTATAGTGCTTATTGCTGCAGGTATGGAGAATAATGTGAACCAGAACTATTGGTATTCTTTATTTATTATTATTGCTGCATTAGGGTATGCCTTTAATATCAACATCATTAAGAAATATTTATCTCATTTAACGCCGTTAGCAGTTACGACCGCTAGTTTCGGAGTCGCTTTTTTGCCAGCATTAATTATATTGATTTATACGGGAGTATTTCAGCAGTTTTCTGGTAATAGTGCAATGCACCAAGCTGTTTGGTACATTATGGCTTTAGCTTTTTTAGGTACGGCCTTGGCGAACATCCTATTTAATAAATTAATAAAATTATCGAGTCCCGTATTTGCAGCATCGGTAACGTATTTGATTCCTCTTGTTGCAGTGTTATGGGGTTTTTTAGATGGCGAGAATATCAGTATTTTACAGCTATTGGGCGGACTCATTATCTTATTTGGGGTATGGCTCGTAAATAGGAAAAAAGTGATTGTTCTGCAAAAATAATTCGGCGTACTGTAACAAACTTGACTTAGGGTTGTCTTTGTATAGAACTAATCGAAAAAACGAAAATCATGAAAAAAATCATATTTACGCTACTCGCAGTAACCTTTGTTGTAGGTAGTTTACAGGCTCAAGAAAAAACATTCAACGTAAAATCTTTCGATAAACTAATTGTTAGTCCGCATATAGAATTAAATCTTGTTGAGGGCGAAGAAGAAAGTGTTGTTATTGATAATGCAAAAATATCGTTAGATAAAATAAATGTAGAAGTAGAAGGTAGAACGCTACGGTTGTATTTAGATGGTGCTAAGGTTGTAACGAAATCTGAGCGTGTTTCAAATGATCAATGGCGCGGTAGTAAATCACTTTATAACGGCACAATGGCTTCTATTACCGTAACGTATAGAAAACTCGAAAATTTATCGATACGTGGGGAAGAAATTGTTAGATGTAAAAATCTCTTTAATGCTGATGATTTTAAAATGTCCTTATATGGTGCGGCCAAAGTATATTTTGATTCGGTTTCTATAGACGAATTAACCGTGGCAATTTATGGTAGTAGCTATTTAGAAATTGGTGAAGGTACTGTGGCGCGCCAAGTATTTAGAGCCTATGGCGAAAGCGAAGTAAATACAGAAGGTATGGTAGCAGAAGAAACTAAGATTACTGCGTATGGCGAAAGTAATTTTAGAGTGAATGTAAAAGAGCGATTAAAAGTTACCTGCTATGGCGAAACAAATATTAATTACACTGGTAACCCAGAAGTGGATAAAGGATTAATTTTCGGAGAAGCAACTATTAGAAAAATAGGGTAAAAACTTAACCTAGAAATTGAAAAACAAAAAACCCGCTAATTAGCGGGTTTTTCTATTTGTAATGCATTGTTATTATTCAAAATCAGCAGGCGATACACCGTCATTTACTTTGATTTCTGAAACTATGAATTCAAAAGATTGTGGACCAACAGTCTGCATTATTTTATAAGGGAACAATATACCAGCGACCTCTTTGTAATCTTCAAAATTAGAAGTGCTTGCAATTTGTTGACCTTGCATTTCAGTTACGGTCACCTCTTGTAATTTAAGTCCGGTTTCAACATCGTAGAAAGCAGATTTGTTTTCACCCACCTTAAGTTTATAGGCATTTTTATCACCAACCATTTCCATACCTTCTAAAGCAATGGTGTCGTCGGTCAATAATTGAAGTTCAGAAAAAGGGGCAGATTCTTTTTTAATGGCTTCAAATTCCTTTTCTTCAAGATCCTTGCGTTGACCCTGCATAACCATGTAGCCAGAATCTCCGTTTAAAACTTGTTTGCTAACAGAATTACCCATCATTTGTAAGTCTTGCATTAATTGATCGCTAGATGTTTTTTTGATGTTAAGGTCTAGCTTCATTCCTTGCATTTCTGCTGCTGCCACCATTGCTATGGTATTTACACTCTCTAGTTTCGATTTTCCGCCAATAGCCTCAATATATTTTTCAAGTATTGATTGTGCAGATACGTCGGTTGGTAATGCGGCATTGTAATCGGGCGTTTCAACTCTGTCGGCAGTTTTAGAATAGGCAAGAACAGGAACTTTCTTTCCTTTAAACTCCACATTTTCTAGGTTGGACAAAATATCACTTCCTTTACCAACTACAATTACTCGAGCATTGTCAACATTGAAATACTTTTTAGCAGCTGTTTTTACTTCCTCTTTGCTAACCTTGTCTAGTTTCTCTAAAAACGTTTTGTAGAAATTTTTAGGTAAATTTTCTTTCTCAACGTTTAAGGCATACCTAGCAATTGTTTCTGGATCTTCTAAAGCCATTATAAAGCTACCGGCATATAATGCCTTGGTAGTTTTTAACTCTTCATCTTTTACTGGTTGTGTATTTATTAAGTCGATCTCTTTTAATAATTGTACGACCGAGCTA
The DNA here is from genome assembly GCF_052119685.1 of Maribacter spongiicola. Classification (GTDB taxonomy): domain Bacteria; phylum Bacteroidota; class Bacteroidia; order Flavobacteriales; family Flavobacteriaceae; genus Maribacter; species Maribacter spongiicola_A. Next base: position 195,711 of record NZ_JBGQOO010000003.1, on the reverse strand, counting down.
TCTGTAACCGTATTTCTTACTTCAGCAGAAGCGGCAAATCTAGAAGGACCGTATTTATCATTTCCAAGAGATGAATATGCGCCATAAGTATATCCTTTATCTTCTCTAAGGTTCAGGTTTATTCTACTGTCAGAGCCGCCACCCAATATTTGGTTCGCTAATAATGCCGCAATGAAATCGGTATCACTCATTTTTAGGTTAACAATATTCTGCACGGTAATTTCTGACTGTACGGCATTTGGCATATCTACAAAGTTGATTTGCGTATTCGGTACATTTTTAGGTTGAGAATATGACAAACTTGGTGGTACGGCCTTGGTCCAAGAAGTAAAATAAGTTTCTGTTAAAGTCTTTACCTCTTCAAAATTTACATCACCAATAACGATTAAATATGCATTTGCAGGCACAAAGTATTCGCGATAATATTCTTCAACATCACCAAGGGTTACATTGTGTACGGTTTCTTCAGTAGTAAATTCTCCGTATGGATGTTTTTTACCGTATGCCAAGGCTCTTTGAACTCTGCTAGAAATTGAAGAAACTACTTTCTCTTCAGATTTTAGTCCGGTTATAAGTTTATCCTTTTCCTTGTCAAATTCCTCTTGGGTAAAATTCGGATTTATAGCAGCATCGGCCATAAGCTCGATCATTCTCGGAAAATATTTAGAAAGCGATTGCGCATAGGCGCGACTAGACGTAAAATAAAGTCTAGCTCCTAAAAAATCGATTTCTTCATTAAAGGCCTCTTTCGATATGTTTTTAGAACCTAGCCCTAAAAGACTACCGGTTAAACTAGCCGTGCCAGCTTTATCACCTTCTAAAACGGGCGGGTTGTCAATAGATAATTGAACAGAAACTCTTGGTAATTTATGATTTTCAACTACTAAAACTTTTAAACCGTTGTTAAGGTTAAAAGTTTGCGGTACACCAAGGTTAATTTCTGGTGCAGGACCAGGTGTAGGCATAACCGTTCTGTCTACCTGCGCTTGTAAAGCTATACAAGAGAATAATGTTAAGAATAATATATATGTATTTTTCATAGTCGTAATTAGTTTGCGGTATTTTGTTCAGGTAAATATTCTAAAACCAATCTTTGATTTGGTTTTAAATACTTGTTGGCAACTTCTTTGATCTCTTCTCTGGTGATAGATCTGTAAACTTCTATCTCTTTATTTATTAAAGAAGTGTCGCCGTAGAGCATGTAATATTCTGCAAGTGAATTTGCAATACCCTCAACGCTTGAGTTACTGTTTACGAATTGGTTTTCAAATTTATTCTGTAGTTTTTGGTAGTCATTCTCAGAAATAAGATCAGTTCTTAATTTCGCAACTTCATCTTCTATAGAATTATTTAAAGCAGGTAGACCAGTTTCACCAACCGGAAGTGCAAAAATGATATACATACCATAATCTTCTAAAGTAACGGGTATAGCCCCAATCTGTAAAGCCTGTTTTTCATCGTCTACCATTCTCTTAAAAAGCTTAGAAGATGGTCCGTCGGTCAAATATGTCGAAATCATTTCTAATACTTGACTTTCTCTATTCTTAAGTCCAGGAGTTCTATAAGCGATCATAGAAGCCGGAATTTGAATATTTGAATCGTATGCTTTCGCATTAATTTCAGTTTCAATAGGCGTTTCTGAAGGAAAACTTCTAGAAGTCTTAGTCCCTTTGGGAATGTCATTGAAGTAATCTGAAATCAGTTTTTTTGCATTCACTTTTTCGAAATCGCCGGCAATGACCAATACTGCATTGTTTGGTACATAGTATTTCTTCTGAAAAGCAATAAATTCATCTAAAGTAGCAGCATCTAAATCTGCCATCTTTCCAATTACGGTTTCTTTATACGGATGATTTTTAAAAAGATTCTTCTTGATGTTTTCGATAAACTTACCATAAGGTGAATTATCTACACGAAGCCTTTTTTCTTCCTTTACCACTTCATTTTGAGTATCAACTCCCTTTTGATTAATAACAGGATGTAACATTCTCTCAGATTCTAACCAAAGTCCTAATTCTAAGTTATTAGAAGGGAAAACTTCGTAATAATACGTTCTGTCTTCATCTGTGGTAGCATTACCAGAACCACCGTTAGATGATACGATATTGTCCCACTGGCCTTTTTCAATATTCTCGGTACCTTCAAAAAGAAGGTGTTCAAAAAAGTGGGCAAATCCAGTACGGTTTGGGTCTTCATCTTTAGAACCAACGTGATAGAGCACTGAAATGGAAATTATGGGGGCAGAGTTGTCTTGGTGTAGAATAACATGAAGGTCGTTGTCTAAGTTGTACTCTTCAAAAGCGACCTCTTGAGAAAGTCCGGCAAAACCATAAAGGCAAATAGCCGAAACCAGTAGTAATTTCATTTTCATTTAAACTGTTTTAGGTTAGTGAATTTTAATGTTCTGTTTTGTTAGTGTATAATTTTACAAAAATGTTACATAAAAAAATAATTATTTGTAGGAGCAATCTTCAATATAAGTATTCTTTAACAGATTAAATTGAATTAATAGTTGTTTATTGTTTATCTTAAAACTCTAAACAAAAAAAATATCTCAATTATGAATAACTATGCCCTACCTATTAGATTTGGTGTCGCGGCCAGTGGCTCTTTAATCGCCTATTTTTTAATATTGTCATTACTTCAGCTACATGTAAATGTATTCTACAGTCTTTTTAATGCTGTAATTACCGGTTTTGCTATTTATGAATCCATTAAATATTACAAGTTAGAAAAGGGGTCTACCTTTACCTATACTGGCGGGTTTATGGCCGGTCTAATAACCGGTGGCGTTGCAACTTTAATTTTTACTTTCTTTTTTGCGTTATATTCAACAGAGCTTCAGCCAGGCTTTTTAGAGGAATTATCGACTAAATGGGCCAGCACTTATCGTAGTTTTGAAGCGATTGTTTTTTTAGTGGTAGCCATAATGGGTTTTACGACAAGTTTGGTATTAACGCTCTCATTTATGCAACTATTTAAGACTTCGAACACTAGAAGCATTAAGAGAGTATAAAAATCATAAAAAACACTTGTAAATTCACGATTAAGAATTATATTTGCACCCGCCTATGGAAAAAATCCATCAGGTTTAATCATTACATTTAACAATATGTACGCAATTGTAGAGATGGCAGGGCAGCAATTTAAAGTTGCAAAAGACCAGAAAGTGTACGTTCACCGTTTACAGGTAGAAGAAGGTAAAAAAGTCACTTTTGACAATGTACTTCTTTTGTCTGATGGATCGAACGTTACTGTCGGCGCCCCGGCTATAGACGGAGCCGCAGTAGAGGCTAAAGTCGTTAAGCACCTTAGAGGTGACAAAGTAATCGTTTTTCACAAGAAAAGACGTAAGGGTTACAGAAAGAAAAATGGACATCGTCAGTCTCTTACAGAGATTGTAATCGAGTCGATTATTTCTAAAGGAGCTAAAAAAGCAGAAACTAAGAAAGCTGAACCAAAAGCTAAAAAAGAAGAAGCTAAAGCAGCACCAGTTGAAGCTAAGCCAAAAGCTAAAAAAGCTACAGGTAAAGCTGATGATTTAAAGAAAGTTGAAGGTATCGGACCAAAAATCGCTGAGACTTTAAACAATGCAGGTATTTCTACTTTTGCTGAATTAGCAAAAACAGACGCAGCTAAAATTTCTGAAATTATTGCTGACGTTCGTGGAAATCACGTAACTGACACTTGGCCAAAGCAAGCACAATTAGCTGCTGATGGTAAATGGGACGAGTTACAAAAATGGCAAGACGAATTAGATGGTGGTGTAGCTAAATAAGCTAAATCATTAAGTATAATAATATTTAAAACCTTAGACAATGGCACATAAGAAAGGTGTAGGTAGTTCGAAAAACGGTAGAGAATCAGAATCAAAACGATTAGGAGTTAAGATTTTTGGTGGTCAAGCTGCAATCGCTGGTAACATTTTAGTTAGACAGAGAGGAACAAGACACAATCCTGGTGAAAATGTTTACGCAGGAAAAGATCATACGTTACACGCACGTGTTGATGGTATGGTAAAGTTTACTAAAAAAGCTGGTGGAAAATCATTTGTTTCCATTGAGCCTTTTGAAGCATAAGCTTTATATGAATTTTTAAAAAACCCTCTTCAGCAATGAAGAGGGTTTTTTTGTTAGCAATGGGTTAACTTAATGTAAATATCTATTAAAATTCAAGAAATCTTAAAATAGCCTTAAAATTAAGGCAACACTATTTCAACTCGTTTCTAATTTCTTTGTGATCCAATAACAACCACATAGAAAATGAAAAAACCAGTATTATTCTTCTTGCTCTTGCTCTTACCTTTTATTTTAGTTGCCCAATCTGGTAACATTCAGGGCGTCGTAACCGATGAAAACGGATTGTATTTACCCGGGGCAAATGCCATTATCCCTTCATTGTCAAAAGGTTCAATTACAGACTTTGATGGAAAATTCACAATAGTAGATGTACCTGAAGGCACTTATTCTATAAAAGTATCTTATCTAGGATATGCAGATTTATCACAAGAAGTTACCGTAGTTGCTCACCAAACCGTTAGTATTAGGTTATCTGTAGAACAGAAAAGTGTGGAACTTGAAGGTGTTGAGGTATCTGCTTACGGGTTAAATGGTCAATCAAAAGCTTTGAATACCCAAAAGACCAATTTGAATATAACCAATGTAGTTTCTACTGATCAAATAGGTAAATTTCCTGATGCCAATATAGGTGATGCGGTAAAAAGGATTCCTGGTATAACCATGCAAATGGATCAAGGTGAGGCAAGAAATGTTATAGTTAGAGGTTTATCACCTCAATTAAATTCCGTGACATTAAATGGTAGCAGAATACCATCCGCTGAAGGCGATAACAGAAATGTTCAGATGGATTTGATACCTGCTGATATGATTCAATCTATAGAAGTAAGTAAAGCGGTTACACCAGATATGGATGCAGATGCATTGGGTGGTTCTGTAAACTTGATAACAAGAACATCTCCGCAAGGTTTTAGACTTTCTGCAACATTGGGGTCGGGTATTAATTTCATTACAGATAAACCCATTTTAAATGGCTCGGTTCTTTTAGGTGACCGTAGTAAAAATGATAAGTTTGGTTGGATGATTTCAGTCTCTGGTAATGATAACGATTTTGGTTCTGATAATGTAGAGGCAGAGTGGACAGATGAGTTCGAATATAATACTGGAATTGAAGATGGCGATGGAGAACCAATTTTAGAAGAAGTAGATGTTGATCCTTATGTAAATGTATATGAGCAACGAGAATATTTGGTACAGAGGATAAGACGTAGTTTTTCAACAAATTTGGATTATAAATTCGACGCTAATAATACTGTGTTTTTAAAAACAATGTATAATTGGAGAGATGATCGTGAAAACAGATTTCGTTTAGAGCATGAGATTTTAGATGCAGAAGATATTGAAGAAAGCGACTTTATTATAACCGACGGTGTACCTACAAGATTCCCTGTAGAAGTCAAAAGACAATCTAAAGGTGGTATTGATAGTGGTAGAAATAAAAATCGCCGCTTGGAAGATCAACGAATGCAAAATTACAGCTTAGGTGGTAATCATCTTTGGGGTAGTTTAAAAGTAGATTGGATGACTTCTTTTGCTAAAGCATCTGAAGAGCGTTTAAATGAGCGTTATGCAGAGTTTGAATCTGAATATAGTATTAATAATGATATATTAAATTCTAGGTATCCAAGATATTCGGTAGTAAATACGGCAGATGCTGCTTTAGAAAATTTCGAGTATAGTGAGGTTACTGAAGAGAATCAGTATACAGAAGAAGAAGATTTAAACGTATTTGTAAATTTTGAAATTCCAGCAGATATTTTTAGTCAAGGTGAAGGCAGCCTAAAATTTGGTGCAAGAGGTAGATTTAAATCCAAATTAAGGGATAATAATTTTTATGAATTTGATTTAGAAGATGATTTTCCAACCTTGGCAGCAGTACCAGTAAAAGATTATAGTGACCCAGATTATCTGGCAGGGAGTCAGTATCAAATAGGTTCATTTGCGAGTGAGGCTTGGCTAGGTGCTTTAGATTTGAATATTGCAGATGGCGAGTTAATTGTAGATGAGTTTGCGCCTAGTAACTTTAACGTAAATGAAGATGTGCTTGCTGGTTATGTTATGCTAAATCAGAAGCTATCTGAAAAATTTAGTGTTTTGGTTGGGGTGAGATTAGAGAATACGCAGTTAGAATCTAAGGGTAATAGAGTTATTTATATAGAGGAAGATGAAGATGCAGGTATAGATGAGGCTGTACTGGTAGAAGAAGTAATTGGCGAAAATTCATATACAAATGTGTTACCTGGTGTGCATTTAAAATATGATGTATCTACAAATACCATATTAAGGTTTGCATGGACCAATACTTTGGCAAGACCTAATTATCAAGATCTTATTCCACGGGCTGAAGTAATTAATGAAGACAAAGAATTGGTTATAGGTAATGCAGATTTGAACCCAACTACATCTATGAATTTTGACCTTATGGCAGAGCATTATTTTGAAAGTGTAGGTTTAATTTCTGGAGGTTTGTTCTATAAGAATATAGATGAGTTCATTTATACATTTATATATGAAGCACCAGATGATAATTTAGGTGCAGGAACAGAAGGTTATGATGTTTTTCAACCTTTGAATGGCGATAGCGCTACAATTTTTGGGATGGAATTTGCTTTTCAGCGTCAGTTAGATTTTCTACCAGGTTTTGCTAGAAACTTTAGTCTTTATTTGAATTACACTTACTTATCATCTTCTGCCGATGGTATACGAAATGAAGATGGCGATGAGCGTAGCGATTTAGATTTGCCAAATACGGCTCCCAATATGTTTAATGGGTCTTTAGGTTATGCAGATAAAAAATTCAGTGCAAGATTATCTGCAAATTTTTCTGATAGTTATATTGATGAAATCGGCGGCAACGATTTTGAAGATAGGTATTACGATACCCAAATGTTTTTAGATTTTAATGCTACGTTTCAGGTAAGCAAAAATCTTAGTGTGTATGCAGATTTAAATAATATTACCAATCAGCCATTGCGGTATTTTCAAGGAGTTAAAGAGCGTACACAGCAAATCGAATTTTATGGACAACGTTTTAGCTTAGGCTTAAAATACGACCTGTTTAAAAAATAATCCAGTACCCACTTTAAATATTAAAAATGAAAAATATATCATATTTACTAGTGCTTACAATTGTTATGGTTTCTTGCAGACATAGTAGGTTGCCAAAAATTACACCTGATGTTATCACAGAATTTACGTTGAACGATACCGATGACCCTGCCATTTGGGTTAACCCTAAAAATCCTGCTGAGAGTATTGTTTTTGGAACCGATAAAAAAACTAATGGTGCTATCTATGCTTTTGATTTGAACGGAAAAATTATTCAGGATAAAACTATTAGAGATATTCAACGTCCAAACAATGTAGATATTGAATATGGCTTTCAGCTGAACGATTCTACGGTAACCGATATTTTGGTTTTTACAGAGCGTGAGAAACAGCAAATAAGAATGTTTTCTGTACCTGATATGAAGCCTTTAGACGGTGGTGGTTTTAAGGTATTTGAAGATGAGGAATTAGAAGAGAATAGATTGCCTATGGGGATAAGCTTATTTAAGTCACCCAAGGATGCAACTGTATATGCTATTGTAGGTAGAAAAACTGGTCCTGCAGATGGTTATCTGTATCAGTATGCTCTTATTGCTGATAGTCTTGGTGTATCCTCCAATTATTTTCGAAAATTCGGTAAGTTTAGCGGAGTCAAAGAAATTGAGGCAATTGCTGTAGATGATGAAAATGGTTTTGTTTATTTCTCTGATGAAGGTGTGTGCATTAAAAAATACCATGCAGAACCAAGTATGGGTAATGAAGAGATTTCTTGTTTTGGGGGTGAATATTTTGATGAAGATATAGAAGGTATTGCTATTGCATCTTACACAGATGGACATGGTTATTTAATTGTATCTAACCAGCAGAAGGGCGAGTTCAACATTTTTGATAGGGAAACCAATACCTATATTACTACTGTGAATCTTTCTACCACCGAAACTGATGGTTGTGAGGCAGTAACTGTGCCGTTAAATGATACATTCAAAAATGGACTTTTCGTCGCTATGAACGACGAAAAGAACTTTTACTTTTATGACTTGAAGAGGTTGGGGTTACAATAATTTCTCCCCAATCTCAAACCAAGTATTTACACGTTCAAACCCTTCAGTGTTTACATTGTGTGGCGAGGTAAATTGTAGGCTTCTGCCATCAAAATTTTCTAGATTAAAACTTCTGTCGTCTATAAGTATATCTCCTTTGAGAATGTGTTTGTGACCGCAAAGAATTCTATTTTGCCAAGGTAAAAAAGGAAAGTGCTCATCTAACCATTCGCTTTTTTCTTCTAAAGAGTTAGGGAATTGCATGGCGGCCGATGCGATATAGACTTCATGTTTGTCCGCAAGCTTAGATAATATTTCTTGACTACCTGCAATGGGTTTTAGATTTCTGAAGAACCCTCTTCTTGTAGCGTGCTTACGAACACTTTCTTGGTGCGATTCTGGAACCATGCGCCATACCTCGGTACCCGAACATAAATCTTTTGTTAGTTCTCCGTTAAATTCAGCGTTGTAAAGTTCTATATGGGCGCCATAGGTATCAGCAATAACCTCGTCCATGTCAACGAAAAGTATCATATTATTTTAATTTAAATAGTAGAAAGTGATGGTTCTAAAACCAAGTTTTCAGTGGAAAATTAAAACTAAGAATTTTGAAGCAAAATGACGGACTGCTTAACAATCATTTAGAACAATGAGCAGCTAAAATCATCTATAGAGTTAACAATAAAATGTAAAAGAGAAAATATAAGAAGTATTGAGTTGTATTTTGCTGAACTAATTCTAAACAAATCATATCATGAAAAAATCAATTATCTGTGTTGCAATGGCAAGTACATTATTATTCTCTAGTTGCTTAGGGTCTTTTAGTGCCTTCAATAATTTAAAAGACTGGAATCAAGGGTTGTCTGACAGTAAATTTGTAAATAATTTGGTGTTTTGGGGCTTAAATATAATTCCGGTATATGGTTTATTCTTTTTAGGAGACACCATTATCTTCAACGTAATAGAATTTTGGGGAGGTTCTAACCCAATTGCGATGGAAGAAGGGGAATCAGAAACCCAGATGGTAGAAAGAGATGGTAATACCTTTGAGATGACCGCTACTAAGAACAGAATGCAAGTAACCGTAGTTGATGGACCTAAAAAAGGAAAGAAAATTGATTTAGTTTATAAGCCAAGTGAAAAATCTTGGAATGCTGTAAGACCAAATGGTGAGATAATAAAATTATCTTCTTTTGAAGAAGGATTTTATATCGTATACATGCCAAACGGAGAAGAGGTTAAAATTAATCCGTTAAGCTCTAAAGAAGAAGGTTTGGCTCAAATTAAAGAGCAAACAGATTGTTATTATCTAGAAGGTATGTTGGCAGAAAACAACTAATCTGAAGAACATATAAAATTAAAAAAGGTCCTGATATTCATCAGGACCTTTTTAGTTTCTAAAACCAATGTTCTAGTATCTGTAGTACTCAGGCTTGAAAGGACCATCAACGGTAACACCGATATAATCTGCTTGGTCTTTTTTCAATTCCGTAAGTTCGGCTCCTAAACGAGATAAGTGAAGTTTTGCAACCTTCTCATCTAAATGCTTAGGTAACATATAAACATCATTTTCGTAATTGGCACTGTTTTTCCAAAGCTCTATTTGAGCTAGTGTTTGGTTGGTAAATGAGTTACTCATAACAAAACTAGGGTGCCCAGTTGCACAACCTAAGTTTACCAATCTACCTTCTGCCAAAATAATTAAGTCCTTACCGTTAATAGTGTACTTATCAACCTGTGGCTTTATTTCATCTTTTGTATTTCCGTGGTTCTTGTTCAACCATGCCATGTCAATCTCATTGTCAAAATGACCAATGTTACAAACGATAGCTTTGTCCTTTAGGGCTTCAAAATGCTCAGCTCTAATAATATCTTTATTTCCGGTTGTAGTAATTACAATATCAGCATTACCAATAACCGTTTCTAGTTTTTTAACCTCAAATCCGTCCATACAAGCTTGTAATGCACAAATAGGGTCAATTTCAGTAACGGTAACAATAGAGCCAGCACCTTTAAAAGAAGCTGCGGTACCTTTACCCACATCACCGTAACCAGCAACAACAACTTTTTTACCTGCAAGCATAGTATCTGTAGCCCTACGAATAGCATCTACAGCACTCTCACGACAACCATATTTATTATCGAATTTCGATTTAGTAACCGAGTCATTTACGTTAATAGCGGGCATCGGTAAAGTTCCTTTCTTTACACGCTCGTATAAACGGTGAACCCCCGTTGTAGTTTCTTCAGAAAGACCTTTAATACCTGCAGCCATTTCTGGGTATTTATCTAAAACCATATTAGTAAGATCACCACCATCATCTAAAATCATGTTCAATGGTTTTCTGTCTTCACCAAAGAATAAGGTTTGCTCGATACACCAATCGAATTCTTCTTCGTTCATACCTTTCCAAGCATAAACAGGTACACCTGCTGCTGCAATAGCTGCTGCCGCTTGATCTTGGGTAGAAAATATGTTACATGAGCTCCAAGTAACATCTGCGCCAAGAGCGGTCAATGTTTCAATAAGTACAGCGGTTTGTATGGTCATGTGAAGACAACCTGCAATACGAGCACCTTTTAACGGTTGCTCATTTTTATACTCATCTCTTAGTGCCATTAAACCTGGCATTTCAGCTTCTGCTAGTTCGATTTCTTTTCTTCCCCAACCAGCAAGGGATATATCCTTAACCTTATAAGGCACATACGGAATAGTTTTCGTGCTCATATCTTTATTATTTTATACTTTCGTTAATCTGTGTACAGCAATTTTTAATTCGTGCAAAGGTACGAATAACACTAAGAATCTCATGCCGCTTTACAAAACTATAACAGTAAATGAAGAAACCTCTCTAGCTATTTGGAAGGTTGAAGAGACAGAAGAAAACCTGTGGAAAGAGATCGTTCTTACGCCTTATTGCCAAAATAGGTTTAACGGAATGAAATCTGAACTCCACCGCAAGGCTTTCTTAAGTATAAGACATTTATTGCGGGAGTATAATTATACCGATGCCGATTTGATGTATGATGAAAACGGAAAACCCCATTTAAAAGATGGTAAGTTAATATCGATTACCCATTCACATAATTTTACGGCTATTATTGTAAGTTCAGCCGAACATGTGGGTATCGATATCGAAATGCAACGCGATAAAATTTTACGAATAGCACATAAATTTACCCCTTTTGAAGAGTATAGAACACTGGCAAATACTGCGGCAGTGGTTAGAAAATTAACCATTGTATGGGGGGCTAAAGAATCGCTTTATAAAATATATGGTCATAGAGGGGTAAGTTTTTTACATCACATTAATGTTCAAGATTTTAGATTCGATGACCATAAAACAACGGCACAAATTATTTTCGAAGGAAATTTATCTAACTATAAGATTAGATTTTTAGAATTTGAAGAATTCACCTGCGTTTATGCTACCAGAGATAAAGAATAGAATAAATAATAGATAGCGTATTTTATATGGATATATCAGTAGAATTGACCTTTTCACCATTGCAAGATGATTTTGAGCAACACATTATAAATTTCATAAAAAAACTGCGCGAATGTGGTTTGACCGTGCTTGAGAATCCGTTGAGCACGCAGGTTTATGGTACTTATGATGAAGTAATGAAAGTGTTGAATACCGAAATTAAAACGGCATTCGAGCTGATGGACCGCGGACTTTTATTCATGAAAATAGTTAAATCTGATCGAAGCGACTATGAGCCCCATTTTTGATTATCTCTTTGGTCAATATGCCGATTATGACGCTTTAGATATTATGCTTGAGATTGTAGCAGTCATTTTCGGACTATTATCGGTATGGTTTTCAAAACAGAACAAGATTCTAGTATACCCTACAGGGTTGGTAAGTACTTCGATATTTGTCTATCTTTTATTAAAGTGGGGTCTATTGGGCGATATGATGATCAATGCCTACTACTTTATAATGAGTTTATATGGTTGGTATATATGGACAAGAAAAGTAGATGCAGATCATTACACACCGATAACAAGAGTAACCAAAAAAGAAAATATCACCTCAATTTTCATTTTTATAGGTACTATCATTTTTGTTTTTATCGTGTATCAAGTTTTTGATAAATGGAATAGTTGGACGGCTTATGTTGATACCATAACAACAGCTATATTTTTTGTGGGTATGTGGCTGATGGCCAAGAGGAAAGTAGAAAATTGGATATATTGGATCATTGGAGATCTAATATCTATCCCCTTATACTTTTATAAAGGATTTACGTTTACTAGTATTCAATATCTCATTTTTACAATATTGGCCGTTTACGGTTATAATGCATGGAAGAAAAATACAAGCAAGAACCTTCAGATGTCATAAAAGTGGTTCTTTTCGGTCCAGAATCTACGGGCAAAACAACGTTGTCAGAACAATTGGCTAGGCATTACCATACCGTTTGGGTGCCAGAATATGCCAGAGACTATCTACAAGACAAATGGAATAACGAACGTAAAACCTGCGAACCGCATGACTTGTTACCTATTGCCGAAGGGCAAATGAAATTAGAAAACAAGCTGGCAAAAAAGGCGACCGATATTCTTATTTGCGATACCGACCTGTTGGAAACCAAAGTGTATTCAGAAGCATATTATATAGGTGATTGCGATCCTGTGCTAGAAAAGTATGCCTTGGAGAATACCTATGATCTTTATCTATTAACTTATATTGACATACCGTGGGAGGCAGATGACTTAAGAGATAAGCCAAATGAAAGGGAAGAAATGTTCAATTATTTTAAAGATACTTTAGAAAAATACGGCAAAAATTTTATTACCTTGAAGGGGAACAAAAAACAACGTTTAGAAAAAGCCATTAACCATATAGATACCTTATTACATAAATGATTGAACTTACAGATAAAGACCTAAAGCAATTGGAGAAAAAGGGAATTTCAAAAGAAAATATGTTGAGTCATATCAACACATTTAAAGAAGGCATCCCTTTCGTGAAACTAGAGAACGCAGCCGTAATCGGTAATGGTATTTTAAAATTCTCTGATGCCGAAGAGAAAGAACTTATTTCATTTTATGATTCAAAATTGAAAGAGCTTGATATTTTAAAATTTGTACCGGCTTCTGGTGCAGCTTCTAGAATGTTCAAAGCTTTATTTAGTTTTTTAGATGCATATAACCCTGCTGAAGAAACATTGGATGCTTATTTATCAAGAACCAATGATACCGATATTAAGAAGTTCTCTGAAGGATTAGAACGGTTTCCATTTTACCAAAAGGTAATGGATAGATTAAGTTTGAAATCTAATGCTCAAGGTCAAAAGGTGTTTAGTTTTGTGACTGAGCTACTAGGCGAGAATGCACTTAATTATGGTTTTTATCCTAAGGGGTTATTACCATTTCATAATTATAAATCGTCTGTAGCTACACCATTTGAAGAGCATTTAAAAGAAGGTGCGTTATATGCAGGTTCTAATGGGAAGGCAAAACTTCATTTTACGATTTCTGAGCAGCATGAAGAAATGTTCGATAAAGAATTTAGTGAATCAGGACCAAAAGTTTCTGCTGATACCGGTGTTACTTATGACGTAGATTATTCATTTCAAAAATCGTCTACCGATACTTTAGCGGTAGATATGAATAATAATCCTTTTAGAAATGAAGACGGCTCTGTGTTATTTAGACCAGGTGGGCATGGTGCATTAATTCAAAATTTAAACGAACAAGACGCTGACATAATTTTCATAAAGAATATTGATAACGTTGCCGTAATGAAAGATGCAAAGGCAGTTGCCGACAGCAAAAAGGTTTTGGCGGGTGTTCTGTTAAAAGAGCAAGAAAAAGCATTTGAATATGCCGCTTTACTTGATAAGGGCGATGTAGAGGATGTAGAAATAGAGGAAATCAGAAATTTCTTGGGTACCAACTTAAATGTTCGGTTCTCAAATGACTTCGATTCAAAATCGAATACCGATAAAATCGCTATATTAAAAGATAAGGTTAATAGACCAATACGGATCTGCGGTATGGTTAAGAACGAAGGTGAGCCAGGTGGTGGTCCGTTTTGGGTAACCAATGGTAAAGGTGAAGTTTCTTTACAGATTATAGAATCTGCTCAAATAGATATGGATGACGCGCAACAAGCAGATCTTCTTAAGAATTCTACCCACTTTAATCCGGTAGATTTGGTTTGTGCTGTTCGTAATTATAAGGGTGAGAAATATGACCTATTAAAGTTCGTAGATGAAAAACAAGGTTTTATAACAGGTAAAACAAAAGATGGTAAAGAACTAAAAGCATTAGAGCTTCCGGGATTATGGAATGGAGCTATGGCATTTTGGAATACCATTTTTGTAGAAGTACCATTGGTAACCTTTAATCCTGTAAAAAGTGTGGTGGATCTTTTAAAAGATTCGCATCAGGCTTAAATTGCAACCTATATTATAGTATAAAAAGTGTGTAGTTTCTACACACTTTTTTTATTTACACACAGTTTTACACAACTTCATATTTAGCATCATGTATTATAAAAAGCTGTAATACAGTATTTTAAGTATTGTTTATAGGTGATTTTAGTATTGGCATAATTTTTCTAATATACCTATCAAGAATATTTAATCTAAAATTTATAAAGATGAAAAAATTAGTTTTCGCCACAGCTTTAGCAATAGGTAGTTTAACAATAGGTACTGCCGCAACTCCAATTATATTTCATGATGGTATAATGGAAGATATCTTTTTACAAGATTATACAGAAGTAGCTGCTTCAGATTTACCAACGCCAATTGTAAGTGCATTAGCAACAGATTATGAAGGTGCAATGTTGAACAAAGCATATGTTGATGATGAAAATAATTATAAATTAGAAATTACTTCACAAGATGGAGCATCAACAGTTCTATATGCAGATGCAGACGGTAACTGGTTAGAAATGTAACTATTATAAGTTTGAGTTAGTTGTTTATAAAAAGCTGCCTAGGCAGCTTTTTTCATTTAAAAATTTAAAATTTCGTTAAGTAATAATCCATATGTAAGATTGGTCCGTAAATAATGAAAGAACGAGAGTTATTAACGATTAAAATATTAAGCATGAAAAATTACGCACTACTTGTATTTTTAACTTTTGGAATTATGTTTACGGCAACAGCTAAAACTAGTTCAGATGTAATTAAAACCGAAATTGTAGCTGTTACGGCCGATGAATACATAAAAATAAAATCGAGTGAATTAACACCACCGGTTATTGAAGAGATATTAAAGCAGTACCCAACCTCTAAACTTGGTGGTGCTTTTAAAAATGATAAAGGAGAATTTAAATTAATAATGGTTCTTAAAAGTGGTACAAGAAAGACCGTATATATAGACCAGTACGGCAATTGGATCATTAAAAAGTAAACTGTTTAATACACAGGAATAAAAAAAAACTGCATTTTGCAGTTTTTTTTTATTTAAAATGTGACCTACCAGAAAATGTTGTGTCTTAATAAGTGAAGCAAGTTATGAAACATGGTCACATTAGTATTTATTTCGGTCATAAGCACAGTTTTGATTTTAGCATTAATTGTAATATCAAAATTAGTATGGGAGAAATAAATAAGTAAAATATCACTTTCGCGTAAACACTAACCGTTAACTATGAAGGTGCCACCAGATAATTGTATTTGAAATAATCCCCCGGATTAGCATTGCCAATTTTAGTTGTTGTTGAATTGATTGAGGTGTTGATTTAAAATTTTAAGACAAGAGTTTGATAGGTGGTTTGAGGGGGGCTGCAATTTGCAGCTCCTTTTTTTTTGTCTTTGTTTAAGTTCTAAAATCACAGAATATGTGATGACTTTAATGGGTAAAAATTATACAGTAGTACTTAAATGATACAATTTTACTCAAGTGCGAAAAAGTTGAAATACCTGTAAAGTATTGAAAATCAATACACATGTTGTTCTGAAGTTTTCTGGCATTCTTTTTTCTTAGTTAATAGTATTGATATGTATTATTAACTTAAATATAAAAAGATGAAAACTTTATTTTTATTAGGAGCGATGACAATAGGAGGTTTTGCAATGAGTGCACAAGATGTATTGGTTTCAGAAAATGGAATACAGCATAACCAAGTAAACGAGATTTCAATTGCAACAGAAGATTTCGAAGAGATTTCGGTTGCAGAAGTACCACAAGCAGTGACAGATGCAGTGTCAAAGAATTTTCCAACGGCAAATTTAGATAAGGCATATACAAATGAAAAGAAACAATATAAGCTAGTATTATCTCTTGAAGATGGTACACAAGGTACGGTGTATGCAGATGAAGAAGGTAATTGGATAGATATGTAATTATAGAGAAACTTGTTTGTTCAAGTTGGTTTGGTCAGGAAAGGATAGCTAAAGGCTATTCTTTCCTTTTTTTATGCTTTCTTTTAAATGAATGCATAAAAGCTTTATGATAATTTTAAAATACTAATAGTCGGCGAATGGTATTTTTACGTAGATACTTTGAATACCCAAACGACTATGCTCAAAATTTTAATAATTGAAGACGATACTTCATTCGCCCAAATGCTTCAAAAGTTTTTGGCAAGAAATAATTATGAAGTCATATTAAGTCACACTGGGTTAGATGGTGAAAAGCAACTAAAAGAACACGATTTTCAATTAGTAATTACAGATTTACGATTACCAGATTATGACGGAATTAAATTGGTGTCTGAGTTAAAAGGAAAGATTCCGGTAATTGTAATGACAGGTTATGCAGAAGTTGCTACTGCGGTAAAAGCAATGAAAATGGGAGCTTACGATTATATTTCTAAACCTTTCACTCCTGATCAGATGCTATTGGTAATTGATGGTGCATTAAGTGCCAAGCCAATTACTTCAAAAGAACCAGTAAAGACCGTAACCGAAAATTCAAGAGAGATTGCTTTGGGTGAATCAAAATCATCTACATCTCAAGAATTTATTTTAACCAGCGATGCAACTGAGAAATTAGAGGAGCATATTGTGTTGGTAGCACCTACAGATATGTCGGTTTTAATTATTGGAGAAAGTGGCACGGGTAAAGAGGTTACTGCAAAAGCCATTCACCAAAAAAGTACGAGAAATGAAAAGCCGTTTATAGCGTTAGATTGTGGTGCAATACCTAAAGAATTGGCGGCAAGTGAGTTCTTTGGTCATATAAAAGGAAGTTTCACAGGTGCTGTGACTGATAAGCTCGGAAGTTTTGAAGCTGCCAACGGTGGTACTTTGTTTTTAGATGAGGTAGGTAATCTTTCTTATGAGAATCAAATACAGTTATTAAGAGCGTTACAAGAGCGCAAAATAAAAAGAATAGGTAGTAATACCGAAATAGAAGTTGATGTTCGAATACTATCTGCCACAAATGAAGATTTAAAAGCTGCAGTTGAAAAAGGCACTTTTCGTGAGGATCTTTATCATCGATTGAATGAGTTCTCATTGCAAATACCTGCTTTGAAAAATAGACATGGCGATTTACCAGTACTGGCTTCTCACTTTCTAAGAAAGTTCAATGAAAAGTTGAACAAACAAATTGTTGATTTTTCTGATGAGGTTTGGAATATTTTTAATGCCTATCATTGGCCAGGCAATATTCGAGAATTACAAAATGTAATTCAGCGCGCAGTTTTACTATCTACTTCAGATAAGGTGGAAGCAAAGGTTCTACCATCGGAAATGATGAGTCCGGTTTTAGAGACAGCTGAATTTGGGAGTCTTTCAAAAGCGGAATTCGAAAAAGAACAAATTGTAAATGCTTTAAAACGCACCAATTATAATAAATCTAAAGCAGCAAAATTACTACAGGTTACAAGAAAAACACTGTATAATAGAATCAACTATTATGATTTGGATTTATAAAAATTTCTTTTGAAAGCATTTCTGTTAGTTTCTTAATCTCCCCTTGCAATTCAATGTTCTTTGCCTTGAGTTGTTGGTCAGAAAAATCACCCCTATTCAAAACTTCAAATGTCTCTAAAATAGGAATAGCAGTATAAACTTCTAACTGGCGGAACATAGGTAGCATTTTATGTGCTATTGAGTTTACTTGTGTAATGTCATTGTTATCAATTGCAGTACGAAGTAAAAGGGCATTCTCTTCGGTGTCTTTTTTAAAAATATACAATACTTCATCGATAGCGTTTTGGTCATCGCCTAAAAACATTTTTAAGGTATTTATGCTGTATAGTTGACGAGAATTAGGGGTGACAGCAGACTCTTCTGTAGAGATGATTTCATCTGCATTATTGAAAAGGACATGAATTTTTTGTAATAATTCTGTTTTAGAAAAAGGCTTACGAATAAGATTAGAGAAACCTTTTTCTGTAAAATGTTCTAAAGTTAAATCGCGTCGACCGGTCATTGCCAAAATCGGTTGATGATTAAATTTTTTAAATTCACCAGATTTCAGCTGAGTGACTACTTCATAACCAGTAACCGTCGGCATTTCTACATCAGTTAAAACAATATCAAAATTGAAATTATCATTAGGTTTAAATTCATTGAAGTCTGAAAATAGCTGAGTTTCTATACCTGCGGATTTAAGCATCTCGCCAATGAGTTTTAATAAGGAGACATCGTCATCAAAAACAATCATTTTTAAATCACTTAAAACAATGTTTTCTACTACTACCTGCTCAGGTTTTTGACTAAATTCGATGGGTATTTGTAGGGTAAATGTGCTTCCTCTATTAATTTCACTTTCCAATAAAATAATCCCTTCTAACAGTTCTGTAAGTTTTTTGGTAATGGTAAGCCCTAGTCCGTAACCACCATATTTCTTATCGGTATCGCTTTCTGCTTGAGTGAATTCCTTAAAAATAAGCTCTTGTTTTTCTTTAGAAATGCCTATACCTGTATCGGTTATTTTAAGAATAAGCACTTTTGATTCGGTAACACTTCCGGTTAAGGTGATGCATCCTTTTTCTGTAAATTTATAGGCATTAACCAATAAGTTAGAGATGATTTGACGTAAACGAAAAGCATCCGAATGTATCGGTTGTTTTAAAGAATCGTCTAACTTTAAAATTAGTTCAATGTTCTTGCTTAAATACTGAGATGCTATATTTCTAGAACTTTCCTGTATCAACTTATCCAACCTAAAAGTAGAATTCTTGGCAACCATTTTACCGGCTTCTAACTGCGAGAAATCAAGCAAGTCGTTCACTAAATTATTTACATATGTTGTGGCAGATTTTATGTGCGTAATATGTTCTTTGTTCTTTTTTGTGTTGTTGGATTCTTCAATAATGGTCGCATAACCGCTTATAGTATTCAGCGGGGTTCTTAAATCGTGACTTACTGTAGCAATTAGTTGTTCCCTGCTTTTTAAAAGAGACTCTGAATATGCTTTTTCTTTCTCTAGTTTTTCGCGATACAAGTTGACTTTCCAAAAATCTCGATTAAGTATAAATGTAAAAACGCCAACTACCAAAAAGCCGAGAATGGCAGCAATAACAGCTAGTCGAATACTTCTTTTTAGTAAGCTTTCTTTTTTTATGGAATTTGCCAAGCTGTTCATTATAATTTCCTGTTCAAAAGAAGAAAGTATGGTTCGCAATTGCTGAGAGAGCTCAATGTCGGTTCTGTTAATATTGGTTTCTCGAACGGCTAAAGAATTTTCGTTCAGGTTATTTTCTTGCTGCACATCTTTTAAAAGATTTTTAGAAATCTGAACAACACTATCCATCTTTTGGGCTTTTTGTAGTGCATTACCTTCTTCTGGAACATTGGCATTTAAGTAATCGGCTACTTTTTTAATGGTACTTTGTGCTTTTGGGGATAGTTCGTCAAGATTTGGAGCCAACTCTTCGGGTTTTATTATGCCCAAAGATTCTTCAAGTTTATCAAATTCTTTTAAGGCAGAATTTATAGCAGTGCCCGTTTGATCTTTAAGTCTAATGGAGCGCAAGGCATTGATATTGGCAACTTTTTTATTTAAAAGAGAGCGAAGACTATCTAAAAGACCATGTTGGTAATCACTTTCAGTTAAGGTTTTTAATTCTTCAATATTTGTATAAAGTGAGTCGATTTTATGTTCGTAAGCCGTAAAATTAACTTTGCTCTTTGTTTGTAATGCAAGTTTAGAAAGACGCTCTGCCTCATACAGTTGGGCAAGAAAAGAGTTGGTTCTAAGAAGCTTATTATCTTTATCGGTAGTTGTTTCTGTCTCGATATAATCTTGAACTTCTGTGTAGATGTAATAAGATGCTATAACCCCTAAAATTATTAGCAGTAGGTAGCTTACGGTAATCTTAAGAGTGAATTTGTTTTTTGTTGTATTCATAGGGCAATTAATACGTAGTATAAATACGATAAAAACGTGTAACTAAGTTCTAAAATGATGTTAATTAAGCGAGTTGTTATTTTTTTAAATTTCTTTATGAGAGATGAATTATGTGTATTACATTTGTGGCATCTCAAAGGGGTGCCTAGTTCTTGTATTGGAACGAAGCTGAGATTATACCCAAAGAACCTGGGCAGGTAATGCTGCCAAGGGACAATTCGAAAATTTTTAAAATTTTTGGAGTAAGATGTAGTGTGAATGATTTTTTCATGTGAAGTCTTTTGGAAATCGAGTGTAGTTGCTCAAAAATCAATTTTAACTTTAGAATAATAGCCCCTTTTATTCGTAATTATTTTACGAATGAAACTATCTATTTTCACAATTGCAGCGTGTTTGGCGCTAAGCATGGGTGTCTGTGCCCAAGAACAGGAAACCGACTCTTTAGAAGGTCAAAAAGTAGTGCTAGACGAAGTGTTCGTTTCAGCAATTAGGGTAACCAAGCAATCTCCGGTTACATTTTCAAATCTTACAAAAGAGGATATTAAGCCTAGAAATTTAGGTCAAGATATTCCTGTTTTAATGAATTTTTTACCGTCTGTAGTAACCACAACAGATGCAGGTGCTGGTGTAGGCTATACAGGTATTAGAGTTAGAGGTAGCGATGCTACACGTGTAAACGTAACTATCAACGGCATACCTTATAACGATGCCGAGTCGCAAGGTACTTTTTGGGTAAACATGCCAGATTTTGCGTCTTCAACAGAAAGTTTACAATTACAACGTGGCGTGGGTACATCTACCAACGGTGCAGGTGCTTTTGGGGCTAGTTTAAATATTTTGACCGACGGATTCTCGCAAGATGCATACGGACAAATATCTACTTCTGTTGGTAGTTTCAATACCTTAAGGAATAATCTGAAATTTAGCACAGGACTCTTAAATGACCATGTAGAAATCTCAGGTAGATTATCTAAAATCAATTCTGATGGATACATAGATAGAGCTAAGTCTGACCTCGATTCTTATTTTTTACAAGGCGCTTATAAAGATGATAATACCTTGATAAAAGCATTGATTTTTGGCGGTCATGAGGTTACTTATCAAGCATGGTACGGTATAGATGCTCAAACTTTAAAAGATGATAGAACTTTTAATCCGTCGGGTATTTATACAGATTTAGATGGCAATACTCAGTTTCATGATAATGAAGTTGATGATTATAAACAAAATCATGCACAGCTTTTATGGAATGAAAAAATATCAGATTTCTGGAGCACGAATATCGCCCTACATTACACAAAAGGTAGAGGTTTCTTTGAGCAATTTAAAGAAGACGATGATTTTTCTACCTATGGTTTTGAGCCAATTATTGTAGATGGTGAAGAAGTAAATACGACCGATGTTATTAGAAGACGTTGGTTAGATAATGATTTTTACGGTACCGTATTTTCTGCAAATTATAAGAAAGACAAGCTAGATTTAATAATGGGTGGCGGTTTCAATAAGTATGAAGGTGATCATTTTGGTGAAGTTATTTGGGCTAGATATGCCAGTAATAGTAGTTACAGAGACCGTTATTATGATGACAGTTCGTCAAAAACAGATTTCAATATATATACAAAAGCAAATTACCAACTAACAGATCAATGGTCGTTATACGGAGACTTGCAATATAGAACAGTTGGGTATAAAGCTAATGGTGATGAAACCGGTTTGGTCGATGATACTTTTAACTTTTTCAACCCGAAGGCTGGTGTAACATTCGATTTAAATACGAATAATAATTTCTATTTGTCGTATGCGGTTGCCAATAGAGAACCAAATAGAAATGATTACGAAAGTGGAAACCCTAAGCCAGAAAAACTAAATGATTTTGAATTAGGATGGCGTTATATTTCTTCGGCAGTTCAATTAAACACCAACGTATATTATATGAACTACAAAGATCAATTGGTACTTACAGGCGCTTTGAATGATGTTGGTGCACCATTACGTGAAAATGTAGGTGAAAGTTACCGTTTAGGTTTAGAGGTAGATGCTAATATTACATTAAGTAAAAAATTCTCCTTAAGACCAAATATTGCGTTAAGCACCAATAAAAACCAAGATTTTGTATTTGAGCGAGATGGCGAATTACAAGAGCTAGGCAGTACAAATATTGCATTTTCACCAAATCTGATTATAGGTAATATATTCACGTATAGTGCTACCGAAAATTTTCAAGTATCCTTTTTATCTAAATATGTTGGCAAGCAGTATATGGGGAATATAGATTCTGAAAATTCTGTTTTAGATGCGTATTCGCAGAGCGATTTGAATATTCAATATGCTATTAACTGTAATGGGTTTTTGAAAAGTATTGTATTCTCGGGCTTGATAAACAATATATTCAATGAGAAATATGTTTCTAATGGGTATTTCTTTACCTATGATGATGATTTTTCGGTACCTGACACTATTACAACTATTGAAGGAGCCGGTTATTATCCACAAGCGGGCACCAACTTTTTGTTAGGAGCTACAGTTAATTTTTAAGGATTTCGATAGATTTTTTCCGTTGCAAATTTGTCTTAAATGTTTGCTTAAAAAGTTCGGAGTGAAGCAGAATATTTTAAATTAGATTTTTAATATTCAGGGTTATGGATCGCAATATTCCGATTTTTGGTAGTAGGTTAAGAAACAATATAGTAACGGTACCAGAAGTAATATCTCAATGCTCGGGCATTCGAGTTTTCGGTCAATCTATAAAGTCGTTTCTGTTTAGTACAGATGTGGCAATTATTAGAAACACAAATGCCAATGCAATTATTGCGGTGTACCCGTTTACCCCGCAACCTGTAATTTCAAATGCATTGATTTTAGCTGCTGATAAACCTATTTTTTGCGGAGTAGGTGGTGGGTTAACAACAGGTGTACGATCATTAGAGTTGGCAATACATGCCGAGTTTCAAGGCGCATTGGGTGTAGTTTTAAATAAACCTACACCCAATAGTCTTATCACTTTATTAAAAGAAAAAATAGATATACCAGTTACTATTACGGTAGTTTCAGAGAAAGATGATTTTAAAGGAAGACTAGCTGCAGGTGTTGATATATTTAATGTTTCTGGCGCGGGTAAAACAGCCGATATTATTAAAAGAATAAGAGATTTAGATGCCGATGTAGCAATTATTGCTACAGGGGGCAAAACAGATGAAACAATAGTCGCCGCAATCGATGCTGGTGCAAACGCTATATCCTATACTCCACCAAGTACGGGCGAATTGTTCAAAGAAATTATGGATAGGTACCGAGCTGAAGAATAGTGTTTAGTTAGAAATGACCACACTACCGCCACTAAAACTTGTACGGTATTCTAGCATGTCATAATAACGATTTTCATCATCGGGTCTATTTAATAGTTGACCAGTAAATAAACTGTATTCATAATCGTCACATGAGCATATTGCAATCTGACCGTCTAACACCATGGTAGAGCAGTCGTTTGGTGCATGGTTTGGGCAACTGCCTTCAAAAGCTCTAAACTGATCGAAACCAGAGTTGATAACAAAAACACCTCTAGTACCGGCAAGATCACTATTAATGTACACTGCGCTTCCAGTATTTGTAAGTGGACTGTAGGAAGGAAGATTTAAATTAGCTTCAAAACGAAAACTTATTTCTTGTAAATAAGGGTTTCTGTTTGTACCATCATTGCTACATGCCGTGATAATCAATAGAATGAGGATACTTAATCTGTTCATCTTACTTTAATTTTGTTTTGAAAAACTTCAGCAAATGTGCGTAAAAATTATGTATATTTGTGTTAAATCCTCGCTTAAAAAGCCGAATTAATAGGCAATTGCAGAGGATTTGTCTATTTATAAAACGAGGAAGTAATGAGTAATATATCATACTATACTGTCGAAGGGTTAAAAAAACTAAAGGCAGAACTAAATCATTTACGAGATGTTGAGCGCCCAAAGGCGTCTCAAGCAATTGGCGAAGCAAGAGATAAAGGTGATTTGTCAGAAAATGCAGAATATGATGCTGCAAAAGAAGCTCAAGGTCTCTTAGAAATGAAAATTGCTAAACTGGAGAATACCGTAGCCAACGCACGTTTAATTGACGAGTCTCAATTAGATACGTCTAAAGTTTTGGTGCTATCGACCGTTAAATTAAAAAATCAAGTTAACGGCATGGAAATGTCGTATAAATTGGTTGCAGAAAGCGAAGCTGATACTAAAACCGGTAAAATTTCTGTGAATTCACCTATAGGTAAAGGGCTGCTTGGTAAAAAGGTAGGCGACACTGCAGAAATTGTAGTGCCTAGCGGAGCTATTAAGTTTGAAATTCTTGAGATTACAAGAGATTAGATTTTATTAAATAACTATATTTAATCCTATCCTTTTACGGGGTAGGATTTTTTATTCCCACTAAATAAACAAGAGTATGCCAACGATTTTTACGAAGATAATTAATGGTGAAATTCCATATTTTAAAGTAGCTGAAGATGAGAATTTCTTAGCTTTTCTAGATATAAATCCAAATGCAAAAGGGCATACATTATGCATACCTAAAAAAGAGGTAAACAAGTTTTTGGATCTTGACGAAGAAACCTATGTGCAGTTAATGTTGTTTTCTAGAAAAGTTGGTAAAGCTTTAGAAAAAACTGTCGATTGTAAGCGTGTAGGTATGTCGGTTATTGGTTTAGAGGTACCGCATGTGCACGTGCATCTTATTCCTTTAAATGACATGAAAGAGGCAACTTTTCAGCACAAGGTAAAATTAAGTAACGAAGAACTTACCGAACTTGCCCAAGCAATTGGGGCTAAAGTTGAATAGTACCAGAAATAAATACATATATTACTGCTGCAACTAATGCAATAAGCACCAAAATAAGGCTGTAAAAAAGCAACGTTGGTTTAGATGATTTTTTAGCAGGTATAGCAGTTTTTTGATAGTAGTTGAACATACGTTCAATATCATCTGTCCAGGTAACAGGGTAAATATTTGAGTGGCAGGTATTGCAAACCAATTTATTACTTAGTTCACCTGTAACCTTATGAAAGAAGCTACCGTATGTATGTTTTTGGTAAAAAGTAAGATTCAAATCTTGATTAAAACATTCAGGGCAGTTGTTATTTAGATTGGCTTCTTTAATAACTTCTAGTTTTTCCTTGGCCATAATTAGTGAGACACTTTTAGAGATATTTGCATTATAGTTCCTTCTTTGCCAGATGATAACACCTTTATTTTTCCATCGTGATATTCTTCCACAATTCGTTTGACCAAAGAAAGTCCTAAGCCCCAGCCTCGTTTTTTAGAGGTAAAGCCTGGTGTAAAGATACTATTATAGTTGCTTTTAGAAATACCGTGCCCTGTATCGGCTATTAAAATGTTTACAAACTTGTGGTCTTGTACAATTTCTATAGCAATACTACCCTTGCCGCGCATGGCATCAATTCCGTTTTTAACCAGATTTTCTATGGTCCAATTATATAAAGAACTATTGAGCATAACGGGTAAGTGATCCACCTTTGTGCTAAACGAAAAATGAATAAGTTTAGAGCTTCTTCGTTTCAGGTAATCGAAAGCATCTTGGGTTTCTTTTACAATATCACTTTCTACCAATTTAGGTAAAGAGCCAATTTTTGAGAAACGTTCGGTTATAGTTTGTAAACGGTCAATATCTTTTTCTATCTCTTTGGTAATGCTAGGGTTTATATCTTCAGATTTTAATAACTCGTTCCATCCTAAAAGAGAAGATAGCGGTGTGCCGATTTGGTGTGCAGTTTCTTTAGCCATACCTGCCCATAATTTATTTTGCTCGGCTGCCTTATTCGTTTTGAATAGAAAATAAATAACTGCGGCGAAGAGAAATATGATCAGTAGTAAAGCAATAGGATAAAACTTTAATTTGTTCAAAACATCAGAATTACCATAATATAATGTTGCCAAATGTTCACCTTGTTGATCAATTGAAATAGGGATATTCTCGTTCTTAAATTTTTTAAGTTGACTTTGTATGAAAATAGTGTCTTTGTTTTTGTTCGGAGGAAAGTTGTTTACCCGAATAGACTTATCCTTATTTATAAGGATCATAGGGGTAGATGTATTGTTTTGAAAGACCTTTAAATGAAGGCTTCCTAAATCTACGGTTTCAGATGATTGTAGAAATTCAGACTGTGCGGTAGCCCAGATCTCCATTTTTAGGCGTTCTTCCTCTTTAAATTGTTTAAAAAAGCTATTGGTATTCCATAAGATAAGACTCACAACTACGAAAGAGCCTATCAATAGAAAAATGTTGGAAATTTTGTTTTTAGGAATAAAGTTCATCCAATAGTTATCTAATACTAAAGATAACCCTAATTGTGAATAATTGTTGTGTTGTTAATGTGGTAGGCTGTTTTATTAACGCATCATTTTATGTATTTTTGACCTCTATTGTAAAAAGAGTTTAAGATGGAAATAGAAGGTAAAGTAAAATTGATAGGAGAAACCCAAACCTTCGGGTCTAATGGGTTTAGAAAAAGAGAATTAGTTGTTACTACAGACGAACAATATCCACAACATATCATGGTAGAGTTTGTACAAGATAAATGTGATTTATTAAATAGTTACAGTATAGGTCAAGATGTTAAAGTGAGTATTAACCTTAGAGGTAGAGAATGGGCGAACCCTCAGGGCGAAGTAAAATACTTTAACTCAATACAAGGTTGGCGTATAGAGGGTGCTTCAAAAGCAGCACCTGCAGGTGGTATGCCCCCAGTAGCACCAATGGAGGCTTTTGAGCCTGCAGATGATTTAAATGAGGAAGATCATGATGATCTTCCTTTCTAAGAATTATACTACTTTTTAGTAAGGCGTAATGCCCGTATAATATAAAACTTGTTTAGCTTAAATAGTTAAACAAGTTTTTTGTTTTAAGACCTTTTATTTATTTTCAAAAAAATTAAAAGCCACAAATAGTCATGTATTTTTTAACAGATGAACTTGTGTTTCCTCCAGTAGATGAAGCCAATGAAGAAGGCTTGTTGGCAGTGGGTGGAGATTTATCTCCAGAACGTTTGCTTTTAGCGTACCAAAGCGGAATTTTTCCGTGGTTCGATAACGATTCTATTATTTTATGGTGGAGTCCCCATCCTAGAATGATACTCTACCCAGATCATATCAAAATTTCAAAAAGCATGAAAAAAGTTATTCGAAGCAATCAATTTCGATTAACTAAAAATACGTGTTTCAAAGAAGTGTTAGAGTATTGTTCGGCTGTACCAAGAGAAGGGCAAGAAGGTACTTGGATAACTGATGACATGAAAAATGCCTACATAAAACTTCATGAAAGGGGAATTGCAAAGTCGTACGAAGTTTGGGAAGGCGATACCTTGGTAGGTGGTCTATATGGTATAGATTTAGGGTATATTTTTTGCGGAGAAAGTATGTTCAGTTTAACTTCTAATGCGTCAAAATTTGCTTTCATTAAATTAGCTGAAGAATTAAAGGCAAAAGAATATCGCATAATAGACTGCCAATTGCATACCGATCATCTAGAAAGTATGGGGGCACAAGAAATTTCTAGGCAAGAGTTTATGAAATATTTACAGTGATATAACGAAGCTATTTAGTAATAAGAAAACATGTTCGGTGTTTTCGGTATAATTCTCCATTCTAAACTGCACGCCTAATTGGGCTTTTAAATGTTCTGAAATTGACCAGCCTATTTGAGATGTAATTCTTTGGTCGTACATGGGTTTTATACTTTTGCCTACACTTAATAAAGATTCTGTTGTAGCGACTAAATAAGGTTCGCCAATATCCATTTTTAAACCCTTTAGAGGTATATCTACTGCAAAACGATATCTAAAACGATGAACAAGTGTAGAGGGTTGAATACGCTGTTCTACTCTAAACCTATTACCAAATCGGGCACTGTTCGTTTTCTTGATACTATTAAATTGTTGGGTTAATCTAAGTTCATTTTCCTTGTCCTTTTCAAAGGCTTCTCTGAAACGGTATTGAAAACCTAGTCCAATACTTTTATAGGGGTCAATTGTTAATGAAGAAAAATGGACAATTTCTATTTGCCTAATCGTTAGTTCAGAGTTTTGATTACGATAAATGTAATTTCTATTTGATAAAGAAAAGTTCTGTTTAAGTAGTGGTGTTACTTCGTAATTTATGGCAACATCAGGCTCCCAATAACCAGTGGTATTGCCTTGCGATACGGCGTAGAACGAACCTAAAAATAGGCATACTATTAAAATAAAATGACCCCTAGTAAAGTACGTGATCATAATTTGGAGGAAGAGAAGTTCTTATTTTCTTAAAATTTCCTTCAGCATCGAACTGAATTTCATAATCTAAATACCCCTTGTCTTTTTTACCGACTATGACTATTTCGTAGTTGTTAGTAGATAAAATAAGATTTTGAAAGGCGCTCTTAAAAGTTTCTTCTAACGACTCATTTTTTGAAGGATATTGCTGTTGAAGTCTTTTATGGCGGTATTTCGTGAAATTTTTGTTCAAATAGCTTTCTATTCTGGCATAAGTGTCATTGGGTATATCGGTTATTTTTATTAGAATTTCAATATCTTCCAATGTCCCGTTTTCATCAAATTCTATACTATACCAAAGCTTATCTTTTTTTAATTTCGCTTCAAAGCTAATTTTGGTGTTATCGGTTTCTTTGTAGAATTTAATCCGTTTAAAATCTGTCAAATTCTCATTGATGGTTGCGATGGCCTTTGCCGGAAATTGAGATTTCAAAATTCGAAACTCCCTTTCATATTTATATTGTGCTTGAACAATTTGAAAACAAAAAAGAAAGATAATAGCGAATATTTTTGATGGAATAGTATTCATAGTAGGTATCTCAATAGGTTTATACTTGGTGGTATCTAAAACAGTCTAATTGATGATCATTCACCATGCCGGTAGCTTGCATAAATGCATATATGATGGTACTGCCAACGAATTTGAATCCACGTTTTTTTAAGTCTTTGCTGATCGCATCAGAGATTGGTGTGTTTGCAGGGGCTTCTTTATAATGTATCACCTCGTTAATAATAGGTTCATTATTAACAAATGCCCAAATATAGTTGCTAAAAGATCCAAACTCTTTTTGAATATTTAGATATGCCTGAGCATTTGTTACCGTTGCACGAACTTTTAATTTGTTTCTAATAATACCTTCGTCTTGTAGTAAGGCAAGAATTTTAGATTCAGGATAAATTGCAATTTTTTGATAATCAAAATGGTCAAAAGCAACTCGAAAATTCTCTCGTCTTTTTAAAATGGTAATCCAGCTTAAACCAGCCTGAAACGTTTCTAAAACAAGAAACTCAAACAAAAGATCGTCATCTTTTACTGGCACTCCCCATTCATGATCATGATAAGCTTCGTAGAGCTTATCGCCTTTGCACCAACCACATCTATTTTTATCCATAGAATAAAAGTACTATATAATGGCTTGTGGTCAAATTAAAACCAATTAACAATAGCTAAATATAAGGGCATGCCTATAGTTATGTTAAATGGAAAAGTAATTGCCAGCGCCATGGGTAGATATAAGCTTGGGTTTGCTTTAGGGGCGGCTAAGCGCATTGCTGCAGGTACCGCTATATAAGAAGCACTTGCTGCTAGAATGGCGAATAAAAAACGATTTCCAATACTTTCGGTAAAGGTTGAACTAACAACTGCCACGATGCTGCCATTTATTAGTGGTATAATTACCGCGAAAAGAAATGCGAACCATCCTTTCTTAATAAAATCAGCTAATTTTTTACCACTGGTTATACCCATATCTAAAAGGAAAACAGCTAAAAAGCCTTTGAAAATATCTGTAGTAAAAGGTTCTATACCCCTGGCATGTTGGTCACTGGCCAAAAAACCAATAATTAAACTTCCAATAATTAATATCACGCTTCCATTGGTTAGAGAGTGCCTTACGACATTGGGCAGAGAAATTTTATTTTCTTTATTTTTTTGAAAATAAGACATAAGTAGCACCCCGATAATAATTGATGGAGCTTCCATTAGTGCCATAACAGCGACCATATGACCACCAAATTCTATTTGTTCCATTTCAAGAAATGAAACTGCGGTGACAAAGGTTACTGCGCTTACAGAACCGTATGATGCCGCTATCGCACCTGAGTTGGCTACACTAAATTTTCTTCTTAAGATAAAATAGGTGTATATAGGTACGAACAGGGCTAAAAAAACACCGAATAGCAAAGACCATAAAATTTCTATATCTAAAGCGCTATGAGAAAGTTCTAAACCGCCTTTAAAGCCAATGGAGAACATTAAATAAAGGGAAATAAACTTTGATGAATTTGGCGGAATTTCTAAGTCACTTTTTAATTGAACTGCAATAACACCTAAAAAGAAAAAGAGCAGAGCGGGGTTGGTCAGGTTATCTAACAGTAAATGTAAATCCATAAATATTTATTTAGTAAGGCAGGTTTAAGGGAGTTTGGTGTAAAATATGTGATAACTGAAAACTCCCTTATTTCTATGTAATAGATGAGTTGAATTAACCATTAATTATTTGTCGTTAGCTCTAGAATTAATAAACATGATTAAAGATATAATGCCACATGAAATTAATAGTTGATTTATAAAGAGACCATTGTTTGTGTAGGATGCAAGAATTAATAGCGCCATCATTAAAAAAGTGACTATTCTAGAGAGGTTTGCTTTTTTGTACATATCATTTTTTTAAGGCACGATTTGTCTATTCGTTTATAGAGATTTCTAAGACCCCGTTAATTTCGATCGTTACTTTTTTATTGTATTTATCTTTAAAAAATTCTTTTGAAATCAGTTTATCTTTTTCTAGTTGACTAATTCTGCCATCTGGGTATTTGGTGTTCGATCCAGAATACCCTTCGCAAAGAGTAAGGCGCTGTAATTTGTGAAAATTTATTTTTTCATTGATCAGGTTTTGTATAATGTCATTTGCTTCAGAAACTGTAAAGACACCATCTACAAGTTGAATTTTCTGTTTAGTACTTGTTGTACTTACCGAATTTTTAGATTCTACTTTCATAATTTTAATTTATATCATTTAATGCGGATGCAAATCTTAGATTTTTAATTCATAAAATTTTATTTATATTTATTATGATATACATAAAAATAATTTATGAATTATACATTGCATCAGTTGAAGATATTCTTAAAAATAACTGAAAATCAGAGCATTACAAAGGCTTCTGAAGAGTTGCATCTTACGCAACCTGCGGTATCTATTCAGCTGAAAAATTTTCAAGATCAATTTTCAATTCCGCTTACTGAGGTCGTAGGAAGAAAGCTGTATGTTACCGATTTTGGAAAAGAAATAGCAGTCGCGGCCAAAAAGATACTGAACGAAGTAGATGCAATCAATTATAAAACGCTT
Source organism: Maribacter spongiicola (assembly GCF_052119685.1). Taxonomy (GTDB): domain Bacteria; phylum Bacteroidota; class Bacteroidia; order Flavobacteriales; family Flavobacteriaceae; genus Maribacter; species Maribacter spongiicola_A. Next base: position 163,890 of record NZ_JBGQOO010000003.1, on the reverse strand, counting down.
TCTTATAAAGGTGAGTTGGTAGGTAAATTAAAATTCTCTGTAGTTTCTACGGGCAAGTATGTAATGCCATATTTACTTTCTAATTTCTCGCACCAGAATAAAGGTGTCGATTTAATCATAGATGTAACTAATAAAGCTCAGGTAATTGAAAGTTTAGAATTGAACACAGTAGATTTTGCAATGGTATCTGTTTTGCCAAAGAAATTAAATGTAGATAGAGTAGAACTCATGCAGAACAAATTATATTTAATTGCCGGTAAAAACGGATTAGCGAATAAAAATCTATCTAAGAAGAAGATTTTTGAAGAGTCGGCATTGCTCTATAGAGAGACGGGTTCGGCCACTAGAGCTGCCATGGAGAATTTTATAATAGAAAATAAATTTGAGGTTCGTAAAAAAATTGAGCTTACCTCTAATGAAGCGGTTAAACAAGCTGTAATTGCGGGTTTAGGTTTTTCTATTATGCCGATTATAGGATTAAAAAATGAGCTTAAAAATAATGAAGTTCAAATAGTTCCTATAAAAGGCTTGCCAATACTTACAAGGTGGAATATCATTTGGCTTAAATCTAAAAAGCTATCACCTACTGCATTGGCATTTTTAGAATATTTAAACGCTGAGAAGGATCAGGTCATAAAAGAAACTTTTGATTGGATAGAAAGATATTAAACCTTAGCGGTTTGGTTTCTGAGGCTCTGTGTTTGTTCCTCATCCATATAAATAATTGGTACAGCATAAAATAAGGGCATATTTGTTCTGTAGGTTACTCTTAGAATTTCATTTATAGTACTAAAAAGCAATGCCTTTGTTTTACCTTCGATTATCGTTTGTTTTTCAAAATCAATTTCGCCAGTTTTTAAATTCTTACTGAATACTTTTTTCGTTGAAATACTAGCGCTATAGATTAAGTTTTGTGCTAAAAGTAATTGAGCTATTTCTTTTGCCTGCTTCTTTTTCTTAACAATGATATAGCCTAAGATCATAATGATATATTTTAAGGGTTAGAAGCAATAGTTAAAGCGTTATTTCAACTAATAATTTCTTTTGTCTTTGTTTGTTGAAACACCATATTACCCCAAATTTACGTATTACTATCAAAAAAATATGTTAAACTATTATAATATGATAGTAATACTATTATATTTGCAATCGATTTAATAAAGAAATTTATGGATAGGTTGTTGCAAGGGGTACAAATAAGAATAAATGAAAAACTTTATTTGAAAGATCCAGAATCCTCAGAACTTGGTAAAAAAATCATTGAATATAGTATTCAAATGATTAATGAAATCGGTTTTGAGAGCTTTACATTCAAAAAGCTAGGAGCTCAAATAAAATCGAACGAAAGTTCTATTTATCGTTATTTTGAAAATAAGCACAAGTTGTTGTTATATCTAACATCATGGTATTGGGGGTGGATGGAGTATCAAGTAGTATTCGCGACCAACAGCATCAGTAACCCTAAAGAGAAGTTGTTGAAGTCTATACTTATAATAACTAGAGAGATAAAAGAAGATTCATCCTTCTCGCATATTAACGAAGTGTTATTGAATAAAATCGTCATTAACGAATATTCAAAATCGTACACGACAAAAGAGGTTGATGCCGAGAATAAAGAAGGTTTTTATAGTATTTATAAAAGATTGGTAGGTCGATTAGGTGAAATGATTTCTCTAATGGATGCAGACTATCAATACCCTGCTAGTTTAGCAAGTACCATACTTGAAAACGGTTTACATCAGCATTTTTTAAAAGAACATTTTCCATCACTTACAAATTGTAATAACAAAGTGACGCCAACACAGTTTTTGACGCATCTTGTTTTTAATACATTAAATCAAAAAATAGATGAATAAAAACATACTAACCGCTTGGCAACGCTTTCTTGGTCTTTTAAAGCTTGATAAGAAAGATGTGTTTCAGATATTTTATTATGCCATATTCGCTGGTGTTGTAAACCTGTCTTTGCCATTAGGTATACAGGCGATTATTAACCTTATGCAAGGTGCGCAGATAAGTTCGTCATGGGTGGTATTGGTAATTTTGGTAACCTTAGGTGTTGCCTTTGTGGGTATACTTCAACTAATGCAGATAAGGATTATTGAAAACGTACAACAAAAAATATTTACAAGGGCCTCATTTGAATTCGCGTATCGATTTCCAAAAATAAAAATGAGTGAATTGCATAATTACTATCCGCCAGAATTAGCGAATAGATTTTTTGATACGTTGACCATACAAAAGTCATTATCAAAGGTGTTAATAGATTTCCCGGCGGCGTTATTGCAAATCGTTTTTGGTTTATTGTTGTTGTCATTTTATCATCCGTTTTTTATCGTGTATGGTCTGTTGCTAATGCTATTGATCTATATCGTATTCAAGTTTACGGCACAAAGAGGTTTCGATACCAGTTTAGATGAGTCGAAGAGTAAATATAAAGTGGCGCATTGGTTACAAGAAATTGCCCGTTCAATAGTTAGTTTTAAGCTTTCGGGTAAAACTTCTCATGCATTAGATAAAAACGATACGTTGGTAGTAGAGTATTTAAATGCAAGAGAAAGTCATTTTAAGGTGATAGTGATACAATTTATACAAATGATCGGTTTTAAAGTTCTGGTAACCGGTGGTCTTTTGTTGATCGGTGGTTTATTGGTATTGAATCAAGAAATGAATATTGGTCAATTTGTTGCAGCAGAGATTATTATTCTTTTGGTGATCAGTTCTGTAGAAAAGTTGATTCTTGGTTTAGAAACTTTTTACGATCTATTGACATCTTTAGAAAAAATGGGGCAGGTAGTAGATAAAGAATTAGAACCGCAAGAAGGAGAAAAGCCATTTTTAGAGAACCAAGCATTTACTATTGAACTGAGCGATATTTCTTATAGTGTGCCGCAGCAAAAGCGAGATATAATTAAAAACCTAAGTTTAACAATTACACCTACCTGTACTATTTTATTGAGAGGTAATAGTGGTTCTGGTAAAAATACTTTGTTGCGAATAATAGCGGGTATTCTAGAGCCAGATAGTGGTGGTGTATATGTAAACGGAGTTTCTTTAAAAGGGATGAATTTAAATTACTACCGCTCTCATCTTGGTCAGTCATTACCAGAAGAATCACCTTTTGAAGGTACTATTCTAAATAACATCACATTTGGTGATAAAGAGACAACGAATGAGCAGGTCTATTGGGCGCTTGATAAAGTAGGTTTGACCGATTTTGTAAAAAAGCAACCAGATGGTCTTAACACCGTACTCTACCCAGAGGGTAAACAGATTCCGCATACGGTATCCAAAAAGATTGTACTGGCAAGAAGTATTGTTCGTAAACCAAAATTACTTATTCTAAAAGATCCATTAGATCAGTTCAATAGTGAAGAAGCTGATCGAATTTTAAGTTTTCTAAGCGACCCGGCAAATGGTTGGGCATTGCTTGTTGTAAGTGAAAATGACAAGTGGATCAAAAAATGTTCGCGTATAATTACTATGGATAAAGGACAGATTATTAACGAAATCTCAGGAAAAAATGCTTAACATATCTCATAATAAACTAAACGAGAGAGTTTCAATTGAGCGTTTTAAATCCGTTCAAAAAGTAGACCATAAAAAATACTATAAGCACTTCAATAGATTTCTATTCGCTTTTGCGGTAGTTGGTGTAATTGTATTGTTTTTACCATGGACACAAACTATAAATGCCAGAGGATTTCTAACGACTTTGACTCCCGGTCAAAGACCGCAAACTATTCAATCTCAAATTCCGGGTAGAATAGAAGAATGGTATGTGCAAGAAGGCGATTATGTAAAAAAGGGGGATACCATTCTTTTTATATCAGAAGTAAAATCAGAATATTTCGATCCAGATTTAGTAGAAAGAACAGGAGAACAATTAAAGTCTAAAAGTTCATCTGTTACCTCATATGGTGAAAAAGTAAAGTCATTAGATAATCAGGTTGCCGCACTTATTAATGAAAGAAGATTAAAATTAGAGCAGGCCAAGAATAAATTATTGCAATCGAAATTAAAAGCACAAAGTGACAGTATAGACTTTGAAGCTGCTAAAACCAATATTCAAATTGCAGAGCGCCAATATGAGCGTACAGTTCAATTAGAAAGTGAAGGTTTAAAGGCGGTAACCGATGTTGAAGAAAAACGATTAAAGCTACAAGAAACACAGGCAAAGTTACTTTCTCAAGAGAATAAGCTGTTAGCTGCTAAAAATGAAATTATCAATGCCGAAGTAGAGATTAATAGTGTGCAAGCTTCGTATACCGATAAAATTTCAAAGGCACAGAGCGATAAATTTACGGCAATGTCGAACCAATTCGATTCTGAGGCGCAGGTAAGTAAATTAGAGAACGATTATACCAATTATCAAATGCGAAATGCATTACGCTATATTCGAGCACCGCAAAACGGGTATATTAATAAAGTGCTTACAGCAGGTATCGGTGAAACCTTTAAAGAAGGTACGCCGTTAGTTGGTATTATGCCGGCAGATTATGATATGGCTGTAGAAACGTTCGTAGACCCTATAGATTTACCGTTAATTCATTTAGATGAATCTGTACGAATTCAGTTCGACGGTTGGCCAGCAATTGTATTTAGTGGTTGGCCAAACGCATCTTACGGTACGTATGCAGGCAGGGTAGTGGCCATTGAAACTTTTATAAACCCTAATGGAAAATATAGGGTGTTGTTGTCGCCAGATAAAGAAGATCAACCATGGCCAAATGCCTTGCGTGTAGGTTCTGGTGCAAATACGATTGCATTGTTAGAAGATGTGCCTATTTGGTACGAACTATGGCGACAATTAAACGGCTTCCCTGCCAATTATTATCAACCAGATGGGGCTCAAGATAAACCTGTAAAAAAATAACGATGAAGAGAATTGTTGTCTTTTTATATCTAATTGCTGGGTTATTTTCTAATGCTCAGACTGCAGATTCTGTACAGCTAAATTTTAGAGAGTATTTGGGTTATGTAAAAAAATATCATCCTATAGCGAAGCAGGCAGAGATGGTTATGAGCGTAGGTCAGGCAAATCTCATGAAAGCACGTGGTGGTTTCGATCCTAAGATATCTGTCGATTATTCAACCAAAGAGTTTAAAGGCACCGAGTATTACGATTTATTGAATTCTACCTTTAAAGTACCTACTTGGTATGGTATAGAATTAAAAGGGGAGTTTGAGCAGTATTCGGGCGAATATTTGAATGCAGAAAGAAATGTACCCGATGACGGACTCTATAGTGCCGGAGTAGCGCTTTCTCTGGGTCGTGGTTCTTGGATCAACGAGCGAATGGCTACCGTAAAAAAGGCAAAGTTTTTTAGAGAGCAGTCAAAGGCAGATAGAGATTTATTGGTCAATCAGATTTTGTTCGATGCCTCTTTGGCTTATTTCGATTGGTTACAGGCATACCGTAATATTTTGGTATTCAATGATTTTTTATTGAACGCCAAAGTAAGGTTGAAAGGTGTTAACCGAAGTGCACAAGCGGGTGAAATTGCTGCTATTGATACTGTTGAGGCGAAAATTTCGGTGCAGAATAGAGCTTTAGAAATGGAACAGGCGAGTGTTGTTTTACGAAATGCAAGATTAGAACTTTCTAATTACCTGTGGATGGGTGAAAATATACCGATGGAACTACAGCCGAACGTTGTACCAGAAACCTCGTTAGATACAGAAATAGATCAAGCTCTTGAAATTTTAGGTAAACCTTTGGATAGTTTTATGTTAGAGAATCATCCTAAGTTAAAATCATTAGGCTATAAAATTGATGGTTTAGTGGTAGATAAGCGTTTAAAAACGAATAAGCTATTGCCTAGAATAGATGTGGAATATAAGTTTATAACCGATCAGCCAGAGTACTTGAACTCATTTGAAACTCAAAATTATAAAGGCGGATTGAATTTTGAACTTCCGCTATTTCTTAGAAAAGAAAGAGGAGATTTGAAATTGGCAAAATTGAAATTAAGAGATGCCCAATTCGAGTTTGATAACGCTCAGGTTCAGATTCTTAATAAAATAACCGCCATCTATAACGAGTTAGATTCTTTTGAAAATCAGAATGTATTAATAGCTGATATTGTAACAAGTTATGAAGCACTATTGGCAGCCGAAGAACGAAAATTCAGCTTTGGCGAAAGTTCACTGTTCTTAATTAATTCTAGAGAAACCAAGTTGATCGATGCCGTTTTAAAACAAAATCAGGTTGAGAATAAATTCTTTACCGCCAAAGCGAAGTTGTTCAACAGTTTAGCGGTAAACCCAGAGAATTTGTAAGCAATTTAAATTTAGTACTACTAATGGGTTCGATTAGAGTATATAATTAAAAAGTAAGCTTGATGGAATTAGTTGTTGAAGATTTGATTGAAAAGGGAGCAGAGAAGAGTTATACCTATACAGAATACAGGGCATTGGTTTCTGAACTTGCAGAAAAAAATGAATCTACCGGTCCTGAACAATCAGAAGCTTTGTCGCAATATACTCAGCTTAACAATAGCCGTATGCGACGCTGGGATAAAATGTTGAAGTTTAGCGACGAGTCTGTAGCTAAGATAAAATCTGTCGATCAGAAAATCTCATGGTTAGTTTTGTCAGAAAGTTGGTGTGGCGATGCTTCACCTGCATTGCCGGTAATGAACAAAATCACTGAAATAAATCCGAATATTTCTTTGTCAATTATACTTCGTGATGAGAATTTAGATATTATGAATCAGTTTTTAACCAACGGTGGCATGTCCATACCTAAATTAATTGCGATTGATAAGAAGGATGATTCTGTAGTAGCCACTTGGGGGCCTAGATCAATAAAGGCGACAAAGCTCGTAGAAGATTATAAGACAGCACATGGTTCGTTAACACCAGAGTTTAAACAAGATTTACAAGTATTTTACAATAAAGATAAGGGTCAAAGTATTTTAGAAGATTTACTACTATTGCTAGACAATGGAGTAAAAAAGGTTTAAAACTGTACTTAGAACTACAGTAGGCATTTTAAGAAAAACTAGCTTATTTCTTGCGTTAGTTTATTTCCCTTGAAATAAATAGGTAATAGTGCCTTTTTGAGACTCTTTGTCAGAAGAATTGAATCTTGCTTTTAAGGCGTAATTAATAGCATTTTCAACAAGGCACCCGTTAGAAGTGCCAGAACTTTTTTCGTTATAATCTGCTTCGGTAACATAACCTAAAGCATTTACCTCAATATTAATAACGACTTTACCACCTTCTATGCAAGTATATATTGGTGGGGGTAATTTGTAATTATTTCTGTCTACTAAAGAATACGATACCGAAGTTTTTCTTGCAGCCAGGTTATTGGTAAACTCTTTCTTTTGAGCTTCCTTTTCGCCTAGAAGTTGTTTTTTCTCTTCTCTCTTTTTTGCTAAGGCCTTTACTCTTTCAGAATAACCCGTGTCAGAAATAACATCTTCGTTAGGGTCACCATCGCTCATTTCACTGCGCTCCTCCATCAACTCTTCTAAAGTTTGTAGTGGTTCTGGGTTGCCATAACTAGGCTTTGCTGTTTCGTTAAAGGCTAAATGACTTTTTATAGGATCTGCGTTCGCTTGGTCTTCTTGTAATTCCTCTTCTTTTAAAATTTCTTCTAAAACCTCAGGATCCATGACCATTTCAACAACATAATCTTCATGTGATTCTTCTTGACCTCCAAACTGAATACCATACAGCACCAACACTACGATAGACAAGCTAAAGATAGTGGCAAGTAATGATAGTTGTTTTCGGTTTAGATTCATGGTTATATAACCTTAATAATACCAAAATATTTTAAGTAATCGACAAAAGGCAATCAATTGATTGTTATCTGTTGTTTTCAGGTCCTAATAATTTCTCGGCAAAGACCAAAGGGTCTTGAGCATTATCTACGTTAAAATCACCTATTTTGGTTCTTCTAAGTGCTGTTAAATGTGCGCCAGAATTTAGTGCTTTCCCAAAATCATGTGCAATAGATCTTATATAGGTTCCTTTACTACAAGCGATTCTAAAGTGAATGTTCAAGCCATCGATATCGGTAATATCAAAAGCGCTTACATTTACTTTTCTCTTTGGTATAACAACTGTTTTTCCTTCACGGGCCAATTCATAAAGTCGCTTACCATCTTGCTTTAATGCAGAGAAAACAGGTGGTGCCTGTTCGATGTCACCAATAAATTGTTGGGTAGTGGTATTTATAAGATCAGGTGTAATATGATCTGTTGCAAAGGTTTCGTTTACTTCTGTTTCAAGATCGTAAGAAGCAGTGGTGCCACCTAAGGTAAACACACCGGTATATTCTTTTTCTTGCCCTTGGTATTCGGTAATTTTCTTAGTGAATTTTCCGGTGCAAATGATAAGTAGTCCCGTTGCTAACGGATCTAAAGTGCCTGCGTGTCCAATTTTAAATTTCTTTAAACTGAACTTTTTTCTAATTGCCCATTTTAATTTATTGACTGCCTGAAAAGAAGACCATTCTAATGGTTTATCAATCAATAATACCTGACCGCTTAAATAGTCTTCTTTGGTCAAATCTTTCATGAATTTGGGTGTTTAAAGGAGTTCTACGGATTAGTGAATCCGTATATAACGGCGATCAATCCTACAATAAGACAGTAGATGGCGAAATAAGATAACTTGCTTTTACGTACCAATTGGATCATCCAAGTACAAGCGGCAAGACCAGCAACAAAGGCGGCAATAAAACCTGCACCCATCGCTACATTATTCTCACCGTCAAAAGTTAAATCGCCACTCATAAGGTCTTTTGCAATCTTACCAAAGATCAATGGTACCACCATTAAGAATGAAAATCTTGCGGCCTTTGATTTGTCTACGCCTAAAAGCACAGAGGTAGAAATGGTAGCTCCACTACGAGAAATACCAGGTAGCATTGCAATTGCTTGCGAGATGCCAACTATAAAAGCATTTTTAAAACTTACTTTTTTATCGGTATCCTTGGCTTTATCTGCAAAATATAGAAGTACTGCCGTTATGATAAGCATAAATCCGACAAAGCGAATATTACCGCCAAAAAACGATTCAAGTTGTTCTTCAAAAAATAAACCTACAAATACAGCAGGTAGCATAGAGATTATAATTTTAGCAGAAAACTGACTTTCTTCGTTCCATTTAAATTGAAACAAGCCGCTTAGAATTTCCCAAATATCTTTTCTAAAAACAACGATGGTACTAAGAGCGGTAGCAAAATGAAGTACTACGGTAAATAATAAGCTTTCTTCTTGAACAGAGTTATCCCCTAAAATGGCTTTGCCTAATTCTAAATGACCACTAGAAGAAACGGGTAGAAACTCGGTTAATCCTTGAATAATGCCGAGTATAATAGCGTCTAATGTATCCAATTAATCTTTCTTTTTGTGAGGGTTTAATAAAATGGCATAAATTTCTATACCTAAGCCAATAAGCACTAAAGTTGGTGCTAGTCTTATTCTTCTGAAATTATAAATTTCAGGGTTAAATACGTTGGGGTCATCGCTGCCGCCGCCGCTCATTAAAATAAAACCTATTGCAATACAGGCAAGACCAATGAACATGAACATATAATTTTTCTTCTGAAAAATAAATTCTTGTTTAGTGTGCTGTTCCACTTTGTTGTTTTTACTCATGCCGCAAATTTAATAATATAATTCGTCCGTTCTAAGATTTAAGAAGCGTTGGGTCGCGAAATAGGTGCTAATGAACGAAATAAGTATGCCCAATAGAAAAACACTAACAAATAAAATGACTAAAATATAAGGTTCATCGAATAATCCTAAATCTTGAAAATTAGTGTTTACATAATATACGACGCCACCTATAGCCAATAAAGCAATTGCAGCACCGATCATGCCTAGTTTAATATTTTGCCATATAAATGGTCTTCTAATAAAGGTCTTTGTCGCTCCGACCATTTGCATGGTTTTGATGATAAATCTTTTAGAATAGATAGATAATCTGATAGAACTGTTAATCAATAATACAGCTATAAAAGTGAAAATAGCGCTGGCTACTAAGATCCAGAAACCAATTTGTTCAACACTTTTTGCGACCATGCTTACTAAGACCTTGTCGTAACTAACTTCATCGACAAAACTTTTTTCTGATAAGGTATCGGCAATTTCTTGTACTTTCTCTGCAGTAACAAAATCTGCATTTAACTTTACGTCGATAGAATTCTTTAGCGGGTTGTAGCCTAGGTAGTCAACAAAGTCTTCGCCGATTTCTTCACTATGTTGTTCTGCAGCTTCTTCTTTAGATACGTACGTAGAAGATTTCGTGTATTCAGACATTGCTAATGTCTTTTGAAGCTGTTCAATCTCGATTTCTTTAGTGTTTTCTTTTAAGAATACAGAAATGGTGATTTGTTCTTTTGAACGATCTGCCATTTTTTTAGTGTTTAAAACCAGTAATCCTAAAATACCTAATAGGAATAAGACTAATGCAATACTTAGCACCACAGAAAAATAGGAGGAGATAAGTTTGCGTCTTTGATAATTTTCGAAGGAGTTCGCCATAGTACTTAAAAGTGCAGTAAAAATAGCAAAGTATTGTTAAATGGGACTTAAAATAATCAAGCCTTAACGTTTTAAACTGAAGTGTCCCTTAAATTGAGTGGAATCAGCCTCAATTAGATACCAATAATCATCTTCTGGTAATCGTTCTCCTTTAAAAGTACCGTCCCAAGAAGTGGAATTTGTATTCCCAAATTTAATGAGCTTACCGTAGCGGTCAAAAATTAAAATCGTAACAGAATTAAAAACTTCTAATCCATCAGGTTCAAAAACATCATTGACAGTATCTCCGTTCGGAGTAAAGAATTTTTGAATGACCAGGTGATAAAAATCTTGAGTTACTACACCACAATCTGTATTGTCTTGAACGTAAATAGTGTAGAATCCGCCTGCTACGGCATCAAATACAGGACTAGACTGAAATGAGCTACCATCTAAAGAATATTCGAAATTTCCACCGTTGGCAGTAGAGACTACTATTGAGGGACCGTCAGATACTATTTTATCAATTCGTGGTAAATCTATTTGTTCAACTGTGAAGGTGCGAGTAGCTGAGCAGCCATTTGCATTGGTAATGCTAACATCATAATCGCCAGGTTCGGTAACGTCTATTAGTTGGGTGGTCGCACCAGTAGACCATTGATACGTGACATTCTCAACTTCTGCATCTAAAGTGGTAAAAGAATCTTCGCATAAAAACGTGCTTAAGTCATCTGGTATTTGGGGTAATGGATTAACGGTTAAGGTAACCGCAGTCCTAGTGATGGAGGCACATTCTATTTCATTTGAATTGGACTCGGCATAATACGTGCCGGCTATCCCTATTTCTAAATTTTGATTTTCAGCTAAAATTAAATTTCCACCAGTAGGGGCATCATACCAATTAATGGAATATGAATTTTGAGTTGTAGCAGTTAAGGTTCCTAATTCGCCTTCGCAAATAATAACATCTCCTGCGCTGGTTGGGGCATTGGGTACAGGTAAAACTATAATATCAAAAACATCCGATACTACATTGCATAAGTCATTGTTCACATTTATGGGGTCTTCAGATGTTTTTACCCTGAAATATGTGGTACTGGTTACAGCAGGTGTCGATAAGGTGTCACCTGTTTCCCCAGGAATATCTGTCCAGTTTTGCTGGTCTGTACTCTGTTGCCATTGGTACGCATGTGTTGAGAAAATGGAAAAATCTGGTGTAACGGTTAATGTTCTAGAAACCCCGCCTTGATTTTCGCAAACCACCAAGCTCTGTTCGTTGGCACCAGAAGAAACGTTGATATTATCTCCGCAAGATTTAAATAAAATATCATCTATGGCAAGGTCATTTCCGCAGCCGCCATTACTGTTATTTCTCATCTTTAGAATTACGGATGTCTGCCCTGGTTCTGTTTTAAAGACTAAAGCGTATTGCTTCCATTCGGTAGTCCCGATACCTGTTATGCTCCCTGTATCACCTTGTGCAAGCATATTGCTATCTGTTTCGTCCCATATCTGAAAACGAACATTGACGGGTATGCTATTGCCGTCGCAACTACCTGCTCGTTGTAAATTAATAAGCCATGATGAAAACTCATAGGTGGTATTCTCGCACAAGCCTGTTACTTGGCGTTGGTAAAATTCGCCGGCCGTAAAACTTGCATTGACAATAAAAGACTTACCGTTGCTGTCACCTAGAGTATGGTCTTCAATCGAAAGCCAATCGAAATAATTGGTCGTACTAGAAATTGTATAGTCACCGTCATTAGGTGTTCCTGTGGTAAAATTATATGTTGTGGTGCCAGCGGGTAATGCGGGTCCGTCGGTGGTACCAGAGCCAAAATCTTCTGTAAATATTGGATCACCAGAATTACCGCCACAGAAACCTAGTTGCGCATGCAATGAAGTTATGCCGCAACACGTTAGTAGAATAGTAAGTAGAAAACATCTGGAGTACATCATATTCACTGGTTAAAGATATACTTTTTAGTACGATGAATAAATAAACTCAATTCAAGGTACAGAGCCTATTTGAAGATTGGTATTTTCACCAAAATCACAACCTAATTTTAAAAGATGCTTAATGTATTGGATCTAAAAATATCGAGACCCGGACTTTGGTTTCCTACAATTTGGATTTATTTAGTTCCTTTTGGTGATCAGGTAGATTTTTGGTTGAATAGTAATTTTTGGCTGGGTCTGTTCTTTGTTACCTTTCCATTGAACTATTTGGTTTATGGTCTAAACGATTATAATGATATAGATGCAGATGCCGTAAACGACAGAAAAGGCAATTTTCTCTTTGGCGCAAAGGCTTCAAAGTCTCAGCTCAGTGGTGTGCTGACTAAAATTACCATACTCACGTCTGTGTTTGTAATTGTATTTACCTTTATTTCTGGTTTAAAAATGTTCTTTTTGCTACTGTTTATGGTGGTCGTGAACATCCTTTATAATTTTAAGCCGTTTAGAATAAAAGAAAGACCTCCGTTCGAAATTTTAATTCAGGTTGGTTATGTGGTTACGGTGTTCTTTTCGACAGCACTGAATAATTTAGAAACACTCCCATGGCAGACATTGGTGTATTTATCATTATTTGCATTTCAGGCACATATAGCTGGTGAAATAATGGATATAGAGCCAGATTTAGCTTCGGGTAAACGCACTACCGCAACGTTGATAGGGCGTAAATATTCAAAATTACTGATGCTCTTGATATTGGTGTGCGAATCTGTTTTGGTTTGGTATTGGTTTCAAGATATAGTTTTAGCATCATTTCTTGGTCTCTTCTCTGCGTTTATGGTATTAGATATTTTTGTGATATTTAAGGGTAGAGCGTATACATTACCAGAAATGAAATTATTTGGCTATCTCATTAACTTATCGGCATTACTTTCAATGCTTTGGGTATTGTATAGTGGAAAATTATTGATGGTTTAGCACAAATGCTATCAATGACGTTATTCTTTCGGTTTTAGCAGAATAAACCTATTTTTGCGACTTACAGAAAAGAAGTAAATATCATGCAATACAATTTCAACGAAATTGAAGCCAAATGGCAAAAATACTGGGCAGAACATCAAACATTTAAAGCAGAGAACGATTCTGAAAAAGAGAAGTTTTATGTGTTAGATATGTTTCCTTATCCGTCTGGTGCGGGGCTCCATGTTGGTCATCCGTTAGGGTATATTGCAAGTGATATTTATGCACGATATAAAAGGCACAAAGGTTTTAATGTATTGCACCCACAAGGGTATGATTCTTTTGGTTTGCCGGCAGAGCAATATGCTATTCAAACAGGTCAGCATCCTGCGGTAACAACAGCAGCAAATATTAAAACATACAGAAGACAATTAGATCAGCTAGGTTTTTCTTTTGATTGGAGCAGAGAGGTACGTACTTCTAGTCCCGAGTATTACAAGTGGACGCAGTGGATATTCATTCAAATATTCAATTCTTGGTATAATAAGGATACCGATAAGGCAGAGGATATAGAAACGTTGATTGCTAAATTTTCTACGGATGGTAATGCCAAGGTAAGTGCAGTATGTGACGATGATATAGAACCTTTTACAGCTGAAGAATGGACCGCATTTTCTGATGTTAAAAAACAAGAAATATTATTACAATATAGATTAACGTACTTGGCAGATACTGAAGTAAACTGGTGCCCTACACTAGGCACGGTATTGGCGAATGACGAAATAGTAAATGGAGTATCTGAGCGTGGTGGTCACCCAGTGGTTCGTAAAAAAATGACCCAGTGGAGTATGCGTATTTCTGCATATGCACAACGTTTGTTAGACGGTTTGGCGAAAATCGATTGGCCACAACCGTTGAAAGATTCCCAGACAAATTGGATAGGTCGTTCTCAAGGAGCTTCGGCTGTTTTTAATGTGAAGGATCATGATGAGAAAATAGAAGTTTTTACCACCAGACCCGATACTATTTTTGGAGTTTCTTTTATGACTTTGGCGCCAGAACATGAGTTGGTTTCTAAAATAACGACTGAAGCTCAAAAAGCTGAAGTAGAAGCCTATATAGAAGCAACTGCAAAACGTTCGGAGCGTGATCGTATGGCAGATGTGAAGACTATTTCAGGTGCTTTTACAGGTGCATATGCAGAACATCCATTTACAAAAGAACCTATTCCAATTTGGATTGGTGATTATGTATTGGCTGGTTATGGTACAGGTGCGGTAATGTCCGTGCCATGTGGTGATCAACGAGATTACGATTTTGCAAAGCATTTCAATATACCTATCCCTAACATATTTGAAGGTGTTGATATTTCTGAAGAAGCATTTGCTGATAAGGATAAAACGGTTATTGCAAATTCTGATTTCCTAAACGGATTACCGTATAAGAAAGCTATGAAATTAGCTATCTATGAGTTAGAGAAAATAGGGCATGGTGAAGGAAAAATAAACTATAGATTGCGTGATGCTGTATTCAGTCGTCAACGCTATTGGGGAGAACCTTTCCCGGTGTATTATGTAGACGGTATGCCTCAAATGATTTCAAAAGAATACTTACCCATTGCGTTGCCAGAAGTTGAAAAATACTTGCCCACCGAGACAGGAGAACCGCCATTAGGTAATGCTGAGGTTTGGGCTTGGGATACTGTAGCAAATACCGTTGTAAATAATAGTGAGATAAATAATACCACTGTGTTTCCGCTAGAATTGAATACCATGCCAGGTTGGGCTGGTAGTTCACAGTACTTTAATAGGTATATGGATCCGCATAATAGTGAAGAGATATTTTCTAAAGATGCTATTGATTACTGGCAAGATGTAGATTTATATATTGGCGGTAGTGAGCACGCAACAGGGCATTTGTTGTATTCGCGTTTCTGGCAAAAATTCATGTTTGATAAAGGTTTGGTGCCTAAAGATGAGTTTGCTAAGAAACTTATTAATCAGGGTATGATTACTGGGACTAGTGCTTTTGTTTATAGAGATGAGGATGGAAAAACATTGATTTCTAAAGGCTTAATAGAAGGAAGAAATGTTACTCCAATTCATGCAGATGTATCTTTAGTAAATGCATCAGATGAGTTGGATGTTGAAGGATTTAAAAAGTGGAGGGATGAATTTGCGGATGCGGAATTTATCACTGAAGAGGATGGAACATTTAAAGTAGGTCGCGAAGTCGAAAAAATGTCCAAATCTAAATACAACGTCGTAAATCCTGATGCTATTTGTGAGGAGTACGGTGCAGATAGTTTGCGTTTGTATGAAATGTTCTTAGGGCCATTAGAGCAATCTAAACCTTGGAATACAGCTGGTATTTCAGGTACACATTCTTTCTTAAAGAAATTATGGCGTTTGTACGCTCCATTTATTGATGAAAATGCGGTCGCTGAGCGTAGCCGAAGTGAAGAAGAGCCATCAAAAGAATCTTGGAAGACATTACACAAAACAATTAAGAAAGTAGAAGAAGATATAGAAAACTTCAGCTTCAATACATCGGTATCTACATTTATGATTTGTGTTAATGAGCTTTCATCGCAGAAATGTTATAGTAGAAAAGTATTGGAGCCATTGGCTATTTTAGTGTCACCGTACGCACCACATATTGCAGAAGAACTTTGGAGTAAATTGGGTCATACAGAATCTATAGCTAAGGCACTTTTCCCAAAATTCGAAGGAAAGTTTTTGGTTGAGAGCAGTAAGGAGTATCCTATTTCCTTTAATGGTAAAATGAAATTTACTTTAGAGCTTTCGTTAGACTTATCTAGAGAAGAGATAGAAGCTGCGGTAATGGCGAATGAAAAAACCCAACAACAATTACAAGGTCGCGAGCCTAAAAAGGTGATTGTAGTGCCAGGTAAAATTGTCAATATCGTTGGGTAGTTAAGAGAATATATTTAAAAGAAGAGGCGATATTTATCGCCTCTTCTTGTTTGTTAGTTTTGTTTATGCAGTTGTAAAATATGAAAATATGGATAGTGTTGAAATCTTAGGTTTGATCGCAGCTACTTTAACCACAGCGGCATTTGTACCACAGGTATATAAAACGTGGAAAAATAAATCTGTTGAAGATATTTCCCTTACTATGTATACTGTTTTATTAATAGGGGTTTTGCTTTGGTTGGTTTATGGAGTGAATATAAATAGTCTGCCTGTAATTTTAGCAAATGGAATTACATCTGCCCTTCTAATTTTAATGGTCTTAATGAAATTAAAGTATAAATAAACAGTATACCCCCTAATTTTATAGGGGTGTAAACTCGTAATTATATATTTTTACCAATCAACCCCTACGTTTTATCGAATTATTGTTTGTTTTCTGCATAATTAGCTCCAATTTTGCAGTGTAACATAAAATGATAAATCATGATTGTTGGTATTCCAAAAGAAATTAAAAACAATGAAAGCAGGGTAGGTATGACACCTGGCGGGGTTTTCGAATTGGTAAAGAATGGACACAAAGTATATGTTCAGTCAGAAGCAGGGGAAGGGAGTGGTTTTTTCAATCAAGATTATCAACAAGCAGGTGCTGTAATATTAGATACAATTGGTCAGGTATACGCCATGTGCGAAATGATCGTAAAAGTAAAAGAGCCTATTGAAGAAGAATATAATTTAATTCAAGAAGGTCAAATATTGTTTACCTATTTCCACTTTGCTTCAAGTGAAGCGTTGACCAAGGCTATGATCAAGCAAAAGGCGGTTTGTATAGCGTATGAAACAGTAGAAGATGAAGAAGGTACATTACCATTATTAACGCCAATGTCAGAAGTAGCCGGTAGAATGGCCATACAGCAAGGGGCTAAGTATTTAGAGAAACCTGTAAAAGGTCGTGGTGTATTGTTAGGCGGCGTGCCAGGTGTTGCTCCGGGTAAAGTTTTGGTGTTGGGTGCTGGTGTAGTTGGTATTCAAGCTGCTAAAATGGCAGCAGGTTTAGGTGCTCATGTGACGATACTAGATGTGAACATGAAACGTCTACGTTATGCCAACGATGTAATGCCGCCGCATGTAGTTACAGAATTTTCAAATGAATTTAATATTCGAAGACTAATAAAAACACATGATCTGATTATTGGTGGTGTTTTATTGAAAGGTGCAAAAGCTCCGAATTTGATTACTAGAGACATGTTGAAAGAAATGAGACCAGGTACTGTAATCGTTGATGTTGCCGTGGATCAAGGCGGATGTGTAGAAACAACCAGACCTACCACACACGAAGACCCTATTTATATTATTGATGATGTTGTTCATTATTCCGTTGCAAATATGCCGGGTGCAGTACCTTATACATCGACAATGGCGTTGACCAACGTAACCTTGCCATATGCTTTGAAATTAGCAAATTTAGGTTGGAAAGAAGCTTGTGAAAAAGATGCCTCTTTAAAGAAAGGATTAAATATAGTAGAAGGCAATATAGTGCTTCAAGAAATTATTGAAGCCTTTGGTTGGGAAGAAATAGTTGCTTAGCCAGTACAATCTGTCAGTATATTAGGCCTTGCCAGTTCCGAAAGGAATTTGGCGAGGTTTTTGCTTTTATCAAAATAGATTCTTAAAAAAATACGAATCTTTAGTATATTTAGTCGATTTAAAAATTGAAACGTTATGATGGGATATTATATATTGATTGGGGCAATTGCTTTGGTCAGCTGGTTAGTAAGTAGTAAGTTAAAGAGTAAGTTTAAGTTTTATTCTAAGGTTCATTTAAAGAATGGAATGAGCGGTGCTGAGATTGCCGAAAAAATGTTGGCGGATCATGGTATTAGAGATGTAAAAGTTGTTTCTACGTCTGGTATGCTTACCGATCATTACAATCCTGCTAATAAAACAGTAAACTTAAGTGAGGGTGTTTATAATCAAAGAAATGCATCTGCAGCTGCCGTTGCGGCTCACGAATGTGGTCATGCGGTACAACATGCACAGGCGTATGAGTGGTTAGGAATGCGCTCTAAGTTGGTACCAATAGTAAGTGTTACATCAAGCATGTCTATGTGGGTTGTTTTCGGTGGTTTGGCTTTAGGTGCAGCTGCTGGAGTAGGATTTGGGTATTGGGTTGCAGTAGCTGGTCTGGTGATGATGGGCTTTGCTACATTATTTAGTTTTGTGACCTTACCTGTAGAATATGATGCAAGTAATAGAGCGTTGGCATGGTTAAAAAATAAAAACATAGTTACGCCAGAAGAATATAAAGGATCTGAAGATGCCTTAAAATGGGCTGCTCGTACGTATTTGGTAGCGGCAATTGGTTCATTGGCAACTTTAGTATACTGGGGACTTCAAGTTTTTGGTGGTAGAGATTAATTTTAAGTGTATTCAATAATAAATAAAAACCTGCCTTTTAAGGCAGGTTTTTTTTGTCTTAACTAAGAACATATGAAACAGCTGGAAACCGAAAGATTGTATCTAAAATCTGCAAACTTGAAAGATGCACATTTTATTTTTGTTTTACTGAATAGTGATAGCTGGTTAAAATACATCGGAGATAAAAAAATTTTAAATCTGAACAATGCAAAAGAGTATATTCAAAATACATTAATTGATGGGTATGCTAAAAACGGATTTGGACTTATGTTGGTTACTCTAAAAGATGGCACTCCGATAGGGGTTTGTGGTTTTTTAAAAAGAGGTTATTTAGACACTATAGATTTGGGTTTCGCTTTATTACCGAAATACGAAGGTTATGGTTACGCATTCGAAGCAGCAAGTGCTACCATGCAATTTGGAAAATTAGAATTAAAGCTATATCGCGTGCTAGCTATATGTATGAAAACGAATGAAAAGTCACTTGCTCTATTGAGTAAATTGGGGTTTAACAAAATAGATACTATTAAACTTAGTGAAGATTCAGAAGAATTGCTCTTGCTTTCTACTTAAATAGATATTTGTCTATCTATCTGTTGTGCTAATGATATAAAGGTTTCAGTTCTTGAAACCCCTTCAATGGCTTGTATTTCTTTATTCAATACCTGCATTAAATGTTCGTTGTCTCTACATAAAACCTTAATTAGAATAGACCAGTTACCAGTAGTGTAATGGCATTCTAGTACTTCCGGTATTTTCTCTAGTTGTTTTACCGCCATTGGGTTGCTCATCGCTTTATCCAAATAAATCCCAATATATGCCATTGTAGTATACCCTAATGATTTAGGATTTACAATGAATTTAGAGCCAGATAAAAGTCCCGATGCTTCTAGTTTTCTTAATCGTTGATGTATAGCTGCGCCAGATATACCGATACTTCTCGCAATTTCAAGTACCGGTTTTCGAGCATCTTCCATTAAAAAACGTAAGATTTTTTTATCTATACCATCAATTTTAGCCAATGAAGTAGGTGTTTTCATGTTCTATCAAATCAATAACCTCGACCCAAGTTTATGAGGTCTGTTTCTAAATTTATATTATTTCGAGGCAAGCCTCAGTGAATTAAACCCTCAATGAGGGATTAGAACATAAATGTACTTATTTGGTTTCAATATGATAGTTAAAAAGGTTTAGCTAATTACAGAATTTGGATTGTACCCCAAATATGGTATGTCATATTCTTTAAAATTTACTCCATAACTCTCTAATTCCTTTAATATAGGCTCGTATACTTCTTTGGTGATAGGTATTTGTACCCCAGGTGTGGTAATTTTACCATTCAATATTTTCAATGTAGCCATTGCTACTGGTAACCCTACGGTTTTAGCCATGGCAGTAAACGTTTGGTTTTCGCCTGTAACTACAAGTTTAGAATCTATTTGTTTCTTTTCGCCATTTAACTCATAACCGAATTTATGATACATAACGATCATATCTTTCTCTTCCGCTTTAAGCGTCCAGCTATCTTCTAAAATTTTTTGAAGCGCCTGTGCCGGTGTGGCATTTGGTATACCTATCAGTTTGGTATTATCAAAAATATTCAGTTCCTGTAATTTATCCCAGCGGATATCATCTTGATCTAATTTCAGGTAATGTCTAAGTTTTAATTCAACAGAATCTGTAGGTGAATAAGGTAAAAATAGATTGATGAATTCTCTGTAACTCATTTTATCAGAGTTTTCAATCGTGTATGTATCGTCGGTAGCTCCTAATTGAATGAACATATTCCATGCCTTCGAAAAACCAACGCGACGCATGGTGCCTCTGTAAATGGTTAAGGCATCTTGTAATTTATAAGCTTCTCTGTAGTTGAGAGAATCACGATTGGCATATCCTTCAAAACGACCATATCCTTCTATTTCAAAGAATTCGGTACGTCTAAACAAACGATGATACGGTATGTACTTATAGGTGCCTTCTTGTATGAATTTAGCAGTACCACCTTGACCGGCAAGCACTACATTTCTTGGGTTCCAAGTAAATTTATAATTCCAAAGATTGTTGTCGTATTCAGGGGCAACTAATCCGCCACAGAAAGATTCGAACAATATTATTTTACCTCCTTTTTCGCGAATACGATCAATTACCTGCATGGCACTCATGTGGTCAACACCAGGATCTAAGCCAATTTCGTTCATGAATACAAGTCCCGCTTCCTTAACCTCTTTATCAAGAGCCATTAATTCTGGACTAACATATGATGCGGTTACCAAGTGTTTTTTAAGGCGAACACAATCTTGGGCGACCTTTATATGCATATGGGCAGGAAGCATTGAAATGACGATGTCTGAATTTTCAATAGCTTTTTGCCGAGCAGTCTCTTCAAAGATATCTAAAGAGATAACATTGCAGTTTTTATGGTTTGCAATCGACGACGGTATTGCGGCAGGGTTGATATCACCAATGGTGATTTCTAATTTTTCAGTATCTGATTTTCCTAAAAGATAATCTAATAAATATGAGGTAGATTTACCTGCACCTATAACAAGAATTTTTCGCATCATACGATTTCAGTATTTTTGATTGGTAACGATTTACTAAGGTATCAAATTGTTACATTTATAAAGAATGTTATAAGAAAAGTTATGAAAAAAACAATTTTAGGTACTGCGTGCCTGTTTGGTATGTTTGCAGTTGTTCTCGGTGCATTTGGTGCACACGGCTTGAAAAATCTAGTAGAACTAGAGGCGGTAGCGACTTTTGAGACAGGAGTTCGATACCAAATGTACCATGCTTTTTTTCTGCTGGCCCTTGGGTTATTGCCAAGTGAAGTATTAAAATCAAAAAAAGCGATTTATATCTGTACGGTAGTGGGTGTGGTTCTTTTTTCATTCTCCATTTATCTATTGGCATTGAATAGTTTGGTTGTATTCGATTTTAAAGTATTGGGTATTGTTACCCCCATCGGTGGTTTATTTTTAATTGCCGCTTGGGCGATGATGGGTTACGGAATCATGAAATCTAAAAATGTGAAATAGCAGCCGAAAGAAATCATTTTAGTTCATAAAAAGCGTATTTTCATTCTGTAATGGTACTTCTATGAGTAAAACTAAAGTATTGGGACTTGTTTTAGGTCCGCTTTCATTTATACTAATTCATTTCTTTTTTCATCCGGTCGGACTTTCTGATCAAGCCAATGCGGTATTAGCTTCTACCTTATGGATCGCTATTTGGTGGATCACCGAAGCGATACCTATTGCGGTAACCGCCTTGCTACCGTTAGTACTGTTTCCGCTCTCTGGCGGGTTAGACTTGTCTTCGACCTCAGGATCTTTCGGTCATAAATATGTCTTTTTGTATATGGGTGGGTTCATTATCGCCATTGCCATAGAAAAATGGAATCTACATAAAAGAATAGCCTTGAATATTATTAATTTTATAGGCTCAGATGTTCGAAAGATCATTTTAGGTTTTATGATGGCGACCGCATTTTTATCAATGTGGATTTCTAATACGGCAACCGCTGTAATGATGTTGCCGATCGGTTTGGCAATTATCAAGCAGCTACAAGATAACCCAGATACGGTAGAAGATGAAAACCAGACTTTTGGTAAAGCGCTAATGTTGGCAATAGCGTATAGCGCTTCTATTGGCGGCGTGGCAACTTTAATTGGTACGCCGCCAAATTTGGTGCTTGCAGGCGTAGTATATGATACTTACGGTTATGAGATTACTTTTATGCAATGGTTTGCATTCGGTTTGCCCATATCTATTATTTTAATATTTATATGTTGGTTATACTTGACCAAATATGCCTTTCAGTTTAAGCAAAAATCCTTCCCGGGTGGTAAGCAAGAAATAAAACGGTTGTTGTCTAACCTTGGTAAAATATCATATGAAGAGAAAGTAGTGTCGTTCGTATTTGCATTAACGGCATTCTGCTGGATCACACGTTCATTTTTACTAGAAAGAATATTGCCAAATTTAGATGATACTATTATAGCTATATTTTTCTCAATTGTATTGTTTTTGATTCCGTCGAAGAAAAAAGGGGTGCAACTTATTAATTGGGAAGAAGCCGTGAAAATGCCGTGGGGTATAATACTTTTATTTGGCGGGGGTATGGCTCTCGCTAAAGGTTTTGAAGACAGTGGGTTAGCGGTATGGATCGGTGGTCAAATGACCACTTTATCAGGTTTACCCATAATTGTTTTAATATTGGTACTGATTACGGCGGTAAATTTTTTAACGGAAATAACTTCCAATCTGGCTACTACAGCAATGTTATTGCCTGTTTTAGCGCCAATGGCACTAACTATAGATGTGCACCCTTTTGTATTAATGGTCGGTGCTGCAGTTGCTGCTTCATGTGCTTTTATGTTACCGGTAGCCACGCCGCCAAATGCGGTAGTATTTGGTTCTGGATATTTAAGAATACCAGATATGGTAAGCAAAGGTTTTTTTATGAATATAATTTCTATCATTATATTAACCTTTTTCGTATATTTTGTTCTCCCAGAACTATGGGGTATAACCATAAATAGTTTCCCCGATAAATTTAAATAAATGAAACTATTACTCATTCCAGATAAATTTAAAGGGTCTCTAACTAGTGAAGCATTTACAAAGGCTTTTGTTGCGGGTGTAGAGCAATCGGGTGTTTCTTTTACTTCTCATTTCGTAAAAGCATCAGACGGTGGTGATGGTTTTATGAGTGCCATTGCAAGTTATAGACCATGCATTGCTATGCAGGTAATTAGTGAAAATCCGTTAGGCAAGTTAATTCAATCGTACTACCTGTATAACCAAAAAACAAAGTCTGCTTACATAGAATTGGCAAATACTTCGGGTATGGAACTGTTGAAGCCAGAACAACGAAATCCTATGTTAACCTCTACATATGGTACGGGTTTACAAATTAAAGATGCCATCGATAAAGGTGTAGAACATGTTTTTATAGGTCTTGGTGGTAGTGCCACAAATGATGGTGGTATAGGTATAGCACAAGCTTTGGGCTATGTTTTTTTAAATGACAATGATGAGGAGTTGGCGCCTATTGGTGCTAGCTTGCAATTAATTAAAAAAATCGATGACACCGGTGTAACCGATTCTGTTAAGAGGGTGAAATTCTATGCGGTTAATGATGTTACCAACCCATTATTCGGCGAAAATGGAGCATCTTATGTGTACGCCAAACAAAAGGGTGCAACAGATTTTATTATCGAAGACCTGGACAAAGGACTCAGGAATTTAGATATGCAGGTCTCTAAAAAGTATCATATTAATAATGGTGAATTACCGGGTGCTGGTGCGGCAGGAGGAACAGCCTTTGGATTAAAATCTTTTTTTGACGCAGAAATGCTAAGCGGAATAGATTTCATTTTAGAATTATCGGGAGTTCATAAATTATTGGCCAGAGAAAAGTTTGACTATATCATTACAGGTGAAGGAAGAATTGACGAACAAACATTGAATGGTAAATTATTACAAGGCATAATCAATTTGGGTAAAAAATACCAGTTGCCTGTAATTGCTATTTGTGGAACATTAGAGATTTCTAAAGACGCCTTACTAGACAGAGGTATTTTTGATGTATTTGAAATTCAAGATAACAGTAAAGATCTTGAATATAATATGAAGCACGCAGCGCTGCTTTTAGCTACAAAAACAGCTGATTATTTCAGCGTAAAGTAAAAATATGGGTTTAAAAAATGACCTATTTTATTATTTATTTCTTAATATTTACATTCAAAATCAATAATAACGTATTCAAAATAGCTATTCACTTGTAATAGTTTAAAAAAATGATTGGTTTGGCTGAGAATATTTTTATATATCGTTCATATTTAATAGAATTCGTATTTCGACCGTAAATAGCTGTAATTGAGCTCTGAAAATCAGTGGTTCAGCTTTTATTTTTTTAGATTTACACGAACAAATTTTCTAAAGCATGAAAAGCTCAATGACAAATGCGAATACCATATCCCTAAAAAATTACGGGATTACACACGCCAATTTTCATTATCAAGAAACACCTGAACATCTTCAGAAAGCCACTCTAGAAATGGATATGGGAGTTGAAACAAGCAATGGAACACTTGCTGTTAATACAGGCGAATTTACTGGTAGATCGCCTATGGATCGATTTATCGTGAAAGATGATATTACAAAAGATAAGGTCTGGTGGGGAAATATTAATATTCCATTTGAAAAGGATAAATTCGATGCATTATATTCAAAGGTAATTTCGTATTTAAACGAAAAGGAACTTTTTGTTAGAGATAGCTATGCATGTGCAGACGAAGATTATAAACTGAATATTAGGGTCATTAATGAATATCCTTGGTCTAACATGTTCGCTTATAATATGTTTTTACGCCCTACGGCGGAAGAATTAAAAGATTTTACTCCCGAATGGACAGTAATTAATGCGCCAGGTTTTATGGCTGATGCCGAAGTAGACGGTACAAGACAGCATAATTTTGCAATTTTAAACTTTACCGATAAAATCGCCCTAATTGGTGGAACTGGATATACTGGGGAAATCAAAAAAGGAATTTTCTCTGCATTGAACTTTATTTTACCAGTTTACAAAGAGACATTGCCAATGCACTGTTCTTCTAATATCGGTAAAGATGGCGATACCGCAATCTTTTTTGGATTGTCTGGAACAGGAAAAACAACTTTATCAACAGACCCTAATAGAAAACTAATTGGTGATGATGAACACGGTTGGACGAGCAGAAATACCGTTTTTAATTTTGAAGGTGGTTGCTATGCAAAGGTTATTAATTTATCTGAAGAGCAAGAACCTGAAATTTACGGTGCTATTAAGCCAGGTGCTATTTTAGAAAATGTAGTATTAGATGACCAAGGTAATGTTGATTTTGCCGATACGTCAATAACACAAAATACAAGAGTTAGTTACCCAATTCATCATATCGATAATATTCAACAGCCATCTATTGGTAAAAATGTAAAAAATATATTCTTTTTAACTGCCGATGCCTTTGGTGTACTGCCTCCGATATCTAAGCTTACTCCTAGTCAGGCTGCATATCACTTTATCTCTGGTTATACTGCTAAGGTTGCTGGTACTGAAGCTGGTGTTGTTGAACCGGTACCATCATTCTCTGCATGTTTTGGTGCGCCATTTATGCCATTGCACCCAACAAAGTACGCTGAAATGTTGAGTAAGAAGATGAAAGAATCGGGTGTAGATGTATGGCTTGTAAATACAGGTTGGACAGGCGGACCTTACGGAATCGGAACTCGAATGAAATTAAAGTATACTAGAGCAATGATCACAGCAGCCTTAAACGGCGATTTAGGCTTGTATTCGTACGATAAGTATCACATTCACTCCGTATTCGGTGTTGCACAACCTAGAGAGTGCCCGGGTGTGCCAACATCTGTGTTGAGTCCAAGATCAACTTGGAACGATGATGAGAAATATTATACCACTGCATTTAAATTAACAAATGCCTTTAGGGAAAACTTCAAGAAGTATGAAAGTTACGCCAGTGAAGAAATTAGAAGAGGCGGACCACAGCGGTACGCATTTTAAGACAATAAAAAAGCCTTGCATTGCAAGGCTTTTTTTATGAAGTTATTTTGAAATGTATTATTTATTTACGCTCATAATATATTTCTGTAATGCCATCGTCATAGAAGGTGTCTCGGGTGTCGGTGCTTTAATATCTATGCGCAAGCCAGCATCTGTTGCCGCATCTACGGTAGAGTTTCCAAAAACAGCTATTCTAGTTTCCTTTTGATCGAAATCTGGAAAATTCTGTAATAAAGATTCGATACCAGACGGACTAAAAAATACCAAAATGTCATAATACACATTTCTTAAATCTGAAAGATCGCTAATTACAGTTTTGTAAAAAATAGCTCTTTTCCAATTGATACTTAAAGTATCTAAAGTGTCAGGTACATCTGGCTTAAGTACATCTGAAGAAGGGAGTAAGAATTTTTCATCCTTATATTTCTTGATCAACGGCACTAAATCTGTGAATAATCTTTTTCCTACGTAGATTTTACGTTTTCTGTAAACTACATATTTTTGAAGGTAATAGGCAACCGCTTCAGATTGGCAGAAGTATTTCATAGAATCTGGCACTTTAAAACGCATTTCATCTGCGATTCTAAAGAAATGGTCTACTGCGTTTCTGCTGGTTAAGATAATTGCAGTAAAATCATTCAAATCTATCTTTTGTTGGCGCACTGTTTTTGCATCAACTCCTTCTACATGAATAAAAGGTCTGAAATCAACCTTTACTTTCTCTTTGTCGATAAGCTTGGAATAGGGGGAATTTTCCATTTTTGGCTCAGGTTGAGAGACTAAAATCGTTTTTACTTTCATACGCTGCACTATTTTAGAAAGCTTCCCATAATAAGTAAGGGTGCAATTTCGAGTGCGCAAAGGTACAAAATAAAATAGAAAAAATAGGAGCTTATGAATTTTTGATAATTCCTTAATACTGTTACCCAACCAATTATATTGATAACGAAAAATAGGATTAGTGCAATAATGATTAAGATTTTCGAGTCAATAAAGACATAAGCTAAAAATACATTGGCAATAAAAAGAACAATGCCTGCATAATTAAGGTAGGTTAGCTTCTTAAAAATCAACTCATTAAAGATGTTGTAAGAGTTAAATATGAATCCGTTAAAAAGCTGCGACATGGTTTTCGCAGTAATAAATAAGAAAACACCTGCAAGCAATAATGGAAAAATGTAAGGATTTTTTGCCTCGGTAGGGTTGAAATAACTACGCCAAATAAAAAAAATAAATAAAGTGGTGTTTATAATTTGAAACACACTCATTAGAAAATGAAACCAATTGAACAGTTTTTCTTTCTTCGTGTACATGGTAATGTACTTATTATTGAACGGAAGAATCATGAAATTGAAAAAACGTGGATAATAAATGCTTTTGGCAATTAATGGAAATATAAGACTCACCATAAGAGTTATGGTGATCCAATCGGTTTGCCCCAATGTTCTTGCAATAGGTTCCATTAATTAATAGGAATTGCTTTTCCGTTTAGACCGTATAAAAGATCGTTCTCAGAAATGACTACTCTAAAGTAACCAATGTTTTCCTTTTTTGTTTTAGGCAGTTCAAATATAAAATTAGTTGTGTCTAATTGTTTTAAGACTGTAGTCGACGTTTGCGTAGCTCTTGGTGTAATCTGTAGCGTCTGTACAGGTGTTTTGTAATCGTCCATGTAGGTAATGCCGAATTTCAATTTTTTAAGATCGATATTTTCATTGTATGGATTGAAGATTTTTAGATTTATAGTTTCATCAGAATTTAATGAAACTGCGCTATCATCGATAATTGCATCTAATTTACGAAACGATTGAAAGTTAGAAATGTACCTGCCTTTATAGAGTCCGCCATCTTCTCTGGTATATGTGAAAGTTGGGGTATTGGCATATTTTGAAACGTAAGCAACATTTTTACCTCGCACTTTTTCTTCAGAGTCGTCTATAGAATATTGATTTTTACGATACATAAAATTGTTCAACGAAAAGGTAGGTGTTGCATTAGTATAGAAAGAATACATTGGAGCATTTCTATACGAGTTTTCAAATACCACAGGTATATTGCCTACTTCCTCTTCAATAGCCTCTGCCCATTCTTTATTACCATGACTTTCATAATAGAAATTAAATAGCAAGGGTTGATAGGCAAGTCCCATTCTTAAGTAAATAATAAGAACGGTATTGATGAGTCCTAATCTAAAAATCCAGGTTAATGCCTGCTTATTTTGTAGCATGTAATTAAAGGCAATAACTACTAGAGGAATACAGACTATAATGATCCATTGTGTTTGTACCCTTCTATTAAAGCTAGAAACGAAAAAGAAAATCAATACTCCGTAAGTAAGGTATATAAGTGCTTTGTTGAATAAGTCGTTTCCTTTGGTTTTAAACAACGCTTTGTAGATAAACGGAAAAGTTAAACCAAAAATAGCTACTAAATTAACAAAGAAACCGACCGTATATTTTTCAAAGCTATATGCTCCATTTGGTCTTTCGTACAAATGATATTTTATAGAAACAAAGTCATTCTCGTATAGCCAATAAAAGTGCGGCATGTAACAAAATAAGGCGACTGCAACGGCAAGCCAAGCATATTTGTTAGTGGTAAGTTTAAGGTTTGATAGTAGTACAAAAAATATGACCAGAACAGCATGATACTTACTGTACATTAAGGCAGCCATAAAGATGCCCATAACAATGGCGATACCAAAGTTTGGCTTCTTTAAAAAATGCTTGTAGGTCAATAAAAAGCAACTTGTAAAAAATAATAGGGGAGTATCTGGTAGAGTGAAAAAACCATAGGCATTTAACAGCGTCATCGAAAAAACCAGAACAAAAAATTGCTTGATATAATCATTCTTTTTTGGGTTGTCTATCATGAGCCAAAGCAGAATAATATTCACTGCAGACAACACGCAACTCATAAAACGAACACCGAGTTCGCCATTAAAAAAGAAGCTACTGATTTTCACTAATAACGCTACCATCGGCGGATGGTCAAAGTAACCCCAAGCCATGTTCTGACTGTAATACCAGTAATAAGCTTCATCAAAAATGAGTTGCGTAAAACTAGATTGAATAAGGTTTAGAATGAATAGTACAGCTAAAAAAAAGTAAAACTGCTTCGGAATTTTAGTCAACATTTGCATAGGTTACTAAGTGGCAAAATTACAAATTTAAGGCAACCTACCTAGTTTAAATATTTCATAAAGGTATTGATGTCCATTTTAAGACGACTATTAAAACCTTACTTTTGTCAAAACACCTATAAATAACTTATGTCCAGTAGCATTGTAATCATACCTACGTATAATGAAATTGAAAATGTAGAGGCTATTATAAGAGCGGTATTCGATTTGCAGAAAGAGTTTCATGTGCT
This sequence comes from Maribacter spongiicola, assembly GCF_052119685.1. Classification (GTDB taxonomy): domain Bacteria; phylum Bacteroidota; class Bacteroidia; order Flavobacteriales; family Flavobacteriaceae; genus Maribacter; species Maribacter spongiicola_A. Next base: position 134,197 of record NZ_JBGQOO010000003.1, on the reverse strand, counting down.
TATTGTCGATGATAATTCGCCGGATAAAACTGGTGATTGCGTTCGCGGACTGCAACAAGAGTTTCAAGGAAAACTTTTTTTAGAAACTAGATTAGAAAAATCGGGGTTAGGTACCGCATACATTCATGGATTTAAATGGGCAATAGCCAAAGGCTATGATTACATATTTGAAATGGATGCTGATTTTTCGCATACACCCTCAGATTTGTTGAGGTTGCTAAAAGCGTGTGAAAACGGTGCGGATCTTTCTGTAGGTTCTAGATATAAAAAGGGCGTAAATGTTGTCAATTGGCCATTGTATCGGGTGTTATTGTCTTACGGTGCCTCTATTTATGTGAAATTGATTACCGGTATGCGTGTAGATGACCCAACAGCAGGTTTTGTTTGTTATAAACGCGAAGTGTTAGAAGCTATAGATTTAGATTCGGTTCGGTTTGTAGGTTATGCTTTTCAGATTGAAATGAAATTTAGGGCCTACCTAAAACATTTTAAAATAGAGGAAGTTTCCATTATTTTTAGGGATCGTGTTTTGGGGAAATCAAAAATGAGTTCATCTATAATTAGTGAAGCGATTTGGGGTGTATTTATTATGAAAATGAGAAGTCTATTCTTAAAAAATAAGTTTTAATTATGGGTAAGATTTTATTAAAGAACGGTACAATCGTTAATGAGGGGATCATACAACAAAGTGATATTTTAATTGTTAATGATATCATCGTAAAAATAGCGAGAGATATATCTGATGCAGATGCTGAGGTTTTCGATGTTACTGGTAAGCATATATTGCCAGGCGTTATTGATGACCAAGTACACTTTAGAGAACCCGGTCTTACACATAAAGGTACTATAGCAACAGAAAGTAGAGCCGCTCTTGCCGGTGGTATTACCACTTTTATGGAGCAGCCGAATACCACACCGCAAACCACCACAATTGAGAAACTTGAAGAAAAGTTTGCGATGGCGGCTAACTCTGCCTATGCTAATTATTCTTTTTTATTCGGTGGTACCAATGATAATTTAGAAGAACTAAAAAAGCTTGACAAAAATGCCTGTTCGGGTATTAAATTATTTTTAGGTTCATCGACAGGTAATATGTTGGTCGATGATGAAAAGGTAATTGAAAGTATATTCAGTAATACCGAAATGGTCATCTCTGCGCATTGCGAAGATGAAACGACCATTCGCAAAAACATGGCTAAGTATAAGGCACAGTATGGTGATGATATACCTATGGCAATGCATCCTATTATTAGAAGTGAAGAGGCGTGCTATCTTTCTTCTTCAAGGGCAATTGCTTTGGCTAAGAAAACAGGTGCTAGGTTGCATGTTTTTCATTTATCTACCGGAAAAGAAACAGATTTTTTCCGAAATGATATCCCGTTAGAGCAAAAGAAAATAACTGCTGAGGTATGTATACATCACCTTTGGTTTTCTGATGCCGATTATGCCGAAAAAGGGTCATTGATAAAATGGAACCCGGCAGTTAAAACAGCGAAGGATAGAGATATGCTTTGGGATGCTCTTTTAGATGACAGAATAGATGTTATCGCTACAGATCATGCCCCTCATTTACTAGGTGAAAAGGATAATGTGTATACAAAAGCACCATCTGGCGGACCACTAGTTCAGCATGCATTGAACGCCATGTTAGAAAAGGTAAAAGAAGGTAAAATTACATTAGAGAAAATGGTACAGAAAATGTGCCATAACCCGGCAATCTTATTTCAGATAGAAAAGCGTGGATATATTAGAGAAGGCTATTATGCAGATTTGGTAGTAGCAGATTTAAATAGCCCATGGACGGTTACGAAAGAGAATATCGCCTATAAATGTAAATGGTCTCCTTTTGAAAATACTATGTTTTCTTCAAAAGTGGTACATACTTTTATTAATGGACATTTAGGTTATAGTAACGGTCAGTTTTCTGAAAAACGAAATGCAAAAAGGCTAACATACAATAGACCATGAGATCACTAATTTATTTACTATTTGGGCTACTTTTTTTGTCTTCTTGCGCCGAAGAATTAATTGAAAAGCCCGATAATTTAATACCAGAAGATAAAATGGTGGCAATTATCAAAGAAATGGCGGTGGTCAACGCTTCAAAATCAACAAACCTTGGCAAGTTGCGAGAAAATGGAATAGAGCCTACAAATTACGTGTTTACCAAGTTTGAAATAGATAGTGCGCAGTTTGTAGATAGCGATAGGTATTATGCCTCGAAACCTTTGCGTTATGAGAATATGTATAAGAAGGTAGAATCTGATCTTGAAGAGCAACGTTTAAAACTAGAAGCTGAGAAAAAAATTAGAGATAGTCTAAGTTTAGTTGAAAAGTCTAAAAGTAAAATTGACAAATTGGCGAAAGATTCTATACCCTCTAGCGATGTTCAGAAATAAATAGTTTCGAACAAAATTTCAGTTGTTCATTAATAAGTTCAAATTCTAGACTTAACGCTTCTTTAATTTTTTCGTTTTTGAATGTAGTTGGGTGTTGTAGGCCATAAATAGTACTCTTGGTAATAGTTCTTTGGCTGCCAGTTAGTAGATTTCTTAGTCCGTCTACGATTCTTCCAATATGTAGTTGCCAGAATTTTAATGATTTTGTCGGTGGCTTTTTTTTCATATGTGTAGCAATTCTTCGTAAAACTTCTTGGTACGATAAATTTTCTGACACCAATATAAAACGCTCGCTACAAATTTCAGAATTCATTAGTGCGATCATAATGTTGGTGACATCGTTTACGGTTACAAAACCTGATCCGCCGGGTGGGTAATAGTTATATCCTTTAGAAGCTGTTTTAAAGAAAGAACCACTGCCACTGTTCCAAAAACCAGGACCCAATATCACTCCCGGATTTACTATTACGACCTTAAGATTTTCTTGTGCCCCACGCCAAACTTCCATCTCTGCAAGATGTTTGGTAATCGCATATGGGTTGGCATGTTGTCTGGTCCACTCCGTTTCTTCATCAACTCGTTCTGTGGTAATTGGTCTTCCGATCGTACCAATGGTACTTACATGGCATAACTTTTTTACACCACTAGCAATACATAAATTTACAATATTGGCGGTACCCTCTCTATTGATACGTTCTAGCTCTTTAAAATCTAAAGGGTTGAAAGAAATATAAGCGGCACAATGGTACACCAAGGTAACATTTTCAATGGCATTTTCTAAAGACGGTATGTCTAAAATATCACCCTGTACCCAATCGATTTTATCGAATAAAGCATCGGAATCATTCGAGTAGTAAGAAAAGATTTTTTTGACAATAGTCAGTTTATCCGCAGATCTATAAAGAGCTCTAACATTCTTATTATTCAATGTTAATTTCAGCAGCAAATGCGACCCCACCAACCCCGTGCCTCCTGTAACTAATACCATAATTCAAATTTAGCGAATACAGGTGGATAAATTCATGCTTTAATCTACTGTGTACTGGCGAGAATTCCATTTATATTTGCATTTCAATTAAAATTAAGCAAGAGATGACAAATTTTGTCAAGGAGTTACAATGGCGCGGAATGTTGCATGATGCAATGCCAGGAACAGAAGAACATTTATTAGAAGAAATGCAATCGGCATATATGGGTATAGATCCAACGGCCGATTCTTTACATATAGGTCACTTGGTAGGGGTAATGATGCTTCGCCATTTTCAAGTAGCGGGTCACAAGCCTTATGCTTTAATTGGTGGTGCAACGGGTATGATAGGTGATCCTTCTGGTAAATCTGCAGAACGTAATTTACTAGATGAGAAAACGCTTCGCCACAATCAAAATGCATTGAAAGAGCAATTGTCTCGTTTTTTAGATTTTACAAGTGAGGGTGAAAATGCAGCTGTACTGGTCAATAATTATGACTGGATGAAAGACTTCTCTTTTTTAGAATTCATAAGAGATGTAGGTAAACATATAACGGTGAACTACATGATGTCTAAAGACTCTGTGAAAAAACGTCTTTCATCAGAAGCTAAAGAAGGTATGTCATTTACTGAATTTACCTACCAATTGGTTCAAGGGTATGATTTTCTGCACTTATACAGAGAACATAATTGTAGCCTTCAAATGGGTGGTAGTGATCAGTGGGGTAATATAACTACAGGTACAGAATTAATTAGAAGAATAGCCGGTGGCAAAGGGTATGCACTTACTTGCCCATTAATTACAAAGGCAGATGGCACTAAATTCGGTAAAACCGAAGGTGGTAACGTTTGGTTAGATGCCGAAAGAACATCGCCCTATAAATTCTACCAATATTGGTTGAACACATCAGATGAAGATGCCGATAAATACATAAAGATTTTCACATTTTTAGGTCAGCAAGAAATTGAAGACTTGATAAAACAACATACCGAGGCACCGCATTTAAGATTGTTGCAAAAGAGGTTGGCCGATGAGATTACGGTTATGGTTCATTCGCAAGACGATTTGGACAATGCAGTACGTGCAAGTGAAATTTTGTTCGGTAAATCAACAGCGTCCGATTTAAAGGGGTTGAATGAAAAGACATTTTTAGAAATTTTTGAAGGTGTGCCACAAGCAGAACTTTCAAAAGCAGAATTAACCGATGGTCTTGATATGATCGGGGCATTAGCAGCTAAAACTAACTTTTTAGGCTCTAACGGTGAGGCGAGAAGAGAATTGAAGCAAAATTCAATTTCGGTAAATAAAGAGAAGGTCAAAGAAGAGTTTTTGATTACTGCCGATGACTTGATCAACGATAAGTTTGTGTTATTACAGAGAGGAAAAAAGAACTATTACGTATTGGTTTTTAACTAGTTAATTTTATTTTAGTAAATGAATTTTATGAAGTTGAAACTTGTAGCAGTATTGTTCTTGTTGTTTATTTCTTGTTCTAATGATGATCCATTAATTGCAGATGCTGAATTAGAAGGAGAATGGATACTTTCTGATGTTGTCTGTTATTGCGGATTTGAACCTGACATTGATTTTTCGTTGACCAAAATAAGTTTTCTTCCGAGTAAAAATAAGGTAATCGTTACCAATGAAAGTGAGTATGTTTTCTTTAGGGATAACGGCGAACATATTTACGGTGGTCAAGCGAACCGAATCAATTTTTCTGACGGATCTGTGTATTTTTTCGAGACGAATGGCGAGCAACTTACGCTTACTTTTGAAGATAACGTTGATATTGCAGATGATGAGGTAACGTATATTTTTACGCGCTAAAATTATTTAGGCTTGTATTGTCTCATATTTTAGAATAATTCTCAAGTTATAGCGTTTGTATGCATAAACCCCCTAGTTATGCTAAAGAAGTACGTTCCTATTTTCTGTTTGTTCGTTATATTTTCTGCGTGCGATAAGCTCGATGAGTTGACAAAGTTTGATATGGAGTATAGCCAGCGAGCTACCATACCCTCTACTGCAGGTATTGATTTACCTTTTGATGTTTTTACTCCAGAAATGGAGACAAATTCAGAATCTACATTTGCCGTTAACGATACCAGAAAAGACCTTATTGAAGAAATTAGGTTGACCAAATTAGAATTGGTCATGATTTCGCCTGACGGAGCAGATTTTAGTTTTTTAAATTCCATAGAAGTGTATATTTCTGCTGATGGACTAGAAGAAATTAGAATTGCGAGTTTAGATGAAGTTCCTGAAGATGCAGGTAGCGTAATCGCTTTAGATACCTCAGATATAGATTTAAAAGAGTATATAAAGAGTGATGAATTCAGTTTACGATTGAATACCGTTACCGATGAGTTAATGAGTAGCGACCATGAATTAGAAGTGAATTCTACCTTTTTTGTTGATGCTAAAATATTAGGACTTTAATTTAAGATTGCCTTAACGCAACTATTTGTCAAGTTGGGTATCTTGTAACTAGTTAAAAGTCTTCGTTCTATGAAAAGATATGCCATTTTGTTCTTGTTTCTAGTTTTTCTTGCCTCTTGTACTAATGACGATGATTTTGGTTTAGAGTCAACACAGTTTGTGTTCTCAGAACAAAAATGGGAATTAACCCAAATGTCGGGTAGTTTTCAAAATTCAGAAACTACAGGTGAAGAAATGGAATGGCAAGAGTATTATATATTCTCACCAGAAGGCACTTTTATAAAATCTAGGACTCTTGATAACAAAGTGCTTGAAGCTACTGGTACTTTTGAGGTTGTGGAATACGATAATGATCTCAATCATTACTTAGAGCTCACTTTTGAAACCGGAAACGAATTAGCCGGTAATTGTACGGGTGATAGTAAAGAACTATTAATGTACAGAAACTCTACCGTGATCTCAAGCCTATGGATGGCATGCGATGGCCCTGGGTTAGATTATTCGCTGTCAAAATAAAAGCCTCTTAAATAGTATTGGTCAATTGTAATTCTTCGGTTTCTGATGCTGTACTTTTATAAGTGTTTACAAACGTATTTTTAACCCTTTCAGAATTTAGAAAATAGGGAATCCAGATAGCGGTAGATATAATTGCTTTAAAAATATCTGTAGTTGCAGTAGGATTTGGTATCGCAAATTGATTCATGATAAAGCTTTCAATCAAGGTGATTGATAAATTACAGGCATAAAATATAATCATCATTTTGGGCGCTGATGTACGTTTTTGCACAAATAATATAATAGTTAAGACTGCAAAAATTAGAAAGGCAAAATTATAGAACAACTCAAAACCTAAATAAACTTCCAGCATTTTTGTATTTTCATAACCGGCATATTCGAATCCGTCCCAAATACTTTTGTCAAAATAGCCATTTTGAAAAATAGTAAAAATTAGTACAATAGGTGTAAGCACTAGCCCAATCAAAGGAAGAATTAACCAGCCTCCAAATTCCTGTCCGGGTAAAGATGCTTCTTCGTTCTTTTTTGGGTTATAATTTTTATAGATTTTTATAGATAAGTAGATACCTAACGATACTGATATCATCATAATCAAAATAGACAACCAACTAATTCCCGACTCCGATTCGTTAGCGCCATAGGTTAGTTGTAAACCAATGTTATCTCTAAGGTCGTCATGTTCTTTAATGAAAGATTTTGCATCGTCGGCAGGTATAACAGCTTCCTTTAGCTCGTATTCGTAATTCAAAGTAATCATGTTACCCGTTTGATTAATGCTCTTACTAAACCTATAGTAATCATTATCAATATTGATGTCTTCTATATTTAACGACCAAGGTTCTGGTAATAATATTCGGGTTATTTGTGTAAAACTAAAAGGTACTCCGGCACTGTACGGCATTTCTCTGTCTAAAGTATTGGTGTAACTTATAAATCCGTCTAAAACCAACGAATTAGTATCGAAGTATAAAGTTTCGTCGTTTTCAATAGTACTCCAAAGATTTTCAATTTTATAGTACTCGTTGGTAGTGAAAATATTTTCCCAAGGTCTCGAGTCATCTACATAAGTTACTTTGTCACTTGATAGAATTGAAGGGTATAGGCTACTATAAAAATTTAGATATTCTTTGTTGATACTCTCTTCTTTGTTGTTTTTAAAATAGGCTCTGGTATTATCTGCTCTGCTACCATAGTATTCGGTTTTTACTTCAAATTTTGCATCACCACCAATTTTGTCTACAATAATGTCTTCTACAATTCTAACGCGAGCATTAGATGAAGTAGGTATTTTTTTTAATTCTGTACTGCCTTCTTTGAGTAGTAAGCCATTTTTATAATCGGGCGTGTATAGATTAGAAAGGTTGCCACCTTGGTTAGATATCGTAGGGTCTACGAAATACTCTTGACCACCATGCTCAAAATACACGATACAGTGGTCAAACAATAAATGGCTAGGTAAAAATTTTTCTAAATTTTCGTTTGATTTTGTATTCACCAAAATAGGAAATGAACTAACACCTTGGCTTTGTAATAGGGTAGCTAATAGTAAAGATTTGTCTTTACAATCTCCATATCTACGATCCAATACCAACTCTGGTTGAGTAGGTTTAAATGCCCCTATACCAGATTCAAAACCCAAATAGCGAATATCATCTTGTACAAATCTAATAAGCTTTATAATAACATCTTGTTTAGAATCTAGCTCGTCATCGATAGTTATAGGGTTCTTCAAGTGTTCTTTCGGAAACTTGTAATAGGGCGTCATAAGCTCAACAACACTTTCCCAATTATTAAAGGTAGAAACAGAAATACGTTTTTGTGAATTATACCAATAAGGGGTGTTACTATCATAAGTAACATAGTCACCACTGATATTATCCCAAGTATATTCTTTACCCAAAGTTGTAGTATTCACTTTAGGTTCATTGGCATCGTTTAATGTTTTAAAGGTGATAGCGTTATCTGAATTGGTTAGAATTCGATTGTATATTCTATTGACCGGTACGGTATATTCTTCATAAACAAGGTTAGAATAATTACCTTTATTTATGGGGTTAAAACCTTTGATGGAGTAAGAGTATTCGATAATGTCACCAACCCGAATATCTGAAAGATTAATAACAGATGTTAATGACCCATCATATAATGAACGTTCTAAATTGGTTTCTCTTTGGAAGGTGTTTATGAATGATTTTTTTAATTTATCAATGATTTTACCATCGCGAACAACCTGTGCTTTATGAAATTCTATTTTTTGGTATTCTGGATCGAAAGATGCGCTAATGTCTGACATTTCTTGAATACCATCACTGTTCAAAATCTTAAACGCATAGTGAACAAACTGCTCCCTTTTTATTAAGTTATCTTGATAGTCAAGCAGAAGGTATTTGTATGCACCTTCATCTTCAGAGTCTTTTTTATCGGTAAAAGAAATAGGTGTAACCCAGTCGGGAGTTGAAGTTTTTTCTGCTTGTTGCGCATTTAATGAGAAGCTCACTAATAAGTAAAGAAAGAGATAAATATAAAACCGCATTACCATTCGTTTACGTTAAAATTTAAAAGTAAGAAATACCTTAGTAAACAACGTATGACTTTTGTAAAACGTATATTTTGGTTATAGGAAGCGAATTAAAGTACCATTAAATTACATCCTCTAATATCAGAATTATCGAATCTACCGATAATCTCAAAAGTACCGTCTTGGTTTATTTTGCCTAGATCTTGAGTGGCAATAAAGGAGCAAGAATTGATATTTGCCAAATCGATTACATTAATTCCGCCAGATTTGCCATTGGTTAAATAGGTAAGTGGGTCTTCGGTATCACGAACTAAAATTTTCATCCAAGCGGGGCAATCGAAAATGCCATTTCCTTTAGAGTATGCTTGCGACAAAAGTTCTGTCATTCCGTATTCAGAGTGAATGTGTGGTACTCCGAATCCGTTTGATAATAACTGATGTAATTCTTGACGTACAATTTCTTTTCTACGACCTTTCATTCCGCCAGTTTCCATGATAATGGTATTTTGCAAAGACATATGGTATTGCTCGGTAAACTCTAACAATGCGAAAGAAACGCCTATGATTAATATTTTGGTGTCGGTTTTTTGTAGTTGTATTAGTAATTGATAAAGTTGTTCGTATTCGTTTAAAAAGAAACCGCTTTCTGGATGATTCGATTTTTTAATTAAATCATCTGCCATGTATATTAATGAAGAGCCTGTACGCTCTAAGTAAGAGGGTAAAAGCGCTAATACACAATAGTCCTCAATAGCTCCATAAAAGTGATTGAAAGCCTTTAAATAACTCTGCTCGTAGAGACTTAAGTCGGTTACAAAGTGCTTACTGGTTTCACTGCCAGTAGTGCCGCTGCTAGTAAATGTTATTTCTGGTGTATCGGTAGTACTGAGAACATCTTTAGACTTAAAGAATTCTATAGGTAAAAAAGGAATCTGTTCTAAAGTTTGAACAGCATCTGGTTGCACGTATAGATAGGTGCAAAATTTTTGATAGACTAAATTATTGTCATACTGAAACTTGAATATACGTAGTGCTTGGGTTAGAAAATCCCCATCTGTTTGTATATCAAAAATAGCATTGTGCTTCATGTTCGGTACCAATTCTGGCAAAGGTACTGAACCAAATTATTTAAAATGTTTTGAGATGAAAATATGTAGGTTATTTATTTCACCACAAGTTTACGGGTAATCGATTTTTCGTTTTCAGTCACCTGAACTACATACACTCCCGGTGAAAGCTTTGAGATGTTCATTGCCTTTGTTGATAATTTTTCAGCTAAGACGAGCTCACCGAATACATCGAAAACTCTAACCTCTTTAAGGTTGTTGTTCTGTGTTGTTACATAAACAACATCGGCAATTGCTGGGTTGGGGTATAATTTGAATCCGGCAATTTCATCGTTTCGTAGGTTATTGATATCGATGGTGTCTTGGGCGTACAAGCCAACGGAGACTGCCATAAATAGCATAAAGTAGATTTTCTTCATTTGATATTGATTTGGGATCAACACTTCAAAGGTATGGTTAAGTGTAACTTGAACACCGAAAATGTTGTGAAACCAAATTTTTTGTAGGTCAATGAAAAAGACGAAGTAATTCGTCGTAAAAACGTGTAGTTAACCGATAATGGATTTTAAAAAACTGAGAAAAAGAAAGGAGTTGTTACTTAACAATCAACTTACGTGTACACATCTTGTTTTTTTCAAGAACACGTAATACGTACACACCAGAATCTAAATCGGAAAGATTCAATTCTTTGCCTAAAATAGTAGTCTTCAATAATAATGTACCGAATACATCATAGATAAAGATTTCTTTAGGAGCGTTAAGGTTGGTAGAAATATAAACTTTACCTGTAGTAACCGGGTTTGGGTACATACTAAAACCATCAATGTCTCCATTGCTCTGAGTACTTTGCCCATAGCTGAAGGAAATAAAGAAAAAGAAGATGATTGTGTAAAGTTTCTTCATATATAGCTGGTTACAAATGCTATGCCACAAATATAGGAATTTAACACTCCTTTTTATTTTTGTAAGAGTAGATATTGTGAAAAGATCGATGAAATGCAATATAATCGATGAAATGCACTATTTATGACGTCAACTACCTTTTTTATTGGGGTTTTAGATATCATGTAATCTATGATTGTAAGAATTATTCTAAACAAAAAAGCCCACAATTTGCGGGCTTTTAATTAAATTATAATACTGTTATTTAGTTACCAGTTGCCCAAGCAAAAATTGCAACATCGACAGCAGTTCCGTTAAAAACATCGTCTTCAGCTGTAGTAAGTGCAGTTTCGTCAACAATTACGTTAGCTAATGGACCATTATCTTTCATGTCAACGTTAGTTGTATAACCAACTAGGCTAACATTTGTTAAGGTAGCGCCAGAAGTAGCTTTGAATTGTAAAGCAGTACCACCAACTGTAGATACAGCGGTAAAGTCAATTAACTTCGGATTACCGTTTGCTTTATCAGCTTCAACAGCGGTAGAAAAACCTTCTACACTATGTAATACATAAGCTGTTGTTACAGTACCGTTCCAACCTTCTGTCCAATCAATAGAATCATCTTGATTGTTTTCGAAATACAAGTTAGTAGCAGAAACAGTTCCGCCAAAGAACTCGACTCCGTCATCTTCACCATCGATCATTGCAACATTGTCAATAGTTGTTCCAGAACCTACAGCATAAAGAGTAAGACCGTTGTACTGAGATTCAGCATCAATTTGAGCACCAGCGTTCTTAATAATCAAGTAGCTAATAGAACCAGAATTGTCATTATCGGTTGTACCGCCATATTTAAAGTTTCCTACTTCTGCAGTTGCATCAACTCCTTCAGTAGTAGTTGCATCACCTAAAATTACCAATCCGCCCCAATCACCAGGGTTATCGTTTGTAGAAGTCATAACTACTGGGTTAGCAGCAGTACCTTCTATTGAAATCATTCCACCTTTTTGTACTACAATATAGGTTTCAGTTTCATCGCCAGACTCAACTTGAGCAGTAATTTTTGTACCTGCAGGTATTGTAAGTGTAGCGCCATCTTCAACACTAAGGTTTTTAGATAAGAAGTAGTTTATACCTGCATCTAAAGTAAGGTCACTAGTTAAGTTACCTGTTAAAATGCTGCTACCAACAGCTGCATCTGTATTTACCCAATCAAAAATTGCAATATCAACTGTTGCATTTGCATTGTAGCTAGTATCTGGGTTACCAGCTTCACCTTCTATAATTACGTTCGCCAAAGGACCATCGTCTTTCATGTCAATTGAGGTTTCATAACCACTTAAAGAAAGTCCGGTAATTGTAGCTCCAGAAGTCGCTTTAAATTGTAAAGCGGTACCACCTACTGTAGAAACAGCAGTAAAGTTTATTAAACTAGGGTTTCCGTTCGCTTTATCAGCTTCAACAGCAGTTGAGAAACCTTCTTTAGTATGAAGAACATATGCATTGGTAACAGTACCGTTCCAACCTTCTGTCCAGTCAATAGAATCATCTTGGTTGTTCTCGAAGTATAGGTTAGAAGCAGAAACAGTTCCACCAAAAAACTCGACACCATCATCATCACCGTCAATCATGGCAACGTTGTCAATAGTTGTACCAGAACCTACAGCATAAAGGGTAAGACCATTGTACTGAGATTCTGCATCGATTTGAGCACCTGCATGCTTTATAATCAAATACGAAATTGAACCAGAATTATCATCATTTGTAGACCCACCGTATTTAAAATTACCAACTTCAGCAGTTGCATCAACACCTTCTGTGGTAGTTGCGTCACCTAAGATTACTAATCCACCCCATTGACCAGGTTGACCACCTGTAGATTGCATAGTTACTGGAGCAGCAGCTGTACCTTGTACATCTATTTCACCACCTCTTTGTACAACAATGTATGTTGAAGTTTCGTCACCTGTTTCAACAATTGCGTTGATAACTGTTCCAGCAGGTATAATTAATTTAGCTCCAGCTTCAATACTATAATTTTTTTCTAATGAATAGGTTTTATTCGCATCAAGTGTTCTTTCTTCAGTTAATTCTCCTGTTAAAACAGTACTTTCTTCTGGGTTTGTTGTTTCGCAAGCAGTACAAGAACCACCACAATCTACTCCTGTTTCGTCTCCATTTTTTACACCATCTGTACAGGTAGGTGCTACCGCGTCTGGTCCATTATCTGGATCATTATCATCACTACTACAACTGGCAAAGGTAATAGCTGCTGCAAGAGCAAAAACTTTTACAAATTTTCTCGTTTTCAATTTCATAATAAACATTTTAAAAGATTAAAATTAAAGATTAGTGATTATTGAGTATTTCTAATTAGAATTTGTAATTAAGCCCTAAGCTTATTCCCATACCTGTAGAATAAGAGCTAACAGTCTGCTCTTGTTCAATTTCAGTAACTGGGTTGCGAATTAATTGAGTTTGTTTTATTTCTGGATTTAATAAATTTTTACCTGTAAGGTTTACTTTAATATGCTCGCCAAATTCTTTGCTGATTTGAGCGTTTAAGACAACAAAACCATTTTCAACGATAGCATCGTCATAAAAGATGTCTCTATTGGTTTGATCGGTTGGTACACCTAATGAATAAATTTTGTCTGATGCGTAGTTAGCATTCAATGATATTGCGAAAGGGTTGTCACCTGCCGTATCATAATTTAAGCTAGTATTGAAAATCCAATCAGAAGCACCTTGAAGATCAGTTTTGGTAATACCTTTATATTGGAAGCTTCTTAATAAATTACCTTCATCATTATAAATTTCTTTTAAATCTTGTTGATGCCACATACGAGTTACATTCAAAACCATATTAAGGTTGTAACCTGACTCTGAACCATTGTCATCGTTGTAAGTAGGAGTTACTAAATCTAATTTAGTTTCTGCTTCAAGACCAAAAATTTCAGCTTTCTCACCTGAGTTGAAATAAGAGAAAATACCTGCAGAACCTCTTTCTCTAACTCTGTTGATTGGGTCGGATATATCTTTATAGAAAGCAGCAACTGATACAAGTTGAGCAGCAGAAGGAAAGTATTCCCATTTTAAATCTAGGTTAATATCTTTTGAAGCTATTAAATCAGGATTACCTCTAGTTATTTGACCAGTAGGAGAAACATAGTTAAATGGCGCTATTTCTTTAAATTCTGGTAATGTAATCGTGCGACTTACTGCTAAACGTAATGCGTTTAGTTCGTTAATAGTGTACTTAACATTTAAACTAGGATAGAAGTTGCTATAATCTTGGTTGCTATCTCCTGTTCTAGGCGAAAGGTTTCCTATATCGTAAGCAACTTTAATTTCATCTCTTTGAAAACGAAGACCAGCATCAAAATTCCATTGTTCAAGTCCGACATTAAAAGAAAAGAATGCAGCCTTAGAATCTAAAGTTCCTAAATAGATATCTTTTCTTTCATCGTTTGCATTTGAACCTAAAAGATTAATTTCTAAGAGTCCCGCATCAAAATAAGATTGGCGAAAAATGCTACCTAAATCATCTATAGATGATGGGTTGACCGCATTGGTGTTGATTTCTTCTACACCAACAAACTCAGAACTAAAATCACGTTCTTTATTTCGGTAAGAAACACCAAAGTTTAACTTGAAGTTTTTCGTATCCTCATCAATAATTTTTAATTCATCTTTTATGTAAGCACTTATTTCATTGTCCTCAATTTTTTGACTCGATTTACGTTGTTGAAATCCGCCATTTCTACCTAGTTGAACAAGTGTGCCATCTGGATCAAAATTGACTTCGTTTCTAATTCTGTTTGGCTCATCGGCGTTTAAAAGGTTATAACCAGCGGCCCAATGCAATGTGTTTTTCTCACCAATTTGGTGTCTACCTATTAATTGCGTTACTAATAATCTAGTTTGTTTAGTGTTCTGATCTCTAATGAATTGAAAAAGACCTTCGCTAGGGCTTGTTTCTTCAAATATTGTTGCCTCGCCATTACGACCACCTTCAAAAACATTTTCATCTAGTTTGTTTACGAAAAAGGTACTAGACTTAATTTTATTTTTAGAATTCGCTAAATAAGTAATATCTAACAACCCGGTGTTTACAATTTTCTTTTGATATGTAGTCGCATCTGTAATAGTATCATCAATAAAGTTAGAACGGTATTGTCTAAAAACTCCTTCTCGATGCTCAAAAGATCTAGAGTGAGAAGCGGTGAAGAATATAGCAAGCTTATCGGCTATTTTCTTACCTGCAGCGATAGACATAGAATAATCCATCGGGTTTTCTTGTCGTAACGTATTCCAGCCTTGGTTGGTAATTAACTGTTGTGTAGAAAGATTTTGGTCATAGAAACCGAAAGTTGTATTCTTTGAATTCTGTGATATTCTAAAATTATCGTAAACACCGCTTTTTGCAACGTTAGAATTTACACCACCTGAAACGCCAATTGCAAGTTCGCTAGAGCCAGCTAATTCTCTTGAAGTTATGTTTATATTACCTGAAGCTTGATCAGCAGATCCTTCTACCCCGTATGTTTTACTGATACTTACATTCTGTAGTACGCGTGTTGGGAATAAAGAAAGGTTAATATTCTTTTTATCAATATCATCGGATGGTACTGGAAGTCCGTTTAGAGTAGAAGACAAATATCTATCACCTAATCCTCTAACAAATACATCTCCTGAAGCTTCACTGCTAGATACCCCTGATATTTTTGTGGTGGCGGTAGCAGCATCAGAAACACCTATTTTAGCAAGCTCAACAGCGCCTATACTCTCTTTGATCTCGATAGCTCTTTTCTGATCCAACAATAACGCTGTCTCTGAGTCTTTACGAGCAACAGTGGTAACGGTAACCTCGTCTAAAGATACCCCTTGAGATGCGCTTAGTGCAATATCAATGGTAGTAACTTTACCAGCTGTAATTTCAACATTTGGTATTTCAATCGTTTCATAGCCTAGGTAACTAAAAGATACTGTATATGTACCAGGCTCAATAGCTGATATCTCATATAATCCGTCAAAATCAGAAGTGGTACCTTTAGTAGTACCTTTTAATAAAACGTTGGCAAATGGTAATGGTTCGTTGTTTAATTCTTTATCGGTAAGTGTTCCAACAATGCTTCCTGTGTCTTGTGCACTAGAAATGATAGAGATAAAAAGGAATGTAAAAAATAGTAACTTGTTCATTAGATATATCGATTCTTTAATCAGCGGCAAAGAAACAGAGCAGTTGTAATGTTCGGGTTAGATCCATGTTAAACATTTATTTTGTTAATGTTATGTAAACGTTACTACATTAAATCAATGTTAACTGCCGTTGCAGTAATAGTATTATCTTTACTTTTGAGCGAATCAATCTAATTTGAAAACCATGAAAAAGAAGGACATTAGGATACTTTTAGTTGATGATGAACCAGACATCCTAGAGATAGTGGCCTATAATTTATCTGCCGAAGGGTACGATGTGTATACCGCAAAAAATGGTGCTGATGGAGTTGCTAAGGCAAAGAAGAAAATGCCACATCTTATTATTCTAGATTTAATGATGCCCGAGATGGATGGTATTGAAGCTTGCGAGATTCTAAGAAAAACTCCTGGTATGGAAAATACCATTATTACCTTCTTAACAGCTAGAGGAGAAGATTATTCTCAAGTAGCGGGTTTTGATGCAGGTGCAGATGATTATATTACCAAACCTATTAAACCTAAGGTTTTGGTAAGCAAGGTAAATGCACTACTTAGACGTATTAAGAACGAAGAAAACGCTCAAGAAGATATTACCAAAGTTGGTGATATCGTAATTAATAGAGAAGAATATAAGATTATCAAAAAAGGTAAAGAAATCATTTTACCTAGAAAAGAGTTTGAACTTCTTGCTTTATTAACTTCAAAACCTAGTAAAGTATTCAAAAGAGAAGTAATTCTCGATAGAGTTTGGGGTAATGAAGTGGTCGTTGGTGGTCGTACAATTGATGTACATATTAGAAAGCTTCGCGAAAAAATTGGGGAAGACCATTTTAAAACTGTTAAGGGAGTAGGTTATAAGTTTGTACTCTAAATGGCTGCTAAAGTTCGTTCAAGAAAGTCATATCGTTTTGCGTTTCGCTCATCGTTTTATATTGTAATAATCAGCATATCGGTGCTCGCTTTATTGCAATGGCGATTTAGTACTATAAACTGGGGTATTTTAATTTTTGCAGGGTTATTCTTCTTTATAATATCTTTTATCACGCTACAGTTAAGAATTGAAAAATTTATTTACAAACGCATCAAAAAAATATATGACGATGTTGAGTTGCTAGAATCTAGTACTATACCCTCATATCCTGTTACTACAGATATGAGAACCTTAACGGCTGAAATTGAAAAGTTTGCAAAGGATAAAAGGATAGAAATCGATACGTTGAAGATTAGAGAAGAATACCGTAAAGATTTCTTGGGTAACGTGTCGCATGAGCTCAAAACGCCGCTTTTTACAGTACAAGGTTATATAGAAACCTTGTTAGATGGTGCAATTGATGATAAAAATGTACGTAAGAAGTATTTAATACGTGCCAATAAAGCGGTAGATCGTCTAATCTACATCGTAAAAGATTTAGACCTGATTACGAAGTTTGAAGTAGGGCATCTTACTCTTGAAAAGCGCTCGTTCGATATTATTGATTTAATACAAAGTGTGTTCGATCTTTTAGAGATGAAAGCGGCCAAGAAAAATATTACCCTAACTTTTGATATGGAATATGTGCAACCCATATTCGTATTTGCCGATAAAGAAAAAATTCAACAGGTTCTTACCAATTTGCTGGTCAACTCTATAAAGTATGGTAATGACAATGGTACAACAGAAGTAAGTGTAGAAAATTTGGTTAAAAACAAGGTAATTGTAAGAGTAACCGATAATGGCGAAGGTATACCTGCAGTGCATATTCCTCGTCTTTTTGAGCGTTTTTATAGGGTAGATCAAAGTGGTAGCCGTCGCGAAGGTGGCTCTGGGTTGGGTCTCGCCATTGTAAAACATGTCATAGAAGCACATGGAGAAAAAATCTTTGTAGAAAGTGCTGTTGAGGTCGGTTCAGAGTTTTCTTTTACGCTAGAGAAAAGTATCGTTCAAATAGAAGAAGTACAATAATCGCTAACCCTCTCTTTTTTCTTAGATTTGCCGCAGTTTAGATGTAAAAATTGTGGGAAGTAAAAATAAATTAAAGCGATTTCAAGAAAACGAGACGTTTTCAAACGTAATTCAACCAACAAGAGACGAAGTGGTAGGAGGTTTCCCGTTGAAAGGAAAATGGAATACCCATTTCAAAAACGACAACCCTATTGTATTAGAATTGGGTTGTGGTAAAGGAGAGTATACCGTTGGCTTGGCGAAGAAATTTCCGAAAAAGAATTTTATTGGTATCGATATAAAAGGCGCCCGTTTCTGGAAAGGAGCTAAAGAAGCTGTAGAAGGAGATTTACCAAATGTTTGTTTTATTCGGACTCAAATCGAACTGGTAGACCATCTTTTTGGTAAGGAAGAGGTGTCTGAAATTTGGATCACCTTCCCTGATCCTCAAATAAAATATAAACGCACCAAACATCGCATGACCAATACGGCATTTTTAGAGCGCTATAAGCAAGTTCTAAAACCTGACGGAACCGTGAATCTTAAAACAGATAGCGAGTTCATGCATGGGTATACCTTAGGTCTGCTTCACGGTCTTGGTTTAGAAGTACTTTACGCCAACCACGATGTGTATAAGAATGAAGGTAGCCCTAAAGAAGTCTTGGAAATACAGACTTTCTATGAAAATCAGTATCTTGAAAAGGGAAAACCTATTACCTTTATTAGGTTCAAGGTAAACTGATTCAATGCAACAATTACCTATTTTATTTGTATTCACTTTTGGTGCGGCCTTTTTCGCGTCGCTACCACCCGGTTTGCTGAATTTAAATGCAGCAAAGACGAGTGTAGAAAAGGGAAAAACAAATGGAATAATTTTTGGTTTGGGGGTTGCTCTTGCAGTAATGTTACAAACGTATGTATCGGTACGTATCGCAAAATTAATTTCTAGAAATCAACATGTAATAGAAGTGCTTCTGCAATTGGCTTTGGGTATATTTTTTGTGTTGGCAATTGTATTTTTTATAAAAGGTAGAAAGCAAGAGAATAAGCCGTTGATACTTACCGAGACCAAAAAACGAAATAGTTTTTCTAAAGGAGTGTTCTTGGCACTTATTAATCTTTTGGCGATACCTTATTATAGCGGATTAAATACGGTTTTTCACTCTCAAGGTTTTATGACCTTTAAAATCGTAGATGAGGTTTTGTTCATTCTAGCTGCCGGTAGTGGTACTTTTCTTGCCATGTATTTATATGTGATTTATTTTAATAAGTGGGAGCATAAAACAAAGTCATTTTCTAAGAACAGTAATTTTATTTTAAGCGGATTAATGGTGTTGTTATTTGTGATAACCGCTTTTAGATTGTTTAATTAAACGGATGTAGCTGATGAAACCTGAAAACGAGAATTTCTTTGAAAGAGTATATCAGGTAGCACGGTTAATACCCGAAGGTCGTGTAACTTCTTACGGCGCAATAGCTAAATATTTAGGTGCTGCCCGTAGTGCACGAATGGTAGGTTGGGCAATGAATGCATCGCATAATATGGATGATATTCCCGCACATAGAGTAGTTAACAAAGTTGGACTATTAACTGGAAAGCATCATTTTGACGGCACTAACCTTATGCAACAACTGCTGGAAGGAGAAGGAGTAGTAATAAAAGACCTGCAAATAGTACAATTAGAAAATTACTTTTGGGATCCATTTACAGAGCTCAAAGCAGAATTATAGCGCTATTGAAATATTAGGGTAAATGTTGTTTTATCATTAGACACTACTCGGATCGAACCACCGTGCAAACGCATAATTTGTTTGCTTAAGCTTAAACCGATACCTGTTCCAGTATTTTTAGTAGTAAAAAATGGAACAAATATTTCATCTAATAACTCTGCAGAAACTCCAGGTCCGTTATCGGTAACCGTAATATATTTTTTACCCTGCGCATCTTCTTCTGCTTTAATAATGATGCTACCTTCATCTTGTTCTTGTAAAGCCTGCTGGGCATTTTTACCAAGGTTTAAAAGTATTTGAGTAATCTGTTTTTCGTCGATGTAAAGTTCTAGGTCTTCAGGTTCAGATAATACTTCTAAAGTAATATTATGTCCGTTCGTATACTCCTGTAATAATAACCGCACTTTTTCTAAAATCTTACTAGCGGGTATTAATTCTCGATCAGGTTCGGGTACACTTAAAAATGTACGGTACGACTGAACAAAACTCATTAAATCATTACCCTGTTCTTTGATAACCTCTAGACCTTTTGCTGAATTTTTTATTTGAAGTTCTCCGAATTCTTTAGGCGTGGAAAGCACATCTCCTTTTTTAAAGTATTTTAATATAGATTCAGAAATAGAAGTAATCGGAGTAATAGTATTCATGATTTCATGGGTTAATACACGAATTAGTTTTACCCAAGAATCAGTTTCTTTATCATCCAATTCCTTTTGAATATCGTGAACAATGACCAATAATAACTGCTTACCTTCGATGGCGATAGGCGTACATTTTAATGTCAATTCTTTTTTGCCACGTTCATTGCCTAAAGAATATAAGGTGCTTTCAAAAGGTTCTAAAGATTCAAATAGACTGTAGAGATTCGGGTCTATTTGCTTTAATTGCTTAACGTGGTTAAGGGGTCGGTAGTTGAGCAAATCTTGTACCGTTGGGTTCGCGTATAAAATATGCCCTTTGTCATTAACGGTGAAAATACCAATGTCTGCTTGCCTTAAAATTTCTTGATAATACTGCTCCTGTGCTTGTTTTTTTACATGAATATCTTGAATCATTCCGTTTAACATATTCAAGCTATGGTTCAGTTCTTCGATAGATTTTACACTCAGTTTTTCAGGAAAACGCAAGGTGAAATCTTCATTTTTTATCGCATCGAAGAAATAAGCGATTTTTCTATTGGTTTGGTTCACGTAATGTATGAGTCCGTATGTCTGTCCTATAAATACCAGACTCAAAATACCGCTAATCAGGTAATGTTCTTTGAAAATTAGAAATGCGGTGAGTAGTGCACAAACGGCTATCAGAATAATCCTAAAAATAAGTTGGTAGTATATGCTTTTGCTGACCATTATTTACCCGATTTTTTAAGTTTATTATAAAGGGTCTGTCTTGAAATACCCAATTGATCTGCAGCGGCACTATAATTTCCTTCATGGTCGTTCAGTGCTTTATTGATCATCACCAATTCCATTTCTTCGAGTGTTTTTGGTCCGCCTTCAATGGCTACGGTAGTTTTGGTATCCAATAGAAAATCGGTTGGTTTTAATACATTTCCTTCAGAAAGTATTACGGCACGCTCCATGGTATGCAAAAGTTCTCTAATATTACCAGGCCAAGGGTAGGTCATTAATTTCTCTTGTGCAGATTGATTTATTTTTAAACTAGGCTTGCCGTATTTATTAGCGAATTTTTTCAAGAAGAAATCTGATAATACTAAAACATCATTGTCACGATCTCGTAATGCAGGTACCTGTACTTGAATGGTGTTTATTCGGTATAAAAGATCTTCACGAAACAATCCGTCAGTAACCATTTGTTCTAAATTACCATTAGTAGCACATATTAATCGAATGTCAACAGCAATAGGTTTGTTTGATCCTACACGAACGACAACCCTATTCTGAATAACCGATAGTAGCTTTGCTTGCATCTGTAAAGAAAGGTTCCCGATTTCATCTAAAAAGAGTGTTCCGCCATTGGCAGCTTCAAATTTACCTGCGCGGTCATCTTTAGCATCTGTAAAAGACCCTTTTACATGTCCAAAAAGTTCACTTTCGAATAAATTTTCAGAGATAGACCCCATATCCACTGAAATAAAAACCTCATTATTTCTAGCTGAAGATTTATGAAGCTCGCGAGCGATAAGTTCTTTACCCGTTCCGTTTTCACCGGTTACTAAAATATTTACATCTGTTTTGGCAACTTTTTGCACGAGGTTTAAGACACTATTAAGCGCTTTAGAATTGCCAATAATGTAATTTGAATTCTGGTTGATAACCTGCTTCAGATTACTCTCTTTTTGTTTTAAGTGCTGCACCTCTTTCTGCGATTTTCTGAGCTCGTAAGCAGATTTTACGGTAGTTAATAGTCGCTCATTGTTCCAAGGTTTAAGAACAAAATCGCTAGCTCCTTCTTTAATTGCTTCAACTGCAAGTTCAACGGCACCATAAGCGGTCATCATAATTACAGAGATGTGCGATGCCTTCTTTTTTATTTCTCGAAGCCAGTATAATCCCTCGTTACCAGTGTTCACTCCCGCAGAAAAATTCATATCTAATAGTATGATATCAATTTCCTTCAAGTTGGGGAAAGAGGTAAGTAAGTTGGGGTTTGAAATAGTCTGTACACTTTTATATTCAAACTGTAATAATATTTCTAAAGCGCTCAATACACTTTTGGTATCATCTACAACAAGTATTTTAGCATCGATCATGGTGAATTCTATTAACTCTTTTAAAATTACACATACAAGTTTGTATTTTCATGCTACTGTAAAAATATTTGACATTATCTGTACAACAATTTTACACTAATAAATTAAGAGCTATTTTTATTATAATGTAAACAATTGTAAATCAACACTATATAATTATGGCACGCATATAGTAATAAGAATGGCATACCAATAAAGAAATGAATCAAAAATTTAAAATAACGACACTTTTACTACTCTCTATTTGGGGGTCTATCATTGCTCAAGAAAGTTGGACATTAGATGACTGCGTCACTTTTGCAATGGAGCATAACTTGCAATTGAACGACTTTAAATATACTAACCAATCTAATAAAGAAACCTATAGACAATCGGTTCGTAATCTGTTACCATCGGTAAATGCATCTTCTAGTTATTTAATTAGTTATGGTAGAGCAGAAGATCCAAATACAGGTACGTTCGTAAATCAAGATTTTTACTCGAACAACTATTCTTTAGAATCTTCAATTGATTTGTTTCAAGGATTTCAGAAAATCAATGCCATAAAAGCATCTAAGTTGTTATTTAAGGCAACGCAAGAGGAGGTATTACAGCAAAAATATTTGTTGGCATTTAGAGTGATGCAAGCTTTTTATGATATTCGATTTTTTGAAGGATTAGTAGAGATATCAAAAGAACAATTAATGGTATCGCAATCAAATTATAATCTAGTAGAAAAGCAGGTAGAATTAGGTTTAAAAGCAGGAGCAGATTTGTATGAAGCAGAATCTTTATTGTTAACCGATAAGCTAAATGTAACTCAAAGTAACAATCAATTGGCGTCAGCAAAGTTGACTTTGATTCAAGAAATGAATTTAGAAAATACTTCAGATATAGTAATTCAAAAAGATTTGGAAGAAATAGTATCAGAACTTAATAGCCAAGATATGAAATCTGATGCTGTTTATAATGAGGCAAGAGAGTTTATACCAATGATAAAAGCACAAGAGTTTAGAGCAGAAGCAGCTAAAAAGCAAGTAGCAGTTTCAAGAGGTAGATTGTATCCTTCCCTTTCATTCTTTGCAGGTATTGGTACAGGGTATTTCGAAACTTTCAGAGATACAATGGGCAACACCTTACCATTTAGAGAGCAGTTTAGAGATAATACTTCCCAATATATTGGTGTCAATTTAAATGTGCCAATTAGTAATGGTTGGTCTGCAAGGTCTAGGGTAAAGCAATCTAAAATAGAAAAGCTACGAGAAGAGAATAATTTAAAAACACAAGAGCAAGAGCTATTTCAGGCGATACAAAAATTAGTACAAGATTATAATTCTTTGCAGGTAGAGCTAGTACAGAGCAATCAGAAAATGGATGCGCAAAACTTAGCCTTTACCATTGCTCAAAAACGCTATGAAAAAGGATTGATAAATGCATTGGAACTTTTTACCGCTAAGAATTTATATGCCAGTGCGCAAAACGAAAATTTACAGGTAAAACTTCGTTCAGAAATCAATAAGAGTACATTAGATTTTTACAGAGGCTTGCCAGTTTTCGATATTAATTAGAAATCAAGCCTTGAGATTAATCAGTAACCAAATACAAACAACGAATTAAGAATAAGATGGATATAAAATTAGAAAAGAAAAAAGGACTCAAGCCAAAACACTTCGGCTACATTGCATTAGGTGTGTTGCTATTATTTGTTGGATATCAGCTATTGTTTTCTAGTTCTGTTTCAACTTTTAGAACAGAAAAAGATAAACTTTCGATTGCCGAGGTATCAGCAGGTAAGTTCGATGACTATATTACTATTAACGGTAGCGTAGCACCAATTGCCACCATTTATATGGATGCTTATGAAGGTGGTCGTGTAAGTGAAAAACTTATTGAAGAAGGCGCAATGGTGAAGAAAGGTGATATTATCTTGAAGCTAGAGAACATGAATTTATACGAGCAGATTTTGGCGAGCGAGAGTAATTTGGCATTGAAACAAAATGACCTAAGATCGACCAAAATGAGTTTTGATTCAAGACAGGTTGAAGGTAGAAGATCATTGGCAACAACAAGTACAGATTTGCAACGCTTGAAAAGAAATTATGAGCAGAACAAAGCGTTGTTTGATGAAGAATTAATTTCTAGGGAAGCTTATCAATTGTCAAAGGAAAACTATGAATTGTCTCAAAAGCAATATGAGATTATAAAAGTGCAAACCGTACAAGATGATGAGTTGCGCGAAACATCATTAAAAGGGTTGGATACCGATTTAGAACGTATGCAAAAAACATTAGGTATGGTGTACCAAAGACTTGATCACTTAAATGTTCGTGCCCCTGCAGATGGGCAATTAGGATTTTTAGATGCCGAAATTGGGCAGAGTATAGCACAAGGTCAGCGTATAGGTCAGATTAACGTACTTACAGATTATAAGATAGAAGCTGAAATCGATGAGCATTATATTGACCGTGTTAAAAGAGATTTAGTGGCTGTTTTGGAGCGTAACGGAACAGAATTTCCATTGCGACTACGAAAAGTATACCCTGAGGTAAGAAACGGTAGATTTAAGGTTGATTTAGTCTTTACCGATAGCAAGCCAGAAACTATTCGTTCAGGTCAGAGCTACAATATTAAATTACAATTGGGTGAATCTAACGATGCACTTTTATTACCAAAAGGGAGCTTCTTTCAAAGCACTGGTGGACAATGGATTTTTGTTCTAGAAGCTGATGGCGGTGAAGCAGTCAAAAGAAACATTAGAATAGGAAAACAGAATTCTAGGTTCTATGAAGTTTTAGAAGGTTTAGAACCTGGAGAAAAAGTAATTACAAGTAGCTATGATAATTTCGGCGAGGCTGAAAGAATTGTATTAAAATAAAAAACGAACTGTCACATTAAGCATCGTAAAGATGTCTTTATACTAACAATTAAAATCAATCGAAATGATAACCATTACGAACCTTAAAAAAAGTTTTAGAACAGAAGAAGTAGAAACCTTGGCATTGAATAATGTCAACCTAAAAGTAGAAGATGGCGAGTTTGTGGCTATTATGGGTCCGTCTGGTTGTGGTAAATCTACTCTATTGAATATTATTGGCATGTTAGATAACCCAACAGATGGAAGCTACAATTTTGCGGGAAACGAAGTAGGCGGACTAAAAGAGAGTCAGCGTACACAATTACGTAAAGGGAATTTAGGCTTCGTTTTTCAAAGCTTTAATCTTATCGATGAACTTACTGTTTACGAAAATGTAGAGCTTCCATTGATATATTTAAAAATGGGTAAGGCAGAACGAAAAGAAAAGGTAATGAAAGTGCTGGAGCGAATGAAAATTGCACATAGAGAAAATCATTTTCCGCAGCAATTATCAGGTGGTCAGCAACAACGTGTAGCAATATCGAGAGCAGTAGTAACTAATCCGAAATTAATATTAGCTGATGAGCCAACAGGAAACTTGGACAGTAAAAATGGAATTGAGGTAATGAACCTATTAACAGAACTAAATCAAGAGGGAACCACTATAGTTATGGTAACGCACTCAGACAGAGATTCGCATTATGCTCACCGAGTAGTAAATCTATTCGATGGTCAAATTGTAACTGAAAGTCAAAACCGAGCAATCGGAGCCATGATGTAATCCCCATTCCCCCAAAGGGGGTTTAAAAAAAAGAGTTTATTTATCAATCAATTATCAATTTCGTTCACGGAGCGGAGTCGAAGAGAAATCAACTAATCAGCCAAAAACCAAACCAATCAAAGGTATTCCTTCATCACGGATACTAATAGTATCAATCAATCACCGAACTCAATCCCCTTTCTTTGGAGGGGGCTAGGGGGAGAAAAAAACGAGAACTATGTTTAAGAACTATATAAAAATCGCATGGCGAAACCTTTGGAAGAATAAAGGCTATAGCTTGTTGAATATTTTTGGTCTGGCAATAGGTATTACCTGTGCCGCTATGATTTTACTTTGGGTAGAAGATGAGGTTGGCTATGATAAAGATTTTGCAAAACAAGATGTGGTTTATTACATACCCACCAACCAACAATACGATGGAGAATGGAGAACATTTTTTGAAGCTACTCCGGGTCCGTTAGCAGAAATATTAAAGCAAGAAGTTCCTGGAATAGTAGGAGCTGCAAGAACAAAAAGTGAAGATTTTTTGTTTCAGGTAGATGATACCGCTATTAATAAAAACGGACGATATGCCGACCCTGATTTTTTAAGCATATTTAGTCTAACTTTTGTAGAAGGCAATCTAGAAACGGCTTTTAATGATGTTGATGCCATTGTAATTTCGCAAGAAACGGCTACCCAATTATTCGGTGAAAACATTTCGGCCATTAATAAGGTGGTGAAAATAAATAATGAAAATAATTATACCGTTTCTGGTGTCTATGAAGATTTACCAAACAACGTTACCTATACTTTTGATTGGTTGGCACCTTTTGAGCGTTTTGCTGAAGGTAAAGAGTGGGTAAATGGCTATGGTGCAAATTTCGCTGATACTTTTGTAGAATTGTCTCCAGAAGCAAATTTTGATATTGTCAATCAGAAAGTGAAAGCAATACTGCCTATGAAAACCGAAGATGATGAAACTTTCGCATTTTTATTTTCGATGAAAGATTGGCATTTAAGGTCATCTTTTGAGGGTGGAAAACAAATTGGAGGTCAAATTACTTATGTAAGGCTATTTAGTCTTATTGCAATAATAATTTTATTAATAGCCTGTATTAATTTCATGAATTTGGCGACTGCCAGAAGTGAAAAAAGAGCAAATGAAGTCGGAGTCCGTAAAGTATTGGGTTCTGGTAGAAAAGGACTGATATCTCAATTTATCGCAGAGGCTATTATCACTGCCGCGTTATCTGCAGTACTAAGTGTGCTGTTATTGAAATTATTGGTACCACAATTTAATATGATTATAGACAAACAACTAGTGTTAAGTTTGTTCAATCCCACGCATATTTTAACATTGATAGGCATTACCCTGTTTTGTGGTATTGTTGCGGGTTGGTATCCGGCATTCTATTTGTCTTCTTTTAAACCTGTTGATGTATTGAAGGGAGCACGAAAAACAAAAGGTAGCGCAACATTTATCAGAAAAGGATTAGTAGCTACTCAGTTTGTAGTATCCATAGTATTTATCATAAGTACCATAATTGTATACCAACAGGTACAACATGTAAAAGGGCGAGATTTAGGGTATAATAAAGAAAATCTTGTAAAAATACCTGTGACGGGAGATATGATTAAAAACTTCATTCCTATTGAGGAAGATATGGTTGCCTCCGGAATGATTGAAAGTATCGGACTCAATAATTCAGATATTTTATCGGGCGGAAATAATACATCTGGCTTAGAATGGCAAGGGGGTGTTGATACCGAAAATGTATTGGTATCCGTTAGAAATATTACTTCAAATTTCTTTACTACTGCAGGTATGGAGATTATTGAGGGTAGAGGTTTTAGCAATAATCCCGCTCAAGATAGTACCAACATTATTATCAGTGAATCTTTCGCAAAATTGATGGGTAGCGGCAGTGCTATTGGAAAAACAGTAGCTGAAGACTACCCCGTAATTGGTGTAGTAAAAGATTATTTATATGGTGATATGTACGGGTCTAGTGATCCGGTTATATTTTTTAATGACCCAACTGAAGCACGTTTTATGTATGTAAAAGCGAAGTCTGGTATGGCAACAGCATCGGCTTTATCAGCTATGGAGACATCGTTGAAAAAGTTTAATCCTGCATTTCCTTTTGAATATGAATTTGTAGATGATACCTATAATGCCAAGTTTAAGAGTGAAAAATTAATCGGCAACCTTTCTCAAATTTTTGCGCTGCTAGCTATATTGATTTCTTGTTTAGGACTCTTCGGATTATCAGCCTTTACCGCAGATCAGCGTAGAAAAGAAATTGGGGTTCGTAAAGTTTTAGGGTCAAGTATATCGAGTATAGTAGGCTTGTTGTCAAAAGATTTTATGCAGTTGGTCGTTATCGCAATTTTAATAGCTTGTCCTCTTGCATGGCTATTAATGCAGAACTGGTTAGAAGGGTATTCTTACCGTATTTCTATAGATATATGGGCTTTTGTAATTGCAGGCGTTGTCGCCATTGTTATAGCATTAGTAACGATAAGTTTTCAAGCTTTAAAAGCGGCTAGGGCGAATCCTGTAAAAAGTTTGCGTACAGAATAAGGGCATTTATTATGATAACAAGACCCAAATTCAGAATTTATCTGTAAATATATTTTACATATTTTGTCCAAATATTTGACAGTTAAGATATTAGATTTTTATTTAAATGATTGCAAATCAAAAGTTTAGTTAATTGGCATGAAATTAGACTTCTCATTATTGTTGTCAATCATCATCATCATCATCATCAAATCACGCTAAGCAAAGTCTAAGCATCAAAAAGCAAAAATCATGTTTAAAAACTATCTAAAAATTGCCTGGAGGAGCTTAAAAAAGCAAGCCTTTTTTACTTTTCTAAATACATTCGGACTAGCCATTGGTATGGCTGGTGCATTGATTATTTCGCTATACATCTACGACGAGCTTAGTTATGATAAAATGTTTGCCGATGCAGATAGAATTTATCGCATAGATTCAGATATAAAATTTGGCGGAGCAGAAATCAAAGCAGGTGAATCTGCAGCACCAATGGCAGAAACATTAAAAAGAGATTATCCGCAGGTAGAATCTTCAGTTCGTTTTAGAACGGTAGGTAGTATGTATGTGAAGAAAGTTGGAGGAGACAGAAGTGCTAAAGAAAACCAAATAACGTATGCCGATTCTACTGTTTTCGAGTTCTTTGGTATCAATTTAATTGCTGGTAATGCTAAAACAGCGTTGACGGGCACTAATTCTTTAGTACTTACCAAAACTGCCGCAGAGAAACATTTTGGTTCAACAGATCTTATTGGTCAGAATTTACTTTTAGATAATACCGATACATACACGGTAACCGGTGTAATAGATGACATGCCCAAGAATTCATATTTCAAAGACTATAGTGTGTTTTTAGCCATGGCGGGCAACGTGGCATCGAGAGAAGATAATTGGGGCGGAAATAATTATTTTACGTTTATAAAACTAATACCGGGCGTGACGGCAGAAGATTTTCAAGAACCCTTGCAAGGCATGTTAGAGCGGTACATGTTACCATGGGCACAAAAATATTTTCCGGGTATGACGGCCGAGTCGTTTGCGGCATCGGGTAATTATATTCGGTATCACACGTTGGCATTGACCGACATCCATTTACATTCCGACAAAAGCTCGGAAATGAGTGCGACAAGCAGTATCCAAAATATTTACATTCTTTCTTTTATTGGGCTGTTCTTAATCATCTTGGCAAGTGTAAATTTCATGAATTTATCTACGGCACACTCCTTAAAGAGGGCTAAAGAGGTCGGGGTAAGAAAGACCCTTGGTTCTAATAGATCGAATCTGATATTTCAATTTTTAACCGAATCAGGTTTAATAGCATTTTTGTCCCTAATAGCGGCACTATTAATTACATTAATAGCATTACCTCTTTTCAATAGCTTCACGGGTAAATCAATCGTAATTCCGTTTACTCAGCCTTTATTTTGGTTGATGTTGTTGGTAGCTACCGTTTTACTGGGTGTTTTCTCGGGTAGTTATCCGGCATTTTTCATGTCAAGATTTACACCAGTTAAAAGCTTAAAAGGTGGTGCAACTGAAAGTGTAGGAAATGGCAGAGTACGTAATGCATTGGTCATCTTTCAGTTTTCAATATCGGTATTTCTAATCATAAGTACCTTGGTCGTATTTCAACAATTAAACTATATACAGAGCAAAGATTTGGGCTTTACCAAAGATCAAGTGTTGTTAATTAATGAGATAGGAGCACTAGGATCCAAGACCAAAGCTTTTAAAGAGCAAGTTGCTAAAATGGGTTATGTAGAGAGTGCTACGTTAAGCGATTATTACCCAACACCTTCTTGGCGATCAAATAGTTCGTTTTTTGAAGAGGGAGCAAGAGATCAAGAAAGTGCCATTCAAATGCAAGAATGGAACGTAGATTCCGATTATTTAAAAACTATGGAAATGGAAATAGTTGCTGGGCGTGATTTTAATCCGCAATATGCATCCGATTCTACGGCTATGATTATAAATGAAGCTACGTTGCCTATTATGAATGTAACGGCAGAACAAGCTTTAGGTATGCGCATATCAGAAGAAATAGAACTAGAAAATCCTACGTACTATACTATAATTGGAGTCGTTAAAGACTTTCATTATACGTCGTTACGTACCAATATTAGTGCACTAGGAATGCATTTGAATACTGATGCCGAAAATATGGCAGTTAGAATGAATGGTGGAAATTATACAAATAATATTGCGGCCATTGAAAGTATATGGAAGGCCATGGCACCAGGTCAACCTTTCGATTATCGCTTTATGGACGAAGCTTATAATACGACTTACGAAGCTGAGCAAAAACTAAGTCAGATATTTTTCATTTTTACTTTACTATCCATTTTCATTGCTTGTTTAGGATTATTTGGATTAGCTGCCTTTAATGCTGAAAAACGTACAAAAGAAATTGGCGTTAGAAAAGTATTGGGGGCTACTGTAAGTCAAATCTCATACCGACTTACGGTAGACTTTCTAAAATTGGTAGGTATAGCAATATTGGTTTCATTGCCAATAGGTTGGTTTGTTATGAATAAGTGGTTAGAAGATTTCTCGTACCGCATTGAAATCGGTGTCGGCATTTTCGCTTTGGCAGCAGTATTAGCAATAGTTGTAGCTATTGTCACGGTTAGTTATCAAAGTATAAAAGCGGCAGTTGTAAATCCGGTAAAGAGTTTACGTTCAGAATAGCCGTTTTATAGGTGGCAATTAGTCGTATTAAGTTGATACAAGGGGTAGTGTAACATTCTGATTTTTAATCGGTCTTTGTAAATATATTGTACATCTTTTGTCAAAATATTTTACACTCGGCATATCGGTTTTTATTTTAAACATTTGATAATCAGTATTTTGATAGTGTGGCACGAATTTAGACTTAAGTTTTACGTCATCAATCAACAATCAATTTTTAGCATAAGCTAATAATCAATCAAAAAACGAACAATCATGTTTAAAAACTATTTGAAAATAGCTTGGCGAAATCTCTTAAAGAACAAGGGATATACGTTTATCAATGTTGGCGGACTAGCATTAGGTATGGCAGTAACCTTAATCATAGGGTTATGGATACAAGATGAGCTTTCGTATAATCGCTATTTTAAAAATAAAGATAGTCTTGCCCAGGTCTTTCAATCACAAACTTTTAATGGAGAAACAGGTACAGGACCTGCAATACCTAGACCATTAGAAAAAGGTTTGCGAGACGGTTATGGCGACAATTTTAAGCATCTTATTATGTGCTCTTGGACTAATGATCACTATCTAAAATATGGTGAAAAAAATATATCTAGACCAGGCAATTATATGCAAAAAGCTGGTCTAGAAATGTTTGGTTTAAACATTATAAAAGGAGAAAAAGACGGGTTAAGAGAAATTAATTCTATCATGCTTTCTGAATCTACTGCGGATGCTCTGTTTGGTAATGAAGACCCTATCGGCAAAATAATTACGGTAAGTAATGAACATAAGATGAATGTAAGTGCTGTGTATAGCGATATACCGGTAAATAATTCTTTTAATGATACCGATTTTGTAATTCCGTGGGAAAAGTATTTAGCCAATAATGAATGGATACGAAATGCAGAAGATCAATGGGGTAACAATTCATTTCAGATGTTTGTACAATTGGCAGATAATGTAACTTTTGATAAAGTAAATAGTACGATCAAGAATGTAAAGAAAGACCTAAATGAAGATACAGCGCAATTCAACCCTCAGATATTTCTTTTCCCCATGGAGGAATGGTATTTACGTAGCAATTTTGAAAATGGTAAACAAGTAGGAGGTCGAATTAAGTATGTTTGGCTCTTTGGTATTATTGGGGCTTTTGTACTGCTTTTGGCATGTATAAATTTCATGAATTTAAGTACCGCAAGGTCAGAGAAAAGAGGTAAAGAAGTAGGTATAAGAAAATCAATAGGGTCACAAAGAGGACAGTTAATTTATCAGTTTTTAAGTGAATCTTTTATAGTTGTATTATTTGCTTTCGTAGTTGCTATTTTACTAGTGTTACTCTCATTAAACGGCTTTAATGAACTTTCTAAAAAAGAGATTGTATTTCCTTGGGGTAATGGAGTTTTTTGGGGAGTTTCATTACTATTCATTTTGTTTACATCATTGTTGGCAGGTAGTTATCCGGCATTATATCTTTCATCCTTTAAGCCAGTAGATGTTTTAAAAGGCACCTTTAAAACAGGGAAATATGCAGGTTTGCCAAGAAAAATATTGGTTGTGGTTCAGTTTACGGTTTCCGTGGCATTTATTATTGGTACTGTAATAGTTATGCAACAGATCAACTTTGCTAAAAATAGACCTGTAGGGTACGATAAAGAAGGTTTAATTCAGGTGCCAACATTCAGTCAAGATTTTGTTGGTAAGTATGATTTAATGCGAACTGAATTTTTGGGGTCAGGTGCAGTGATAGAAATGTCAACATCTAGTAGTCCAACAACGCAAATATGGTCCAATAGAGGTGGTTTTACTTGGGAAGGAAAGCCAGAAGGTTTTCAAGAAGATCTAGCTTGGACAGAAGTGTCTCCAGAATACGCAAAATCGCTAAATATGAAAATAGTAGAAGGAAGAGATTTCTCTAGAGATTTTGCTACAGATTCTTTGGGGGTGTTAATTAATGAAACTGCTAAGAAATATTTGGGAATGGAGAATCCGGTTGGTCAGTTATTAAGAGATGATAATGAGGAAGACCCTAATCCACCATTAAAAATAATAGGTGTTGTACAAGATATGATTACCCAATCACCCTATGAACCAGTAAAACAAGGAGTATATGTGTATGATAGAAATGACAATGCTAGTTATTATAACATGAGGTTGAACCCTAACCAAAGTGCTACCCAGAACATAGCTTTCATACAAAATGTATTTAAAGAGCACTTTCCAGATATCCCATTTGAGTATGATTTTGTTGATGGGGAATATGGAGAAAAATTTGCATCTGAAGAACGTATTGGAACACTCTCTGGGGTATTTACAGCACTTGCAATATTAATAAGTTGTTTGGGCTTATTTGGCTTAACCTCATTTGTGGCAGAACAGCGAAAGAAAGAAATAGGGGTAAGAAAAGTTTTGGGAGCCTCTATTTTTAATGTATGGAATATGTTGTCTAAAGACTTTTTAAAATTGGTGATTATCTCTTGTTTCATAGCGGTGCCCATTGCTTATTTTGTAATGAACGGTTGGCTACAAGAGTACCCATATAGAGTAATTCTAAAATGGTGGATTTTCGCAATAGCCATAGTAGGTGCTATGTTTGTGACCCTTCTAACCGTTAGCTTTCAAGCTATAAAAGCAGCAAAAGCGAATCCTGTAAAAAGTTTGAGAACCGAGTAATATAATAAAGCTGTCACCTTTAGTGCAGTTGAGAGATAAGTAGTTCTTGATTACGCTCGAAGAAATAAAAAATATAAAAACACTCATCATGTTTAAAAACTATTTAAAAATTGCTTGGCGAAACTTAATAAAAGATAAAACGAATACCGGTTTAAATGTAGTGGGATTATCCATAGCTTTTGCCGTGGCAATATTGCTGGGAATGGCAGCCATGTTTCAACTTTCGTATGATGGTTTTCACGCAAATGTCGATTCAATTTATAAGGTTGTGCGTACAGAACAAACTCCTAAAGGACCAAAAGCAGGTACAGTTCAACCAGCACCTTTAGCTCCTGCATTATATGCTGAGGTACCTGGAGTGAAACGAATAGCCAGATGTGTAGAAGATGGAACGCTTGCGCTCTATAATGACAAAGAGGTAAGTATGGATATTATTTGGGTAGACCAAGAATTCTTTTCCATGTTCAGCTTTCCTATTCTTAACGGGAATGATAAGAACCCCTTAGATAATTTAAATTCTGTTGTGGTTACAAAAGGTGGGGCAAATAAATTATTTGGGTCAACCGATGTTATTGGAAAAACGTTTAACCTTTTGGTAAATGGGCAGGAAACGCCATTTACGGTAAGTGCTATTGCAGACAATATACTTCCGCAAAGCAATTTAGATTTTCAAATTGCCGCTAGATTTGAAAGTCATAACGAGTATAATGAAAGTAAAGAAGCGTGGGATAGACAATATCACGCGGTATATGTAGAACTTGACGAAGGTATGACGGCATCGGTTTTTGAAAAAAGTAGCGAGCCCTTTATTGATCTTCACTACGAGGAAGGTATAAATCGTTTAAAAAGAGATGGAGCAACGGCAGATGAAAATGGTCGTTTTATAAATCTTAAACTGGTTTCGCTTAAAGATGTACATTTTGCAAATTTTAAAAATGGATTTGTTGAGGTGAGTAGGAGTAGACCGTACCTCATTTTCGGTATCGCTTTATTAATATTGTTCATTGCCTGTGTCAACTATATAAACATGAGTATTGCAAAGACGGCAAAACGTCTAAAGGAAATAGGTATGCGTAAAACCTTAGGGGCACAAAAGCAGCAACTGTTTTTTCAATTTTGGAGCGAAAGTTTGTTTGTTTTTCTATTATCTATAACTATTGGTGTGGTGTTGAGTGCAGTTTTTTTGAATGATTTTAAGTCAATGTTCAATACACAGATTTCTTCAGAACTACTTTTATCACCTGTATTTTTAGTAGGACTTTTACTAACAGTCCTTGTTATTACCATGCTTGTTGGTGGTTACCCTGCACTATTGATGAGCCGTTTAGGCACGATTCAGTCTTTAAAAGGAAAATTGGAATCTTCGGGCAGCAATAAGGTGAGAAACGTACTTATGGTGTTTCAATTTGGCATAGCAATTCTTATGATTGTTGGCACTTTGGTCTTATGGGGGCAAATTGATTATATGCGTAATAAGGATTTAGGTTTTGATAAAGAACAGGTGGTTTCCTTTCCTTTAAACGGCAAGCGAAATAGTCACGATATGGTAGAATTGTTGCGTGACGAGCTAAGCGGTAATCCAGATATAATTTCAGTCAGCGGTTCTGATAGTAATTTGGGCCTAGGAAAAGATGGTGGTAGGTCTTCTAGCGGCATTGGTTTTGAATATAAAGGCCGTATTGTATTGACTAATTTTTTAGTGGTTAATCATGAATACATCCAAACATTAGGATTAAATATGGTAACTGGAAGAAATTTTGCGAGTGCCGGTGATAGCTTAGGAGTTGTAATCAATGAAGCAATGGCCAAAGAATTAGGAGAACAAGATCCGCTAGTTTCACAATTAGAGATTGATGATGGTGTATTTTATCCCGTTTATGGGGTTGTTAAAGATTACAATTTCACAGATTTAGATCGGGAAATTGCGCCAATGACTTTTTTTATGAGTAGGCAACAAAATCTTACCTATGGTTTTGTAAAAGTCTCGCCAGCTAACATGGCCAATTCATTTGCTGCCATTGAATCTGCATGGAAAAAACTAGAACCTAATGCAGAATTTTTAGGATCCTTTGTAGACGAGAATATAGATAGAACATTTAAGCAAGAAAAAACAACGGCTAAAATGATTGCCAGTGGTTCTGTAATAGCAATTTTGTTAAGTTGTATGGGGCTCTTCGCAATGTCTTTGTTAATAGTATCGCAACGAACTAAAGAAATAGGCATAAGAAAAGTAGTTGGGGCCAGTGTTACCTCAATTACCTATATCCTGACCAAAGACTTTTTGAAATTGGTTTTGATTGCCTTTGTAATCGCTTCACCAATTGCATGGTGGGCAATGCGCGAATGGCTCCAAAATTATGCATACAAAATTGAATTGAGTATCTGGTATTTTGTGGCAGCGGGTGCGCTGGCATTAATAATTGCCTTTCTAACAATTGGTACAAGAACCGTTAGAGCAGCTAGGGCAAATCCGGTAAAAAGTTTAAGAACAGAGTAAAACTATACAGATATGCTACGTAATTATTTGAAAATATCAGTTCGGTATTTGTCTAAGAATAAGCTTTATTCTTTCATCAATATTTTTGGATTGGCAATAGGTATAGCTTCTTTTGTGCTTATTATGCTCTATATCAATTATGAGCAGAGCTATGATAAGTTTGAAGGGTCCGAAAATATTTATCGAGTGTATATGGATTATTTGGAAGGCAACACCTTTGTTGCTGGTGATGCACAAACTTATAATCTTTCTGGTCCAACTTTAAAAAGTGAGTTTCCAGAAGTGTTGGATTATGTACGATTCTTTTATTTTGAAAAAATGACGTTCCAATTGGGCGAAAGAATATTTGAGCAGCCCTTGGGCTCATTGGCAGATCCTTCTTACTTTGATATTTTTAACTATCCATTATTGAAGGGAGAGAAAGAAACCGTACTTTCTCAACCTTATTCAATAGTCCTTTCAAAATCGTTTGCTCAGAAGTTGTTTGGGAATGAAAACCCTCTACAGAAAACGATTTCAGCATTTAGAGATGGTAAAGAAGCTGTCCTTACCGTAACAGGTGTAATGGATGATATTCCTAAAAATGCTCATTATAGAAATACCTTTTTAATCTCTTACGAAACTGAAAAAACATGGACAGACTGGGGTCCGAAAGCGCATGAACTTAATTGGAATGCTAACAATTATTATACTTTTATAAAATTAGACCCAAATACGAATGCAGATGTGTTGCGGCAAAAGATAATTGAAAGCGATATTGAAGAAGATACGGAAGAACAGCATAATATAGAGCCTATTGAAGACATACATTTATATTCAAATAAGCCTTATGAAGTTTCTGCAAATGGTAGTATTACCCGTGTAAAGTTTCTTATGGCCATCGCCTTTATTATTCTTATACTTTCTTGGTTAAACTATGTAAACCTTTCTGTAACCAAATCGATGGAGCGGGCAAAGGAAACAGG
Organism: Maribacter spongiicola; assembly: GCF_052119685.1. Taxonomy (GTDB): domain Bacteria; phylum Bacteroidota; class Bacteroidia; order Flavobacteriales; family Flavobacteriaceae; genus Maribacter; species Maribacter spongiicola_A. The sequence goes on along the minus strand of NZ_JBGQOO010000003.1, from coordinate 96,877 downwards.
TATTCGTAAGGTGTCTGGCGCCCAAAAATCGCAATTGATTATTCAATCTTTATTTGAATCAATATTGTTGAACCTAATTGCTATTATATTATCGTTATTATTAGTGGTTATAGTTTTGCCGTTATATAATGGTATCACAGGAAAGGGGCTTAATTTACAATTAGGGAGTTTGTCGGCTTTCTTACCTTATTTTCTTTTTATTCTATTCGGTATGGTTGCTGCGGGTCTTTACCCAGCTCTTTTGTTAAGTAGTTATTCTCCAATAAAAGCACTAAAAGGTAAAATACAGACTTCATCACAAGGCTTGGCAATTCGAAAAGGACTTATTGTAGCTCAGTTTTTAGCGACGATTGTTTTGTTAATCGGCACTATTGTGGTAACCAAACAAATTAGTTTCTTAGAAAGCCAGCCTATAGGTACTGACATTAATCAAGTTATAGCATTAAAGGGCGAAGTGGTAACGACTAGGCCAGATTCTTTACTTATAAATGAGTATAAGGTTTTAGAGGAAGAGTTAAAGAAATTACCATTCGTAGAAAAAATTGCGATTGCACAAAGTTACCCCGGTGATAGTTTTGATAATCTATCATCTAACCGAGGCATATTATTGCCAAATGGTACTAAAGAAGATGATAAATTATTCTACACATATCATGTGCAACCAGATTATTTTGATTTGGTGGATATCGAATTTTTAGCTGGTGGTACCTTTCTACCTTCATCAAATTTCGATGGAAAACAAGTAGTGGTCAATGAAACTTTTCTGAAGAATATGGGCATTTCTTCCTATGATGAAGTACTGAATAAAACGGTAGGTTTCTGGGGAGAAAATGAATGGAGGGTAACAGGTGTTATTAAGGATTATTATCATTTTGGATTGAAAAGCCCTTTATTGCCAATGGTTATTAGATATGAGCGTGACGTAAATAACATTTTAATAAAATTAGATGCTTCTGCTGCGTCGGTTGCAGGTTTTGAATCTTCCATCGCACAGATAAAATCCGAATGGACTAAAATATTTCCAAAAAGTACCTTTAACTATACGTTCTTAGATCAAAAGTTTGAGGCACAATATCAAGAAGATAAATCTTTTGGAGCTGCTTTTCAGGTATTTACTTTACTAGCTATATTGATTGCAGCCATGGGTCTTTTTGGTCTAACTTCATACACTGTTGTACAACGAAAAAAGGAAATTGGTATCCGTAAAGTAAATGGAGCCACAATACCTCAAGTTCTTACACTTTTAAATAAAGACTTTGTAAAATGGATTGGTGTGGCATTTGTTATTGCAGTACCTATTTCTTGGTATGTTATGAGTCAATGGCTTGAAGGGTTTGCTTATAGAACAACACTTAGTTGGTGGGTGTTTGCGCTTGCAGGTATTTCAGCACTTTTAATTGCATTGTTAACAGTAAGCTGGCAAAGCTTTAATGCCGCAGTGGCTAACCCAGTAGAATCTCTGCGTGATGAATAATTATTTTTAAAAAGTATAAATACGTTCAGTTTAAAAGCAACAACAAATCACTAACAAACTAATTCACTATAAAAATCATGTTATTACAATTAAGAAATATTTTCAAATGGGTACAGCAAGGCGGTCAACGTATTTTTTTGCTGAAAGATATTAATTTAGAAGTAGCCGAAGGGGAGTTTATTTCAATTATGGGTCCGTCGGGATCAGGGAAATCTACTTTGCTGAATGTTATTGGTATGCTTGATACTTTTGATGAAGGCGAGTATGATTTTCTGAGTGAATCGGTTCACACGTTAAAAGAGAAATATCGCTCTAATTTGTATAAGGAGTACATAGGTTTTGTATTTCAATCATATCACCTGTTAGATGATTTAACGGTTGAAGAAAATTTAGAAATGCCATTGTTGTACAAAAAGATAAAAAGTTCTGAGCGCAAAGCGTTAGTGGCAGATATGTTAGATAGATTTAATATAGTTGGCAAGAAAGATTTATTCCCAACACAATTAAGTGGCGGTCAACAGCAGTTGGTGGGCGTAGCCCGTGCATTGATAGGTAAGCCAAAATTGATATTGGCAGATGAACCGACCGGAAATCTTAACTCACAGCAAAGCGAAGAAATTATGGAGCTTTTTAAGAAGCTAAATGAAGAGGACGGAGTTACGATTATTCAAGTAACACACTCCGAAAAGAATGCGGAGTACGGTTCAAGAATTATCAACCTTTTAGATGGTAGAAAGATTTAAATTTCTACGGAATGTTATTTTGAGTGTAGTTGAAAACTTATAGGTTAGAATTTATTTTCGAATGTCAGTTCGTGTTCCCATTATTCATTTTTTTATTGAATAATGGGTGTACTTCGGCTAAGCTCAGGAGAACTGTCGCGAAACTTTTGAAAACAAATAGTTCCTAACTGAAAAAAAAATGTAGTATTCTAACAACCAACAACCACTAATCCGTATACCCTTCAGGATGCATTTCGTCAAATTCGGTTTGGTCTTGAAAAGCCTTGGCTAATAAAAGTATACTCGCTTCGTCATATAAATTACCAACTAAGGTGATGCTGGTAGGGTGTTTTTCTTTATCCAAACCTGTTGGAATTGCAATAACCGGGTGTCCGGTAAGATTGGTGATAATTAATTGTTTGTTGCCAAATGTAGGTGAGATCAGCACATCATAATCTTTCATGATAGCCTGCATTTTTTCAATAAGCACTTGTCGGTGACGGTTAGCTTGTAAATATTCCACTGCAGGTATAAAACGAGCTTGTCGTAAAGAGTTTGCACGTGAGCGTTGATCTTGCTCCACCATTTTATCAACATTTTCAGAACGTACCAAATCGTCGAAAAAAGCTCCTGCCTCAGCTCGTAATATCACATCAAAACTATTGTAGGGAATATCCTTTGGTAATTCTACTTCGTCTAGCGTAATTCCCATTTCTTTAAAAGTCTTCAATGCCTTTTCTAAGTTGTCTTTACTAAGCGAGGTGTCTTTGTCTATATCCTTTTTTAGATATGCAACGCGAAGTGTTTTGTAATTTTTTTTGGGTTCAAATCCGTCTGGGAAATCGGTAGTCATACCATCCTTTGAATCTTTACCGGTAATTACACTATATACAATAGCGCAGTCTTCGGCACTTCTTGCCATAGGTCCGACCTTGTCCATAGACCAACTTAAACTCATCACTCCGTGTCTGCTAACTCTACCATATGTTGGGCGTAAACCCGTAATTCCGTTTCTATTACTTGGCGATGTAATTGAACCTAAAGTTTCTGTTCCCAAGGCAAAAGGAACTAATCCTGCTGAGGTTGCAGATCCCGAACCTGCAGACGACCCTGTAGCACCCTGTTCGGTATCCCACGGATTTTTTGTTTTTCCATCGAACCAAACATCGCCACGTGCCAATGAACCAGAAACCAATTTAGCAACTAAGACTCCGCCAGCAGCCTGTAATTTTTCAACCACCGTAGCTGTCATTTCAATTTGTTGATCACGATAAGGTTCTGCACCCCATGTGGTTTTATAACCTTCGACAGCCATAAGGTCTTTTACGCCGTATGGTATGCCATGTAAAATTCCGCGGTAGTTTCCGGCAGCAAGCTCGGCATCTAAAAGTTTAGCTTGTACTAAGGCCATTTCTTCGGTTATGGTAATTGTACATTGTAATATGGGGTTATATTTTTTTAATCGGGCTATAAAAAATTGCGTCAATTCTAGCGAACTTATTTTTTTGCTTTTAATGAGGGAGGCAAGTTGAGGTATGGAGTAAAAAGCTAGGTCAGCTTCTTTGTTTGGTAGTTCTACGTTATTTGGAATTTCCCATTCAGGGAATCCTGCTTGTGCTTTTGGGGTGAAGTTTAAAGGTAAAGGGTTAAACTGTATTGCAGGTACGACATCGTTATCTAAAGTGTATTTACGTAGGGTGTCAAAACCTTCTTTATTTCGTTTTAGATAAGGGTATAGGGTGTCAATATATTTTTTATCGAAATCTAATCCCACTAGCTTTTGCGCTCTTTTTACATCTTTTTTAGAGAATTCATTTTTAGAACTAGAGCAAGATGTAATGAGTAAGAAAGTAAAGAGACAAAGAAATAAAAATAGAGCTAATCTTTTGGTAGGTTGGTGCATGACTTAAGTTTTAAAGAAGATTCTAAATTACGGTTTTTAGATAGTTTATTTCTACCTGTAAATCATAAATAATCAAGAATTGAACATCTGTTAATAAGAGGTTTTGATTATAATGGCATCTTCATTTTCAATACGCTAACTTCATAATCTAACATCTAAGGATTATCTTTGTAACCAGCTTGCCAACAAGCAGGTTTTAGAATGAATTTATAGAATGAAGATAGATAAGAAGGATGTTTTAAAGGCGTTGGAACATATTACCGTTCCGGGTGAAGGTCAAAACATGGTAGAAAGTGGTGCTGTCACCAATATTCAGATTTTTGGCGATGAGGTAGAAGTTGATATTACTATTGCAAACCCAAGCTTACAAGCACGTAAAAAGACCGAGGTAGAGATTTTAAAGATCATACACAGAGAAGTTTACGAAAAAGCCAAAATTAAAATAAACATTAAGGTCGACGCTCCTGCAGCAAAACCGAAAGTGAATGAGATAAAAGGTAAAGCGATACCGGGCATTTCTAATATTATAGCAGTGGCTTCCGGTAAAGGTGGGGTAGGTAAATCTACCGTAACGGCCAACTTAGCAGTTACTTTAGCGAAAATGGGCTTTAAAGTAGGTTTATTAGATGCCGATATCTACGGGCCATCAATGCCTATAATGTTCGATGTTGCGAACGATAAACCACTTGCGGTAACTATAGATGGCAAATCTAAAATGAAGCCGGTAGAAAGTTATGGAGTTAAACTATTATCGATTGGTTTTTTTACGCAAAGAGACCAAGCGGTAATATGGAGAGGACCAATGGCTTCTAAAGCATTGAACCAAATGATTTTTGATGCTCATTGGGGCGATTTAGACTTTATGTTGATCGATTTACCACCAGGTACGGGCGATATACACTTAAGTATTATGCAAGCCTTACCAATAACAGGTGCAGTTGTTGTAAGTACACCACAAGAAGTTGCACTTGCCGATGCAAGAAAAGGTGTGGCAATGTTTCAACAAGATTCTATAAACGTACCTGTTTTGGGAATTGTAGAAAATATGGCCTACTTTACGCCTGCAGAGTTGCCAGACAATAAGTATTATATTTTTGGTAAAGAAGGTGCTAAACATCTAGCAGAAGATTTAAATGTACCTTTCCTTGGTGAAATGCCTTTGGTACAAAGTATACGTGAAGCTGGTGATGCAGGTAGACCTGCAGCATTACAGACATCAACGCCTGTAGAAAAAGCGTTTGAAGAATTGACAAAAAAAATAGTGAGTGAGGTTGTTGCTAGAAATAAAACTCTGCCACCTACAGAAGCCATAAAGATTACAACAATGGCGGGTTGCTCGCCTGTTAATAAAAAATAAGTATGACATCAGCAGAACTAAAATTAAATGTTGAAAAAGCATTAGAAGAAATCAGACCTTTTTTACAAAGTGATGGTGGTGATATAACATTGATTTCTATTGATGATGAATCTTCTGTTAAAGTAAGATTAGAAGGTGCTTGTGTTGGTTGTAGTGTGAATCAAATGACACTAAAAAGTGGCGTTGAAATGACCATTAAAAAGTACGCCCCGCAAATTCAAGAAGTAATAAATGTAGCAGTTTAATGCCTGATAATTATCATAATTTATAATAGGATAGATTGATAATTTTGAAGGATATTACATAGAATTGAAGTAATGATTAAGACCGATATATTGATAATTGGCGCGGGACCTACGGGTCTTTTTGCCGTTTTTGAAGCAGGACTCCTAAAACTAAAATGCCATTTAATAGATGCCTTGCCACAGGCAGGCGGACAATGTTCTGAAATTTATCCTAAAAAACCTATTTATGATATTCCTGGTTTTCCAGAAGTATTGGCAGGTGATTTGGTCGATAATTTAATGGAACAAATAAAATCTTTTCAACCTGGTTTCACTTTAGGCGAGCGAGCAGAGACAATCAAAAAATTAGACGATGGTACTTTTGTAGTAACCACAAATAAAGGTACTGAGCATCATGCGCCGATAGTCGCTATTGCTGGTGGTTTAGGAAGCTTTGAGCCTAGAAAACCTTTGTTAGATAATTTGTCGAAATTCGAAGACAACGGTGTTGCTTACATGATTAAAGATCCTGAAGTATATCGTGATAAAAAAGTAATTATAGCTGGTGGCGGTGATTCTGCCCTAGACTGGAGTATTTTCTTGGCAGATGTAGCATCGCAAGTAACCTTGGTACATAGAAGAAATGAATTTAGAGGAGCTTTAGATTCTGTAGAGAAGGTTCAAGAATTAAAGAACCAAGGCAAAATTAATTTAATTACCCCTGCAGAGATTATTGGTCTTAATGGTAGTGATAAATTAGAATCTGTTTTAATCAGAAAAATTTCTGACGATAACGAAGAACTTGTTTTAGAGGTAGATGATTTTATCCCTTTATTCGGACTCTCACCAAAACTCGGTCCGATTGGAGACTGGGGGTTGGATATAGAAAAGAATGCTATTAAGGTTGATACGTTCGATTATCAAACAAACATACCTGGAATATTCGCGATTGGAGATGTAAATACATACCCTGGCAAATTGAAATTAATTCTTTGTGGTTTTCATGAAGCAACATTAATGTGTCAAAGTGCATTTCAAAAAATTCATCCAGATAAAAAGTACGTCATGAAATATACTACCGTAGGTGGTGTAAACGGTTTTGATGGTACTAAGAAAGAAGCGCCAAAAGCCGTAGTGAAAGCAATAGAATAATTATAATAAAATGTCATCCTGAGCGCGGTCTAACGACAAATGTGTTTTAGGCTATAAAATTATTACTTAATGACTGATATCAAGATAAAAATAACTGACCGCGATGGAGTGTTGCACGAGATAGATGCCCCAACGGATATGAATATGAATCTAATGGAAGTAGTTCGTTCTTATGAACTTGCACCAGAAGGTACTATAGGTATTTGCGGTGGTATGGCAATGTGTGCATCATGTCAATGTTATGTATTGTCAGATACAGAACTTCCAGAAATGGGTGATGATGAAGAAGCCATGTTATCAGAGGCATTTAATGTAAAAGATAATTCACGCTTAGGCTGTCAATTACATATTACTGAAGATATGGACGGACTTGAAGTAGAGCTTGCACCAGAAGAGCTTTAAGCGTCATTGCGAGGAAACGAGATGTAATGGAGACTGACGAAGCAGTCTGCTGAATTAATTTTAAAAGCTCGTGTTAGTCTAATGTTGGAAAATAAATTTTTATTTTCCAACAGCCAACAACCAACAACCAACAACCAACAACCAACAGCCAACAACCAACAACCAACAACCAACAACCATTTTTAAATTTGAACTTAAACTTAACTTAAACTTGAATTTTATTTTACCTAACTCCTAACTCCTAACTCCTAACCTATATCCTAGCTTGATACGTAAATAAATTATGGTATCTACCTTCTTTAACGATTAGCTCTTCATGAGAACCTTGTTCAGCAATGCGTCCGTTTTCAATCACTAATATCTGATTCGCTTTTCTAATTGTGCTTAATCTATGTGCGATAACGAAAGTGGTTCTTCCTTTGGTTAATTCTGCCAAACTTTTTTGAATTAAGGCTTCGCTTTCAGTATCAAGGTTAGAGGTAGCCTCATCTAATATTAATATTCTAGGGTTTGCCAAAACCGCACGTGCAATAGCAATACGTTGGCGTTGACCACCAGATAATTTTACTCCGCGTTCCCCAATTAAAGTTTCTAAACCATCTTCAAAACGGTCTGTAAATTCATTAACATAAGCTGCATTAACTGCTGCCGTTAATTCTTCTTCGGTCGCATTAGGTCTTGGAAAAAGAATGTTTTGGCGAATGGTACCTTCAAAAAGAAACTCATCCTGTAGAACAACGCCCAAATGCTTTCTAAAACTACTTAAGTTTACTTTGGCAATATCTTCACCATCAACGGTAATACTTCCCGATTGCGGATTCAAAAATGTAGCCGCCAACCCGGCAATAGTACTCTTACCAGATCCAGAACTACCGACTAAAGCGATAACCTCACCAGATTTTGCTTCAAAACTTATATTATGAAGCACTTCTTTGTCCTCTTCGTAAGCAAATGATACATCATTAAAAATGATATTACCTTCAAAATTTTTGAGAACCTCTGTGCGGTTTTCCTCGTCAGATTCAGGCACCATGTTCATCAATTCTTCGGTACGGTCTAAACCTGCCAAAGCTTCGGTTAATTGGCTTCCAATATTGCTCATCTGAACGATAGGGGCAACCATCAATCCTAATAAAAAAGTAAAGGTCAAGAAATCACCAATGGTCAATTCGTCCATCATAATTTTATAACCGCCAATTCCCATAATACCTGTAGTTGCCAATCCCAACAAAAAAGTAGATGAGCTGGTCATAAATGCGGTGGCAGTTAAACTTTTCTTCACATTTTGAAATAAACGATCAACCCCTTCTTCGAAGATTTTGTTTTCTTGTGCTTCGGCATTAAATCCTTTTATTACACGAACACCACCTAAGGTTTCGGTTAGTCTACCGGTAACTTCGGCATTGATTTTACCTCTATTTCTAAATATAGGTCGTATTACCTTAAAAGCTTTCAAGGCGATTAAAGCAAAAATAGCTAAAGGAACTAGTGTGAAAATGGTCATTGTCCAGCTTATACGAAGAAGTAAAATTAAAGATACAACGGCAGTAATAGTACCACCTACCAATTGCACCAAACCTGTGCCGATTAAATTACGAACCCCTTCAACATCACTCATAATTCGAGATACCAATGCGCCCGATTTTGTGTTGTCAAAGAAACTGATAGGTAATGAAAGAACTTTTTTCTGTACCTGTGCCCTAAGTTCAGAGATTAAATATTGCGCCTGAACACTCAAAATTTTAGTTAGTAAAAATGAGGTGACCGATTGTATTAAAATTGCCGAACCAACAGCAAGTACAAGAATTTTTAAAAGTTCAACGTTTTTGTTCGGTATTATATCATCCATTAAATATTTAAGGGATAATGGTGCTACAAAACTTGCCGCTTTACTGATGACAATTAAAAGCAAGCCAATAAATACAAGCTTTCGCCTTGGCCAAATAATTGTTTTAAATGCGGAAAGTACTGTTACTTTTTTTTCTGCCATAGGTATTTTTTGTTTGATGATTAGTCTGTGCCAATCAAGATTTCTAACAAACCTTCGCAAGGTACTTCAATTCTAAAGTTTTACCGAATCTAGAATAGGTTTTGATAATCGATAGTTGAATCAATAAAGGTTTTTATATTTGAGTATTAAGATTACCGACCAATGCTCAAAAAGACCATTTTATTTTTTCTATTAGTTACATTTTACGCGAATGCGCAAGAGCAATATTATGAGTTGCGAGACTTTGTAACCGATAGCGCAGGTGTTTTTACTTCTAGTGAAGTGTTTGAACTAAACCATCTATTAGTTGAGCTTGAAGAGAATACTACAAATCAGTTAGTGGTAGTAACGATAGAAAAACTAGGGTATGATACCATTGAAACTTATGCCAATGGTTTATTTAACCAAAACGGAATCGGTCAAGAGGGTAAAGATAATGGACTATTAATTTTATTCTCAGAATTAGATAGAGAAGTAAGAATAGAGGTAGGTTCTGGTTTAGAACCCTACATTACAGATGCCGTTGCATCAAGAATTATTAGAAATACGATGATTCCTAATTTTAAGGAAGAAGCATATTTTAAAGGTATCAATGAGGCTAGTAATCAGCTCATAGAATTTTTAAATAATCCAGAAGCACTAGAGGAGTTTAAAAAAGAGATTGCCGATGAAGATTCTAAAGGGAAGCTATATATGAATATATTTCTTGGTATATTTTTCTCCATATTTATAGGGGTTGGTGGCTTTTTCTTTCTTAAAAGCTATGTCAATGTTATCGAGGTTTTTAGAGGTATGTTCATGGGTAAATTAGGGGTGTTGCCTGGAGTGTTTATGCTTTTGGCAGGATCATTTTCAAGTGTTTTCGGTTTGGTGTTTATAATTGTTCCTTTAATTATAGGCTACAGTATTTACATGTCCAATTCCCAAGCTGCAGCTTTTATTTTTGATGAACCCAGTCTTATATTGTGGTTACTTCTTCCATTTTTTGGTATTGCCGCAATAATAGCATTTATAAAACTTAAGATTTCTGGTAAAGAAGATTTGAGCATTTCTTGGATCAAAAATGACAAATCCTATTACAGAAAAACATTCTCATCTTCAGGTACACATTCTTTTAGTTCGGGCAGTAGCTCTTCTGGTGGTAGTTCGAGTTCATTTTCTGGTGGTGGTGGAAGTTCTGGCGGTGGAGGATCGAGCGGTAGTTGGTAAAAATCAAGTACATTTATACATCTCAAGAATTCATTAAAATAGTAGCTATGAACAGAATTATTTATTTGTTGGCATTTGTCTTGGTTTTATCATGTAAAACTGAGAAACCTGAGAACCATGAAATTGAAAAATGGGAAGCTCAGGCTGCTAATGTAGAAATAATAAGAGATGATTTTGGGGTGCCTCATATTTATGGTAAAACAGATGCCGATGCGGTTTTTGGCTTATTATATGCACAATGCGAGGATGATTTCAATCGCGTTGAGCAGAACTATATATGGGCAACAGGTAGGTTGGCAGAAGTAGATGGCGAAGAAGCTTTATATAGCGATTTGCGTGCAAAATTGTTTATGAGCGAAGAAGAGGCGAAAGCTAATTATGAAAAAAGTCCCGCTTGGTTAAAAGAATTATGTGATGCCTTTGCCGATGGGGTTAATTACTATTTATACACGCACCCAAAAGTAAAACCAAGATTATTGACCCATTTTGAACCGTGGATGCCAATGTACTTCAGCGAAGGTTCAATTGGCGGAGATATTGAGCGTATTTCAACAAAAAAGATAGCTGCTTTTTATGATAGTAATATGGCTTTACCAGAAATGGAAGCGCTAAAGCTGAAAAAAGAAAAAGAAGTAGAAGAACCACAAGGCTCTAACGGTATTGCGATTTCAGGTAAACTAACGCAATCTGGTAATCCGCTATTATTGATAAATCCGCATACCTCATTTTATTTTAGGGGAGAAGTTCATGTGGTTTCAGAGGAAGGATTAAATGCCTATGGTGCGGTAACATGGGGTCAGTTTTTTGTTTACCAAGGATTCAATGAAAAAACCGGATGGATGCATACATCTACCTATACCGATGTAATGGATGAATTTAAAGAAACTATTGTTAAGAACGATGATAATTTATTCTATCAATACGGAGAAGAATTGCGACCGGTACAATCATCTGAAATAGTGTTGAAATACCTTGATGGTAAAAAGTTGAAAGAGAAAAAATATCCGGCATATAGAACTCACCACGGACCAATTACCCACGTTGTCGATGGACAATGGACAGCATCTGCCATGATGTGGGAACCGGTAAAAGCATTAGAACAATCATTTGTTCGCTCCAAACAAAGTGGCTATAAAGGTTTTCGTGATATGATGGATATCCGAACGAATTCCAGCAACAATACGGTGTATGCAGATGCAGAGGGCAATATTGCTTATTTCCACGGAAATTTTGTTCCTAAAAGAGATGTTCAATTTAATTATGAACTACCGGTAGATGGTAGTAACCCTAAAACAGACTGGCAAGGCTTACATTCAGTCGATGAGAATATTTTAGTGCTAAATCCAGAAAATGGGTGGATCCAAAACTGTAATTCTACGCCGTATACATCAGCTTTAGAATTCAGTCCTAAGAAAGAAGACTACCCATATTACATGTCAAAAGATCAAGAAAATTTCAGGGGCGTACATGCGATCAAATTATTGACGGATAGAAAAGGATATACTGTAGATAGTTTAATTCAATTAGCCCACGACCCATATTTACCGGCATTTAAAGCATTGATTCCTGGCTTGGTGAAAGAATATAATGCTCATGATGATAAGAATCCGAAATTAAGGGAGCCTATTGAGATTCTTGAAAATTGGGATTACACTACGGGTGAAAACCAAGTTGCCATGACATTGGCACATTTTTATGGAACAGCAATGGGTAGTAGCGCCAAGCATCCTGATAATATGAGTGATATGGAGCGCATGACCTATTTTGGTACCCATACAGAAGAATCTTTAAAAATATTCGAAGAAGTAATTGACCAGCTAACGGCTGATTTTGTAACATGGAAAATACCGTGGGGAGAGGTTAATAGATATCAAAGAATTACAGGAGATATCGTTCAACAATTCGATGATACAAAACCTAGTATCCCTATTGGTTTTGCTTCAGGAAGGTGGGGAGCTTTGGCTGCCTATGGTGCGCGTTATACAACAGACGGTGCGAAAAAATTATATGGTACAAGGGGTAATAGTTTTGTAGCTGTTGTAGAATTTGGTGAAAAGGTGAAAGCTAAAAGTATATTGGCTGGTGGGCAAAGCGGTGATCCTTCTTCACACCATTTCGACGATCAAATTGTTCGCTATAAAAATGTAAATTGGAAAGAAGTTCCTTTTTATCGCGAAGATGTTTTAAAAAGAGCACAAGAGACCTATAGACCTGGGAAAAGAAAATAGGTAGTTATTGTAGCATTTAAGATGGAATCTGCTGACTTAAACAATGAAGTGTTCCAAAGCCCCAAATTAAGTCTATACAGTTAATCCCGATTACTTCTCGGTCAGTAAAACAATCTGCTAATATATTTAATGCAATTCTATCATTGGCATCATTAAAAGTAGGTACTAAGACCGCTTTATTTATAATTAAAAAGTTAGCATAACTGGCAGGCAGTTCTAGCTCTTCAAATATAATTGGTTTTGGCATTGGTAACTCAACAACTTTTAATGGTTTACCATTTTCTAAGGTTGCGGCTTTTAAGCGTTTCAAATTATCTTGTAACGGTTGGTAATTTCTATGTTTTTTGTCTTCTTCAACAACGGTAACTACGGTATGTTCATTTACAAATCTACAAAGGTCATCTATATGCCCGTGTGTGTCATCGCCAATTATACCGTTACCTAACCAAATGGTATTGGTTACCCCAAAATATTCTTTGAAAACCGCTTCGTAATCTTCCCGTTTAAATGCTGAATTACGAACCTGAATAGACGGGTGTAAAAGACATTCTTCTGTGGTAATCAAAGTGCCTTTGCCATTTACTTCAAGTGCGCCACCTTCTAAAATTATTTTCTTACCATTGAAGATTGCTTGGCTTACTGGTATATCTAAATGATTTGCGACCTTATTTGGCACGTGCTTGTCTAACTGCCAGTTATTGTATTTGGCCCAACCATTAAAATTAAAATTTAAAGCCTCAGATTTCCCGTTATTTTTTACAATGATAGGTCCGGAATCTCGCATCCAACTTCTGTTGGTTTTATGAATGATAAAAGAGATTTTATTTATGTCTACAGTGGCCATTTCTAAAAGCTCTGTAACCGAAGTTTTAAGTTTTTCATTGGCAACAACCAAGTAAACGGTCTCGTAAAGCGCTACTTTTTTAATGAACTCTACAAAAGCCCAGCGAATAGCTTCGTATTTTCCAGGCCAATCATTTCCATTGTGGGGAAAACATAATAGTATACCTTTTTGCTTTTCCCATTCTGCCGGAAATCTTCTATTATACATAAACTTTAATCTAAAGCACGTTTTGTTATATCGCCAAAAGCATCGATACGTCTATCTCTGAAAAAAGGCCAATTTTGACGTACATTTTCCTGTAAGTCTAAATCAACTTCTGCGATTAAAATTTCTTCTTTATCATGAGAGGCTAATGCAAGTATTTCACCTTGAGGTCCGCAGATAAAAGATTTTCCCCAGAACTCTAATCCATCGGTTCCTGGTAGATATTTTTCTAATCCGATTCTGTTCGCGGCAGCAACGTAAATTCCGTTGGCAACGGCATGACCTTTCATTACATTCATCCATGCACCATATTGGTTTTCGCCATATTGCTCTTTTTCTGCCGGATGCCATCCAATAGCTGTTGGGTAGAATAAAATTTCTGCGCCTTTCATAGCTGTAAGTCTTGCAGCTTCAGGATACCATTGATCCCAACAAATTAGGGTTCCTATATTACCTTTTTTAGTTTTTATAGATTGAAAACCTAAATCACCGGGAGTAAAATAGAATTTTTCATAAAAATGTGGGTCATCGGGTATGTGCATTTTACGGTATAGACCTGCTTTTGTACCGTCTGTATCTATAATGTAAGCACTATTATGATAAATACCGGACATTCTTTTTTCAAAGAAAGGAATTATAAGGGCTACGCCTAATTCTTTTGCTAATGCACTGAAAGCCGTAAAAGAAATATCGCCTAACGGTTCTGCCATAGAAAAATTCGTTACATCTTCACTTTGACAAAAGTAATGGCTGCTATAAAGCTCTGGAAGACTGATAACTTCTGCACCTTGGTTAGCAGCTTTTCTAATCCATTCCAAGCATTTTTTTCTATTCTCGTCTGCGGTATTATTCAGGTTTAACTGAATAACGGCAACTTTATATTTCTGACCCATTAAAAAATGATATAATTAAAAACAAAGATATTAAATTAAATATCTTGTCGGCAGTGGATTAAATTTTAGAAATGTGAATTCTTACTCTTTCGTAACGATCAACGTTGCTTTAGAACCTGCAGATAAAAGCCATTTGTTAGAGTAGATTAATTCGCCTTTGTCATTGTAAACATCGACCTGTGCGGTATTTGGTGCCGAAGATCCATGGTTAAGTGCTTCGAAATCTAAACGATTAAAACCATCTTGCAAGTCAACATTTATACCTTTGAATGCACCTGTAAGTAATAGGTTGGGTTCAACCACCATATCGTTCATATAAATTTTTACACGATCGCCATCAACATATTCATGGTCTCTGCAGACTATGCCTATGAATTTTCCGCTACTTTTTACATCACCTAAATATTGATCGGCAAAATACTGACCAGAACCACCTAATCGCTCACCCGGACCAATTCGTGGATCTATTTTCATACCCGTACCAGCTTGTACCAATTCTTCATCGCGTAACATTTTTACAGGATTAGGTTCTCGCATATCAACACTTGGTTGTTCTTTAATTAAATTGGGCATGTTCAGAACAGAACCGGCACTAGGGGTTCCACTAGAGTTAATTGGATTTACCTTATCAATTTTCAACGGTTTTGATGTAGGTAAATCTGTTTGAGCAGAAACCTGAACCGCAGAAAAGGAGAGCAATGCAATAAAAAGAAAATAAAGCTTTCTCATCGAATCTTAAATATGATGAAATAAAGATAACAAATACCCTGCCATGGGTACTTAAGGCTTCGTTAAAAAAGGGTCGACGCCTTAAGTATTCGATGAAACATGATCTAAGATTGTAGATTTCGTCTTAAAAAGTTAATGAAATTTTCGTTCATTATTTTTTCAATATCCGTTTCGGCATATCCTCTGTCTTTGAGCATGCCCGTTATTTTCTGTAAATCTTCAATAGTATCGACGTCAGCGGGACCTTGTTCTGTTCCGAATCCGCCATCAAGGTCAGAGCCAATACCAACGTGATCAGCATTACCAGCTAATTGACAAATATGGTCGATATTATCTAGTATCTGCTGTAGACTTACGTTTGCAGATTGCGGAGTAGAAATACCTCTTTCCCACGTTGGTGTCATCATCCAAGCATCTAAGACAACACCGATAACCCCTTTTCTACCTATGATTTCTTTCAATTGGTCATCGGTAAATTGCCTGTGATGATTTACTAAAGACCTACAGTTATTGTGACTAGCCCAAAGTGGTCCGTCATAATTCACCATAGTTTCCCAAAAACTTAGGTCGCATAAATGAGTAACATCTAGAATAATTCCCAGTCGTTGAATTTCTTTTAATAGCTCTCTTCCTTTGGTTCCGATTCCGCCTACTGAATTTGTTCCGTGCGCATAAGTACCTGGACCATAATGCGCCGGACCAACAGCTCTTAAGCCAGAATCATAAGCTTTCTGAAGGTATGAGATGTCTACGATAGAATCTGCGCCTTCAAGACTAAGTAAATAACCAATAGGCTTCTTTTCTTCATCCGTTTTCCAAAGGGCTAAATGGGCATCAAGTTCGGTTTTGTTGGTGACCTGAACCATTTCACCAGCCTCTTCCATGCTTTTGTACCATGCTAGTTGGCCTTGAGTATGTGCCCAAGCTTGTTGGGGCGATTTCCATCCTGGCAGTGTATTGTCTTTATGTACATAACGAGCAATTTGCGTCGCCATACAGAGACCGATATTCCCTTTTCTCATAGCTTCTAAAGAAACGGTATTGTTACCACGACCAGGCTTGTCGGTTAAACCTTGTTCACTTTTTCTAATTTCTTCAATAGACCAAGTAAGGTCGCGATTCCAGTCCATGGCATTCATAGAAAGGTCTAAGTGGGCATCAAATATAAACATACTTAAATAGTAGATTTTTGAGTTCTGGCAGTTACTGGCCAGTAATCTATAACGGTATTATCTTTTATAACAGTTAGGGTATCGTACTTCGCAACAGTTGGGCATATGTGCTTTGGTATTGCATAATGAACATCACCAACCTCTGGTATGGTTAAATCATCATACTCTACTACCAAATGTTCTTCCGATTGGCTTATTTGCTTACTGTGTTTTAAGTCTAAAAACTCAATTCGAGGAAAAGGCATTTCAGGTGCAACCGATTTATGACCTAGATCAAAACATAGAATACCGGTTGTTGGTTTGCTAACAATTCTGATGAATAATACTGCAGCTGGTAAGAAGTTCATTTCTGGAAATTGGTTTCCATAACCAGAATCCCAAAGAAGGGTAGTGCCAGGGCTGGCATCTACATCTTGGCGTTTGCAGTGAAAAGGAAAGGTTGGCGAACCGCCAGCCACTATTTTTGGGCTGTGTATATTTTTATCTTCAATACTTTTCTTCAAATCGATAACCGCTTCGAAAGCGGTATTACATTCTTGCTCTCGTATTACGGGATTTGAATTGCGAAGATGACCGTCGTATACATGTAAACCCTCAGCAATTAAATTTTCATTTTCATGTAATTGGGTATACAATTTTAAAGCATCTTTGTCGGGTATGATTCCCGTTCTGTTCATGCCATTATTAATATCTACCCAAAGCGGAATTTTAATAGCGTTTGATGCAGCTATTTCATTAAGAATAGTAAGGGTTTTAATGTTATCTACAATGGTCGAGAACTTGGTATTCGGGTATTTTTTAATCAATTCAACAAAACGCTGTGCATTCGCACCAACGGGTTGCATAGCCAATAATACATCATCAGCATCGCAGTCACCAAGTAGTTCAGATTCAGCAATAGTGGCGCATTTGAATTTTTGAATTCCGCGTTCCATAAGCATGTTGATGATATTAGCGTTTTTATAGGTTTTTACATGTGGACGTAGTCGATTAGCATCACCTGTCATAGAAATCATCAAGTCTATGTTATGCTGAATTCTATCTGGATACACCAATAAAGAAGGAGATATCACTCCCTCGGGACGGTCTAAAGAATACCAATTATCTTTTTGCATATGAATTAATGATGAAGTTCGAAATGTGCTTCAATTTCAACAGGAATTCCGCCGGGTAAAATCATCCCAACGGCGCTACGAACACCTACTCCGTTATCGGGTCCGAAAATATCTGCCATGAGTTCGCTAAAACCGTTAATGACTAAAGGTTGTTGACCAAAATCGGGAGTGGAATTCACCATCCCTAAGGTTTTTACAATTCTTTTAATTCTATCAATATCACCAAAATGTGTTTGTATCGTAGAAAGCATGGTAAGGGCAACTTGCCTTGCGGCAATTTTAGCCTCTTCCATAGTCATATCATAACCAGCTCTGCCAATAATTAACGAGCCATCATTTTGCATAGGTCCCTGACCAGAAATATATAAAAAATGGTCAACGACTAAAACAGGTTTGTACAAACCTGCAGGCGGTGGAGCAGGAGGTAAAACCAATCCTAATTCTTTTATTCTTTCAGAAGGTTTCTTTTGCATATGTATTTAATTTAAATAAAGGCATTAATGGTTAAAACCCCAAGTAGACCCATGATACCCACGGTAGTTTCCATTACAGTCCAGCTTTTTAGCGTATCGTTTACAGATAGATTAAAGTACTCTTTAAATAACCAAAAACCACTATCGTTAACATGAGATAACATTAAACTACCCGAACCTATGGCTAAAACCATTAATTCTGGACTAGCCCCTGTGCCTTGAACAAGAGGTAGTACGATACCTGCAGCGGTTAAACCGGCAACAGTAGCAGAACCAACACAAACACGTATTACAGTAGCAATTAACCAAGCTAAAATTAAAGGAGAGATGGAAGATTCTTGTAATATAGCCCCAATGTATTCGCTTACGCCACTATCAATTAGCACCTGTTTTAATGCACCTGAACCCGCAATAATAAGAAGAACCATAGTAATACCGGTAATAGCACTACCAACAGAATCCATGACCTCTTTCATGCTTTTTCCGCGCCCAAGACCTAAAGTGTAAATAGCTACTAAAACAGCAATAAGCATTGCAATTGCAGGGTTACCCATGAAAACAAGAATTTTGGTAAGAAAGAAATCTTCAGGCAGTAAAAGAGGAGCCAAGGCGGCAATGGCAATTAATATAACAGGTAATAGTGCGCTTATAATACTATTTGCCATACTCGGCATTTCATTCTCCTTTAAAATTACAGGATTTAAAAATTCTTTTAACGGAGTAGCATTTATACCTTTTAAAGTTCTTGATAGTAAGGGTCCCGCAACGATTATTGCTGGTATAGCGACTATAATGCCGTATAGCAAAGTTTTACCGATATCGGCATTGAACATTGTCGCAAGAGCTGTTGGGGCAGGATGTGGTGGTAGATAACCATGCGTAACCGAAAGTGAAGCTAACATGGGTAAACCAACATATAGTAGCGGTAGGCCAGTTGCCGCTGCTATGGTAAAAACTAGAGGAACTAGAATTACAAAACCTACAGAATAAAACATGGGTATACCAACTATGAATCCGGTTAATACGACTGCCCATTGAATATTCTTTTTTCCGAATTTCTCCACCAGTTTTGTAGTGATTCGTTGTGCTGCACCACTATCGGCAACCAATTTACCTAGCATAGCGCCGAGCCCTAAAATTATAACAAGAAAACCTAAAATATTACCGATGCCTTTTTGAATGGAATCGACGACACTAATAGGTTCCATGCCTTCAGCGATACCAACGAATAAAGAGACGATAATAAAGGTGATAAAAGCGTTTAGTTTGAATTTAGCAATGAGAATGAATAGGAGAAGAATTCCTAGAATAACAATAAATAAAGGCATATTTAGAATAGAGTTAGTTTAGTTGATCCTCTAAATATACCATAAAAAAAGCTCATCATATTTAAACTAAATATGATGAGCTTGAAAAAATAATACTATTATTTATCTGTAACTTCAGGAGATATCGCTTTGTAAACTATGCCTGCTAAAATGGCTCCTACGATAGGTGCTAGCCAAAATAGCCAAAGTTGATCTAAAGCCCAATCGCCCGCAAAAAGAGCCTGACTTGTGCTACGCGCCGGGTTTACAGATGTATTGGTAACAGGTATACTTATTAAGTGAATAAGGGTAAGACAAAGTCCGATTGCCAAACCTGCAAAACCTCTTGGTGCCTTTGTATAGGTAGAACCTAATATGACGAATAAAAAGATAAACGTCATGGCGACTTCTATGACCAAGGCAGAAGTCATACTGTATCCACCAGGTGAATGTTCTCCGAATCCGTTAGATGCAAATCCACCTAAAACGAAATCAGATTTACCAGAAGCAATAAGATAAAGAATAGCTGCACCTGCAATACCGCCCATTACCTGAGCAACGATATAAGGAAAAACGTCTTTACCATCAAAGCGTCCACCTACCCATACACCGATAGTAACGGCCGGGTTTAAATGACAACCAGAAATATGACCAATGGCATAAGCCATTGTTATGACGGTTAAACCGAAGGCTAAAGAGACTCCGACAAAACCAATACCTAATTCTGGAAAACCTGCGGCAAGTACGGCACTACCGCAACCACCTAATACCAGCCATAACGTGCCGATAAACTCTGCAATAAATTTTTTCATTTTAATAAGGTTTAATTGTTTGTATTTATTTAGAAACCAAAAGTTTAATGAAGTCACAATTTTTTATGAGTTTTGTTGATACTGTTAATGGTTAGATGTTTAATTTTTTACATAAAATATAGTTAACTACCTTTTTTTAATCCGAATAGAGGGTGCAGAGGTTTTATTTTTGATATGATTAAATGATAAATTAACCAACATATTAAAAATGTACCTACGATTAAAATAGTAGCTTTTAAAAGCAAACTCCATTGCAAATCCTTTATGTAATATGCAATTCCTACGGTTACGGTTTGGTGAAGAATGTAGAATGGGTAAACAGCTCGATTGGCATAGCTCAAAAGTGGACTAGGTTTGTTTTTATACTTAGCGGCATATCCTAATAGCACTAATATCCATGACCAAAGATTCACGATTTTCAGAAAAGCTTCGGTAAAGTGACGAGTGTATCCGTCTTCAAATTGCCAAGTAATAAGCATTCCTATGAAACATATAATTCCTAAGTAAAGAGCTTTTGTGCGTATCCTTTCGATTGCATTCCAAAGAATAGGTCCGCAAGCGACCATGACAAATCCGAAGAAAAATAAAGTCATGGAAGAGAAAAAATTAAACCAATCATTAATTAGGTCATGGGTTATGTCATAAAAAGGTTCTAGCAAAGACTCCAATAAATAGAGTGGAATCGTAAAAATGTATAATCCGTAAGGTTTTTGAATGTCCTTGCTAATCCAACGTATAAATCTGTTTTTATTATTTTTTATATAAAGGAAAATAGGAGAAAGCATTACAGAAAAAATTAGTAGATAGGGAAGAAACCACAGATGGTGCCAACTTAAATTGCCTTCTGGGTAAATGCCGTCATAGGCAATAGTGCTCAGGTAGCTCCAATACGAACCTTGAAATTGACCTTTTACCAATCTTTCAAAATATACTTGTGGAGGAACAATAACGAGCATACCGCAAACAAGGGGAATCCCTAAACGCAAAAATCGCTCCTTATTAAATTGCCATATATTTCTTTTTGATAAGGCATAAAATGTACCCATACCAGAAATTAGAAATAATATTGGCAGTCTCCATTGATTTAAAAAAAGCATTGGCCACTTCAACCAATCATAGATGTTGTTATTTTTTATATGCCAGCCCCAAGGCACAAAGAACATACCCGAATGATAAATGATTAAGAGTGTAAAAACGAATACTCGCAACCAATCGATATCATACCTTCTAAACTTTTTGTCCATAATCTAATGATTTGGATCAAAGTTGAATTTAAAAATCTGGAATTATAAATTTTGGACATTACCATATGTCCTGAATTACAATTTTGGAGAAATTGACTTTGTAAATTTAAAGGGAGATATACCCGAAATCTTTTTGAAAGCATTGTAAAATGCAGACTTTGACTTAAATCCTACTGACTCGCCAATAGCCTCAATTGTTAGATGACTAAATTGAGGGTCTACTAATCTCTCTTTAGCTAGTTCAATTCTTTTGTTATTGATATAGTGATTATAATTAGAACCAAAATCTGAATTTATAGTTTTTGAAATTTGATTTGGATGAATACCTAACTGGGTGGCAAGATGTTTTAAACTGGCATGGCTATTTGTATAATACAAGTTGTTGTCCACGAATGTTTCAATTTCTTTAAATGTTATTTCATCCGCTGTATTCGAAAGCGTTTCATATTTATCTGCAACCCATGATTTTTCAAAGAACTTAGATTTAGAAATAATAATGTATGTGGTGGCAAATGATACTAAAGTTTGGAAAATGGCAATAAAATGGTCTCCGCCATCGTCGTCATATATGTAAAAGACAGCAAATAGAAGAATGAAAAAAGTTAAGAGTATTATGGCGGAATTACGAGTGAAAATGTATTTAGCGGATTTAAGGTTTGCTTTATCTGTATTATTTCTATATCGTTCTTCTTTGACTAGTTTTAGTGATAATAATGTATATAACAGTAAACTACATAAAATTAACCAATCAAATATATCTTTGATGTGATGGTACGAGTAGTTAAATGTGTCTGGAACCGATGCGGTACCTAAATTATTAAAATACGCACCTAAATAAGCGTTTAGTTTAACCGAAACTGGAGCCGTGTAAAACGGAATCTGTGATAAAAGATAACCTAGTGGTAAAATTAAGTGCCACCTAGCCATACGTATAGAAATAGGTTTTCTTTTCAAAAATGCATAAATAGTAAAGTAGAGAAAAGGACCTATAAGCAAAACAAAAACTTCAGAAGAATCATTCCATTCAAGAAGGTGTTTTATGAGACCGGTGTAACACAAATAAGTATCCAAAAAAACCAGTGTTCCGAATAATAATAAAAATGCAAAATAGAGTAGTAATCTATTGTTTTTGCTTTTTACAAAAAGTACGATACTTAAAAATAGATTTTGCGCCACTCCTAATAGCATTATGGTAGAAGTAATGTTATGTCTAACAGGAATTTGCGCTATGAAGTCTTGGAGCGTATCCATCTTAAATTTTATCTAAATAATCTTTTAATTTCTGAGGGCCTTCCAATAAAATGCGAACCACCCGTAATGTACCGTCATCAGTAGTATTTATTTGCCACTTTATTAATGAAATACATCCTTTTTCAATTTCAATACCGGTAATACTTCTTGGGTGAACACAACTACCATCATTAAAAAGAGGTATATCACCAGGCTCAGGAAAGCGTGGTCTATGGGTATGACCTACGATGGTAACTTTTAGGTTGTTTTTTAGAATCCATTTTTTTGTACGTCGCTCTACCTTTATAAGCTCTGTGTAGTTTTTAGCGGGCGAAGTTGGGTCGGCAATACCCCATACTTGTAGGGGTTTCCAAAGAACACGTACCAAAAATCGTCCCCATCGCCAAAAAGTATAGTTCCACCAATCTGCTTGGTGGCCATGGGTAAGAAAAACTTCTTGGTCGGTATCTCTATGTTTTAATACAATGGCTTCATGATATTTTATTCCCTTGAAAAGCGATTTGTCTTTGTCGTCAATAGGTTCGAAATAACTAGACAGGTGTTTTTTTACATAGTCTTCATCTTTATAGACCATATCATGATTTCCCCAAATCATATGCAATCTGTGCTCTAGATGAAATTGCTTTAAAAGCTTGAATACATTTTTATGAGCTTCAAAAATAGACTCAAAATTAATATTCTCCCAGAGTTCATCACCGTCACCTAATTCACAATAATCGAACCCTTCTGTATAGTAGAATTTTAGCGCATGATAATAGATGTTTCTATTGTTGGCAAATTCATCAGAAAAACTGTTATCGCCCCTATGGCAATCGCTAAAAAGTATGAATTTTGAGGTATCGTCAAATAGTATAACTTTAGCATTGTTATAAGCTCTTGTAAGTCTACTATCCGATGACATGGGCTATTTTTCGTTAAATATCCGAAAATCCAGTCAACCATAGCGCTTAGGACCATAAAAAACTTGGTATGTTTTGTAACTTTACACCCAATTAGTAGACTAACTGAACCATGGGAAAGCACGATAGAAAGATAATGCCGGTTAAGCACCTCATAAGTTTTGAAAAACTTCTAGAGAAGTACGATGAACATTTAAAGGGCGATGATCCTTTTTTGGCGGCTACCGCTGAACGAATTCTGTCTATTGAAAAAGGTTTTCCTGAACTGCGAGATGGTTTTTTAGATTTTACTTTATTAGAAAAGAACCAAGACCTTATTAATCGAATTCTACAAGATACATTCACAGAAGCTTTGAGTGGTAATGAGATAAAGGTGGCTACGTTACCTTATCAAGATATGATTATAAAGTCGTCTACGCGTTTTCAAAAAATTATTGAAGAGGCTGGTGATGATTATGTACCAGAGATAAGAAATGTTGGCGATGATATGGATTATATCATGAGCTGTGTAGTAGTGTTGAATTATTACTATGGTTACCATTTAGATTTTAGTCGCCCTTATTTTTATGATATTCCAGATGCAAATGGTGTAATACGCCATTATCGGATATTATATAATGCCGATTTCATTGATATAATTCCTACAGAGAATGCTAAAGAGGTTACTCAAGAAGATGTAGATGAATTATTGGCCAGTCCAAATGATATTAAGCTTTGGATGGAGAAGATTCCGCCAGAAAGTTTTATTTCTAAAGGATTTGTAATTGCCAATTTGTTCGATGTTACCATGGAGCAGGCAATTTCGAATATTAAGTCAAAGCTGATCTCAAAGGAGACTATACAGCCGACGAATTTCATGCATGATCTGCAAGAAACTTTTAAGTCGTTCTTTAGATTGCAAAATATTAAAGTAGGTTTTACTTCATTCGATGCTAAAAAAAATGAGTTCGAAGAAGTAGCTGGTATGGGGTTTGAAAGTTTTCTTTTAGGGGGTCAACACCATATGAAATGTAAAAGTGCACTGTGTGAAGATTCTTATGATAAACTCATGGATCATAATTCTTACTTTACTATTGCCGATATGGATCGTAAAGTGGAGCAGTCTGGTAATATGAATCCGTATAATGGACTAAAAGAACAAGGGATACAAAGTGCTATTTTCGCTCCAATAGCCTATGAAAATAATCTTTTAGGTGTTTTAGAAATCGTTTCTGAAAAAAAAGGGGTGCTTAATGGTGTAAATGCGCAAAAGCTAGATGATGTAATGCCATTTATAGTGTCTGCTGTTGTACGTACCAGAAATGAAGAGAATAATAGAATAGACGCTATTATACAGAATGAGTGTACTTCGGTACATTCTTCTGTCTATTGGAAATTTCAAGAAGAGGCCAAAAAGTTCATTTTAGATGAAACAGAGGGTAGGTCTCCGTCATTTAAAGAAATTGTTTTTAAAGATGTCTATCCGTTATTTGGTCAAATAGATATCAAAGATTCTTCGCAAGCTAGAAATTTAGCAATTCAGCGCGATTTAATGATTCAGCTTTCAGAAATAGATGATGTACTGAATATTGCTTTGAAAAAGTGGGAATTACCTATTTATGAAGAGTTGATCTTTAGGGTGAATAACCACCTTGAGAGTATAAAAGAGATGCTATATACCAATAGCGAGCAAGCTATTTTTGATTTTGTAAATGAAGAGATTTCACCAGTTTTTGAGCATCTTAAAAAGTTCGATAAAGATATAGAGAAGCATATTTTAAAATATGAGTCTAAAATTGATATGGGTACGGGTTCGTATTATGACCATAGAAAGAACTACGATGAAAGTGTAACATTGATCAATAAAAAACTATCATCGGTTATTGATAAACGGCAAGAAAGTGCACAGAAAATGTTTCCTCATTATTATGAGCGTTACAAAACAGACGGTGTAGAACACAATATGTACATTGGTGCATCAATTTCTGAAAACCAAGAGTATAATTCGATATATCTAAATAATTTAAGATTGTGGCAATTACAGGTAATGTGCGAAATGGAGAATGCTCATTATATCCTAAAACCAAAATTACCGGTTCCATTAGATGCCGCATCTTTAATCTTAGTGTATAATACATCATTATCTATTCGTTTTAGAATGGATGAAAAACAGTTTGATGTTGACGGAACGTATAACGCACGTTATGAGGTAATTAAAAAGAGAATCGATAAATCGTACATTAAAGGTACAGATCAAAGGTTAACTCAAACAGGTGTACTTTCTATCGTGTATTCTCAAAAGAAAGATGAATTAGAATATTTAAGATATATCAAATTCTTAAAGTCTAAAGGTTTCTTTACCAATAAGGTAGAAATTGTAGAGTTAGAAGGTTTACAAGGTGTATCTGGGTTAAAAGCTATACGTGCCGAGATTCTTTACAAAAGAGAACAAGAGCCAGAAAAAACGTATACCTACCAAGATTTAATGGATGCTTTAAAAGAATAAAACTTCACTTAGCAGCTGAATTTTACGATCCGGACCAAAGAATTTAAAAGAAACGGCGAAGGCTATGACTGATAGAATCATACCTATCATGAAGATAGTATACGTCCAACGTAGTAGTGAATACTTTCTATTTAAAACAATTCCAAGAAAATAAAGATCTTTAGTTAACGAAGTGTATATGTAATCTTTATCCTTTAGCATTTCTTGTATAGCCCATTCGTAATCACTTAGTGCCATTTTATGAAAATTACCGAAGAACAATAGGTTAACATTTTTGTTCGCCACATCTTCTTTGGTAAATTCACCGCTTGTAACATTGGGTCTTGTAGCTAGTACTGCCAAAACCATAGAAATTACACTAAACAATACGAAGATTACGGTTGGGTAAATAAGATAATCATTAGATGGATTGTCTAATTTAGGAATAAGGTTAGACAGCGCTAAAGAAATAATAATGGCATTTACAGATAATAAAATGTTCGCCTTGGTATCTGCAATATCACTAAGAGTAATATGGTTCTTTAGCGTTACACGATAAAGCGTTTGAATACCACGATCCGGACTCTCGCTTTTAAATTGTGCTTTGAGTTTTTCTTTCTTGGCAAGTTTCTTTTCTGACTTCTTGTCTTTTATTAGTTTTCTTAAATTCTTATCTTTTTTCTCAAGCCATTTCTCTTTAGCGTAATCTGTATAATACTGGTGATCGGTTCTAAATACCTGTATATTAAGCTCTAACCATTCTTTTTGGGTGTAATTTTTTAAGCCAAGTAATTTAAGTTCTTCACGTAAAAGATCAGAAGTTTCTAGGTAACTATTCTGTGCAAAATGAGAAGAATCTGCATCGCGAATAATTTCTTCCATTAAATTGTTTGGCTTTGCATTCCATTTTGTGGCAAGTATACAAGACTTGACCTTCTCAATTCCTTCTTTATTATATCCTTCTTTTGTTAAAAATTCCTCTGCAATTTCACAGCTACTTTCCTCGTGTTCATTAATACCTTTGGTGTAACCGGTATCATGTAACCAAGCCACTAGTTTTAAAAGTTCCTTATCCTGATTGGATAGAGAACATGAATCAAGTAATTGTTTAGTACTTTTAACGACTCTTTGTGTATGTCTTAGATTATGGTATAGAAACTTCTTATCCAAATGATTGGTAAGTAATTCAACTACAAATTGTTGTGTGCTTTCTAAGATGTCTGACATAGAAAAAATTGGTTAGAATTATCCAAATTACAAAAATTTAAACAGGTCATCGTCACTATGAAAAAATATTATGCTTATCTGTTAGTTATTATATTCATTACGAGTTGTGCTACCTACGGTACAAAATATGTAGATGAAAAATATGCAATCGACATTAACGACTCAAAAGAAATATCGCACACTTTTTATTTAATAGGTGATGCAGGTCTATCACCTATCGGTGATATGAACCCTGCCCTTAAAATATTCAAAAATAGATTAGATAAGGCGGATAAGAATAGTACAGCAATTTTTCTAGGAGATAATATATACCCGGCCGGTCTACCTGACCCAAAAGATTCAACGGTAGCATATAGAACAGCGAAGAATCATTTAGATGCACAGTTGAATACACTGAATGATTTTAAGGGAAGACCACTTTTTATACCAGGTAATCATGATTGGTATACCGAGGGATTGATTGGACTTGAGCGAGAAGAAAATTATATTAAGAGTGTTTTAAAGGAGAAAGAAAAAGACCCTTTTTTACCAGAAAATGGATGTCCAATTGATGTTGTAGAAATAGGGGATGATGTCGCTATAATAACTATAGACTCAGAATGGTATTTGACCAATTGGGATAAACGCCCAGATATTAATGACAAATGTGATATAAAAAGTAGAGAAAAGTTTTTCTTAGAACTTGAAGATGCGATAAAAGATTACCGTGATCGTACAACAGTCATTGCTATGCACCACCCTACCAATAGTTATGGTGAGCATGGCGGACAGTATTCTATAAGAAAACAATTTTATCCTAAAGAAATGGCAGTGCCTTTACCTGTTTTAGGAAGCTTTATTAATGTGCTTAGAAGCACTTCGGGTGCATCTATAGAAGACGTAAATAACAAACGTTATAGAGAATTAATGAACAGGGTAACTACATTGGCGCAGTACTCTGATCGCGTAATATTTGCATCTGGGCATGAGCATACCTTGCAATATATTGTTGAAAATAACACACCGCAGATTGTAAGTGGTTCTGGTGCAAAAGAAGGTTTTACCAATTTGTTGAACGGTTCTCAGTTTAATACGGGTAAAATGGGATATGCAACTTTAGAGGTATATAAGGATGGTTCGTCTAGAGTTAGATTCTATGGTGTAGGTGATGATAATAACGAAGAGTTTTTATTTACAAATGAGGTATTGCCACCAACTCAGAAAGAATATTTGGGTGAATTTACGGGTCAGTTTCCAGATAGTGTAAAGGCATCGGTGTATACCAAAGATGAAATAGATAAGAGCGGATTCTATAAAGCAATTTGGGGAGACCGTTACCGTAAGTATTATGGCACCGAGGTGAAAGTGCCGACCGTAAATTTAGATTCATTGATGGGAGGCTTAGAGCCAGTTAAAAAAGGTGGCGGACACCAATCTAAATCATTACGTCTATGTGCAAAAGATGGTAGGGAATATGTAATGCGGGCCTTAAAAAAGAGCGCAGAACTTTATTTACAGTCCATGGCTTTTCAAGATCAATATGTACTCGACGATTTAAAGGAGACCTATACTCAAGAGTTGTTACAAGATTTTTATACTGGGTCACACCCTTATGGTCCGTTTACAACAGCGAAGTTGTCAGATGCGGTAGGCATTTATCATACGAATCCTGTTTTATACTATGTGCCTAAACAATCTGCACTGAAGGGGTACAATGACACCTTTGGTGACGAGTTATATATGATTGAAGAACATACAGGTGATGGTCATGGAGATTTAGCAAGCTTTGGGTATTCTAATAATCTAACTAGTACCGATGGTATGCTTGAAGATCTTCGAGATGATGAAAAGTACGAAGTAGATAAAGACCTTTATTTGAGGGCACGACTTTTTGATATGGTTCTCGGCGATTGGGATCGACATGTTGATCAATGGCGTTGGGCAGAATTTAAAGATGAGAAAAAAGGTAAGACCATATATAGACCAATACCGAGAGATCGTGATCAGGTATTCTCTAAAATGGGCGATGGTGCTTTAATGAAAGTAGCTACACGTATTATACCTGGTTTACGACTAATGGAAGGTTTTAACGAAGATATTAGAAGTGTAAAGGGGTTCAATTCTTCGCCTATGACCTATGTTTTAGATTTAACCTTATTGGGTGAAACAGAAAAAAGTCAGTGGCTTGCTCAGGCAAAATACTTACAAGAGAACTTGACCCCTAACGATATTGAAGAGGCATTTAAATCTTTTCCTGCAGAAGTACGTGATGCAACGGTAGATGAAATTAAAGAAACTTTATTAGCACGTTTAGGTCACATTCAAGAAACTGCTAATGAGTACTATCAGATATTGAATAAGTATGCTGTAGTTGCAGGTACGGATAAAGATGATTGGTTTGAGATCAATAGACTTAACGATGAAGAAACCGAAGTAAAAGTATTTAGAAATATTGGCGATGAGAAAAAGCGTTTGTTTTACTATAAAGTATTTACAAAAGAAGACACAAAAGAACTATGGGTATTTGGTTTAGATGACGATGATATTTTCGAGGTTAAAAATCCGTCTAATTTCTCTGGGGTAAAAGTTAGAATTATTGGTGGTCATAACAATGATGTTTATAGAGTTGAAAATGGAAAAAATGTGGCGCTATATGACTTTAAGAGTAAGAACAACACATTTGAAGAAACTGGTGGTGCAAAAGTAAAACTGTCAGATGATTATGAGCTAAACACCTATCAGCCGTTAAAGTTGAGAAATAGTTTCAACCAGATTATACCAACAATCGGGTTTAATCCAGATGATGGCATGCGAATAGGTTTTGTAAATACGTATACATATAACGGTTTTAGGCAAAATCCTTTTACCCAGCAACACACTTTTGCTGCATCTTATTATTTTGCGACAAGCGGATTTGATTTTAAGTATCAAGGGGAATTTGCCCATGTATTCGAAAATTGGAACGCCGAGTTGAAAGCACGATTTACGAGTCCGAATTTTGCTATTAATTTCTTCGGATTTGGAAACAATACCGAAAATTTTGATGATGATTTAGAGCTAGATTATAATAGGGTGAAACTACGACAGATAGATTTTTCTCCTTCATTAGTTTGGCGAGGACGGTTAGGAGCGAAGGTGAAATTAGGTGTGTCTTATGAGAATATTAGTGTTGAAGAAACCAACGATAGATTCATAAATACCTTTTATCAGGAAAACGGAGAAGAAACTAATAGCGATTTTGTCGGTGCGCATGCAGCTTACACGTATGAGAATAAAGACAACGAGGCGTTCCCAACTTTAGGTATGTCTTCTTCGTTAATGGTAGGTTTTAAAGAGAACCTTTCAAAAGAGAGCGGTAGTTTTGGGTATATAATACCTAGCCTAGGTTTTGACTATAAATTGATGCCAAATGGTAGATTGGTATTGGCAACCAAATGGAAGGCTCATTTTAATATTGGTGATGATTACGAATTTTACCAAGCTGCAAGTATTGGGGGTTTAGATGGTCTTCGCGGATTTAGGAATCAGCGTTTCACGGGTAAAACATCGTACTATCAGAATACAGATATAAGATTCAGTTTAAAAAAGAAACGTACTAGATTGTTGCCAACGGCAATGGGCCTTTTTGGTGGATTCGATTATGGAAGGGTCTGGATGCCTGAAATGAGTTCTGGTCGCTGGCACACTTCATATGGCGGAGGGTTCTTTTTAAACGCCTCTGATATCATTTCTATAAACACTGCTATTTTTGCTAGTGAAGATGGACCAAGATTTACTTTCGGACTAGGATTTGGATTTTAGGTAAAATACTTACTTCAAAGAATAAGTATAAAGGTTGCCACCTTCACCATGCGCGCGTTCGTCAGAAATTAATAAGGTGTCATCATTAAGAAAACAAACGGATTCTAATTGAGAGCGGGCGCCTAGGTCAATTTCTTGTATGTTTCCTTTAGTGAAATTATCCCAAGCGAAATCTGTAAATATGAAAAGCTTGCCGTAACTAAGTGCTATAATTTTATCACCTTTTGGTGATATATCAATAGAGGTTATTTGGCAAATTTTCCAATCTGTACATGGTACAAATGAACCAACGAAAGTAGCTTCATAGTTACCTGGTGTGTCAGGTACCGAATAAATATGAGCTTCACCGGTAAACGATTTTGACCTGTTTTTAGTTACAATATATAATTTGTTACCGTGGTGAAATATAGCTTCTGAATCATAGAAAAGGGCATCCTTTTTTGGAGGAAAGTCTTTTTGGTCAGGGTAATGGATTTCAATCTTTTCAGCATCAATTTTATCACCAGATTCAATGCTGGGGTTTGGTACTTTGTAAATGACCAAATCTTTACGATCATTTGCATTATTGCCAATATCACCTATGTATAAGTTGCCGGCAGCATCTTTTGTAAGATCCTCCCAATCATGATTCTTTCCGTTTTTAACTTTTAAACTTTTAAGTATTTCTCCGTTTAGGTTTACTTGGTATATTTCATCTTTATTACCGCCATCTTCAACGACCCATACTGTTGAGTCATTATAAGTAGCTAAACCAGAATTTTCAGATAAACTACCTGGTAGATCCGCAATTACTTTTGGTTGTCCATAATTAGAACAAGAAGTAAGTGTAGAAATTAATACTATGAAGATGAAAATTATTTTACTCATCTTGATCTGTTAATGGCATAAATACTTCGGCCTTCCATCGTAAGGCATCTCCCCCCATATTTGGGTTATTAAAAAAGAATTCGATGGGTTTATGATCAACTTTAATGTTCTTCTCTTTGGCATAGTCCAGTAAAGTGTACCAGGCTCTGTCAGAGGTCATGTAGTTGCCGTTGTAAATAGCTTTTAAAGATTTCATACCTATAAATTCTTTGTAAACTAGGTCTTTAATGGTAGGTAACGTATCGGTTTTTATGATTGGATAACAAAAATTAAAACTAATACTGTCGTTTTGCATATTCCAATCCGTAGTTTCTATAAAAGGTACACCGTTTACTTGAATCCCGTTACTGGCAATTACAGAATTTATAAAAGGGTAGCTCTCCATCATTTCAAAAGCTTTGTTGCTCTGAAGGCTTTTATGTTCAACACAAGCGCAGTATGTAGAGGGAAGTTCATCTTTGCCCATGAAAGTAACTTTGAATTCTTTTCTATGTACATTTAAACTTTCAATGAAATCGGTAACTGTTTTTCTTGATTGTTTTTCAAAATTAGTATCTGAAAATGGAATAGCTATTTTATTACTTAAACTAAAGTTAGCATCCTTTACGTCTACAACTATTTGAGAGGTAGAATCGGTAATAGGGCTAATGTTCCACTTATAAATATGTGTAGAATCGCCAGAAACAATCATTTGCTCAAGAGTACTAATATCGTTCAGTTGACGAATAGAAGCTTCAGGTAGTGTTTTGTTCCATGCTTTTAAAGCTTGGTTAATAGTGCCGGCATTAGCCTTGCCAACTACCCTTATTTGATAATCTTGTGGCTTAATGAAAAAATACCAAAGTAAACCAATACAAATAATGGCAATTGTAATTGAAAGCGCTTTTTTCATGATGATCTAAAATGTGCTAAAAATTAATCTTTCTTCATCTTAATTTTAGAATTCAGTAGTGCACCTATTTTTCTACCTTGACCTACACCGACCTCAACAGCTGACCTGTAATGAATGCCGCCATACATTCTGCTAATAGCTGCTTCGTCTGCCGCTTGATTGAATGAATTGAATTTTCTGATTGGTAGACCATACGGCGTTTCGGTATCATCTTCAAAGCTAAAATCTTCACCAAAAATGCTAGTAAGAGCAATTCCTGCAGCACCTGAAACAACACTGTGGCCACTTGTGTATTCTGGGAATGGTGGTGTTTGTAAAATAGGCTTCCAATTTTCGTCTATATGTTGGTTAATTAGTGTTTCGGGTCTAATTAGATTACTGCGATATTTTTCATCCCAGCAGCTAATAAATCCGTCGGCAATTGCCATTGATGTTTTCGTATAGGCAAAAACGGTGTCGTCGAAGTTACTATTAGTTTTTTTACTGGCAATTTTCGTAATACCTATCCAATGTGCACCTGGGGTAATCTTTTTTGTTGCGAACATTAAGTGTCCTCTAGTAACGGATACGTACGGATTGCAATCCCAGAATTTAGCTATTGCTACTTCGTCAGATTCATCTCCATTCTTGGTTATTTCGTTACTAATATTATAAACTTCAATCAGTTCTTTGTAAAAATCTGAGTCTTTTTCTAATGAATATGGTGGTGGTGGAACTGGTTTAAATTGTGATGCTGAGTCTATGATAAAAGGACGAATTTTGCTCCAATGTGGCTCTATGCCATCCATGTAAGCTGGTGGAGTTGGTTGCCATCTGGTCGGGTCGTCTGTATTTACCGTAAATTTTGGCATGGTACGCGTTTGACTATAATTGTCTTTGCTCATCCATTCTTTAATATGCTCGGCAACTTTTAATCCGTAGGCTTTAGAAGCTTCAAATTCAGGTTCGTTCATTGTTTTCCATTGCGTAAATAAACTGTCTTGCAAAACATCAAACTTATCTTCAGAGAATATTAATTGTCTGCTAATATTCATGTGCGCAATCAAGGCAGATAATTGAGGGTTAATACCCGAAACGGTATCTATCGCAGGTATAGGTTTTAAATCTTTTAGTTGACCAGATAATGATTGATAGTCAGGGTTTACTTGGGCGACAATTTCATATGCAGCGATATTGGGATAAGCAAATATTCTACTTGCAACCGGTGGCGAGAAAATATCATGAATCATAATATCTATTATCTTATCAATAGAATTATGCATTTGATCAGCAGTTACGACTATGGGTTCTTGCTTTTTTTCTGTGCAGTTCGCAAATAATATCCCTGCGATTAAGATTATTAAATACCTTTTCATTGTACTATAGTTTGAGAATGCTATACACTTCTGCTGCCTCGTTATTAAAAGTGAGCAAAATGTAAGTGTTGTTGTTTGAGTTTATAATGTTCATGCTTCGAATCGATTTTCCCGTTAAATCGAGTCCTATTTCATTCGCTAAGGTAATATTGTTACCAGTACTAATCAATGCTCCTGGAAAAGAATCAAAACGGCCATGATATGGTTTTACGCCAAAATAATTTCCGGCAGCTAATACTTCAGTTTTGTTATCACCATTAAAGTCATATGCTAAAAATACCATAATAGGTGCCAACTGTAATTGATAGTTAAATGGCACAAAAGCGAACTTGCCATTGTTGTTTTGTAGGTAGCCAGAACTTAGGGTATGTACTTCTTGAATTTCTGCATTGGGTAACATATCATCGCCAAGAATTTCTTCCATCGATTTTCCTGCAAAAGAACTATAGGTATTGAATTTTTTACGAAGGGATACCAATTGGCTCGACAATTCTTTTAACCCATCTACTGGGTAGTCTTTACCGTCTTTATAGGTACTGACAATGGTTTCCGTTGCTCCGTTATTATCTAGGTCACCGTAATACATTTTCATCGGATACTTTTGTGATGCAGTAAACTTAGTATTCATTCCCCAATTACCTAATAGGTAGTCTTGGTCTCCATCGCCATCAATGTCAAAACTAGTAACAGCTTGCCATAAGCCGTTCATATCTTTATTATCTAATGGATGTATTTCTTGAAATTTACCTTGGTTGTTTTGAAAAAATCTAGGTGACATCCATTCTCCAACAAATAATATATCTTCCCAGCCATCATCATTGAAATCAGTAAAAATGGCATCGGTTATCATTCCTAATTTTTCAAAAGGATTATTGGTTACTTTGAAATTGCCGTTTTCATTTTCTAAAATATAACTGTTGGGTCTATTTCCATAATCGGCACTGATAGATTGATTACAAATGATAATATCTAAATCATTATCATGGTCGTAATCTATCTTTAAAAGAACAGATGCATTTTCGAACATCTCAGGAAATTCTTTTTGAGTAAAAGTACTATCGCTTGCCACGTAGTACGAGTCAGTTAATGGCTTCATTTCATTAAAGAAGTCTGCTCCGCCAGTACCCACTATAATATCATTTTTACCATCACCATTGAAATCACCTATTATAGATGCGATGTCTTCTTTTATGCTATCGCTTTTAATCTCCGGATATATTTTTAATTGAAAAGTGGTATCCCCTTGAATATAAATTTGTGAAGGAATAAATTTAGCTCCTCCAAAGAAAATATCGTCTTTTCCATCAGCATTTAAATCACCAACACTAACTGCTGGGCCTCTATCAGACATTTGATAAGGAATTAGCTTTTGACGTAAATAATCGCTGTAGGCATCTTCAATATGTGTATAGTTTATGCCTAGATTGTTTGATATTTTTTGAAATAGGTTCTGTTGTTTAGGGTGTAAAGAAGCATAGTCGAAAGGTTGTACTTTTTCAGGACTAAGATGAAGTGTTTGGTTGACGGCGATATTTTTCACCATTTGATAACTTTTGTCTGGCCATATTATTTTCAACGAATCAATAGTATTAAGTTCTCCGTACCCAAAGTGAATAACTGGTTCAGAAGATGCCTGAAATCCGCGAACGGTATACATTTCTTTAAATTGTTGAATTCCGTTGGCATAAGAAAATACCTTGGTACCAATTCCAAATTTGTTTTTATCAGAAAAGTTAAGTTTAATTTTTAGCCAGTTGCGTTTACTGTTTGTAGTGTTCTCTTGAATAATTGCAGGACTAAATAGATTATTGGTTATTAAATCTAAATCACCATCATTATCTAAATCGCTATATGCAGTAGCCCCAGAAATAATTGTGTCTTGGTCTATCCAAGATTTAGATTCATCTATAAATTGAAGATCTTTTGCTCCTTTAAAAATCATATTTCCAATAAATCCGGAAGGCATCATTTTAAGAGCTTTTTGATCTACTAGATTGGTATTGTTAATTTTTGACCGTATGTTTTCGTTAGATATGTAGTTGATATAGTCAAGGTCATTAGGTCTTTTCGGTATACCGTTACTAATGTATAAATCTTGTTCTCCATCTTGATTGTAATCGCCAAACAGCGCGCTCCAGCTCCAGTCTGTAGCTGCTACGCCGCTTTGTAATGCTGTTTCTAAAAACTTACCGTTTGGTTGGTTCACAGATAGCATATTTCTAGTATACTGATTGTGATAACCAAATGTCTCTGTTTTCATTTTTTGAATTTGAATATCATCATCACCTTCAGATGATTTTAAAACAATTTCATCTTTACCCAACATGTCTAGGGAAATTAAATCTGGTAGCCCGTCATGATTAATATCTGCAACATCACTACCCATAGAAAATCTTGTAGTGTGCCCAAAGGCTTCTTTAAGACTTTCTTTAAAAGTGCCGTCTCCGTTATTTAGGTAATAATAATCATCCTCATGAAAATCATTGCCAATGTATAGGTCAGGGTAGCCGTCTTGATTGAAATCGGAAACAGCAATACCTAATCCGTATCCATTTACACCACCATAAATACCAGCTTCTTCGCTGACATCTACAAATTTGCCATTGTCGTTTCGAAGGAGTTTATCACCTGTTTCATATACCCTTTTATAGCGAATTTGTGCATTACCATAAGAGTCTTGAGTGTGTATGGCGTGATTAAGAAGATACATATCTAAATCGCCATCTAGGTCGTAATCTAAAAAAGCAGCTGAAGAACTGTACGATTCAAAATCCAATCCATACTCAGCGGCACTCTCCTTAAAAGTGGCATCACCTTGGTTTATAAAAAGTTCGTTATAACCATTGAATCCGTTTAACCCGACCACAGCGCATACGTAAATATCTAGGAGTCCGTCACCATTAACATCGCCCATTATAGTGCCTGTGTTCCAAGAACTATTCCCCGCGACACCTGCAGTTTCGGTAATATCTTCAAATTGTAAATTACCTTTGTTTAGGTATAATTTGTTCTTTACTTGATTACCCGAGAAATAAATATCAGGTAGACTATCGTTGTTGATGTCGCCAATAGCAACACCACTACCATTATAAAAATAGAGGTAATCTAAAATACTAAGGTCTTTAGATTCTGTAAGTGTATTTTCAAAAGTTATACCTGTTTTTTCTGTAGAATGTTTTACAAATAACTCACCAGAATTTTCAGTACAACCAATGACTAATACCAATAAACATAGATATAGTATGTTATTTTTCATCTAGTCGATACATTTTTGGAGTGTCGTTATTGATTGCTACAATAATGAATTGATTGCCTTTCTTGTCTTTTACTATTTTTAATTGTTTTACCTCATTGCGGATAAAGAAACCGCTATCGGCATAATTTTGCCATTCAAAGTTCAATTTGCCATCGCCAAGAAGTACATTTCCGTAATTGGCATCTAGTCTAGAATATTGAGGTTTAAACTCGAAATTATTGCCCGCCATCACCAAGTCTAAGTTTCCGTCTTTATTGACATCAAGACATTGAATACCACAAATACATGAAAATTGAACTTGAGGTGGTAAAATCTTAATAGTAAAGTTGCCATTGCCATCATTTATGGCGATTATAGACTCAGAGATGTTTGACTGCTTTAATATGGTATTGTCGATAATATTTTTTGAAAATAGCTCTTGAATGGTTTTAGAAGCGTATTCAGAAGCTTTAATATTTTTCTTCTTTAGTGCTAATATTTGGGTCGTCAATTCCTTCTTTTGATGAAGAGGGTAATCACCACCATCATAGTTTTGAGTAGTAATTTGTTCTATAGTACCATCATTGTCAAAATCGTTAACCCACATTTTCATGGGTTGCCCAGGTTTTGGTTTGTAATGTAGGTTACTACCCATATTACCTAGAATTAGATCTTGATCGCCATCATTGTCTAGGTCATAACCTTCAACAGCGCCCCACCAACCACTAAGGCTGTCTAAAGAGTTTTTTGAATCGCTAAGTCTTCTGCCAGAATTCTTGTAGATTTTTGGACTACCCCAGTCAGACACGGTTACTAGATCATCTTTACCATCGCCGTCGATGTCTATCCATTTAGCATCAGTTATCATGCCGGCATCTTTTAAATCATAAGCAGAACGCTCAGTAATATCTGTGAAAGTTCCGTCTCCGTTATTTAATAAAAATAGGTGATCAGGGTTTATGCCGTACGTGCCTACTACACTTCTTGATCCAATAAAAACATCAATATCACCATCTGCATCAAAATCTGAAGGGGCGATAACGGCAACATTTTTATTAATACTCGGTAATTTGTTTGTGCTTAAAGAGAAATTACCTTTGCCATCATTTAGGTAAAGTCGAATTCCGTAATTGCCCTGCATACCTAATTCATTACCTCCGGTGCCGACCATAAGATCTAAATCGCCATCATTATCTGAATCAAAAAAAGATGCAGTGGTATCTTCTAGTAGGGCTTCTGCTTCAAAATACTTTATAATAGGTTTAGAAAGTGATCCATTACCATTATGTAGGTATAATGCACCAGTTTGATTTTTTGCTCCACCAATAAAAATATCATCGTTTCCATCACCATTTACATCACCAACGGCTAAACCAGGTCCTTCTTCTGCTAATGATTTAGAAATCAATCCCTCATTGTCAAAATCCATATAGCTATTTTCTTTATGGGTTAAAAAGGTGTTATTCTCAATAGCTTTAAAAAGAGTTGGAGTTTCTGTTTTTTTAATTTTAAATATCTCTTTGGCCTCGTCTTGCTTAAATGTAATAGTTTGGTTCGCTTTTACATTTTTCAATTTAGAGGTTGCGTCATTAGGCCAAATAATACGAATAGAGTCTAACATTTCTGTTTCTCCCAAACCAATAGTCATTGGGTATTCTACTGATGATTGAAAACCTCTTGAAGGCATCAAGGTCTGATCTATAATATTATCTGGGTAGTATAGGCGCGCAACGGTGCCTATGCCAAATTTGTTACCATTGCTTCCTTCAAATTTTAATTTTATATAGTTGTTTTTGGATTGCGATTCAGAGTTGTTGCGGTACACAAAAGTTTCCATGTTTACGTTATTGACCACAAGATCTAAATCACCATCATTATCTAGGTCGCCATAAGCAGAACCATTTGAGCGACTAGGTATTTCAAAACCCCACTGTTTATTGTAATTACTAAAGGTGATATCTCCATTGTTTCGATAGGCGTAATTAGGTAGGGGAGTAACTGGCATTTTATTAATGATAGAATCAATAGACTCTTTTCTGCCGGTCAAAGCCATTTTTTGAATGATTTCATTTGCAAAGAAATCAACAAAATCTAAATCGGTAAGGTCATGATTGATACCATTGGTAATGTAAATATCCTTTAGACCATCATTGTCCATATCGAATAATAGTCCAGACCAGCTCCAATCAGTAGCTTCAACACCACTGTAGTATGCAATTTCAGAAAAAGATCCATTACCGTTGTTCAGTTGTAATGTGTTTTGAATATACTGCTGATGAAAATCTTTACTCTGCTTTAGTTTGAAAATGTTATACCCTTCAAATTCCATTACAGATTTTACACGCTGATCCGGTTCAGGTAGCATATCGGTTATGAAGATATCTGTAAGTCCGTCATTATTGATATCTGCCATGTCTACACCCATAGCAGATAAACTTAAGTGATTCGTCCATTTTTGAATCTCCTCTCTAAAAGTACCATCTTGATTATTGATATATAAATAATCTCTTTCATAAAAGTCATTAGAAACATAGATGTCAGGATATAAGTCATTGTTGATATCTACAACCATTACTCCAAGGCCAAAACCTATAAGGCTACCGTAAATGCCTGCTTTTTCACTAACATCAACGAATTTACCGTTGTCATTTCTTAAAAGCATATCGCCTACACCTCTAAAAATTTTTGGTACACCTTCCCAATCTTGCGCTCTTACTTCGCGCTGTTCTGCATAACCAAGGCTACTTACAGGAATATTGCTATTGTTAAGAATGTAGGCATCTAAATCGCCATCTTTATCGTAATCAAAGAAAGATGCGTGAGTAGAGAATCCTGTTTCTGCTAAATTATACTCATGAGCTTTTTCGGTAAAAGTGCCATCGCCATTGTTAATGTAAAGATCGTTATCATGGTTGTTACCTTCCATATTACCAGCATTACTCACGTAAATATCTAAAAACCCATCATTATTGATGTCTGCCATCACTACACCTGTAGACCAAGGTTTATTTCCTGATATGCCGGCAGTTTCTGAGATATCTTCAAATTTCATGTTACCTTTATTAAGAAATAACTTGTTGGGTTCCATGTTTCCGGTCAAAAAAACATCCGATAATCCGTCATTATTAATATCTCCAATGGCAACGCCGCCACCATTATAAAAGTTACGATATTTAAATATGTTGAATTCTTTTGAGTTGGCCACCTTATTTACAAATGAAATACCAGATTCTTCAGGTTGTAGTAAAGTAAACAATGTTGGTTCTGATTTTTCTTCTGATGTATTTGCATCTTCTTTAGATACGCAAGAATATAAAAGAGAGAAAAATAAACCAAGGTAGCTTAGCTTAAGCAAATTAGAGTTCATTTTTGAGTATGTTTGAAATAGCACTTTGAGTTGTTTTTTAGGCTATTAAAGTTGAGATAGTAACCTGTGTAATAGTTCTTTCAAAATTAGTTTGCAAGATAGCAAATACCTACTATTTGTAAGGCTTATTTAGTAAAAGTGGGCGTTAAAATTTAAAGAAAACGTTATAGGGTCAGTGTAATAATATGAATAATGAGATTTTGCTCCAAGTTTTTAGAAGTAATGGAAATAATCCAATATATTTAACCTTGACTTAATAACAAACAAATCAACCAATGATAGGAATTTTATCTTTTTTAGGCTTTACCATTTTAGTGGCGGTAATTGCATATTTCGCAACCAAAAGTACAAACGAACAAACTTCTGACGGTTACTTTTTAGGAGGACGAAGTTTAACGGCTGGGGTAATTGCAGGGTCGTTACTACTTACCAATTTGTCTACTGAGCAAATTGTTGGGCTAAATGGTAACGCTTATAGTGATGGAATTTTAGTAATGGCTTGGGAAACTTTAGCCGCTATTGCAATGGTGATATGTGCTATTTACTTATTGCCTAGGTATTTAAAAGGAGGTATTAGTACCATACCAACGTATTTAGAAAGAAGGTTTGATAAGACAACGAAAGCAATGACGTCGGGCTTATTTTTAAGCGGATATGCCATTGTATTACTACCAATTGTGTTGTACTCTGGGTCTTTGGCAATTAGTGGAATGTTCGATTTACCCGCGAAGTTGGGAATTTCTGAATGGGCATCGATATGGGTATGTGTTTGGAGTATAGGAATAATTGGTAGTATTTATGCCATATTCGGAGGTTTAAAAGCTGTTGCGGTATCAGATACCATAAATGCAGTTGGATTGCTGATAGGTGGTTTGTTAATACCAATATTTGGACTTTATGCAATTAGTGATGACAATAGTCTTTTGGGTGGGATTACAAAACTTACAACAGAGCACCCAGAAAAGTTTGATGCTATAGGTTCTGAATCTTCAAGTATACCTTTTGCTACGATATTTACAGGTATGGTTTTAGTGCAGTTGTTTTATTGGGGAACCAATCAGCAAATAATTCAAAGGGCCTTAGGAGCAAAAAACTTAAAAGAAGGTCAAAAAGGAGTATTGCTTGCAGCCTGCTTTAAAATATTAGGACCGTTAATTGTTGTTTTACCAGGTATTATAGCTTTTCATATGTTCGATGGTCAACTAGATAAAGCAGATCAGGCCTATCCAAAATTAGTGGCCGCTGTATTACCCGTTACTTTGGTTGGTTTCTTTGCTGCGGTGCTCTTTGGGGCTATTCTAAGTTCTTTTAATAGTGCATTAAATAGTTGTGTTACCTTATTCGGTTTGGATATTTATAAGGAGTATGTGAACAAAGAAGCTTCGGAGAGTAAAGTTGTTTCAGTAGGAAAACGCTTTGGTATTTTACTTGCGTTGTTTTCAATGATTTTAGCTCCT
This sequence comes from Maribacter spongiicola, assembly GCF_052119685.1. Classification (GTDB taxonomy): domain Bacteria; phylum Bacteroidota; class Bacteroidia; order Flavobacteriales; family Flavobacteriaceae; genus Maribacter; species Maribacter spongiicola_A. Next base: position 54,629 of record NZ_JBGQOO010000003.1, on the reverse strand, counting down.
TTTTTGTATTATGCTTCTGATGGACTTTTTGGTTATTTACAACAAGTAAATGGTGCCTATAGTATTCCTATTTTATCAGCAATCGTTATTGGTTTCTTAACAAAGCGAGTACCTGCTATAGCTGCCAAAGCTGGGATAATATTTGCTGTTGTTGTTTATGTAATTTACATATTCATGCAAAGAGGACTTGGTGTAGAATGGTTGCCACATATGTTGCATGTTCAGGCTATTACTTTTGTCTTAACAATAATTTTAATGTTGGTCATTGGTAAATTAAAGCCAAGAGAAACTGATTATGTACAAGAGTATACTAATGAGGTCGATATAACAGGTTGGAAGTATGTGAAGCCGGTAGGATTAATCATTACACTTATTGTTGTTAGCACTTATATTATTTTTAGGTAACATATCATAATCCATTATAGATCGCAGCTTTTATTTTAGAAATTTATTCTAAATGATTTTGATCTGTATTAGTGATATATAGTATTGAAAACGCAACATTCCTTTATTCAAAAGCGATAAAGAAATGTTGCGTTTTTTTATGTTCAAATAACAACTCCGGCTTTATTTTTCATACTTAATAAAAAACTCCTTTCAAATATGGAGTAATTGATTAATATTATTATGCCTATTGGCTTCAAAGCATATTGATTTAATAAGTTTATAGTAATGTGGATATTTGAAAAAGAGGAATGTGTTTAAAATATCAATAGCCTATAAATGATTCGATAATTTCGTTGCCCTGTAAAACAATATTATTCGGCTTTAAGTAACTATTTGTATGGTTACAATTAAAAGCCATACTTGTGAGAATTTGTGACTTTATTTTTCTATCATCAAGAGTAATTTTATGAGATAACAATGATTTATTGGGTAAGTTCTTTTTTATTCTTTTATATAGGAAAGAAATTATAATTTCTTTGGACAACTAAAACAAGTTATAATAATCATACTTGTGTTTAGTAGGTATGTTTTTTGGTTGCAGAGTTATTGATTTTTTGTGGCTAATCGCTGATATTAATCTTAGATAATTCAATGGATTTACAATGCGTACTTACTTGTTTTTTAGTAATTAGTGGAAATAAAAAAGCCTCCAAAACGAATTGGAGGCCTTTTCTACTTAAACTCAAATTTATATATGCTTAGTATCCTGAGTTTTGAACCAAATTAGGATTTGCAAGCAATTGTGCTGGTGGAATAGGGAACACGTTATAATCGTCATTGTTAATAGTTCCTTCCGCTTTAAATAACCAATCTCTACCGAATTGACCAAAACGAATTAAATCGTTACGTCTCCAAGCTTCTTGGTATAGCTCTCTACCTCTTTCGTCTAAAATATCTTGTTCAGAAACTGTTCCTAACAACTCTTGAGTGTTACGTATTGTTCTTAAATCATTGATCATAGCTGTTGGGTCACCACCGCTTCTAAACATTGCTTCAGCTTTCATTAAGTGAGCATCTGCATATCTAAATACAATTTGATGACTTATAGAGGCATCACCATTTCTAGCAGCATATTTTTGAATTCTGATTCCGGTAGTTTCATCATTATTAATGAAGTTAACAGCACCTGCACCATCTTTAAAATCTCTTTTAAAAGTAAGTGGAGCACCTTGTCTGTCTTTTAGAGGCGTGCCGTTTAAAGCGTACTGTTGGTTAATTAAAAAACCATAACCAACATTAGATCCATTTACGTAACCATCTTCTTCAGCAGCATAAGGTTGATCAGCAAATATTGTTCCAATAGTTGGTACACCACCTCTGCGTTCTTCTTGACCATTTGCAGGGTTTTGAGAAGCATCTAATTCGTTAAATTCAGAATCACCTTCGAAAAGATCATAAAATTCAGCAAGAGTACTAAACCCGTTCCAGCCACCACCTTGAATACTAGTGTTGTTATAGTGAAGTCCCATTACTACTTTATTTATCGTATTAGCTTCTAAAGACCAAATAGTTTCAGTGTCGGCATCTGGTAAGAAAAGGTCAAAATAACCTTCTTGCAAGGCATAACCGTCAGCTGTAATTGCATCAACTAAAGAAATAACTTCAGCCATGTCACCTGAATCAGGTGTACCACCAACATAGATATGCTTGTTCAGAAGCACCTTAGCTTTTAAATATCTTGCTGCAGCTTTACTTGCTCTTAAACTAGTATCTCCGCTTAAAGCACCAGTAGCAGGTGTGTTTGCTATAGCAGTTTCAATATCTGCAAGAATAAAATCAACTGCAGCTTGTCCAGAAAGTACCTCTGGTACAGAAGTAGATGGTAATGATGTATCTCTGTAAGGAACTTGACCAAAGTTGTCTAAAATAACCCACATACTATAAGCTCTAATGAAGCTTGCGTCACCAATGTTTGTTGCTGATGGGTTACTTCTTGGATCTAAAACTTGAGAAGCTTGTAATTGGTTACCGTTCCATAATTGAAATACATTAACAATAAAAGCATGTTGACCATTCCAATCGTGAGTATGTAGTACTCTCCATAGTCCGTTATCACCCCAGTCACCGCCTCGGGTCGGTATTAAATGCTCATCTGAAGTTACTTCTTGAAGAGCAAAGTAGTTGTCTTGTCCGGCATATTGACCTGCAAGAGAACCATAAAGATTCGTTACTGTTGATGATGGATCTGCTAAACCTTGAAATCCATCAGAAATGATCGAATCTGTTTCTTCTATTTCTAAGTCGGTACAGGAGGTTACCCCTACCAACGATAGAATAGAAAGCGTTAAGATTTTAAATTTATTTTTCATGTTATACAATTTTTTTTAATTAAAATGATGCGTTAATACCAAAAGTAAAAGTTCTTGGTCTTGGGTAAGAACCATAATCAATACCTCTAGATGGTACGCCTGATCCTAAATCACCGGTATTAGCCGTAACCTCTGGGTCTAAACCACTGTAGTCTGTAATTAAGAAAAGGTTTTGACCAGTTAAAGAAAAACGTAGTGAATTTAAAGCACCTTCTCCAGATAATGGAACATTGTAACCAATGCTAGCATTTTGAAAACGAACGAAATCTCCTTTTTCTAAGAAACGAGTAGAAGCATCAGCAGAAGCTCCTGGATCTTCACCACTTGTTAATACACTTTGAGTTACGTTTCTAGAGTTAGAAAGCGCTCCTGCAGTAAAGTACGCATTATCAGTATTGTTATATACTGAGAATCCGAACTGACCTTGAAAAAATACAGATGCATCAAAATCTTTAACTTTCAAGTTTAAACTTAAACCTGTAGTAATATCTGGTAAAGCATCTTCGCCTACAAAGGTTTTATCTTGGAAAGGATCACCAGTACCATTACCATCAACATCTTGATATGTTGGAGAACCAGCGCTATCAAAACCAGTGAATATTGGTAAGAAGTAAGAGTATAATGATTGTCCAGAAGCGAAACGTTGTGCAAATGCACCTGTTAAACCAGGACCGTTAACCGCACCAGTATCAATCAAACCTTCGAAGTTTTGAACTTCGTTATTGTTATAGGCAATGTTGAAATCTGCAGAGAATGTTGCATCATCAGATTGTACAAAATCGTAAGCGATTGCAAATTCAACCCCTTGGTTAATGATGCTAGCATCTACGTTTTGAAATTGGAAAGGATCAACAGCAGGTGCTGCAGGCGGAGTTTGTAAAAGAACGTCAGTAGTTTCAGTTCTATAGACGTCTATACTACCACTTAAACGATCGTTGTTAAAACCGAAATCAAAACCAGCGTTCAAGTTGAAAGAAGACTCCCATTTCAAATCTGGCCTATCAGTAGCAACGATAGCAGTACCATTAGCATTAATATCTAGATTTTGTTGAACTGTTAAGTCAGAAAAACGTTGTCTAGCCACAAAGTTACCATATCCAAGACCATCTTGATTACCAGTGATACCTGCGCTTAAACGTAATTTAAGAGTAGAAACATTTTCGCCAACGAAATCTTCTTCATTCATTTTCCATGCAAAAGCTCCAGAAGGGAAGTAACCGTATTGGTTTTCAGGTCCGAATCTAGAAGAACCATCAGCTCTCATAGTTGCGGTAAATAAGTATTTGTCGTTTAAAGAGTAGTTCAATCTTGCAAAGAAAGATTGTAACTCGTCTGTATTGTCAAATGAATTAGTGAAAACAGAAGTTACAGCACTATTTAAGCTTGTGCCCAATGCTTCTTGTGCAACAACAGTTGGTAGTAATCGATTAATTAATACACCACCTGTGTTTGGCGCATAATAAGCTTGTTGGTAAGAACCAGAAACTGCGTTTTGTAAATCACTAACAGCAGCTCTAAGGTCACTGCCCATTGCATTTAAATCACTAGTTGTGTAACCTCTACCACCAGCGTTAAATCCGTAAGTTTGAAAATCTTGGTAACCGAAACCTACTAAAGCCTCTAAACTAGAGTTTTCGAATTCTTTATTGTAGTTAACCGTAGCTTCAAAAGTTTTGTTATCTCTCTTCAAAATTCCGTAATTACCGCGACCTAAATCAGTTACACCGTTAAGGTTGATGATATCTCTTGAAATTACAGAAGTATTAGAAGCCTCAGCGATATCTAGACCTCCATTTAATTTTGCAGAAAGCTCAGAAGTAAAGTTGTACTGAATAGAACCGTTAAGCAAATATCTATCAGTATTAGTAATATTCTGAGTATTGTCTAATGCATTTTGAGGATTCACGTTTAATCCACCTGGATTAAAACTAGAGTTAGACGGCCATGTTGGGTTAGCAGCATAAGCACCACCTAAAACATCACCAGAAGCACCTGCTTGCGCACTGATCGGTGCTTGAGAATCATTAATTCTAGCGATCGACATTTGAACACCAAGAACTAATTTATCATCTAAGAAACGTTGGTTAAGATTTACTCTACCAGTAATTCTTTCCAAATCAGAGTTTTCAACAATACCAAATTGTTTTCCGTATCCGAACGTTGCTCTTACGTTACCGCTACCGTAGTTCTTAGAGTAAGAAAGGTTTTGGTTTTGAGAAGCTGTCGATCTTAAAACAACTTGTTGCCAATCTGTGTTAGCACCGAAATCAACAGCACTTGCGTTACCACCTACAGCAGTAACTCCAGATAAAAATTCTGAACGATCTAAAAGGTCAAAGGTATTTGCTGCCTTAGCAATACTTAAAGAACTTGAAAAGTCCCAAACACCTTTGCTATTTCCTTTACCACTTTTCGTAGTAATGATCACAACACCATTAGCACCACGAGAACCATAAATGGCAGTTGCAGATGCATCCTTTAATATACTGATACTTTCAATATCGTTAGGATTAATAAAGTTTAATGGATTTTTAACTGCACTTTGTCCAAAACCGGTTTCACCTTGTGGTGAAGTATTACCGCCACCTAATGGAACTCCATCAACTACGAACAACGGGTTGTTGTTTGCACGTACAGAGTTAGAACCTCTAATGTTAATTTGGATACCAGCTCCTGGCTCACCACTAGTTTCTTGAATGTTAACACCGGCAGTTTTACCTTGTATTAACTGTTCTGGTGAAGAAATGTTTCCACCGTTGAAATCGTCAGCCGTTACAGCAGTAACAGATCCCGTAGCATCTTTAACCGTTGTAGTACCGTAACCGATAATTACAACTTCTTCTAATGCTTCAGCATCTTCATCTAAAGTGAAGTTGATTGAAGTTCTACCGTTAATTGCTACCTCTTGAGTTTTGTAGCCGATATAACTAACAATAAGTACAGCGCCTTCTTCAGCGGTCAATGTGTAATTACCGTCAAAATCAGTTTGTGTACCGTTTGTTGTTCCTTTTTCAAGAACACTAGCTCCTGGTAAAGGTCCACTTGCATCTGAAACAGTTCCAGATACTTCTTGTGCCTGCATCGATCCAAAGCACAAAAATGCGCCGAGAACTAACAGACTTTTTAGGAATGTAATCTTCATAAATTGTTAATTTAAGTTGAGTTAATTTAATTTCAATTGTTAAAAATATGTAAAAAGCGGTGTTGACAATGGTATTGTTTAAGTTAAAATTTTACGAAAACGGTTTCGTGTTGATAACTTTTCTTTTTTGCGAGTATAATGAATGTGAATAGGCAATATTATGATATTCTTAGTTAATATAGAGGTTAAATGTGAATATTTGATTATTATGCAAATATAAGAAAAATCCTTTTTTGTATATATTTACGAAATATCATCTATTTTCCAACTTTAACTTTTAGATTAATTTAAGTTATTATCTTAATTTTTAAATTCCTTTTTTTGAAACCAAAAATCACTTTAAAAGATATTGCCAAAGAACTTGACGTTTCTATTTCTACGGTGTCAAAGGCATTGAAAAATAGTAAAGAAATAAGCAAAGACACAAAAGATAGAATTAAAGCTTTTGCAAAATTCTATAATTACCGTCCTAATAATATAGCGCTAAGCTTAAAAAATAGGAGAACCAAAAATATAGGGGTAATAATTCCTGATATTGTCCATCATTTTTTTACTACAGTTTTCAGGGGCATAGAGATGTATGCCAATCAAATGGGTTATAATGTAATTGTTTGCATTTCTGATGAGTCTTTTGATAAAGAAGTTATTAATATGGAGATGTTGGCTAACGGCAGTATAGACGGTTTCATATTATCGTTAAGTGCAGAAACACAGCGAAAAAATGATTTTACACATTTAAAAGAATTATTGGATCAGGGTATACCAATAGTACTTTTTGATAGAGTAACCCAAGATATTGCTTGTGATAAGGTAATATTGAATGATGTTGAGATATCGCGCGAATCTGTTACACATTTTATAGAGACAGGGTCTAAAAAAATAGCGTTGATTACGACCGAGAATTATTTTAATGTAAGTGAAAGTAGAAAAGAAGGTTATCTAAAAGCTTTAAAGGATAATAATATTCCGTTCGATGAGAATTTAATTTTGACGTTACCTCATGATTTGGACAATACAAAGCTAATAACAGAGTTTTTTCAGAAAAATAAAATAGAAGCGGTATTATGTGTTAATGAGATTTTTGCAGTTCAATGTATGAGTGTTATTCAGCAATTAGGTTTTAAGATACCAGCAGAAATTTCAATTATCGGATTTACAGACGGAATCTTATCAAAATATTCTTCGCCTAAACTTAGTACTGTAGCCCAGCATGGTGAGAAAATGGGCGAACTATCAGCTAAAATGCTGATAAATAGAATGGAGTCAACTGAAGTAGTAGAAGAGCCTTTTAGAACAGAGGTAATTAATGCAACATTAATTAAAAGAGGTTCTACAATCAATTAATATTTTTTGTGATAATGGAGAAAGTAGGTTTTATATTTGACTTAGATGGTGTTATAGTTGATACGGCTAAATATCATTATTTAGCTTGGCGCAAACTGGCCAATGAATTAGGGTTTGAATTTACCAAAGAGCAGAACGAACTCTTTAAAGGGGTCAGTCGAAAACGATGCTTAGAAATTCTTTTAGATATAGGCAATATAACGGCTACGCAAGGTCAGTTCGATACTTGGATGGTAGAGAAAAATGTAGATTATCTTGCGTACATTGAAAAGATGGATTCAAGTGAGATTCTGCCAGATGTAACCAGGGTTTTACAATATTTAAAGAATAAAAACATTCCGATAGCATTGGGTTCTGCAAGTAAAAATGCAAGGCCTATTTTAGAGAAGGTTGATTTGTTGCCATATTTCGATAGTATTGTCGATGGTAATAGTGTAACTAAAGCTAAACCAGATCCAGAGGTGTTTTTGATTGCAGCGAATAATTTAGGTGTTGCAGCAAATTCATGTGTGGTTTTTGAAGATGCAGTTGCTGGTATTCAAGCGGCTAATGCTGCAAAAATGGTAAGTATAGGCATAGGAGATGCTGAAATTTTAAACGAGGCAGATTATAACTTTAAAGATTTTACCGAAATGACCGATGATTTTTTAAAATCATTACTTAATAAAGAGCATACAGCTTAAATTAGGATGTTTATCTCTAGTTTCTTTTTTTACAATTCAATATAAATTTCATGAATCAAGATTATATAAAACCAGATAATTGGTGCATTATAGAAGAGGGTTTCGATCAAGAAAACGTAAAATCTTCTGAAAGTATATTTAGTATTGGTAACGGTGCCATGGGCCAACGTGCCAATTTTGAAGAAACCTATACAGGTGAAACATTTCAAGGTAGTTATATCGCAGGAGTTTATTATCCTGATAAAACCCGTGTAGGATGGTGGAAAAACGGCTATCCAGAATATTTTGCAAAGGTTTTGAACGCTCCTAATTGGATCGGAATCAAAATTTATATTGATGGAGTAGAGTTCGATTTGGCTACGAGTAAAAAAGTGTCAAATTTTAGACGAGAATTGAACATGAAGGAGGGTGTGTACACTCGTACTTTTCAAGCAGTAACTACTAATAACGTTGAGATAGAAGTTGTTGTAAAACGATTTTTAAGTATAGATATAGATACGGTAGGTGCCATTTCATATACTATTAAGGTATTAAAAACAGATGCTAACATAGTATTTGAGCCGTATTTAGATAGTGGTATTACAAATGAAGATAGTAACTGGGACGACAAATTCTGGAATACTACGAATGTAAGCACAACAGATAACCGGGCCTTTATCGAGGCGCATACTATGAAAACTGAATTTAAGACCTGTACGTTTATGCAGGCCTCATTAGAATATAATGGGAATCAGATTTCGGGTGTGCCATATGAAAAGACAGATTCAATTGTGTCTTTAAAGTTTGAGCAGAATTTAATGGCTGACGAATCTGTTACGTTGACGAAATTTGGTGGTTACACTGTTGCAAGAAATCACCCTAATCAAGAATTAATACAAGTAGCCAATAATAGTTTAGATGAAGTAAGTGCTTTAGGCTTTGATCAGCTATTACAAAAACAAAAGGAAGCTTGGGCTGCTATTTGGAACATGAGCGATATTGTTATTGAAGGCGATGTAAAGGCGCAACAAGGTATTCGTTTTAATATATTTCAATTAAACCAAACCTATTTAGGTACAGATTCTAGGCTTAATATTGGTCCGAAAGGATTTACAGGTGAAAAATATGGTGGTAGTACCTATTGGGATACAGAGGCATATTGTATTCCTTTTTATATGGCTACCAAAGATGATAAGGTAGCCAGAAAGCTATTGAAATATCGATACAACCATTTAGAAAAGGCTATTGAAAATGCCAAGAAATTAGGTTTCTCTAATGGAGCGGCATTATACCCAATGGTAACCATGAATGGCGAAGAGTGCCATAATGAATGGGAGATTACTTTTGAGGAAATTCATAGAAACGGAGCTATTGCTTTTGCAATCCATAACTATTATAGGTATACAGGCGATTACAGTTACATACCAGAAATGGGGTTAGAAGTATTAATCGGTATTTCTAGATTCTGGCATCAACGGGTAAACTTATCTAAGGATAAAAATAAATATGTGATGCTTGGGGTTACAGGACCTAATGAATATGAAAATAATGTCAATAATAACTGGTACACCAACTATTTAGCGAAGTGGTGTATTAATTATACGCTTACGCAATTAGAGAAGGTTAAAAGCGGTTATTCAGATGATTATCATAGAATAATAGGCAAAACTCAGCTTACCGATAGAGAGTGTGATAAATGGAGAAAAGTAGCCAATAAAATGTATTTACCATATTCGAAAGAACATGGGGTTTTCTTGCAACAAGATGGTTTTCTAGATAAAGATTTGGTAAGGGTAGGTGATTTGCCAAAAACAGAAAGACCTATTAATCAAAAATGGAGTTGGGACAGAATTTTAAGGTCTCCGTATATAAAACAAGCAGATGTTTTACAGGGCTTTTACTTTTTTGAAGAAGATTTCTCGGTTGAAGATTTAGAAAAACATTTCGATTTCTATGAGCCTTTTACCGTTCATGAATCTTCTTTGTCGCCATGTGTACATAGTATTCAAGCGGCGAAGTTGGGCAGAATGGAACAAGCGTATAATTTTTATTTAAGAACATCTAGATTAGATTTAGATGATTATAATAAAGAGGTCGAAGAAGGTTTGCATATTACATCTATGGCTGGTACTTGGATGAGTATTGTGGAAGGTTTTGGTGGTATGCGTGTTATAAACGATAAGTTATCTTTCAAGCCTCAAATTCCTAATCAGTGGAGTGCGTATTCTTTTAAGGTCAATTTTAGAAATAGAATTATAAAGGTAAATGTTACTGCTAAAAACACAACTTTTCAACTAATTGGTACTGAAGAAGTGACCATTCGCGTTAATGGAAAGAAAGTAGCATTGTTTCCAGATGAATTGACTACCGTGTAATAAGGCTTTAGTTTAGTACTTTAAAGTTTAAAATTGAATTGCCCCATGAATAGTAAGATTGTAATTTATCATGTATTTACCAGGCTTTTTGGTAATACAAATACCAACAACAAGCCATGGGGTACCATCGAAGAAAACGGAGTAGGGAAGTTTGCTGATTTTAACAAAAAAGCGCTTGCGGAGATTAAAGATTTAGGTATTACCCATATTTGGTATACAGGTATACCGCATCACGCTGTAATAAATGACTATACTGAAATCGGTATTTCAAATGATGATCCAGATGTAGTTAAGGGCAGAGCGGGTTCACCTTACGCGGTTAAAGATTATTACAATGTTAACCCCGATTTAGCTAAGGATCCCTCAAAAAGGTTAAAGGAGTTCAAATCACTAATTGATCGTACACATAGGGCGGGTATGAAGGTGATTATTGATATTGTACCCAATCATGTCGCCAGAAAGTATGAAGGAAAGACGAATCCTAAAGGGGTTTCTGATTTCGGATTTGGCGATGATACATCCGTTGAATATCAAAAAGACAATAATTTTTATTACATCCCGGGAACGGAATTCCAAACTCCGCAATGGCGAGATGGTTATGTGCCTTTAGGTGGTGATGTTCCGAATTATACAAATAACAAGCTAATTGAAATCCCCGCGAAATGGACAGGTAATGGCTCTCGAAGTGTACAACCAGATATGAACGATTGGTATGAGACAGTTCGTATTAATTACGGAGTAAGACCAGATGGCGGACTAGATTTTGACATGCTACCAAATGATTTTGGAGAGAAAGGTTATGAAGAGCATTTTAACTATTGGAAAAAAAGGGTTGTGCCAAGCTCATGGCGAAAATTTAGGGATGTTGCCTTGTATTGGTTAGCAATGGGCGTTGACGGCTTTAGATATGATATGGCAGAAATGGTTCCGGTAGAATTTTGGAGCTTTATGAATTCATCCATAAAAATGAAAAATCCCGATGCATTTATAATGGCAGAGGTGTATAATCCAGATTTATATAGAACATATATCCATAAGGGTAAGATGGATTACTTATATGATAAGGTCGATTTTTATGACGGACTAAAACATATCATGAAAGGGTATGGTTGGTCTGATCATTTACCGGTTGTTCAGAACGGTCTACAAGATATAGAACATAACATGCTTCACTTTTTAGAGAATCATGATGAGCAACGTATCGCTTGTACAGAGTTTGTAGGTAATGCTGAAATTGGTAGACCGGCAATGGTAGTTTCTGCAACGATAAGCACATCGCCGACCATGATTTATTTCGGACAAGAAGTAGGTGAGCCAGCTGTTGAACATGCAGGCTTTGGGAGTCCGTCAAGAACATCGATTTTTGATTACATAGGTGTTCCCCATCATCAAAGATGGGTAAATAATAAAAAGTTCGATGGTGGTCAATCTACGCCAGAAGAAGCTTCATTAAGAGATTTTTACAAGCGATTATTGAATTTCACCATAAGTAGTGAAGCACTTATGGGTGCGTACCGCGAAATTCATTTCTATAATAAAGAAATTACTGAAAATTACAATCATCGCGTGTTGTCTTATGTTCGTTGGTCTGAGAATCAAAAACTGATTGTGGTTTCAAATTTTGATGTCAATGATCACTTTTCGTTCGATTTAAAATTACCGGTTGATTTAATAAATACTTGGCAATTAAAAGAAGGTAATTATCATTTACATGATGTGCTTTATGGTCATGAGAATTCTTTAAGAGTAGAAAATGGAGAAGGTCATGTCGCAATCAACTTAAATCCTTTAGAATCCTTTATTTTTGAATTAAAATCTTAAAACATGCTCAATAGAATTTTTCTAGCTATTATTTGTTTCACTTTAGCATCTTGTAATATGAAAGAACCGTTAGTAATTGGTCATAGAGGTGCTATGGGTCACGAAACTGAAAACACCTTGGCATCTATTCAAAAAGCAATGGATTTGGGTGTTGATATGATAGAGATCGATGTCTTTAAAATTAAAAGTGGAGAGATTGTTGTTTTTCATGACGAAACTTTAAATCGATTAACAAATGCCCCTGGGAATATTGAAGATTATTATATAGTTGACTTAAAGAAGGTCATCGTTGAAGGCGGGCATGCAATACCAATGCTACAAGATGTTTTAAAACTAATAGATAATAAAGTAGCCTTAAATATTGAGTTGAAGGGCGCCGGTACTGCAGATAAGGTTAACCATATTATGAATTATTATATTGAAAAAAGAAACTGGTCGCCTGAAAACTTCATTATCTCAAGTTTTAATTGGGACGAACTGAAGGAGATACGTAGACATAACCCGAATGTGGCTATAGCCGTTTTAACCGAAGAAAACCCAGTAGATGCTATACCTGTAGCCAAAGAATTGAATGCTGTAGCTATTAATCCGTATTTCAAGAATCTAGATGTAGAATCGGCAAATGAAATTAGAGAAGCCGGATTTAAAATATATACTTGGACGGTCAATGAGCCAGCTGATATTGATGCCATGAAACGTATTTCGGTAGATGGTATTATTACAAACTTTCCAGAACGTGTAAAATAATGTACGATGTTTTAGTAATTGGTGGTGGTGCGGCAGGTTTTTACGCGGCAATACATATCGCAGAAAAAAGACCAAATACTAAAATAGCGATTTTAGAACGCGGTAAAGATGTGCTGACCAAGGTGAAAGTTTCTGGTGGAGGTCGCTGTAATGTTACGCACGCAGAATTCAATCCGGCAGATTTAAGTAAGAATTATCCTAGAGGTGAAAAAGAACTATTAGGTCCTTTTCATACCTATGCCAGTGGCGATACCATCGGTTTTTTCGAAGAACGCGGTGTGGCTCTAAAAATTGAGGAAGATGGCAGAATGTTCCCCGTCAGTAATTCATCACAGACCATTATAGACTGTTTTATTTCAGAGGCAGATAGATTAGGTGTTCAGGTGAAAACGCTTTGTTCGGTAAGCGGAATAGAGCAAACTGAGGAAGAAGGAGCTAAGATTTGGAAGCTTGCCGTAGGCGAGAGTTTTATGTACTGCAAAAAGCTCGTTTTGGCAACAGGAAGCAATCCTAAAATGTGGAAATATATTGAAACGTTAGGGCATACCATTATTCCGCCTGTACCATCATTGTTCACTTTTAATATCAAAGATGAACGTATAGCAGATATTCCTGGTGTCGCAACGCATGCCGAGGTAAATGTTATACCAAAAAAGAACTTCGGTAAAAAGACAGGAAAAACAAAATTAGATATATCTGGTTTAAACTCAGACGGACCATTATTGGTAACGCACTGGGGAATGAGCGGACCGGCTATTTTAAAACTATCTGCATGGGGAGCGAGAATTTTAGAACAGTATAATTATCAATTCAAAATACAGGTGAACTGGGTTCCGGAATATCACCAAAACGGATTGTTAGAATTGTTCTTAAAAGTAAAACAGGTAGAAAAGAAGACTATTTTAAGAACCAAGGTGCTCGATATTCCGAAGCGTTTATGGGCAAACTTAGTAAAAGCATCAGGTATTGACGATACTACAACCTGGCCAGAAGTATCAAAGCAACAATTAACTTCATTAGCAGAACAGCTGACTGCTGGCATTTTTCAAGTAAATGGTAAAAGTACTTTTAAAGAGGAGTTTGTAACGGCTGGTGGTTTAGATTTAAAGGAAATTAATTTTAAAACCTACGAAAGTAAAATTCTGCCAGGGCTATATTTTGCTGGGGAAATCATAAATGTAGATGCCATTACTGGCGGATTCAATTTTCAAAATGCCTGGACAGGCGGTTACATTGCAGCCAATGGTGTAGTCGAAGATTTAAATGTAAATCACACCTAAAATGAAAACCTATATTGCATTTCTAAGAGGAATAAATGTCAGCGGAAAAAACAAAATACCGATGGCTGAACTACGAGAATTATGCGAAAGTATAAAGCTAAAAGATGTTGAGACATACATTCAAAGTGGTAATATAGTTTTCAAAAGTGAACTCAAGAATACATCAGAATTAGAAGCATTAATTTTTAATGCTATTTTAAAAAGTTTTGGTTTCCAAGTACCAGTAATAGTAAAGACTACTTCACAATTACAGGATATTCTTAATGATAATCCGTTCAAGTCAGAAGATGAAATTATAAGAAAGAAAGTCTATTTTGTATTATTAAATGATGTTCCGAAAATTGGCGAGCTTACTAAGTTTAAAGTAGAATCGTACGAGAACGAAGAATTTTCAATTTCTGATTCTTGCATATATTTAAAGTGCAAAGTGGGATATGGTAAAGCAAAATTGAATAATAATTTGATAGAGCGAAAGTTGAAGGTACTGGCAACTACTAGAAACTATAGAACCATGCACAAATTATTAGAGTTGAGTTATTAGATTAATTCAATTCCCAAATTTTATAATTCAAAGCCGTAGCGAAACAAACCCAAAGTAGGTACGGAATTAGCAATATCGCTGCAAATTTACTAACGACATTGAACCATTTAATAGTAAGAGATAATACTACTAGAAGTGCCATAATTACGAGCAGCCCATAAAATGGTTGTTTAAGTCCGAAAAATACAATACTCCACAATCCGTTTAAAAGTAGTTGAAAACCAAAATGATATAATCCGGTTTTTACCCATTTATGATGAAAACCTTTTGCCCATACCCAGCCGGCAGAGATACCCATCATAATATAAAGAGCACTCCATACGGGAGCAAAAACCCAGTTTGGTGGGTTAAAACTAGGCTTGTTCAAGGTCAAATACCATCCGGTTACAGAGCTTTGCGTAACAACGCTACTCAAAAAGCCAATGGTAGAGCATATGATAATACCAATAAGAATATACGTAAGCTTTCTTTTCAACTGGTTGGTGTTTAGGTCTAAAATAAGGATTTATTTTAATTGATAGCCCTAAAAACTATATTTGCACAAATTGAAAATTCAATGTCAGAAAAAGATTTTATTCCAGCATCATATATTACATTGAAAGAAGAAGGCACGGTATCGTATTCTTCGCCCAGTAATATTGCTTTGGTAAAGTATTGGGGTAAGAGAGAGAATCAAATTCCCGCCAACCCATCTATCAGTTTTACATTGGCTGCATGTGTTACTAAAACTAGTGTGCAGTATAAAAAGAAGGGTCAAAAAAGTAATGAATTTTCGTTCGACCTATTGTTTGAAGGCGAAGCAAAAGAAGAATTTAAACCGAAAATAAATACATTTTTAAAAAGAATAGAAGTCTATCTACCATTTTTAAAAGAGTACCACTTTATTATAAATACATCAAATTCTTTTCCGCATAGTAGTGGTATAGCATCATCAGCAAGCGGTATGTCTGCTTTGGCATTATGTTTTATGGAGATGGAAAGGTCATTCTCATCATCAATTTTTGAAGAAGATTTCAATAGAAAAGTTTCTTTCTTATCTCGTTTAGGTTCAGGTAGTGCGTGTCGAAGTATTGAAGGGCCTTTGGTACAATGGGGAGAAACAGCCTCAATCGAGGGAAGCTCAAATTTATTCGGTATAAAATATCCATATGCAGTACATGAGGTATTCAATAATTTTCATGATACTATTTTATTAGTTGATAAAGGAGAGAAACAGGTAAGCAGTACGGTAGGTCATGAATTAATGCATGGGCACCCGTTCGCACCTCAACGTTTTGATCAGGCTCATACCAATTTAGAAAAGCTAAAATCGGTTTTAGCAGATGGTAATTTAGACAGTTTCATAAATATTGTAGAAAGCGAAGCGCTTACTTTGCATGCAATGATGATGACGAGTAATCCGTATTTTATATTAATGAAGCCAAATACCCTTTCTATAATCAATGCCATTTGGAAATTTAGGCAAGAATCCAATACACATGTTTGCTTTACTTTAGATGCAGGTGCCAATGTACATGTATTATATCCGGAAAATGAAAAGGACATCGTTTTTCCATTTATAAAAGAGAAGTTAGTACCTTTTTGTCAAAATGGACAGTATATTTGTGATAGAATTGGTCTGGGTGCTAAGAAGTTGTAGATGATTTATGTACGTTTTTTTTATTAAAAGCGTTTGTAAAGAGAACATTCATCTATTTTTGTTTAACCATTTATGGTATAACGTTCAACTTTGTGTGAATCTTTGATTATATTTATATAAGTTTCAATATTTGTTTAGTTTTTAAAAATGAAAGGACCTCTTTTTTATTCGAAAATTCTTCTCTTCGGGGAGTACGGTATCATAAAAGATTCTAAAGGATTATCTATACCTTATAATTTTTATAAAGGTGCTTTGAAATCTGATTCCAACTCATCAGTTGAGGCGACAAAGTCAAATAAAAGTTTAGAAGCATTTACTCATTATTTAGAAAATTTGACCATTAAGAATCCGAAGTTGGTTTCTTTCGATTTAGAGCTTTTAAAAACAGATGTTGCAGAAGGTATGTACTTTGATAGTTCTATACCTCAAGGTTATGGTGTGGGTAGTAGTGGTGCTTTAGTAGCAGCCATCTACGATAAATATGCACAAGATAAAATAACCGTTCTAGAGAATTTAACAAGAGAAAAATTATTGAAGCTTAAAACGATATTCGGTAAAATGGAATCGTTTTTTCACGGTAAGTCATCGGGACTAGATCCTTTAAATAGCTATTTAAGTCTGCCCATACTTATAAATTCTAAAGATAATATTGAGTCTACGAGTATACCTTCTCAAAATGCAGATGGTAAAGGGGCCGTGTTTTTATTGGATAGTGGTATTATTGGTGAAACTGCACCAATGGTTCAGATTTTCATGGAACAGATGAAAAATGATGGTTTCCGTAAAATGCTAAAAAATCAATTCATAAAGCATACAGATGCTTGCGTAGAAGATTTTGTAAACGGCAATATTCAGTCATTGTTCGGTAACTTAAAGCAATTGTCTCACGTGGTCTTAGATAACTTTAAACCTATGATTCCGTCAAAATTTCATGCCTTATGGAAAAACGGAATCGATACCAATGATTACTACTTAAAGCTATGTGGATCAGGCGGTGGTGGTTATATTCTTGGGTTTACAGAAGATTTTGAAAAAGCTAAATCTGCGTTAAAAGATTACAAATTAGAAGTAGTCTATAATTTTTAGGTAATTTCCATACATGCTTAATAGAAGAAATAAACTCTTACTTTTAAAAGTACTGAGTCTGTTTTCAGTGGTTAGGGGGTATAACATTTTAGTTATAGCGCTAGCCCAGTATTTGGCATCAATTTACATACTGGCACCAGAATTACCGGTAAGAGAAGTAGTATTTGATATTAAGCTTTTTGTTATTGTAATTGCATCTGCTATGGTCATTGCTGGCGGTTACATTATCAATAATTTCTACGACGCAGAAAAAGACCTTATTAATAAACCACGAAAGAGCATGTTAGATCGTTTGGTAAGCCAGCGGTTTAAGCTAACGACTTATTTTGTGTTGAATTTTTTCGCGGTAATAGCTGCAAGTTATGTTTCTTTTAGGGCGGTTTTCTTCTTCTCTTCGTACATTTTTGGTATCTGGATCTATTCTCATAAGATGAAAAAAATTCCGTTTTTAGGCAACTTTATTTCTGCAACCCTGGCGATAACCCCATTTTTTATAATATTTGTATACTATAAAAACATTCAACCTGTCATTTTTGTACATGCAGTATTTTTATTTCTATTAATACTTGCTCGTGAAATGATTAAAGATTTGGAAAATATATCGGGTGATCTTGCTCAGAATTATAGAACTATTCCGATTATATATGGGTCAAGAATATCTAAATTATTGATATCCTTATTAATTTTATTGACCCTTGTGCCATCATTACTGCTCATTTTTAAGTTCGATGTGGGGTATATGAACTTTTATTTTATGCTTTGTGTGGTATTATTGGTGTCTTTCATATTCCTGTTATTCAAAGCAAAGACCCGTAAAGACTATGTTTGGCTGCATAATATTCTTAAACTAATCATAGTAATGGGTGTTTTTGGTATTCTGCTCATAGATGTTAATCTTGTTTTAAACAGAATACTATAGTTGTTGGTAATATGTTTCATATAACTATTTGAACGGCAATGCAATTTGCTACCTTTGTGCAAAATTGGTACAGTTATGAGTAGGGATGATTCTAGTAGGGATAAAAATGCTTCAGGTAGGCAAGGGGGTAATTTTAAAAAGAAGAGCTATGCTCGTGGTAATGCGCCCATTAAAAAAAATGTGACGCCAGCTAAGCCACAAGATCCAAATGCTATTAGACTAAATAAATATGTAGCCAACTCTGGGGTATGTTCTCGTAGAGATGCTGATATCTATATTGCTGCAGGTAATGTAACTGTAAATGGCAAACCAATTACAGAAATGGGGTATAAGGTAAAATTGACCGATGAGGTAAAATTCGATGGTCAATTATTAAATCCTGTAAAGAAAGAATATGTACTTCTAAATAAGCCAAAAGACTTTGTAACTACTATTCGCGATGAAAAAGGCAAAAGACACGTATCAGGGTTAATATCTAGTGCTTCTAAGTCAAAATTATTGCCGGTAGATAAATTGGAAAAAGACCATACAGGTTTACTTTTGTTCACCAATGATGGCAATATGACCAAGGTCTTAAAAAGTCCTATAAATGGTATGCGTAAGATTTTTCATTTGGTGCTTGAGCAAGAATTAAGAAGTGCAGATTTAAAGAAGATACAAGAAGGTGTTACAGTTGACGAAAAGGTAGTAAGAGTACAAGATGTTAGTTTTATTGCCGATGCTCCTAAAAGAGAAGTAGGCATTGAAATTTATAGTTCTAGAAATAAAATTGTAGAACGTTTATTTGAAACTTTAGGATATAAAGTTCAGAAATTAGATAGGGTTGTTTATGGTGGTCTTACTAAAAAAGATTTACCAAGAGGACACTGGAGGTATTTGACAGATCAAGAGGTAATAAACCTTAAGATGATCAAATAAAACGCTGTCCTTGTCTGTTTAAAAGGCTATAGGATATGAAATTATTTCAGTGCACAAATTGTAAGAATACAGTTGTTTTCGAGAATAACGTATGTGTAAATTGCGGCTACCTATTAGGGTACTCTTCTTATTACAATAAGATAGTTTCTTTAGATGCAAATGCTACGCAATGGAAACTTCCAGAATTGGAAGATAAAACTTATGTATACTGTAAAAATCAAAAGCATCATGTTTGTAATTGGCTTGTAGATATAGAAAGGGGAGATGAGTTCTGCTTAGCTTGCAGCTTAAATCGAACTATACCTGATATTCTAGATGATGATAATTTAGCCAAGTGGAAGCAAATTGAAATAGCCAAGCATAGATTGGTATATCAATTATTACGTTTTAGATTATCGGTGGTGAGTAAAACTATTGATGATTCTAAAGGTCTTTGCTTTGACTTTTTGGCGAAAGATGATTTACCAGAAGCGTCTAAAGACCTAAAAACAGGACATGCAAATGGTGTAATTACCCTCTTGATTTCTGAAGCAGATCCTGTTGTTCGAGAACAGATAAAGCAGCAAATGTCTGAGCGGTATAGAACCTTACTCGGTCATTTTAGACATGAAGTAGGACATTATTTCTGGGACAGACTAGTTCGTGATAATCCAGCTGTATTAACTGGATTTAGAAATATATTTGGCGATGAATCTATGTCGTACGCTGATGCCTTGACCAATTATTACAATAATGGTCCACAGGCAAATTGGCAACAACGTTTTATAAGCAAGTATGCATCATCTCACCCATGGGAAGATTGGGCCGAAACCTGGTCGCATTATTTACACCTTACCGATGTGTTAGAAACTGCCTATAATTTCGGACTCAAAACAGATCCTAAGATTACTGCCAAGAAAAATTTAAAGATGAATGCTAGTTTCGATCCTTATAAAGAAACCAGTTTTAAAAAGGTATTGAATACCGGTATGCCTTTACTGTTCGCATTGAACAGTATGAGCCGTTCTATGGGAGAAGACGATCCTTATCCGTTTATTATATCAGAGCCTGTAAAGAATAAATTAGAGTTCATTCATAATTTATTAAAGAGTGTTTAGTCTCTACTAAAGCCCTTACCAAAACGGTAGGTGGCAATAATGCCATGGGTGTTACCCAATGGAGAATCGTTCATGGCTACATTGTAACTATATATGGCTCTAATATTTTTGAAAAGATAGACACCTGCTAAAAGATTAATCGACGAATTAGTTCTATAACCTGTTCCTAGTTCAAATCTGTTTCTGTAACTGACAGCGATATTCATGTCTACTTGAAATGGA
Source organism: Maribacter spongiicola (assembly GCF_052119685.1). GTDB lineage: Bacteria > Bacteroidota > Bacteroidia > Flavobacteriales > Flavobacteriaceae > Maribacter > Maribacter spongiicola_A. The sequence continues at coordinate 34,080 of NZ_JBGQOO010000003.1, read as the reverse complement.
GCGCCATTTTCATATTTCAATAATAAGTTTGGCTTAACCATTAATTCTTCAAATTTGTTTGAAAAGAAGCGATATCCTAAATAGCCATAATACGGAACGTTTATTTCAACATTATCATCGGAAACAAGCATGTCACCAATTACATTTGGTGTAGAAACTCCTACATATACATTGGCAAGATTTAGAAGAAATCCTAATCCAATGGTTGGAATAGTGGCATTAATATTCATAGCAAAATTAGGGTCATCAATTATACCCAATTCAAGTAAGTTTTCTTGATACTGCTGTACACCAGGTGATATAGAGAAAGACAATGAATTTGGGGTGTATATTTGCCAATAAGGTCTATTATTTTTAGTGTCGAAGAATATCTTATAAGAGTAAGTAACAAAAGCACTTGTTGAGGTGGTTACACCGACTTCATCACGTATTAATCCTGCTCCTAACCCAACTTTACCTCGGTTTAATGGAGTATGGAAACTTAAGGCAAAACTTTTAGGACTACCTTCAAATTGATTAAAAGTACCAGTATTACTAATACCTATTTCAGCACTTGGTGCAAGTCCCGCAAAGGCAGAATTTACCAAGTACGGATTGTAATTATACTCAGAGAAAGTAGGGGTTTGCTGCGCTATTGACATATTATTGGTCAATGCCCCTAAGACGAATGCTATCAAAGCGATGTTTTTGTAAAAATTCTGCATGCTATTATCGCTTTAAAACAAGGAAACCTTGCGTTTTTCTTAAAATGGTTTCACCTTCTATTTCAATATTGAAGAAATAAGTACCCGTTGGCAATTGGTCTGCGCCTATTTTGGTCTTCATATTTGCAGTACCTGAAAATACGTTAGATGCATTGTCATAATTCTCAACCTGAAAGACCATATCGCCCCACCTATTATAAATGCTGACAATATTTTCGGGGTAATAGTTTATGTTTTCAATGTGCCAATATTCGTTTATTCCGTCTCCGTCTGGTGAGAAGCCGTATTTTGTTTCATCTTCAGGAATCATTGTTGTAAACGATTGTTGTTCACAACCTATAGCATCACCGGCACTGTTATAAGATGTAATAGTAACAAAGATTTCGGTATCAAAAGGAAATTCTTGTTCGTGTGTATAGCTAATAGCCGTACCCATATCTATAGTATCTAAAATATCATTTGCTTCAGTAGATGTTCCAATAGAGATTCTGTACCCATCTGTTTTTTCAACTTCTTCCCAAGAAATGGTACTTTCTAAAGAAACATTGTTTTCTCCGTTAGCTGGACTCGATAATAGTGCACAATCAGGAGCTACAACTTCTGTTGTAAAGCTTTCTGAAATACAACCTTCTGCTTCACCAGAAGAATTATAAGGTGTAACAGTTACATAAATTAATGTCTCAGAAGGCAAATTTTCATTGAGAATATAACTAGTCAATGAAGCAACATCTTCATCAGTAACAATATCATTTCCGCCATTAGTTGTGCCAATTGAAATGTAATAGCCATCTGCTTCATCGGCAACGTTCCATTCGATATCTGTGCTAACAGAAATATCATTCCCGTTCTGTAATGAAGAGATAAGAGAAGTACAAGAAGGTAAAGGTCTTATAGTAAAGCTTTCAGAAGTACAACCATTAGCATCACCAACCTCGTTGAAGGGGATGATGGTAACCGTTACAATTTCACCTATGTTAAATTCATTTGGGAAAGAGTAGGTGGTATCTAAAACTTCTAAGTCGGTTACGTTATTTATAGTGCTATTATCACCAGTAATAGTCAATTTATAGCCATTTGCATCTGCTACAGTATTCCATGTAATTTCACTTACTTCTGCTAGTACATCATTATTAAGAGGTGAAATTAAAGTCGTACAATTAGGGATTGATTTAATTGTAAATGTTTCAATAGAACAATCTATAGCTTCACCTGCATTGTTGTAAGGTGTTATATTTACCGATACTATTTCTCCTTGTTCAAAATCACCGGTAAAATCATAGGTGTTTCCAGAGGTAATATCTAATTCTGATACGTTGTTTGCGTTACTGTTACTTCCTGTAACAGAAAGTAAGTATCCAACAGCTTCAGGTACTGCCATCCATTCTAAGTTAGAATTTAAGGCTACATCAACATCACCGTTAGCAGGCGAAGTTAATATTGTACATAAAGGGATAGCTTGAATAGTAAACGTTTCTGTTGAGCAACCAATAGCGTTACCAGATTCATTATAAGGTATTATAGTAACCGAAACAGTCTCACCTTGAGTAAAGCCGGAATCAAAATCTATTGTTGTAAATGTGGTTTTTCGGTCAGTAAAATTGTTAATCGTACTTGTACTCGCAGATACAGATACAAAATATCCAATAGCATCTACAACGGCATTCCATGAAATCGACGTGCTAGTGTCAACTTGAGTATCACCATCTATCGGCAGGTTTAAGTTAGTACAACCTGGTACAGGCTTAATAGCAAAAGTTTCAGAAGTACAACCTACAGCTTCACCAGAGCTATTGAAAGGTTTTATGGTAACCGTAACAGTTTCACCTTGTATAAAGTCATTTGTAAAATCGTAAGAAGTTGCTATAACGTCAACGTCGGTTAAATTATTGACAGTGCTTTCACTAGCTGTTACTGTTATGGTATAACCAGTTGCACCGTCTACTGCATTCCAGCTAATATCTGTATCGATATCTGCATTTGCTGTATTGTTTACAGGAGTAATTAATGAAGTACATGATGGAACCGGCGGAGGAAGAATTGTAAAGCTTTCAGATGTACACCCTGTAGCCTCTCCATTTGTATTGTAAGGCTTAATACTTACAGTAACAGTCTCACCTTGTATGAAATTGTTTGCAAAATCAAAGGTTGTATTTGTGGTTACATCAAAATTGGTCATATTGTTAGCAGTACTATTACTGCCAATAACGGTTACTCTATAACCTTCGGCGTCAGAAACTGCATTCCATTCAATAGAAGTATCTACAGCAACATTAGTGGCGTTATTTGTCGGGCTTGTTAATGAAGTACATGCTGGTGGACCTATCGTTTCAAAAGTATATTCTATACAATCTGCGGAAGGACCATTTATGTTTGACGCAATTATAGAAACATAAATTGTTTTATTTTCTGGTAGGTCGCTCGTGAATGTATATGTGGTTATATTCCCAATATCGCCTGTAAAAATTTCTGTTCCTCCAGAAGTTGTACCTACTTTAAGATTGTATCCGTCTACAGACCCAGATCCGTTCCAGCTTAAATTAGTATCTAATGCAACTTGAGTAGCACCGTTGGCTGGTGAGCTTAGAATTGGGCATGAAGGAGGACTAGTTGAATTTCCAGTTGTAAAGCTTTCTTCTATGCATCCGGTCGCATCGTCAACATCGTTGTAGGGTATTATGGTGACGTAATATGTTCTACTCTCAAGTAGGTCTTCTGGTATGTCATATGTTGTAGCATTATTTACATCTACATTATTTACTATTTCATTACCCCCTTCGGTAGTACCAACAATTACTAAGTAACCGGTAGCTTCGGGAACTGCTGTCCAACTTAAATTAGCGTCAATAGCAACGTCTGTATCTAAATGAGCAGGGCTTATTAAATTAGTACATGTAGGTGCAACAGGAATTAATTCTGTATGGAAACGTTCTTCGGTACAAGAACCAGATTCACCTTCACCATTATAGGGTATTATAGTAACGAAAATATCATTGTCTTCAGGTAAGTCGGTAATAAATTCAAAGGTATTAACATTACCTACATCTTCAGAATTTAATATGTCACTAGCACCAGAGGAAGTTCCTACGGTAAGCTTATAACCATCGGCATTTGAAATAGGGCTCCAGCTTAAATCAGTAGTTATTGACACTTCTGTTGCTGTATTTAAAGGAGCCGTCAAAGAAGTACATTCAGGTATGGTTGCGGCAGAATTTGAAATAGTAAAACTCTCTTCAATACAAGTTCCAGGATCACCTTCATCATTAAAAGGAATAATTGTTACATAAACCGTATCACCAGTATTAAAATCAGATGCAAATTCATAAGATGTTTCATTAGTGATAGTTTCATTGTTTACTATGTCATTTCCACCTGCAGAGGTTCCTACTGTTAGGTAATAACTTTGTGCAAATTGTGCAGCGTCCCAAGTAAGGTTAGTATTGACAGGTACATCGGTATCACCATTTAAAGGTGATGCCAATTGTGTGCAATTTGGGATTGGGCAATCACGAACATCTTGGTCAAAGGTCCAACCATAGTTGTCAATCATAGATTGTCTTTCTTCTTGTGCATCACAATAGGGCAGACCTTGTGCACCTAGGGTTATACCTGATGTTAAATTCTGCTCGGACCAAGCAATTAACGTATTGTCATAATTTTCTCTTACCAATGCAGTGTTGTCTAACATATCGCTCATGTTAGTTACTCCGCTAACATCCCATTCTGCCAAGCTTTGGTCTAGTGAAGAGGCATTGTAAAAAGTGGATCGCATGCTAACATTTCCCGGATTCCATAAATCCATAGGTTGGTTGTAAGCCAATGCGTTGTTGAACATATAATCCATGTTGCTTACCCCAGATATACGCCAATTGTTTATATTTTGGTTGAAAGCAGTTGCATCGCTGAACATTTCTTCCATGGTGGTGACACCTCTTACATTCCAATCCCCAATAGTTTCATTAAATACAATGGCGCCTTTAAACATGTCTTCCATGGTAGTTACAGAGGCTACGTTCCAAGAATTCATGCTTTGGTTGTAACTGGTAGCTTCGTTAAACATAGCTTCCATTGTGGTTACAAATGAGACGTTCCAAGCATCAATGTTTTGATTAAATAGAGTTGCACCGCTAAACATTTCTTGCATGCTCAATGCTTCTCCAGTATTCCAATTTGTAAGTGGTTCATTGAAAGCTGATGCGTTTTTAAACATCGCTGCAAAGCTGGTTACCACAGCAGTATTCCAATTGTTTAAAGGTCGATTAAAAGCTTCAGCGCTTTCGAACATAGACGGCATTAGCGTAACCGATGATACGTTCCAATTATTTAGCGGTTGATCAAACAGTAAAGCGTTTTTAAACATAGATGTCATGTTGGCAACGGCACTTACATCCCAATCTATTAGAGGTTGATTAAAAACTTCTGCCCCATTGAACATTTCAGACATGTTTACAACAGAGTTTACGTCCCAACTATTTAATGGCTCGTTAAAGCTGAGAGCTGAACTAAACATGGAAGACATATCTGTTACGTTCGTTACGGACCAGCTGTCTATGTCTTGGTTGAAATTTTGAGCGTTATAGAACATAGAACCCATATTGGTTACCGAGTTTACATTCCAATTGTTTAGAGGTTGATTAAATATTTCAGCGTTATTAAACATATAATTCATGGTAGTAACCGATGATACGTTCCAATCATTTAGAGGTTGATTAAATGCTTCAGCGCTTCTGAACATAGAGCTCATATTGGTAACTGAAGAGGTGTCCCAGTCGTTTATGTTTTGGTTAAATAGCTCCGTAGATCCAAACATGCCATACATAGAGGTAACTTTAGATACGTCCCAATCTAATGGCTGATTAAATGCTTCTGCATCATAGAACATAGAACCCATATTGGTAACATTGCCTGTATTCCATGAATTTATGGGTTGGTCAAATTCTCTAGCGCTATAGAACATACTGGTCATGTTAGTAACATTGCTGACATCCCAGGTGTTTAAAGGTTCGTTAAAAATATAGGTTCCTTTAAAGGTAGATTCCATGTTCGTTATATTGCTAACATTCCAATTATTTAAATTTCCATTAAATAAATGGGCGCCTTCAAACATTTCGGACATATCGGTTACAAGGTTTAGGTCAGGAATATCTGTAGCATTATACTCCATGTTTTCACATCCAAAGCAAGCTCTTTGCATGGATTGATACTCATGTGTTCCCCATTGGTCAATAGATATGACTTCATCGGCATCTCCATAGTAATGATAAGGAGCAGGGAAATCACCAATTATGGATATCGTATATATGCCAGGGGTGTTGTATATGTGTCTAAGATCACTTGTAACATTATTGTTGTATTCGCTATCTCCCCAATCAACGGAATAATTGTAGCTGTAGCTAGAATTTCTTTGAATTCTAAAATCAAATTGATCAGTACCATAAGTAGATCCGAGGCTAGTGTCAATCGTAAATTTATAGGCTGCTGGACTATTGACCCATGAAGGTACTACGGTAAAGCTAAATTCTTCACAGCCAACTGCCGGACCTTCACCATTATAAGGTGTAACAGTAATGAAAATAGTATCGCCTGGAGTAAATTCGTTGGTAAAAGTTAAAATTTGTACGTTACCAACATCATAATTATTTGCAGGGCTTCCACTGATATTTACAAAGCTACGTACTCCTCCTCTTTCAACTTCTAAGTCAATATAGTAACCGGTCGCATTTGGTGCGGCAGCCCAATGTATGTTAGAATTTGCAGGAACATTCGTATCACCTTCAGCGGGGTTTGTAATTGTTGTGCAGAACACATTTGAACAGTTAACAATGTCTCCGGTTATAGTCCAATTATGGTTGTCAATAAGTTCTAGTCTTGCAAGTCTACCATCACAATATTTTAAGCCTGTTGCTCCTAAGTCAACATTATCTTCAACGGTTTGGGTAGCCCAACCGATTAAAGTAGCATCATAATTTTCCTCAGATAATCCAGAGTTGGATAACATTGATGTCATAGATGTAACGGAAGAAATGTCCCAAGATGATAAGTCTTGGTCAAAAGCTTCAGCATTTAGAAATGTATTTCTCATTCTTGTTACAGCAGAAGTATTCCAGTTATCAAGAGGTTGGTTGAACAAAGGTGTATTTGCAAAAATACCGTCTAAATTGGTAAGTGAAGTAATTGACCAAGCGTTAAGTGGTTGATCAAATAATCTAGCATTATCGAACATGTTACTCATATTCGTAACATTAGAAACGTCCCAGCCTTGAATATTTTGGTTAAAACGTGAATCATGAAACATATTACTCATGTTCGTAACGCTACTTACATCCCAAAGATCTAGTGGTTGGTTATAAGCAGTTACGTATATAGATGCCCAACCGGCAAACATATTGCTCATATTGGTTACGTTACTAACATTCCACCCATTTAGTGGTTGGTTAAAAGAAGAGCTTTCAAACATACCCAACATGGTAGTTACATTACTAACATTCCATTGATCTAAAGGTTGGTTAAAATCTTTTAAGCTACCGGCACTACCAAATGTTCGGCTCATGTCGGTTACATTGCTAACGTCCCAATCATTTAAAGGTTGATTAAAATTGTTGTTTTGGGCAAACGTACTCGCTAAGGTGGTTACATTGCTAACATCCCATAAATTTAGTGGCTGATTGAACGGGCAGTTTTGGAACATTCCAGAAATATCCATCACATTGCTAATATTCCAATTGTTTATTGGTTGGTTAAAGGATGTTAGGTAAAACATGCTTGCCATAGTGGTTACATTGCTAACATCCCATAAGTTTAATGGCTGATTAAATACTCTGGCATAAAAAAACAAATTAGACATGTCCGTTACATTACTAACGTTCCAATTGTTTATATTTTGATTAAAATCTTCAGCATGATTAAACATATTGGACATTGTGGTCACTGCAGCTGTATTCCAACTATCTAGTGGTTCATTAAATAGTTCGGCTTCGTAAAAAGTATAAGACATATCTGTTACTGCCCTAGTATTCCAATTTGCTAAGGGTCTATTAAATGTTTCTGCTTCATAAAATAAGCCAGAGATATCATTAATAGTACTGGTATCCCAGTTATTGACAATTCCATTAAACGAAGAACAACCTCTAAACATCTGTTTCAAAGAGGTGACTTGAGCAAGGTTAGGATCGTCAATTAAATCAAAATTCAAGTTTTCACATCCATAAAAAGCATTTTCCATGGTTTGCCATTCTATGTCTCCCCATGCAAGTATTTCTATAATCTTTAGTTTGTCATTTGCATTTTCATCGTTAAAATAAATAGAAGGAAATGTACCGCTAATACTAATTGTGTATATACCGGGAGTTGCATAAGTATGAGTGATATTTCCGGTTACTCCAGTATCTGTATTAGTATCTCCCCAGTCTATATTATAACTGTATGTTGTATATGCAGGGTTGGTTGGAATGGTAATTTGATTGGCTGCAGATGAGCCAGTTTCAATATTATTTGTGTTCCAAATAGAAGTAAAAGATTGAGAAAAAAGACTAAAACTTAAGAATAAAAGAAAAAGGGTAATACTTTTTTTAAAAATTGGCATGCCGGTTGGTTTATTCGAGGGTTTACCTCAAATATGCCCATGAAATCGAAATGTTAAAATTTTTTGTTGTGAACGCCTATTATATAGATGTAAAGTCTAGTTTTTTTGATGAACTGCATAATAACCAAACCTTTAAAGAATTAGAAAAACCTTTTAAGAGGTAGTATTTAATCTTATCGGATTACAGTCAATATTTTACTTGTCTTATTTTTAAACTTAGTTTAAATACTATTATAAATGTCTCAAAATAAGGAAGAAAATCATATTAAATTTGGAATTTCTCACCTACCCAAATTACTGGTTAACACCTATAATATATGGATGGAAAAAGAACCGTTTCAAATTAGTGCGGTTATAGCTTATTATGCAATTTTATCATTGCCGGGTCTTCTTATTTTAATTCTAGAATTGGTCGGTGGTATTTGGGGCAAAGAAATTGTACGTGGAGAATTATTTGCTGAAATCTCATCTGCAATGGGACCTGAAACAGCGCAATCTATACAAGAAATGATAGCGGATAGAGGTAGTGAAAATACATCTATAGTGGCTACGATATTAGGTGTAGGAGTGTTAATTTATGGTGCTACCGGAGTTTTTTATCAACTACAAAATGCGTTAAACGATATTTGGAAAGCGAAACCAAAATATACCAATGAAATATTATCTACCCTTTTCATGCGGTTAAAAGGATTTGGTTTTATTCTAATTTTTGGATTTCTCTTGCTTATAAGTTTCGTGCTAACTTCATTTTTATCGGCATTTTCAAAACAATTATCCAGACTTCTGCCCGATGGTATGTTAGAACTAGGTTTCGTATTGGATATTGTTATTTCCTTAACCTTTATCTACCTATTATTTGGTGCCATGTTTAAATACCTGCCCAGTACACATGTACGTTGGAAAGCGGTTAAAGTAGGAGCGGCACTTACAGCCTTTTTGTTTTTGATAGGTAAATACGCGCTTGCTTTTTACTTTAGTAAGGCAGAGCCAGGCTCTACTTACGGTGCGGCCGGCAGCATCATTTTAGTGATGTTATGGGTATCTTATTCTAGCTTAATCGTAACTTTCGGAGCACAGTTCACCAAGATTTATTCTGATAAGTACGTTAAGTTGAATTAACTATTTTTCATTTTATCATGAATTTCTTTCAAGCATAAATTACCTAAACTACCTTCATGGGTATGATGAATATCTCTTTTTGGAGTAAAAGTGCCATCATTAATTTCTTGCCCCATTTTCTTATAGGCATCTCTAAAAGGCATTCCGTTTTGTACCAATTCATTCAAAGTATCTACACTAAATAGATAATCATATTTTGGGTCGTCCAAAATATTTTCATTGACCCTAATTTCTTTAAGGCTGAATGTCAAAATTTCTAAACAAGCTTTCATATCTTGTATAGCGGGAATGATGATTTCTTTCACCAATTGTAAATCCCTATGATAACCACTAGGCAGATTATTGATAATCAATGTAAGTTGGTTTGGTATAGATTGCAGTTTATTACACTTACCACGAACCAATTCAAAAACATCGGGATTCTTTTTATGTGGCATGATGCTAGAACCTGTAGTCAGTTCATCTGGGAAAGAGATGAAATTGAAGTTTTGGCTCATATACAAACAAATATCCATTGCCATTTTAGATAGGGTAGCGGCAATATTAGCAATACCGAAAGCGGTAGCTTTTTCCGCTTTACCCCTGCTCATTTGGGCGGCGACGACATTATATTTTAGTGTGCTAAAGCCCATTTCCTTGGTAGTAAATCTACGGTCAATAGCGAAAGAACTTCCATAACCTGCAGCACTACCTAAAGGGTTTTGATCGGCTACTTTATAAGCTGCATCAATAAAATAAAGGTCATCTATTAAACTTTCTGCATAGGCAGAAAACCAAAGTCCGAATGAAGAAGGCATAGCAATTTGTAAGTGCGTATACCCAGGTAATAGTACATCTTTATGTTCTTGAGCCTTTACCAGAAGAAGGTTAAAAAGCGACTTTGTCATTGATTTAATTTCTGACAATTCATCTTTTAAATATAGATGCATAGCCACTAACACTTGATCGTTTCTTGATCTCGCCGTATGTATTTTTTTACCAGTATCACCTAAACTAAGGGTAAGCATGTATTCTATTTTAGAATGCATGTCTTCAAAAGATTTTTCTATAGAAAATGTCCCTTTCTCTATTCGCGCGGCAATATGGTTTAACTCATTAACAAGCTCTTGAGTTTCTTTGGGCGTTAGCAAACCAATTTCACCTAACATTTTAGCATGAGCTTTAGATGCGATTACGTCGTACTTGGCTAAAACCAAATCTAATTCCCTATCGTTGCCAACAGTGAAATGATCAATTTTTTTATCAGTACTAAATCCTTTATCCCAGAGTTTCATATGCAGTCAGTTATCAATCATCAATTAGCAATTAACAATGCCTATTGGTAATTGGTTCTTGTTAATTGTTATTTGAAAAAAAGCCTTTTAATAATTTAATATACAAATCTATACCTTCTTCAATTTCATGAACATAGATAAATTCATTTGCTGAGTGAGAACGAGTGCTGTCACCAGGTCCCATTTTCAGTGATTGGCAACTGAGCGCTGCTTGATCCGAAAGGGTAGGAGAGCCGTAAGTAGTTCTACCTAATGCTATCCCAGATTTCACTAACGGATGATCTTTGTCTATTTTCGATGAATTGAGGCGTAAAGATCGCTCCTTTAATTCGCATGGCGCATCGTTCTTTAGTAAATCTGCAATTTCTTTATTGGTATAGGCATCGTTTACCCGAACATCAACCACCATATCAACCTGTGCCGGCACCACATTATGTTGCGACCCTGCACTAATTTGGGTAACGGTCATTTTTACATCTCCCAAGGCTTCAGATGACTTTTTGAATTTGTAGTTCTTAAACCATTCTAAAACTTTAATAGAATTGTAAATGGAATTGTCTTCATTTGGATGCGCTGCGTGCGAGGGAGTACCCTTAACTACAGCATCAAAAACAACTAATCCTTTTTCGGCGATAGCAAGTTGCATTAATGTAGGTTCGCCAACTATGGCTACATCAATATGTGGTAAATTAGGAAGCAATCCGCGTAAGCTATTCTCTCCTGCATTTTCTTCTTCGGCAGAAGCGACCATTAAAATATTATGGTTGAGGTTTTCATCATTGTAATAATTCACGAAAGTTGCAAGAAGGGAAACTAAAGGTCCGCCTGCGTCATTACTCCCCAAACCGAATAATTTACCATCTTCAATGTGTGGCAAAAAAGGGTCTTTTGTATAGGCAGTATTTGGCTTTACAGTATCGTGATGCGAATTCAATAATAAGGTTGGTTTGCTATCGTCCCAATATTTATTTTTCGCTATAATATTGTTCAGATCCCGTTCTGTTGGTATGTTATATTTTGCCAACCACGCTTGTATTGCATCAGCAGTTTTGTCTTCTTCCTTAGAAAATGATTCTATTGAAATCAGTTCTTTTAATAGATCGATGGCACTTTCTGTAAGTTCTGTTTGATTCATACTATAGGGTTAACGTAGTGAACAGTTCGGTGTTTTTATCTAACATAGTTACATCGCCCAAACATACTTTTTCAACAGTATTGTTCAAAGCATGAAAGCAATTGTGGAGTTTAGGTAACATACCGTCAGCAATTACCCCTTCAGATAATAACTCTTTATATGTGGTTGTATTGATATGTTTTACCACACTATTATCATTTGCAATATCTAATAAAACACCTTTTTTCTCGAAGCAATAATAAAGAGTAGTTTCATAGGTAAATGCCATGCCGATTGCAATTTCAGAAGCAATAGTATCTGCATTGGTATTCAGTAACTGTCCTGCGCCATCATGCGATAATGCGCAAAAAACAGGCGTAAGATTTATAGATAATAGGTTACTGATTAATTCGGAGTTTACACCCTCAATATCACCTACGAATCCGTAATCAATTTCTTTAATTGGTCGTTTGTGTGCATGTATGCTATTACCATCAGCACCACTTAAACCAATTGCATTTATATTTTTTGCTTGAAGCTGGGCAACGATTTTCTTGTTTGCCAAGCCGCCATAAACCATGGTAATGATATCGACAGTTTCAGCATCGGTAATACGCCTGCCGTCTATCATTTTAGATTCAATACCTAATTTAGTTGCGAGTTGAGTAGCTAATTTACCACCACCATGAACTAGTATTTTCAATCCATCTAGCTTTGCAAATGCAGTAAGAAAAATAGCTAAAGCTTTTTCATCTTCAATGACATTACCACCAATTTTTACTACGCTTAATTTATTTTTCATTATCCGAAAATTTAAACATGAGTACCATGGCAACAATAAGAATTATGTTACTAACGGGTCCCATATAGGTTTTCCAATGTGCGGTGTTATGGTCGATATCAACCATATTTGCTACAAATAAAATGAGTGCAAATAGTGCGATACCAATATAAATCCATTTACTAATTTTCATTGCTTTCCAGTATTTTCTTTAAAACCAATTGAGCAGCATACGTTCTGTTATTCGCTTGTTCAATAACCAAAGACTGCTCACTATCTAAAACTTCATCGGCAACTACAACATTTCTACGTACCGGAAGGCAGTGCATAAACTTAGCTTTCCCTAATTTCTTAAGGGTCATTTGCCAATTACGATCTTGCGATTTTATTTGACCATAATCGGTATAGCTACTCCAGTTTTTCACATACACAAAATCGGCATTTTCTAAAGCCTTTTCTTGATTATATTCAATTTTAGAATCTTTAGTAATGTTGGGATCTAGTTCATAACCCTCAGGATGCGTAATTACAAACTCCGCATTTTGCTTTTGCATCATTTGAATAAATGAATTGGCAACCGCATGTGGTAAAGCCCTTGGGTGTGGCGCCCATGACAATACTATTTTTGGGTTATTCTTAAAGTTATGTTCTTCTAAAGTAATCGCATCTGTTAGTGCCTGTAAAGGATGCCCAACTGAGCTCTCCATATTTACTATAGGTACAGATGCGTAGGTTTTAAATCCGTTTAAAACTTCTTCTGCTTCATCTAATTCTTTGTCAACCAAGCCTGCAAATGCACGTATTGCTATGATGTCACAATACTGAGAAATTACCTGTGCAGCTTCTTTTATATGCTCAGAGGTACCTTGATCCATAATAGTGCCATCGGCGTATTCTAAAGCCCAACCTTCACTGCCAAAATTCATGACAATAACTTCCATACCTAAATTCATGGCCGCTTTTTGAGTACTTAAACGCGTACGAAGAGAGTTGTTGAAAAATAGGAGACCGATGGTTTTATCGTTACCTAAAGTCTTAAATTTTTTAGGCTGTTTTTTTAATGCAATAGCTTCTTTTACCCAGGTAGATAAAGAGTCGATATCGTTTATGGAAAGGTAATTCATGATGCTTTAATTTTTGTAAAAGTGCTTTTGTTATTCATGGCGTCGGTAATGAAATTATCGGTTAAGCCATTGGTAATCCAAGTTTCAATACCTGCTTTTTGTGCGATAGTTGCAGCCTCTATTTTAGACTGCATTCCGCCAGTGCCATGGGTCGATGTAGATTCCCCAATTTCTTTCTGTAATTCACTTAGGTCAGTTACCAGTTCTATGGTGGTAGGTTTTGCCGACGATAGCGATGCTTTTGTATAGATACCGTCTGTATTTGTGGCTATTATTAGTATATCTGCAGATAAAAGAGAAGCCGTTAAACCTGCTAACTTATCATTATCACCAAACTTAATTTCATCGGTTGCCACAGTATCATTTTCATTGATAATAGGAATGAAATTATTAGCAACGAGAACATTTATAGTATTTTTAATATTCACTCTAGTTTGTTCTTTTTCAAAGTCGGAATACGATAGCAAACACTGTGATGTAAAAAGACCTAACTCTCTAAAATTCTCTTGAAAAATACGCATTAAATGTGGCTGACCAATAGATGCTAGTGCCTGTTTTATGGTGATTTCTTCCCCGTTATGCTCCAATTTTACAAACTGCCTAGCTGCGGCAATAGCACCAGAACTTACGATTATGAATTCGTATTCATCTTTAAGTGCAGCTATTTGCCTACCAATATCTTCAATTTTACCACGAGAGATATGGTCGGTATCCTTCGTTAAAGTATTAGATCCTAATTTTAATAAAATTCTCTTTTTCAGCATTCTAATTCGATTTTGTCAGGTCAAGCTTTTATTTTTCCTAACTCCTAACTCCTAACTCCTAACTCCTAACTCCTAACTCCTAACTCCTAACTCCTAACTCCTTTTTTTGGGTTTCGACTGCGCTCAACCGGACACGTTTATCATTTGTTTTACGAACAACGAACAACCGTCAACTATCTCACCTGTCCATTCCCTTTTACATACCACTTATTGGTCACTAGGTGTTGTAAACCAATAGGTCCTCGCTGGTGTAATTTATCGGTACTGATAGCTAATTCACCACCAAGTCCGAATTGACCACCATCGGTAAAACGTGTAGATGCGTTATGATACACGGCAGCAGTATCAACGGACTGCATGAAAATTTCAGCTTCTTCTTCGTCTTTGGTAATGATGGCAGCTGAATGGCCACCACCATAGGTGTTAATGTGCTGTATGGCCTCTTCAACATCTGGCACTTGCCCGATAACAATTTTATAATCTAGAAATTCTTCGTGCCAAACAGATTCATCTACCATCTGAGAAGTACCTTCTAATCCGGCTAGTTTAGCATCGGTCAATATTTCTACATTGTGTTTTTTAAGTGTTTGAACCAAGTGATTTAGAAACTCCATTTTACGAGGTAGATTCCTTGAGATAATCACTTTATCCACCGCATTACATGCCGATATTTTCGTGGTTTTTGCATTGACAATTATATCTAATGCCATTTGCAGATCTGCTTCATGAGAAACATATACAAAGTTATTTCCACGACCACTAACAATTACAGGGCACTGGGCATGTTGTTTTACGAAAGCAATCAATTTTTCACCACCACGAGGTACAATCAAATCGAGCTTTTGAGTTGGTTTTTCAAGAAACTGTTGGGTTTCTTCTCGCGAATAATTGAGATAGGTAATCCAATCTTCAGAACAGTCGCAAGACTCTAAAGCTTTATGCCATAAATTGACTAAAACCAAATTGGAGTTCAATGATTCTTTTCCGCCTTTTAATAAAATTTTGTTTCCCGATTTAAAAGCGATTCCGGCTGCTTCGATAGTGACATCTGGTCTAGATTCATAGATAATCATAATAGTGCCGAACGGAGCCGTTTTATTACTGATTTCTAACCCGTTATCATGGGTAAATTGAAAGCGTTCTACGTGTAAAGGATCGGCTAATGCAGCTAATTTTTTCAAGGAAGAAACCATTTCTCTAACCTTATCTTTATCCACCTTTAAGCGGTCGATCATCGCAATATCATCAGATTCGAAAGAGTTTAAATCTTTCTCATTGGCAGACATTAAAATCGATTCTTCTTGAAGAACCAATTCTGCCATCCGTTTTAATACGGCATTTCTTTTTGCTAAGGTGAGCGTTTTTATCATGATAAAGCAGTCTTAAGAGCGGTGAAAAACACGTCTAAATCTTGTTTTGTAATGTTTAATGCCGGTAAAATTCTAAGTACCGTTTTGTCTTTGGCACCACCGGTAAAAAGGTGGTGCTCGTAAATTAATTTTTTGCGAAGATCAGCTACCTGAAAATCAAACTCTAGCCCAAGCATTAATCCCCTACCTTTTACTCGATTTACTTGCGGAATTTCTTTTGCCTTTTCACTGAAATACACACCCAGTTCTTCGGCATTTGCCATTAGGTTCTCTTTTTCAATAACTTCTAAAACAGCCAATGTGGCTACGCAAGCTAAATGGTTACCGCCAAAAGTGGTACCTAGCATTCCGTATTTTGCTTTAATATCTTCATGAATAAGAACACCACCAACGGGGAAGCCGTTACCCATACCTTTAGCAATACTGATAATGTCAGGTTGTATGTTGTGATGTTGAAATCCGAAGAATTTACCACTTCTACCAAATCCGCATTGTACTTCATCAGCAATTAATAAAGCATCATTTTCTTTACATAAAGCTGCTACTTTTTGTAAAAATTCTGTGTTGGGTTCATCTAACCCACCAACGCCTTGTATTGATTCTATAATTACGGCACATACATTCTTAGAAATTTCCCTTTCAAAACCCTTTGCATCGTTCAGGTCAAGAAAAACGACTTCATGTTGTTGATTTATTTCTGCATTTATAGACGGATTATCAGTTGCGGCTACAGCAGCAGAAGTACGTCCATGAAATCCGTTATTAAAGGCAATTATTTTAGATTTTCCGGTAGCAAAAGATGCCATTTTGAGTGCATTTTCATTGGCTTCGGCGCCAGAGTTACACATAAATAGATTATACGCCTCGCAACCAGAAACAACGCCTAATTTTTCAGCAAGTTCTTCTTGAAGCGGATTTTGAACTGCATTGCTATAGAATCCGATTTTATCTAATTGATCTTTCAAGCGCTTTACATAATGTGGGTGCGTATGACCAATTGATATTACGGCATGACCGCCATAAAAATCTAAGTAATCTTGACCTTTGTCATCGGTAACCACAATACCTTTTGCAGAAACAGGTGTAACATTATATAGTGGGTAAACGTCGAATAATTTCATAATTCAAAAGATTCAAGTTCATAAGAACTAATTGTATACTGGTATTTTATTTCGTTTTAAATTCGGTAATCTTATCGTATGAGGCAATAATACCACGTATTAATGATGAGCTTAAACCTTGGTGTTCCATTTCGTTTAGACCCGTAATAGTGCATCCCATAGGTGTCGTTACCCGATCAATCTCTTGTTCTGGATGATTGCCCGATTCAATAAGTAAGCTTGCGGCACCGTTGCACGTGTGCATAGCTAATTCTTGAGCCTCTTGAGCATCAAAACCTAACTGAATGGCACCTTGTGTTGTGGCGCGAATAAGTCGCATCCAAAAGGCAATGCCACTGGCGCAAATGACCGTTGCTGCTTGCATTTGAGTCTCAGGTATCTCCATACAATGACCCATTCTGTTGAAGATAGCCTTTGTTAGGTCAATACGTTTTTTACCCTTTTCATTACTGCAGATACACGTCATAGATTTACCAACAGAGATAGCGGTATTGGGCATACTTCTAACAATATAATTGTCTTTGCCGATAACCGCTTCTATTTTGTCAATTCCGAAACCGGTTATTGTTGAAATAATAACATGGTTTTCGGTAAGTAAATCTTTTACATCTTCTAGAATTGCAGCAAAATGAACGGGTTGAACGGCGAATATTAGAATGTCTGAATTTTGTATAGCCAAACGATTATCATTGGTTACAGTCACCTTATTGTGTTTCTCAAAATCTATGATAGATTTTGTGTCTCTTTTGGTAAGGTACATGGTGGTAGCACCGTTACTGTTCAGAATTCCGTTAGCAATGGAAAGGCCTAAATTACCTGCACCTATAATGGCTATTTTCATGTTTTATATTTTTCTTGTACCAATTACATAGTACTTTTTACATTGTTTCTAAAAGACACCGGCCTTTAGGTTCAGACCTAGACTTTCTTCTAATCCGAAAATGAGATTCATATTCTGTACCGCTTGTCCCGAAGCCCCTTTTAAAAGGTTATCAATTGCAGAAGTAATCAATAGAATATCATCATGTTTGTGTAAATGAATATGACACTGATTGGTATTTACAACCTGCTTTAGATTAATAGGTTCATCTGATATTTGTGTGAACACAGCATCTTTATAAAAATCTTTATAGATTTTTTCCGCACCTTCTAAACTACCATCAAATTTGGTGTAAGATGTTGCTAAAATTCCACGAGTGAAATTCCCCCTATTTGGCATGAAAAATAAGTTGCCCGTATTTTCTTGAAGCGAAGACAGACTCTCATTAATTTCACCTAAATGTTGATGGGTAAAAGGCTTGTACCAGCTTACGTTATTATTTCTCCATGAAAAATGCGAAGTAGCCGACGGACTAACGCCTGCCCCAGTACTGCCGGTTACGGCATTAATATGTACTTCGTTCTTTAATAGATTTGCCTTAGCCAGCGGTAAAAGTGCCAATTGAATAGCTGTCGCAAAACAACCTGGGTTTGCAATATATTGGGCGTTTTCTATGTCACTTTTGTTCAATTCTGGTAATCCGTATACAAACTGTTTTCCGTCAAAATCAGCATCGGCATGTAATCTAAAGTCATTGCTTAAATCAATGATAATAGTATCTTCAGAAAAATGATGTTCTTTTAAAAATGCGGTAGAATTACCATGGCCCAAGCATAGAAAAACAACATTCACATTTAGATTTACATTACCTGTAAATTCAAGTTCTGTAGTTCCTAATAAATCAGGGTGCGCCGTAGTTACTTTTTTGCCAGCTCTAGTAGTACTGAAAACAAAATCAATTTCTGTTGCCGGATGATTCAATAGAATTCGAATAAGCTCCCCACCCGTATAACCAGAACCGCCAATAATACCTGCTTTAATCATAATTTTATTTTTTCGTAATTAGTACGAAGTATTAAGTAATAAGTATTAAGTACGAAGTACTTGGTTTACTCAATAATCTAGATTTTAATGCACAGAGGCTTGCCTTGAGCTTTTTTACTTAATACTTTGTACTCATTACTTAATACTGTTTTTTCCTAACTCCTAATTATCCCCATTCACATGGTTATAAATTTTTCCAGGATTAGATAGAATTTTAATGAAGCCTTTCGCGTCATCTGCCGTCCAACCTTTGTTTACTTCACCATATTTGCCGAAAGCATCGGTCATTAAATCATGTTTAGATGAAATACCATGCAACCTGAATTGAAAAGGGTATAGACCAACGAATACGTCGCCAGAGACCATTTTTTGGGTATCTGTCAAGAAAGTCTCAATATTTCTCATAACAGGATCTAGGTAGTTGCCTTCATGTAATAGCATACCGTAGAAATTACCTTGCTGTTCTTTTTGATATTGTTGCCACTTTGTAAGCGTATGCTTCTCTAATAAGTGGTGCGCTTTTATAATAATTAAGGAAGCCGGAGCTTCAAAACCAACTCTACCTTTAGTACCAATTATAGTATCGCCAACATGAATATCTCTACCAATGGCATACTTTGAAGCTAGAGCCTCAAGCTTTTCAATATTTGCAACTGGGTTATCTTTTTTACCGTCGATAGCAACCAACTCACCTTTTTCGAAAGTCAGCTTTACATCGGTAGGATTTTTTTCTTGTAACTGGCTTGGGTAAGCACTGTCTGGTAATGCTTTATCAGAAGTTAAAGTTTCTTCACCACCAACCGATGTTCCCCAAAGACCTCTATTTACAGAGTATTTTGCTTTCTCCCAAGGGTAATCTACTCCGTTTTCTTTCAGGTATGCAATCTCTTCCTCCCTTGCTAGTTTATTATCTCTAATAGGGGTGATGATTTCAATTTCTGGTGCAATAATCTGAAAAATCATATCGAAACGTACTTGATCGTTACCGGCACCGGTACTACCGTGGGCGATGTAGCCAGCGCCTACTTTTTTGGCGTAGTTAACAATCTCAATGGCTTGTACAATACGTTCTGCACTCACCGAAAGAGGGTAAGTGTTGTTTTTTAGTACGTTACCGAATATTAGATACTTTACTACTTTGTCATAAAATGTCTGTACGGCATCAATAGAAGTGTATGAAGTTGCACCTAATTCAAGCGCTTTTCTTTCGATTTCTTTAATTTCATCGGATGAGAATCCGCCAGTATTTACACTTACTGCATGAACTTCAAATCCTTTGTCTTTTGATAAATGTTTTGCACAGTAAGAGGTATCTAATCCGCCGCTGTATGCTAGTACTAATTTTTTCATTGTAATATGTTCAAATCCCGTGATGCTGGGTAATTATTGTTTTGGTTTGATAGAAATTATTAAAATAGAATAGAGAAAAAGAGATTCGAAAATAGATTGATATTTTCATCATCCAGCTCATTTATTTCATTTTCTATACGCTAACTTTTATTTTCTTCTTTCTTTTTAAGAAACAAACTCTCTTTAATACTTTTTAATCTTGTAAAAGCTTTGCTATTTACTGGTTTCATTTCCTCAGTTTTTTTCTTATTGTTGCCATCGTAGAGCATGCCTGTGCATAAGCACATTTTTTGCTCTGTTCTGGTAAGAATATCGAAGTTCTTACAAGTTTGACAACCTTTCCAAAATTCTGGATCATCGGTTAGTTCTGAAAACGTAACGGGTTTGTAGCCAAGCTCATAGTTAATTTTCATAACAGCTAAGCCTGTAGTTATACCAAATATTTTGGCATCTGGAAATTTCTGTCTACTAAGTTCAAAAATCTTGGCTTTTATGCTTTTCGCAAGTCCCTGACCTCTGTAGTCTGGGTGAACTATGAGTCCCGAATTGGCAACAAATTTTTCGTGCCCCCAAACTTCAATGTAGCAGAAGCCTGCAAATTTATCTCCGTCCAAAGCTAAAATAGCATTACCGTTAGATAGTTTTCTTTGAATATATTCAGGGGTACGTTTTGCAATACCGGTTCCTCGAACTTTAGCAGATTCAGCTATGGTATCGCAGATATCCTGAGCGTATTTAAAATGTGATTCGTTAGCAACAATTAAGTTCATTGCCAGATAGATTTAAAAGTGTAAAAAAAGTTTTGATTTGCTGTGCGGAAATGGACTCACCTAATTCCATAATTATATCTTACCCTTACGGGCGACGACGGCGAGATGTGAACGGACGCGCAAGAGCAACTGGGCTCACGGTACTATATAAAAAGTAGATTTCTTCGTTCATTACAGGGTAAATGTACAAATTATATTTATTTGACATCACCCATAGTATAATTTTTACAAAAACCTCACTTTTTGTTATTATGTGCAACAATTTCATAAATAATGAAACCATACACTGCAATATATTCAATGGTAAGAAGCCATAGGTTTTCTTTAAAATCTGCCTGAGAATAAGCGAAGTAGCTCAATACAATGGCTGCAGACCATATTATAGCATATCTGTATGTAGTAAAAACAGAGAGCAGAACTAGAAAAATACCATACCAAGGGTGCACAGTGGTAGACATAAAATAGTAAATGGTCAATACCCACATCATAGACCATATTACCCTGTTCAAATCATACCGTTTGGGTAAAAATGTAAATAGACCTACAGTGGCTATGGTAATTAACGGGATAATTTTGCCATATTCTTTAATGAACTCCCACGGCTTTGCATTAAAATGTATGGCAGTTTTTTTAGCGATATTATAGATGCTAGCATTGAATTCAAAATTTGAGAACCAAAGCTTCAGGGTTTTAGAATAGTTGTCAATAAACTCTGGAGTATTAAATGGTAGAAAAAGAACAATTGAAGTGATACCGATGATCGTATAGAAAATGATACTTTTTTTCCATCCTAAGTACTTAAAGAATAAAGGCAAAAATAAGAGTGGAACAAGTTTTATTGAAATCGAGCATGCCATAACCACACCTGCAGTTTTCCATTTATCAATAGATAATAAAAACATGGATAGGATGAAGAAAAATAGCATAACCCCTTCGAAATGAAGGTTACCGGTAAGTTCAACAATTACAAGCGGATTTAAAAAATACCAGAATATTAAATGCGGAGATCTGTTCAAGTTTTTCAGTAGCTTTCTCCCAAAATAGAAAACACCAATATCAGCCAATATAATAATAGACCTCATAACCACTAACGAGCCGAACATACTTTTACCGCCAATAAGAGCTGCCAAAGCAAATAAAAGCTGGTTTAATGGGGGGTAATTACTGTAATGCCGTGCGCTTAAACTACCCATGCCCTCATAAAGTGCATTGGCATTCGGTATCATAGACACCATATTTCGCATAAGTTCATCGGGAGTGTGTAAATAGGGGTTGGCACCACTAGATACCAAGTGACCATCCCAAATAAAACGATAAAAATCTTGAGAAAGATTAGGTTCTGCACATAGAAAAATGAGTCTAAAAATGATGCCTATACCCAATAGAAACCTAAAGTTGAGTTTTTCGAACTGTATAAGTTTAAAACAGAAAAAGAAAAGCGCAACGAATAGGGTAAGAAGCTTAATGAAATCTGTTCTTTGCAAATAATAGGCAAAGGTGTAGTAGAATACTAAGCTTAAAAATGCCAATATCAAGGAAACCTTGTGTAGCTTCAAAAAAGTTTTTAGGTTAATCGGCATTGGGGGTTTGGTTTATAAACAAGTCAATTTACTGGATTTTATTTAAATTTGTTTTAGCGTTCCATCATTTTGCCAATAAGTTCTTTCATCATTTTTGCCGCCAAATAAGCGGTCATATCGTGGAAATCGCGATTTGGGTTATATTCTACAATATCAGCACCTACTACTTCGGTATCAATACTATGAATTAAATCTAATACTTGCCGCGATGAGAGTCCGCCTGGCTCATGATGCGAAACTCCCGGTGCAAAGGCAGGGTCAAAACCATCCATATCTAAAGAAATATACAGTGGATTCTCAAATTTAGGAATGTTATTTAAATCAAGGTTCCGCATTTCATGTACATCTACATTATATTTTTTTGCTTGTTCGGCCTGATGCGGATTCAAAGTTCTTATGCCTACTTGAACCAGTTTTACCGCAAAACCGTTTTCCATAATTCGGGCAAAAGGGCATGCGTGAGAATACGGGTCGCCTTCATAGTCATGGTACAGATCAGCATGAGCATCGATATGTAAAATATCTAGTTTTGGGTAGTGCTCATGAAACGCTTTTATTATAGGGAAGGTAACCGAATGATCACCACCTAATGAAAGTAGTTTAGCGCCAGATTCAAGATTCTTTCTGGTAATATCTGTAATATCAAAATACTCATTTATGGTAAAATCACCTTTATCGGTTAAGGTATCATTTTCAATCGATATCCCGAATTCGGTACATAAATTCATCGAATCGCTGTACAATGCTTTTCTAATTAGGCTAGGGGCTTTCGCCGGACCCTGTTGAAAAGAGGACTTAGCGTCCCAGTTTAAACCTTGAATATTAATAGTATGCATGAGTTTTGTAGTTATTTGATATTAAAATTAAAACATGGTGTTAGGATTCTCAGACTTTTCAGGAATTTGCTGAATAGCATCCCAATGTTCGCAAATTTTGCCATGGGTATCAAACCTAAAAAAATCCATAGTAATATATTGGTCATTATCAGGCCATATTTGGTGTGTGTGTAAAGCAACAAGATTGCCTTCTGCAATATTGCGCACAAATTCAATAGATTTCTTTGGGTATTCTATTTGCATACGTTCAAAGTAATCGATAAAACCCTGTGTACCGTTCGCTACTGCTGGGTTGTGTTGAATATGTCCGTTACCTACATATTTCTCTTTAGCCAGTTTCGGTTGCCCTAAAAAAGCTGTTCTGTAGTATGAAATGGCATTTTCTTTGTTTTTCTGTAAGACCATAATTTGAAATTTAGTCCTTAAGTATTTCAGTGATCGGAAGTTTTAATTTTTTATATTCAATAGGCAGGTCAACAAAAGCTTCATTAGTAAAGCTAAATGTACTGTCTCCGTCAAAAATCCAATAATTACCTTTTAATTTACCGTTTTCGCTAGAGGTATTTTCTCTTGGAACATTATTAATTGAATATTGGTTTTTCTCTTTGTTATACCAAATACCCAAGGCGCGCAAATCATTTTCGTCAGTGTAATTGAAAGAAATACGTGGTGCTATAGTACCATCCTTATTTTCAATAGTCACATCTTTATTGCTGAAATTTTCTAACTCTTTAGCCCATGGCAGTTTGTTTTCTTTCCATTTTACTAATTGCCCCCATTGTGCCAAGGTCAGTGCGGTATCTTTTTCTGTTTGTATGATGGTAAAAAGATGTTCTTGTACAATCTCAATTTTATGGTCTTTTGGATAAACGGTTACGGTGTTTTTGTCTGCCGCAATTTTGCTCTCTTCAATACCAAAAAATGAAGCTAAGAGAAAGAAAATAATATTAATTTGTTCCATTGATAAAACTATAGGGTTAAGAATTTTAAGCTTTAATAATTATCTTAAGTTAGTGAATATATATTTTTATGGTTTAATGTGGATATTCTTGTGATCAATTTAAATAAGTCTAGAAAAATAGTTTAATTCTTTGATGTGAAAATACCTTTTTGTTGATTATAAAAAGAGGAGTGTATATAATCAAAATCAGTATCTTTAAATCTTCCCCAGCTGCTATTCAGTATAATAATACACCAGTAGAATTTGAACAAACTAAATCGAAAATCAATTATCATGAAAAAAATTATTTCTACGAGCATTGCAACAAGCTTTTCTATAGCTTTTCTGCTACTCTCTTCTTGTAAAGAAGAACCAAAGGTTGAGGTAGACCAAACAGCAGAATTAAATAAATGGTTCGACGTTAAATACGAAGAGCAATTACAAATGAGTCCTTTAGGGTTGACCGCTCAAGGTCGAAAAGACCAATATGATAAAATTGATGATTTAAGTAAGGCTGCTGAAGAAAAAGAGCTAGCATGGTATACAGAAACCACCAACGAATTAAAAGAGAAATTCGATTATGATAAGCTAAACGATGCCGATAAAACGTCTTATGATCTATGGGTTTACCAATACGAAATATTAAAAGAAGGTGCCAAGTTTGAGAATTTAGATTACGTTTTTGACCAAATGCGAGGTATGCATACGCGTTTACCAAGTTATTTGATCAATTTTCATAAGGTCGATAGTATCGCTGATATGAACGCTTATATTTCTAGGGTAAAAGAGGCAGCTAGAGGTATTGATCAATTGGTGGTGAGAGCAAAAGAACAAGCTACGGCAGGTAATCTTCCTCCAAAATTTGCATTTACTACGGTTATCGCTCAAACAAAATCGTTAAAAGACGGTACACCATTATTAAATGATATGAATGGTAAAATTGATGCGCTTGTAGCTTCTGAAAAAATAACGACAGAAGAGGCTACACCACTTAAAGAGGAATCAGTAAAAGTTCTTAAGGATTATTTTTCACCATCGTATGAGAAATTACTGGCTTGGCTAGAAACAGAAATAGATAATGCCGAAGAAACCCCAACAGGTGTTAGTCGTCATGAAAACGGAAAAGATTTTTATAATTATCGATTAAAGGTGTTCACGACAACCGGAATGACGGCAGATGAGATCCATGAAATCGGACTACAAGAAGTAGCTAGAATAAAAGGGGAAATGATGGCAATTAAAGAAGAGGTAGGCTTTGATGGCGATTTAAATGAGTTCTTCAAATTTGTAAATACAGACCCACAATTCTTTTTTCCGAATACAGACGAAGGTAGACAGGGGTATTTAGATGAGTCTACAAAGTATTTAGATGACTTAACGAAGAAGTTACCAGACTACTTTGGTATTTTGCCAAAAGCAAAATTACAGGTAAAAAGGGTAGAGGCTTTTCGTGAACAAGATGGTGCGCCACAGCACTATTCTGCCGGCACACCAGACGGTTCTAGAAAAGGTACCTATTATGTACATTTATCAGATATGAACGCTATGCCGAAAACTACGATGGAAGGTGTTGCGTATCATGAAGGTAACCCAGGGCACCACATGCAAATTTCTATAGCACAAGAGTTAGAGGCGGTACCTAAGTTTAGAACTCAAGCAGGTTTTAGTGTTTATAGCGAAGGTTGGGGCTTATACTCAGAAGCATTGGCGAAAGAAATGGGCGGATACCAGAATCCGTACTATGATTTTGGTCGCTTGGTAAATGAAATTTGGAGAGCTATTCGTTTGGTAGTCGATACAGGTATACATGCTAAAGGATGGACAGAGGCTGATGCAATCAAATATTTCACCGAGAATTCTTCTATCTCTCAAGGTGCTATTATAGCCGAGGTTCAGCGTTATATGGTAATGCCAGGGCAAGCAACTTCTTATAAAATAGGAATGCTTAAAATTCAAGAATTGCGTAAAATGGCCGAGACTGAATTAGGTGATAAATTTGAGATTAAAGGCTTTCATGATACTATTCTTGGTGGCGGTGCTTTACCTTTAAATCTATTGGAGCGTAGGGTGAAAGCTTGGATAGCATCCCAGAAATAATAAGAATTCATCTATTTTAAAGTATATTGACACGCCATAAACGAAAGTTTATGGCGTGTGTTTTTTAATAGGAGTCCGGTGGATAAGGAAGAGAAAAAATCGAAACGAAATAAACAACCATGGCCAACAAAAGATGCCATGCAGCAGGTCTATGAAAAGAACCTGTGGGGTAGTGGTACTTCAGATTTTTACTCTGGTGAAGGTTCTCATAAACCAGAAATTGTAAAACCTTATGTCGAGACATTGATTGCATTTTTAACTTCATTTGAAAATCCCATTTCAGTATGTGATCTAGGATGCGGAGATTTTAATGTGGGCAAAGAATTGGTGTGTTACACCAAGAACTATATAGCTGTAGATATTGTTCCAGAACTGATGGAGCGAAACAGTGAGAAATTTAAAGCAACGAACTTAGAATTTCATTGTTTAGATATTGCCAAAGACACATTGCCTAGCGCAGATTGTGCTATGGTTCGACAAGTATTGCAGCATATTTCTAATGATGAGGTAAAGCAAGTGGTGGCTAAATTATCGAGTTATGAATATGTAATCGTCACAGAACATTTGCCAGAAGTTGATTTTACGCCCAATAAAGATATTATCTCAGGTCAAGGTACTCGTTTAAAAAAGCAGAGTGGTATCAATCTTTTGTTGGCACCATTTAATTTTAAGGTGATTGAAGAGAGCGTTTTATTGTCGGTTACTGATGAAAACGGCCTAATTGTAACCACTTTATACCGTTGCAGATAAATCCTATTTTTTAGGCATAAAATTTTTCAATCCTGATAAATATCATAGTATACATTAGCCTTGTTATCTAGTTTTGATGGTATCATAAAAACAAAAGTAGATGAGCAAAGTAGAAATAAATCAAGGTGAGATAAAAGTAAAATTTAATGAACCAACTTCAGGTAAATTATCTTTTGAAGAATTATGAATTTCTAATGAAGGAGCAGAGCTAGAAAGTGGATTGCTTCGTTTGGTCTTTGATTTAGAAGGTATTGGTGAGCATGACTATTACCAAGTGCCAACTTTAGAGTTGTTTTACGAAGAAAATATGGCTGAGACCCATTGGGTATGTGAGTTCAACGGAAAAACTATTTTAGATAAATTAGATCATTACGGTCATTCAACTATTTTATTATTGAATAGAGATGTGTTGAGTAAGCTAGAGCAGCATCATGAAAATGTATTGATTGTTCATGCCGAATTTCCTCGACCGGCAAAGTTAAATTTGAAAGAATCTTCTATTCATTTATTTAAGTAAACGAGAATAAATTTTTTAAGAAGAGGATAGCGAAAGGTTCGTTTGTGTTACAGTGGTAGTTCATAACAAGCAGACCATTTAGATTGTTGTTTAGTTCACAGGTCATTTTCGCTATCCTTCTTTTTTACAGCTTCTTGCTGCATATATTCAAGAGCCCAAACAGCAATTCGGCGTCTTCAAAAGTTTCAGTTTTCTTGTTTAAGTTTCAACTCAATGTTTAAATTCCAATTAATGCAATTTGTCTTTTGGAATGGTTTCCTTTGGTAAGTTCTGTCAAGACTTTGAGCTTAAAGCTCTCACTAAAGCGTTTTACATATCCATCATTTTTATACATATACTTGAAGTGTTTTGTATACATATTTCAGGACGGGTCGGTATTGGGTACAAAGGTTAGGATAAGAAAAGTAGCGGATTTTAAGCACTTGATTTTCGGAAGGCAAGATAATTAATTTAGCACAAAAACGGTTCAGCAGGGTATTATCTAAAATACTATTTTTTATTTACATTTTTATGTGGCGTTTTTATCATCCATTTTATTTTCTTGTTTCTACATATTCTCTCAATGCTTCTAAATAAAGGATGTTAAAAGAACTTCCCGAAAATGGATTTTGACTAGTAACTAGATTTCTATCTCTTATCGCAAAGTTTGCTTTTGGTAAACCACTTTTATATTTCAGTCCTAATTTTCTTAGCTGTTTAGCTATTTTTCTGTTTTTAGGTTTTCCTTTCATTATGAATTTTTCTATAACAAATTCTTCAATAGGAGATACAGCATTGACTTTATATCCAATATAAGGATTTTCTTCTGCTGGAATTGTCAAAATAAGACTAGGAGCGTGGCAAATAAGTCCAGTTGGTTTGTTTTCTCTTGCAAAATGTTTTAAAAGAATAGGAATGTTTTTGTCTTCAACTAAATCTATCATTAATCCTTGTCCGCCTGGAATAATTACACCTATATAGTTACCTTGATTTTTAATTGCGTTTTCAAGTGTGATTGGATTATTGAACGAACAGTCTTTTTTTATAAATACTACAGCTTCATTCTTAACTTCTAATATATCTTCCCAATACTTATCGTTGATACTCTCTTCATCAATTGTTGCGACAACACCATTTGGAGTGGCAAATTCCACTTTATATCCATTTTCAGAAACAGATTTGTATGCCAAATAAAATTCATTTAAAAAGACACCTGTTTGTCGTAGTTTTTGACCATTATTTAGCTCTAAAGTGTTTGCTGCACTCAAAACAAAAAGAATTTTCTTGTTTGAGCGAAAAGTGATATGTTCGTGATCATTGCAACTATTATAATTAAAATTAGTTTTTTCATTTAAAGATTATTTAGCTGCGATAATTTCTATTTGACAATTTGGAGCTGTTGCTAATAAAGGTAAAGGAACAATAGTACTGGCTGGAAAATCTTTTACTCTCCATTCTTTAGATGCTACATCTATCAAAATTTGCTTTTTCTCTAGTGTAAAATCTACAATATAAACAGTTTGTTTCACTACATCATCTAATGATAATCCAGCTGATTCTAGAGCTATTTTAATATTAGAAACAGTTTGTTTCACTTGTTCTTCAAAATTTTCTGAAATCAATTTACCTTCTATGTTTGAAGCCCATTGACCTGAGAAATAATACATTTCTTTTCCTGCTGGAACTTTAACAATATGAGAAAAGCCATTGTACTTTGGATTAAATAATCCTTTTGGGTTGATAAAACTGTTTTTTTCTTGAGCCATACTATTCTTTTTTTGAGAGTTTAAGTTTTCTGATTCCGTGCACGAAAACAATATTGACAATATTGCAATCGACATTATCTTTCTTATCATAATTTTGGAGTTTTAATTATGATACAAAGGAATTACACATAAGAATGGTATGCATTTACATATGTAAAGAAAACTAGCTCTTGCTGTTTTTGGCTCTGATCCGACTTAATTGTGTAGGTGTTATACCTAGGTAAGAGGCAATATGGTATTGAGGTATGAGTTGTTCTAATTGGGGGTATTCTGTTTGAAAAATAGCATATCGTTTGTTTGCTTCTAGCAATACAATTTCTACTTCTCGTTTTTCTTTATCAACAAAATAGCGTTCTGCAATCTTCCTTAAAAGCCTTTCTAAATCTTGATGTTTGTCTAATAAATCAGTTAATTTTCTGTAGTTTCCTATTAGTAAATCACAGTCCGTTAACGCTTGTTGATTTATAGTATTTGGAAGTTGAGTTACCAATGAAGAATAGCCACCGATCATATTGTTTTTTGTGAAGAAATGTTTGTTATATTCTATACCTTCATTATTACGATAGAACGCTCTAACAACACCTTGTTTAACGAAGCCAAAGTTTTTAGCGACTTCACCTTCTTTTAAAAAAAACTCACCTTTTTTTAATGAATGCTCTGTAAACAGTTTTTTCACTTCATTCCAAGTTTTTTCTTGAATGGGAGAAATAGTATGAAGAAAATTATAGAGGTCTTTCAAATTAGGTTTCGTATTTTTTAATGTTGATTTAGGCTAAGCGTAGTGCGGTAGTAAGGAAACTTTTCGTTTCCGTCTACGCAAGAAGCTAAAGCTTATTGTTTAGTTTTATTTTTTCTTGTCCAAAGCTAAATCCATAAGATTTAGCGACCTCATAAATATACACAGACCTTTCGATTTTGCCCTAAAGTCTGCAATACGATTTGGCATTGTTAGCAAATGTATTTTATGTCATAGTTGGCATTCATTAAAGGCAGGAATATATCTATACCATATTAGAATGTTATTTACTTAATACTTTTAATTCCTTTATCTGGTCTACAAACAAGTATATAAAACTAGCCATCCAAGCTATATAACCAAATCCAACATAAACCTCCATATTTTTACCTCCAGCATTTTCGGGAAGTTCTCTAATTCCAATCGCAAACAATCCTAAAACTATTGCCGCACCAGACAATTTAATTTGAGTTTTCAAATTCAGTTTCGTAGCTAGTAAACTAAATAAGTACAAAAAATTCGATATCCAAGACAAACTTATAAATACGCTACCTCCTAATATGCCTACCCAGCCTAAAAATAATCCCATAATACCTAATAGTAACCCTGCATTAAAAAAAATTGGCAATACCATTGAAACTAGATAAATTATAAAAGATGGATGTATTTCTTTATTGGCTATTTTCATATTTGTGGTAACGGTTCGGCTATGAACAGTACGGGAGCAAACTGGCGTTTGCTTTCCGCCACGCACATAGCGAAATCTTTTTGTTTTGATTTATTTTTTCCTGTCCAGAGCAAAATCCAAAAGATTTTGCGGACTTCATAAAAATACGTAAACCCTGGCGTTTAAAACCTAAGCCCGTATTGTTTATAGGTTGTGTTGTACGCTGGTATTTCCGTCCGAGTGTGTTATTTCAATTACTTTTTAGTTTTTCAGCTACTTCATCATAATATTCTTGTGTAACTACTTCAGTCCAAGAAGTTGGTTGTCCACCACCATATAAAGCCAAATATGTTACATCACTAAGCTTTGAAGAGGAATGCCAATGTTCGATATCTTTCTCACATTTAATTACATCTCCTTCTTTCAAAATTACAGGCTCATTTCCTCTCTCCTGATAATAGGCTTCTCCATCTACAATTATTAAGACTTGCGCCGTTCCATGTTTATGCCAGTCCAAGGTTGAGTTTGCTTTAAAAGTTGCTTTTGTAATATTATAACCCAATTCCTCATCATCGTGAATAATGGCATTCAACCAAGCTTCTCCGATATAATGAGTATTTGGCGCTTTTGTTCCATCTGTTAGATATGAGGATACCTTGTAATCTGAGTTTTGGGAAAATACAGATACAGAGGTTAAAATTAATATGAGGAAAATTGATTTTTTCATTTTCTTGATGTTTAAATATTTCTTGTTTGTTCCGATTTTCATGCTTGCGTACAACGTCTCGGCTCGTATGTTTGGTTCTTAGTTTGAAGATACTATAATTATATAAATCAAAGAGACAATAAAGGAGAGAGATTTAGAGGTTGGGCTAGATACAAGTTTATTGATATCGTTGCATAGATTAACTACTCTTCTTAAGCTACTACTTTTATAAAAGTAGTAGCTTGGATACTAACAAAAGCTAAAATAGAAGGGACAGAGAGTTCTCGGCTAGATACACTTTAGGGTGATATCGTTTCATAGAAATCCCGCCCTTCTATAATTTTCTTGGAATCTGAACAGTACCTAGGTCCTTTAGATAGAGATCGAATCAAGTGCGAGCAAAGATGATAAAGAGAATTACAGCTTAAAAACCGAAGAAATGGAAAAGTATTTAAAACAGAGTCTGGGCATCGATGTTTCAAAATTGAACTTGTCATTATCGTTAGGTTCCCTAAATAAAAAACTGGTCAAGGAGTTCGAGTCCCGTCCCGATGTATCCAATGATCTAAAGGGCTATAAGGTACTCTTGAAATGGCTGAAGGCATCAGTTGATAGTGAGGTGGAATTGTTGGTAGTGATGGAAGCTACTGGAGTATATCACCAAAGTATCGCTCATTATCTATACGAACAGGGCTATTCGGTCTGTATAATGCAATCTGGTCGTGTAAAACGCTACGCACAGAGCTTGGACCAACGTTCAAAAACGGATGCGTTGGACAGTAGAATGCTCAGTATGCTGGGCCTGGAAAGAAACATCCGTCTTTGGCATCCGCCCAGTGAGGAGTTGCAGGAACTAAAAGGATTGAGCAGGGAACGTAGTTCATTGTTGAACGATAGAACGATGGAGACCAATCGACAAGGAGCTATCGCATCGAGTGTTCATAACAATGCAAGGGCATTGAAAAGGCACAAGATCAGGTTAAAGCTTCTTAACACCCAGATAGCTGCGGTCGAAGAAGATATGCAACTTCTGATTTCTAAAAATGAAGTATTGAAAAGGAAGCTCGATTATTTGACAAGCATCCCAGGAATATCCTTTATATCTGCGGCTACGGTAATCGGAGAAACGTTAGGCTTCGAATCTATAGTCAATGCCAAGCAGTTGGCGAGCTATGCCG
The DNA here is from genome assembly GCF_052119685.1 of Maribacter spongiicola. Classification (GTDB taxonomy): domain Bacteria; phylum Bacteroidota; class Bacteroidia; order Flavobacteriales; family Flavobacteriaceae; genus Maribacter; species Maribacter spongiicola_A. The sequence goes on along the minus strand of NZ_JBGQOO010000003.1, from coordinate 1,394 downwards.
GTTATGATGTGGTATTGAGAGAATCGGGGAACTTCAAGGGAAAGACCAGGATCAGTAAAAGAGGGAATAGTCACATCAGAGCGGCATTACATATGCCATCGTTGACTTGTGTGCGTTGTAATCCAACATTGAAGGTTTTTTACAATAGACTTAAGCCAAAAAAAGCAAAGCCGTTAGTGGCTTTAATAGCAGTTCAGAGAAAACTCTTAATTCTAATGTACACCTTATGGAAAAACGAAGAAGTTTACGATGCAAAGTTTGAAACAAAAAAGCAGCAAAAGCATGAAGCCCTTGCTGCGCAGGATAACAAATTGATTGCTCAACTTGTTTCCTAAAATTTTAAAGAAAAAACTTGTTTTTTAACACAGTACCTAAGCGTAGTGCGGTAGTAAGGAAACTTTTCGTTTCCGTCTGTGCACGAAGCTAAAGCTTTTGGTTTTGCTTTTTCTTTTTTTGTCCAAAGCTAAATCCCAAAGATTTAGCGACACTCTAAATATACACAGACCTTTCGTTTTAACACTTTAGTCCGCATTACGTTTAGGTTTTGTTGTGCGTAGTTTTTCCACTTCCAGCATATTTTCAGATAAATCCACTATCTTAAATTTCATCCATTCAAATTTTTCTGGCGAATTGAATTTAGCATATTCTTCAGGTTCTTGTTCTTTGAACTCTTTTAACCACACTTGCATATAATCAATCTGAACAATTCCATTACTTTCATCAAAAGTCCAAGTTCCATTTTCTGTAACTGTACCAAAACAGAAAATCGCACTAGAAGTCTGTACTTCGGCTTTATTAAAGGCTAGAAGAGAAAATTTAGAGCTTTTAATCGCAAGTTTGGAATCCGAGTCTTCACAGCGTTTATAAATCCGTTTTTGAGGTCGCTGTCCATCTTCGTTTCGTTCCAAAATCCAACAACCATACAAGTCAAATTCCGTAATTGCCTTATCCTGTCCGTTTGCAGATAAAAAGAACGCAACTAAAATCAAGAAAACAAAGGCTGATTTTTTCATATTTGTTGAAGCATCAAGAATTGCTCCAAAATTACGCACAACGGTTCGGCTAAGCTTAGTGCGGAGGCAAGTAAACTTTTGGTTTCCGTCTGCGCACGAAGCTAAAGCTTATTGTTTTGCTTTTTCTTTTTTTGTCTAAAGCTAAATCCATAAGATTTAGCGACTTCATAAATATACACAGACCTTTCGGTTTTGCCCAAAAGTCCGCATTACGTTTAGGCATTGTGTGTGCCCAGTATGGGCATCTTTATCTTATAGCAATATAAGAATTTATTTAGAGGGTGTAAGTCCCTTATGCGCTGGAGTAACGTCTGGAAGCATTAGTAAGTCGCAAGGGTGGTAACCGTGAGGTTACATCTGAAGAAAGCGAGACTACAAAAC
>NZ_JBGQOO010000002.1:0-493562 GCF_052119685.1 Maribacter spongiicola | reverse complement strand
CGCCCTTATATGGCTGTTCCCTTTTTTACTGATCCTGGTCTTTCCCTTGAAGTTTCCCGATTCCCTCAATACCACATCATAACCGGCGTAGCTCGCAAATTGCTTGGCATTGAATACATTGACTATAGATTCGAAGCCCAACGTTTCTCCGATCACCGAAGCCGCCGATATAAACGATATACCAGGTATACTTATTAAATAATCCAGCTTTCTTTTCAATACTTTATTTTTAGAGATCACAAGTCGCATATCTTCTTCGACCGCCGCTATCTGCGTGTTTAGAAGCTTTAATCTAATCTTGTGCCTTTTCAATGTCTTTGCATTGCTATGAACGCTCGATGCGATAGCTCCTTGTCGATTGGTCTCCATCGTTCTATCGTTCAACAATGAACTACGTTCCCTGCTCAGTCCTTTTAGCTCCTGCAGCTCCTCACTTGGCGGATGCCAAAGACTAAACCTAAGCGACGATATCTCTACTTAGTATCTAGCCCAACCACGAAATCACCCTTCCTTTAAACTAATTTATCATTCAAAATATAGTATCTTCAAACTAAGAACCGAACATACGAGCGTTGTAAAACATTTAAAATCATAACATGAAAAACATAATTTTACTAGTTTTCTTAGTACTTATATTGGGATGCAATTCTAAAAAGAAGAAAGAAGAAACTATTTCAACTTCTCAAGAAAAAATTGATCTTAGTGATTCACCACTATTTAATACAGAAATTGTCGAACCTACAAAATTGTTTGATAATATTTACTTTGTTGGTTATGAAGGTGTGGGAGCATTTATTGTAAATACTACACAAGGAATAATATTAATAGACGCTATGTGGACTAATGATGATGCAAAGAATGTTATTATTCCTGGTATAGAAAAACTTGGATTAAACCCTAAAGATATTAAGTATCTATTGATTACTCACGAGCATGCCGATCATTATGGTGGCGCTAATTTTATTGAGAATACCTATAAATCCAAAATTCTAATGAGCGAAGTTGCTTGGAATGGTATTCACGATCCCAATGCCCTCGTTTTAGTAGATCCTTTTGGAAATAAATCAAGTGATTTACCACTACCTCAATCCTATCAAAAAGTAGATGACAAAGAAATTATATCTCTTGGGGAAACTAACATAAAAGTATTGTTAACACCAGGCCACACTAAAGGTGCTATTTCACTAGTAATCAATACAACTGATAATAATAGTGATCACGCTGTTTCAATTTGGGGAGGAACAGGATTGCCCAATACTTTAGAAGAAAATAAACAATATTTGAAATCGCTTAATTATTTTGAATCATTTGCGATTAAGAATGGTGTCGATGCTCAAATTTCAAACCATCCGTTTGTAAATAATTTATTAGATGATATGAAATTACTTAGATTAAGAAAATCAACAGAAAAAAATCCACTAATTTTAACAACAGAAGAGTTCAAAAGAAATATCGATACAGCTTTAAGAAAAAGTGTAATTGAGAAAATAAACAGTTATCAATAACCAAATAACTGAAGTAATTATTGAAAAAACGTTTTACCACAATGTCTACAAATAATTACTTGTTCTCGCCTACTTTTGGAATTATTGTGGAATTTCCAACTTGGTGCGTACTTGCAAAGTTAAGTGGTAACCAACGCAACTACTCATAGTCTAAACCGTTGTAAAACAGTTGAAAAACATGAATAAAATTTACAAAATAGTGTTTATTGGAATTCTTCTAATTGGATGTAAGGAAATTACAAAAGAACAAGAAACAGATAAAAGCAAGGTTGAATTTAATCAAGTGCTCGCTGATGAACTCCTAAGAATGGCTGTAGTAGACCAAATTGCAGCTGGTGTTCCTTCTGGAAAATACAGAGAGTTACCGCTAGAGGAATGGAAAAAATTTAAGGATAGTGTTTTCAGGACTCGTGAAAAACGTCTGCAAAAAGTCTTTAAGAATAACGGATTTCTTGGTTACGATTTAGTTGGTAAAGATGGTTCTAGAAATTTCTTTTTAATGGTTCAACATTCAGACCACAAACCTGAATTTCAAAGCAGAGTTTTGGAAAAAATGAAAATAGAAGTAGATAAAAGTAATGCTAACTCAGGTAGTTATGGACTTCTAGTTGACCGAGTAAATTTAAATACGGGAAAGGCCCAAATTTATGGCACTCAAGTGACATATAACATGAATACTGGACAAGCATATCCTAAAAAATTGAAGGACAGCATAAATGTCAATAAAAGAAGAAAATCAATAGGCTTAGAGCCGATTGAAGTGTATCTAAATGATATGTCGGAGAAACATTTTGAAATGCAAAAAGAGAATTGTTTAAACAAAGGAATTACAAAACCATTCTCATATAAAACTGAATAAAAGACAGTTACCAATTATACCTATAAGTAATGCGGAGTTTGGTATTTACCCCAAAGTAAGTGTATATTTTATGTGTCCGCAAAATCTTTAAGATTTTGCTCTGATGAAAACAATTTAAGCATAAAAGAACAAGCAACAAGATTAGAAATTAATTTAGTGTAAACCCTAATCTTTAACTTTTGTAAACTATGTGCCTTAACGAACATTAAAAAACCGTTCATCCATAATAAACTACATTTCAGATTTAAAAAATATTTGATTCTCAAATAAAATTAGACTTTTGAATATCAAATAGTTAAAGTAATCAATAGATGGGAAATTTAGTTGGCGATACTACAGGATTAATTCATTTAATTTCATCTTGCAGTGCTCTTTTATTCGGAACTTTTGTTTTAATACTAAAAAAGGGAACAAAATTACACGTGAAAATGGGGTACCTTTATTTAATTAGTATGGGGGTTCTGATTTTAACCGCTCTCATGATTTATAGATTATTCAATGCATGGGGGATTTTTCATTATGCAACTCTTTTTAGTTTATGGACAATACTACTTGGTATGATTCCAATTTGGACCAAAAAGCCAACAAATACATGGAAATTTCGGCATTTTTCATTTATGTATTGGTCTGTAATTGGGCTTTATTCAGCATTTGGGGCTGAAATTTTAACAAGAATTCCTAAAGCGCCTTTTTTTGGAATGGTCGGTCTAGCTACTGTAATAATTTTACTTATTGGGGGAATACTTTTCAGAAAAAATAAAACGAAATGGATAAAAGTATTTGGTCCCTAAAAAATAGCGAAATTCCAACACCTTGCTTGTATAATTAATTGCTTTGGCAGGTGCTTATCTGAAAAATTTTTTCGGATTTTCTGTAGCAGGCATTTGTTTAATAAATTAGTTGCTGAACCACGCAACTAACCATACAACAAACGTTGTACGCAAACATGAAAATAGGTGAAAGCAAAAAATATTTAAACATTAAGAAAATGAAAAAATCAATTTTATCCTATTAATTTTAACCTCTGTATCTGTATTTTCCCAAAACTCAGATTACAAGGTATCCTCATATCTAACAGATGGAACAAAAGCGCCAAATACTCATTATATCGGAGAAGCTTGGTTGACTGCCATTATTCAAGATGATGAGGAATTGGGTTATAATATTACAAAAGCAACTTTTAAAGCTAAGTCAACCTTGGACTGGCATAAACATGGTACGGCCAAGTCTTAATAATTGTAGATGGAGAAGCTTATTATCAGGAGAGAGGAAATGAGCCTGTAATTTTGAGAGAAGGAGATGTAATTAAGTGTGAGAAAGATATCGAACATTGGCATTCCTGAGAGAGAATTTTCAAAGAACCAATTCAATGAAAGTTTAGACGAGTTATCCGATCAACAACTTTTTGAAATAAGAAAAATGTATTCTTAAAATTTAATGGAAAAATAAATATATTACTTAATAACATCAATTGACAAACAACTCATAAAGTACTAAATTTAAAGGCTAGGTCATGTTTACACAGTCCGCCAAATCTTTTGAATTTTGCAATTAAATAAAAAAAAATGGAAAAGAAAAATACATTAGAAATCATCGGTTTCACGCTTATAATAATTGGAGGGTTATTTTTCATTTCAAAGAAATATTTTGTTATTGAAGCACTAAGTTCCGTTTACGAATCCATCGATATCATATTACCTTTGGGTCTATTTATTTGGGCTATTGGTTACATGAAAAAAGAAAAGGAAAATAAAGTTGAATAGTAGTTATATAAGGGCGATGAACTTACCTACACATTTTTTGTTATAACCTAACGTCTTATAAAAAATGTAAATTATAAAGATTTAATTTCTAAAAGTAAATTTCTTAACTTTAGTTAGCTGTCATTAAGCTTATTACAGATCAAAGGAAAGACGTTTCACCTATTGTTTTTAAAATAAATTAAACATTGTTGCCTTATGAAAGATTTGAAATACCTAGCTGCATTTTCTTTGCCCTTAGTTGCTTTTATAGGTTTATACTTCAAAGGTATTTTCACCTTTCTAACGCCTTTTTATGCATTTGTAATTATTCCCATTTTAGAACTTTTGCTACCCGTTGAAACTTCCAATTTAGATGAAACCGAGGTAGAAGATAAACTAAAACGAAAAGTTTTTGATTGGCTTCTCTATCTCAATTTACCGGTTATTATTGGGTTGTTATTATGGGGTTTTTACACTGTGAATACGCAAAACTTGGCTACGTATGAGTTTTTAGGTCTAATTTTCTCGGTAGGTATTGTTTTAGGTACTAACGGAATAAACGTTGCCCACGAACTTGGTCATCGACAGAGTACCAACGAGCGTTATATAGGCAAGGCTTTGTTACTACCAAGTTTTTACATGCATTTTTATATTGAACATAATTTTGGGCATCATTTGCATGCTGCAACACCAGAAGATCCGGCTACTGCCAAGTACAATCAAAGTGTGTATTCTTTCTGGTTTACTTCAAGTATTCGGCAATACTTTAATGCATGGAAAATTCAGAAAAGACTGTTGAAGAGTAATAACCAAGGTTTTTTGTCCGTTAATAATGACATGCTTTGGTATACTTTTTTCCAGATAATGTACTTGGGTGCTATTTTATTTTTCTTCAGTTCTAAAGTGCTATTGTTTGGACTTTTAGCGGGTATCGTTGGTTTCATTATGCTTGAAACTGTAAACTATATTGAACATTATGGTTTATTACGACATAAAACCAAATCTGGTAGATATGAACGTGTTCGCGAAATGCACTCATGGAACTCTAACCACGTAGTTGGGCGAATTGTTTTGTATGAGTTAACCAGACACAGCGATCACCATTATAAATCTTCAAAAAAATATCAAATATTAGATTGTCACGATGAGAGTCCGCAAATGGCTTATGGGTATCCCACATCTATGGTACTCTCTTTATGTCCGCCATTATGGTTTGCCATAATGAATAAGAGAATACCAAGAGATATGATAGTCTGATAATATTGGTTTGCCGAACTTCTGAAATATGGGATAATTATTTTCGATAATAATACGAACAACTAATCTTATGGAGGTTAGTTCTAAAAAAGATAAAAAATGAACATCAAACACATTTCTTTAACGGTATGTCTTCTTGGGCTTTTAATACTAATAGTAGCAGTAATTATAGAGCTGACCAATGCTAGTTTGAACAATGGTTCTTTATCACCGTTAGGTATGGGATTATGCTCTGTTGGTCTCATTTTATATGCAGTCTACGAAATGAAAAATAACGGTAAGATTAAGTCTTAAAAAGCAATTCGTTATTTCTAGTCTAGCGATAATCAAGCTATATTTATGGTATGAATAAAACCTTGGTTCAACTTAGAAAAGAACTACACAAAAACCCTGAGCTTTCAGGTAAAGAGCATAACACAGCAAAACGTATTGTTGAATTTGTAAAGCAATATAACCCTACGGAAATTATTAGTGGTATTGGTGGGGCAGGGGTAGCGATAGTTTATGAATTTGATAAAAATGGACCAACCATTGCTATTCGTTGTGAGTTGGATGCCTTGCCAATAATTGAAGAGAATACATTTGCGCATACATCTGATAATTACGGAGTATCGCATAAATGTGGTCATGATGGTCACATGACAATTGTTGCTGGTTTAGCTGAGTGGTTATCAGTGGCTAAGTTCAATAAAGGCAAAGTAGTATTACTTTTTCAACCAGCCGAAGAAACAGGAAAAGGGGCAGCAATGGTTTTAGAAGATGAGCAATTTCTAAATCTCAATCCAGATTATGTCTTTGCACTTCATAACCTTCCAGGTGAGAAGATGCATTCTATCATTGTAAAATCAGGTTTCTTTACGGCTACAGTCCAAAGCTTTAAAATTCAATTAAAAGGAAAGAAATCGCATGCTTCTGAGCCAGAAAACGGAGTGAATCCTGCAATGGCAGTGGCAGAATTAATTCAAATAATTGCTACGTTTGAAAAACCTAATGCTCATAGTACTGATTTTGCTATTTTGACCCCAATTTGTATTGATTTAGGGGAGAAGAATTACGGTATTTCTCCCGAAAATGCAGAATTACATTATACTATACGAACTTGGAGCGGTGAAGTAATGAATGTTATAGAAGGTAAAATAAAACAAGCAGTAAGTGAAGTTTCAAGCACTCATAAATTAAAAGCAGAAATAGATTGGTTCGAGTTTTTTCCGGCTTCCGATAATAATTCCGAGTGTGTTGCTTTGATTGAAAAAGTAGCGAATCTAAATCAGGTTGAGTTAGTTAAGCATCCGAAGTCATTAAAATTCGGAGAAGATTTTGGGTGGTTTTCATCAAAATATAAAAGTGCCATTTTCGGACTAGGGGCAGGGCATAATCAGCCAGCCTTACATCATTCTGATTACGACTTTCCCGATGAGCTCATAGATACAGGGCTTTTGATGTTTAAAGGTTTGGTTACCGAGATTTTAGGAAAATAGGTATCTTTAAGACAACCAACCTATCTGACCAAAATGAAAAATATCTTTCTTTTACTTTTTGTAGCTATTCAGTTTTTTTCTTGTCAAGATGAAAAGAAAATTGAGGAGCCAAAACCACAAAAACCAAATATCATTTACATTCTGGCCGATGATTTAGGCTATGCTGAAATAGGCGCTTTTGGTCAAGAGAAAATAGAAACTCCCAATATCGACGCCTTATCAAAACAAGGCATGATTTTTACACAACATTACTCTAGTGCTCCCGTTTGCGCACCTGCCAGATATATGTTTTTGACCGGTAAGCACGCAGGCAATTCTTTTATACGGGGTAATGATGAGTGGAATGACCGAGGCGATGTTTGGGATTATAAAGCCATGGCAAAAGATTCCACCTTAGAGGGGCAAAGACCAGTTCCGAAAGGGACCAAGACCATTGCTAATTACTTAAAAGAGGAAGGTTACAAAACAGGTTTGGTTGGTAAATGGGGATTAGGCGCACCACATACACACTCCATACCAAATGAAATGGGATTCGATTTTTTCTATGGATTCAATTGCCAGCGACAGGCACATACCTATTATCCGTTGCATTTGTATAAGAACAGAAATCGCGTTCATTTGGCGAATGATACGGTTGCCCCAAGTTCACCCTTCCCCAAAGGTTTAGATCCAAAGAATCCTGATAGCTATAAAGACTATACGTTAACAGATTATGCGCCTGATTTAATGTTCAAAGAGCTTACGGGTTTTGTGGCTGAAAATAAAGACGACCCGTTTTTCTTGTATTGGGCAACTCCCATTCCGCATGTGGCATTACAAGCACCGAAGCGTTGGGTAGATTATTATATAGAAAAGTTTGGGGCAGAAAAACCGTATTTGTCCGGTGAGGGTAACGGTTATTTTTCGCATCAGACTCCCCATGCAGCTTATGCGGCCATGGTTTCTTATTTTGATGAGAATGTAGGTAAGTTGGTGATGCAGTTAAAGGACGAAGGAATTTATGAGAACACACTGATTGTATTTACCTCAGATAACGGACCAAGTTATGCAGGCGGAGCGGATCCTACATTTTTTGAAAGCGCAAAACCTTTTGATGGTGTATATGGCAAGGGAAAAGGATTTGTGTATGAAGGCGGAATTAGAGTGCCTACATTTTTTACCTGGCCAGGCAAAATAAAGCCGGATACTAAAAGCGACCATGCCTCTGCACATTATGATATGCTGGCAACTGTTGCTGATATCCTTGAAATAGAAAAACCAGTAGACACTGACGGAATTAGCTTTTTGCCCACATTATTAGCGGAAGACAAGCAAATACAACATGAGTTTATGTATTGGGAATTCCCCGAATATGGCGGACAAATAGCTATTAGAATGGGCGATTGGAAAGTAGTTCGTCAGCATTTAAAAGATGACGAGCAGCCAACATTAGAGCTTTATAATTTAAAGAACGACCCAACAGAAAAGAATAATATAGCTTTAGATCATCCTGAGATTTTAGAAAAGGCGGCAGAAATATTCAAAAAAGAACACACCAAACCAGAAACAGAACGTTTTCAAATTCCACTGCTAGAAAACGGATTATTAAGCCATTAAGATTATGGCATGCGCTACCTCATTGTTTTATAATGTCTACAACATAGTATCCTTTTCAAATTCGCAAGTTTAGTTGTATTTTGCAAGGATGGAATATTTGATAGTATCTGAAATATTCGGGTAGCAAAATGTGAATTTCCATAAATTAAAATATCTAGAATGCGAAATCATTTTATTAATAGTGAATTCGTATAGATTGTAATTAACACACTTGAACAACTAGAACATGAAAAACTGTATTAAAATTTGCGTACTCGGCATATTTTTATTCACCGCATTTGCATCTGCACAAGCACCAAAATGGAAAAATCCGGAGTGGGAGAATCCTGAAATTTTTCAAATAAATCGTGAATATCCTACGGCATCTTTATATCGTTATGAAAATGCAACGTCGGCTTTAGCGAATGAAAGTTGGGAGAATTCATCATTCTATCAGTCTTTAAATGGGGAGTGGGGTTTTAATTATGCCGCAAGCGTACCAGAACGCCCAACTACTTTTTTTAATGCAGGTTTCGATACCTCAGGTTGGGATAAAATTACGGTACCATCTAACTGGGAACTAAAAGGTCATGGCACACCAATTTATACAAACGTGGTGTATCCTTTCCCTAAGAATCCACCATTTATTCCCCACGATATCAACTCCGTAGGTAGCTATAAGCGCAGTTTTGAAACTCCTGAAAGCTGGAATGGGAAAGAAGTGTATTTGCATTTTGGCGGTGTAAGCGGTGCTATGTATGTGTATATGAACGGACAAATGGTTGGCTATAGCGAAGGCAGTAAAACACCTGCAGAATTCAATATTTCTAAATATCTAAAAGCAGGCAAAAATGATTTGTCGGTACAGGTATTACGTTGGTCAGATGCCAGCTATTTAGAAGATCAAGATTTTTGGCGTTTAAGCGGTATAGACAGAGATGTGTATTTGTATGCGACGAATAAAGCGACTATAAAAGATTACACTGTGGTGGCAGATTTAGATGACACCTATACTAACGGTAAATTCAGTTTAAATTTAAAACTGGCGAATACGGGCAAGAAACAAAAAGATGCTCAAGTAGAAGTTACTTTATTAGATGGTGCTAAGGAAATATTTAAAGTAGACCAAAAATTAGATGTAGTTGAAGGCACAACTACGGTAAAATTTGCTCAGGAGATTCCTAATGTAAAGACATGGAATGCTGAAAAGCCGAATTTATATACGCTACTTTTTACGCTCAAGGATAAAAAGGGAAATACTAACGAAGCGATCAGTTCTAAAATAGGATTCAGAAAAATCGAAATTAAGAACAATCAGTTTTTGGTAAACGGTATGTCCGTTTTAATAAAAGGCGTAAACCTGCATGATCATGACGAAGTAACCGGTCACGTTATTAGCGAAGAAATTACCTTAAAAGATATGGAGGTAATGAAGCAGAATAATATCAATTCCATTCGTTGTAGTCACTACCCTAAAAATGAGTTTTTCTATAGAATGGCAGATAAGTATGGGTTTTATGTAGTTGATGAAGCCAACATTGAAATTCATGGTATGGGAGCCACTAACCAAGGTTTAGATGGCGATGAAGAAGCAATTGCAATTCACCCAGCATATCGCCCAGAGTGGAGAGAAATGCATTTAGACAGAACGATTCGTATGTTTGAGCGCGATAAAAATTACACCTCTATTGTTACCTGGTCATTAGGAAATGAAGCCGGTAATGGTCAAAACCTATTTGATACCTATGACTGGTTGAAAGCTCATGATACTACTAGACCAGTGCAGTATGAAGGTGCAACTAACTTCTCGAATACAGATATTCAGGCGCCTATGTATGCAAGGGTTGACCAAACTATTGCCTATGCAGAGAATAATCCGAAGAGACCTTTGATTCAGTGCGAATATGCACATGCGATGGGGAATAGTGTAGGTAATTTACAAGAGTATTGGGATGCCATTGAAAAGTATGATGTATTACAAGGTGGTTTTATTTGGGATTGGGTAGATCAAGGTTTAAAAGCCACCAATGAAGAAGGTGTTGAGTTTTATGCTTTTGGTGGTGATTTAGGCGGAGCAGAATTACAGAATGATAATAACTTCTGCTTGAACGGATTAGTAGATCCCGATCGTTCTGCGCATCCGGCTTTATATGAAGTAAAGAAGGTGTATCAATATGTGAAGTTTAGGGCTGAGAATCCGAAATCTGGAAAAATCAGTTTAAAAAATATGTATGATTTCACCAACTTATCTAAATATGCTTTTTCCTGGAGATTGTTAGAAAATGGAGTAGAAGTAGGGAAAGGTAATTTGGCAGATGTCGATATTGCTCCCTATGAAACTAAAGAAGTTCAAATAGACTTGCCAGCACTGGCAAATGCAGCTTCTGAATATCATTTGAATGTATATATGACTACAAAAAATGAAAGTGCCTTAATACCAGCAAATTATTTATTGGCTTATGAGCAGTTTCAGTTAACAGAATTTAATCCATCTGTTTTTGATGAAAATATAGAAGGTTTGAAGGTGACTAAAATTGATGAAACCATTATTGTAAAAGGTAACGGATTTGAGATTGGGTTCAACAGTAAAGACGGTACCTTATCATCTATAGATTACGGACAAGGGAATCTGTTACAAAAAGGACCCAAGGTAAATTTCTGGAGAGCACCAAATGATAATGATTATGGCTACAACATGCCTAAACTTTTAAAGAAATGGAAAGAAGCTACCGACACCCAAAATATCATGAGTTTAGAAGTGAACTCAAATGAAGGGAAGAAAATTATAGATGCAGTAAAGCTAACCGCTAATCCGTTTAAAATTAGAAAAGATTTAAAGCTGAGTGCAGATTACGAATTACCTTCTGTAAATGGTCAAGTAAATGTAACCTATACTATAAATACTAAGGGCGAAATATTAGTAAGCACCGAGTTAAAAGGAATTAGCAGCGATTTGCCGATTATGCCAAGATTCGGTAATAATCTAATCATTGATAACAGCTACGATCAAGTAGAATGGTACGGTAGAGGAGAACACGAAAATTATTTAGATCGTAATACGTCTGCTTTGGTTGGTGTGTATGATGCTAATGTTTCCGATTTGTATTTCAAATATATTCGTCCGCAAGAGAATGGAAACAGAACAGATATCAGAACCTTGTCATTTGAAAATAAGGAAGGAAAAGGAATAAAAATTACAGCTCCAGAATTATTCTCTTTCAGTGCGCATCATCAGTTGAATTCAGATTTTGATGAAGGCATGCAGAAAAGACAGCAGCACACTTACGATATACCTACAAGAGATTTAATAAATATCAATATAGACCATAGTCAAATGGGTGTTGGTGGAGATAATAGCTGGGGGTTACTACCGATGGAGAAATATCAGATACAACCAAGCAATCTTTCATTTCAGTATGTAATTAGTCCTATTCGTTAAAATCGAATTATTTAGAGACGAATTAAAACGTAGAAAGTATATTTAAGCCATGAATAAAAGTGTACACGTTTTAGGGTTAGGTTTATTGTTGTTAGGAATGGTAAATTGTAAGTCAGAACCCAAAGAAAACAAAGCCCAAGAAAAAGTTGCAGCGAAGGTTGAAGAAACCGCACAGGTAGTCGAAAATACTTTACTAAGCGAAAAACCTAAAGGAGTAGCTGTGCCCGATGGTATGGTTTGGGTTTCTGGTGCAAATTTTAAACAAGGAGCCGTAAATTCTGATAAAATGGCAATGAAACATGAAAAACCAGCAATCGATGTTACTGTCGATGGTTTTTTTATGGATGCTACAGAAGTAACCAATGCCCAATTTGCAGCATTTGTAAAAGCTACAGGCTATGTAACGGTTGCCGAAAAGGGAATAGATTGGGAAGAACTGAAAAAGCAAGTGCCACCAGGTACCGAAAAACCACACGATTCTATATTACAACCAGGATCGTTGACGTTTAAAAAAGCAAAATCAACAGTCCCTAATCTATATGACTTTTCCCAGTGGTGGAACTGGACGATAGGTGCGGATTGGAAACACCCAAACGGACCAAAAAGTAATATTAGAGGCAAAGACAATTACCCGGTAGTGCAAGTATCATATGAAGATGCGTTGGCATATTGCGACTGGGCAAATAGACGTTTGCCAACAGAGGCAGAGTGGGAGCTGGCATCAAGAGCAGGTTCTTACGGTACTATTTATAATTGGGGAGATGACAAATCTATTTTAAAGGAAAAAGCAAATACCTGGGAAGGTGAATTTCCGGTAGAGAATACAATAGCTGACGGGTTCGAGTTACGTGCTCCTGTAAAATCATACCCTCCAAATGCATATGGGCTATACGATATGGCGGGCAATGTTTGGGAATGGACAAGCGATTGGTATAACACCAATTACTATAAAGAGATAAAGGATAGAAATACGGCTTTAATAAATCCTACGGGAGCAGAAGCTCCGTTTACATCAAATAATCCACTAGCAAAAGAACGTGTAATTAAAGGCGGTTCTTTTTTATGTAGTGCATCGTATTGTGCTAGTTACCGTGTGTCTGCAAGAATGGGCTCTAGTATGGATTCTTCTTTGGAACATACTGGGTTTAGAACGGTAGCAACTGTAGATATGTTAACTAAGGAATAAAGAATATCTACTATTCGATACAATTTAGAAGTCGATCCAATTCAACTATTTTAGCTCGGCTGATAGGAATTTTCTTGTTCTTTATTTCAATGAATTCATGATTGTAGCGTTCCACCATTTTTAAATTAATGATGTACGATTTATGAATTCGAATAAAATTCTCTGATCCAAGTCTTTTATTAAAAGCATTCATGGTAGAGAGAATTATATAGTTACGTTCTTCGGTCACCACTTTTACATAATCGCCCAAAGCTTCGACAAATAAAATTCCATGCACATTAAGCTCCACCTGTTTTAGGTTGTGTTTTACCACTAATTTGCTCTCCGGTTGCTTAATTTTTACAGATTTTATCTTGTCAATAGCCTTACTAATGGCAGAATCGAAACGAGCAGTGCTAAAGGGTTTTAATAGAAAATCGGTGACATTGAATTCAAAAGCCTCAAGGGCATATTTCTGCTCTTTACTAGTGATAATAACTTGCGGATGAATTGTCAGTCCGGCTAAAAATTCGAATCCGTTCATGACGGGCATTTCAATATCAAGAAATAAAAAATCTAATTTCAAAGCATTGACCTCTGACAAGCTTTCGGTACTTGCGCTTGAAGAATGCAATAGTGTTAAGTTTTTATTTTTGTCAATTATTTGCTCAAGAAGTTTTCTTTGAGTGTTAGAATCTTCTATTATAGCACATTTAAAGGTTTTCATTCAATAATGATATAAGTTCTAATATACATACGTAAAGAATGGGGGAAAGTTCATTTTTCTTCATTTAATTACAAACTAATAGTTAGAAAAACTGACGAAAATTACTAAATAGTTATCTTCATTGCTAATTATCGTATAAAAACTTTTGATAACTATATTGTAAGTTTTTAGCTCAAAAACCTACTTTTGTTGTAGAGAATTTAATAGAACCACTTGATATGTCTGATAAAATAGAACGTGTAAAAACATTGATTATAGGATCTGGTCCTGCAGGGTATACAGCGGCAATTTATGCTGCCCGTGCTGATTTAAAACCTGTGATGTATACAGGTATGGAGCCAGGGGGTCAATTGACCACCACGACTGAAGTAGATAACTTTCCAGGATACCCAGAAGGTATCGATGGCCCTACGATGATGGTACAATTAC
The DNA here is from genome assembly GCF_052119685.1 of Maribacter spongiicola. Lineage (GTDB taxonomy): Bacteria > Bacteroidota > Bacteroidia > Flavobacteriales > Flavobacteriaceae > Maribacter > Maribacter spongiicola_A. Next base: position 479,386 of record NZ_JBGQOO010000002.1, on the reverse strand, counting down.
AACAACAAGCTGAACGTTTTGGTACCGAAGTTAGAATTGGTATGATTACATCGGTTGAGTTTTCAAAAGAAAAAGGAGGTATTCATAAAGTAGTTGCCGATGGTGAAAAGCAAATAGAAGCCGAAACTATTATTATTTCTACAGGTGCTACCGCTAAATATTTGAATATACCTAGTGAGCAACGTTTACGTGGCGGCGGAGTATCTGCTTGTGCGGTTTGTGATGGTTTTTTCTATAAAGGACAAGATGTAGCAATCGTTGGTGCAGGTGATACGGCAGCAGAAGAAGCATCGTATTTGGCTAATATTTGTAATAAAGTGACCATGTTGGTTCGTAAAGACGAAATGAGAGCGTCGAAAGCAATGCAACATAGAGTTCACAGCCTTAAAAATATTGAAGTACGTTACAATACCGAAGTAGATGAAGTTTTGGGTGACCAAGTTGTAGAAGGTTTACGTATGGTAAATAACCAAACAGGTGAGAAGGAAGAAATTGCTATCACCGGTATATTTATTGCGATTGGTCACAAACCAAATACCGATATATTCAAGGGTCAATTAGATATGGACAAAACGGGTTACCTAATTACAAAAGGAAAATCTACCAAAACTAATTTACCAGGTGTCTTCGCTAGTGGAGATGCTCAAGATAAAGAGTACAGACAGGCAGTTACCGCGGCGGGATCAGGTTGTATGGCTGCATTGGACGCTGAACGTTACCTGGCATCAATTGGTTCTGTTGAAGAAGCAATTGCAGATAAGTACTAATACTATAGTATAAAATACAAAAGAGCCCATTCATTAGAATGGGCTCTTTTTTTGTTGAATATGTTGGGTTAATCTATTCTAATGTAGTTTTCAGAGAAGGTTCTATTACCTTCTTCGTCTAAGCTTATCTGACTGAATTTGTCATCGCCAAGTTGCAGTTCAAAAGTAAAAATACGCATGGTATCCATAGCTTGGATCATTTCATTATCACCATATTCTAACGTTTCCATTAGCCTGTCGTCGGTAATAGAATAAGTGCCGTAACCGAATCTACCAATTTTGTCAACCGGTACATATCTGCTCCACATAATTTTACCATTGTAGTACATTTTAACCTGTCGATATCCATCGGCAGTTGGTATGGTATCAATGACTTCCTGACCGTCATAATTATAAAAGCTTTCGAGTTCCCAAGTACCTTGAATGGTATGCATGTAATTTTCGTTGATGGAATTTGTTGAGGCAGCTGATACTAATATGAGCATCAACAATACCAATCCTATAAATTTTTTCATAGTGGTAAGATGTTAGTTAATAAAAGAGTTGAATTTGTAGTAAAAAGATACGAATTAAATATTAGAATTTAACAAAAAATAAACTCTATAATTGCGAATAACATAATGAAAATTAGATATTTACAATGTGACTATGATTTTCTTGAGAAGGAGTTAAGAATATTGCAAAGCTTTAAAATGTCTTCATTAGTGTGAGAAGAGCTTAAAACTATACGACTCATAAGGGAATCATTTTCTGTAGGATATCTGAAATTGGTAACTATAATACCATTTTCTTCCAGATAAGTGGCAAGAATTTCATTTTTAAAATTAAAGGTCGGATGCCCTTCAGCAAAGACAAAAAGAGACCTATTTGATATGTTTCTCAAGAACAGATCTATATTTACTGCCAATTGCATTCTTTTATTTGCTATAAGCGAACTAGACTTTTTTAAGGTTGCTAAAGCAGCAGGTGTAGCAGGACTAGCACCGCCAAAAAACTGCGTATTTTTTAGCGTATTAATCATATTATTACTGCTGAAAATTGCTCCAGCTTGAATGCCAAACCCTTTTCCTAAAGAGCAAGAAACCAAAAGTTCTTTCGGTGATAATGATTTTAGAAATCTATAGCTGCCACCACCATTTTCTCCAGTAATTCCTATTCCGTGTGAATCATCTACAACTAGAATTATATCTTTCAATGGTAGATTTTTAAGAAAGTTATAATCAGGAAAATTTTCGCCGTGAAAATCGATACTATCTAAAAAGAGTACAGGTGTTTTGTTAGAATTCTGGCTGATAGCATTTTCAAGCTCCTTCCAGCTTAGAAATATTTCTTGTTGATCTCTAAATAAGGCAGAATGCGTATGTGGTGCATAATACAATTGATAATCGGGTCGGCTAAAATAGTTGCACACCAACTGACCAGCGAGATAACCAGAAGACATGGTCACACAAGCTTTACTACCAATCATTTCAGCTAGATGGGCGTCTACTTCATCAAAAATTGATATTCTAATATTTGATTTTCGAGAAGCGCTATACCCGGTACCGTACTTTTTAATGTTATTGATGAACAGCGACTGAAACTCGGCATCAGTTTGTAACCCTAAATATGAGGTGCCACCAAAATATAGGTATTCCTTACCGTTAATTGCAATAGTTCTATCGGGAAATTCATCAATACTAAACATCAATCTAATAGTTGAACACCGCTACCGGCTAGTTTAGGGAAGATAACCTTCCCGTCAGGTTCAATATGAACTCCCGTTGCAATATCACTTTTTAATAGCAAAGCGCCATCCATATCCACATAATCTAATTGCGGAATTAATTGCGCAATAGCAGAAATACCTACTGTAGATTCTGTCATACAACCAACCATTACACTAATACCTAATTCTTTAGCCTTTTTTATCATTCGTAGTGCAGGGGTGAGTCCGCCGCACTTGGTCAACTTGATATTTATGCCACTAAAATGAAGTGCACATTTTTCAACATCACTTTCAACAATACAACTTTCATCGGCAATTACGGGTAGCACGCTATGGTGCATGACTTCTTCCATACCAGACCAATCATCAGCTTTCAATGGTTGTTCTAAAAATTCAACTCCCAATTCTTTTAAAAGCGGTGCATTATGTATCGTTTCTGTTGCAGTCCAAGCACAATTCGCATCAATTCTAAAAATGGCATCTGTATGTTTTCTTAATTCACGAACAATAGCAACATCATCGCTAGTGCCTAATTTAATTTTATAGATAGGCCACGGCATTTCTTGCATTTTGGCTAACATAACATCTACAGATGCAATACCTATTGTATAATTGGTTGTTGGGTAATTTTCGATGCTTGTACCCCAAATTTCGTATAAAGGTTTGCCTAATAATTTTCCGTAAAGATCATGCGCAGCCAAATCTAAAGCACAAATAGCAAAATTAGATAAGCCTTTACCTACTAAAAAAGCATGGAAAATTTCAGGCGTTGTGAATTCAAAAGGTTCAATTTCAGAGGTTATGGCGTTGATTTCATCCATCATGCTCTGTGTAGTTATTTTATAATACGGATTAGAGGTAGCCTCGCCATAACCCGTTTTACCATTTAAAGTCAAAGAAGCAATCATAGTATCTTGAAAATCATGAGATTCTCTTGAGATGCTAAAGGTGTGCTTTAATGGTAATGTATATTTTTTTAAGTGTACTTGCATACCACTAATATACAGATTAGGTATAGACTAAAAAATGAAAACCCACTGATATTTCAGTGGGTTTTAAAGTTGAATTGATTGATGTGATTTTTAATATTTGTGCACGCTACCAGAAACCGATTTGTTCTTCTGTACCGATGGATCACCTTTGTAAGATATATTACCACCACTAGAAGCCTCTGCGGTTAAATCATTGGTAACATCGATACTTATATTTGCACCACTACTGGCATCTGCAGTAGCTACTAAAGTAGTTAAGTCATTCGCTTTAATATTTGCACCGCTACTGGCATCAACATAAACTTCTTTGGCAACGCCTTCTAAAGTAATGTTTGCACCGCTACTTGCATCGATATCTATATTGGTAGCGTGAACGTTAGCATTGATAATTGCACCGCTACTTGCATCTACCTCTAATTTATCTGACTGAATTTTATTTTCAGTAGTTAGATGAGAACCGCTAGAAGCATATATACCGGTAACTGTAGGCATTGTTACATATATCTTTTTAGTAGAGCGACCAATGTTTTCTATGCAGTGAATTTTTAATTTCCCGTTTTTAATATCTGTTCCAATTAGGTCAATGATATTTTCATCTGCTTCAACGGCAATATCAAAGTCTGAACCTTGTGTAACAAAAACTTCTAAACCTTCAGAAGCTGATACTTCTGTAAATTCACCGGTAATCTCTCTAGTTTCTTCAACGACTACGCCGTTACCTTTTTCGCCAGATCCAAAATCTCCGAAGTTGATATCAAAGCCACAAGATGAAAGTATTAGGGCTAAAACAAGTGCTACTGTTATTCTTACTAATGTTGTCATGATTGTTCGTTTTTTGATTGATTATTGTTTTATGATGATGTAAAAATGATTGTTTTTTAACTCCTTTTCTATTTATAAATACTGAACTGTTGTTTAAGATGTCTGAACTGTAATTAGTTGATACTATCGTTGGTATTGACTTTTACACCATTCTCATCTAACTTCATTTTAAACGATTCTCCGTTATCATTAACATCAATGTCAATTCCGTTTTCGTTGATAATGATTTTTCCTTTATCGCCATTATCATTGATATTGATATCGATGCCATTTTCGTTGATATTGATGCGATTAGAACCCGTATCATCTTCATCTTCCATTTCAATAAATTCAGGACAGTCTTGACATTCCAGCTCACCGCTTTCGGTCATCTTCCAAATGTATCCTTCTAAACCTTCAACATCTCTATCGGTATTAACAGTCGTAATCCAATCTCTAGAATTAGTCTGGTCATAAGTTAAAATGGTACCTACTGGCAAGAATATATTAACACGTACCTCTTGATCTTTAAACTTAGGTCCCTGTGTGGTCAAAAAGTCATCAAAAGAGATAGTAGTCCCATTTACCTCATATTCATAGATAATTTGGCTAGCAATATCTTTTGCCTCTTTATTCGATGGTCCGTCAGCCTCTTTTCTGATTTGAACACGAACTATAGTGTCTTGCGACTTACGAATACGGAATCTAACATCATCAGAAACTAAAACCTTATTACCGGCTTCATCATAAGAAATAAAGGTATCGCCCATGTGCATATCCTTTTCATAATCGTACTCATCTGTAGATACTAACCTAATATTTAAAGTGTCTGAAGGCATAATAGAAGTTATTTCATTTTCTACAGAAGTACTACCTGTGTATGCATGTGCTGCAGCTTCTCTAATACCAAAAACCACCAAACATATAATGGAGATCAGCCATAAACCTAATAAAGAGAATTTAGCAATGCTACCAATAGACTTCAGGTTGTTTACCAATATTTTTAATCCTAAGTACATTAAGAAGAAAAACGGAATACCGATGGCTAAAAATCCAAGTAACGATATTACCCATATTGGCAAATCTGTGGAATTTACTACACTGTAAAAATCAAACCCTGGAATCTTAATAAAGTCTAATATACCTACGGTTATCATACCTATAAAGAGACCTATCAATGTAGCGGCACCAATAATAACTAAAAGAATACCAATGAATTTACCAAAGATTTTAAAAAGGAACATTACAATATCACCAAAGGTGTCAAAAATTGTTTTGCCTCCTTTTTTGACGGTATTGCCTACTTTTTCATAGTCAACACTTTTTACACGATCCGCTACGTCATCAAAACCCTCTTTAACTTTACGCTCAATATTGCTGATGTTTACTGTCTCGCCGCTCATATCTAGTTTTTGAGCAGTAGTTTTCGCTTCAGGAATAAGGATCCAAAGTAAACCGTAGATAAAGATGAATCCGCCCCAAGTGAAAATGGTCAAGAAAATCCAGAGTAAGCGAATCCACAGCGGATCAATACCGAAGTAATGCGCTAAACCAGAAGAAACACCGGCAACATATTTCTTCTCGGTATCTCTATATAATTTTTTTACTCTTTCTTTAGTCGAAGAAGAAGTTTTGGCTCTAGGCTCATCTTCAAAGATGTCTTCATCGACCATATAATCTTCGGGTTGCCCCATAATGGCAATAACTTGATCGACCTCTTTTTGCGTAATTACCTGTCTATCATTCTCTAATTTATCATGAAAAAGTTCGGCTATACGAGCTTCTATATCGGCAATAATCTCATCGCTGCCAGGTGTATTGGCAAAAGAACGTTTTACAGATTCTAAATACCTGCGCATTATGTTGTATGCCTCTTCGTCTATATGGAAAAGCATGTTTGCTAAATTTATATTTACTGTTTTGTTCATGATTAGCTGTTTTTAGAGTTGGTTACCAGGTTGGTGGCTTTTCTTAATTCGTCCCAAGTGGTATCTAATTCTTTAAGAAAAAGTTTACCGGTCTCGGTTAGGGTATAGTATTTACGTGGCGGTCCAGAAGTAGATTCTTCCCAACGGTAGTTTAGAAGTCCTGCATTCTTTAATCTGGTCAGTAGCGGATATATAGTACCTTCCACTACAAGCATTTTAGCATCTTTAAGCGTTTCTAGGATTTCAGAAGCATATTTATCATGCCCATTTAAAATGGATAGGATGCAATACTCCAAAACCCCTTTACGCATTTGCGCTTTTGTATTTTCTACATTCATAATCTCTTTTTGCTTTTTATGCAGTCCCGCTTTCGGAGGGGATTGCTCCTTTGTTTCTGTTGTCTGCATAGATTAACTGTTCGTTTTTTGTTCGATGAATAAACATCCTGATTGATTTTTGATTGATAAATAAACTCCTACGGGTGTGATGAATACCCTGATTTAAAGTAAACTGATGATTCTATTTTATAAATTTTATAGTGAAAGGATATTCAAAAACTTCACCTTCATTTGTTTTTATGGTAGCTAAAATGGTATACACGATATTGATAATAAATAAGGCTGATTGTGCTAGACCAAGTAATGCAACGGGAATCATCCACGGACCAAAAAAGTCGTCAGAATCAAAATTAAAATTGATGTTATTGAAACTGTGAATATTTGAAAAGCTAAAATGGTCAAAGTCAAAAATATTAGGAAGAAACCCGCCTAAGAAAAAAGGAATACTAACCATACCTACAAGAATAGAGTAGAGGAGTATACTAATTTGAAAATTCAGTGCTTGTTTACCATTATGATCCACAAATTCATATTCCTTTTTATTGGCAGTCCATAATACTAGAGGAATGATGAAGTTCCCGAACGGAAAAAAGAATTTAGAGAACGTACTTGCATGTATTAATGCAGAGAGGTTTCTTTCGTGTTTTGTTACTGATTCTGTCATGATTGATTCGTTGGTGATGATGATTGAATTTAATACTATGCAAAAGCCAATTACTTTGATTACCTATTAACTTTCTATGCAAATATATGGCTAAAAAAAGGTACTATGTAACGCATAGTACTAATATTTAACAATATATTAACATTTGAGTATGCTGTTTATAATGGCTATTTTTATAAAAATTATAAGGTAATATGGCGGTAACAGCTAGTAAAATCAACATGTTCTCATTTTTCAAACTACCGTCGGCATGGTGGTGCGGGGTACGTTTAAGAGAGTTAGATAAAAACCGTTCAATAGTAACGGTAAAGCATAGATGGTTCAATCAGAATCCGTTTAATTCTATGTTTTGGGCAGTACAAGGTATGGCAGCAGAATTGACGACAGGGGCTTTAATGATAGATCAAATCGAAGCATCAGGTAAGAAAATTTCGATGTTGGTAGCGAATAACACCGCTAATTTTTCAAAGAAAGCCACAGGTAGAATTACATTTACATGTGAAGATGGACACTTAATAAAAGAAGCTTTGGATAAAACTATTGCCACTGGAGAAGGACAAACCGTTTGGATGAAATCTGTCGGAGTAAATACTGATGGAGTAGTGGTAAGTACCTTTAAGTTTGAGTGGACGTTGAGGTTGAAGAGGTAAGTTCTAAATAGTATGAAAGAAAAAATACGGTTTAAGGAAACTCAGAAATTTACCCAATGGTGGTTGTGGTTGATTATACTTGCGCCAGTAATTATAGCAGCTTTTAATATTGTAGGTAGTATTCTATATGTATTTGGCGGTTATACTCCCGATGATTCAGGTAATGCAAGCATATCATGGATATCGGGTAGAATTTCTATGGTTCAATTTATATTCGTAGTAATTTACATACTTACCATTTTATTTTTGGCATTCTCTAAACTTAAGATTGTCATATCAAACAATGAATTAAGAATTAATCATCTGTTATTTTTTAAAAAAGTGATTCGTTTGAGTGATGTTGTGGACTATCGAATTACAGATTATGATTTTGTAGGCTATGGAATCAGAAAAACTAAAAAGTATGGTACTGTTTATAATGTAAAAGGAAAAGATGGACTTGCAATTACACTCAATAATGGCAATAAATACCTTATTGGTTCACAAAAGGCCACACAGTTTTTGAAATCTCTTTCAAAATAATTAGACTTTGTTGTAACAAAAGTACTTCAGGTACCAACTAATAAGCATCAATCAAAAACAAAATACAAATGAACGCACACGAAATAGACTACGAGATTTTTGGAGAAGAAATGCAATATGTTGAAATTGAGCTAGACCCCCAAGAAGCAGTGGTAGCAGAAGCAGGTAGCTTTATGATGATGGAAACGGATATTAAAATGAACACCATTTTTGGCGATGGTAGTAATCAAGATAATAGTGTTTTAGGTAAAATTTTCTCTGCGGGGAAAAGAATGTTGACAGGCGAAAGCTTATTCATGACTGCTTTTTTAAATATTGGTCAGGGTAAAAAGAAAGTGAGTTTTGCTTCTCCATATCCTGGTAAAATTCTACCAATTGACCTTTCTGAAATGGGTGGTCGTTTTATCTGCCAGAAAGATGCCTTTTTATGTGCAGCTCAAGGGGTTTCAGTAGGTATTGAGTTTTCAAAGAAATTAGGTCGCGGACTCTTTGGTGGTGAAGGATTTATCATGCAAAAATTAGAAGGTGATGGTATGACTTTTATTCATGCCGGCGGAACGTTGGCTAAAAAAACATTAGGTCCAGGTGAAGTGCTAAAAGTAGATACTGGTTGTATCGTTGGTTTTACTAAAGATGTAGATTACGATATTGAATTCGTTGGCGGAATTAGAAATACTGTTTTCGGCGGAGAAGGATTATTTTTCGCAACCCTTCGCGGACCAGGTACTGTATACATTCAGTCTTTACCATTTAGCAGATTAGCAGGTAGAGTTCTAGCATCGATACCAAGAGGAGGAAAAGATAAAGGAGAAGGTAGTATTCTAGGTACACTTGGTGATATTGTTGGAGGAGATAATCGATTTTAAAAATAAAATATAACTCAAGTTCAAGGGGCAAGTTCAAATTCAAAAAAGCATAAAACATTTTGTATTTGAACTTGAAACTTGAGTTTGAACTTGAAAAAAATGAGTTTCAAAAACCAAATAGAATTCCTTAAAGAATTACAGAAAAACAATTCTAAAGAATGGATGGATGCCAATCGTAAATGGTACAAACAAGTACGCGACGAATATATAGATTGGTTAAATAGTATGAATAGTAGATTATCTGCTATTGATAATGAATACTATGATACTCCCGGTAAAAAGGGAATTAATCGTATTAATAATAACCTAATGTTTCACCCGAATAAACCGGTGTACAAAGACCATTTCGGAGCGGGATTTGACAAGAAGCCAAAGACTGCAGATTTCTATTTTGAGTTGGGAATTGAACGTTGCATTTTTGCTGGCGGATTATGGCGACCAGAACCAAAAGTATTACGAAGCGTTCGTGATGCTATTGATTACGACGGTGAGGACTTGGTCAAAATATTGAACAAAAAATCTTTCAAAACTCGTTTCGGTAATCTATACGAAGATGCCAAATTAACCAACGCACCTAAAGGTTTTGATAAAGATCATAAACATATAGAATTACTCAAAAATAAGACTTTTGCCGTATTCCAAGAGTTTTCCACAAAGGAAACCAACAAGGCTTCTTTTGATGATGAGTTAATTAACGCCTATAAAGAAATGCTACCCTTTAGGCGTTATTTAAATAAAGCGATTACAGTTTAATTATTCAGCGTCCGCTGCAGGAATCCACCTTGGTGTTAAATCTGGCTGTGTCATTAAACTATCCAAAGGAAACATTGGTCTTTTAATTCTTTCATACCCCAAACGATTAAGGTCTTGATCCACTCCGCCGGGAGTAAGCGCCATGGTCCAATCGCCACGCATTTCGTACAATTCGGGTACTAAGTAGCCTATTTTTACGACAACAATATCAGCGTTTTTAGGGTCTAATCCTAAGTTGGTAAAATCACTTAAATGATGGTATGGCTTCCGTTTTTTGGTGACTATAACATCAATATTTCCAACCTTAACGACTACTTCAACTTCCGCATTGGTATCACCTTTTTTTATGGAAGAAATAGTTCTGTTTAAAAATAGTGGTTCATATTAGCAAGGGAAGCTTCGAAAGTGCTATTTTCAATAGCGTTTTTGATAAAAGCCATTCGTAGTAATTTATAATTTTCTTCAGTAGTATTATAGTCTTATAGGGGTGTATAATATATTAAAAACATACTGATATTAATGTTTGCTTTCAAAAGAAAGTGGCTAATCATTTTAATTGGAAATACTTTTTTTGAATATCTATTTTGAAGCTATCAATGATTATGGAATGTGATTTACTAATTTTTAACGAAAAGGCTTTCGGCATTAAAAAAATTTGAGAGATTTTAAAAATCTACTGGCTAAAGGGCTACCATTCCAACAAAAAACAAGAGTGAATTATTTTTAGTTATTATCAAATAGATTGCTAATATCTCAATATTCATATAGTTTTATTGAATTGTTAATGTCTTTTCATACTTTAGAGTACAAACTAACGTAATATTTTTAATGGCAAATTTTAATATAGATGCTAAGAAAGAGGTCACTTACGATGCCATAGTAATTGGCTCTGGAATTAGTGGTGGATGGGCAGCAAAAGAACTTTGTGAAAAAGGCTTAAAGACTTTGGTATTGGAGCGCGGTCCAATTGTAGAACATGTAGTCGATTATCCAACCATGAATTTAGACCCTTGGGATATGGAGCTTAGGGGCGGACTCACACCTGAAGAAAAAGAGAAACATTACAAGAACATTCGCTCAGGTTGGGTTGGTAAAGATACCGAACACTTTTGGGCAGATGATAAAGCAAACCCGTATACAGAAAAGAAACCTTTCTTATGGTTACGAGGTCACCAAATGGGAGGTAAGTCCCTTTTGTGGGGAAAGCAAACCTACAGATGGAGCGATTTAGATTTTGAAGCAAATGCCAAAGATGGTTTTGGAGTAGATTGGCCCATTCGATACAAAGACATAGAGCCTTGGTATACCTATGTTGAAAAATTTGCAGGAATTAGTGGAGAAGCACTGGGTCTACCTCAATTACCAGACAGCCATTTTCTTCCTCCTATGGAATTGAATTGTGTAGAGAAACACGTTAAGAGCAGAATTGAAGAACAGTTTAAAGGCAGAAATATGACCATTGGTAGGGTCGCACATCTTACCCAACCTCATAATGGTAGGGGACAATGCCAAAATAGAAATAGATGTAGTAGAGGCTGCCCTTATGGGGCATATTTTAGTAGTAACGCTGTTACTTTACCACCAGCAAATGCAACTGGTAATTTAACAATTAGACCCTATTCTATTGTACAGTCATTAATTTATGATGATACCAAAGGAAAGGCAACCGGAGTGCGCATTATAGATGCAGAAACCAATGAGGCTATTGACTATTCAGCTAAAATTATATTTGTCAATGCATCGACATTAAGTACCACTCAAATTCTTATGAACTCTAAATCTAACCGTTTTGAAAATGGATTAGGGAATGATAGTGGTGAGTTGGGTCACAATCTTATGGACCATACCTACAGAGTAGGTGCCATAGGCAAAGTAGAAGGTTTTGATGATAAGTACTATAAAGGAAGGAGACCAAACGGAATTTACATTCCTAGATATGTGAATATAGACGAACAAAGTAAATCAGATAAATTTGTTCGCGGTTTCGGTTATCAAGGTGGCGCATATAGAGGAGGAAATGCAGCTAATATAGAAGCCTTTGGTGCAGATTATAAAGATAGTATTCTTAAACCGGGCGGTTGGGAAATGTTCATTACTGGCTTTGCAGAATGTTTGCCGTATCATGATAATCAGATTACTTTAAATACAGAGGTTTTAGATAAATGGGGGCAACCAACATTAACCATCGATGCCGAATTTAAAGAGAATGAAAAAGCTTTAAACAAACAAATTCAAGAAGATGCAATAGAAATGCTTACAAAAGCAGGCGTAAAAGATGTTTTGGGGTTTGATAATGAGCATCCACCTGGCTATGGCGTTCATGAAATGGGTACGGCCAGAATGGGACGTAATCCAAAAACATCGGTATTAAATGAATTCAATCAGGTACATGCAGCTAAAAATGTTTTTGTTACCGATGGGGCTTGTATGACGTCGTCATCTTGTGTAAACCCGTCTTTAACTTATATGGCAATTACGGCAAGAGCAGCAGATTTTGCAGTTTCTGAACTTAAAAAATTAAATATCTAAGCTATGGATAGAAGAAAAGCATTAAAGAAAACTGGGCTATTTGCCAGCGCAACCATATTGATGCCTACGATGTTATCATTGTTTGAATCATGTAAATCTGAACCTAGACTAACCTGGAAACCAAAATTTTTTTCCGAAGATGAAGCTAAAACAATATCAAGCTTGGTAGATATAATCCTGCCTAGAACTGATACCCCTGGTGCATTAGATGTCAAAGCAGATATTTTTATAGACAAGGTTATTGCCGAAGGCTATGATAAAGAAGGACAAGAATATATGAGGGCTGAAATTGTTTCATTCAATGAAAAATGTGTCACTAAATTCGGAAATGCATTCTATGGTTTAAGTGAATCAGATAAAACCGAAATCTTAAAAGAAGAAGAAAAAACCTCAGGAAAGTTCGCTTTGGGAATTTGGGGTACCGCAGTAGGACCTCAAGAAGAGATAGGTTTTTATAGATCCATGAAATCGACAGCTATTTGGGCGTATTTCACCTCTCAAGAAATGGGAGAAAATATATTGAGCTACGACCCAATACCTGGTGTATATGAACCTTGTAAGCCTTTGTCTGAGGTAGGTTATCGCTGGAGTTTATAGCTTTACTTAGTATTATATAAACGATTAATTTGTTATAAAGGAATATTCTTTACTACCGAATTTGTTTTTGTATACAATTCACTAAACTATTTATATAAGCTTATATTAAAAACAGGGCATTGAAAAACGGAAGCATAAAAGACGTAGAAAAGAAACTATTATCAGATAATTGGTATACACTCAATAAATACACCTATAAGTATCAAAAACCTGATGGCACATGGGAAACTCAAAATCGTGAAGCTTACAATAGAGGTAATGGTGGAGCTATTTTATTGTATAACTCTAAAAAGAAGACTGTAGTGCTTACCAGACAATTTCGTATGCCTACATATGTAAATGGTAATGAAGACGGAATGATGATTGAAGTTTGTGCGGGACTTTTAGATGGTGATAACCCAGCAGATTGTGTTCGTAAAGAAACCGAAGAAGAAACAGGTTATAAGATTACAAATGTACAAAAGGTATTTCAGACCTATATGTCGCCGGGTTCGGTAACCGAGATATTATATCTTTTTGTGGGCGAGTATGATGAAAGTATGAAAGTCAGTGATGGCGGTGGTGCAGATGATGAAACCGAAAATATTGAGGTTTTGGAGTTAGATTTTAATGACGCCATGAAGATGGTAACTAGCGGCGAAATCAAAGATGCCAAAACCATTATATTACTGCAACATGCAAAGTTGAATTCGTTAGTTTAAAGTTTGATAACCGACTCTTCTAATATGGATAATATTTTTAAAGTCGGATTCGGAGGTGGTTGTCATTGGTGTACAGAAGCTGTGTTTATGGCACTTAATGGTATTGAAAAGGTAGAGCAAGGCTTTATTGCCCCAAAAGAAAATAAGTCAAATTTTTCTGAGGCTGTAATTGTGCACTATAATGCTGCAGTTATAGAGTTGAGAGATTTGGTAGCTATTCATTTAGACACACATAGAAGTACCGTGAATCATTCTATGCGAAATAAGTACCGTTCAGGAATTTATTTCTTTAAACAGGATGAATTACTTGTGTTAAAAGGAATTTTGAATGATTTACAGCAAGATTTTGAGACGCCGCTAATAACAGCTATTATTCGATTTGGGGCGTTTAAATCCTCCGAAGAACGTTTTCATAATTACTATTTTAACGATACCGAGAAGCCTTTTTGTAGAACACATATTTCCCCTAAAATTAAAATGTTGAAAGAGAAATATGCTACACATGTGTCAACGAAAGTTCAATAGTTAATACGTATCTCTAACTGTTTGAAGCATTTGTTCAAGTCTATTTCGTTCTTCTGATGTAGATTGTTTAAAGTGATTATTCATGAAACTGAAAATCAATACTTTACCTGATTTTGCTACCAAATATCCGCTAAGGCAGTAGTTATTACTCAAGCTACCAGATTTTGCATAGATATAAGGATTCTCATCTCCTGCAAACCTATTTTTTAAAGTACCCGATAAACCCCCGGCAGGGAAAATAGAAAATAAACGTTCTTTAGGTACCAACGTATATAGTCGGTCTAAAACCGAGACCATGTTCTGCGGAGTAAACAAATTGTATCGCGAGAGTCCTGATCCATCGACCCATCGAGGTTCTTGTTTTAAATCTTTCAATTCGTTTTCTAAAATAAAATCTCTCGATAATTTCCCGTTCAAAGTGTCTGTTAGAACTCCCGATGCTACCAGTAAAAGCTGTTCAGCAATGAAATTATCGCTTTCGTGCATCATACGCACATAAAGCGAATCGGAAATACTACCGTATATTGTTCGTTTTTCACTCGGCGGCATAGATTTAACAGCCCCAATTTTTTTGGAAAGTAAATTTTCTAAAATAGACCTTGTAGTCTGGTCACTTGTGATAAACGGAGTTTCTAACGTATCCTTTTTTGTTGGCGGATAATAAAACCTATTCGAACTTTCATTTCTATTATTCGTATTGCTCAATTCTAAAACGCTGTCCTTGAAATAAATAGGAGATACGATTAGCTCCGGATTCTTATAAGACATTACCACATTACCATTTATGGGTAGCGCACTTTTCTCGGCAGAATAATACCATTGGTAATCGTCCCAAGCCCAACCTGGTCCGTACTTTTCATCTTGAAAGTTGTTCGATACAAAAACTAGGTTACTATGATCTTTAAGAAAAATTAAAGCCGTCGAGTCTTTTATATAAGGATGCAAAAGCGATGGGTCTGCAGTACCTTCAAAGTATAGAGTATCATTTGCTTCTACATATTTTAAGGCGGGTATCTGATCAGGCAAGATTTTAAGCGCTGCGAAAAGTGTGAAAATTTTTGTGTTACTAGCAGGTATGAAATACTTATGGCTGTTATTGGAATATACGGTGTCTTTCGTTTCGACATCGATAACCAAAACACCCGTAAACTGATTCTGATAAAACGCAGCTGACAACTGTTTGTCAAAGGTTTTTGAAATCAAAGACTTCTTTGAACTACAGGCAGATAGTAGCAAAAAGGTAACTGCTAAAAAAAGAAAATTCTTCATGAATTCGAAATTACAAAATTGCATACTTATCAATGCGATAAAAATTTAACATGTAACTAATTACTTTAACTTTTTGTATACAATATTAGACCCGCATTTCTGTTTACCTTTATACAACAACAAACCTATTAATCTAACACTAAATGTCTAAGTCAATGCTAGAGTATAGTAAAACAGTACTTAAGAAGGTTAGTTTTGATACCTTGCTATTCTGCAAAGAATTAAAGAAAGCCTTAATGACGTTACTGCCTGAAGAGGTAGAAGAATTAAAAATCTGGATAGAAAGTTTTATAACAGATAAGCCAGAATTACAACAAAGTTTAATTTATTTGAAAGCATAATAGAGAGCCACGTAAAGTGGCTCTTTTTTTTTGAAGCAACCAAAAGTTGATTTCATCATCTTTAGTAAAAAGATTATGGCTATTAGATTTTCTATTTCAATTTTGTTCATACTATTAATGCAATGTCAAAACGACGATATGCCATTTGACGACACACCTGTTGACGATACTAGCCTGGTAGGTGAGTGGTTGTTAGTAGAATCATATATTAGTCCGGGTGGTGCCACAGAGTGGAAAGACGTTGAAGAAGGCTATCGCTATTTATTCGATGAATTCGGTAGTTATGAAAGAACCAATTTCAATAGAAGTCTACTCGATACAGGATCTTATGAAATTAAAGAAAAGGAGCTATATCTATATTTTACTACCGAGGGAGAAAAAGATACTTTAGGGTATTGGGCAGATTTCAATGAAAGTAAATCAAGATTAACCTTATCACCATCGTACCCTTTTATATGTATAGAAGGGTGTTCGTACCGATTTGATAAAGAATAGCGATTATTTATTCAGCGGACTTATAATTTTTACATCTTGAAAAGTGATTGCTCCTCGAACAATACCTGTAATGACATCTCTTAAAGCCTCTGTAATCTGTACTTTTAATTCTTTTTTGTGGTAAATAAGACTTACTTCGCGTGCAGGCGAAGGTTCTTTAAAGTACTTCAAGTTTTTCTTCTTTACATCGTCAAGTTCAAGCGTATTTAAATAGGGTAGAAGCGTCATACCTAAGCCTTCGTTAGAAAGATTGATGAGTGTTTCAAAACTTCCACTTTGTAAGCTAAAATGTTCACCTCCGATTTTCGGTGTTTTACAAAGATTTAGAACACCTTCTCTAAAACAGTGTCCGTCTTGTAACAGTAAAATATCTTCAATATCTAAATCTTCGGGCGTAATCTGGGTACTATTTCCTAAACGGTGCTCTTTAGGTATGTAACCAACAAACGGTTCGTAATACAAAGGTCTTTCCGTTATAAATTCTACATCTAATGGTGTTGCGGCAATAGCGGCATCGATGTGACCATCTTCAATATTCTTGATTAAACTCTCTGTATTCTGTTCTTTAATAATCAGATTTACTTTCGGATATTTCTGAATAAAATTTTTCAAAAACATCGGTAATAAAGTGGGCATAATGGTAGGGATGATACCCAAAACATAATCCCCACCTATATATCCTTTTTCTTGCTCTACGATATCTTTAATACGTGCCGCCTCGTTTACAATATTCTTTGCTTGCGCTACAATTTTTTTACCGACTTCGGTAATGGTAATTGGTTTTTTGCTTCGATCAAAAAGAAGTATATCTAATTCATCTTCAAGCTTTTGAACTTGCATGCTCAATGTTGGTTGCGTTACAAAACTCTTCTCGGCAGCGAGTGTAAAATTTTTGTATTCAGCAACGGCAAGCACGTATTGTAATTGGGTAATGGTCATGTATATAGTATAAGGCTATAAAATTACTAAAAACCATTATTATAACCTATTGACAATGCTTGTTCAGAAGTTAATTAACCATTAAAATCTAAGGGTCAATTGCATATCTTCATTTTGGACTGTGAACTTTGCATCGCTAAATGTTGGTGGACCCATCGGTAAATAATTTCCGCTCATGGCATAATCTTCTTTTGGCATACCGTTAGGTTCAAAATCCATCGAATAATTATCATTCGCATCATGTAGAACTGAAAATGCATATTCCCCAGGTTGTACGTTTTCAAAGCTCAATATTAATTCGCCTGTCTGAGCTTTATCATGACTAGTTTCTAGTCCTTCAGCTTTCATAAATGTATCTTCATTGTGTAATGCACTTAATACGTGCCCTTCATCATTCAGTACATTTTCAATAACAACAGTCAATGTAATGCCTTCTTTCTCTTGAGCATTCATAGTAATGGTCATTGCGAATACGGTAATAGTAAATAGTAACTTTTTCATGTTATAAGGTTTTAAAGATTAATTGATACTTCAAAGATGCCTTATGAATACGCTTCTTGAAAAAGGAACTAACTCAATTGTAGAAATGCGCTACTGAATTGTATAGGTAGAATGATAACAAATGAAAGCATACTTTTTAATAGGGATAATGATACTTCCTTCTTTTGGTAATAAAATAATCTAAACCAAACTTACCTGAACCAAATCCCATAAAAAATAACCCTAGACAGAATAATGTAAATGTGGGCATAATACTCCAAGAATTATCCCAGGGTCTAAATACTATGGTAGTAAACATAGTTATGGTAACAAAGAATGCTGTTATTCTCGTATTTAATCCTAAAAGCAGTAAAATTCCGCCTAGAGCTTCTGTAAACCCTGCAGACCATGCAAAGAATTCGGGCATATACGTAAATGGTATACCAAATTGTTTGACCAATTCAACAAACCAATCAGCTACTTCTAAAAATCCTAGTCCTGAGGATGTTGGAGTCCAGGGAGTTCCGAATTTATTGATGGCAAAAACAAAAGCAAGTAAGTATCCTGTAATTACTCTAGGTATAAGAATTAAAATATTCGGCATCAAAGCATCTATCCTAAAAGGGATAATCAACTTTTTAAAATGGAGTAGTTGTTGGTCCATAATAGTGGAGGTTTATTCTTTAAACTTAAAAAAAGTAAATGAATTCGGATATGACAATTATCAGTTTTCTATCTCAAGAATATCAAAAATATCATCAATTAGGTAGTGCTTTTATATTTAATTTTGACGTATCAAACTTAACTTTTAGATGTTTTATTAAGATGGATTAATGCTCTTTTGAGTTAATAATTTAGGTAGCTTAAGTGTACCTTTGATTTCGAAAAAGATATAATTATGACTAAGATAAAAGCATACGCGGCAGATAATAAAGATGCAAATTTGAAGCCGTTTGAAATAGAGAGAAGAGAAACATTAAATGATGATGTCAAAATTGATATTATGTATTGCGGAGTGTGTCATAGCGATTTACACCAAGTACATAATGATTGGAAAAATTCGGTGTACCCAGTAGTTCCAGGTCATGAAATTATCGGTAAGGTTTTAGAGGTCGGTGCTGGTGTAACTAAGTATAAGATAGGTGATTTAGTTGGTGTTGGTTGCTTGGTAGACTCATGTAAATCATGTAGCGCATGCGAAGATAACTTAGAGCAATTTTGTGAAAACGGAGCTACGTGGACTTATAATGGTAAAGACAAACATTTAGGTGGTCATACTTTCGGTGGATATTCTGAAAGTGTTACGGTGAATGAAGAGTTTGTACTGAAGGTACCAGAAAATTTAGATCCTAAAGCGGCAGCACCACTACTTTGTGCGGGTATAACTACCTATTCGCCATTAGCACATTGGGGTGTTAAAAAAGGTGATAAAGTGGGGGTAATCGGTTTAGGTGGTCTAGGTCATATGGGTATTAAATTTGCACATGCCATGGGCGCACATACCGTAATGATTACTACCTCTCCATCTAAAAGTGAAGATGCTAAAAAGCTTGGGGCAGATGCTGTTTTAATCTCTAAAGATGATGCACAGATGAAAGAGCACGCAAATTCTTTCGATTTTTTATTGAATACCATTCCTGTTGGACATGATATGAATCCGTATGCGGCATTATTAAAAAGAGATGCAACTATGGTAATTGTAGGGGCGGTAGAGCCTTTAGACCCATTACATGGTGGTAGTTTAATTATGGGGAGAAAAAGTATTGCAGGTTCTCTTATTGGCGGATTAAAAGAGACACAAGAAATGTTAGATTTCTGTGGTGAGCACAATGTGGTTTCTGATATCGAAATGATCGATATTCAGAATATCAACGAAGCTTATGATAGATTGCAAAAATCTGATGTAAAATATAGATTTGTAATTGACATGAAGTCCTTGAAAAATAGCTAAGATGTAAACATCATTAACAAAAGAGCCATATTCGTATGGCTCTTTTTCATTTTATATGAATGCTCTCAATTTCAAGTGTAAAGTCTTCTTCAATACCGTTTTTAATGATAATGGCAATTTGTGCCAGGTAATCGCCATGATAGTTCGGTAGTTTTAATTCCTCACCTCTAAATACAGGTTCCATTTCACTGAACGGAATTTCAATATTTTGCCATTCTTTACCTGCCTTAAATTCATAGCTATAGGTATGACGTTGATGCTCGCCAGATTTACAGCGGAAAGCATATTTTTTTCCATCTCCTTTAATTCGTAATACAAAAGACGAATACTTATCTACGGGTATGCGTTCTACATCATGTCTAACAAGGCAAAATCCACCATTATTAGCTAAAGAAACATGGCCGCTGAAAACACCGTTACCTTGCATATTTATTTGCATAAGCCCCATCGACAGACCGCCCATAACATCATCGTTGATAATATGCCATTGTTTAATATTGGACTTTTTATTGAATTCAAAAATGGATTTTAATTCGCTCATAATATCAAGTGTTTATTTGGTATGCTAATTCGATTAAAATTAGGGGTAAAGAAGGTAATGCAACCACTCTAACCAAATTTATTTTAACTGATATGAGAAACAATTAAGTCATCCGTTTTTTCATCTCATCTGCAACCGCTTTTTCAGGAGCGCCTTGTTTTTCAAGTTCAGAAATTATTTTAGGGTGGTCATGACTTCTGCCTTGCGAAAGTTTGTTTACGGCTTGTATATCGTCAACTAAAATTTCAAACCCTATAATACCATTAACTTGACTCATGGTTTTTTTAGACATATTATCTAATGAGATAGGCTGTTCAGATTTTTGCTCGTATTTATTTACAAGTGCATGTAAAGAGGTAAGCAACTCTTCTGAAGTTTGAATTTTTACAGTACCATATACATGAACAGCAATGTAGTTCCACGTAGGCACCTCTTCTTGCTGATACCATGATGATGAAATATAGCTATGCGGACCGTTAAAAATACAGAGTACTTCATCACCATCAACCAGATTTTTACTTTGCAAGTTCGCTTTGGCAATATGACCGACCAAGATATCTTTATCGTCTGAATTTTTTGATAGTTCTAAAGGAATGTGGGTACCCCAAGGTTTCCCTTCAATAGTATTGATCAGTATACCGAAACTATTGTTCTTCAAAAAGTCGTGAATCTCTTCAATGTCATTATTTTTATAGTGCTCAGGAATAAACATGTAGATAGATTTTAATTGTAAATATACTGGTTTTGCGTAATTGCTTTTAGAAACAATTATTTAATGTTTCGTGTTACATAATTATTGAGATACTGATTAACTTGTGTAGGAATTTAAAAATGAGAATATGCCTTTTATAACAAATACAAAAGCAAAAGAACAAGTAGATATTTTTTACGAAGATTACGGAAGCGGACAACCGGTGATTTTAATTCATGGATGGCCATTAAGCCGTAAATCTTGGGAACAACAAGTTTGGAAAATTGTCGAAGAAGGCTATCGCTGTATATCTTACGACCGTAGAGGTTTTGGAACATCATCTGCACCTTGGGGAGAATATGATTATTCTGCTCTAGCAAGTGATTTAAATGCGATCATAGAAGAGTTGGATTTGAAGGACGCAGTTATTGTTGGTTTTTCAATGGGAGGAGGAGAAGTAGTTCGTTATTTAACGGATTATGGTTCTAGTAGAATAGCAAAAGCAGCGTTAATAAGCTCTATTGTTCCATTGGTAAAACATAAATCTGATAATCCAGTTGGAGTGCCAGAAGAAGCTTTAGACGGTATTATAGATGCCTTACAGAAAGATAGAGTTGGGTTCTTAAAAGAGTTCAGCAAAGGGTTCTATAATTATGAGGATAATAAGGGAAAAAGAATTAGTCAGGCGCAATTGGATTACGATTTTACTATTGCTTCATTTGCTTCGCCTAGAGCAACAATACAAGCGGCTCTTGCATGGATGAATACCGATTTTAGACCAGAGCTAAAAAACGTAACAGTGCCAACATTGATAGTTCATGGAGATGCAGATGCCACTGTACCTTTTGAAACATCTGCAAAACAAGCTGCAGAAGGAATTAAATATAGTACGTTAGAGGTTATCAAAGGAGCTCCGCACGGACTTAATGTAACCCACCCAGAAGAATTGAATGAGATATTGATTTCATTTTTAAAGAAATAAAAATATTCTCTTTCAAATAAAAAATCCCGATTGTTTCGACAATCGGGATTTTTTATGCTGTCTAATAAAATCTTAGTTCTTCATTTCTAAGTTTGCGAATACGGGCAAATGATCGGAAATATGCTTGTTGTTTTCCATTCTGTCATCAATATGAATATACTCTAGAACTTTAAAATTCTCAACAAATACATAGTCAATACGGTTATTTAAAACTCTATTGTGGTCAAAACCGCTAAAGGAACCAGTAGGACCATAGAACGGTTTTTTGGTGATCGATTGGCCATCTATCAAAGCGCCTTGCAAGTATTTAATAGGAGTTTCATTAGGGCTCAAATTCAAATCACCCATAAGAACTACCGGAAGCTTATTTGAATTTATTTCTTTGATTTTAGTAACTATAAGTTCAGCAGATTTTTCACGGGCAACAGTGCCTATATGATCAAAATGGGTGTTAAATACCATAAACTGCTTACCGCTTTCTATATCTACAAATACCCCATACGTACAAATACGTTCCATAGAAGCATCCCAACCTACTGAAATTTCATGTGGAGTTTCAGAAAGCCAAAACGTTTCACTTTTTAAAAGCGTATACTTTTTGGTATTGTAAAGAATAGGGGAGTATTCCCCTTTTTTCTTTCCATCATCTCTACCAACGCCAATATAGGTGTAGTCTGATAAGTTTTCATCCAAATAGGTCAACTGATGATCAAGTACCTCTTGCATACCAATAATGCCTGGCTCATAATAGTTTAAAAGTTCAACCATGGCTTCTTTTCGGTCGTTCCAATTGTTTACCGTATCGTTTACATTATCATACTTGATATTGTATGATAACACCTTGACTTCTTGTCCGTATGTAGTTAAAAACGAGATGAATAATCCTAGTATAAAAATATTTTTTTGAATTTTCATACGACTATTCTGCTTCTTTGTATTTCTCGAACCAAGCTAAAACACTGGCAATTTTTGCAATTAAATTACTTGGTCTGTTGGCAATACCGTGGCCTGCACCAGGTATACGTACCATAGCAGTTTCTACACCCTCTAATTTTAGTGCGGTATAGAATTGTTCAGATTCTGCAATAGGTGTTCTATAATCCTCCTCACCAGTAAGTAGCATTGTTGGGGTAGTTACATTGGCTACATACATTAAAGGAGAACGTCTAAAATAATTTTCTGGATCTTCCCATGGTTTTTTGCCGAACCAGTATTTAGAGAAAAAAGCAGCACCATCGGCATACAATACAAAGCTTGTCCAGTTAATTACTGGCTTGGCAACTACAGCAGCTTTAAAGCGGTCTGTTTTTCCTACTATCCAAGCAGTAAGCACACCGCCGCCACTTCCACCGGTAACAAAAAGATTGTCGGTATCAACATATCCTTTTTTAATAACGGCATCTACACCACTCATTAAATCTTCATAATCATGATTAGGGTAGTCGTGGTGTATTAAATTTCCAAATTCCGCTCCGTAACTTGTACTACCTCTAGGGTTACTATATAATACCACATAACCTGCGGCGGCATAAGCTTGTATTTCGGCACTATAAACAGAACCGTAGCTAGTAAACGGTCCGCCATGAATTTCAAGAATAAAAGGATATTTTTTATTTGGATCAAAATTTGGCGGAGTAACCACCCAACCTTGAATCTTTTGTTGGTCATAAGAAGACTCCCACCAAATTTCTTCAGTTTTACCTAAGTCCCTGAACGAGAAAAGATCATCGTTTACAAAAGTTACTCGTTTAGAACCTTTTTTGTCGGCAACACCTAAATCAGAAGGATGTTCCGTATTACCCAGAGTATATGCAAATCGTGAGTTTTTAGAAACTGTAAAATCACCTGCATTATAAGGTCTTCCTAATGACAAACCACCAAGACCTTCAACTAAAGTTGTAATTTTTCCATCAAGTGTAATGTGTCCAATTTTGGTAGCACCTTCCGTATCATATTGAAAATAAAGACCTTTACCATCGTTAGCCCATTGCGCATTAGCTATATCTCTATCGAAATCTCCAGATAGCAATTTTGAGTTTGTACCATCGGTATTCATCACATATAAATTCGTGATTTGGTACCCCATTAATTTATCATCGTTACCTGTGTACGCAATCATCTTGCCATCAGGAGAAACTGTTGGAGAGCTGTCAGGACCATATCTTGTAGTCAACGGAGAAACTTCGCCGTTTGAAATGTTCAGGGCATATACCTCACTATTGGCAGGTTCAAAGGCCTCATCAGGATTAAAATTCGCTGAGAAGTAAAGTGTTTTGTCATTTTTGGACCATACAGGTGCACCGTGATCAAAAGTTGTTGCCGTCAATTGTTTAGGTGTACCACCATCAATAGAAAGGGTGAAAATTTGGTCGTGCCCACCTTTAATATAACCTTGTCCGTCACCTCTGTAATTTAATTTGTCAATGTAAGTTGGAGGTGTGTTCCATTTTGCACCTTCCGGCTTTGCAGGTAATTTTACTATAGATTCTTCAGCTTCTGGTACAAACATGGTAAATGCCAAATAACGGTCATCGTTAGACCAACTAACTGCTCCTGGTGCTTTAGGCGTATTAGTTAATGGTGCAATTTCTTTGGTATCCATCCACATGATATACAATTTCATCTTATCATCGGATTTGTTCGATTTAAAGATGATTTTTTTACCATCATGAGACCAACGTGGGTAGTAATCATTTTGGTTACCAGTTGTAATTGGTCTGTTTTGCGAACCATCATAATTTACCATCCATAAGTTAGATAAGTTCTTATCTGTCATGATGTCCTTAAAATTTCGGACATAGATAATTTTGGTTCCATCAGGTGATATCCGAGGGTCAGATACATACTCCATGTTAAAAATATCGGTAAGCTCAAGATTTGAAGAAACTTGGGCGGTTACAGATACTGTAAACAGCAAGAGAAATAGTGATTTGATAATAATTTTCATAGTGTTGAATTTGGTTTGAAATGATAGTATGAAGATAATGATAAAGCTTAAAAAGAGATGCCTCATGCTATAGTAAACTTCTTAAAATATAGATGTTCTTAACATTCTCTTTTTGTATTTTCACATTAAAGAAGATAAAGGTTATTGACAACAAATTCATCTGGTATATACAGCATGCTATAAAGTTGAGGTATTTGCATTTTATTCTTTCTTTAAGGCAGGTGAATATTTAATACGGATGTATAAAGTGATAAGTTGTAATTATTTGATTATTAGTATTTTAAAATATAAAAATGAAAGTATTATTTATAGGAGGAACAGGAAATATTAGCACACCAAGTAGTAGATTGGCTGTTGCTAAGGGAATGGATTTATATGTATTAAATAGGGGGAAAGCCAAAGTTGAGATTGAAGGTGCGCATTCAATTATCGGAGACATCAATAAACCCGAAGAACTTACAGAGCTTAAAAAACATGACTGGGATGTTGTCGTAAACTGGATCGCTTTTACACCAGAAGACATTGAGCGTGATATTGAATTGTTTAGAGGGAAAACCAAACAATATATTTTTATTAGTTCGGCATCTTGTTATCAGACACCTTTGAGCTATCCTGTAATTACGGAATCTACACCGTTATGTAATAACCTGTGGGACTATTCTCAAGGTAAAATACAGTGCGAAGATCGATTGCAAAAAGCATATAGAGAAGAAGGATTTCCTATCACTATTGTTCGTCCGTCACTAACATATGATACCGTAATACCAATTGCCATTGGCGGATTCAACAAATACAATACTGCACAACGAATTTTAGATGAGAAAGAAATCATCGTTCATGGAGATGGTACATCACTTTGGACGGTAACCCACTCCGACGATTTTGCAAAAGGCTTTGTTGGGTTATTAGGAAATACACCCGCTATTGGTCATGCATTCCATATCACATCAGATGAGGTTTTGAGCTGGAATATGATTTACAAGATTTTAGCAGATGCCTTAGGAAAAGAAGCGAAGGTAGTACATATTGCTTCTGACTTTATCTGTAAAGTAGAACCTTCTTTTACAGGAACTTTATTGGCAGATAAGGCAGAAAGTGTATTGTTTGATAATACCAAGATTAAAACCTTTGTACCCGGATTTAAAGCAACCATTCCTTTTTCTGAAGGGATAAAAAGGACCATTAAGTGGTTACAAGAAGATCCAGAGCGCCAGAATATAGATCAAGAGACTGAAGCTAAAATCGAGAATGTGTTGAAGGTTTATAAAGGGTTGTAGATTTAGAAATTTAATTTAAGAGTAATTCATCATTCTTATTACCCACCGCTTTATCCCCTCCAAGGAGGGGAGGATTACATTTTTGATTTTGAACTAGAAGTGCCTTTAAATCTAGGGTTACTATGTCAATTCTGTAAATATTTTAAAATGTCAGCAGGAGCTATTCCCCTCTCGGGAGAGCTAAGGGGTGGGTTTTTGTTTGTAGACTATATGCTAGTTTTTGATAGGTGACGCTTCAGGAACTATTTCATATAGAACATTTGCCGCAGCTTCATACTTATCACCTTTAACCCAAAAAGGTGTTTCAGGATTGTTGGCTATTAACCTACCTGAGAGCACGTATCCACGATAAAATTTTAGTAGGTAATCAAAATCTAAGCTATCTGCCTCATCACCAGCTTGATGGTAATATTTATTGATTTCATCATCAAAGGCATCAAAACCTGTGGAATAGGTAGGAGCAGGAACACCTTTGCTAGCGAAACTTACATTATCACTACGATCAAAAAGACCTTGTTCGGGTGCAGGGTCGTCTATGGCTTCTAGTCCAAATGTAGCAGCTCCAGCTACAATATGTTTTTGTGCTGTTGTTCTATTTAATCCAATTACGGTTGCCAATTTTGTATTATTATACCCGCCACCATCAGTGTTGAAACCATATACAATTTGCTTGAGTGGAAATATAGGATTCTCAACATAATATTGACTACCTAATAAACCTTTTTCCTCGCCCGTAAAAAAAATGAATATAGCTGACCGTTTTGTAGGAAACTTTCCAATATTCTCTGCCATATTTAAAACTGCGGTGGTACCTATAGCGTTATCTCTGGCTCCATTATAAATACTATCTCCTGTGGCATCCGGCTTGCCAATACCCACATGGTCATAGTGCGCAGAATACATAATATACTCGTCCTTTAGTTTCGAATCAGTGCCTTCCAAGACTCCAATCACATTTTGAGTAATTAGAGTTTTCTCTTTCTTTCCATCAGTTTCAATTGAATACGATAATTTTGAATTAGTTAATACATCTAGTTTTTCTGGAGTCGTGTTTACCCAAAGATGAATAAAATCAGTTTTTGGATTTTGGTCATCCATAGCATCAGGAATCTTAACATTTTCTCCCATAAAGTGCGATATTCTCGACCACCATTCTTCATCTAGCAAGGTCATTTCAATTAAACCAATAGCCCCATTTTTAAGGGCTAACTGTTGCTTTTCTTTATGTGAGCCATAAATAGCTCTAGCATCAGAGGCTTCTGAAGTGCCGCCTTTAACTATGATTAGTTTTCCTCTTACATCTATTCCTCTGTAATCTTCTTCACTTCCAAAACCAAGATATACAGCTTTTCCAGAAGGCGATGCTGCTTTTGCTTTAACGGCAATGGTATGTGGATAGTTCTCGCCATCTATAGAGACTTTTAGCAGACTTGGTTGGGCTGTTTGTGAAAGTTTAAATGACTGATAGTATGAATTAGTGGCAGGGTTCGGTTGTATTCCATACCCTCGCAAGGTATTTGCAAGATAAGATGCCGCAATCTTTAATTCTGGCGATCCTGTGGCACGACCATTCAAAGCATCATCTGCCAAAAAATAAATATGACCTTCAATTTTCCTTTTGTCTACCGTTTTTGTTGCTTTTTCTGTGTCGGTTTGCGCAGATACTATTGTGTTTAAAGTTAAAGCTGATAGTAGTAAAAAAAGTTTCGCTGTTTTCATAATCTCATTTTTAATAGGTTTATTCAGGTAATATTTATATCAATTTTACAATTGCTAAGCAATTCTAAGCACCCCGTAATAAATAGCGGTTATTAGTAACAGAATTAGACTAATGGCTAAAAAACGAATGGAACGTTGTACGTTTCTAAATTTCCAAGCGGCAATTTTTGAGTTGATATAGATTTGTTCTCCTAATTGCTCAAAAACCTCTTCTTCGTTCATACTTACCTTATAGAATTTTTTTGAGAATTCTTTGATGCTCCCAAATTTGGTTATGACATCTCCAAAATAAAATACATTGTCACTATAGTTTCCTTCTAATTTTGGAATAAAGCAGCGTACGCTATAAAAAACGGAAACAGTAGTGGCAACAAACCAAAGTCCGATAAAGACATAAAATAAAATAGCATTAGAAACCGAGTGCATTACAGGAGGTGCACTTTGATAAATGAAATTCAATATAATACCGTAAAAGGATAGAATTAGACCTGCTTTTAATTCAGAAGCCTTTATTAAGCTTGATACGTAATTGATGGTACCCCAATAGTGATCCACCAATTCTTCTGCATGCCCCTTAGATTTAAGTTCATCTAAGAGTCCTTTTTCAAAAGCAGATAACGGATTTTCCTTTGCCTTAATTTTAGTAGTTTTTTTATTTTCAGGTGGTAATGGTTTGGTCATAATTAGAAATTTAAATACTGCAAATAATTATTCAAGTACATTATAGACAGTAAGTGGTTGTGCTTTATACTTCATGTTAATACTACCTAGGTTCTCACATTTAAAAGCCTCTTTAACCTCTAATATCATAATATTAAATTTTCATTTTATAATTTTGTTGTTTGCTTTGTAATCCAATTATTCACATTGGCTTCCAAAACATCTAAGGGAATGGTCCCACTTCCTAATACTACGTCATGAAATGCCCTGATATCAAATCGATCATTAAGAGCAGTCTCAGCTTTTTTTCTTAGTTCTTTTATTTTTAATTCTCCGATTTTGTAAGCTAATGCCTGCCCAGGCATAGCAATATATCTATCTATTTCAACGGTAATATCATTTAAGCTTTTACCCGAATTCATTTTAAAATAATCTATGGCTTTTTGTCTAGACCAACCGTAAGCGTGGATGCCCGTATCTACTACTAAGCGTATGGCACGCCACATCTCATACGTTAGTTGCCCGTATTTGGAATAAGGATCTTTATAGAACCCTAATTCTGGACCTAAGCTTTCCGAATAAAGCCCCCAACCTTCAATAAATGCGGTGAAATTCAACATAGATTTAAATTCAGGAACACCTTCAAGCTCTGACGCTAACGCTATTTGTAGGTGATGACCGGGAACGGCTTCATGAATACTCAAGGCTTCCATTTCCCATTTGGGTCTAGTTTTTAAGTTATAGGTGTTGGCATAAAAATAACCAGGTATCCCAGATTGTAAAGAACCTGGGTAATAATAAGCAGTTGTAGAAGCCTTTTCTGAGTAGGCCGGTACTTGCTTTACACCATAAGGTAATCTAGGTAGCTTGCCAAAGAGTTTAGGTAAAACAGGATCTATGCGCTTACAAATGTCTCGGTATGCTGTAAGCAGCTCTTCTGGAGTTTCAAAGAAAAATTGAGGGTCTTCTCTTAAGAAATCATTAAAAGCGGTAAGGTCTCCTTCGAAGCCAATATCTGACTTCAAATTTTCCATTTCCTTTTTAATTCTTGCTACCTCAGATAGTCCCAATGTGTGCACTTCTTTGGCAGTCATATTGGTAGAGGTGTGGTATGTAATAAGTTCATTGTACCAAGCTTCGCCATTTGGTAACTGGTTAAGACCATAACTTTCACGGGCTTTGGGTAGATATACTTTCTCCATAAAATCGGTAAACTTTATTAGCGCAGGATTTATTTTAGTAGCAATAATCTTCTGCGCATCATCTGTTATGGATGCTCTTCCTTCTATAATTATTCCTTCTTTAAGATTGGCGAAGGGGGTATAAAAAACGCTTTCTTCGGGAGTATTCGAAATAATTTGTTTTAATTGTTCGGGTACTTGAATGACCGTATTTCGAGGCATCACAATACCTTTTTCAATTCCCTCGGTCAAGGTACTTTGAGCTTGTTGCAATAATTTAGGTAGTCCTTCTAATCTGGACAAAATATTTTTGACTCCAGTTGAAGAATTGGTGGGCATCATTTGTATAATTGCAGGGAGGTATATGTGAAACCCATCTATTTGATCAATGATTAAATACTTTTCAGGAAACTGACTTTCAAGAGTATACTGAGTACTTACAGCTGCGTTGAAAATATCTAAATTCACGACCTCTTCTTCTGTCAATTCTTTGACATCAAACCACTTCTGAGCTTCATTAAATAATTTTAAGTTGGCTAATTTCTTATCTGCACCTTCAAGAGAAAAGTCATCCCATACATCATCATATCCAGGTTTACCAAAAAAAGTAGCCAGTGCTGGCGATTCCGCTATTTGGTTTTGCGCATAGGCTTCAAAAAAAGCTTTTAAACGTTCACTTTCATCTTCAAAATTAGACTTGTTTTTAATAAAGCTCAGTTGCTCTTCAATTGATTGCTTTGTCCTTTGCTTGACATTCTCTTGCTGATACCCGAAAAAAGGAATCAATAAGGCAATCATAAGTACTATGTTAAAAAATTTGAATTTGTTTATTTGATTGTTTTTTTGATCATGACTATTAATTTATTTTGACTAGCTATTCTATCACATTGTACACGGTAAGCGGTTGCGATTTATTTTTCATATTGATACTGCCTAAGTTTTCACATTTAAAGGCTTCTTTTACTTGCTCATAACAACTTTCACAGATAATAATTTGATTTTCTTTAGCAGCATCTTGCAACCTGGCGGCTGTATTTACGGTATCACCAATAACGGTGTAATCGAGACGCTTAAGAGTAGCGGAACCAATATTTCCCGAAATCATTTCCCCGCTTTTAATACCAATAGATACTTTTGGCTGGTATGTTTCTTTGCCTTCCTCTTTAGGTAAGCTGTTTACTTGATTTCTAATGGCCAATGCGGCATCAATGGCACGGTCTAAA
The DNA here is from genome assembly GCF_052119685.1 of Maribacter spongiicola. Taxonomy (GTDB): domain Bacteria; phylum Bacteroidota; class Bacteroidia; order Flavobacteriales; family Flavobacteriaceae; genus Maribacter; species Maribacter spongiicola_A. The sequence continues at coordinate 448,349 of NZ_JBGQOO010000002.1, read as the reverse complement.
TGATATTCTCCTCTAAAAACGGCCATTACGGCATCACCTATAAATTTATCTATGATACCATCTTGCTCCATTATTTCTTTTACCATGGTATCGAAATAGGTATTTAGCATTGAAACGACGATATCTGGACTAGTGGTTTCACTAATTTTTGTGAATCCGCATACGTCAACAAACATAATGGTACCTTCAATATTCTCGTTTGCCATTATTTTAGACTCATACTCTTGACCACCCATAAAATTGAGTACGTTTTCATCAACATACATTTTTAAAATGTTATTTTCTTTAATGGCCTGTAGTGTTTTTCTAATTTCCATGGCATGCTTTAAAGTCTTTTCCATGGTAATGGTCAAGTCTTCAAAATTTATGGGTTTGGTGATAAAATCAAAAGCACCACGGTTCATTGCCACACGAATATTTTCCATATCCCCATAGGCAGAAACAATGACCGATTTTATAAGCGGACTAGATTCATGTAACTCAGAGAGTAGTGTAAGACCGTCCATCTCTGGCATATTAATATCGCTCAAAACAATATCTATACCGGGATTTTTATCCAGCTTTTCTAGTGCGTCCCTACCATTTATGGCAAATACAAACTCGTATTCGTTTTGCCGTATTTGCTTTCTAAATTTCTGTTTGATGAGTATCTCTAAGTCCGTCTCATCATCTACTACCATTATCTTTGCCATAGTCTTAGGTTAAGGTTATCAGCTTATCTTTTAATAATGAAAAATCTAAAGGCTTAGTCAGAAAATCATCGGCACCTAGAGTTTTAGCCATTGTTCTATTCTCGTCATCGCCATAGGCGGTAATCATCATGACCATTGGTGGTGGTTTCACATAATTTTTTTTAATGTTATCCAATAACTCTAAGCCGCTCATGCCGGGCATATTTATATCAGATAATATCAACACCGCTTCATGTTCCATTGCTTTCATTAGTATTAAAGCTTCTTCGCCTGAGAATGCAAAAACAAATTCGAACTCCTCTTTTTTTATTTCTTTTCTAAAACGCTGTTGAAAAAGCATTTTTACATCTTGTTCATCATCTACAACTAATATCTTCATAAGTTGGTCTTTTTGTAATTTTCAAATAATTTCAATGGGGAACATTAAATCATTTATTTCATTGGTAATGTGATAGTGAAGGTGGTACCTTCTCCTTGTTTAGTATCAACAGTTAATTCACCGCCGTGAGCTTTTACAATATCATAGCTTAATGATAGGCCTAGTCCAGTACCTTCGCCAGAAGGTTTGGTGGTGAAGAAAGGTTGAAAAATTTTGTCCAATACCTCTTTAGGTACTCCGTTACCATTGTCAGATACCTTAATGAGTACCATATTATCCTGTTTTTCTGTACTTACAGAAACGGTAGGGTTGTAGCCTTTTGGGTTTTCTTCTTTTTTCTTTTTGACAACATAAAAAGCATTGGTAATTAGATTTAAAATTACCCTACCCATATCTTGGGACACGATATTTAATTTACCGATGGAGTCATCAAAGTCGGTATTCAACGTAGCATTAAAAGTTTTATCTTTTGCTCGCAAACCATGGTAGGCTAGGCGAAGGTATTCGTCTGATAAGATATTGATATTGGTCATTTCTTTTTGACCAGTACTGCTTCGGCTATGCTGTAGCATTCCTTTTACGATACCATCGGCACGTTTGCCATGAAAGATAATTTTATCTTCGTTAGCAGATACATCTTTAGCCAAAGCCTTTACTTCATCATAATTACCATTATCAATTTCTTCTTCCAGTTCTTCCAGAAGTTCTTTATTTACTTCAGAGAAATTGTTGACGAAATTTAATGGATTTTGAATTTCATGGGCAATACCAGCAGTTAACTCTCCAAGTGAAGCCATTTTCTCGGATTGGATGAGTTGGGATTGGGTGGCTTTTAATTCTTCTAAAGATTGATTTAATTCTGATGTTCTTTCTTTTACTTTTAATTCTAACTTTTCATTTTGTGAAGTAATAAGCGCACTCTTTTCAGCTTCTACCTTTACAAGTTCCATTGCATTTTGCCGCATATCCTCATTTTTCTCTCTCATACGATAAGCAACAAATGCCAACATGCCTAAAAAGAGAATAGCTTTACCGATCGTATCACTATAAACCATTATTAACCTTAGACTAAAATCATCTGTTAAAGAGGATTGTCTTACCAAAAATCCAACAAGAGTAAAGACATAAGATAATGTTAAACAATAAAGAAGTATTCTAGCAGATAAAACTTTATTCTTAGACTTTATGGATAGGTAGATTAAGAAAATGCCAATACTGATTTGAAATATAAAATATAGGAAACCCCCTATATTGTTAGTTAAAAAGAAGAAAAATAATGGTACAATTAAACTTGCCAAAATAAGCCATTTAGGTACTTTTCCAAAATATATTTTATAGGCGAACAAAACGCAGAATAAGTAAAAACATAATTCTAAATAAAATCTGCAATAGGCAAGTATTATCATGTAATGAGAATGTATAGTAAAGTACAAACTATCACCACCATAGAAAGCTGTGCTAATATTCGCTAATAACATTATAGTAGAAAAAAGAGCGATAAAGAGTAGTTCACTTTCCTCTTTAATAAGGAAATAAAGAAGCCAGAAAAGAATGAAGAAAATCAAAGAACTCAATAAGTCAAATAAATGTCTGTAACCTATAAAACTCATGTAGTCAAAATAGTCATTGGTAACAAATCTGGTAGAGCCCAAAGGAAGCCATTTAGCAATGCCCCAATAGGTACTATAGTCAACATAATGTATGGCTAATGTATATGTAGTGTCAGGCTCTAAAAAAATAGGAGATCGTATGTCGAAATCTTGAATATGCTCTTTAAACGAGGCTCTGTCATTCCCTTTTTCTCCAAATTGACGGAACAACTTTCCATTTATATAAATATCCTCTGCTGCATGGTCTTCTTTGTCCAAGTAGAGTGGAAGCTTTGCAAAAGCACTATCAATGGTAAATTGCAATCTGAACCATCCTTCAAATTTTCCAGAACTATCTGCCATATCATTAGTTATCTCAGAAGGATTTAATCGTTCCCAACCCCCTAAATCAATGTCTATAGATGATGCATCTTGCTTATTTCCTGATTTAAATATCCAACCTGCTTTATTTGTCAACCTTAAACCAAAAATTGAATCTAAATCTGCTTTCGTAAAATGCACGATTGTATCTAGTGCCAATCCATTTTTATCTACAGGGTTTTCTTGCCCACTTGCCGTAAATAGCATACAGAAAAATAGCGTGATGAATAATAGGGATTGTCTAATCATTGATTTTTAAGTTAATGGTTGAACCTGGTCCAAAAAAGTTTGTAAAGAAATTGGAGGTAGAAGAACAAATTAAAAACGCCTCATTCACGGAAGTACCGTTAAAACAAGAGTCATGATTAAAAAAAAAGAGTATTGGTTATTACGTAGACATTTAAATAACCATGTGACCAATTGGTATAAATTTCAACGATTTTTTTGTCCCTTTTTACAGCTAGTTTCATGTACTAATTGGTGGTTAGTTTGAAAAAAAATGTTCTGATTACAATTTCATATTTGTATTTAATTTTTGAATTAAACACAAAACAAATAAGGCTGCAAATCGTGGGGAGATCAGCAACAGATGGTGAATCAGAAAAATAAAGGGGAATTTTACACCCTTAAAGTACATAAATAACTTATACTTTTAAAGTGTTTTACTTATAATTTGGATAAGGATGATGAACTAGATTTCTCAATTAAGAAACTAGTATATAAAAATTAAAATAGGAATATTTTAGATAGAACCTAAGAAATAATAGTACTCGGTATCAATTCTTCAACAATTTCACCATCTTTTAAATACACGTAATAAGAGTGGTTTTCTTCATTCAAAGAAACAGAAGTATGTACCTCACCATCAATAAAATGAATAGCAGAACGGTCATCACAAGCGTAACCATTAGAAAGTTTACCTGTTTTAATATTTTCAAAATAAAGAGGTCTACGTGAAGTTTCAGAATTGTAATGTGGACAGTGGCTTTTGTCTATAAACGCCATCCCCCCAACAATGCTTAATTCTTTAGGTCTAGAATCTGTAGTTCCGCCATTAAACCAACATAAAGAACCTGCACTACCACCGCCCATGACCACTCCGTTATCATAAGCGTTTTTAAGAGCAATATCAATACCCTGTGCTTTCCAAATGGCAAGCATATTTAAGGTGTTCCCGCCGCCAACTATAATCGCATCCATACGAGAGATAATTTCCTCGAAGGATTCTTTTTGGTCGTATGAATTGATCCAGACAGATAATATATGCGGAGTAACATCTATTTGAGAACACACATCATAGAAAGAAGCAATATATTGTTCATCTTCACCGCTAGCGGTTGGTATAAAACACATATTCGGTTTTTCTTTACCTGTAGCTTTTGCGATATAATTTAAGAATGGTACGGTATGGCGACCGCTGCCATAAATAACCATTTGCTTTTTCATAAGGTGATATGTTGGTATAAATGAAATTCTAACAGAAGCTATTCGCTTCTGCTAGAGTCATTTCTTTTTTTAGGTTTGCTTGTATTTCTATTGTTCTTTCCTCGAAAGTTGTTACCACCAGGTCTATTTTTATTTCCTGATTTTCCAGGACCTCTAGGAGTTCTTGGAGGTCTGTCATCTTTTTCTTCTTCACCATCCTCATCGGTAAACTGATGCTCTGGCATACGTGGTACAGATTGGTTAATTAGCTTTTCTATATCACGTAAGTAAGGTCTTTCTTCTTTATCACAGAATGATATTGCGGTACCACTAGCATTTGCACGACCAGTTCTACCAATTCGGTGAACGTAAGTTTCAGATACATTGGGTAGGTCATAATTTACCACTAATGATAAATCGTCAACATCAATACCTCTTGCAGCAATATCAGTTGCAACTAGAACTTTTAGTTTACCATCTTTAAAATCACCTAAAGCCTTTTGCCTTGCAGTTTGCGATTTATTACCATGTATTGCAGCAGATCTTATACCTGCCTGGTCTAATTTCTTTACAATCTTATTAGCGCCATGCTTAGTTCTAGAAAAAACAAGAACAGATTCTTTTGGCTGTTGCTCCAGTAAATGAATAAGTAATTTTGGTTTATTCGCTTTACTCACAAAATAAACACCTTGTTCTACTTTCTCTGCAGTAGCTTGTTCAGGTTTAATGGTAACACGCTCAAAATCACCTAGCATTTTTCGAGATAACACAACAATATCTTTTGGCATAGTTGCCGAAAAGAATAACGATTGTCTTTTAGGAGGTAATTTTGAAATGATTTTTTTAATGTCGTGTATGAAACCCATATCTAACATTTGGTCGGCTTCATCTAAAACCACATGCTCTAAATCTCTAAAAGAAATAAAACCTTGATTCATTAAATCTAATAAACGACCGGGAGTAGCAATTAAAATATCAACTCCGCCTCTAAGCGCACTTACTTGTTTCCCTTGTTTTACACCGCCAAAAATAACAGTATTACGTAGGCCCGTATATTTACCGTAGGCCGTAAAACTTTCGCCAATTTGAATGGCCAGCTCACGTGTAGGTGTAACTACTAAAGCTTTAACCTTACGTTTTGTTTGACTTAAGCTAATACCCTCATACAGTTGATGTAAAATAGGAATACCGAAAGCAGCAGTTTTACCAGTACCAGTTTGTGCAACACCTAACAGGTCTTTGCCTTTAAGTAGTATAGGAATTGATTGTTCTTGAATTGGAGTAGGGTGAGTATATCCTTCGGCTTCTAAGGCTTTTAGGATTGGTTCGGCTAGGCCGAGTTCTTTAAATGTCATAAAAATTTTAATAAGTTGCAAAGGTACGCTTTAATGTGGAAGAAATAATATAGTGGTTGGTAGTTGGTATTTAGTTATAAGTACAAAGTATAAGGCAGGAAGTTAGAATAGATATATTTGGGTTAATGCTAGTTGAGAGGTTGTGGTTAGTAGTATTAAGGATCAAGTACAAAGTATTAAGTAGGAATAGAGAAAATAGAGAATAGACTTATTTTGATTAATGCCTCATGTAGAAGATTTAGTAAAGCTATATTTTATAGTTTCTAACAACTAACAACTAACAACTAACAACTTACAATCATCAATCATCAATCATCAATCATCAATCCAAAACCAACAACCAATAACTCATCTTGAACTTAAACTTGATTTTTGAGTTTGAACTTGTATTTAATTCTTGTATTTAAAACTTGGTTTGTCGGTTAACGGCACCAATTATCGGTAAGGTGATTTTAGGGTATGTGTCGTTTATCGATACGATTTTACACTTTACCCGAACTTGTGTCAAGTAACGAGTATTAAGGGTTTTTCAGCGATTCACCACCTAGTAAAAGAAGGTCTGCGGCGTTCTATTATTGTAACAAACGCAAGTCATGAAAACAATAATCGCAACAATCTTCATCATCTTTTTAAGCTTCACTGCTCAAGCACAAAACACTACTGAAGAAGTAAAGGTTGAAACAGTTGAAATGACCATCGTTACCGAAACCACTTACGAAATCAACTTAGAAGCGAAAACAGAGGTAGCGAGATTATACAAATTCAAAAATTCTAGAATTAAAAGAGATTTGAATTTTGTAACTAAAGCGAACAAGGCTAAGATGGCTTAAGTTTTAGTGTTCAGTTTTCAGTAGCTAGTTTACAGTATTAAGTATAAAGTACAAAGTGAAAAAAATAGAGTAGAGAGGAAAGACTACTGGCAATAACAATTTTGCTTTGCAAAATTTTATTTTCTATCAACCATCAACCATCAACCATCAACCAATTTAAACTTTAAAGTCCTACCATAGCAGCTTCGGCACAACGTTCTCCGTCCATTGCGGCAGAAACGATACCACCAGCATAACCGCCACCTTCACCGCAAGGAAAAAGACCTTTAATAACGGGGTGTTCTAATTTTTCATTTCTTGGGATACTTACAGGCGATGAAGTTCTAGATTCTACACCTACAATATTTGCCTCGGCAGTATAGTAACCGTGCATTTTATCACCGAAGGCTTTAAAACCTTGCCGCAGTCTACCACCAATAAGTTTTGGTAATAGGGAGTGTAGGGGAGCGGAGTTCAATCCCGGTTGATATGAAGTCGGATTTAAGTCTACAGAAAGGTTCCCATCTACGAAATCAGTTAATCGTTGTGCGGGAGCGGTTTGTGAGCGTCCACCAGATGTAAAAGCTAATCGTTCTAAATCTTTCTGATATTCTAATCCTTTTAATGCTCCGAATTTCTCGTATTTGGCAATGTCTTTATCCACATTTATTTCCACTACGATTCCGGAATTTGCATATAGGTTATTTCGTTTAGACGGAGACATTCCGTTCACAACAACCTCACCAGGTGAAGTTGCGGCAGGTACAATGAATCCACCGGGACACATACAAAAAGAATATACGCCACGGTCTTTCACTTGTTCTACTAAACTATAGGAAGCAGCGGGTAACAATTCGCTACGATCACCAGAGCAATGATATTGAATACTATCTATAATATGTTGCGGATGCTCTACACGTACACCCATTGCAAATGACTTTGCTTCAAGTGCAATGTCTTTTTTGTGAAGTAAATCGAAAATATCGCGAGCTGAATGTCCCGTTGCCAGTATCACACGTTCAACAGCCATTTCATCTTTCTCATTTAAAACAATTGCTTTTAGCGTGTTATCTTTAATAACGAAATCTGTCACTTTGGTATTGAAATGAATTTCACCACCATGCTGCTGAATTACTTCACGAATATTCTGAACAATTTTCGGAAGTTTATTTGTCCCAATATGCGGATGTGCATCTACCAAAATTTGTTCTGTAGCACCATGAAAAACCAAGCTTTCAAATATGCGACGCACATCGCCACGTTTAAGACTTCGTGTATATAGTTTTCCGTCAGAATATGTGCCGGCACCACCTTCCCCAAAGCAATAATTACTTTCAGGGTTTACTTGATGGTCTTGATTAATGGCTTTTAAATCTCGTCTACGATCCTTTACATTATTACCACGTTCAAGAACAATAGGTTTGTAACCCATTTCTAAACAACGTAATGCAGCCCACATACCGGCAGGACCGAAACCTATAATATGTATTGCTTTTGCGTTAGAGACATCTTTGTATTTAAAGTTAAGGGCATCGCTAGGGGCAGGTTCATTAATATAAATTGCCAGTTTGTAATTAAAGAAAATTTTAGGCTTACGAGCATCTATAGACTTTCGAAGCACCTTGATTTTAAAGGTACCATCTTCGAGTCCCAGATACTTTGCCGTACGAATTTCTAATCCGTTAGGGGTGCCTTCTTCCTTTAATGTTAACCGCAACTGTACATTTCTGACCATGCTGCAAAATTAAAGTAAAAATTATGATGAGCCCGCTAGCCAATCAAAAATGCTAAGGAGAATTATAATGCTATTTTTCAATAATAGTTCTAAAAGTCAAATTAACCCTTGGATTCTTGCTTTTAGTTGTTGGTGGAAGACGATGTAGCCAATTCGTTTGGGTTTCATCTTTCATAATCAATAAGCTACCATGTTCTAATACCAGTTCAACTTTTTCTTTAGATTCTTTATGTTTAAAAGCGAATTTGCGTTCATCGCCAAAACTAAGAGAGGCAATAGCTCCATTCTTTTTAAGGTCCTTTTCTCCGTCACTATGCCAAGCCATACCCTCACTACCATTATGATATAAGTTTAACAGGCACGAATTAAAGGTTTCTCCCGTTTCTTGTTCTATTTTATTCTTTAAGTCTAATAATTCCGTTGTCCACGGTAACGCCTGTTTTGTAGTGTTAGAGTAGGTGTATTCAAATGGTTTTTCGCCATACCAAGCCACTTTACGTTTGGTAATTATCTTTTTGCCAAAGATGATGGCTTCATCATTCTTCCAAACAATGTTATTGAGTAGTTTCTCTAGGTAATACACAGATTCCTGCTGGGTAAGTATTTTTCCGTAGTAATTAACTGTTCCACCCTGCGGAAGCAAATTTTTACTTTGGTCAACTTTTATATCAAATAATTTCATTTTCTAATTCATAATGAAGTGCTTTTACAAGCTAATAAAATTTTCACGTTTTAAAAAACAAAAGCGAACAGCAAATCTTCTCTTATTAGATCAGATTAACTATTCGCTTGGTTATTGGATTAAATTTTTGTAAAAAGCTTACTATGAATTTTTAAGCAAATTCTTAATCACCTTGTTCCATTTTTCTATTGACTGAAATTCACCACTTAATTGGTAGTTAACATCGACATTATAGAATTCAAAAACGGTGTCCGGTTCATTTCCATGTTTCGAAAAAAGAGTCAAAATTAAGCGATCGGTTATTTTCTCTTTTCTAGCATACGATTTGTCGATATTACCAATTTCAGCGGTCTTAATTTTTGATAAATCGGCGTATTGCTGATTTAAAACCTCTCCATTTTTAGAGATAAAGAAAATAAATTTCTTTTGGGCATCGATACCAATCGCGTAGTGTCCAAAAAATTCAAATTCAGAGATCGTACAATTATGTTTGCTGGCAACATCTCTTAACGATGTCATCATTTGTTTTTCTTTCGTTTTTCTATTTCTGTTGGTAATAACAAAAGGCATTGCACAAATTACAACAGATGCTAAACCAATAGCGGCTATTCCTAATTCCATTTTGTAATTTTTTAAATATGATATATTGATTTCTGTATGATGTTTTAAGTTGCATCATATCAAATAGTTATATATGATCGTCAAAACGACAACCTTTAAAAAAATGGATTACCAGAAACTATGAAAAGGGAAGATGAGGTCAGACTTTCTATGTCTGATCAATAAAGTATTAGCATACAGTTGGTACTGTCTAAATCTTGCTACGAAGCCTAACTCACTACTAATTATTTGAGAATTAAAACTTGTAAACGGTAGCTTATTATTAGGTGCTGATATTTCTGCAGCATCAGAAATAGAAATTTCAGATTGCTGTGCATGCGGAGATAAAACCTTAGTAGATTCAGAAAAATACGTTTTCTGATTTCCGTTTTCGCTTATTTCAATCTCGCTAGAAAAGGGTAACGTATTAGCAGAACTATATATACCGAAACAATAAATTGTTACCAGTAACAGAACTCTGAATATGTTATTCGTACTTTTCATATTATGCGATAACCGCTTGGTCGAGAATTACATTAACTTCTTTCAAACTTTCTTCATTATCTAGTAGTAAAACTAGAACATCATCAGCTTCAATAATTGTAGATCCTCCCGGACGTACAAATTTATTATTTCTCTTTATCATTACAATAAAAGCAGACCTCGGAATATGTAAATCTATAATTCGTTTACCTACAGCAAAACTATCAAGAGGTATAGATACTTCTTCCATTTCTGATTTTGGTAAATTCAGAATATACCTGTCATTCTCAGCAATAGGCTTTACCTCTTCTGGTAATGCTACATTTAACCATTTTGCAAAAATGGACAATGTGGTGCCTTGAATTAATACAGAAGATACAGAGATAAAAAATACGATACTAAAAATGATATTAGCCTTGTCAATACCTGCCAATAAGGGGTAGGTGGCAAAAACAATAGGCACTGCACCACGTAAACCCACCCATGAAATATAAAACCGACGTCCCATTTTCATTTTAAAAAACATAAGACTTAATAATACACTAACGGGTCTTGCTATTAGAATGAGGAATACCGAAATCAGTAATCCGATGCCTAAATAAGGAATAATTTGTGACGGAAATACTAATAGTCCTAAGGTAAGGAACAGTACAATTTGCATTAACCACGCCATACCATCGAACATCTTTAAAATAGTCGATTTATGAATTAGATCTTGATTGCCTAAATACACGGCACAAATGTAAATTGCTAAGAATCCGTTACCACCAACGACATCGGTCGCAGAGAATGTAATGAACATAAGGGCAATAACCAATACCGGATACAGTCCTTCAAAACCAAGTTTGATTTTGTTGATGATGATTTCGCTTAATTTACCGAAAGCGAATCCGCCGATACCACCTAAAATCATTTGTTTTAAAAACAGCGGGATAATAGATAATACACTTAAATTTTGATTAATAACCAGGGTTAAAAAAGCCAGTGTTAGCACATACGCCATCGGGTCATTACTACCACTTTCTAGCTCTAAAGTTGGTCTAAGATTACTCTTAAGTGCCAAATTTTTAGATCGTAATATAGAGAATACCGCTGCTGCATCTGTAGATGAAACTATAGAGCCTAACAGCATACTTTCATATATCGTGAAATCGGTAATATAATATACAAAAGCGCCTAGAGTAAGCGCCGTAAGCAATACGCCTAGGGTAGAAAGCATAATACCTTCTTTCAAAATCGGTTTTACTGATTTCCAGTTGGTATCCAGTCCACCAGAAAAGAGTATAAAGTTTAGGGAAACAATACCGATAAATTGAGCAAGCTTAGGATCATCAAATTTGATGCCTCCAATACCATCAGAGCCAGCCAGCATGCCTATTGCTAAAAAGAGTATTAAAGTTGGTACGCCAAATTTATACGATGTTTTACCCACTATAATACTGATAAACAGCAAAATAGAACCTACAAGAAGTATGTTCTCAATGGTAAGATTCATAGGTGGTTATTAACTTAAATTTTGTGGCTGTAAAGTTAATTTTTTTATCAAAAATTCAATGTAAATGTTAAGGTTTGGCACAATGTTAACATGTTGCATTAATACCCATGATTTATTGAAAATTTAATTTTTTATTCTAACTAGGGCAGTTATAATATTTATAGGGTATAATAACTGTATACAAACTGCCACAAGTGCGGATAATGTAATCGTTACTTGCTCATCAAAATATAAAGGGGAAATATCCTGACTGGCGGTCGGTAAGAAATACGGAATTAAGATAATCAAGCAGAAACCGATGACCGTTATGATTAAATGAATCACGGTCAGCCAATTTACCAACCTTCTATTTAACCTAATTACTACCCAGTAACCGAAACCTAGAATTCCAAAAATAATTGAAATTAAAACAGCTAAATGCATTATTGCAATAAGAAAATAGGAGTCATGAATATTGATGTCTAGTGTTTTATCAGGTTTTAGAAATCCGATTAGTAGTATAACAGGAATCAGAGTCCAGAAAATAATATGTGGTGCTTGAGTAATTTTCTTCATCTATAGATTGTAGTATTATTCTTAAGGTCAAGTTAATCATTATTAAGGTCTTCCCAATTTGTAATTTAAATCAATATTTATAAATACATTTGCATGTATCAATATATTAAAACATCATGGAGCTAAAACAAGTTGAGAAAATATCTAAAGCATTAAGTGATGTAAATCGTTTAAAATTGTTGCAGTACATGCAAAAGAATCAAGGAAAGGTAGAATGTACACGAGCCTGCGATTTGCTAGATTTAGCACAACCATCTATTAGTCATCATATTAAGAAATTAGTAGAAGCCGGATTGATAAATCAACATAAAATTGGTCGTAATTATAACTATTCACTGAATCATGAAGTGTGGGATAATTATATGATGCGTTTGCAAAATTTGTAATTTTTTAAATTAATATATAGATACTTTTAAATATATAAATGAATTTAATAGTATGAAAAAAATAAAATATTCCATATTAGATTTAGCCATAGTATCGCAAGGGACTACATTGAAAGATACTTTTGATCATTCGGTAGCTCTAGCACAAGCTGCGGAAGAAGCTGGCTATACTCGTTTTTGGCTGGCAGAGCATCATAATTCAGTAGCGATAGGCAGTAGTGCAACATCTATTTTAATAGGTAAAATTGCAGAGGAGACAAAAACAATACGAGTTGGATCTGGCGGAATTATGTTGCCTAACCATTCCCCGTTAATTATAGCGGAGCAGTTTGGTACATTAGGCATATTATATCCTAATCGAATAGACTTAGGTTTGGGGCGTGCACCGGGTACAGATCAGTTGACGGCACAAGCAATTCGTTCAGATTTTTACCAAGCAGCTCAGTCATTTCCTTTAGAGGTAGAAAAAATACAGCGTTATTTTTCTCCTGAAAATGCTAATGCAAAAGTACGTGCTACTTTAGCAGAGGGTGTAGATGTACCTTTATATATCTTAGGTTCAAGTACAGATAGTGCACATTTGGCGGCTAAAAAAGGATTACCTTATGCATTTGCCAGTCACTTCGCAACAACACATTTAATGAATGCGTTGAAGATTTATTATAATGAATTTCAGCCATCCAAAGAGTTGGAAAAACCTTATACGGCTGCCGGGGTAAACATCATTATTGCAGATACGGACGAAGAAGCAGAACGCATTTCTACATCGTTATATAAAATGATTATTGCGCTGTTGACGGGTAATAGAACCTTTATGCAACCACCGGTTGACATGACAGATGATTTGCATGAGTTAAGTCAGAACTCTGCGGTGCAGCAAATGTTGAAATACTCATTTATTGGAAGTAAAGAAACCGTTAAAAAACAAGTACAGCAGTTTATAGCAGATACTCAAGTAGATGAACTGATCGCTGTTACCAATATTTATGACGGACAAGACCGTATAAAATCTTATCAACTGTTTGCTGAGATTATGAAAGAATTGAATGGAGAGAACAGTTAAGTTCTTTCCATTTTAATCATTTATGTCAACAATTGATTGCCGTTCTCTATTAACGGTTAATTTCGTTACGTCTGGTCTAGAATAGTGCCCTACAGAATCAAAGTTTTGTCGTTCTTCAAGCACCCTGTTAAAATCAATAGTAGCAGTAATTAATCCTTCTTTATCAACAACAGGGGGCAAAATCCATTCTCCATCCGGGCCGGCAATACAAGAGCCTCCATTTGCTAACTTATCTGGGCAGTTTTCAAGAATAGTATCTAAGTGTGGTGTGTCTTTAGGGAAGTCGACTTTGCTCATTAAACTAGAAACCGAAACTACAAACGATCTAGATTCCCTCGCAATAAACCTTGTTATATCAGCTGTGTTGTAATCGGAACCAGGCCAAACGGCTATGTGCAAATCTTCTCCTAAACCATATAAAGCTGTACGTGGAAGAGGCATCCAGTTTTCCCAACAATTGAGTCCGCCAACAGTAAAGTTTTTCAATTCGTGAACCCTTAACCCATTACCATCACCAGGTGCCCAGGTTAACCGTTCTTCATAAGTAGGCTGCAATTTTCTATGAACAGATTTAATTTCGCCTTCACTATTTATGTAAATGAGCGAACAGTAAATACTGTGTCCGCCTCTATTTTTTGCACGTTCCATTAAGCCCAAGTAGATAGCAATTTTATGTTGCTTTGCAAGAGCACAAATGTCATCTAATTCTCCCGCTTCTATTTGAATGGAGTTTTTAATGTAATGTGCATGAATTTCTTTTTGCACTTTAGAATCAAATTTTGCACCATCGGTCATAGAAACCCAAAAAGGATAGCCAGGTAATAGAGCTTCACCAAAAACAACAAGCTCGCAATCATCTTCACCAGCTTTAATGATATAATCCTTGATCTTATCAATAGTCTTCTCTTTATTTAGCCAAATTGGTGAGATTTGAGCCATACCTATTTTAAGGTTATTTTGTTCTGGGGTATCTATTATTTTAGCCATTGCTGAATACTATTTTTATATTATAATTTAGAGGTTATTTTTTGTCAAGAGAATGCTGTTTATTAAAAATATGATAAAGATCAACTTTAATATGAAATATATAAATATCTGTTTTATAGTCTATTGTGGCTAATAATTTATTCTTTTAAAATTCCATTTTGGCTAACAGTATAAAAAGAAGTTCCGTCAAAACGGAACAGACCCATGTATCCACCTAGCCATATTCTCCCTTTATTATCTTCAAATATACATTGTATGGCACCACTTTTAAGTCCGTTGCTTTCACTGAAATTTGTGGCTGTTGTACCATTGTATCGGTAGACGCCAAAACTTTCGATTGGAAACCAAATTTGACCAGCTGTATCTTCAAATAAGCTCCATACTTCGGTACTATTTTCTCTTTCTTTTGTAGCAACTTTAGTGAAAGATTTTCCGTTCCAAATACAGACTCCTTCATAGTGAGTGGCAAACCAAATATTGCCATTTTTATCTTCTAAAATATCATTGATGGCGTTATTGCATAATCCGTCTTCTTCTGAAAGGTTGGATAGTGATTTTCCATCATAAAAATAAGCACCTGCATTAGTACCAAACCACATAGTACCTTTGCTGTCTTCCATTATACTGTGCACAATTTTAGCACTAGTAACACCTCTGTTATAATCTGGTGTTCCGTCTGGTAGTGAAAACAAAGAAAAGCTTTGACCATCAAATAAATTGATTCCTTCTAAAGTACCTATCCAAATAATGCCTTTTCTATCCATAAAAAGACTCCAAATATTATCATTATTCAGTCCGTCTTTTTCTGTGAAATTCACAAAAGAATTTCCATCGTATTTCGTTAATCCGCGTTCGGTACCGAACCAAATATTACCGTCATTATCTTCTATAATACCCCTAACGGCGACGCCACCAAAACCTTCATCGATAGAAAAATAGTCAAGGGATTTTCCATTATACCTTGCTACACCATCTCCGTTGGTGCCAAACCATAGATTGCCACTTTTATCTTGAAATATTCTACGAACAAATTCACTTATAGGGATATCAATTTTGGGTTGTAAAAAAGGACTTTTATGTTCATTTTTAAGCGGTTGTGTTTTTTGTAGCGGAATGTCTTTTAATGAAGTTGGTTGTTTATTTTCATCGGCATGTGGTATATATTCCTTTTTTTGTCCGTTACAAGAAATTATAAAGACTGAAAACAGGAGTAGGAGTAAAGACGATAAACAAGTAATGCCCTTATTGATATTTGTCGTCTTTTTCATTTATACTGTTTTTAAAATGTTTACCTGTTGGTATAATTGATTTTAGTCGTTGCCGTCAATGACCTTTAGTTTAGTATTTATTTGATTTTTAAAACGTTGAGCAAAAATATAATTAGGGTCTAATTGCAAGGCATTGTCAATATGAGATGTTGCTAACGACAAACTATCCATTTTTAAATAAATACTGCCGTACAGTACGTAGGGCTGTGGAATATTAGGATCATTAATTTGAGTGTTAAAATCATCTGCAATTGAAAGTGCTTTTTCAAAATTGCCTACATCTGATTCTAACGTAGCCGAATAACTAATAAAAAATGGAATTTTCTTCTGTTTAGTAGTCGTTAGATTATGTAGTGAATCTAATGCTATCTTTGGGCCATATATAGCATTTAAAACCTCTATATATTCTGCTTTTATATATGATTCATTAGGGTGCTTATGAATAAATGTTCGGTAGTTTTTTTCTGCTGTTGATAAGAAATTTGATAAAAAATCCTCATTTAATTTTATGTTTTGTCCGCGAGCATTAAATAGTTCTAGCGTAATCATGGTAACTTCTAAAATTAGTTGGTCGTCTTCACGAACCTTAATTTGAGAGTTATTTAAGTCGTTTAAAATTTCAATTCTTTCATTGAGATCTGTGGTATTTTTACCAACCAACGCCTTACCGACTATAAAAGTAGAATCGAAGGATACTGCATTTCTAAAAGCCTTATCAGATAATGTCCATTGACCATAGTCTAAAATCAATTCCCAACCTTTATTAAAATAGAAAATGGCAGAATCGTTTTTAGCGCCGTAAGTGTAAAAGGCTGGTTCTGCAGATGATTTATTTTGTTTTTGCTGACATGAAGTAAATAGTATAAAGACTATTAAATAAATTGGATACTTCATTGACATGGAAAATATGTTTATTCGAAAATATTGTTTTTAATTTCATTCGAGCCATTTCAAAACCTAAAATAAATTATAGAATCTGTTCGTGCTACAATATTAGAGAAAGTGTTAGGTCAACAAAAATTAAAATGGCGTATGCAAAAATGATTGTTGAAGAATTTGATATATAATCTGTTAATTATAAGCCTAATATCCATTAATGTTTCTTAATCAAATCTTCAAAACCCTCAATCAAATCGATTAACTTTTGCTTTTCCTCAAAACCAGGAGATTTTATATAGATATGCATTTTCGTTGCAAAACTGTTATAAATTGTATAATTTTTATTTTGAAATAAGTTAAAATGATACGCTCTCGCTCCGGAAATTGCTTGCTGCAAACCTTGATCTTCAAAAATTAGTTGCGCTTCATCGATTTTAAATTTTTCTTCGTTAATACACCTATTTAAAAATTCCCAATACTGTTGATACTTTTTTTTTAATTCTTACTCTTTTAATTTTAGGTTTTAATTCAGATTCATAAAGTTCAAAGATTTTATATAACTTAATTTGTCCGTTATTTAGATAAAGGATAAGGTTTGAATCTAGACCTTTTAACAGATTAGTAGAATAACCAAATTGAACGATTAAGGCATTTTCATCTTGTAACTTAAGCAATTCATTATATATGTGTTGTTCAGTGGATATATCTTCAAATTCAATATCCTTTATATGAGAGTTTTGAGAACAGATAATTATGGGGATTAATATAAAGAGGTATGTTAAGTTTTTTTTCAAGTTGTTTGCTAAAAATATCAAGGTAAGTTTATATTTATTTTAGCGGTAATTGAATGAATTCAGAAAAAGCATCTGAATTTTTTCCTAGAAGCGAAGATTGATTGAATATTTATTAATACACCTCATACTCCTTCTTATAACCTAAAGGCGTACGTTTTGTAATAAATTTAAACTGTTTGTTGAAGTTCGATAATGTTTGAAATCCACTTTCGTAACAAGCTTGCGATACATTCATTTTTTGTTCAATAAGCAGTTTACACGCATGACCTATACGTATTTCACTAACAAAATCTGAAAATGATTTATTCGCATGTTGCTTAAAATATCTGCTAAAAGAAGTGGGTGTCATGTTAGTCAAATTTGCCAAATCTGTTAGCGCCATCTTTCGTTTAAAATTTTTCATTACGTAAGCGTACACTTTAAACATACGTTCGGTATCGGCTTCTCTTAGTGTGTTCGTGTAACCAGGGCTTGCTAAAATTTGGTATTCTTTAGTGTTACTTATAAAATTTAGAATATTTAATAGGTGCAGTATGCCATCGAATCCGTCCATCGGTAGTAGTTCTAGCATTAATTTTTTTAAGGTTGTGGCAGACTGTTCAGTAAATTCCATACCTCTTAAACTTTTATGGAATACCTGTCGTAGACGAATGGCCTCATCGCTTTGTAAGAGGTTTTCTCCTAAAAAGTCTTCATGAAAATAAATAACAACTCCTTCAGACCAAGCAATATTCTTTTCTTGTTCTAGTTCATTTTCACTACGCCACATGTGAGGTAGATTTGGACCTGTAAATGTGATATCTCCTGTTTTATAAGGTTTTACACTATCACCTATAAAACGAGTGCCACTTCCTCTTAAAACCAAGAACAACTGATATTCAGAGTGAAAATGCCAATGTGGATCAAAAACAGGTTCACTCAACATTCGTGCTAAATAGGCACGTGTTTCAGGTATTGGTGATTTTTGAAGTGCAGATTTCATACGTTTTACAAGTCTTAATTATATTAGAAAAAGTATAGATTAGCTACTAATGTATCAAAAATTAGGACTAATAAATTTTTTAATGATAAAATACAGTCAGTATGTGATATGTAAGAGTATTTTCTAAGTTGCTATTATAAGTAATATTGAGAATATAAAACTTCGTGTACTATGAAAATCAATTTCGCAATACTCAAAATCATCTTATTATTACTTTTTATTGCAGCCTGTACTCCAACAAAAAAGGAACGATTAGATAATGAACCTCGCAGAATAGAATTATTGTTTCTTGGGCACGAACTTGAACATCATAATTCAAGGGCATATTTTCCTATTTTGGCATCTGCCTTAACAAAAGACGGTATCAATATTACCTATACAGAAAAACCATCTGATTTAAATGAGCAGAATCTAGAGTTGTATGACGGACTTATTATTTACGCAAATCACGAAGAAATAAACAAAAATGAAGAAAGGGCACTTTTAAATTTTGTAAAAGAGGGTAAAGCTTTTATTCCAATACACTCAGCAAGCTTCTGTTTCAAAAATTCACCAGAATATATCAATTTGGTAGGTGCACAATTTATGAGTCATGAAACAGGAACCTTCACTGCCGACATTGTAGATAAAGACCATGCTATTACTAAAAGTTTATCGCCATTCGAAGTATGGGATGAAACTTATGTACATGATAAAATTGCTGAAGATATACATGTTTTAATGGAACGTGTAGACGGTGAAAAAAGAGAACCTTGGACTTGGACAAAAGAACTAGGTGAAGGTAAAGTTTTCTATACTGCTTATGGTCATGATGAGCGTACGTGGGAAAATAAGGGCTTTCAAGAGTTAGTAAAATCAGGTATACTTTGGGCAGTAGATAATAAGGTAAAGAAAAACTGGGAAGCATTTATGAAAGATATGCCAGCCCTTAAATATGAGGAAAGAGCGAACATACCTAATTATGAAAAACGAGATCCCGCACCAAAATATCAATTACCGTTATCTCCAGAAGAATCAAAAAAATTAATACAAGTTCCCGCTGGTTTCGATGTGCAATTGTTTGCTTCTGAGCCAGATATCATTAACCCTATTGCCATGAACTGGGATGAAAAAGGTAGGCTTTGGGTTATAGAAACAGTTGACTACCCGAATACGGTACGTAATGATAATAGTATTGGCGATGATAAAGTAAAAATATTGGAGGATACAGATGGTGATGGAAAGGCAGATAAGGTAACCGTTTTTGCCGAAGAATTAAATATACCTACAAGTTTTGTTTTTTACGATGGTGGTATTGTGGTTTCACAAGCACCGCATTTTATATTTTTAAAAGACACCGATGGTGATGATAAGGCAGATGTAAAAGAAATATTAATTGATGGTTGGGGTACTTTTGATACACACGCTGGTCCTTCAAATTTGCAATATGGTATTGATAATAATTTATACGGTGTTGTTGGTTATTCGGGATTTGAGGGAAATGCATTTGGATATGATTTAAAATTCAATCAGAATGTATACCGTTTTAATCCGAAGAAAAAAACCTTTGAAGTATTGACCAATACAAGTAATAATACTTGGGGATTAGGTATTACAGAAGATAACTCCATATTCGCATCTACTGCAAACAATACACACAGTGTGTTTGTAGGCATACCGAATAAAAATCTTGAAGATGTAAAGGGAATAGGGGCAGATGGTAGTGCAAAAATAGATGGTCACTATTATATGCAACCAATAACCCCAAATGTAAGACAGGTAGATGTTTTCGGAGGATTCACAGCCGCTGCGGGTCATCATTTCTATACAGCTAGGGCTTTTCCAAGTACATACTGGAATAAAATTGCCTTTGTGTGTGAGCCTACTGGTGGTTTGGTACATCAAGCGAGAATAGTAAAAGAAGGGTCTGGATTTGCCGAGGAAGATGCAGGAAACTTATTTGCTTCGGCAGATGAATGGAGCTCTCCGGTAGAAGCAAAAACAGGTCCTGATGGTGCAGTTTGGGTAGCAGATTGGTACAATTTTATTATACAGCACAATCCTACACCTAATATTGACAGAGGCGGTTATGATGCTGAAAATGGAGAAGGCAATGCTTATGTGAATCCGCTTAGAGATAAAAGTCGCGGTAGAATTTGGCGAGTGGTTCCGAAGTATGATTATGAATATTCGCTCTTACAATTACCCAAAGAAGATCCTGTTGCATTAGTAGAAGCTTTAAGCAGTGATAATCAATTCTGGAGATTAACAGCACAACGCCTTTTAGTAGAAAGAGGAAATGTCGATGTTTTAGATGATCTGTACAAGTTGGTAAACTCAAAACAGGTCGATGAGAGCGGTTTGAACAATGCTGCTTTGCATGCCATTTGGACAATTTATGGTTTACATGCATTAGATTTTGATAGTAATACTCATAATTTAATTAAAGGAGCGCTATATCATAAAGCAGCAGGGGTTCGTAAGGCAGCCGTACAAATGTTACCAAGAAACGATGATACAGATGCAGCTTTGTTTAAGGCGAATATGATTAATGATAGGGATCCGGGTGTTCAGTTAGAAGCTTTATTATATTTCACAGAAAGACCATCATCTAAAAAAATTGGCGCTTTGTTATTTGAGTTAACAAGCAATGATAAAATCATGAACGATCCATGGTTGTATAAAGCTTTATACGCTAATTCAACCATACATATGAGTGGATTCTTAGAGGCATTCCATAAAGCGAATCCTGATTATGTAATACCATCCGAGGAAACTATGGACATGAGTACCAGTAATTATGATGATAGTAGTTGGGAAACTATGGAAATTCCGCAATATATTGAAGATGCTGGTTTAGATATGGACGGTATTATTTGGTTTAGGCGAGAAGTTACCATACCTGCAAATATGGTTAAGGGAACTACTTTGTCATTAGGTCCAATTGATGATTCTGATATAACGTATGTAAACGGAATAGAGGTGGGTAGTATGGCATCAAGCTTTAGCTCAAACAGAAATTATGAAATTCCGGATGGAGTATTGAAACCAGGAAAGAACACGATAGCGGTTAGGGTAGAGGATAATGGTAATGAAGGCGGTATATACGGTAATTTTTGGCAATTGTATTTACAATCTGGAGAATCAATGGTCAGAATTCATGGAACGTGGAAATATAAGGTAGAAAAAAGCTTTACAAATCAAGCAGAAAAATCTGCGACTATTTTTGATATGGTCAGGCTGTTAAACAAGTATTATGGAGGACAAGCTGATACTGGTAATGAGAATAATGTTGAGGAGATAAGCAATGCAAAAGTAGTCACTATTAAAACGATTACGAATGAAATGAAGTTCAATGTAACGCAATTTCAGGTAAAAGCAGGGGAGCAAGTAGAGCTTGTATTAGAGAATCCAGATTTTATGCAACACAATTTGGTAATCACTAAACCAGGTAAAAAAGAAGTTGTAGGTAAAGCAGCCGATAAAATGGCGGCGGATCCTAATGCAGCAACCCTTAATTACATACCACAAACGAGCGATGTGCTTTTTGCGACGCCAATATTAAATCCTGATCAAACATACTCCTTAAAATTTAAGGCACCTTCAACGCCAGGTGAATATCCCTTTATATGCACCTTTCCAGGGCATTGGAGAGTTATGCAAGGAGTAATGATAGTTAAATAATTAAGAGCACTTACATGAAAAATATAATTGATTTTGGAGTGAGTACTTGGTTATGGCAATCACCGTTTACCACAAAAAGTATAGATCTATTCCCAAAAATAAAAGCATTGGGTTATGACTTAGTTGAAATTCCTGTTGAAGATCCAATGTTGATTAATGCTAAAGAGGTTAAAAAAGCACTTAATGACAACGGATTAAAAGTATCGGTTTGTGGAGCTTTTGGTCCCACAAAAGATCTTACCCATGAAAATAAAGATATGCATAGACAGTGTTTTGAGTATTTAGCCCTTTGTTTTGATTTATGTAATGAGTTAGAAGTAAAATTTCTTGCAGGTCCAATGTATTCGGCAGTTGGTAAAGCCCGAATGGTATCATCAGAACAGCGAAAGATCGAGTGGAATTTAGCGGTATCTAATTTACAGAAAGTGTGTAATATGGCAAACGAACATCATCTGTCAATAGCACTAGAACCTTTAAATAGGTTTGAATCTGATATGGTCAATACCGCAGAAGATGTAATGCGTTTGGTAACAGATATCAATAATGAAGCAGCCAAAGTTTTATTAGATGGATTTCATATGACGATAGAAGAACAAAGCATTCGCAAAGCCATAAATACAGTAGGTGATAAATTAATACATGTTCAAGTGTCTGAAAACCATAGAGGTGTGCCCGGTACGGGACTCACCCCATGGAACGATTTTAAACTTGGCCTAGATGACATTAATTATCATGGTGGTTTGGTCATAGAAAGTTTTACACCAGAAATAAAAGAGTTGGCTGCTGCTGTGTGTATTTGGAAAACTATGGCGAAAAGCCAAGATGAATTTGCACAACAAGGATTACAATTTTTAAAACAAACATTTAACGGTTAAAAGCACTATAATGAGCGAAAAGAAAATTAAAATAGCCATTGTTGGCCTTGGCTTTGGAGCAGAATTTATACCTATTTACAAGAAGCATCCTAACGCTGAATTGGTTGCAGTATGTCAACGAAACGAGTCTAAATTAAATGAAATTGCCAATGCTTTTAATATACCTAAGAGATTTACTTCGTATGAAGAATTATTAAAGGATAATGATATAGATGCTGTACATATAAATACGCCAATACCAAATCACGGAGCGCAATCTATCATGGCATTAAAAGCAGGTAAACATGTAGCGTGTACCGTACCTATGGCGACTACGGTAGAAGAATGCAGACAAATTGTTGAACTTACTCAAAATACAGGTCTTACCTATATGATGATGGAAACCGTTGTGTATGCCAGAGAGTTTCTATACATGAAAGAGCTTTATGAAAAAGGCGAATTAGGAAAAGTACAGTTTTTAAAAGCAAGTCATCAACAAGATATGGATGGCTGGCCTAATTATTGGCCAGGACTGCCACCAATGCACTACGCTACCCACTGTGTTGCACCGGTTTTAGGACTGACCCGAAATGAGGCAGAATATGTTTCATGTTTTGGTTCAGGTACTATTCGAGAAGAACTGATTAAAGAATATAACTCCCCCTATGCAGTAGAGACTACACATATAAAATTTAGAAACTCAGACTTAAGCGCACAAGTGTATCGTTCGCTGTTTGATGTGGCACGGCAATACCGGGAAAGCTTTGAAGTATATGGTTCCAAAAAATCTATAGAATGGCCGCTAATCGAGGGGAAACCTTTGGTTGTACATACAGCTAAGAAACCAGAACCAGAAATTCCTGAAGAAGTTGTATGTCCCGATTTTGCCAAGTTACTGCCTAAAGAAATTCAGTCATTTACCACGCAGGGAGTTTATGACGAAGGTGATAATCAACATTTATCATTTACCCAAGGTGCAGGGCATGGCGGGTCGCACCCACATTTGGTGCATGCATTTATCGAAGGATTAATAAAAGGCATATCGCCATACCCTAATGCAAAACAATCGGCAAATATTACTTGTGTAGGTATTTTGTCTCATGAATCAGCAGAAAAGGGAGGAGAGATTATAAAACTGCCTGAGTTTACATTTGCAAATTAGAACTAAATCAACCTTTATATACCCACTTACAGTTCGGAAGTCTTAATCGACAATTCGGACTGTAATTTTTTTTGTTCATTAGAAAAGACGTCATGTTTGCTGTTAAATAGGGTAACTATAGAAAGAATTATAGTTCTAAAAGGAAATCCCTAATTTTAAAGAATTGAAAGCAGAACAGTAAAGCTTAAGGCGCATGGGTAGTTTTTTAAAGGTTTTAAGAGCAAGTATCATCATAACATTAGTTATGGTGATTCTTAATATACTGTTTTCTGATTTCGAGACTATAACCCTCTATAGAGTCTTAGAATTTGCGGGGATAAGCTTTATATATTCTTTCGTGCTTACATGTGTAAATGCCTACTACAACGACTTTATATCAAATATCTATAGCTGGGAAAAGCAGACGCAAAAACGGTTATGGTATGGGGCTATTGGCTCTGTTGTGTTAACTGTTATGGCTTTTGGTGTAGTAAGGTGGTTTATCGAGGTTGTAATGTTCGGCAATAGTTTTGAGCATTTTATAGCAAACGAAAAATTAGAATATTACATATCTGCTTTAGCCATTACGCTGGTGGTTTCGCTATTTTTACATGCATTTTACTTCTACAAAGCATTACAAGACACCAAGGTAAAAGAACAGAAAATTATAGCAGGTTCGGCATCTGCAAAGTTCGATGCTTTAAAAAACCAGTTAGATCCTCACTTTTTATTTAATAGTTTAAATGTACTGACCAGCCTTATTGAAGAAGACCCCATGCTGGCACAAAAGTTTACGACTTCGCTATCAAAAGTATATAGATATGTGTTAGAGCAGAAGAGCAAAAATCTTATTTCGGTAGATGAAGAACTAAAGTTTGCTAGAACTTATGTTCGGCTTTTAAAAATGCGTTTTGAAGATAGCATTGTATTTGAAATTCCGGATGCGGCTACCAATCCAGAAGCTAAAATAGTACCCTTATCGCTTCAATTATTATTAGAGAATGCGGTGAAGCATAATGTGGTAACGTCCTCAAAACCATTACATATAAGAATTTATGAAGAAGATGACTATTTATATGTCGTTAATAATCTTCAAGAAAAACAGGTGGTTAAAAAGAGTAGTGGAGTTGGTCTGCAGAATATACGTCAGCGTTATGCCATTCTCACGAAAAAGGAAATGCAAATCTTTAAAACAAATAAGGAATTTAAAGTGCGCCTACCAATGTTAATGAACGAAATTTCGTTTAGAGAAACACAAGATTCTCACATAAGTGCCAAGCGCTACGAGAAGGCTAGAGAGCGTGTAGAGCAAATTAAAGGCTTTTATGGCAACCTAACCTCATATTGTATTGTAATACCCGTACTTGCGTTTATAAATTATAGAACCACCAGTTTTGTTTGGGTCATTTTCCCTGCCATTGGCTGGGGTATTGGTTTACTTGGTCATGGTTTAAAGGCATATGGATTAAACCCTTTATTCGGTAAGGGATGGGAAGAGAAAAAGATTAAAGAATTTATGGAGCGAGATAATTTCTAGAAGTATTTTAAATATATGATGCAGCTAAAGGAAGAAATAAAAGTAGCAATAGGCGATTGTGTTTTATGTTGGTTTGCAACATCATCTGCAGATAACATACCCAATGTATCACCAAAAGAGATATTTTGTTTTTTTGAAGGTTATATAATTATCGCCAATATAGCATCTCCACAAACGGTTAAAAATATACGGGCTAATAAAAACGTCTGTTTAAGTTTTATAGATATTCTAAAACAAAAGGGTTTCCAGTTAAAAGGTATTGCCGAGATTATTGAGAAACCATCTAAAGATTTCTCAAGAATGGAAAAAGTACTTCTACACCTTACTGAAGGCAATTTTCCGTTTACTACCATTACAAAGATTACGATTACTAGTTCAAAACCTATTATAGCGCCTAAATACCTGCTGTATCCTCATACGACAGAGCAAGAACAAATTGATAGTGCTAAGAAGTCATATGGTTTTTAAAGAGATTTTACACCTATACATATCACATTCTACAATTCAGTCATTAAAAATTACAACTGGGTATTTCATTTTTTTTAAACCTGGGTTATCTGCCGAAATTTGAAGTATAGTAATCAAATAGCAATAACCTAAAACATAAAATTATGGAAACTGATTTCACAAACGACACTAATTATAAGTATCAAAAGGCAAAGGACAAAGTAGAAGCTATAAAGGGTTTTTATGGCAATTTATTGGCATACTGTATCGTAATTCCGATTTTGGCATATATCAATTATTCAACGACTAGTTTTCCTTGGGCCATATTTCCGGCATTGGGTTGGGGATTCGGATTGGTAATGAACGGACTTTATGCCTACGGATACAATCCTTTATTCGGTAAAAATTGGGAAGAGAGAAAGATAAAAGAATTCATGCAAGAATCATAACCTAATAAATTGAAGATCATGGAAAACACAAAATATCAAAAAGCAAAGTTAAGAGTAGAAGAAATCAAAACATTTTATGGCAAAGTAGCCTCGGCTGTCGTGACCATAATACTCGTAGCCGCTTTAAATTATTATTTAAACGAATGGAGATATGCCTGGTTTCTTTGGGTAATATTCGGATTAAGCATTAGCCTGTTTTTTAAAGCAAATAAAATCTTTAACTTGAATCCGTTTATGAATCGCGATTGGGAAGAAAGAAAGTTACAAGAGTTTTTACAACAAGAAGAAAATAAGCAAAGATGGAACTAAACGAATTTGAACAAACAGATAAATTAGCGAGAGCCCAAAAGAAGGTGAAAGAATTGAAAGGCTTTTATATCCACTTACTTGTATATGTACTTGTAAATCTATTTCTTATGACCGTTACAATAATGGGTATAATGTCTAGCGGAGCTTCATTTTCAGAGGCACTATTTAACTTCGGCACATTGTCTACCCCGTTTTTCTGGGGAATTGGTTTGGCATTTCATGCAGCTAAAGTATTTGGGTATAGTCCTTTTTTTAGTAAAGATTGGGAACAGCGCCAGATCAGTAAGTATGTAGAGCAAGATAAAAAGGATGCCGAAAAATTTAGATAATATGAATACTGAACGCACAAACGATAATTTCGACAATGAAGAATACAATAGGTTGTCTAAATATGAGAGAGCAAAAACAAAAGTGGCCAGTATAAAGCGTTTTTATAATCACGTACTAGTCTTTCTACTGATAAATATCATCTTGTACTTCTTAAGACATAAGTTCGTTTTCATTTTGGTAAATAAAGACGCATTCGGTAATCCTGATTTTTTAGATTGGATAAATTGGAATATTTACGGTACCACAATTGTTTGGGGATTCATTCTTGCGATTCATGCACTTATTGTTTTTGGAAATATTTCATGGTACATGAAGAGATGGGAAGAGCGTCAAATTCAGAAACACATAAACTCATATAACGACTAAAGTATACAATTCTATTAAACCATAAAACCAGACCATGAAGACCATTATAATCGAAGATGAAAAACCGGCAGCACGAAGGCTGGGTAGAATGTTAGAAAGTTTAGATTTAACCGTTACGACAATGCTACATTCGGTAGAAGAGGCAATCAATTGGTTTCAAAAAAATGAGCATCCCGATTTAATATTCTTGGATATTCAATTATCTGACGGACTCTCATTCGAGATTTTTGATGTAATCGAAGTACACAGTGCCATTATATTCACAACTGCTTTTGATGAGTACGCGCTTAAAGCTTTTAAACTGAACAGTATCGATTATATTCTAAAACCGATAGACGATGAAGATTTGGAGCAAGCCGTTACTAAATATAGAAAGCTATTTAAATCTGCGAGCGAGCCAAGTAAGATTGCTTTAGATTTTGACGATATTAAAAAGCTATTGGTGAATCCGCTTGAGCGAGAATATAAAAAACGTTTTACAGCAAAGGTCGGTCAGCATTTAAAAATTATCAACGCAGAAGATGTAGAATGCTTTTATAGCGAAAACAAAGGTACCTATGCAGCTACTAAAGACGGTCGTAATTATTTACTCGATACAACACTAGAGCAGCTAGAAGAGGAATTAAAACCACAGGTGTTTTTTAGGGTCAGCAGAAAGTTCTTTGTGAATATTGATCACATAAAAGATATTATTTCGTACACGAATTCGAGATTACAGATCAAGCTCAAGAACAATGCGGATAACGAAATAATTGTAAGTCGAGAAAAGGTAAAAGACTTTAAGCTTTGGTTAGAGTAGTAAAATTAATGTATTGAAAATAAGTTATTTACGATATAAATCTTCTTCCTCGTCAATTCTATTTTCATCAAATGCCGATGGCAATAACTTCGGGATCAACTTAATAAATATAGGAAGCAAAATTGCACCACCTGGCAGAATAAATATTGCTAAAGAAGGGATGCTTTTAAAAATATCTAAAAGTTGATTTTGAACCTTCTTCTTTTCTTCATTATTTAAATCTCTCATAGTAGATTTAGATAATAATGCAACCAATTCGGCACTTTGAGAGAGCTCTTTATGTAATCTTTTACTATTACGTAGAATCAGTTTCTTAACAATCTTACCCATACTATCGTAAAACTGTTTTGCCAAATTCTTTTCCTTCAAATAAGGTATAACATCCATATTCAATTTAAAAAACTGCGTAACATCTGTTATAGATGTTGATATGATGGTTTTTTCAAAACCTAGATCTTTACCTATTCCGAATATGAAATCAGACTCGGTATAATCTAAAGAATGGTCTTCCCATACTGTAAGGCATGCCATATCTAGTAAATATCGGTTCTCCCAGTTTTCTTTGTTGTTCAATAGTCTCTCGCGATAAGAACCATCAAAACTGTTTTCAGCACAACTAATATAGGTTAACGAAGATGCTAGCAATTGAGAAAGTTTGTTGTCTTTTCTATCTATCTCTTTTGAGCTTAGCGCATGGTAGGCAATGTTAATAGCTAAATATTCAATTTCCTCAGCCTTTTCTTTTAAAGCGGTATGGTTATTTAAAAAGTGCTTAAAAAGCAATACGTCTATAAATAGTAGCGAATTGGTAATAAGGCTATTAAAAGTCTTACTTATAATATTGTCTTCGATATAAATTCTCGAAGTCATTAATTTTTCAAGCTTCGCAGATGTTTTGTTTCCGGTAAACCATTTATCAAAAAAGCCAGATCGGCTTATATTCAATATTCCGTAGAACTCAAAAACCCGTTCTATAAAGGTGTTATAATCATTACCACCTTTTATACGGTAGGTGAAGTACAGTGCGTGTAGTAAATTAATTTTTGCTTTCTCGTCTTCAGATAGGCTATGCTCTAATTCAATAAATTCTGGAATACTAGAATTTAACCCATATACGAATCCGCTTATTTTAAGCGTACCATATAAAGCTTCAAAATTGGGGAAAGCATCTTGGTGTTTTTGAACAACCGAACCATATTTCTCGATCCAACCAGAGGAAGACGGGTTCATATCTTAATTATTTAAAGGTGCGAAGTTAGCTAATTATTAGTTTACACATATTTATAAATAGTTACTTCTACACTATATAAAGGTTTTTTTAGTAGTTCTGATTTTGGGTTTCAAATTTATTTTTAATTTTTTTTAAGAAAAAAATGAACCTTTCATTTTTAGTCTCGTAAGTAGTGGTGATTCTAATCTAAAAAAAAAGATAATGAAAAAATCAAAATTGTTTATGGGACTTGGGGCACTAGCCTTAGTAGGAGTTCTTTTAGTAGCGGCAGATCATATCGATGCGCCTGACACGATGGGAACCACGGCAGATATTGCCGATTTTTATGCATTTGAACCAACATTGGGTTCAGACAACACCGTTTTTGCGGTAGACCTCCAATCTAATGTATTGCCAGATTTGGCTTATGGTACATTTGATGAAAATGTATTACTAGAAATTAATATCGATACCGATAATGATTTGGTAGAAGATTTAGTAATACAAGCAATACCAAGAGATGGTAAAATGTATTTCTTTGGTCCGGTTGTACCAAGCGAAACAGGTTTGAATGGTTCAATAATGGTTGATGCACCACTAGGTTCGGTAACTATTTCTGATGCCACTGCAATTGTAGAGACTACGGCTAACGGAGTTTCTTTATTCGCAGGTCCGAGACAAGATGCTTTCTTCTTTGACTTTTTTCAATTCAACGCGGTCATCGGTGGTGAAGCTCCTTTAGGTTTTAAACCAGCAGGTGATCCAAATACGACAGACGATGATGACACTACTGCGGTAGATACTTTTGATGGTGCTAATACCATGTCTATTGTTATTGAACTTCCAAACAGTCTTTTGGGTACTACAACAGGTCAAAATGCACTTGGTTTAGAAGTGTACAAAACATGGGTAACTACAAACGCAAAACAATAATAACCTCTTAAAAATATAATGATGAAATATAAAAATATAAAATATACGTTTTTGTCTCTTTTGGCAGTAGCAGCATTAGCTTCTTGTAGCGATGATGATGACAATACACCAGTAGTAATAACCCCAACATGTGATGATGGTGTTATGAACGGCGATGAAACAGGAGTTGATTGTGGCGGTACTTGTACACCATGTGAAGAGGCAATGGCGCCAGATTTTACAGGAACGTACGCACAAGTTGATTTTATGGGAAGACCAGGTATAAATACCGTATTAAGTGCAGATGGTCCTATCAAAAATGCTCATAACACGTCCATACCTTCAGAAATGGCAGCAACTTTTCAAGCTGGTTTTGAAGCAAGATTAGAAGCATATCATGATGTGTATGCAAATATTTTAGGTGCTGACCCAGCTGCGGTAAACTATGAAAACAATATTCTTGGTTTAGATGCACCTACCTTAACAGGTTATTTAGCTGCCGATGTTTTAGAGGTTGCACCGAACTTGCCAACAACATATTTTAACCCAGGCACAGATTTCGATAACGATGGTAGAATTTTGGTTCCAGATGGTGATGAAGTTGCTTTGACAGGCAGAACTCCACAAGATGATGTTATTGATGTTTCATTGATATTATTGTTCGGTGGTATGGAAGGTGATCGTTTTAGCGGTCAAGATACTGATGGCGATGGTATGGCAGATTTACCAAGATTAACTTCAGATGGCGTTGGGCAAACCGCTACTGTTGGTACTACGTTCCCATACTTGGGAGCACCTGAATAAAAAGTTGCCTTCACCTTATCTATTTATAGTGGTAGATAAGACTGGCACAACCCTAAATTGTTTATGAAAGAGAAGGGAAAGGGGAGTTGAAAAACTCCCCTTATTTTAAACGATCCACAAAAAAAACAACCTTATGAAACTAATACAGCTTTTAATAGTAATGATACTGGTATCATCATGTGGTACCAAAAATCAGGACGCAATTGCACATAAAAAAGATTACGACAAATTTTTAGTTTCCAACGAGATTAAAACCACATCAAAGTATTTTGACCTTTGGAATTCTAAAATCAGACCAGATAGCATGCAACTTACCAGTTTTGGTGTTGTAGGCGGTGAGTACAATAGGTACTTTCAGCAAACCGGCGATATTGAATTTTTAAAGAAAGCAGAAAAGAGTTTAAAAAAGGCAGTTGATATTGCAAATATCGGGAAGCCTGGTTTTTATAGATCTCTAGCTAGAAATTATATTTCTCAACATCGCTTTAAAGAAGCATTGCAATTAGCAGATTCAGCAGCGACTATTGGCGGAGATAAAAATGAAATACATAGCTTGTATTTCGATTTGCATATGGAGCTAGGTAATTACACTTTAGCAGAGCAGTATTTAGATAGCTTAAAAAATATGTCTGATTTCGGCTATATGATTCGCATTGCAAAATGGAACGATTATAAAGGAGATTTAGATACGACCATAAATTTTATGGAAAAGGCAAGAACAAAAGCCGAATTATCTAAAAACAAAGATTTAATGCTGTGGAGTTATACCAATTTAGGAGATTATTATGGTCATGCCGGTAGAATTCAAGATTCTTACAGCCACTATATAAAGGCATTAGAAATCGATCCTAATAATGCATATGCTAAAAAAGGAATCGCATGGATTGTTTTTTCTAACGATAAGAACGGGGTCGAAGCAATTCGAATTTTAGACTCGGTGACCAAAACCTACAACGCTCCAGATTATTTCTTGTTAAAGGCTGAAATTGCTGACTACATGGGCGATGACATGGTAAGAACTAAAAATTTAGACGAGTATTTTACCCGTGTAAAGAATGGAGCTTATGGTGATATGTACAATGCATATAATCTTGGGTTGTATATAGGGGAGACCAAACAATATGATAGTGCTTTATTATTGGCACAGCGCGAAGTAGCTAATAGACCAACGCCAGAATCGTACAGCTGGTTAGGGTATAGTCTACTAAAAAATGGAGATAAAGAAAAAGCAATGAATATTATGGACACCTATGTGTATGGTAAAACTTTCGAGCCTGCTTTACTTTTTCAAGCTGCAGAGGTATATAAGGCAAATGGTAAAAATGACAGAGTTAAAGAATTAAAAGAAGAATTAATAGGGGCTATTTATGAATTAGGCCCTAGTATGGAAAAGCAAGTCCATGATCTGTAATTGATTGCCCAATTATTTTCATTTCTGGTTTGTTTTAGGTTGGATTGTTTTTTTCAACGCCCGATGTAAAGTCGTGGCGTTGTTTTTATTACGCATTTCATCGAAAATTTAGTTTTTTTTAACAGGCGGATAGATGAAATGTATATATTTATCGACCAAATACATTTAAAATGCCCCAGCATCTTAAATAATGAACTAAAAGTAACCACGTAAACCAAACAGTATTATGGAATATCTACTCTTTACATTATGGATAAGTTTAATGATTTTAATGGTTGGCAAAATGATATTTGCTTATAAGTCTTTACAGAAAACATTAGACCGTACCAAAAGCTCTATCTAAATCAGTTTTCTAAGTAACACAGGCAGTAATAACAAGTCTAATATTAAGGCTGTTACCAATGTTACACTTATAATCAATCCTATAGTCACGCTAGGTTGATGAATAGAAAATAACATCACCATAAATCCGAAGAAAAGAATAATGGTCGTAATGACCAATGCTCTACCTGTTTGCGCAAAAGTCTTTTCGAGAGCAGCCTCTTTATCCAATCCTTGGCTAATCCCTAATTTATATTTCCCCAAAAAGTGAATGGTGTCATCAACGGCAATACCGAACACGATGGCAAAAACTACAGAGAGTGAAGCTTCAAGTGGTATCCCTAAAAAGCCTAACATGCCACCGGCAAATAATATAGGTAATACATTCGGTACCAACGAAATCAGAAATATTTTAATATCCCGAAACACAAAAGCCATAATAACTCCGATCAGAAGTAATCCGTAAAGCAATCCCTCTAATAAACTGCTTCTAATATATTCAGAGTTTTTATCGAGCAAAATGCTCTTGCCCGTCACTTTAATAGAAACAAGAGAAGTGTCTAATTGCGTTTTTGCAAACTTATCTATATCGCTATAAACCACTTTAAGCTTATCGGTACCAATATCTTGCAGTCTGCCATTAATACGGGCAATACTTTCATCTGCATTTATAAACTTAGACAGTTGTTTACGACCTAGTTTTCGGGCATCTTTTTGATACTTTAAAAACGTTTCTTCATCGCCAGGTAAGGTGAAATATGCGGCGCTATTCAAATTGTTCGCTTTATTGAAAATCTTATAGGGCAGGTTGGCAGATTGTACATTGCCAATACTTTTAAAGGTTTTTAGATAGGTAAGTAATTTTTCAATTTCTTGGGCAACTTTAAAATCGGTCACCTTATTACCCTCAGTACTCATCACGGCAATTTCTAAAGGCCTAAATCCCGAAAAATTACCCTGAAAATAATCGAAATCTTGTGCTATTTTACTTTCAGCAGGTAGCGTATTCTTTAATTCTTGATTGGTCTGTACCATGTAGATACCCAAAACACAAAGTGCTGTAAAAATAACTGTTCCCATGATTATGGACTTAGGATAGTTTTTAGTGAACGTGTTTATTTTTAAGAGGTATTTTACCCAATTCTCAGAAATACTTCTGCGACCGATCAATGATTTTTCTGGCAGACTTATCAATAGAGAACCTGTCAAGAAAATAACCGTTATGTAAGCAACAAGCACGCCTATAGCAGCATTTATACCGAATTCTTGAATACTAACCAACCGAGACGAAAGTAAGGTAACAAAACCAACAGCTGTGGTAATCGAGGTAAGTAGAGTCGTCATACCAACTTCTCTAAGCGATGAATTAATCGCTTTATACCTTGGTATACCTGTTTGCAGTTTTCTTATATAACTATCGGTTAGGTGTATAACATCAGAAGTACCGACTATGAGCATAAGCACGGGGTAAAAAGCCGCCATGGCGTTGAGTTCTTTGCCTAACCAACCCAATAGCCCCATAAATAGTAAAAGTGACATGGCTATAGAGAAAACCGATATGAAAACAACCGGCAAACTTCGGTAAACCAATAACAGAATTATAAACACAAGAATAGAAGCTGCAATAGTGGTTTTAAGTACTTCGCTCCTTTGCATTTCAACAATCGCTTCGTAGAAAAAAGCCCTGCCTAAAATATGAAAATCGGGTAAATTATGTTCTTTTAAAGAAGCTCTAATACTATTCAAAAGAATCTTAGACTGCTTGTAATCTAAATTGTCTTCGGTCTGTAAAGCCAACACCAAAGAGTTTCTCTCTACATCAATTAGTACATTGGTAAAAAGGGAGTCTTCTTGAATTTTCACCCAATCTTTTTGGTACTGCGAAGGGTCATCAATATGAATAATAGGTAAAGTGGTATAACCAAAAGTGGTTTTAAGCGGGTATGATAAAGAGGTTAGCGAACTACTTTCTAATACATATTCGAAAGCTTTACTCTCTTCTGAAAAAGCTGAAAATCTTTTTAAAAAATCTTGTTGAAAAACATTTGGGTCATTCTTTACGGCAATCAGTAAAAAATTATCGTCGGTCCCAAACTCTTCAACATATTTGTCATAAAAGGCTAGATCAGGATCTTCTTCAGGGAAAAACTGACTGAAATCGAAAGAAAACCGTAGCTCATCCAACTTAGAAGCAGCTAATACGCCTAAAAGGACAAACAGAACAATGAAAAGCTTTTTAAGAAAGCCAAAGTTAACCTTCATAGAATATATAAAATCTATTTCGGTTACAAATTTACCACTCTACATTGTAATCGTGGTAAAAAGAAACAATTAAGAGCGAAGTAAATTTCATTAAAAAATAGCTTTCGCTCTTAAATGTACTATTCGAACTATAGTTCTATAAAATTATCAAGATAAAGTGTCCAGTCATAATTGGTGTATTCAATATCTACGCCTTTTGTAGCAGGTATAATTTCGTTTTCTTTTAGAATCTTTTTGATTCCGCCTTTTCCGCCAAAATCGCCTCTAAACCAACTGAAAAGCGAAGTAACTTTAACCACATTTGTTTCGCTATTGTATTCACTGGTATTCTCTAATAGTCTCTTGGTACCTTTTTGCAATTGCTCTTGTAATCGTTCCCATTCGTAAATAGCCACTGGCGGACAGTCTTTAGCGCCACAATTAAGGGCAAAATGTACATTAAAAACAGGCTTGTTTACTCTCAATTTACGTTCAATTTTACCGGGAAACCACTTGCGTATATAGCCTAAGCCATATTCCCATTGCGATTTTCTAATAATACCATGTTCTATTTTAGCAAATGAGACCATTTCACCAGCAATTTTTATCTGCTCTAACTTGAAAAAACTACCACGGTCATCATATAGTTCGGGGTTCTTTTCAAGAATTTCCTGAATATAGGCATTGTAAATATTTAGCCAAAAAGCCAATCGTTTATCATTGGTGTCCAATGCATTATCTAGTTCAGAAATCGTAGTATTCGCTAAAATATCTTGTAGATCTTGAGTGTCTTTCTTATCCATCAGGCGTTTTAAGAAAGTTTCAGATAATTCATTGAAATCTGTGTCTGACTTGGTTTCGACTTGTGCTTGCACGTCAGTTTTTGTCATAAATAGTATGGCAACAATGGTTATAAGAAAAGAGATTTTTAATTTCATAATACTGGTTTAGATTACCCTATTTACGTAAGTATAGTCAAAAGGTTCTTGAAAACTTTGTCGAAAGTTTCTTTAATTGATTACGTTAAATTTTTCTTTAATTTTATGAGAGTTATAAAACTATTTAATACAATTTGCGTAAGTAATGCGTAAACCTTAATTTTTAGGGTGCGATTTTACTTTTATGAACCTGCGCCCCGGCTATTTCTATGATCAGTATTATAATACCAGCACATAACGAATTTAATAATTTACAACGGCTATTTAAGATTGCTTGTTTTTTAGAGCATGAAGAACTTACCGAAATAATTGTAGCCGTTTCTCCGAGTAATACAGATACTATTGACAAGTTAGAATGTAGTAGTAAAGTAAAAATTGTGCGCTGTAATAATAAGGGTAGGGCGGCCCAAATGAACGAAGCTTCAGTTATTTCTCAGGGTACTGTTGTAGTATTTTTACATGCGGATGTGGTACCGCCAAAGGGATTCATAGATGATATTTTAAGCAGTTTAGCGAATGGGTATGATGCCGGATTCTTTTCATACAAATTTGATAAAGATGTCTGGTATTTACGTGTAAATGCTTCGTTTACTGCTAAAGACGGGTTGTTTACCGGTGGCGGTGATCAATGCCTATTTATTAAAAAAGATGCTTTTAATCATCTCGGAAGATTTAATGAGAAGCAAGTATTGATGGAAGATTTTGAGTTTTTCCGTCGGATGAAAAAAGAAAATGTACCCTATACCATCGTTAAAAATGATTTGGTAGTATCTGCACGTAAGTATGAATCAAATTCTTATCTACGCGTAAACCTTTCGAATTTTCTTTTAGTAGTACTTTTTAAATTCGGATACCCAGGTAACAAACTAAAATCACTTCATAATAAGCTGATACGCACTCCATATAATGGTTGAAACAATAAACGGAATTCAGCAAATCGGCATAGGCGTTCTCGATGTTAAAAAAGTATTTAATTGGTATAGAATACATTTAGGCTTCGATATACTGTTATTCGAAGATGAGGCGGTAGCAGCCTTAATGACCAGATATACCAATGGCAAAGCAGAAAGAAGAGAAGCCTACTTATCATTAAATATGACAGGTGGCGGCGGATTGGAAATTTGGCAGTTCAAAGACCGAAGGCCCATTGCAGCTGTAAATAAAATTCAATTCGGAGATTTAGGTATTTATGCCATGAAGATTAGATGTAAAAATCTGATCGAAATGCATTCGTATTTGAAAGATTTAAATGTGTCTCATCTTTCAGGAATCAATCATTCTTATAGCTCTAATTTTTACTTTACTGATCCTTTTGGTAACAGGGTGCAAATGGTTGCAGATCATTATGTTTTTTGTAAACAAACTACTAAAAATGGCGGAGTTTTAGGTGCTGTAATTGGCGTAAGTGATATGGAGACCTCAATGCAATTTTATAGTACCATGTTAGGGTATTCTGTAGTAGAATATGATACCCTTGAAACTTTACAAGAAAACTCAAAAGGTACATTTCGTAGGGTAGTAATTTCGCAAGAACGAAAGTCTGTTGGCGGCTTCGGAGATCTTCTCGGTGCTACACATCTAGAGCTCATTCAGGTTTTAGATAGAACACCCGTTAAAATATTTGAAAATCGATTGTGGGGCGACTTGGGTTATATACACCTGTGTTTTGATGTTTCGGGAATGAGCTCTATTAGAGAAAAAGCAAAACTAAATGGTCATGCTTTTACCGTAGATAGCGGCAATAGTTTTGATATGGGCGATGCCGCGGGTCATTTTAGTTATATAGAAGATCCCGATGGTACATTGATTGAATTGGTAGAAACACATAAAGTTCCCATTCTTAAATCATTAGGATTGTTCCTAAATCTTAAAAAGAGGAATCCGCATAAAACCTTACCAAAATGGTTGGTAAAAAGTCTAAGCTTTCAACGCGTAAAAAAAGACAGGTAAATTAAACCAGTTGTAGTTTTTAGCTTTTACTGGTATTTCTAATCAACCCAATTCCTGAGAAGAAAAATATAGCACCTAATACACCGAATACAATAAGTTGTTTGGTAGTTCCTGTACTATTTCCAAATAAAATTGCAGTGTAAACAAGTCCGCCAATACCCAACAAGGTTAAAACGGTTCCGAAAATTTTCTTTAAATCCATAGTGGCAAAATAATAAAAAAAATGGGCAGTTAACAAAAACTGCCCATGATACTTTAAATTTTAATTTGTTATGAAGTCGCTACTACACCAAGCGTGTATAATTGCTCTAGGTTTGGTGATTCACTACCACCTGCAGGTTCTAATGTAATACCAAAGGCTTCAGATTCGTTAGGGTTGTTCAGCGCGAATACTTTATTCTCATCTGAAGCGAAATCTTCAAGCAAACCCATACTGGTAGGGGTAAGCGGCGAAAGTTTTAAAGACCATACTTGGTACACAAAACCATCTGGTGGTTCAGGTAATCCTTTAGCATCTATAAAAACTTTCTGATTTTCTTTATTCCAATACGCTTTAGCATAAGATGTAGGCGATACTGTTTGCCCACCTAAAGAAGTTACACTAATATTCTTATCACGTAATGTATTCAATAAATCTTGTGTCTGTTCTAAAGAAGAGTCGGTATCAGCAATTTGCTGCTCCAAATCAACATTTTGTTTTTCAACGACCTGAATATTAGATTTTAAATCTTCATTCTGTTGATACATCCAAAATAGACCAACAGCCAATAAAAGTGATGCGGCCCATCCAACGTAAGATAATAGTGGCGTGCTACGTTTTTCGTTAATTGATACCACTTTAACCTCACCGTTTATTTTATCCATTAATGATTTAAATGAATAGTTGTAACCTGGTGATGCTTTTTTAGATAACGCTAATATTGAAGCCTCAATGGCTACTATTTCTTTCTGTATTTCTGGGTACTCTTTAGCATAGTTGGCAATTTCCAGATTTTCTTTATCTGAAAGTATACCAGCTATATAAAGCTCCAAAATGCCTGATGCTATGTACTTTTCTACATCCATACTACTTACCCTCCATATTCTCCCTTAATTGGGAAATGCAACTTCTATTTCTTGTCTTTACAGTACCTATCGGAATATCCAATTCTTCGGCAGCGTCTTTTTGAGTATACCCTCTAAAGTATAACAGTTCAATGATCTGAACACATTTTTCCTTTAAATTATCGACAAGTTTTCTCAAACCCTGCGTATCAACTGTAGAACCTTGTTCATCTTCCTTGTTCTGCAAAATACCTACGAAGTAATCTGCCGAAAGGTTCTTTTTATCATTTTTATACGACCTACTGCGTATTTCGTCGATAGCCGCATTTCTGGCAATATTCAATATCCAAGTAAAAAATCTTCCTTTTGAAGAATTATAACTCTCGCAGTTGTTCCATATTTTAATGAAAACATCTTGACAGATTTCTTGCGATAGTGCGTCGTTTTTAACGATAGTGTTTATAACACCACAAATGTTTTCGCTATACATGCCATATAGCTTCTCGAAAGCAGAAGGGTCTTTCTTTCTAAATTGATCAACCAACAGGTCTAATTGCATATGAAATTTTTTAAATCGGATAAAAATAAAAAAAGCTGTTCCAAGAACAGCTTTTATCCAAATTATAATTAACTCTATTCAATAATACCAGCACAACTTACACGTGCACCAGCAGCACCACTTGGTTGAGAAGTATAGTCGTCAACACCTTGGTGTACGATAACCCCTTTACCTAAAATGTTTTTGTTTTCATCATCACATCCAATACACCACTCTTCTGTAGAGAATTCAACCTTTGCATTACCATCGGCATCTGCGGTAAAGTTTCCAATATCTCCTTTATGATACCCCTCAGATGCACCCCATTTACCATGTGGCTCGTTTGTCGGGTTCCAGTGACCTCCTGCAGAAGAACCATCAGCTGCAGTACAATCTGCAGTTTGGTGAATGTGAATCGCATGCTCACCTTCTGTAAGTCCAGATAATACCGCTATCATACTAACTTCACCGTCATCTTCAGTAAAGGTTACTTCACCTTTAACATTGCTGTCGCTTTTGGGCTCTAACATAAATTTCACGACAGTTTCCTCTTCGTTCATTTCAGTTTTAGCCTCATCCATAAGTTCTTCAACTTCTTCCTTTGCGTCAGAAGCTTCTTTTTTTACTTCTTTGCAACTAAAAGCAACAAGTAGTGCTAATAGTGCTAATTCCATTTTAAATATTTTCATTTTGATCTTTTTAGGTTATGAGTGTTAAGTTAGAATTAAAATTACTCACTTTCAAATATTGACTTGAAATGAGCAATATTTATAATGTTTAGGGATAAAAAAATGAGGAACTTAAGAGTTCCTCATTTAAAATTACAATGAATTTTTTTTATTTTTTAGCCAATAGCACTTCTGCCTTAACGGCTACTTCGCTCCAAGTTTTGCTAACACCATCTTTACCGGTATGTAAAACCTCACAAGCTTTGTTTATAGAAGCAACGGCATCCATAGCATTCCAGTTTTCTAAATCCATTACACCATTGAAAGTAATTTTGTTGTTACCATTCATTTCATATGATAGTGGAATATTCTGTGTCTCTCCATTTAAAGTGATATCAATTGAACTTTTTTCATTTTCAACCTTAAAAACACCAGAGATTAATTCTGTATCCTTCAAAACCCCAAAGAAAAATTCTAAAAGTTTTGGATCTCTAGTTCCAGTAGGGTCATTAGTAAATAAGCTACTTACAGGAATACTAAACTGAGTATCGTTCAAAGCTTCCATTGAAGTTGTGCCACTATTAGTTTTGGTAAAGTTTATTTTCTGGAATTTTCCACCAACAGGAACTTTGTCTGTTGTCTTGTAGGCAGTAAAACTCACTTTCGTTGAATCTTGAACTAAGCTGAACATTTCAGTTATTTCACTTGTAGTGTCAACGTTTTTAGATTCCTCACCTTTTTTGGCGTCTTTACAACTTGCAAAAACGATGAACAGTGAACTGACGAATGTAATTGCTAATTTTTTCATGATAATGAAATTTATTTATATAATAAATTTACTCCTTCTTTTTAAAAAGGCCTCTTAAATCGGTGTTATAAAATACCCCAACTTGAAAGCGATCATAATTAGTCTCGCTAAAATGATTTTTTAGATACCCAACTTGCATGCTCAAACTTTCGGTGACATTAACGCCAAGTGCTGCATACGCTCGGTTTTGACCAAAGGCATTATTCTGTAAGTTGATAAAAATTTCATCATAGAAATTCAAGAAAAAGATATCGGTTAGGGGCAGGGTCATTTGAATTCTATATCTCGCTCTATGTAATGTATTACTGATACCGGTAGCATTATTCTGAACAAAGCGTTGCTCTAAACGATAACGATGCTCAAAATTAAACTCCCACACTTTATTTTTAAGAATAAATTGCTCAAATATGCGATGTTCAGAAATGGAGTTATTGTCAAAAAGAACATCGCCGCCAAGAATATCAAATTCTCTAAAAGTAGGATCTGTATCTATAAAGCCGTAGCCTAACGTTGCAATCGCATCAGGGTTTATGTGATAGTTGACACCTGTACGCAGCAACAACTGGTTAAAGTTAGAAGCCATTTCATAATATCTAAATTGTGCTTCGGTATGTATACTCCATTTGTCGGAAATTTTATTGGTACCAAAATACATGAACCAACTACCAAAGTCGTCTTCGCCTGTTATTTCAGTTTGGGCATTGGTATGTGTAATAGTTGCTATAAAAACTAGTAACGTAATAACTTTCTTCATTCTTTATTTTAATGTGAAACTAAAATTTATAATCGCGGTTTTATTTGTGACCATCTTCAATTGGGGTTCCTGTATCCTTCTTTAAGTACAAATCCAAAAAATCTAAAACCCTACTATAGGCTTCGATCTGATTTTCCTTTTTAACAAATCCGTGACCTTCATCTTCAAAGAGTACATATTCTACTGGTACTCCGTTCTTTTTTACACCCGCTACAATCTCATCAGACTCGACTTGAAGTACACGTGGATCTTGAGAACCCTGTAAAACAATTAAAGGCTTGGTCACCTTATCGGTATGAAATAATGGGGAAATCTCTTTTAGACGTACCGAATCTGCACTATAGGGATCACCTAACTCTAAGTAAAGAGCATCTTTAAAAGACTCCCACCATGGCGGTATACTTTTTAGAGTTCGCAACCAATTGGTAACACCAAATAGATTCACCCCAACGGCAAACTCTTCGGGGGTGTAGGTCAATGCCGCCATGGTCATATAACCACCATAAGAGCCTCCCATAATTCCGATTTTATCGGGATCGATTTCCGGTTGAGCCGCAAGCCAGTTTTTACCTTCTACACAATCTTTCAAATCTTTATCGCCATGGTTTAAGTCATCCATTTGATAAAACGTTTTTCCGTAACCACTACTACCACGGTTATTTACCGCTAATACCGCATACCCGTGATTTGTAAGGTATTGCGTAAGCGAGCTAAAATTTTGACGACTTTGCCCACCTGGTCCGCCATGAACCAATACCAAAGCAGGTACTTTTGCATCGGCACTTGCTTGATGGGGCTTGTAATAAATAGCAGGAATTTCTACTCCGTCAAAAGATTTGTAACGAACTACTTCAGCAGCAACAAGATCTTCTGCTTTAATTTCAGGATTCAAAACATCTGTTAATTGCAGCTGTTCTTTTGTTTCTAAGTTATAGACATATAAATTACTCGGAGTATGTGAACCACCTGCGTAAAAACGCATCCATTTTTCATCTTTTGAGAAGTCTACATTAGTGATTTCCATAGCATCGAATGCCGGTAAATCAATATTTGTCATAGTAGCGACATTCATCACTTCAATCGTGTTTTTTGCATCTTCATTGATATAGGTAACTAAATAAGTGCCTTTATCTGTAAAGTAGCTGCCCAAAATATCCCAATCGCGTGAAATCACTTTTTCGCTGTTTCCCGTAGCGATGTTATATTTCATGAGGTATGAAAACTCGTTGCCTTCATCGGTAGTATAATAGAGTTCATCACCTGTAGGAGAAAAATCTTGACTGCTATTCGCACTTTGCGTTTTATTAATCTTGATTTTCTTCTTTGTGGATATGTCATAAAGGTATAAGTCTGAATCGTTGGTATTTAAAGATTTGCCCAACGTCAAATATTTTTGATCTTTGCTAAGGTTTCCGATATCGTACCCTTCCTCATTCTTATAAACTAGTTTTGGCGAATAATTCAGGAAATCCATTTGATAAAGATCCATGTATTTTGCATCTCGCTTGTTCGATGTAAAAAAGAAACTTTGGTCATCTTCTGCCCAACTGTGAAAACTAGCCCTAGCACCTTTGGCAGGCGTAAGGTCTGTATGACTGCCATTTAAAT
The DNA here is from genome assembly GCF_052119685.1 of Maribacter spongiicola. Classification (GTDB taxonomy): domain Bacteria; phylum Bacteroidota; class Bacteroidia; order Flavobacteriales; family Flavobacteriaceae; genus Maribacter; species Maribacter spongiicola_A. The sequence continues at coordinate 404,708 of NZ_JBGQOO010000002.1, read as the reverse complement.
TACGAATGTAGATATGGTAGATTTCATCCCCATTACCATCCATACTAAAAAGCATTCGCTCATCTCTCGGAAAATAAGAAATTGCAAAAATAGAAGCGCTATCAGATTCTGTTATTGGGGTCAAATCACCGCCCTTGGCAGGCACCGTATACATATTGTATATACCGGATCTATTGCTTGAAACCAATAATTTAGAATTATCACGATAAAAACTACCTCCAGAAATGGCTTCATTATCCATCATTTGTTTAATGGTATATTGATCAGGTATTTTGGTAATTTCTACTTCCTTTGGATCCTCTTTAGGGTCTTCTTTTTTTTCAGTACAACTCCAAATAAGAGCTATGGCAAAACAAGCGAATAGTTTTTTCATAATTAGTGTTTTAAGTGAGTAAGCCTAATATCATGAGAATTATTTCAAACTAAAGGTGTCTACTTCTTTAAAAGGAGAAAGTGTTAAACTTTCCATAGTCGCTTTATATGATTTCCAATCGGTAGAAAAGAACGTATTGGTTTTCTCTAAAGCAGCTTCTAAATCCTCTTTAGCAAATTGCATCAATTGAGTTTCTGTAACGGTCATGCCGGCTTTACGTGATCCCACATAGCCACGCGCAAGTTGTAAACGTTGCATTACCGTCATCTCTTTGCTACGGGTAATACCTTGACGTTTGTCGACCTTACCTAAATATATAGCAGTTACAGAATCTATTTGTTTAATGATATCTTTCGAAGCATCAATTTGCTCTTTGTACTTTTTATCATCTTCCTTTTTTAAATCTTTTTGAAACTGTTCGGCAGTCGCTTTACTTTGCGCCAATTGCTGAACGGCATCTGCAGCTTTTTGCATGTACGATTCTAAAACTTTTCCGTTTGTATATGCCTCATTTATACCTGCTGTAGAAACCTCTAAACGAGGATCAGATTTTACGGTAATTTTAGTTTCTTCCTCTAAATCACCAAACAACATTTTAATAGTATAGGTGCCAGGTTTTACATCTAATCCGCCAGATTCTTTCTTTTTGGTAACTACTTTTCTAGAGGGTCTATCAGCACCTTTTTCATCCATTCCCCAGTAAATTCTATGGAATCCTGGTTTTTCTGGAGTCTTATATTTTAAGGTACGAATTAAACGGTCTCCATCATAAAAATCGAACTGAACAGAATCTTTCTTTTGCACGCCCGTAAGCTCAACTACGTCTGTTTTTTCTTCAGATGTCTCTTCGGATTTCTCATCAGTATCATCCTCTTTACTATCGGCTGAAGTTTCTGGTTTTTTAGCATTTTTCTTACCCTCTTTTAAATAATAGGTAATCATAGCGCCAGACTTTTTATTCTCACCTTGGTAAAGTCCGTCACCACCAAATCTGCTACCTGTAGGTTGTTGATAAGCAGCTTGATATGCCGTTGGAGGCGTAAATAATTCGATGTCTTTATTTAGGATGGATGCATCTGCTGCCAATGCACGTAGCGGACGAATATCATCTAATACCCATGCAGCTCTACCAAATGTACCGATTACCAAATCGTGCTCTCTTGGGTGAATCGCTAAATCTTTCGTAGAAACAGTCGGGAAACCTTCTGTCCATTTTTGCCATTTGTCACCGGCATTGAAAGAAACATATAATCCGTCATCGGTACCTAAAAATACCAGATTAGGGTTCTCAGGATCTTCGATAATCGATAGTGCATAACTTTCTACATCAGTGGCATCAACAATTCTCGTCCATGTTTTACCATAATCTTTTGTGCGATATGCATAGGGAGTATAATTGAATCTTCTATAATCATTCGCAATTAACAAAGCTTCTCCTTTATTTCGGGTAGAAGCCTTTATTTGCGGAATCCAGCTTCCTTTGGGTAAACCTTTAATATTGGCTGTTACTTCCGTCCACGTACCACCGCCATTTTGGGTGTAATGCACGCGCCCATCATCAGAACCTGACCAAAGCATATCTTTCTCTACTGTAGAAGGTTCTATTACCAATATGGTAGTATGATTTTCAGCACCTGTAGCATCCATAGACAATCCGCCACTTTCGCTTTGCTTTTGTTTTTCAGGATCATTAGTGGTTAAATCCGGAGAAATAATTTTCCAAGTCAATCCCTTATCGGTGCTTTTATGTACAAACTGACTACCGAAATAAATAGTACTGTTATCAAAAGGATCTTGGCTAATTGCCGAGTTCCAGTTAAAACGTAATTCTGTAGTTGCATCTGGCGGAGTAGGGCGAACGATATAGTTATCGCCAGTCTCATGGTCAAAACGTTGCACGTAACCTTGCTGACTCATAGTATACCCATAACGAGAATCTACAGGATCAGGTACCACATCGAAGCCATCACCAAAACTAATCTCTTGCCAGTAGCTATTACGAATTCCCTGAGCTTTCCAAACATACGCGGGACCTCTCCAGCTACCATTATCTTGCATACCTCCGTATACATTATAAGGATAGTCGTTATCCGTTGCAATGTGATAAAATTGTGCAACAGGCAGATTACCTACAAAACGCCAAGTTTTACCGCCATCTTTGGAAATATTTAATCCACCATCATTACCGTCCATCATAAACTGTCCGTTATCTGGGTGAATCCAAAATGCATGGTGATCAGGGTGTACGCCGTTATCTACACCATAAGCAGGCATAAGCTCAACGAAATTCTTACCGCCATCTTGCGAAACATTTACATAGGTAAATACAGAGAATACTCTATTTTCATTTTGTGGGTCTACGTAGATTTCAGAATAGTAAAAAGGTCTATTACCGATATCGCCCTTATCATTAATTTTTTTCCATTTGAATCCGCCATCCTCAGATTTGTACAGCGCGTTCTTTTTTGCTTCTACCAAGGCATAAATAACGTCAGGTTTGCCAGGAGCAATGGCAACACCAATTCTACCTAAATCGCCAGCAGGCAAACCATCTTCTTCACTAAGTTTTTTCCAATTCTTACCACCATCGTGGGTAATGTATAAACCACTACCAGAACCGCCAGAGTTAAAGAACCAAGGATCACGCTTGTGTTCCCACATGGCAGCAATTAATTTATTAGGGTTTGTAGGATCCATAATCAAATCAGCAACCCCTGTTTTATTATTTACAAAAAGAACTTTCTCCCAAGTTTCGCCACCATCGGTAGTTTTAAAGACTCCTCGTTCAGGGTGCTCGCCCCAAGGAGAACCGATTGCACCGACATAAACGGTATTGGGGTTCATTGGGTCAATTTTAATTCTATGAATATGTCTCGTTTTTTCAAGACCCATAGATTTCCACGTCTTACCGCCGTCCAGAGATTTGTATACTCCGTAGCCACCATTTAAACTATTTCTTGGATTACCTTCACCTGTACCTGCCCAAATAACAGACGGATTACTTTGTTGAATAGCTACGGCACCAATAGAAGCAGTAACTTCTTTATCGAAAATAGGATCCCATTTTATGCCTCCAGAAGTAGATTTCCATAATCCGCCAGAAGCGGTACCGACATACATAATATCAGGATTTTCTGTAACCACGTCAATCGCAGTTACACGCCCGCTCATACCACCAGGACCGATGTTACGGGGTTTCATGTCCTGTACGAGGTCCATTTTAAATACTTGAGCTGTAGCGAAAAAAGATGCAAAAAGCACCAACAAAGAGAGTAATCTTCTAGTCATTTGAGTGGTTTGTTAGTTATGAGCTTAAAAATAGCGGAAAAGAAAGGGAAGTATTCTTAAAAGGATGTTAACAGTTTTTTTATTTGGTTGATGGCTATTCGTTGTTGGTTGCTCGTTGTCCGTTGTCCGTTGTTCGTTGTCCGTTGTTGGATTTTATTCAGGTCACTGAGCGTAGCCGAAGTGATAATGTGGATTGTTGCGAGTGTTCAGTTTACATTAGGCAATAGCAGTTTTCAGTTGGCATTATCCGTCTTTGCGAGGAGCTTTTCACGACAAGCAATCTGTTGAACTGGAACAGCAATAGTTCTCGACTGCGCTAGAACTGACAATTAATTCTAGGTCACTGAGCGGAGCCGAAGTGATAATGTGGATTGTTGTGAGTTTTCAGTTTACAGCAGGCAATAGCAGTTTTCAGTTTTTTTATATGTCATTGCGAGGAGCTTTTCACGACGTGGCAATCTGTAGAATTAAAGTAACGAAGTTTGTTCGTTGTACCTATGTCAGTCTGAGCGCAGTAGAAGACCCGTACAAATTAACTAACCTTTTTGTACAAGTAAGGGTTCTCGATACAAATTTTTCGTTCCTCGAAATTCACTCGAACTGACAACACGTAATTAGGTCACTGAGCGAAGCCGAAGTGAACGTGTTCCAAACAAACAGATAGCCGCGCTTTGCTCGCTATGACGTCAGTAACGTCTTTGCGAGGAGCTTTTCACGACGTGGCAATCTGTTGAATTAAAGTAACGAAGTTTGTTCTTAGTACCTATGTCAGTCTGAGCGCAGTCGAAGACCCATGTGAGTTAATTAAGCTTTCCGTTTTCCAGTCCCTTCGACTGCGCTCAGGATGACAACACGTAATTAGGTCACTGAGCGAAGCCGAAGTGACCGGACAACCAACAACGGACAACCAACAACGGACAACCAACAACGGACAACCAACAACGGACAACCAACAACCAAAAACCATCAACGAACCTCAAAAATCCCAAACAATTCATTGCCTTTTCGTGGAGCAATTGAGTTGTAGCATTGATCGAAAGTGATCGTTTTAAAATAGGGTGATAAATATTTGGTATATAGTTCTTTATTGCCTCCAAAAGGACGTTTTATCATATCTCCGGTTAATGGAATATCAAACCAAAGACCTACTAATTTTCCATTTGGTTGTAATAGGCTTGCCATATGCTTGCCATATTGGTTTCTATTGGTATCTGTAGGTACAAAAGAGCAGAAAAAAGTTTGTTCTAATATGAGGTCGTACTGCCCCGTGAACTCAAAAAAATCTGCTAGATGCATATTCTCATCTGGGAAATCGGGATTTCTTTTTTTGAATGCCTTCAATGGAACTTCAGAAATATCTAAAACATGTACATTTTTAAATCCCGCTTTCCAAAGATATTCCGCTTCATAGGCATTTCCGGCTCCCGGTATTAGAATTTGAATGTTCTTGTCGGTCAATTGATCAACATACTCTTTAATGGGCGTAGAGGGGTAGCCGATATCCCAACCTGTCTGTTGTTCTTGGTAGCGCTGGGTCCAGTAATCTTGTTCTTCTTTCAATATAATTGTGTGTTGTATGCTTTATTAAATAACCTCGGGGCAGACTCGTTAGGCATTGAATTGAACATATAATTTCTGTTTCGACGCTTGCATGCCTGACCGGCAGGCAGGCTTCATTACATTTAAATCTCGATTATCGAGTAAAATTAATCAGATTTGGTGAGTATTTGCAATGTATATAGAATTCAATACCATTGATCCTAGATTGATTGTGGTAAACAAATCAAATCCCTATCTTTCTAAACGACTAATTACCAACTAAAAAAACGTATGAAATACTCATTTTTGATTGCAATAGCGGTATGCTTAACTTGTGTCTGCACGGCACAAACTAATCCGCAATGGGCTCGTTACCCTTCTATTTCTCCAGATGGTACAACAATAGCATTTACCTACAAAGGCAACCTATTTTCGGTACCTGCAGATGGTGGTGTGGCAAAACAGTTAACCTATCATTCTGCACATGATTATGCACCAATTTGGAGCAAAAACGGAAAAAAGATAGCTTTTGCATCGAACAGATTTGGCAATTTTGATGTCTATGTGATGGATGCCCAAGGTGGTGAGGCAAAGCGATTAACCTATCATAGTAATGACGAAAAACCATTTAGTTTTTCTGCCGATGATTCAGATTTACTATTTGGTGCAGATCGGTTAGATATTGCCCAGCATCGCCAATATCCAACAGATGACCAACCAGAACTATATAGTGTACCTGTAATTGGTGGGCGTGTAGGTCAAGTGCTGACAGTGCCTGCAGAAGACGTACAAGTAAATACAGACGGTACAAAAATGGTGTATCATGATAAAAAGGGATACGAAGATGAGTTTAGAAAGCATCACACATCTTCCGTAACAAGAGATATTTGGTCGTATGAGCCATCCACAGGTAAGCATACAAAATTAACTAGTTTTAAGGGAGAAGATCGCAATCCGGTAATTTCAAAAGATGGTACTGTTATTTATTATTTAAGTGAGCAAGAGGGTACTTTTAATGTCTTTTCAATGGCTGAAAAAAGTGGGGCTCAACCTAAGAAATTGACCGATTTTAAAACGCATCCGGTACGTTCATTAAGTATAGGTAATAACAAATTGGCATTTGGTTACGATGGTGAAATTTATACCCTATCAGAAGGGGAAACAGCGAAAAAAGTTGATATTATCGTTAGAACACAAGAAGATAGTAACCCTATAGAATATGTGTCCGTTAACGGTGGCGTTCAAGAAATGGATGTTGCGCCCAACGGTAAAGAAATCGCTTTCATAAGTAGGGGCGAAGTCTTTGTAACATCGGTAGATGGTTCGTTGACAAAACGTATTACCAATACTCCAGAACAAGAACGCTTTGTAAAGTTTATGCCCGATGGTAAATCGGTCGCATACTCAAGTGAACGCGATGGTAAATGGAGCATTTTTAAATCGTCTAAGGTGCGTAAAGAAGAACCTTATTTCTTTGCGGCAACAGTATTCAAAGAAGATACTTTAGTGACCTCGAAAGAAGATATTTATCTACCAGAATTCTCGCCAGATAGTACGTATGTCGCCTATGTAGAAGGTAGAAGAACTTTAAAGGTGAAGAACTTAAAAACGAAAGAGATTAACACTTTAATGACGCCCGATAACGTTATTCACATGCGAGACGGTGATCAATATTATCAGTGGAGTCCCGATAGTAAGTGGTTATTGGTAGACTGGAGTGTTTCGTTGAATAATACCGAGTTGCTTTTGGTTTCTAAAGACGGTAAGCAGCGTAAAAACTTGACCCAAAGCGGTTATTATGATTTTTCACCGAAATGGGTGAATGATGGTAGCCAGATCATCTATTTCTCGAATCGCGACGGACTAAAAAGTTACGCGACCAGTGGTTCTTTTGAAACAGATGTGTATACTATGTTTTTGAACCAAGAGTCGTGGGATAAATTCAATAATACAAAAGAGGAATACGATTTGTTGAAAATGATCGAAGAGGCAGCCAAAGAAAAAAAGGACGAAGCTAAATCTGAAGATAAAAAGAAGAAAGACGATAAAAAGGAAGAGGAAAAAGTTAAGGACTTGAAATTCGATTTAGAAGATGTAGAACGAAGAAAAGCGCGTTTAACCATACACTCTTCTAAACTGTCGGATGCCGTACTATCTAAAGACGGAGAAAAACTATATTACCTAACCAGATTTGAAAAAGGATTGAACCTTTGGGAAACCGAAATACGTACCAAGAGTACCAAAATGCTAATAGCCTTAGATGCGAAATCGGGAAGTTTACAATGGGATGCCAAGAAAGAGCATCTGTTCTTATTATCAGATGGTAGCATATCTAAAGTTGATGTAGCGACTAGTAAGACAGAGCCAGTAAAATTAAAGGCAGAAATGGTTTTAGATGCCGATGCAGAGCGCAAGTATATGTTCGACCATATTTGGTTGCGTACCAACGGTATTTTCTATACCTCTAATTTTCATGGTATCGATTGGAAAGCTATGCGTACCGAATACGAGAAGTATTTACCGCACATCGGTAATGGTTTTGAATTTTCTGAAATGGTTTCAGAAATGTTAGGAGAATTGAATGTGAGTCACGCTGGTGGGCGCTATTCAGATAATATCGAAAATGGTGACCAAACAGCTTCTCTAGGTATTTTTATAGACTACAGCCATAATGGTGACGGATTAAAAATTACGGAAGTCATTAAAGGCGGACCGTTAGACAAAGCAGGATTCGATATTCAACCAGGTACAATAATCGAGAAAATTAACGGAGAAACTATAGCCGAATCTGCCGATGCCGCTTTCTACTTAAACCGTATTGCGGGCAATTTTACTTTGCTAGATATTATCGATGAAAAAGGCAAGAGAAAACAGCTAACCGTTAAACCTATTTCTTTACGTGTAGAAGACGGATTACTATATGACCGTTGGGTAAAAAATAATGAAAAAGAAGTATTGGCAAAGAGTAACGGTACCTTGGGTTATGTGCACATACCAGGCATGAGCGACGGCCCATACCGAACCATTTACGAAGAAATGTTAGGTAAATTCAATGATAAAAAAGGAGTTATTGTAGATACCCGTTTTAATGGTGGTGGAGACCTGGTAGCCGATTTGGCAATGTTCTTTACCGGTATACCATTTTTATCGTATGAAACAGAAGCTAGGGTAGTAGGTGGCGAACCAACCTCTCGATGGACGAAGCCAACCTTGGCAATGTTCAACGAATCTATGTACAGCGATGGTTCTTGTTTTGCAAGCGGCTATGTAGATCTAAAGATTGGAAAAACCGTAGGTATGCCTGTACCAGGTACTTGTAGTTGGGCAGGTTGGGAGCGTTTGCCAAATGGTGGTGTTTGGGGTGTTGTACCTGTAAGTGCTAAAAACAAAGCAGGCGAGTGGATGGAAAACAATGAGACCAACCCAGAAATTATCATTAAAAATCAGCCGGAAGTAATTGCAAAAGGCATAGATGAGCAATTGGAGAAATCTATTGAGGTGTTGATGAAAGAGGTGGAGTAGTTCTTGAACTACTTCATTATTTTAAAGTATTTATAAAATGGAAATAAACGTACTGTGGTACGTTTATTTAATTGTTAGCAAATATTAATGACCAACGAAGAATTAGACAAAATCATTAAAAAAATAGAGCAGGAATACTCTGAATCCGATGCCTATTTTGACTCTGAATTTAATGAAGATTTTGGATTTGCTAAAGGGAATAAATCTGGTTTGTTGCTTTACGCTAATGAATTTCTAAAAGCGGTTAAGGAAATTGATAAGAGAACATTTGACGAAGGAGAAATGGAAGTGTATAATCCTAATTTTGATTGGATAGTTGGAATTGATAGCAATCCCTTTCAATATATAAAAATTACAAAAAAACTTAGTGGAGAAATTAAACCTGAAAAGCAAACGGAAAAGGAAAGCTGGAAAAGTAAACTGTTTGGAATCGGATGTGTAGTTTCTCTAATTTTTGTCGTGATTTTTAGTGTAATTGGAATGACAACCTTTTTTAAATGGATATCTTAAAATAACATTTGCTAACACGACCTATAAACAATACGGGCTTCGGGCTTAATCGAAAGGTTTGTGTATTTTTATGAAGTCCGCAAAATCTTTGAAATTTTGCTTTAAACAAGGAAAAGAAAAAACAAAACTAAATGATTTTGCTATGTGCTTGGCGGAAAGCAAACGCTAGTTTGCCCCCGTACTGTATATAGCTCAGTCGTTGGCAATAATTAACCAGAATGAGAATAACAAATCAGCAAAAGAAAGAACTTTCAAGTATATTTAATGAAAATGAACTTAATTTACTTGATTTTGAGGTTTCAGGTAGCTATCAGGAGTTTAAGATTAAATTTAAGTTTGATTACTTTTCTTTTAATATTATAAAAAAGGATAAAGACGAATATCAAATCACAACACAATCGATTGATAATACAAATGCTGGAACATCCGTTACGAAATGGGACAGAGTAATATATCGTTTTAAGTTATGGTCAAAACAAATAAGTTCTGAATTAAACACACCAAATGGTTGGGAAACATTCGAGAACGAGAATTATTTAAATGCAGATTATGATGATTTAAATAAGTCCTTTTCAAAGAATGAAAAAGAATCAATAAGGCAAAGTCTTAAGTATATTAAGAAAAAGGTTAAAACCTTAGATATTTCTGCCGACACACTAAAAATTATTGAGCATAAACTGGATGAGTTGGACACCAAAGTCGATGATTTGAAAAAGTTCGATTGGAAATCTTTGTTCATTGGAACTATAGCAAGTTTAATTATGACATTAGGCATTCCACCCGAATCAGCTGGAATGTTATGGGAAATGATTAAAAGTTCGTTTAATGGACTAAAACTTAAAGGTTGAATATAAAATAACTATTACCAACACCGTTTAAAAACAATTTCGGTTTAATGCTTAATCAACAGTAGTTGCGTGTTTGTTACCTCTGAAAAACCTTCAGAAATTCCTCCTATACAAACTTGCAACTATTCTTACACAAGTCCGTTGGCAGTACTATTTAAATCAGGGTAACTAATTGAAAACTTATGAAATTATTAAAAAAAATAGGAAAATGGGTTCTCATCTTTTTGGGAGCAATTATTGGGATTCTTTTAATACTACTTTTAATAATTAGAATCAATAGTTCTGGGAAAGAAGAGCCTTTTGTAGACGAAAATGGAAATGTGCTTACCAATAGTATTGCAATGCACAAGAATATGATGATTAATGGTGTACCGCAAAGAATTACCATTAGAGGAAAAGACAAGAATAATCCTGTACTTTTAATTGTACACGGCGGACCAGGGGCGCCAATTTTACCAGTAATTTATAAGCTGACAGGAGTTGATTTAGAAGATTTATTTACGGTATGTTATTGGGACCAAAGAGGGGCTGGATTAGCTTATAATGACAGTATACCTAATTCATCAATTACCTTAAGCAATATTATAGATGATGGCTTACAACTATCAAAGTATTTAAAAGAGACTTTCAATAAAGATAAAATTTATATTGAAGGTTTATCATGGGGCACAGCTGTAGCTGCTTATATGGTTCAAAAAAAACCTGAGTTATATCATGCCTATATAGGTAGTGGTCTTATGGCAAATCAATCGCTTTCTGAAGAACTATCTTATGATTTCGCAATGTCAGAAGCCGAGAAATATAATGATACTCTTTCTATTACTCAATTAAAACAAATAGGTAGACCACCTTATTCAAATAATGTAAACAATACCGCAACGGAAGCTTTTGAAATAGAACGAAGTATCGTTATGAAATATGCACCTTTACAATTAGATACCAATTATTCATTTCTTAAAGATATGTTCATGGATAATGGCTTGACGTTTAAAGAAAAATTTACCGATATGCTGAATAGTCCCGAATCTTATTATCCAGCCTCCAAAATTCTAGAATCAACGGCAATTGATATGAATTTAATGAGGGATATTCCGGAATTTAAAGTGCCAGTTTATATATTTCAAGGCGATAATGACCATTTTACCGAAACATCTGTGGCAAAGGCTTATTTTGATTCCATTGTTGCACCATCTAAAAAGTGGTTTTTATTTGAAAATGGTACACACGGAGTACAACTAGAATACCCAGAAAAATATCGTTCACTATATATTAATGAAATATTGAAAAAGTAAATGTTTTATTATCTCTATAATCTTTTTGGTATTGGATTAATTGATAAATCGTTTAGATTAAATAGTAATTCATAAGTTCATGTGCATACTATTGAAGACGGAGTTAACTATTTAGTTTTAGTAAGTTTTAAGTAGTAAATAAGGCTTTATGAATTGATAACATTCTAATACTAACCAAACTTATAAAATGAATAAAAATATCATGGAATTTTTCAAAGAGATACTCACAATTATAGTTGGTATTTTAATAGCACTGTACATCAACAATTGGAATGAGGATCGAAAAGATGCAAAATACATTAATAAAATATTTGTATCAATGGATAAGGAATTGAAAGAAAGCAATGACGATATCAAGAAAAAAATGCCACAACAGCAAACACTTATCGACACTTTAGGTTTTTACAAAAAGAATGATTCAATTTCTATTTTCGATGTAATGATTAAAGTCAATGGAGTTCAAATACCTCAAATTAGAATTAGTTCTTGGAAAGCTATTTCTAGTTCAAAAATCGAATTATTGGAATACGATAGGGTTTCCGCTTTGGCAAATATTGAAGAGCAAAAAGAGTTATTGTTATCAAAAACTCAATATTTAATGAATTTCCTTTATCCAAATATAAAAGACACCAGTTTTGACAAAAAAGAACTTATAATGTTTATGATGAAGGATATTATGGTTACGGAAAGAGATTTACAAAAGGAAATTGAGGGGGTTATTCAAGATTAATTGACTACTTTTTTAAAAAATTTATCATTGAATTTTAAAAATCAGGTAGAAGCAGAACGGAAAAGCCAGTTGCTTAAAATTATCATTGAACAAAAAGATATTCAAAAAATAATTAGGGAGTAAGTCTTATGATTTAAGCGTTTATTCTAATTTTTAGTAAAATAATAAAAAATGAAAATTACTCAAGACTGGAAAAAGATAAGAACCCATTTCAATAAGAGTTTTAGTTCTAATTTTCATATTTCAATAGCATCTGTAGATGCGGAGAACAACCCGACTGTCACGCCAATTGGTTCGTTGTTTTTGAATGATAATCAATCCGGATTTTATTTCGAAAAATTCCCAAAGAAATTACCATTACACGCAAAAACGAATAAAAATGTATGTCTTCTTGGGGTGAATAGTAGTCGGTTATTTTGGCTTGGAGCATTGTTCAAAGAAAAGTTTTCAGACTATCCCGCCATAAAATTATATGGTGAGCTTGGCGAAAGAAGATTAGCGACCGAACAAGAAACAAAACGATTGAACCGTAGAATGAGAATGACTAAAGGTCTAAAAGGAAATACGTATTTATGGGGTAAAATGGAATATGTACGTGATATAAAATTTACTAAAGCCGAGAAGATTAATTTAGGAAAAATGACAGCCAGTTTATGATAACCTTTTTAAGGGTAGTAAATTAGGTCGATCATCAATTAAACAAGAAACCATGGGAAAGAAATTAGATGCTATCACTCCCGCATTACAAGAATTCATAGAAAACCAGAAGATATTTTTTGTGGGCACAGCAGCCGCTGAAGGCAATGTAAATGTCTCGCCCAAAGGCACAGATTCTTTTAGGGTGATCAATCAGAGCAAAATTGTTTGGTTAAACCTTACGGGTAGTGGTAATGAAACTGCAGCTCATTTGTTGAAGAATAATAGAATGACCATCATGTTCTGTGCTTTTGAAGGTAAGCCCATGATTTTAAGATTATATGGCGAAGCCAAAATATATCATAAACGTGACAGTGTTTTTAATCACTTTTCTCAACTGTTTCCTGAAAATATAGGGGCAAGGCAAATAATTGAAATGACTGTAGATTTAGTGCAGACTTCTTGCGGTTTTGCGGTTCCGTTTATGGATTTTAAAGAAGAGCGAACAACCTTAAATGATTGGTCTGAAAAACAAGGAGAGGATAAAATTGAAGCGTATTGGAGTAAAAAAAACACCAAAAGTATTGATGGATTTGAAACCAATATTCTTGAAAATTAATGATTCTATTCGTAATCAAACTATAGTCATATAATCCCTAGTTTATAGAACTCTTCTAATTGAGAATTACAGCTAAAATTAACCTCTAAATCTTTTACGATTCCTGTACCTACACCATATACCCAGCCATGTAAATAAAGGTCTTGACCTCTTTCCCAAGCGTTTTGTACAATCGAAGTTTTAGCTAGGTTATACACCTGCTCCATAGCATTAAATTCGACAAAACGGTCAAAGACTTTCTCTTCATCGGTTATGTCTCCCAGCTCTTTTTGATGTTGTCTATATACATCTCTAATGTGGCGGATCCAGTTATCTGCCAAGCCGTAAGACTTGCTTCCCATAGCAGCTTTTACGCCACCACAACCATAATGACCACACACGATAATATGTTTAATTTTCAGCACATTTACCGCGTAGTCTAATACACTCAACATGTTCATGTCTGAGTGCACTACCATATTTGCAATGTTTCTATGTACAAAAACCTCACCTGGTATTGCTCCGATTATTTCGTTGGCAGGTACGCGACTATCAGAACAACCGATCCATAATAATGGCGGTGACTGACCTTTTTCCAATTTCTTGAAATAATCGGCATCGCTATCTAATTTAGCAGCTACCCATTTTTTATTATTATCGATCAAGTTTTTATAAAAATCTGATGTCATATTCTTTTCTTTAAACTATGCCGGCGCTCTTAATAAACTATTCTGTATTTAATATCCACAAACTTTTCTATTCAGAAATGGAATTCAAAATTAGCATTCCATATTTATGTGACGATATCCTTCTCATAGTAAGTAATTATTAAAGGTAAGCTCTTCCATAGAATTATTATGAAAAATAAACACTGAGTAAAATATTCTTGTATCAATAATTCACGAGATGGTTAATAAGAGGTCTAAATAGCAGATTTTATTCCCGCCACAATCCATTAAAACCATATTTCAGCGATAACTAATTTATAAGCGGTATTTTTAATATCCATAAAAGTAGAATACTTTGAAACAGACCATAGCACGTGTAGCATTAGTAGTCGGTGATTACGATAAAGCCATTGCATTTTACACCAAGAAATTAGATTTTAATCTGATCGAAGATACCGACTTGGGCGATGGTAAGCGTTGGGTAATTGTAGCTCCGCCAGGGTCTAAAGAATGTTCGTTAGTATTGGCAGAAGCAGATGACGAAAAACAATTGGCAAGTGTAGGCAACCAGACTGGTGGTCGTGTTTTTCTATTTTTATACACGGATGATTTTTGGAGGGATTATTACAAAATGATGGAATGTAAAATCAAATTTATTCGGTCTCCAGAAAAAATGCCTTATGGTATGGTTGCTGTTTTTGAGGATTTATACGGTAATAAGTGGGATTTATTAGAACCTGTTCTACAAGAATAGAGGTTTTAATGTGATAGGAATTGAAATGATAAAATATCTTAAAAGTATATTCAATTTTAAGGGGCAAATGCCTTTAACAGGCTTTAGTACTTCTAAGAATATTTTTAGATCTAAAAACCTTTTATGCGGTATCGGTAAATCTGAAATAGGAGAAAAGGAGATAGAAATAAGCGAGTATCCTTTTGAGCCATCGATTGCATACCCAACAGCGGTTATTTCTGCAATGGATATTGAATGCATGTCGGTTGATTTTACAGTGTGCAAAAT
This sequence comes from Maribacter spongiicola, assembly GCF_052119685.1. Classification (GTDB taxonomy): domain Bacteria; phylum Bacteroidota; class Bacteroidia; order Flavobacteriales; family Flavobacteriaceae; genus Maribacter; species Maribacter spongiicola_A. The sequence continues at coordinate 389,683 of NZ_JBGQOO010000002.1, read as the reverse complement.
TCATGTCAAAGATGATATCATTTTTGTATCGGCAGAGTATAAAGAAAAACTGAAGCAGTTTGCCGAAAGTAACAATATTAGACTTATGCCTCAAAGTTGGAATTGGGATTGGATTCTAGAGCATTATCTAGATACCGAATTTACCAAAGAAAACGAAGAACGTTGTCTCGCGAGACTCATAGAAAACGGATTCACATCTCTAGAAGTAGATACGATTAGGGCAGAAGTAAAAGACCAGATGTACGCCTATAATTTTGATACCATGTTGTGGGATTGGTGTAGCTTAGGTTTGTCTGATGTTCTTTCTGCTATGCGCGCTAAATATTCAAAAGAAGAGTTTAGAAAGTTTTATAAGAGAGCACTTGAGATTGAAAAACGAAAAAATATGTAAGTCAACCTTTTGTAATTAATCTTTATCTTTAAAGAGACTAATTACAAGCCATGCAAATTCCTGAAATCCCCAATTTAATACACTACGCCATTCCGTTTTTTACGGTAACTGTAATTCTAGAAGTTATTCTATCAGTAAAGTTGAAACTCCATGACTACGAGTTTAAAGACGCCGGTACTTCTATTATTATGGGTTTGGGCAATGTGGCAATTGGTTTGGTAACCAAGGGCATTGCATTGGGCTTCTTTTACCTGTTGTATAATTTTTATCATCTGTTTGAAATTCCCTTTGCATGGTGGTCTTGGATCATTTTACTTTTCGCAGAAGATTTATGCTATTACTGGTTTCATAGAACTAGTCATGTTAGTCGTTTTTTTTGGGCGAGTCATGTAGTGCATCATTCCTCAAAAAATTACAATTTAAGCACCGCATTACGACAGTCGTGGTCTGGCGGATTTTACACCTTCATTTTTTGGACTCCGTTAGTTCTTATTGGTTTTCACCCGGTAATGATATTGGTACAGATGTCGGTAAGTCTTATCTATCAATATTGGATCCATACCGAAATGATCAAGAAAATGCCCAGCTGGTTTGAAGCCGTTTTTAATACGCCGAGTCACCATAGGGTTCACCATGCAACCAATCCGCAGTACTTAGACAGAAATCATGCCGGAGTATTTATTATTTGGGATAGGATATTTGGAACCTTCGAGCCAGAAGATGAAAAGCCTGTTTATGGTTTGGTAGCGAACATTGATACATATAACCCTATTAAAATTGCCTTTGCAGAATGGTACCAGATGCTAGGCGATTTCTTCACATCAAAAACCTCATTGGTAAATAAGTTTAAATACCTAACTAAACCACCTGGGTGGAAACATGACGGTACCAGTATTCTTTCTACAGATTTAAGAAGAGAGTGGGAAGAGAATAACAAATCTGATGCTTTGTAAATAACTGATTTAATGAAGGTTGTATTTTTTAGAGATTCAATGAATATAATGTTATTGCCTAAGTCAAAAATGCTGGTGTGTAGCATTAAGTACCTTTCTTAAACGAAATATAAAATCTTTTAAAAATCAATTATGATACATGAAAAACAAACCATTGCAATTTGTGGAGCTGGTATCGCAGGGGTAGCAACAGCATACTATATTTTAAAAGAAAGAAAAGATTGTAAGGTAATATTGATTGATAAAAATCAACCACTATCATTTACCACAAGTAAGTCTGGCGAAAACTTTAGGGACTATTGGCCAGAGAAGAATATGCGTCAGTTTGTTAGTGATAGCATTGAGTTAATGAAAGAACTCAAAACTGAATATGGAGACGACTCTTTTGAAATGAAAAATTCGGGCTATAACTTTATTAGTCACGATATTGATAATCCTATTTTTGGTTCTGGCGACAAAGAAAGTTCTACTAACTATTTAGAAGAGTATACAAACACGACTGAAATTCAAAAAGACTTTCCTTATCTCGATAAAAAAATAGAAAAGATAATTCGTATAAAGAACGCGGGTAAAATTGATGTGTATGATTTGGGTACCTTATTGCTAAAAGAAGCAAAGAATATGGGGCTTAAATTGGTAGAAGGTAATATTGTAAGTATCGAAAAAAGCGCAGCTAAATTTAAGGTTGTACTAGACTCAAACCAATCGATCGATGCTGATAAAGTAGTCATTGCTACAGGTCCTTTCTTAAATACCATTGCGAATATGTTCGGATTTCAGTTTCCTATTTCGAACACCTTGCAACGAAAATTTATCATACCAGACCCCAATAAAATTATACCTAAAAACATGCCTTTTACTATTTATGCCGATAAGCAATATTTAGATTGGTCTGAAGATGAATTGGAGTTTTTTAAATCGGATGAGAAATACAAATGGTTGTTGAACGAATTCCCGGGCGGTCTCCATATTAAACCAGAAACAGAGGGTATTAAATTGGGTTGGGCATTTCAAACAGAAAAAAGTGAACCTTCATTTGATATACCGGGTTTCGAATTTTTTCCGCAAGTTGTATTGAAAGGTGCCAGTCGTTTTATACCTGAATTATCAGCTTACGAAAATGATATTCCAACACCATTAATCGAATATGCAGGGTATTATACAAGAACCAAAGAGAACTGGCCGCTTATTGGGCAAACTGAAGTAGACAACGTTTATGTAGTGGGTGCACTTGCCGGGTATGGTACAATGAGCGCCTGTGCAGCAGGTAAGTTATGTGCTAGTTATATTTTTGATAAGCAAGATTTACCAGAATATGCCGCAAATTTTAACCCTTTACGATATGAAAACGATGAAATTGTTAAAGTAATGAATGCGTTAGATAGCGACGGTCAGCTCTAGAATATTTTTAAATAATGTAACATTCTATACACGCTGTCGTCGAACAAGCAACCAATCAAAGACAGAATGAATAATAAACTAGTAGCGTATATAGGTATTTTAGGAGTTAGCTTGTTTGCAATTGCCGCTATTGTAGGTCCGTTATTAATTGATGATTACAGTGTAGTAAGTCAATATATTAGTGAATCTTTTGCGTCTGATACTGCATATGGTTGGTATTTACAGTACTTTGGATATGTACCTAGCGGAATTCTTATAACCATTTTTTGTTTCAGAGCTCCAAACTATTTTCCAAGTTCCAAATTAATAGTATCCGGATTTTTCGGATTGGCATTATTCTATGGATTAGGTTCTGTACTGGTCGGATTTTTTCCGTGTGATGCAGGTTGCCCAACAGACGTTATAGACTCTAGCCTATCGCAATTAATACATAATGCCATGGGGTCGCTAACTTATATTTTTCTACCGATATGTATTTTCGGCGTCGGAGTGGGATTAAAGAAAATGGAAGGCTATTATAGATTATCTCAAATAGCAATGGCTACGGCTATAATCAGCGGAATTTTTATATTCATCTTATTCTCCAATCCAGAATCAGATTACCGCGGAGTTTTACAACGAGTTATTGAAACTTCATTTATAATATGGATTATTTCTAGTGCATTGACCATTAAAAACTATGTTTCAGTTACGTCTAAATAGTTTGCAAAAAATTGATGGTTTTATTCTACATTTATCTACTTTAAAAAATCTAAAAGTTCCTTTCTTACAGCTTACTTTTAAAACTATTGTTTAAAACATTTATCATTGAGTATGAAAAATTTTGTGTTTTATTTCTGTGTTATTTCTAGTTTTTATGTAACCGCACAACACGGAAATTTAGACGGAATGTGTTTTAAGTTAGTGAAAGATCAAAAGGAACTAAATCATTGTCTGCAAAATAATTCTGCGACAGTAGAACAATTATTTGATGCACTCCCAAAAATTCCATTTTATAAATATGGGTTCTCTGCTGAAACTAATTATGAAGAAAGAGTAAAAGATAAATCATTAACAGTTTTTTATCCCTCCCATATCAATAGCGGTGAAAAGTATGAATTGAAGATGAACATACCAACTTATAAAAATAGAGTTGAAATGGTGGTTACCTTTACTGATTTAGATGTAATGGATGTTTTAGGTTATGAAGAATCGCTTAAAGTAAAAGAAGAAACTAAAAAGATGTTTGAAAGAATTGGGCAGCCTATTCCAGCAGATATGGACAATATAAAATATGAATCGCAAAGAGTTAGAATGATTAATTTTCATAAAGTTATGTATGAAAATGCTAAAAAGACAAACATTGATTATTTACCTAGTGAAGGAGCAGGATATATAGTACCCGATTTAAAATTGGCGCATGTTGAATACCCTTTTATTAGTTATAATGATGTAGATAAACAGGTTTCTTTTGCTTCTACCTATGCTGATAGATACAGTTTTACAATTACAATGAAATACGTTGAAGAGATACACTCTTGCAGTTCAGCAGCAAGTTATTTAATTGATTATTTGTCTCAGATAGATTTTGCCAGTTTAGATAGAAATATTTATTTCAATAAATAAATTCGATTAAGAACATTATTTGCTACAACTAGAGCATTGAGCAAAATCGAAGTGCAAGCATTGCATCTTAAATTAGAAATGAATGAGTTTTAAAATTTTAATTTTTCCTAACTCCTAACTCCTAACTCCTATTTTTTATAAACCACCCCATCTTTCATTACAAAAGACACATTTTTAACAACTGAGATATCTTGAATAGGATTTCCTTTTACGGCAATAATATCAGCTAGAAATCCTTTTTTTAAGCTTCCTAATTGATTTAAGTGAAACATACTGGCATTACCAGATGTTGCAGATTTTAAGACGGCTAATGGCTTCATGCCGTAATCGACCATTAATTCCATTTCACGATAATTTTCTCCGTGGGTAAAAACACCCACATCACCACCAAAAACAATTTGTACACCAGAATCAAGAGCCATTTTAAACGACTTACGTTTTTGCTGTATACGATCAGGTTCAGGGTCGGTCGCCTTGTTCCAACCTTTGTATTGTGTGATTGCATCACCAGCGGCAAGGGTAGGGCATAGACCGATTCCTTTATCTTTCATCATCTTAAAAATTTCAGGTGTACCACCATCACCATGCTCAATAGTTTCAACGCCACCGAGAATTGCTCTTTTCATTCCTTCGGGAGTACCGGCATGGGCAACAACGTATTTTCCTGCTGTAGTAGCGGTCGCAACCATAGCATTAATTTCTTCTTGTAAAAATGTCGCTTTAGAATCGGCTCCGGGTGTCCAACGATAATCAGCATATATTTTTATTAAATCGGCACCGTTACCCATTTGTCTACGAACCGTTTCAATGCATTGATCAACTCCGCTTGCTGCTTCAGCACCTAATGGTACAGTTACACCGTCATGAAATCCTTTTGGGCCGTATGCTCCTGTAGCAACAATGGCAGGACCGGCAACCAATAATCTTGGACCGACTATGATTCCGTCATCAATAGTTTTCTTCAAATATACATCAGTATAACCGGCACCTTCAGCACCCAAATCTCGCATGGTGGTTACGCCAGCCATTAAAGAATTCTTTACATGAACAGTACCTCTAACGGCTCGTTCAACAGGCGATTCTTTTAGCACCTGATCATTCCAGTCCGTTTCGTTGTACGGGTGTAATAAAACATGCGAGTGACCTTCGATAATGCCGGGCATTAAAGTGCTGCCAGCTAAATCTATTTCTGTGGTGTTTCTCGGTAGTGTTATTCCGTTGGCATTTCCTGCGTAAGTAATTTGATTTCCTTCCACTAAAACCACCCAATTGGTATGTAATTCGGCGCCGTCAAAGACTTGGTCTGGTTTTAAGAGTGTTTGAGCAGAACATAGGCTTACGGTGAGTAAAAAGAAAGATAATAATGCTTTCATAAAAGTAGTTTGTTTAGTTGGCAATGGCAGAATTTAATAAGTTGTCTAAATCAGCTTTGGTATGTTGATTTCCATTTGAAAGCACCATAAAGATGTCTTGGGTGCTTTTAATATCTCCTAACGGATTGCTATTGAGTAAAACAATATCAGCAATTTTACCTTCAGTAATTGTTCCGTAATCAGCATCTTGTTTTAAAAATTTAGCACCGTTATAAGCGGAAGATTTAAGAGCATCTAACGGAGAAATTCCAATGGCGACCATAGCTTCCATTTCTTTATGTAATGAAATACCAGGATACGTATAACTGTTATATGCTCCGCTATCTGATCCTGCCAAAAGCGAGACTCCGTTTTCATTCAATTTAAGTGCAAGTCCGCCGAAAAAATTATCAAGTGCTTTACGGTCTGTCACCTGTTTTTCGGTCGAATTTTTTACACGGTCAATTCGACCTTTATACGTTTGTTGAATTCCGACACTCATGTATTTTAAGTAGTCATCTTTAGTATGGTCAACTTCATCTAAATAGCTGAGCACCTTACCAATATGCAGGGTAGGTACTACAAATACATTTTTCGATTTTAAATGCTCGAATGTTTTTAAAGCGGTCGAGTCAGAAAATGAAGATTGGAGTAGGGGCATGGCATCCCAAAATCCGATCTCATTATTAATAAATTGTTGTGTGATTTCTTTCTCTTGAGAAGAAGAGCCTTTCATAATATAATACAAATGTTCTACTGCATCAATGCCAGCATCAATAGTAGCTTCAAGTTCCACGGTAAAAGGCATATGACCAGATGTTATTAAATTTCGTTTCTCGGCTTCCTGTATCACCTTTAAGTAATTCTCACCCGAAATACGGCTATCATAAATTTTCACAAAGTCTGACGGTATAGCTTGTAAAGAATCTAAAGCTTTAGAAATATCTTCATCATTATCCACTTCTAAAGAACCGGCCCAGGTACCATTAGGTCCGTCAATCTTAGGTCCCGATGTAAAAATGGTAGGTCCTACGAGTTCATTGTTTGCTATAGCTTTTCGCCATTCTAGAACAGACGAGGTAAGATCGCCACCAGCATCGCGTACTGTTGTAATTCCGTTAGCCATAAAGAGATTCAAAAAGTTCTTGTTTGCGTTGATTAAAGAATCTCCACCTCTAAAATGTGTGTGGTTATCCCAAAAGCCGGGTACTATAAATTTCCCTTTTGCATCAATAACGGTCTTAGCTTCTATGTTAGTTAAATCAGCATCAGAAGTTATTTTAACAATTCTATTATCGGTAATTAAAATGTTGGAAATAGAAACAGAACCATCTTCGAAATTAATAAGATGACCATTTTTTATAATGACATCATAGGTGATTTTTGGTTCAAATTTACATGATAAAAGAAATGTTAAGCAACATAAGGTAAGGCACGTCTGTTTTAATTTAATTGAAATATTCATGTTGTTTTTGGTTGATTCAGAAAGGTAAAAATAATTACTTGTTTAATAATTGTCTGGTCAAGATAAAAACAAAAATTAGTAGACTATAACCTATAAAAAAGGGGATGATATAGGCTTTTAAACCCAATACTAAAAACAGCCCAATGAGTAATAATTGAAAACCAAGCCCAAATGTAGAGACTGCTGTCATTAACCAATTAGGTTGATACTTCCCTTTTATGGCATTCTTATCAAGACCATAAATTATACGATCATAAGGACCATAACAAAATGAGTAAATGCGATATAGTAAGTCTACCGTTTGTTGATTTTCACCGCGAAGGGCAGTAGGTGTTTTATTTTCAAATACCCTACTTGTGGTATCGCCATCATGCTTATTTCTTAAAATAACATAATAGTAATTGTAGAGTGTACCTTGTAATTCGAGTCCCACAAATGCTAAAAGTACCAAATAAATACTAACATTGGTAACATACCAAATAGAAAGCATGAAAAGCAGATTTAATATAAAATCTGAAATTGAATCAAAGTACCGGCCAATATGTGACGGGGTATTCTTTAATCGTGCTAGTTCACCATCTGCGGCATCAAGAATAGATTTTAGAACAAGAAAAAGTAATGCTGACCAATAAAATCCGTTCAAAATAGAAACTATAGCCAAAAGTCCGCAGAACGTAAAGGCCATGGTAACGTGTATTGGTGTAAATATGGTTGTTTTTAAACGGTTAGCAATTAAAAAAGCAAGAGGTCTACCGTAATCAGATAGATCTAAGAACTGATGTTCTTTAGGTAATTTAGACATGAAATACATCTTCGGGAAAACCAATAACGGAAACACGTTGGCTTGGTACACCACAAAAGGATTGCAAAAATAAGGTTTAATTAACAATTAGAAAAGTATGACTGTATAGGGAAATACAATGCTTTTAACTATTTCTTAGTTTGCCAACCACCACCATTTCTATATTTTATATTTTCAGCGCAATGGTCTATAATCTCATTGATTCTTTTAGTTTTAGTTTCTTGGCGCTTCGCTTGGTTTAAAAAGTACAAGTAGCTTTTACGTTGGCTTTGGGTAAAGTTTTTAAAGTTGCTAAATGCATCGGGGTTTTTGTCAAATGCAATTTGTAATTCTTCAGGTATTACTCCATTTTCTACATCGTCTAAAGAAGTCCAAGAGCCATTTTCCTTTGCAATTTTAATTGAAGCCAATCCTACAGCATGCATTCTTCCATTAGCTGTAAGCTTTTTTATGTGGTTTTTGTTGACTTTACTCCAAACACTTTTTGGTTTCCGTGGGCAAAAGTACTGTCTCCGTTTACCCTCGCCTAAGCTTTTTACCGTGCTATCAATCCATCCATAACAAAGTGCAACTTGTACAGCTTCTTCCCAACGCATACTTTTGTTTTCATGAGCTACAGCATAGAAAATGAGATGAACTCCCGAGTATTCAGAATGGTTATTGTGTAACCAATCTTTAAATTCAATGTCATTTTTAAAATAAAACTCGGGTATATTTAGCATAATAGTACTAAATGGTTAATTATCTATCATAAATGTACAATGATTAATATAAAGTATTGGTAAATAAAGTAACTCGCCCTATTTTTATAAATTATAAAATCAACTAAACAACAACAACAACAACAAATTACGTATGAAAAAAATCTTCATTGCGCTGCTTTTGGGCTTTGCGCTTAGTATTGTCTCCTGTGGTGGCAATAAACGAGAAGGAGAACCTAAGGTTTTGGTATTCTCAAAAACCATGGGTTTTAAACATGCATCGATTCCTGCCGGAATTGCTGCTATTCAAAAGTTAGGTACAGAAAACGGATTCGCGGTCGATACGACCAAGAATGCCGAACTATTTACAGATGAAAATCTAAAACAGTATTCTGCGATTATTTTTATGAGTACTACTGGTAATGTACTTGATCAATTTCAAGAAGCTGCTTTTGAACGTTACATTCAAGCAGGCGGAGGTTACGTAGGTGTTCATGCTGCGGCAGATACCGAATATGACTGGGGTTGGTACAATGACTTGGCAGGAGCTCAATTTTTGAGTCACCCAAGGGGAATGCCAACGGCAGATTTTATTGTAAAGGACAAGAATTTTGTTGCTACACAGTTTTTTACCGATACGGTGTGGAATAGAACTGATGAATTGTATAATTACAAAAACATCAATCCCGACATAAACGTTCTTATGACTTTAGATGAGTCAACATATGAAGGCGGTGCAAACGGAGATTTTCATCCTATAGCTTGGTATCATGATTTTGATGGTGGGCGTGCTTTTTATACAGGTGGCGGTCATGCAGATGCCAGTTTTACCGAAGATTTATTTTTAAAGCATTTGTTAGGCGGAATTCAATATGCCATCGGTGAAAACTTAAATTTAGATTATTCTAAAGTAACCTCACAAATTCCACCAGAAGCTGATCGCTTTGCTAAAGTTACATTGAGCGAAGGTCAGTTTTTTGAGCCTACAGAAATGGCTGTTCTACCTAACGGAGACGTTTTGGTAGCGCAACGTAGGGGAGAAGTAATGTTATACAATGATGAGACAAAAGCACTTAGCGAAGTGCTTAAACTTGATGTTTATAGCAAAACATTGAACACACCCGGTGTAAATGCGGAAGAAGGATTAATGGGTTTACAAAAAGATCCAGATTACGCCAATAACCATTGGATATACCTGTACTATTCACCCACGGGCGACAAGTCTGTAAATCGTTTGGCTAGAATGAAATTCATTGATGGTAAATTCGATGTAGCGTCAGTACAAGTAATTATAGATGTAGACAGCCAAAGAGAGATTTGCTGTCATACCGGTGGTTCCATAGCTTTTGGTCCAGATAACTTACTATATCTTTCAACAGGTGATAACTCAACTCCTTTTAATGAAAAAGACGAGAAGTATGTAAATAATGGGTTTGCACCTTTAAACGACACACCTGGTCATGAGCAGTACGATGCGCGTCGTTCTTCTGGTAATACTAACGATTTACGTGGTAAAATACTTAGGATTAAAGTAAAAGAAGATGGTACGTATGACATTCCCGAAGGAAACTTATTTCCGGTTGGTACAGAGAAAACGAGACCAGAGATTTATACTATGGGCCATAGAAATCCGTATAGAATATCTATAGATATGAAAAGGGGATATGTGTATTGGGGCGATGTTGGGCCAGATGCAAGTGCCGATAGTTTAGGTACGAGAGGACCAAGAGGTTATGATGAAATGAACCAAGCTAAAAAAGCTGGTAATTTCGGTTGGCCGCTATTTATTGGAGACAATTACGCCTATAACGAGTATAATTATGAAACAGGTGAAAGCGGACCGGAATATGATCCTGCAAAGCCTATTAATACTTCTCGTAACAATACAGGGTTAACAGAATTGCCACCTGCAATGCCTGCTTATGTGTACTATCCATATGCAAATACACAAGATTTTCCGCAAACGGGAACAGGAGGTAGAAATGCTATGGCAGGACCTACATACTATTCAGATATGTTTCAAGGTGATGAGAAACTGCCGAGCTACTATGACGGTAAAGTGATTATTTATGATTGGATGCGTGGTTGGATGTTCGCGGTACATTTAGATAAAAATGGAAATTTCAGTAAAATGGAACCATTTGCTCCTGAGGTTAAGGTAAATAGCCTAATTGATATGGAGGTTGGACCTAATGGTAAAATCTACCTGTTAGAATACGGTAGCGGTTGGTTCTCACAAAATGCGAATTCATCTTTAGGATATATCGAATTCAATGGCGGAAATAGACCACCATTAATCAATGAGGTCACCGTTAGCGAAACAGCAGGTAAAACTCCGTTGACCGTAAACGCTACAGTAGAAGCTAGTGATCGTGAAAATGATGCCATAAAGTATCTATGGGATTTTGGAAACGGTGACACCAAAGAAACTAATGATGGAAATGTAAGTTATACCTATGCAGATGCCGGTGTTTATAAGTTGAAAGTAACCGTTGCAGATGATAAAGGAGAAGAGGCAATCAGCGAAAGTACAAGTATTGTTGCTGGTAACTCTAGACCAGAAGTTGCCATATCATTAGGTGACAGTGCACCAGCTTTTTACTTGCCAGGCCAGAAAATTGCCTATAATGTTTCGGTAACAGATGCTGATGGCACTGAAATCGACCCAAGCAATATTTTTGTAAGTGTTGATTATTTAGAAGGGATGGATAAGGTCGCCATGAATATGGGTCACCAACAAGTTTCTGCAGCAGTAACAGGGAAAGCGTTAACGCAGGCAATGGATTGTAAAACATGTCATAAAGAAGCAGAAGCTTCTATAGGTCCGAATTACAAAGATGTTGCAGCGAAGTACAAAGAACGTCGTGATGCATTGGCATACATACAAGGTAAAATTGTTACCGGTGGTACAGGAGTTTGGGGCGAGGTAACTATGCCAGCACATCCAAATGTTACATCAGATGAATCTAGACAGATTGCATTGTATATTCTTTCGTTAAACGGAGATGATAAAAAAGTAAAATCATTACCGGCTAAGGGAACAATTACAGCAGAGTCTTCTGCACCGGGTAATATGTTGGTATTGACTGCCAGTTATACAGATGCTGGTGCCGAAGGTACTATACCGTTAACAGGTTCTAAATCTGTCGTAATACCAAGTAGTACCGTAAAGTTCAATGACAAAATGAAATTGGACGGAATGCAAGCAATGCAGTTTGGGGGAATGGATCTTTTACTTATCGGTAAGTCTACAGGATGGTTTATGTTAGAAAACATGTCTTTAAAAGGAGTGAAATCTGTTTCGTTAACCGCAGGGTGGCAAGCACCACCTAACATGTACTTTGATTTCGAAATACATGAAAACACGGTAGACGGACCAGTAATTGGCACAGGTAAATTACCAGCTCAACCAGAAGGTTCTCAGGGCACTATGATAGCTATTCCGATTACAGGAACAGTTTCAGGTGACGGACCGTATTATATAACTTTTATAGGAGAAGAGGGTAAAGAACTTTCTCAAGTAGCATTAACAGGTGCTATTTTTAAATAGAACTCCGATACATTGAATTGAAAAGCCCGCTATATAGCGGGCTTTTTTTATTTTTAAAGGTGGATTACTTAGCTCAATTTTTTGCTTATCAATTCACCAATTTCCATAAGTAAATTTATCTCAGCTTTCGTAAAATCGTATGGTACAGGTTTAGCGATACCAATAGTTCCAAAAAGCTTTTCGTTGTGCATCAATGGTGCAGCTAATGAACCTTCTACTTTAGTATCTTTTGCCGATGGTATAGCTACTCCCGAATCATCAGTCTGTAGATTACACATTTCAACAGGTTTTTTACGCTCTGCAGCAATACCGGCCATACCTTTCCCAATAGGAATAGTGGACAACTTCGGAATCAAAAACTCAGGAATACCTACTTGCGATTGAAGCTGTAATAAAAAGTCTTTATCTAAAAAATGTAAAGTACCTGTAGAACATTCAAAATGTTCTAAAATTATTTTCAATAGAGTATCCCAGTTTGGTGTGTCCTTTGACAATTCAGTATGTATGGCTGCTATAATTTTTTTAGAGTTGGTCATTTTATTTTTTCTTAAGATTTTTCAATTCAAAATTAATGATTTCGCTGATTTCATCTGCTCTATCTACAATCATAAAGTGTTCTCCGCCTTCAATAAGCTTCATGGCAGTAGTACCTCGGGGCGGAATTAATTTATCATTTGTGCCGTTTATCTTAACTACGTTTACAGATTCTTTTAGATTCTGCCATGTAGTAAATTCTTGTAACGCCCATTTCACAAAGTTTAAATCGGTATCATCTAATATCTCATAAAACAGTTTAGCGTTTTTAGCTCCGATGATATACCTCGCAAGAAACCTGGGCGGATTGAATAGAGAAGCAGGTATAAGCTTCAAAATCCTAGATTTACCAATCCATTTATAGATGGGTCTTAATTCTCGTTTTGTTTGTGCGGAAGAAATAAGAATTACTTTATTCGGATGAAGTCTTTGATTGATTTCAGTGGCTATTAACCCACCAAAGCTTACACCAATCAGGGCAAATTCCTTCGAGGTGTCTATAACTGAGCTAAGCCTTTCAGAATAACTTTTAATAGATTCATTTCTATTAGGTATTATCCAAACAATGGGTATTATCTCAACATCTAAGGTTAAATGCTCAAAGACCCTTTTATCAGCGCCTAAACCACTTACTCCGTATACTTTCAAAATAGGTTATTTATAATGATACATTGCCACGATTCAAAGCAATAAAATAGTCGTTATTAATGTATGTATAAAAGTACGTTTTTATCTTTTTTTGAAGATAGATGTATTAAGCGACTTTAGTATATTTTGGTGGTTTACGGTATGCGTAATACCCTAATACGGCAAGAATAGCTTTCTCAATAGCAATTCTTATAGGGAACAATTCTATCCCTAAAGAGTCATCTATAGAGCGTAACTGAGTATAATAGTTACTAATTAAAGGATAGTTACTTTTTGAAACAATATGTGCATTAGCTTTAGCAACGGCCTCTGGTTTTTGTTCCTTTATAGGCTTACAAGTAACCAATGTAGGTATGTTATTTTTGTGCAACATGGCTGAAAATCCAAACAGTCTACAAATGAGTCCGCGGTGTGCATAATCAGAGCAAAAGCCTTTCGAACCCGGAGCAATAATTCTATTCAAAATAGGGCAAAGTTTATTGTCGCTATCATTTCGCAATTGTTCTAACCATTCTTCGGCTTCGCCATTTTTTAAAAGGTGGTAGGCTAGTGGTAAAAACTCTAACGCAGTAGCGTTAATGTCCGGTTTTAGACAACATAGTCCGCAATTAGCTACACATGCAAGTCCTGTAGATTGTTGAAAGGAGCCTAACTCCTTATCTAATTGGTAGAAAAGACGGTCTACCGCTTTGACTTTTAGGTATATTGACACATATTTATTTAAAGTTGCGCGAAGGTAATCTATGTTTTAATACGGTAAACAATTCATGAAAATTAAATAATTACAGGCATTTCATAAAAGATAAGTATGCTTTAATTTGCTGAATTTTAAACTGTTATAGGTAGATAATGATATTAAATTAGAATTTAGATGTTTTTAGTTTAAGGGCTTCGCCGTCTTGTCTAAGATTAATATGAAACCCGATAACCCCAAGAACCTGCTCTTCTTCTGTAAGAACCTGTACTTCCCATTCACCTGGCGTAACGTTGGCCTTATAGGTGTAACCTCTAAAGCCGCCATCTCTACCACCTGTAATATCATAACCAATATCTTCTATGGTTACCCATTCTTTGGTGTCATCATTGTATCTTCTCCATCGATGAAAAATTGATTTCTTTAAATCTGTAGGTGCGAATATTGAAGAAAATATATAGACCCGTTGATCTGGAATGTAGCTATAGTCTAATTTGTGCTTACGCCAAAATATATGCGATTCTTCAGATTCATAGGTTACCTCATATTTGCCATTTTTTAAAACGATATCATGAGCTACAATACCTTTGTCTAAAGCCAGGGGTACAGGTGGTATTAATCTTAAGAAGTAGAATAAATTAATAATACCGTAGATAGCCAATATAATGGCAATCATTTTGCCTAGCTTAATTTCTTTGCGAGTACTCGGACTTTTGCTATAGATAAATGTAAGAAGCACTAGGGTACTAACTAAACTAGCTGCGCCAGAGATTAAGAATATGGTGGTATTTAATTCCTTCAAGAAAACAGGAATCATAAAAGTGAAAAATGTGAAACTAATAAAGTAATAAACACCAAACTGCAGATATTTATTAGAGATTCGTTTTTTAAGAAATTCGTTGGCAATCAACAGTAAGACAAGAATTATAAAGAAGGATGCTGTTTTCGATAAGGAAACACTTCTAGAGAAGTAAATTACATATGCACTAGATAATCCTCCAAAAAAGAACTGAATTGCGAGTGGTAAGTACTCTTCATAGCGTTCTAAAAAGGTATTTTTCCATTTACCGTCGTCAACTAAATTATATAGATATAATGTAACAGATAACGAGGTCATATGCAGACATAAAACCGTTAGATCATACGTACGGTCAATACGACCTAATGTTAAGGTGTCAAAAATGAAACCACCAATAAAGAAAAGTATCGGTGCATATTTAGAATGCCTTTGAATAAAACCTCTAAAGGCACTATTTCTATATATAGCAAGCGTTTTTTTCATGGGTACCTAACAAATAGCTACGGCAAAAATACCCTTCTTAAAAAAGGAAATTGACCTGATATAATTTATGATGAACGCTAAAAATGAAATTATTAAGAAATGCTGTTTTAAGAATTGGTTTCTATATAGAAATTCGGATCTACACGTAAGGTTTTTAAATTCCCTTTTACTTTTTTCGACTGCCATTCTGTATTTGGCTCTAACCAAACGGGGGCGTCATCGATATATACTTTTATCGGAAGGCTAAAGTTACCTACAGTGTTCGTAAAACGATAAGATACTTTTTTACCTTTCACTTTATACTCGAAAACCGGAATCTTGGTCGTCCGTAAATATTGGTCGAAAAAAGGTTTTAAATCTCGCTTCATTTCTACCCCAATAAATTTTTCAATTTCATCTGTAGTTACTGTTTTGTGATAGAATTCTGAATTAAGTCCGCGTAAAATAGTTCTCCATTTTCTATCTTCATTTACCACTTGCCGCAGTGTGTGAAGTATATTAGAACCTTTATAATACATATCGCCGCTACCTTCATGATTTACATTGTAGATACCGATAATGGGTTTGTCATTTCTAATATTGTTTCGAATGCCTTGTACATAAGCATTTGCAGCCTCTGTACCATAGTGATAGTCTAAGAATAGACTTTCTGAATAGCAGGTAAAACCTTCGTGTACCCACATATCTGCCGCATCTTTATAGGTAATGTTATTTGCAAACCATTCGTGCCCCGCTTCATGAATAATGATAAAATCGAATTTTAATCCCCAACCGGTACTCGATAAATCTCTTCCTAAATACCCTTTTTGATATTGATTGCCATAGGTAACAGAACTTTGGTGTTCCATACCTAAATAGGGGACTTCTACCAATTTAAATGAGTCCTCATAAAAAGGGTAGGGTCCGAACCAATGCTCAAAAGCTTGCATCATTTTAGGGGCATCTTTAAAATGATCTTTTGCTTTCTCTAGATTATCTTTTAAAACATAATAATCCATATCAAGTCCACCTTTTTCTCCTTGATAAATTTCATCGAAATGTACGTAATCACCGATATTGACATTGACACCATAATTATTGATGGGGTTAGAAACAAACCAATTGTAGGTGTTTGTTTCTTTGTCAACACTTCTAAGACGCCCATTAGAAACGTTCATTAATCCCTTTGGTACTTTTACGCTAATGAGCATACTATCAACCTCGTCGTACATGTGGTCTTTATTAGGCCACCATACACTAGCACCTAAACCTTGGCAAGAAGTAGCGACGAAATCGTTGCCATTAGCATCTTTTTTCCAAGAGAATCCGCCATCCCATGGGGCATTAACTGCTTCTTTTGGGAGACCTGAATAGGTAACAACGACCTCATTAAACTCGCCTACTTTCTGAGGTTTGGTCAATTGTATAAAATGAGCATTTATATTATTCGTCACTTCAAGTTCGACACCATCTTGCGTCACTTTCTCAATGCGCAATGGTGGTTGTAGATCCACTTGTAGTACCTGATGAGGCTTTAAAACCTTATAGCGAATGGTATTACAGCCAGAAATAAATTTATCATCGGCATTTACATCAATATCTAGGTGATAATAATTTAAATCCCACCATTCACGTTCAGGGGTAATGCTACCTCTAAGCGTATCTTGTTCAGTAAAGGTTTGGGCTTGTGAAAAAGTGAATATCCCCAGAGTAAAAGCAACAAGTAGTTTGTTCATGTCTAATATGTATAAAGTCTATCTGAAAATTCCATTAGGAAAAACCACCGGACTCTCAAATCCGTTTTCGCCAACAGCAGAAACTCCGAAGAAAAAATTATCGATAACAATTCCCTCTAATAAGAATTCAGAAACATCACCAACATATCTACTATGATCCCAGGTAGGGGATGTGGTGTCCCTCCAATATATCTTATATCCTTTTGCGCCATCAACCTTACTCCATTGAAATTTAGCCGCTGGCTCAACAATACCACCTATTTTAACTGTTTTAGGTGCAGGAGGAGCCCAAGCAATAGATGCTAGGTTTATAGCGTTTACAGCCGTTAATTTAGCCGCGTACTTAAAGTTTACATGTTCTAGAACATCGCCATAAGCAATGCCATCTTCAACACGAATATCTTGATGTTGTTGTGTGTAGTTCTCATGAGCTTCCATAATACGAATACCAGGGAAACCCGCGTCGTTAAATGGTCTATGGTGCCCACCACGACCAAAACGATCTAAACGATAAATCATCATTGGGTTCATTTCTGGCATGTACTGTTTCACGTTTTTATGAACGTAACGCGCCAGTTGTCTAGAAATTCCATCAACTTCACCACCGTAAAAACGTCTTGCCTTACGCTGTTCTTCAGTTTCGGTCGGTGGTACAGGTTCAGAGAAAATTCTAAAATCTACATTACTAACCGTTCCATCGACACCGGTAATATTACCGATCATATCATTATTGAAAATACCGATCACTTCCCAGTCCTTATCTTTTGCGTATTGCGCAATACCGCCACCGCCGAAAAGACCTTGTTCTTCACCTGAAAGTCCCATATAGATAATGCTATTCTCGAATTTATATTTAGATAATACACGGGCAGCTTCAATAGTTCCAGCCATACCGCTGGCGTTATCATTTGCTCCAGGGGAGTCATCGGTGAAATTGGTAGGGTCGCTAACACGAGAATCGATATCGCCACTCATAATTATATAGCGATTAGGGTATTTTGTCCCTTTTTGAATAGCAAGTACGTTAACTACTTCTACATCTTTTATAATACGGTCGTTAGTACCTTTTTTAATTAAGTCTTTTTGAAAGAAAACTTTTAAACACCCATTACATTCGGCAGCTGTTTTTTCGAATTCGCTTTTGATCCAACGTCTTGCTGCACCAATGCCTCTTGTCGTTGAAACGGTATCGCTTAAGGTATGCCTAGTACCAAAATTGACAAGTTTAGTAACATCGTTTTCTATTCGTTCAGCAGAAACCGCATTGATAATGTCGTAAATACGTTGGTCGGTTTGCGCCGTTAATGTAATAGCTGAGGTTAGTAAGGTGAACAGTAATAATTTTTTCATTTGAATTTTTTTTATGAGTAAAGCTAGTATGGGCAATAGGTTTCTAAAATTAAGTAAAATATAGGGTTGAGCATAATTTCATGTATAAAAGTATAGGGGCATGTGGTATTATTTAAATTGGATTAAAATAGGTATTGAAATTAATAGGATGTGGTGAATAAGGATCTCAACTTTGAGTATTTCTGCTGTTTTTCTTTTTAGATAATAAAGAGGATACACCCAACAACGGACCGATGGCTAAAGGAATAAATAAAAGATGAATAGGGATGATCGATTGAAGTGATCCTAGAAGTTGAATACTAATAATAGTAATGGCAAAACCAATACAATTTATGAGTGTAAGTGCAGTGCCTTTTAATTCGGGTGCCACGGCTGATGCCACCAAATTTGAGAATTGAGGCGAATCTGCTGTTACAGCAATGCCCCATAAACACCAACCTGCCAAGAATACATATATTGGAAGTGAAAATAGAAGCGGAGAAATTAAACATAAAAATCCTGATGCTATTAAAGCTATTAATGCTACTTTCTTACTGCCTATACGTTGCGAAAGTATGCCGCCATAGGCGCAAGATAATCCGCCGAGGGCAATTACGATTCCTGACCAAAGTGATACAGAAATAGCACTACTTGATTGAATGGCAAAATATTGAATAGCAATAGGTGTAAAAGCCCAAAATGCATAGAGTTCCCACATGTGACCGAAATAGCCAAATGCAGCTTTTTTGAATTCGAAATTTTTAAAAAGCTTCGGTCCTGCATCAAATTTTAACGTGGCACTTGCCACTCGATACGGACCGTTGGGTACGAGTAAGAAGAGTAAGAGTCCGCCTAACGCGGTAATACCAGAGGTCAACATTATAACCGTATCAGGATGATTAGCTATGGGACTCCCTTTAATTAAAAAAGGAAAAGCCGTACCTAAAACTAATGCTCCAACTAAGAATCCCAATGCTTTACCGAGTCCTTTTTCATAATAATCTGCAGCTATTTTCATTCCTACGGGATAAATACCTGCTAAAAAGAAACCCGTACTAAATCTAGCGAAAAGTAACTCGCCCACATTTAAATCAGGATAGATCAATGTCAGATTAGAAACGGATGCAAGAAAGGCACAAATCATAAATACTCTAGAAGGAGAATACCGATCGGCAATCATTAAAACTCCAAATATTAGGGTACCGATGATGAATCCGAATTGTACCGAAGAAATGACATGGCTAACAATGTCCGGACCAAAATCTAACTTTTTTGTCAATGATTCTAATATCGCGTTCCCTGCAAACCAAGTTGAGGTACAGGCAAACTGCGATAGAATAATCATGGGAAGAATATGAGGTTTAGATTTCAATAGACTATCTGATAATTGTGGCTTTAATTATCTTATCATTTTCAACTTCATAGACTAACACGGCAGAGATAATTTTACCATTTGCAGTTATTGACTCTTCATCGATTACGGTATTGCCAATAACAATTCTATTGAGAATTTCGCAATGTAAATCAGGGGTAGAATTGAATAAATCAGCATAGCCAGATCGCATTGCATCTGTACCTTCTGATCTTAATTCTCCCGAGTAACTATATATTTTAGCTGTTTTGGAGTAGGTATTTAAAAAACCGTCAAGATCTCTTTTGTTGTAAGCGTCAAGTTGTTTTTGAACAATTACTTCGGGGTCGATTGTTGTTTTTTTATCCCTAATAAAAGTCATGCTTTTAATCAGTCCGTCAGTCTCATAAATCGCAACTTGTTGTTTTTGTTTGTCGCCAATAGTGACAAATTCTTGGTCAATAACAGTAGAGCCAATTATTATTCTCGAAGATACTTTAACTTCTATGGAAGGTGTTGTACTGTAAAAAGTTTTATAGTTATCTTTTAATTGTTGTCTTCCTATATATAGCGTATCTGAAGGAAAATTTTTCACCACAACATCTTCTGAATAACAATTGGCGAATGATTCTAAATCTCGCGCATTAAAAGCTTCTACTTGTTTTTGAACAATTTTATCTGGAGCATCTTTAGATACAAAAGAAATATTCTTTCCATTAGGGCTTACGGCTAGTCTAGAAATACCATGAATATCAGTTTGTTGAAATTCAAACATTGTTTTCCACTCAGTATCGATTGATGGCTTAAAGGAGAACAGATATTTGTTATCCGCAGTAATTAAGCTTCCATCTGTAGTCCAAGTGAAATCTTCAGAATCTCCTAAAAGGGTAATGATATCCTTTTTTTCTTTAGAATAAGGATATAGTGATGTAATAGTTGCATTCTCGCCATCTTTTGCTATAAAACTTATTAGCTCTGTATTGGGAATTTTATGCAACGATCGACCCACATTCTTCTGTGCAGTATAATGGGTGTTCTCTTTTAAGTTATACACCACCAAATCCATACGATTTTCAATCAAAACCGTGCAAACAATAATATCACTAGAAAACCAAACATGGTAACCCACTTTTAAATCTGGTAATAAAATTTTAGAGTCACCTGTATTAAAATCATACTCCTATAAACGTTGTAACCCATCTTTATCTAAACGAACAGCAGAAACGGCATCTCTACCCGGAATTTTTAATGGAGAATATTCACTGCCATTTGGTGTGTTAGAGAGCCAAGTAGTTGTTTTATCCTTTACATCATAAAGAGCGATATCAGTTTGATTATTTCTAGTCGACGCGAACAGAATTTTCTCATAAGAAAAAAATGAAGGCTGATTATCATAACCTTCATTATTAGAAATGTTGATAACCTCATTAATCTTCAAACTATCAGTACTCAAATCTAAATTTGCTACATAAACTTCGGTGCCTTGTTGGGCAAAAGTAGTAAGGCAGCAAAAAATACCTACAAACACGAGGTTGTAAATTTGTTTCATAGTAATAAGGTTAGTTGGTAAGCATGTTTATTCTTTGTCGGCAAATCTCTTCAAAATTGTACGCACATTTTTAGTGTTGTCAACAAAGTATCTTGCCTGTGTTTTTTGACGACCTACTTTTACAGTAATAGAATCTTCAGGTAGTTCTTGAAACATGAATTCATCGGTCCAGTCATCACCAATAGCAAACACAAAATCGTACTCATGTTCTGTATACACACGCATAGAAGCTCGACCTTTATTTACATTACTACTTTTAATTTCCATCACCTTGTTGCCATTTAATACACTTAGGTCGTCATTGGCAATAAGACTTGTCAATACCGTATTTAATTCAACAGAACGCTTTTGACCAAAATCTGGATCTGTTTTTCTGTAATGCCATGCTAAAGAGTAATTTTTCTCTTCAATAAAACTACCAGGTGTACGGTCAACAAAAGATTCTAACACCGGTAAAATTTTCTCCATCCAGTCTTTTTTCACCGTTTCTAGCATCCTGAATTCTTCACCACCTTGAGAAATCCATACGCCGTGTTCAACAATCATATTGTATTTTTTAGGCAAAAACCACTTGGTAAATGTTTCTTTATCTCGTCCGCTAATTAAATACATATCTGTATTTGGTTGAGAAGAAATGGCATCTAAAAGTTTGTATAATTCTTCGTCTGGCGATGCTTTTTGTGGATCAGCATGAAAACCTGCTAATGTACCGTCATAGTCTAAAAATACTAATCTTCTTTTGGCTTTGTTATAATCATCCATCACCGTATCCATAATATCTACAGACAGTTTTCGAGACTTTGAAGTTTGGTCTTTTTCTTTTTGACCAACTAATGAATTCATGAAGTCGTTCGCCCATTTCTCAACATTGTAGCGTTCCAATCTTTTTTGCAACAACGTATTTCTAGCTATTTGTTCTTCTTTGGGCATATTAATAGCCTCGTTCAAAGCATCTGCAATTTGTTCAAAATTGTTTGGGTTGATCAATAGCGATTCATTCATTTCATTGGCAGAACCTGCCATTTCGCTCAATATTAAAACTCCCGTTTTATTGGTTCTGGTAGCAATGTATTCTTTGGCGACCAAATTCATACCATCTCTGATAGGCGTTAACCAAGCAATATCAGAAGACGTATATAAATCAATTAAGTTTTCAAAAGGCATCGATCTATAGAAATACCAAATAGGTGTCCAGCTTACTGTTGAAAGCTCTCCGTTTATTCTACCGACCAATTCATCTATTTCACGTTTTAATAATTGATACTGCGGTACGTTTGACCTAGAAGGTACAGCAAGAATAATTAGACGGACTTTCTCTTTATACTGCGGATATTTATTTAAGAAATACTCAAACGCCTTTAATCGTTTCGCAATACCTTTTGTATAATCTAAGCGGTCGATAGATAAAAAGAATTTAGCATCAGGTGCCGATTTTTTATGGGTATCTAATCGTTTTTGTAGTTCAGATTTTTCGTCTTCGCTACGTTGCGAATGTTCTTTGGCAGCATCGCTGAATTTCTTATAGTCGATTCCCATAGGGAAGGAATCTACTTTAATTACCCTATCATCTAAGTAGATATCATTGAAGCTCACCTCTAAACCTAATAACCTGCGTACAGAGCTCAAAAAGTGACGTTCGTAGTCATACGTATGAAATCCGATTAAATCTGAACCTAGTAAACCTTGTAATACTTCTTTACGCCAAGGTAGCGTTCTAAATATCTCGTAAGAAGGAAAAGGTATGTGTAAAAAGAACCCTATTGAAATATCTGGTCTTTGGGCACGAACCATTTGTGGTACCAACATCAGTTGATAGTCATGAATCCAGATCGTATCATCATTATCGGCTTTTTCAAGAATAGCATCGGCGAATTTTTGGTTAACTGCTTTATAAACTTCCCAACTTTCTAGCTCGAATTCAGAATACTCTAAGAAGTAATGGAATAGAGGCCATATGGTTCTATTGCTGAATCCGTAGTAAAAACCATCTACTTCTTTTTCTGTAAGGTTAACTTTAGAAGAGCCATGTTTCGCTAATGCGCTATCGATTTCAGGAATTAATTCTTCGGGTATTTCTTCATCTGTGAGTCCGCTCCAACCGATCCAAAGGCTATCTCCGCCCGAGTGTACAGATTTCATTCCGGTAGCCAAACCGCCAACACTTGGCACTGCAGTAATGCCTCCATTGCTAATTTGCAATTGTACAGGTAGTCTATTTGAGATAATGATAGTTTTAGCCATAAAAGAGATTTTTTTGCTACGTCTTGATAATTATTTCTCTAAATTTCGGGAAAAAGGAGGGCAATACCAATTGAAACCTCATATGAATCAACATTTTTATTGAATGGATAATTTAGACTACGGAATAATAGGAAATTGCAGAAGTGCAGCATTAATTTCAAAGACAGGAGGTATCGACTGGTGTTGTTTGCCAGAATTCGATAGTCCGTCAGTTTTCGCTAAACTATTGGACGAAGAAATTGGCGGTAGTTTTGAAATAAATGTAGCTGACAGTTACACAATCACCCAAAAATATCAACAGTATACGAATATATTAATCACTTCTTTTAAATCTGGTAATGACCATTTTGAGATACATGATTTTATGCCAAGGTACCGTAAAGAGGGGAATGCATATCATTCTCCGCCAGAGTTGGTACGCTATTTTAAATATATTTCAGGAAAACCAAGTTTTTCGGTACTCTATGATCCAAAGCTGGAGTATGCGATGGGCACGACAGAAACTTTTATTAAGAAAGATTTCATTGCCAGTCTTACACATGATGTTAAATTTGATACCGTATTCTTATATACCTCACTTGATAAGGAATCTGTTGTAAATAGTGTAGAGGTAGTACTTACCCAAGATGAGTTTATGTTAATGGGTTACAACGAAAAGTTGTTATTACCTACTACAGAAAGAGTTTATTTAGAATTACAGAACACAAAGGTGTATTGGTTGAATTGGTCAAATTTGACACCTACCTATAAGAAATTCAACGAAGAAATTTCTAGAAGTGCACTGACATTGAAGCTATTAAGTTATGATAAAACAGGTGCAGTTTTAGCCGCAGCGACCACATCATTACCAGAGACAATAGGCGAGGTACGTAATTGGGATTACCGTTTTTGTTGGATCCGTGATGCGTCAATGGTGATTAAAGTGGTATCTGAATTGGGACATAAAAATGTTGCAAGGCGCTATTTACAGTTCATTATAGATTTGATACCAGATAAGGCAGAGAAGCTTCAGATCATGTATGGTATCAACAAAGAGAAAAAACTGACCGAAGAAACGCTCGAACATTTATCTGGTTATAAGGGGTCTAAACCGGTACGTATCGGCAATGCGGCATATCACCAAAAGCAGAACGATATTTATGGTATTCTGATGGATGTGATATACGAGCAAATGGTAAAATTCAGTGTCGACATCGATAATGGTGAAGATTTATGGGCGATTACTAAAGGAATCGTTTGGATAGTGAGTAACAATTGGAAGGATGCCGATAAAGGTATTTGGGAGTTCAGAACAGAAGATAGACATTTTACATTCTCAAAAGTATTATGCTGGACAGCCTTAGATCGTGCTATAAAAGTGGCGGAAATGCTTGGTAAAAAGCATAAGATTGACAAGTGGGAGCCTATTAGAGAAGAAATCTGGAAAGATATATATGATAATGCTTGGAATGATGAAGTTGGTGCATACACACAGTCTTACGGATCTAAAGAATTAGATGCATCAGTTTTGTTAATGGAATCTTACGGATGTGTGAACGCAAAAGACGAACGATATATAAGTACCGTAAATGCCATAGGGAGGGAATTGAACAATGACGGATTATTGTATCGTTATAAAAACGAAGATGACTTTGGTTTGCCTTCATCATCATTTACCGTATGTACATTTTGGTACATAAATAGCTTGTTTAAAATAGGGGAACGAGAGAAGGCGTTAGAGTATTTTGAGCGATTATTGAGTTATAGTAATCATTTAGGTCTCTTTAGTGAAGATATTGATTTTAAGACGAAAAGATTATTAGGAAACTTCCCGCAAGCCTATTCGCATTTAGCGTTAATTGAATGTGCTATTAACTTCTCTAAAAAAGAAAGTGAAGATCAAATGCTCGAGTCTTTAAGGGAATAATTAACGAATAGCAAAGGAATTAATCTTTTTGATTAAGGCTTTAAAATGAAGTTCTGTGGTAAACGGATTCATAACCGTAATACGCATGTATTGTGAGCCTTTCAACTTCGTTTGTACAATATAAAATTCGCCATCTTCTAAAAGAGATTGGCGAATTTTTACATTAAGAGCATTTATATGCTCTTCATCCATACCAGAAGGATAATACCTAAAACAAACAATATTGGACATTGGTTGTAGCGCTAATTCGAAATTTGGCTCTTTTTCAATAAGGTGAGCAAAGAGAGCGCCTAAATCGTAAAGGTGGGTAACATTGGCGTCAAAAACTTCTTCTCCGTATAATTTTAGCAGGGTAAACCAGTGAATGCTCATCATGTTTTTGGTGCATTCAAACGTTCGTTTACCAGAGTTGTACCAATCTTCATGCTCAGAATCTGTAAGTAAATAATCTGCTTTTTGGCTAAAAGTCGCGTTAGCATTTAAAGCATTTTTATAGAGTAGGGCAGTTGTTAGCGCTGGCATCATCATCATTTTATGACCATCAATTACCACCGAATCCGCCAATTCAATACCTTTAAGAGTGTGTTTGTATTTTTCTGAAAATATACCCGCTCCGCCATGTGCGCCATCAACATGAAACCAAATTTTTTGTTTTATAGCAAATTCTCCAATCACTTCTAAGTCATCAAAAATACCGGTTGCAGTAGAAGGTGCACTACCAATAATAGCGAATATTTCAATTCCTATTTCTTGTGCTTCTTTGAATTTAGATTCCAGTAAATCGGTATCCATTCTAAAATCTTTGGTTACAGGAACTTTAATAATTCCCTGTTCACCTAAACCCATAATTCTTGCGGCGCGATCAACACAATAATGTGCTTCTTCGCTTACCATAATACCTAATTGATTTTGGTTACCCTCATTCCAAATATCTCTTTTAGTTATAGCCTTTCTCGCACTTAATAAAGCAGTAAGATTTGCTAGAGTTCCGCCAGAGGTTAAGAATCCCCCAGAAGTGTTATCGAAACCAATTTTCTTGCAAAGCAATTCTATAATAATACGCTCAATAGCATTCGAAGACATACCCATCTCGTATACCGCAGTGCCATTATTTAATAAGGAACTAATTAGACCAGTGAGTGCAGTAACGGGAGCTGGCGGACTCACTTGGTGTCCCATATAATGCGGGTGGTGTACGTAGGTGGTACGTTTTGTTATTTCTGAAAAAAGGTCTTTTTTATCCCCGTCAGTTAAAAAATTCTTCCAGAATTCTAGTTCTTTTTCAGGTTCGTTCCAGTTGATTGCATTACGAGAAGAGGCATTCGTTTTATCCTCTAAGTGAGAAGTCAACTGTTCGATTAGAATATGACCATTTAAATTAAAATCGGAAGCTTTATAAACCTGTTCTAGTAATTTTTTATGCATGGTTTAAATGTAATCTCTTTAAAAACAATATCAAATACTGGAATCATTACGAGAATAATAATGTTTATTTTTCAGAAAATATAAAAAATGCTAGCCAATACTATTTGGCTAGCATTTTTTCAATAAAATAGTATGCTTTTTACTCCGTAACTGCTCTATAGGCATTTACTCTTCCGTAACCATGGTAGACACTCTTACCATTGGTGTCAATTTTATCGGAAGTATTGATCAATTGTTTGGTAACTTCATGAGGGTCCATTTGTCCGCCATTTTTACCGATGATCAAAGCAACTACTCCTGTTACGTGCGGTGCAGCCATACTTGTACCGGCACTCCAGCTCCATCCCCCAGAGATTGTACTTAAAACCATATCGTAGTACCAAAAATCAGAAAGGCTATCAAAATCACCTCCAGGAGCCGAAACGGTAACATGGCTCTTTCCATAATCCGTATAACTAGCAGGTAGATCTAAATCTGTGGTAGGGTTTTCAAACCAGCTCTCCGGTGCCGTTGCCGATACTGAAATTACATTGTTTAGACTAGCAGGTAATTTAATAGTGGACCCTGCACCATCTAGATTAGTACCACCATTTCCAGCAGAAGTTACGATAGTAACCCCTTTTCTATAGGCATAATCTATAGCACGTTGCTGAGCAACTCTAATTTCACTTATAAATTTACCAGGAACTTTAACTACAGATCCATCAGCTAAAGTAATGAATCCATTTTTATTAAACGTTGCTCCTAAACTCATATTGATGACATCAGCTTCTATGTCTGCAGCGTATACGATTCCCGCATTAATAGCACTAAAAGGACCAGAGCCAGTAAACTCGGAAAGTACCTTAACGGCTACAAGTTCTACATTTGGAGCTACTCCAATTACACCTAATTCATTATCTGCTGCAGCAATTGTTCCTGCAACATGGGTGCCATGGTTGAAATAAAATCCAGGTTGTACATTCCAGTCTTCACCAGCAACGAATGAGGCACTAAGTTCAGTATTTAAATTAGGAGCAAGATCAGGGTGTTCGGC
Organism: Maribacter spongiicola; assembly: GCF_052119685.1. Classification (GTDB taxonomy): domain Bacteria; phylum Bacteroidota; class Bacteroidia; order Flavobacteriales; family Flavobacteriaceae; genus Maribacter; species Maribacter spongiicola_A. The sequence goes on along the minus strand of NZ_JBGQOO010000002.1, from coordinate 361,753 downwards.
ATCAATTCCTGAATCAAGAACAGCAACACGCACATTTGATCCGGTATTATTCGTATTCCATGCTGCAGGAGCGCCAATGGCATCCATACCCCATAAAAAATCAAAAAATGGTTCGTCACTACCTATACTTAAAGCTTCAGCTTGAGGATTAAGTTCCGGATCGATCATTTGTACATTATAATCTGGTACAATAGACTGCACAATAGATGATTTTGAAAGAGTAGAATTTAGGTCTTCTGTTGAGGAAATCGTTACAATACCAATTTCAGGAATTGAAGATTTTACGGTGACTCCTAAAGCTTCAATTTCGGCAAGAAATGAATCGGTAACACTTTCATCGCGTAAGATGACCATATAATCTTCGCTAGAATTATCAGTTTTTTTAATACTACTTTTTGCGGTAACCGCATTTAAATCACTGGTTTCTATGATTTCGTTTTCAGAAGTACAGGAATGAAGCACAGAGACTCCAAGAGCAATTGAAAATAAAAATTTAATCGTAGTTAATTTTTGTTTTTTCATGTATTCATATATTAAATGTTCAAGGTTAAGGTATAAAAAAAACTAGCAATTTCGTAAAAAAATGTTAAAAAAAAACCGCCCCAATTGGGACGGTTTAACATTCAAGTTACCAAACAACAAAAGTAATCTGAATTAGTCAAACGTATAACCGTTATCTGCAGAAACTTTATCAGCAATTTGTGTGCGTAAAGCCACTACATTAGGGTAATTTGTATATTTAGTGAAACGTTTAAGTCCCATTAACATCATTCTTTGTTCATCACCTTCAGCAAAAGAAACGATAGCTTCTTTACCTTTATTGATGATGGTTTCAGTAGCACTGAACAAGTATAATCTAGACATGGCTATTTGAGTAGCTTGTGCTTCTTCACCAAATCGTTTTGCATTTTTCTCGGTACGTAATAAAGCAGATTCTGCCATATATACTTCAATAAGAATATCAGAAGCAGCCAACATTAATTGTTGGTGATTTTCTAATTCTGCACCGTATTTCTGTACTGCAGATCCAGCAACCATTAAGAAAACCTTTTTAAGTCTCTTCAAGATATCTTTTTCTTCAGCGAATAGTTCAGAAAAATCTGGAGTATCGAAAGAAGGAATTCCCATTAGCTCTTCACCAACAGCAGTCGCAGGACCTAAAAGATCAACATGACCTTTCATTGCTTTTTTCACAAGCATGCCTACAGCCAACATTCTGTTGATTTCGTTAGTACCTTCGTAGATACGAGCAATTCTCGAATCTCTCCAAGCAGATTCCATCGGAGTATCAGCACTAAAGCCCATACCACCAAAAATCTGAATACCTTCATCTGTAGTATTTTGACAATCTTCAGAAACAGCTACTTTAAGTATAGAACATTCGATAGCATATTCTTCAACACCTTTAAGTTCAGCCTCTTGGTGTGTATTCCCTTCAGCTTCACGCATAGCAATACGATCTTCTATATTTTTAGCAGCACGGTAACTAGCAGACTCATCAACATATACACTAGTTGCCATTTCGGCAATTTTAGATTTAATCGCTCCGAAGTTTATGATCGGAGTTTTGAACTGAATACGCTCATTGGCATATTTAGTAGCCTCACCGATAACTCTTCTCTGTGCATCTAAACAAGCAGCCGCTAATTTAATACGACCTACGTTCAATGCATTCATTGCAATTTTGAATCCGTTACCTCTGGTAGATAACATATTCTCAGCCGAAACTTTAGTTTCGTTAAAGAACACCTGACGAGTAGAAGAGGAGTGAATACCTAATTTCTTTTCTTCATCACCTAAAGTAATACCGTTACTTGGGTCATTTTCTACAATGAAACCAGTAATATTCTTATCATCTTCAATACGAGCAAATACGATAAACATATTACAGAAACCTGCGTTAGAAATCCACATTTTCTGACCTGTAATATTGTATGATTTACCATCTGCAGAAAGAACAGCTTTAGTTTTTCCTGAGTTAGCATCAGAACCAGCACCTGGCTCAGTAAGGCAATAAGCGCCGAACCATTCTCCAGAAGCTAATCTTGGTACATATTTTTGTTTTTGCTCCTCAGAACCATAAAGAGTAATTGGCATAGTACCAATACCAGTATGTGCTCCAAAAGCAGTACTGAAAGAACCAGTTGCACCTGAAATGTAATCACAAACTAACATGGTAGAAACGAACCCCATACCCATACCACCGTATGATTCTGGTACAGCTACACTTAATAGTCCTAATTCACCAGCTTTACGCATGGTTTCTTCAGTAAAAGCGTAGTCTTTATTCTCAAAACGCTCCCAATGTGCCCAAAGTTCTCTGTCTACGAATTCTCTGGTACTCTCACGCATCATGCGTTGCTCTTCATTCAAATCTTCTAATGTGAAAACATCTTCACAATTGGTTTCTTTAACAAGGAACTGTCCTCCTCTAAGAATGTCTTTTTTTACTGTATCTGTACTCATGTTGTTAATAGTATTTAGTATAAAGTAATTAGTATCAAGTAAACACTGTAATATTAATTAGTGAAAGTTGTTAATTTAAAAATTCAAATATTCCGGCAGCTCCTTGACCTGTACCTACGCACATGGTTACCATACCGTATTTACCTTGCATATTTCTTTTACGCATTTCATCAAACAATTGTACTGATAATTTTGCTCCTGTACATCCTAGTGGGTGACCAAGTGCAATTGCACCACCATTTACGTTTACGATGTCTTGATTGATATTCAATTCGCGCATTACTGCCAAAGATTGTGAAGCGAAAGCTTCATTCAATTCTATTAAACCAATATCATTTAGTTTTAAATCTGCTTGTTTTAATGCCTTTGGAATAGCAGCAATAGGACCAATACCCATTATTCTAGGTGGTACACCAGCAGCGGCATAATTTACCAATCGTGCAATAGGTTCAAGATTTAATTCTTTTACCATCTCTTCACTCATTATTAAAACGAAGGCAGCACCATCACTCATTTGCGATGAGTTACCAGCAGTTACACTTCCGCCAGCAGCAAATACTGGGCGAAGTTTATTTAATACTTCTACAGAAGTACCTTTTCTAGGTCCTTCATCTTTAGTGACTGTATACTTACGGTGTGCTTTTTTTCCGTTAGCATCCAAATATGTTTCTTCCACTTCAATAGGTGCTATCTGACTTTGAAAACGGTCTTCTGCCTGTGCTTTTAAAGCTTTCATATGAGAATTATAAGCAAACATATCTTGATCTTCACGAGATACTTTGTATTCATTTGCTACAGCTTCAGCAGTATTACCCATTCCCCAGTAATAATCTTCATGACCAGAATTTGCTAAATCATAGTTTAGTTCTGGTTTATTACCTGTCATTGGAACAGAGCTCATACTTTCGGCACCACCAGCAATAATACAATCTGCCATACCAGCTTGAATTTTAGCTGCGGCAATACCAATGGTCTCCAATCCTGATGCGCAGAATCGATTTACGGTTACGCCTGGTACATCAACAATATCCAATCCCATTAATGAGATTAATCTCGCCATGTTCAAACCTTGAGAACCCTCAGGCATCGCATTACCTACGATGACATCATCAATACGTTTTTTGTCGAATTGTGGCAATTCCTTCATCATATACTCGATGGTTTCGGCAGCCAATTCATCTGTTCGCTTGAAACGGAAAACTCCCTTCGGAGCTTTTCCAACAGCAGTTCTATATCCTTTTACTATATATGCAGTTTTCATTTTTTATGCTTTTGGCTATTAGCTTTTAGCTATTAGCATTTAATTGTTGTTTTATAATAGACCGATAGCTAATAGCTACAGGATGACAGCTACGCAATTTTAGTTACGTAATGGCTTACCCGTTTTCAACATATGCTGAATACGTTCTAGAGTTTTTCTTTCAGTACATAATGATAAGAAAGCTTCACGCTCTATATCTAATAGATATTGCTCAGATACTAATGTAGGTTCTGATAAATCACCACCCGCCATTACATAAGCAAGCTTATTTGCAATTTTCTTATCATGTTCGCTAATATAGTGGCTAGCTTCCATAGCATCGGTACCTACCACAAACATACCTAATGCTTGTTTACCTAATACCTTAATATCATTTCGAGCTGCTGGTTGTGTATATCCAGATTCTGCCATTAAAATAGCATGCGCTTTTGCAGTTGCTATTTGACGGTCTTTATTAACGACTACAACATCTTTTCCTTTTTGAAGCAATCCTAAATCAAAAGCTTCGTAGGCTGAAGTAGAAACTTTTGCCATACCAATAGTTAAGAAGTATTCTTGCAAAACGTTTAATTCAACATCACCTTTCTTAAAAGTATCTTGTGCACGTAATGCCATTTCTTTAGAGCCACCTCCACCAGGAAGAACACCAACTCCAAATTCTACAAGTCCCATATAGGTTTCAGCTGCAGCAACAACTTTATCTGCGTGTAATGAAATTTCACAACCACCACCTAATGCCATACCATGTGGTGCAGAAATTGTCGGTATAGAAGAATAACGCATACGCATCATCGTATCTTGGAACATTTTAATAGCCATGTTCAGCTCGTCATATTCTTGCTCGACCGCCATCATGAAAATCATGCCAATATTAGCACCAACCGAGAAATTCGGAGCTTGGTTACCAACGACCAAACCTTGAAAATCTTTTTCGGCCATGTCTATTGCTTTATTCAAGCCAGCTAAAACATCACCACCAATGGTATTCATTTTCGATTGGAATTCTACATTCAAAATTCCGTCACCTAAATCTTCTACAACAACACCGGCATTTTTAAATACTTCTTTCGATTTTCTAATATTATCTAATATGATAAATGAATCTTGTCCAGGGATTTTTTCTAAAGATTTTTTCGGAATATCATAAAAATAGGTACTGCCTTCTTTAATAGCGTAAAAAGAATTTTTACCGGCAGATTTCATTTCTTGAACCCAAGCAGCAGCTTCTAAGCCTTCAGCTTTAATAAATTCTAGACCTTTATCTAAACCAACGGCATCCCAAATTTGGAATGGACCATGTTCCCAGCCAAAACCAGCTTTCATGGCATCATCTATCTTATAAAGTTCATCGGTAATTTCAGGTATTCTATGAGAAACGTAAGCGAACAACTGTCCGAAACTCTTACGGTAGAACTCACCAGCTTTATCTTTTCCGCCACAAAGAACAGCAAAGCGATCTACAACTTTATCAACCGTTTTCGTTAATTCTAATGTTGCAAATTTTGCACTTTTTTTAGAACGATATTCCATCGAATCTAAATCAAGCGTTAATATTTCAGTATTACCTTTAGCGTCACTATTTTTTTTGTAAAATCCTTGACCTGTTTTACTTCCCAGCCATTTGTTCTCCATCATGGTATTGATGAAACCAGGTAGTTTAAACAAATCGTGACGTTCATCATCTTTACAGTTATCATAGATACCATTAGCAACATGTACCAAAGTATCTAAACCAACAACGTCAACAGTTCTAAATGTAGCAGATTTTGGTCTACCGATTACAGGACCGGTAAGCTTATCAACCTCTTCAACAGTCATATCCATTTCCTTAACCATATGGAAAAGGCTTTGAATACTAAAAATTCCAATTCTATTACCTATAAAAGCAGGAGTGTCTTTGGCAACTACAGAAGTCTTACCTAAGAATTTTTCTCCGTATCCATTTAAAAAGCTCAATACATCAGCATCTGTTTTTGGACCAGGGATGATTTCAAAAAGTTTTAAATATCGTGCAGGGTTAAAAAAGTGGGTACCACAAAAATGCTTTTGAAAGTCATCACTTCTACCTTCGGACATAAATTTGATAGGAATACCAGAAGTGTTAGAGGTAATTAAAGTACCCGGAGTACGGTACTTTTCAATATTTTCAAAAACTTGTTTTTTAATATCTAATCGTTCAACTACAACTTCAATAATCCAATCAACTTTAGATATTTTTGAAATATCATCTTCCATATTACCCGTAGTAATACGGTTTGCGAAATTTTGATGATAGATAGGTGATGGCTTAGATTTCAACGCTGCCGTTAAAGAATCATTTACCATTCTATTGCGAACAACCTTGTCTTGCAAGGTTAAACCTTTCGCTTTCTCTTTGTCATTCAGTTCTCTAGGAACAATATCTAACAATAAAACCTCTACGCCAATATTTGCAAAATGACAGGCTATACCGCTACCCATTATTCCTGAGCCAATTACCGCTATTTTTTTAATGTGCTTGTTCATGTAATTTATGCTGTATTAATTTGATAAGTTGTATTAAAATAATTTTTTGTCTGCAATCAGTTTATTGATGGCATCTGTAACTTCAAAAAAACTTTCTAATTTTTCATCGGTAACTTCATTTTTTACTGCCTCGTTAAATCTAAGAACAGTGTTTTTAGAATCGTTCCTTTTTTCTAGTCCGAAGTCTGTTAAATAAATAAGAACACCCCTACCATCGTTCGGGTTAGGTTTTCTTAAAATAAGACCTTTTTGTTCCATACTTTTTAAGATCCTAGAAAGACTAGTAGCTTCCATTCCCATCTTTGGACCTAATGAAGTTGAAGGTGTGCCTGTTTTAGGATCGATACTTAATAATGTAAAACCAACAGCCATAGTAGAATCAAAATTCTTTGCTTCTTCATTATACATTCTAGCTACTGCTTGCCATGTAGCTCTCAACGCATAATCTATCGTTGCTTCTTTCATACTCTGTTAGTTGGTTCCCAAATATAAGAAAATTTATTATGCATGCATAATAAATTGGTAAAATAATAATGTTCAAATCTTACAGTAATAGTATGTTATGTGGTAAGTCGTTTACTAATACGATTTGATTCACTAAGCCATGGATAAACTAAAAATAGCTACAAGTATAGTATTTGATCCTATTGTAGTAACAATATAGTTGAATGATATGGCAACTAATAATGAGATTTTAGAAAACTGTACTTAATGGTAAACACCTAATAGCTAAAACAACAAAACCACATTTCAACTTGCAAAACCTAAAAATGGTTTGTTGAAATGTGGTATATATTATGAATTTCAATTTGAAAAATTGAAATTTTAGAAACTTAAAAGCATTACTTAATGCTCATAAATATCATTGTATAGGTCAATGTATTTTTCTTTAATTATTTTTCGTTTCATTTTCATGGTAGGGGTAAGGTGTCCGGCTTCCATACTCCAAACTTCAGGTGTCAATCTAAATTGTTTAATTTTCTCCCATTTGGCAAAACTTTCATTGGCTAGAGCAACTTCTTCATCAATTCTAGCAATAACTTTTTCGTTTGTTGCGATATCGATATTATCACCTACAGTAATATTCTTTCTTTTAGCCCATTCTTTAATATGTTCAAAATTTGGCTGTATTAATGCGGCCGGCATTTTTTCACTTTCACCGATTACCATAATTTGTTCAATGAATGGCGATTGTTTAAAACGATTTTCTAAAAGTTGAGGAGCAACATATTTACCACCAGAAGTTTTAAACATTTCTTTTTTACGATCTGTGATTTTTAAGAATCCGTCGCTATCCAATTCCCCAATATCTCCGGTTAAGAAATATCCGTCAACAATTACCTCTTTTGTTTTCTCTTCATCCTTATAATAACCCAACATAACTTGTGGGCCCTTAATGCATATTTCACCATCTGCGGCAATTTTAACTTCAGTACGGTCAATAGGTTTACCAACGCTTCCAATTCTGAATCCGCCTTCGCGCATATCATTAACCGAAATTACAGGTGAAGTTTCAGATAGTCCGTACCCTTCCATCAGTCCGAATTCCGCAGCATTAAAAATTCTAGATAATCGTGGTTGTAAAGCAGCGCTACCAGAGGCAATTAAACCTAGGTTTCCGCCTAAACCTTCTTTCCACTTACTGAAAATTAATTTTCTGGCTATAGAAAGTTGCGTTTCGTACCACCATCCGTTTTGACCGTATGGTTCGTATCTAAGACCCAAGTCTACGGCCCAAAAGAAAAGTTTCTTTTTAATACCGGTAAGCTCGGTACCTTTTGCATATATTTTGTCATATACCTTTTCTAAAAGTCTAGGTACGGCTGTCATTACATGCGGACTAGTTTCTTTTAAGTTATCGCTTATTTTATCTAATGATTCAGCGTAGTAAATAGAAACACCTCTATATTGATATAAGTAAATTAACATTCGCTCATAAACGTGGCATAGCGGTAAGAAGCTTAACGCCTTTGTATTTCCGTCTTCAATAGGAAATCGCTTGGAACTTTCAATGGCATTCGATACAAGATTATTATGAGAAAGCATTACACCTTTAGGTCTTCCTGTTGTACCTGATGTATAAATTAAGGTAGCCAAATCATTTGGTGTTACGGCATTCATTAATTTTTGAACTTCGTCTTGATTTGAAGTATCTGCACCTAATTCTAATACTTTGCTCCAATTATCGCAATTAGAAAGCTGTTCAAAAGAATAAACATTTTCTAGACTTTTGACCTGATCTTTAATTGAAAGTACTTTTTCATATACTTCATCGCAAGAAACAAAACAGAATTTTGCTTCAGAATGATTAAGTACATAAGCATAATCTTCTTCAGATATAGTTGGGTAAATGGGTACATTCTGTGCGCCCAATTGAAGAATACCGATGTCCATAATATTCCACTCAGTTCTATTGGTAAGTGATATTACGGCAATCTTATCATTAGGTTTAACCCCTAGGCGTAAAAGCCCACGGCTAATGGTATTTGCGTTGTCTATATATTCTTGTGTCGAGGTTTTAATCCACTCTCCATTTGTTTTTGACACCAACGCTTCTTTTAAAGCATGCTTTTCAAGTTGGTAATAAGGGAAGTCAAAAAGACGGGTAACTTTCTGCATATGTAATTTCTAATAAGAATTGCAAAATAGTGAAAGAACTCGATATTTTAAAATTGTATTGTTAAATAAACTAGCATCTCGTTACAATATTCTTAATTCTAGACTATTACAATGTAATGTATCGAATTTAGCCATTCAACTACAATAAATTGTATTTGAGCGTGTTATGTATACATCTCGAATTTTTGTAAGAAAATTCTTTAATTAATTCTATTAGATTTGAGCAGTGAGATAAATCCCAAATCGTTGAAGGCATGAAAAAAAAATACCTTAAAAACATATTATTGAACTCAATTGCTGTAATTGTGATAGCTCTTTTTGGCTGGAATATGAACGCACAGGCAGAACCTTTCAACTGTGATTTTAACGCCTACTTATTTCAGTACAACGATATATACAAATTGGATCTGGCATCAGGTAGTTCTTATTTAGTAGCCGAAGATATTACTCCAGGTAATGTGAACGGTGTAGGTTATAACCCCACAGATGGTTATTTATGGGGATATTTATCGACCCCCTCGAGTACCATTGTAAGAATTGGAAAAAACTATACTGTAAATCAATACACAATACCAGAATTACCATCGGGAAATAAATATGTGGGAGATATTTCACCAGATGGTGTTTATTATTTTAAGGCAGGTGGTTCTTCTTATTTTAAGGTTGATATTAATCCCGATTCACCAACCTATCTTGAATATTTAGGTGCTTTTGAATTAAGTCAAAGTTTAGGTATAGCTGATTGGGCTTTCAATGCTGCAGATGGTATGTTGTATACAGTAGAAGGCGGTACTCGAAAACTATATAAAATTGATCCCGAAACAGGTAAAGTTTACAACTTAGGTGAAGTACCTATTATAGAAGGGTTAAGCTATACATTTGGCGCAGTCTATTTTGATGTTGATGGTAACTTCTATATTTCTGCCAACCAAACCGGTTCGGTTTATAAAATTGAGCAAGTCCAAAATATTACGGACGGAAATATGAATTCAAATATTTTTGCTTTTGGTCCTGCAGCCTCAAGTAATGATGGTGCCCGTTGCCCCACAGCACCTGTACCACAAGAAGATTGTTTGAATGGTGTAGATGATGATGGTGACGGATTAGTAGATTGCGATGACCCTTCATGTTCTGGTGTTGCTGCTTGCCCAGTAATAGTTACTACTTCTAGTGCTAATAAAGGCGGATTAGAAAGTAATGATAGGCTAGCGAATTTAATTAGTAAGAGAAATTTCAATAGAGCGAAGACAAATTATGTATTTGATAAACTGAGTGCCAAGAAACTAGTTAAAAATGCGTTTTATGGACTTACTTCTAAAACAGCAATCGATGAGATACCTTTAAATAGCCTAGTGCCGTTAGGTGTGATAGGCGAGACAAGTACAATTGAGTCATCACCTAGCGATTTATTAGATTTAACGAATGCATCAGATATCTATTCGGTAGATTATTTAAACGGTTCTGAAAACTTAGGATCATTGATGGTCATTAAAACGGATAATAAGGTATACGAGCATAGTAAGTTTATCTGCGACCGTTTTCTAGGAGCACAATTATTATCGGTTTCAAATATTCAGTTACGAGAAAAAGATTTTATCAAGTCCATTATTAAGCAACCGGACGGTAGTCTTGAATTTGCTCTTACTTTCTCAGCTAGGGTAAATGCAGATGAAAATTTCACCATAGAATCGCATTGGAATATTGATGCCTATGCAGGCAATACAGCTTATTATAATTTTCAGATATGGTCTAATTCAGTAGATGACTTATTATTGCTAGCCGATGAAATTTTAAATCTTTTAGAGGTTAATGCAGCTATCACCCAGTATAATGGGTCAACGCCTCCACCAGTATTCGTAAAGTCTGCTAGCTATAAAAATGGTGAAGTTTTATTGAACTTAGTGAACAATAATAATTCTCAAAGTATTAATCTAGAAGGCGGGTTAAAATTGACCGAAACTAGTGAAACTGAAGTATTAGGAGTAACTGCAGATATTGATGGGTATTTAGATTCCGTAGCCCTAAAAACAGGAACCTTGTTCGATTTAGGATTTAGAATAAGTGCTGGTTTAGGTATGACACCAGATGATCTTTTTGTTGCCGACGCGCCATGGGGCTTAGATGATTCTGCCGAAGAAACAACTGTAGCTACCTATGAAGTGTTACCTGCTGATGGTCCATATATTGGTGAGGGATATCCTATTGAAAGAAATATAAAATTAGAAGGTAGCACTAGTAACTATTTAGGAGTGTACCGTGCTTTGAGTCCGAGGTTTGCAGCTGTCGATTTAAGTGAATATAGCAAAGTAAGTTTTGAGGCTAAGGGAACCGGTAATTTAGATGTACAATTGATAAAAGGTGATGGTTCAATTTATAAAACTACTATCAGTTTAGAAAGTGAAATGGATGAATACACATTATCTGCAACCGATTTTAAAAATGACTCAGATGCAGGTACCGAGTTTTCTGATATAAAAGTGCTTTCTTTTAATCTAGTTGCTGAAAATAGGTATGCGGAAGAAAAGTCTATGGAGTTACAAAATATAGATTTTCATAATCGTGAACTGGGTCAAGAGTTTGTAGATTCAGATTTGAATAAGTCGATTGTATATCCGAACCCAATGATAGAAAGTTCTGGCTTATACTTTTATGAAGAAAAGGCAGATACCTATCAATTAGATATTTATTCTTTGAGTGGTAAATTACTTATTAACCACCATATGGAAGGTGAAAGTGTAGCAGGGCAAAATGAAATAACGATAAAAAGAAAAGACCTATCCCCAGGGTTATACCTATACAAACTACAAAACTCTAGTGAGAAAACATGGAGCGGTAGATTGTTGGTTAGATAATACGTTTTGGTTGTAAAAAAAGCTGTGTACCCCAGACATGGGAGTGCACAGCTTTTGCTTTTTTATGAATATGCAATGTCTATTTCTGATTATCAACCCACGTTTTAGCATTTTTAAACGCTTCTAACCATGGTGAAACTTCATCAGTTCTATCCGTTGGATAATGTGCCCAGTTCCATGGAAAAATAGAACGTTCAATATGTGGCATAGTTACTAAGTGACGACCCGTTTTATCGCAAAGCATTGCGGTGTTGAAATCACTGCCATTCGGATTTGCAGGATAGCCTTCGTAACCATACTTGGCAACGATATCATAATTCTCTTCAGATAGTGGTAAAGCAAATTTACCCTCACCATGAGAAATCCACACGCCAAGTTTACTTCCCTCTAAAGAAGAAAGCATTACAGAGTTATTTTTCTGAATTTCTACAGATGTAAAATTACTCTCATGTTTATGAGAATCGTTGTAGGTCATTTTGCCATGAGATTCATGTTCAGGATTTATTAAATCCAACTCCATAAACAACTGACAACCATTACAAATACCTACAGATAATGTATCTGGTCTTGCAAAGAAGTTTTTAATAACTGTATTTGCCTTTTCATTGTATTTAATGGCACCTGCCCAACCTTTTGCACTACCTAACACATCTGAATTAGAAAAGCCGCCTACGGCACCTAGAAATTGAATGTCTTCTAAATTTTCACGACCAGAGATTAAATCGGTCATGTGAACATCTTTTACATCAAATCCTGCTAAATACATAGCATTTGCCATTTCACGTTCAGAGTTACTTCCTTTCTCTCTAAGAATCGCGGCTTTTGGTCTCGTTCCGTTTGTTGTTTCAGAACGATTAGGTAAAATAATAGCTGCAGAATTCAAGAAATTGTACTGTAAAGGTTGAACCTTATAATTTTCAAATCTATCCTTCGCTAAACCTTTTGAGGTCTGTTGATTATCTAGTAAATATGATGTTTTAAACCAAGTATCTCGTAAAGTTTCTATGTTAAGTCCCATTTCCATACCATTATTTCTAACAGTAAGTGTAGCTTCATCTGTAACATTACCTATTTTCTTAGCTTCAATATTTTTAGATGCAAAAATTGACTCAATGCTATCATCTTTCGCTTGCAATACAATACCTGCATTTTCAGAGAACAAAACTTTAATTGTATCAGCTTCACCTAAACTTGTTAGGTCAAGGTTTGCGCCTAAATTAGTGTCAGCAAAACAAAGTTCTAACAAAGTAGTAATCAATCCACCAGAAGCAACATCGTGTCCAGCGACAATTTTATCTTCTTTTATTAAAGATTGAATCGTATTAAAAACAGTTTTAAAATAAGCAGAATCAGTAATTGTAGGGGTTTCGTTACCAATACTATTTCTAGTCTGTGCAAACGACGAGCCACCTAATTTATAATTGTCTTTAGATAAGTTGATGTAATAAATAGAACCGGCACCTTTCTGTAAAACCGGTTCAACAACCTTTGTAATATCGCTACAGTTACCAGCAGCAGAAATGACTACGGTACCAGGAGAAATTACATCACCATCTTTATATTTTTGTTTCATGGAAAGAGAATCCTTTCCTGTAGGTACGTTAATGCCTAAATCGATAGCAAAATCAGAAACTGCCTGTACAGCTTTGTAAAGACGAGCATCTTCACCTTCGTTTTTACAAGGCCACATCCAGTTAGCGGAAAGAGAAACAGAAGCCAATCCATCTTTTAACGGCGCCCAAACTAAATTGGTCAATGATTCTGCTATACTATTTTTACTACCTGCTGCAGGATCGATCAAAGCAGAAATAGGGGAGTGCCCAATACTAGTAGCAATTCCTTCTTTTCCTTTAAAATCTAATGCCATTACTCCGCAATTATTCAAAGGCAATTGTAACGGACCAACACATTGTTGTTTTGCCACACGACCACCAACACAACGGTCTACTTTATTCGTAAGCCAGTCTTTACTAGCAACAGCTTCAAGTTGAAGAACCGCATCTAGGTAATCATGAAAGAATTCTAAAGAATATTCTGCATTCTTATAATCACGAATAACCGTTTTATCTGTCATTACCGTTTTAGGAGAACTACCGAACATATCAGACAAAGCTAAATCCATTGGCTTAGCACCGTTGGTTTTAGATTCAAAAGTAAAACGGTCGTCACCAGTAACATCACCAACCTCGTACATTGGCGAACGCTCACGGTCAGCAATTCGCTTCAATAAACCGATATCTTCTTTGCCGATTACAAGACCCATACGTTCTTGAGATTCGTTACCAATAATTTCTTTAGCAGATAGGGTAGGGTCACCAACAGGTAATTTGTCTAAATCTATTTTACCACCAGTTTCCTCTACTAATTCTGATAAACAGTTAAGGTGTCCGCCAGCTCCATGATCATGAATAGATACGATAGTATTTACATCGCTTTCTACCATACCACGAATAGCATTAGCGGCTCTTTTTTGCATTTCAGGATTAGAACGTTGTACGGCGTTTAGTTCGATAGCCGAGCTAAATTCGCCAGTATCTGCACTAGAAACTGCTGCGCCACCCATACCAATTCGGTAATTGTCACCACCTAATATTACTATTTTATTACCTGTTTCAGGTTTGTCTTTTATAGCTTGCTCAATTTTTCCGTACCCAATACCACCAGCTTGCATGATCACTTTGTCATAACCCAGCCTACGATGACTGGACTCAGCTGAAGTTTTATTTTCTTCGGAAGATTCAAACGGAGTAGAAGCTTCATCATATTCAAACGTAAGAACAGAACCTGTAATTAATGGCTGTCCGAATTTGTTTCCAAAATCAGAAGCACCATTAGAAGCTTTAATAAGAATATCCATAGGAGTTTGGTATAACCAATCTCTCTCTTGCATTCCCTTTTCCCAAGACCTCTCTTTTTCTAGACGAGAGTAGGCGGTCATGTAAACTGCAGTACCGGCAAGAGGTAAAGAACCTTTGCCACCAGCTAAACGATCTCTTATTTCTCCGCCAGCACCAGTTGCAGCACCATTAAAAGGCTCTACAGTTGTAGGGAAGTTATGTGTTTCTGCTTTTATTGAAATTACGGAGTCAAATTCTTTCTCTTGATAAAAGTCTGGCTTGTCTGCTGTTTTCGGGGCAAATTGCATTACTCTAGGTCCTTTTACAAAGGCAACATTGTCTTTATAAGCAGATACTATTTCATTAGGAAACTCTTGAGAAGTTTTCTTTATCAACTTAAATAACGAAGAAGGCATTTCTTCACCGTCAATGACAAAAGTGCCATTGAATATTTTGTGTCTACAATGCTCAGAGTTTACTTGACTAAAACCGAATACTTCAGAATCGGTTAGTTTTCGACCAAGTTTTTTGCTGAGGTTATCAAGATATCCAACTTCTTCATCATTAAGAGCTAAACCTTCTTGTTTGTTGAAAGCAGCAATATCTTCAATATTCAAAATAGGTTTTGGTTCTGTGTGAACATCAAAAACCTGTTGGTTTAGAGTGCTGTATTTCTGAGAAATCATTGGGTCGAACCCTATAAATTTTTCTTCAATAGCATTGAATTCCTCGATCCGAATAATTCCAGAAACACCCATATTCTGAGTAATTTCTGTAGCATTCGTACTCCACGGAGTAATCATAGCGGCTCTTGGGCCAACAAAAAAGGCGTCAAGAGACGCCGCATTTATTTTAGGTTGGTTGCCGAACAACCATATAAGTTTACTTGTATCTTCAGATGAAAGTTCCTTAGCGGTCTGTACCGCAAAAACCTTTTTGCTAGGTTCCCCAAAAAAGTGAATCATTATAGTGTGTCTGGTATTGATTTTTAAAGTACAAAATTAAGGTTTTACTAGATAAGATTTACGGGAAATTGAAACACTTTTAAACAGTAATTGTTAATGAAATTAGTGTGAATTTGTTTTACCTTTATCATCTAAGATAATTGGGCTAGGTAAAGTGTTGCTTTATAGTCTTAAAATTAGATTTTTATAATAAATATTATTATAGTATGTTTATTGGACTGAATTAGATTCAGTTTTTAATCAGGAGAATTGTTGATATTAGAAAAGTAAAAAGGAATGGCGAAGCAAAATAATGATACACAGGCACTTGAATATTGTATGGATATGATAGGCGGTAAATGGAAACCTGTTATTATGTATCATATTAGTAAAGGCACCAATCGATTTAATAAACTTTTTGTAGAAATAGAAGGCATAAATCGCCAAATGTTAAGTAAGCAATTAAAGTCTCTAGAACGGTCAGGTATTCTTGATCGTACGTTATTTGGTGAAATTCCGCCACGAGTAGAATATACGTTGACGCCGTTAGGTAAATCATTGCTTCCGGTTGTGAAGGCCATGACCACTTGGGGTCAAAAACAAATGGAAGAAAAAGTGGTAGTGCCAGTTATACCAGAAGCTCCAAAAAATCAACAATTACCATTATTTTAAAATTCCTTTACATAAATTTAATTAGTTTATAAATATGGATTTTAATGCCCATTAAATTCCTATTTACTTTAAAATAGATTGCTCTGGTTTTGAATTAGATAAAAATTGGTTGTTTTCGCGATCGTAACAATCAATTTATGTAACTTCTAGCTGCTAATTCAAATAACCGCCATGAAACAAAAAACTACATTATGTGCATTCGCATGCTGCATTTTCGCCTTTAGTGGCGTGTACGCACAAAAGAAAAGATCAAACAAACAAATTGAAAAATTAAAAACCGAGGTTGCCGCTATTGTTGAGGAGAATAAAAAACAATCTCAGGTAATGGTCGATAAAATTTTTAGTTTTTCAGAATTGGGTTTTCAAGAAGTAGAATCTTCAAAATATCTGACAGGAATTTTGGCTGAAAACGGATTCGAGATTGAAAACTCCATCTCAGGAATTCCCACTGCTTGGTTTGCAACTTGGAGCAATGGTGAAGGACCTACAATTGCTTTGGGTAGTGATGTAGATTGCATTCCAAAAGCATCCCAATATCCGGGTGTGGCATATCATAAACCAATAGTTGAGGGAGCTCCTGGACATGGCGAAGGACATAATTCTGGTATTCCAATGAATATTTCCTCCGCCTTAGCGGTTAAAAAAATTATGGAACGTGAGAATATTGGGGGTACACTTCTAGTTTGGCCAGGTATTGCCGAAGAATTGGTTGCTGCTAAAGCATGGTACGTTCGAGATGGTCGTTTTGATGATATTGATATGTGTATTTTCACCCATGTGGGTAATAATCTTGGAGTCTCGTACGGACCAACAAGAGGTACGGGGTTAATATCAGTAGAATATGCCTTTGATGGCGAAGCGGCACATTCCGCTGGTTCACCATGGAGAGGTAAAAGTGCTTTAGATGCTGCAGAGTTGATGAATATTGCTTGGAATTATAAGAGGGAGCATTTACATCCACTAAAACGTTCACATTCCATATTTACTGATGCTGGTGATCAACCCAATGTAGTGCCTTCTAAAGCAGCTATCTGGTTCTATTTTAGAGATATAAAGTATGAGGGAATCATGGAGATGTACGCCATGGCAAACGATATGGCTAAAGGTGCAGCATTAATGACAGGTACAACCATGACCTCTAAAGTTTTAGGTACTGCCTGGCCAAGACATTATAATAAGGTGATAGCTGAAACTATGTATTCTAACATTAAGCAAGTTGGATTACCAGAATGGTCAGAGGCTGATCAAAAATTAGCTAAAGCCGTGCAAACAGAAGTAAATTCAGAAAAAATAGAAGGTTTGCCTTTAGAATTGGATGAATTAGGACTCCCAGTTCTTGAGCCAATTAGTGGTGGCTCAGATGATATTGGTGATGTATCTTGGAAGGTGCCAACAGTTACGTTAAGGTACCCAAGTAACATACCTGGTCTACAAGGTCATCATTGGAGTAATGCAATAGCTATGGCTACACCAATAGCGCATAAAGGCGTGGTTGCAGGGGCAAAGGTAGAAGCGATGACGATTATAGACTTTTTATTAAAGCCAGAATTAATGAAAGGCGCGTGGGACTATTTTAATAATGAGCAGCAAAAAGACACCAAATATCAACCAATGATTACCGAAAGTGATATGCCGCCAATTTATTTAAATAAAGACAAGCAAGATCAGTTTAGACCAGAATTAGAAAAGTTCTATTACGATGAAACCAAATACGATACATATTTAGAGCAATTGGGTATCGAATACCCCACATTGAAAGATTAGGCTGTTGAATACTATTCATTAAAAAAGCCTTTCGGTTCAATTGAACTGAAAGGCTTTTTAATATGTAATAACTTAGTAATTAGATTTTCTTCTCTAGCAAAGCCATATAGAATCCGTCATAACCACTTTTAGAAGCGTATATTTTTTTGTCTTTCACCAAGCTAAAATCTTTACCTTCTTCAGACTTCAAGAAAGACTGAACCTGATGACTGTTTTCTTGAGGAAGAATAGAACACGTAGCATATACCATCTTACCGCCAGGTTTAACAATTTTGCTATAATTTCTAATAATTTCGTGCTGTGTTTTTACAATTTTATCCAGAAACTCCGGTTGCATTTTCCATTTAGAATCTGGGTTTCTTCTCAAAACTCCCAATCCTGTACACGGTGCATCGATAAGTACTCTATCTGCGCTGCCGTAAAGTTTTTTGTAAACTTTAGAAGAATCAATTTCACGAACTTCAATATTATGCGCTCCATTGCGTCTGGCACGTCTTTTAAGTTCTTTCAATTTACTTCCGTAAATATCCATAGAGATCAATTGACCTTTATTTTCCATTAAAGCGGCTAAGTGCAAAGATTTACCACCGGCACCGGCACATGTATCAACCACACGTTGCCCTGGTTCAATATCTAAAAACTCTGCAACTAATTGAGACGAGGCATCTTGAACTTCGAACATTCCGTTTTTAAAAGCTTGAGTAACAAAAACATTTGCTCTCTCAACCAATTTCAATGCAGAAGCATATCCTTTTATAGGCTCTGCAACGATATTTTCATCTAAAAGTGCTTTACGTAATTTTTCTTTTGTAGTTCGTAACGTATTTGTACGTAAAATAACTTCAGCAGGCTCGTTAAGTTTTGCAAGCTCTTCGGTCCATAATTTTTCACCTAAGGCTTTTTCACATAACTCATCGATCCAATCTGGCACCGCTTCTCTATATTTTCTAATTTGAGAAAGCTCATCGAATTTACCTTTAATTCTTCTCTCTGGTGTTGGTTCGATTTGTTTCCAATCCGGTAATTTAATTCCTTTCAAAACAGCCCAAACTGCCCACATACGAAATAAATCTGGTCTACTATATGGTGCTTTTATTTCGGCAATTTCAGTATATAAACGTTTGTAACGTACCATTTCATAAGTGGTCTCTGCGATAAAGCCACGGTCACGCGCTCCCCAACGTTTGTCATACTTAAGTACTTTTTGAACCACCTTATCGGCATATTCATTTTCGTTAAATACAAGGTTTAAGGCGTCTATTACGGCAAACACCAAATTTCTGTGTAATTTCATTAGAATAGATATTATTACTTTGTCAGAAGATTTGAAGCCGTCATTGTAGCGATTACAGTTTAGATTGGCTAATGTCCTCTAAAAAATTATGGCTGCAAAGGTATTGTTTTAGAAGCGATTCCATTTATTTTTGATGAACTTTATACCATATTCCTATGCGTTACACTTTTCTTTTGATTGTTTTAATGGTTTCATGTTCAGAAAGTGTGCAGCCAACTGCATTTAATTCGGTAATTATCGAAACAGTATATTCAGATTCTGTTAGCATTCGAGCTATTGAGCTTATGGGTAATAGTTTAGCCTTCGCTGCTAATAAAGGCACTTTTGGTACTGTAGATTTAGCTACCGGCAAAGTTCGTGCAAATATTGAAAAATACCATACAAGTGTACCAGCGTTTAGAGCGGTGGCACATACATCTTCCGATTTCTTTATGCTCTCGATAGAATCGCCTGCACTGTTATATAAAACAGGGGATAACGGTCGAATGGAATTGGTGTATAAAGAGGAGGGAGAAGGCGTATTTTATGATGCCATGACTTTTTTGAATGATAAGGATGGAATTGCAATAGGAGATTCTGTCGAAGGATGTTTAAGTGTTATTATAACTTCGGATGGTGGAAACACGTGGTCTAAGCTACCATGTTCACAATTACCAGCCGGTATAGAAGGTGAAGGGGCATTTGCTGCAAGTAATACAAATATCAAGACAATAGGTGATAACATTTGGATGGCGACCACATCCGGAAGAATTCTGTTTTCTTCGGACAAAGGGAAGTCATGGGAAATTTATCAGACTCCCATCAAAAATGCTGAGCCAACAGAAGGTATTTATTCCATTGATTTCTATGATGAAAATTTAGGTTTTGCCATTGGCGGAGACTACACCAATCCGGATACTTCGTTAGCTAACAAAGCAATTACAAAAGATGGCGGAAAAACTTGGAGCTTAGTAGCTGACGGAAATGCTCCAGGTTATAAAAGTTGTGTGCAATTCGTTCCTGGCTCAAACGGAACTGGGCTTGTAGCTATTGGTTTTACAGGAATATCGTATTCATCAGATATGGGTAAAAATTGGAAAGAACTATCAAAAGAGCCTTTCTTTACCATACGCTTTCAGAACGATTCTATTGCATATGCAGCTGGTACAAATCGTATATCAAAACTAATTTTCAAGTAATTATCTACCACCCTTATTCTGGCGATACTGCTTCATTAATTGACGTTTGAATTCTTCTTCTGACCTTAAAAGTAAAAGTGTTTTTTTGGCAGAAATAACTTTAGATACATTCTTAAGAAAATTAGTATCCAACACTTCTTCCTCTTCCTCAATTTGTATGTGTAATGCTAATAATTTTTCAGCCTCTTTTTCGGTCAGCGCATTGGCATCTTTCATTTTACCTCGAATCTGGTCATGATTTTTTTTGCGTAAAACATTTCTTTTTTCTTGATACTCATTGTATACAGGCCAAAACTCTTGGGCTTCTTTAGTGCTTAAAGAAAGTTTCTCGGTAAAGAAAGCTACTTTTAGCGTGTTTATCTTTTCCCAATCTTGGTTTCGTTGTCCGAAAGAAAGGGTAGTTACAAATAGAAATATGGCTATAATAAGTTTATTCATTGTTGTCGATATTTAATTCATCAATATCACTTACATTTTCATTTAAGTAATCTAGTAGGTCTTCGCTCTCAATAGGTGAGCTTAAAAAATCTGAATATTCTGTATTTGTTACTGGTAGTACCTCTGCAATTTCATACGGTGAAAGTTCAAAATCATTATTTTCAAAATAGGCTTCAATATCAGCATTCGCTAAATCACTGAAACTTAATTCACTTGATGGGCTCCAATTGTAATTTAAAGCGATAAGTACAATAGCGGCAATTGACGCAGCTACGGCTATTACTTTCTTAATTGGAAAAAGCGGAATTACCTTTGGTTCATTATCAAGCTTTCCTTTAAGAGATTCATTGAACGATTCAAAATAATTATCGGGTACCTTAAATGCGCTATCCTTTGGGATAGTGCTTTCGGTTTTAGATAATTTATCCATTAGTTTACCCTCAAAGCTATCGAAATAGCCTTCTGGAGTTTTAAACGGATTTTTTTTGTTTTTGTTCATGATACTATTTTGACAATCAATTGTATAAAAGGTTTAATCTTCTTTTAAATACTGTTCTATTTTTTTTACTGCGAGATGGTACGAAGCTTTTAATCCGCCTACAGAAGTACTCAAAATTTCTGAAATCTCTTCGTATTTCAACTCTTGAAAATATTTCATGTTGAATACCAATTTTTGCTTTTCAGGAAGTGTTGCAATAGCTTTTTGAAGTTGAAGTTGAATTTCATCTCCCTCAAAATATACATCTGCTTCTAAATTTGAAACTAATTTATCTTGATAGTCAGTATCTGAAACACCTTGCAGTTTTGCTCTTTGTTTTATGAAATTCAAAGCCTCATTAGTTGCAATTCGGTACATCCAAGAAAAGAGTTTGCTGTCTCCTTTAAATCCGTCTATATTTTTATAAACTTTTATAAACGTGTTCTGTAAAACATCATCAGCATCGTCATGACTTAATACAATACTACGTATATGCCAATACAAACGCTCTTTGTAAGTATTTACCAATACCTCAAAAGCATGTGCTTGCGTGCTTTTAGTTTTTAAATCTAATACTAATGTTTCCTCTTCAATCACTTAGAAATGAGGTTTGTTTATTCTTAGACTATGAAATTAGGGAAAGGTTTAATCATTCCGAATGATATTTAATGCTTTTTAATAGGTATCCTAATAATTATAGAATCTATACGTTGTAAAATAAACCAAAACTTATTTTTATGATTTTAAAGAAGAATTTTTTATTGATTTGCCTTTTTATAACTGCATTTTCTATAATCTCTTGTAGTGACGATAATGAAGGTGTTATTATCGAAGACTTAACTGAACAAACTGATGAAGAAGAGGTTGTAGTAGACGAAGAGGAGGCTGAGAGCGAAGAAGAGGCTGAAGAAGAGGCTGAAGAAGAAACCGAAGAGGAAGTAGTTGAGGAAGAGGTAGTTGAGGAAGAAACTGAAGAGGAAGCTGAAGAATTGTCAAGTTATGTTTTATATGAAAATGTGGAGTTCACAGTTGATACTGATGGGTTGGATACTAAGCGTTTCTTTTCTACAAGCACTGGAAATTTATATACTTACAACGAGATTGATGCGGAAATTGCACCGACTATTGATTTAGCTTGGTATGATATGAGTCCATCAAATTCTGGATTTCTATTTTGGATGAGTCCTGATGATTTATTCATAGATGAGCAAATAGAAGGAGGTACTACGACAAAAATGGAAAATACTGCAGACCAAATGACTGTTGCAGAATTTGATGCGATAACCGACGAAAGTTCACTTGTTGACTTAGTTATTGAGAATGAAGATGAGGCAATGGGACCGCAAGATTATCCGGTTGTAGTTTTATTTGAGAATGCAGCGGGACATAAAGGAGCTATTAAAATGAAGAGTAACGACGGTCAAATTATGATTGTAGATATTAAAGTGGCTCGATAGTTTAAGCCTTTTTCGCAAAATAAATGAAAGCCATCTGAAAAGATGGCTTTTTTAATTTAAAAACTTTAAGAATAACCTGGTATAAAAATTTATGCCAACGATTGCATCTGTACTAGTTTCTTGTATGTACCATTAAGCTCTAAAAGTTCAGCATGAGTACCTTGTTCAACAATCTCTCCTTTTAAAAGCACTACAATGGTATCTGCATTTTGAATGGTAGAAAGTCTGTGAGCAATGACAATAGATGTCCTGTTCTTCATCATTTTTTCAAGTGCATCTTGAACCAGACGTTCGCTTTCAGTGTCTAAAGCAGATGTAGCTTCGTCTAATATCATAATCGGCGGATTCTTTAAAACCGCTCTAGATATAGATAATCGTTGCTTTTGTCCACCACTTAATTTATTACCGCTATCACCAATGTTGGTATCGTAGCCTTTAGGTAGATCCATTATAAAATCATGTGCATTTGCAATTTTAGCGGCTGTAATAATTTCTTCGTCGGTAGCATTCTCTTTTCCTAATCCGATATTGTTTTTAACAGTATCATTAAATAAAATAGAATCTTGAGTAACCAAGCCTAATAAACCACGAAGCGATTTTTTAGTGAGGTTTTTAATGTTATTTCCGTCAATACTGATGTCACCTTCATTAACGTCGTAAAAACGAGTAACAAGATTGGCAATAGTACTTTTTCCACTACCAGATTGCCCGACTAGAGCAACTGTTTTACCTTTTTCAACCGTTAGGTTAAAGTTTTTTAAGACGTACTCATCTTCATACTTGAAAGAGATGTTATTGATGTTAACAGCTGTACTAAAAGTTTCTTGATGAATAGGATTTTCAATTTCAGAAATCGGATTTTCTGTCTCTAATATCTCTAAAACACGTTCTGCTGCTGCATTTCCTTTTTTAACACCGTATGAAGCTTTGCTAATTGATTTGGCAGGTGTAAGAATATTATATGCTAATCCCATATATGCTATAAAAGATGAAGGATCTAATGTTTTGTCTACCAAAACCATTTTGCCACCAAACCATAACAATACTCCAATAACTACAATACCTAAAAATTCACCGGTGGGTGAAGCTAGATTTTGTCTATTTAATAGAATATTACTAAAATGAAAAAATCTTTTTGTCGAACTACTAAAAGTCTTATAAAAACGTGATTCTGAATTAAAGGCTTTAATAACTTTAAGTCCTCCTAGAGTTTCCTCTACGATAGACAGGAATTCTCCTTGTTCGCGTTGGACATCATCAGATTTCTTTTTCAATGACTTTCCTATTCGACTAATAATCATGCCTGCAAGAGGAATAAAGATAAATACGAAAAGGGTCAATTTACCACTAATACCAAACATTATAAGTATAGTGAATAGAATGGTAAGAGGTTCTCTTACAATCAGTTCTAGAACGGAAAGAAATGAATGTTGAATTTCTAATACATCGGATGTAATTCTGGCAATTACATCGCCCTTTCTTTTTTCCGAATAGAAGGAAATGGGTAGCTGAACAATTTTTTCATAAAGTTTATTTCGAATGTCTTTCAATACGCCATTTCGTAAAAATGTTATGAAATACATGGCCAAATAATTAAAAAGATTCTTTAAAAGAAATAAAACTAGTATTAGTCCAATAACTAATACTAGTCCCTTCATTTCATCATCTCCGGAATAAGCTGTGACCCTAAAATTTATATATTCCTGTAAATAGTCTTTAAGGTGTCCAATACCGGTGTATTCAGGTTCTACAAAAACCTTTTTGTTTTGGTTGAATAAAACATCAAGCATCGGTATCAATGCGGCGAATGACAAAGCACTGAATAAGGCGTAAAGAATATTAAAAAAAATATTTAAATAACCGTATGTACGATAAGGCTTCGCAAAGCGAAGAATCTTTTTGAAATAGTTCATTAAGCTAAATTAAGCTCAGCAAGAATGCTCTTAACTTTGTTGTCAAGTTCTGCTGCCACTTTTTTATAATCTTCAGTTTTTTCTAGTTTCGCGTTTGTACTGATGTAGAATTTCACTTTAGGTTCTGTTCCACTAGGTCTAGCTGCTATTCTAGTTCCATCTTCAGTTTCGTAAATTAAAACATTAGATTTTGGAATATTAATAGTTTTCTCTTCGCCAGTCAATACATTTTTAGCAATTGAAGTATTGTAGTCTTCAATCCATTTTACTTTGGAGCCAGCAACAGATTCCACTGGATTTTCTTTAAAGTCCTTCAGCATCTGCTTAATTTCTTCTGCACCACTAATACCTTTTTTGGTAATAGAAACCAAATGCTCTTTGTAGAAGCCATAATCAACATAACATTGTATTAAGTCTTTGTAAAAAGAACTACCATTAGCTTTGGCCTGACTGGCAATTTCACAAGCCAATAGGGTAGAGGTAACCGCATCTTTATCACGAACAAAATCGCCTACCATGTAACCAAAGCTTTCTTCGCCACCACCAATAAAATCTGACTGTGGGAAATCTTTGATCATTTTACCAATCCATTTAAAGCCTGTAAGTGCAGTTTTGAATTCAACGCCATATGCTTTTGCCATAGCTTCCATCATAGGGGTAGAAACAATTGTGGTAGCAATAAACTCATTTCCTTTAAAACCTTTTTCTTTTCTCTTTTCAAGAAGAAACTTAGTCATCAAAACCATAGCTTGATTTCCGTTGACAATTTCCATTTCTCCATCAAGATTGCGAACGGCGATACCTAAACGGTCACTATCTGGATCTGTACCTACAACCATATCAGCACCAATTTCTTCAGCTTTTTTAACTGCCATGGAAAGCGCCTCAGGTTCCTCTGGATTCGGAGACTTTACTGTAGGGAAGTTTCCGTCAGGTTTAGCTTGTTCTTCAATAATAGTTACATTTTCATACCCTCCACGTTTCAATACTTCTGGTATAGCCGTAATTGAAGTTCCGTGTAGTGATGTGAAAACGATTTTAAAATCATCTTTACCGGCAGCATTGAAGTTTCCTGCAGCTACTGACTGTGAAATAAAAGCTTCATCGACTTCCTTATCGATTACTTGAATTAGGCTATCATTTGCTTCAAATTTTATGTCTTCAAAAGCTAGAGAATTAATTTCAGAAACTATAGCTCCGTCTTGTGGTGGTACAATTTGTCCGCCATCTGTCCAATATACTTTATACCCATTATATTCAGGTGGGTTATGAGATGCTGTTAGAACAATACCTGCATGGCAGTTTAAATGTCTAACTGCAAAGGAAAGTTCTGGAGTAGTACGCAAATCTGAGAAAAGGTATACTTTAATATTGTTTGCAGAAAATACTTCAGCTACAATTCTAGCTAGTGTATCACTATTATGACGGCAATCAAAAGCAATAACTACTTTAATTTCTTCGCCTTTGTAAACTTTGTTTAGGTAATTGCTAAGTCCCTGTGTGCTTTTACCCAATGTATATTTGTTGATACGATTAGTGCCCACGCCCATAACGCCTCTCATACCACCAGTACCGAATTCCATATTTTTATAAAAACGGTCGTTCAGTTCTTCTTTATCGTTGGCGATAAGGTGTTCAATTTCTTTTTTTACAGCTGGGTCGAAAAAATCGGTAAGCCAGCTTTTTGCTGTATCAAGGATGTTATCCATTTTAGTTTATAGTTTTAGGTGCAATTAAGTTAGTAAGAATTTTACTATTCTAAAAGTGCTGTGTTTATTTCTTCAGAGACAATATATCTTTTTTCTTCTTTCTTTGAACGGATTAATATTTCGCCAAGAAAGCCTGCTAAAAACAACTGCGTTCCTATCACCATGGCTATCAGTGAAATATAAAATTGAGGTCGGTCTGTAATTAATCTTCCAAACTTGTTTAAGAATAATTTATCTATACCTAAATAGATAGCAAATCCGAATCCGATCAAAAACATTAAAACGCCCAATGCGCCGAATAAGTGCATAGGTCGCTTACCGAATCTAGATACGAACCAAATGGTCAATAGATCTAGAAAACCATTTATAAAACGTTCCATTCCGAATTTTGTTTTACCGTATTTACGAGCTTGATGCTGAACCACTTTTTCTCCAATTTTAGAAAAACCAGCATTTTTCGCAAGTACAGGAATATATCTATGCATTTCGCCAGATACCTCAATGTTTTTTACAACATCATTCGCGTACGCTTTTAGTCCGCAGTTGAAATCATGCAATCGAACGCCAGATGTTCTTCTAGCTGCCCAATTAAATAATTTTGAAGGTGTGTTTTTAAAGATGATAGAATCGTAGCGTTTCTTTTTCCAGCCAGATACCAATTCGTAGCCTTCATTGGTAATCATATTATATAACCCCGGGATTTCTTCAGGGTTATCTTGCAAATCGGCATCCATAGTAATGATAACATCGCCACTTACGGCTTTAAATCCGGCATGTAGTGCTTGCGATTTACCGAAGTTGCGTAAAAAATGAATTCCCTTAACAGCAGGGTTTTGGTTTGATAACGCTGTAATTATTTTCCATGAGGTATCAGTGCTGCCATCATCAACAAATAGTATTTCATAAGAAAAATGATTGGCTTGCATCACAGATACAATCCAATCATGAAGTTCTTTAAGTGACTCTTCTTCGTTAAGTAAAGGAATTACTATTGATAATTGCATGCGTTATATAGGTATTCCTGTCAAAAGTACGAATTAGTTAAGATTTTCTTGTTTTTTAATAATTAATGCAGGTATTATAGACCCAATGAAACCAAGAATAATTGAAAAAATAAGACCCATTCCAAGCTGTTTAATAGGATTTT
Source organism: Maribacter spongiicola (assembly GCF_052119685.1). Classification (GTDB taxonomy): domain Bacteria; phylum Bacteroidota; class Bacteroidia; order Flavobacteriales; family Flavobacteriaceae; genus Maribacter; species Maribacter spongiicola_A. The sequence continues at coordinate 334,219 of NZ_JBGQOO010000002.1, read as the reverse complement.
GATTTTTTTGATCTTCCATTGCTTTATCAACATCATTTTTGGACATCCCTGCATCTAGCATCATTTCAGAGGCATAATTAATTGCTTTTTCAGTTGTTTCAGGGTCAATAATTTCAGTAAGTATAAAATTAAAAAGAATACCAATAATTCCAGAAACAAGAGCTACCCCAACACCAATTTTTAAACCTTGCCGAAATGAGATAAAGTCGTTATTAACTTTTCTAAATTCTATCATGGCTAAACTTCCTCCAACAACGATAAAGGTTAAGGAAAGTAAAAGATTAATAAATAATCTTTTGAGGTCAATTTGATAATGCAAATCTTGAGAAAAGAGCATCAAGCTAAGAACAATACCGATAACCCCTAGTATTATACCGTATTTTAATGCGTATTTTCCGGTTTTTGGTTCATTTTCTTCCATAATATATTTGTTTTAGGGTGGGTTTATTTAATTAGTATGATGGATATCTCTTTTGTTACAAAAGTGCTAAAAATTAATTTTAATATTTTTTTTGATTTCTAATTGTGCATTTATATAATTTCACTATTTTTGCAGCCTTAAAATGAGTGCCCGTCGGAATGGGTGCGTTAAAGTTTTTAAAATGAAAAAAGATATACACCCAGAAAATTATAGGATAGTGGCCTTTAAGGACATGTCTAATGAAGAAGTATTTTTGACAAAATCAACAGCTGATACTAAAGAGACTTTAGATGTTGATGGTGTTGAGTATCCATTGGTAAAATTGGAAATTTCAAGAACTTCTCACCCGTTTTACACTGGTAAAGCTAAATTCTTGGATACAGCAGGTCGTATAGACAAGTTCAAGAACAAGTACAAGAAATTTGTTAAAGAAGAGACAAAAGAAGAAGAGGAAGAATAGTATTATTATTTCTTTATTAAATATAACGCCTTCGAAATTTTCGAAGGCGTTTCTTTTTCATTTAACTTTTAAATAATAGAAGTTATCTATTAAATATAGTTGCTCTAGAGATATTTGTTAATTTTGAAAAAAATCATCTCGTATGAATGTTATTCTTTTTGATGGTCCACGTAGGAATCATCTTTTACCCTTCACTTTTACTCGTCCCGTTTCAGAAATTCGAGTAGGTATTATGACCTTGAAAGAGCGTTGGGAAGCATTTTTAAAAGTTTCGGTTACATCTTTGACCGAAGAGTATTTAAGTGTAAAATACCCTGTTAATTTAGAAGATGCTAATGTGTTTATAGATGCATCGGTATTACCTTCGAACGAGTTGTTAAAAGCGGTTAAGGCTTTGCAATCTGGTGAAGTGTTGATGTCGGGCGAATTGATTATCGCATATGTAGCTGCTGTTTCTAAAACTATCGATGAATTAAGTGCATTCGATACCATTACATTTAAGGGTGATATCGTGCAAATCAATAATACCTGGGATATTTTCGATAAAAACGCTGCTATTTTGCAGTTTGATTTTGACTTTATTACCAAAGGACGTAAAAGTCAACCCATATCAAAAACGAATCAATTAATTCACCCAGAGCGTATATTTCTTGAAGAAGGAGCAAAGGTTGAATTCAGTATACTTAACGCTACAGACGGACCTATTTACCTAGGTAAGAACTCTGAAATATGGGAAGGAAGTCTAATACGTGGTGGTTTGGCACTTTGTAATAATGCCATTGTAAAAATGGGAGGTAAGCTCTATGGGGCGACTACCATTGGTCCGTACAGCAAGGTGTGCGGCGAAATAAGTAATTCTGTGATATTTGGCTATTCAAGTAAAGGTCATGAAGGGTATTTGGGCAATGCCGTATTAGGAGAATGGTGTAATATAGGTGCAGATTCTAATAACTCGAACCTAAAAAATAATTATGCGAAAGTCCGTCTTTGGAATTATGCCACAGAGAGTTTCGAGCAAACTGGGTTACAGTTTTGTGGCTTAATGATGGGGGATCATAGTAAGACCGCTATAAATACCATGTTTAATACAGGTACTGTAATTGGGGTAAATTCGAATATCTATGTTCCTGGGTTTCCTAGAAATTTTGTTCCAAGTTTTAGTTGGGGTGGTGCATCTGGGTTTACCGCATATCAACCTGCAAAAGCATTTGATGCAGCAAGGGTAATGATGGCAAGAAGAGGGGTAGAGTTTGATGAAGTTGAAGCCAATATTCTTAACCATGTATTTGAAATTACTAAAAAATGGAGAAAGTATTAAGTATTTAGAATTGAAATTCAATTACTTAGCTTGCTACAGCCAATTGAAGTTTAAGTATTTTTACATGCTCAAAGAGATTATTAGATGAAGAAAAAAGTGGCTTTTTACACTTTAGGATGTAAGTTGAATTTTTCAGAAACATCTACCATAGCCCGTAGTTTTGCTGACGAGGGATTTGACAGGGTAGATTTTTCAGAAAAAGCAGATATGTATGTGATAAATACATGTTCTGTAACCGATAATGCCGATAAAAAATTTAAGACCATAGTTAAAAAGGCACAGAAGATAAATCCCGATGCTTTTGTTGCGGCAGTTGGTTGCTACGCACAGTTAAAACCAGAAGAACTTGCTGATGTAGATGGGGTGGATTTGGTTTTAGGAGCTACGGAAAAATTCAAGATTACCGATTATATAAACGATTTAACCAAAAATGATCATGGTAAGGTTCATTCTTGTGAAATTGCGGATGCCGATTTTTATGTGGGTAGCTATGCCATTGGAGATAGAACAAGAGCTTTCTTGAAAGTTCAAGATGGTTGTGATTATAAATGTACCTACTGTACAATACCTTTAGCGCGTGGTATTTCTAGAAGCGATACTTTAGAAAATGTTTTGAAAAATGCGGCTGATATATCTGAGCAAGGTATTAAGGAGATTGTTCTAACTGGGGTAAATATTGGAGATTACGGTAAAGGTGAGTTCGGTAATAAAAAGCATGAGCATACTTTTTTAGATCTTGTTACCGCTTTAGATGATGTAGATGGTATTCATCGTTTACGAATTTCATCAATTGAGCCCAATCTCTTAAAGAACGAAACAATTGAGTTTGTTTCTCAAAGTAAAACTTTTGTACCTCATTTTCATATTCCCTTACAGAGTGGTAGTGACGATCTTCTTAAGTTGATGAAGCGTCGTTATATGACAAATCTTTATAAAGAACGGGTAGCGAAGATTAGAGAGGTGATGCCGAACTGCTGTGTTGGAGTTGATGTAATCGTTGGTTTTCCCGGTGAGACCGAAGAGCATTTTTTAGAGACGTATCACTTTTTGAATGACTTAGATATTTCTTATCTACACGTTTTCACCTATTCAGAAAGAGATAATACACCTGCTGCTACAATGGATGGTGTAGTGCCTAATAAAGTTAGAAATAAAAGGAGTAAAATGTTACGCGGGTTATCGGTTAAGAAGAGACGGGCATTTTATGAGAGTCAGTTAGGTAATGATTTAACAGTATTGTTCGAGGGAGAGAATAAAGAAGGGTATATACATGGTTTCACCGAGAATTATGTAAAAGTAAAATCACCTTGGAATCCCGAATTGGTAAATACTTTGCATAAAGTGCAGTTGACCGAAATTGAAAAGGATGGTCTTGTCCGGTTTAATTTTGTAAACGAAAAAGTAGAAGCATAAAAAAAGCCTTTCATTTGAAAGGCTTTAAATTTTTTAGATACGAATACCGATTGGTAACATTTCTTTATACTGTCTTCTGTTTTTTCGCAGAAATCCAGCGATATGCGGACTTGTTGGAACAACTCTAAGGTTTCTTTCTTGAATAATACTAAGAACGGCTTTTATAAAGTTTTCTCTAAAATCTTCATCTGTAATTTCTTCAGGAACCACTAACTTGGTAAGGAAAACTTTTCGTTCTTGAGATGAGTATTCTATTCTGGCAAGATGACCATCTACAGTAGTTTCAAATTGGCGCAGAAAAGAATTGTCATTAATGATAACATCGTTCATATAGATAATTTTAGTGTTGCTATTAGACAAAAAAATTACGATGTTCTCATATCGTAATTTGTCGTTAATGAAATGCTGTACAGATTATATGACATGTTAAAACATGTGTTTTTCGCATTCTCTTACAAAACTAGTTAAAAAATACTTAATTTCCTAGTTTTTACTACGTTTCGTGACTATGATAGATAATATAATTCATGTGTATTGTATGCCAGGTATGGCTGCAAGTCCTACAATTTTCGAGTATATAAAATTACCTAAAGAGAGATTTGAACTGCATTTATTAGAATGGAGTATTCCTACAAAAGGGATTTCATTTAGTGAGTACGCTAAAAATATGTGTAAACTCATAAAACATAAGAATGCTGTGTTGATAGGGGTTTCGTTGGGCGGACTTCTAGTTCAAGAAATGACTAAATATATTGAGGTAATAAAAGTGATAATTATATCGAGTGTTAAAACCCGTCACGAATTGCCAAAACGTATGCTATTTGCAAGGTACACCAGTGTACATAAATTGCTTCCTACGGGGTTGGTGAACAATGTTGAGTTATTGGCAAAATATGCCTTCGGTGAAAGTGTAACAAAACGGTTATCACTGTATGAAAAATATTTATCCGTTAGAGATAAAGGCTATTTAGATTGGTGTATTAACGAATTGGTAAATTGGAAGCAAGAGGTGCCTTGCGAAAAATTAGTTCATATACAAGGTGAAAAAGACACAGTTTTTCCTATCGCAAATATTAGTAATTGTATACATGTGGTCAATGGTACACATACTATGATTATACATAGGGCAAAGTGGTTTAACGAGAACTTGCCAACAATTATTTTGGAATTAGATAGTTCTATATATACCTTTGGTTAACTACAGATTGGGTAGAAATAATTTTAAATATAAAATTCATGAAAACTATTAAGAATATATTGATGTTGTTAGGTGTTGTATTTGTTGCTGGCACCTTGATATTTGCGGTACAAAGTACTGATGCGATTGCGGTAAACGATAAGATTGTGGCGAATGATAGTGTTCAGAAAAACGTAGCTAAATCGTATAAAATTTCTTCAATAGATATTCCTCAAGACTTAAATTTTGCAGGAGAAGTGGTTCCGCAAGAAGATCCAGAAATTATGGAACGAGTAGACCGTGAGTTTTTGGTAAATACGTATTGGCAGTCTAACGCTTTGTTATTAATGAAAAGAGCGAATAAGTATTTTCCGATAATAGAGCCAATTTTGGCTAAAAATGGTATTCCAGATGATTTTAAATACTTAGCGGTTGCAGAAAGTGGTTTAACAAATGTAGTTTCCCCGGCAGGTGCTACCGGTTTTTGGCAAATTATGAGAGAAACCGGTAAAGAGTACGGTTTAGAAGTAAATTCGAATGTTGATGAACGTTACCACTTAGAAAAGTCTACAGAGGTTGCTTGTAAGTATTTAAATAGATGGAAAGATAAATATGGTAGTTGGGCATTGACTGCAGCTGCATATAATGCTGGTCCGGGTGCTATCAACAAATACATGGGTATTCAGCAAGTAGATAATTATTGGGATTTGCTATTGGGTGATGAAACGGGTAGGTATGTTTTTAGAATTATGGCGATAAAAGAAATTCTTGCCAATCCAGAAAAGTATGGTTTTCATATCGATCAAGAAGATATGTATAAAGCTATACCTACTTTTAATGTTGAGATTAATAAGCCAGTTAGTGATTTTGCAGATTTCGCACAAGAGTACGAAATCAACTATAAAATTCTAAAAAGACATAATCCTTGGTTAAGAGAGCCACATTTAAATAATGGCTCTGGTAAAAAATACACTTTAGAAATCCCTAATAAAGGATACTACAGAGAAACAAAATAAGACTTAGATTTTCTTCAGTTGTTGTTGCATCATTTTAATTTGATCTGTCAACATATTGTTTTTATCTAATTTCTTTGCTTCGTTAAGCAGCATGGTCGCTTCTCTTTTACGACGCTTTTGCATTGAAATACCAGCTAAGCTTAACTTTGCCATGGCTACATCATAATCCATTGTAAGACCAAGCTTAAGTGCTTTTTTAAAGTATTTCTCAGCTTGGGTTAAATTTGTTTGAGAGAAGATAATGCCATGTAGGTAATTATAATAGCCTTGTTGTTTAACAGTTAGTGCACCTTCAGGGTTCTTTATTTTATCTAACCAGGTTTTTGTACCGGCTAAATCTTGTTTACGCATTTTTAAAAATGCTAACAATATAATCTCGTTTCTAAAATAAAGAAAGATAAAAATTAAGGATAGTAAGATTAAAAATATGCCATTTCCGATATTACCTTCGATCATTTGGTAAACAGAAAAGGCAATTATAAGTCCTGCAATAATTAATTTTAAATTTTTATTGAACATATTTTTAATTTTAATTTCTAGTTAGTTAGCTAAGTATGTTATTCAAATTAATCGTAACCCTATAAAAATAAAGCGATTTCGGCGCTAAATTTCAATTCTGGCAAAATTAATCAAAAGCTTCGTTTAGTCACGTACGGATTAATAAAAATATTTTTTTTCATATCACTTGTTAAAGAAAAAACTCTTTGTATATTTGCGCCCAGTTTCACAGAGAATTCTGAATAATTTCATATTAAATAGAAAAGGTTTAAGAGATGCCCGGACAAAAAAGAACATATCAGCCGTCAAAAAGAAAGAGAAAGAACAAACATGGTTTTCGTGAGCGTATGGCTTCCGTGAACGGTAGAAAGGTTCTTGCAAGAAGAAGAGCAAAAGGAAGAAAGAAATTGACCGTTTCCTCTGAAACAAGACATAAGAAATAATGATTGCATAGTTTATAAAATATATAGGTGTTACTTTTTTAAAAGTAACACCTTTTTTTTGTCCAATTCCCAAAATAAACAGTTTTAAGATGCCAAAAAGAAAAGATTTAAACTCAATTTTATTAATAGGATCAGGTCCTATTGTTATCGGTCAAGCATGTGAATTCGATTATGCAGGTAGCCAGTCTTTACGTTCGTTACGTGAAGATGGTATTGAAACTATTTTGATAAATAGTAACCCGGCAACCATTATGACAGATCCAACAATGGCGGATCATGTTTACTTAAAACCGTTAACAACAAAATCCATAATTGAGATTTTAAAAGCGCATCCACAAATAGATGCGGTATTGCCGACCATGGGAGGTCAAACAGCACTGAATCTGTGTATAGAGGCAGATAAAAAAGGAATTTGGAAAGATTTCGGAGTAGAGTTAATAGGTGTAGACATTGATGCTATAAATATTACTGAAGATAGAGAGCAATTTAGAGAGCTAATGTTGAAGATAGGTGTAGGCATGGCACCACAAGCTACAGCGACCTCCTTCTTAAAAGGTAAAGAGATAGCTCAAGAATTCGGTTTTCCTTTAGTAATACGAGCTTCTTATACACTTGGTGGGGCAGGAGCATCCATAGTATATAAACCAGAAGATTTTGATGAATTATTAAGTTACGGATTAGAGATTTCTCCTATTCATGAAGTAATGATCGATAAAGCCTTAATGGGTTGGAAAGAATATGAATTAGAGCTATTAAGAGATAAAAATGACAACGTAGTAATCATATGTGCTATTGAGAATATGGATCCCATGGGTATACATACCGGTGATTCAATTACGGTAGCGCCTGCAATGACATTATCTGACAGAACGTATCAGAAAATGCGTGATATGGCAATACATATGATGCGTAGTATAGGAGATTTTGAAGGTGGTTGTAACGTTCAATTTGCAGTTAGTCCTGATGAGAAAGAAGATATTATAGCGATTGAAATAAATCCGAGAGTTTCAAGATCATCAGCTTTAGCTTCAAAAGCAACTGGTTATCCTATTGCAAAAGTGGCTACAAAGTTGGCAATAGGTTACACGCTTGACGAATTAGATAATCAGATTACAAAATCAACATCGGCATTATTCGAACCAACGTTAGATTATGTTATCGTAAAAATACCAAGATGGAATTTTGATAAATTTGAAGGATCTGACCGTACTTTAGGTTTGCAGATGAAATCTGTAGGAGAAGTTATGGGTATTGGTCGCTCGTTTCAAGAAGCATTACATAAAGCAACCCAATCTTTAGAAATAAAGCGAAATGGGTTAGGTGCCGATGGTAAGGGTTATAAAGATTATGATCAAATAATTAGCAAATTAACCATTCCTAGTTGGGATCGAGTTTTTGTTATTTATGACGCAATACAAATAGGCATTCCTTTAAGTAGAATACATGAAATCACAAAAATAGATATGTGGTTCCTTAAGCAGTATGAAGAGCTTTATTTTTTAGAAAAGGAAATATCTAAATATACTATTGCAACAATTTCAAAAGAATTATTATTAGAAGCTAAACAAAAAGGATTTGCCGATAGACAAATAGCCCATATGGTTGATTCTTATGAAAGCGAGGTTTATAATAAGAGAACTGAGCTTAACATAAACAGGGTGTATAAGCTTGTAGATACTTGCGCAGCTGAGTTTAAGGCAATGACTCCATATTACTATTCAACATTTGAGGCTGAAATAGAAAAGCCAGATGGTACACGATATGTTCAAAATGATAGTATAGTTTCTGATAAAAAGAAGATTGTAGTTCTAGGATCTGGACCCAACCGAATCGGTCAAGGTATAGAATTTGACTACTGTTGTGTTCACGGAGTTTTAGCAGCTGCGGAATGCGGTTATGAAACTATTATGATTAATTGTAACCCAGAAACGGTTTCAACTGATTTTGATACGGCAGACAAGCTTTATTTTGAGCCTGTATTTTGGGAGCATATATATGACATAATTCGTCATGAAAAACCTGAAGGGGTAATTGTTCAATTAGGCGGACAAACAGCGCTTAAACTAGCAGAAAAGCTATCTAAATATGGGATAAAAATTATCGGAACAAGTTTTGAATCTTTAGATTTAGCCGAGGATAGAGGAAGCTTTTCTGAATTATTAAAAAAGAATGATATTCCATTCCCTCAATTTGGAGTAGCAGAGACGGCTGAAGAAGCAATAGCACTTTCAGATGAATTAGATTTTCCTTTACTGGTGAGGCCATCTTATGTTTTAGGAGGTCAGGGAATGAAGATTGTAATAAACAAAAAAGAGCTTGAAGAGCATGTAGTTGGTTTGCTTCGTAAAATACCAAATAACAAGTTATTATTGGATCACTACTTAGATGGTGCAATTGAGGCAGAAGCAGATGCTATTTGCGATGGCGAAGATGTATATATCATCGGTATTATGGAGCATATTGAACCGTGTGGAATTCACTCAGGAGATTCAAATGCAACATTGCCACCATTTAATCTTGGCGAATTGGTAATGCAGCAAATTAAAGATCATACCAAAAAAATTGCTCTCGCATTAAATACGGTTGGTCTAATTAACATTCAGTTTGCTATAAAAGATGAAGTTGTATATATTATCGAAGCAAATCCTAGAGCGTCTCGTACTGTACCTTTCATAGCAAAGGCTTACAAAGAACCATATGTCAATTATGCAACGAAAGTAATGTTAGGGGAGAAGAAGGTAAAAGATTTTAACTTCAACCCTCAATTAGAAGGATTTGCTATTAAACAACCAGTATTCTCTTTTAATAAATTTCCGAATGTGAATAAGAATTTAGGTCCTGAAATGAAAAGTACAGGTGAAAGCATTCTGTTCATTGATAGTCTTAAGGACGATGAATTTTACAACCTATACGCAAGGCGTAAAATGTATTTAAGTAAATAGTCTTTTTTTTAAGACTTATATTATAGTAGAAGGGGAACTTTAGTGTTGTTAAAGTTTCCCTTCTGCATATAATCTTCTAATTTCTTTCTTATCAAACTTACCAACACTAGTTTTTGGTACTTCATTAATAGTCACATAATTATCAGGTATTTGGTAACTAGCAAAATCTTTAGATAAATATTCTTTTAACTCTTCGGTCGATACAGGGGTATTTTCATCAGTTAATACTAAAGTAGCCAAAGGTCTTTCAGACCATTTTTTATCAGGAATGGCAATTACGGCAGCTTCCTTAATCTTCGGATGAGACATTAACGCAAGCTCTAAAGCTACGCTAGAAATCCATTCGCCACCACTTTTTATTAAATCTTTGGTACGATCAGTTATTTCCATGTAGCCATTTTCATCAATGGTACTTACATCGCCTGTTCTAAACCAACCATCTTTGGTAAAGTTTTCTCGGCTATTAGTCTTAAAATAAGACTTAATGACCCAGGCTCCCTTCACCTGTAACTCGCCCATTGTTTTTCCATCACGTGGAGCTACTTTTCCATCATCACCAATTATTCGCATTTCAATCCCTGGAAATTCAATTCCTTGTTTCGCGCGGACCTTAATTTGTTCTTTTTCACTAAGCTCTTCATGTTTTCTCTGAAGTCTGCTCGCTGTCCCAAGAGGTGAAGTTTCGGTCATACCCCATGCTTGAACTCCTTTGATTCCGAAGTCTTTTTCGAAATTTTCTATCAGGCTAGCAGATAACGCAGAACCACCAACTAAATATTCTTCTAAAGCTAATTTTGTTTTTGGCGGATTCTTTTTCATTTCATCATAGACTCCTCGCCAAATAGATGGCACTCCGTTAGCTTTATTGATATTTTCACTTTCTAATATTCTAATAATTGCATCTGGGCGCAAGTGAAGTGAAGGCATTACCATGTCTGAACCAGTTAATAGGCACATATACGGAAACCCCCAAGCCATTACGTGAAATTGAGGTACAATGAGTAGTACTATGTCATTATTACTGTAGTTGCCAGCATTTGGTGAAAGAATGGTCATGGCATGCAGGTAAGTAGATCGATGCGAATAAAGAACACCTTTTGGCATTCCTGTTGTCCCGCTCGTGTAACACATTCCGCTAGCATCGTTCTCATTAATTAGTGGCCAATCGATGGTTTCTAATTGCTCGCCAATCAGGTCTTCATAATGTACTATATTTTGTAAACTAGTTGTAAAACCTTTAGGGGCATTGATGATAATATATTTTTCTACAGTTTCTAATTTCGGAGCTATTTTTTCTAAAAGAGGCACAAGGGTTGCATCTACAAAAATAACCTTGTCTTCAGAATGGTTGATTATAAATTCTGTTTGCTGAGATGATAATCTAATATTTATCGTGTGGCAAACCGCGCCAATTCCCGGAATTCCGTAATAAAGCTCTACATGTTGGTAATGATTCCATGCAAAGGTGCCTACCATATCACCTTTAGAGATACCTAATTTATTTCGTAAGGCATTGGCAAGTTGACAACAACGTTTGTATAGCTGACCATAGGTATATTCATGCCTACTACCATCTGGCAGGTAAGAGATTAATTTTTTATCAGGAAATGTACTATTTGCATATTTTAAAATGGTATTAGTGGTAAGTGGGTAATCCATTATTAATCCGTTCATAAAAAACTTTTAGTTTACGTAATTGCTTGTCTTATAAATTTAATCATTCTAAGATAAGATATCATCATAATTTCAACAATGTATTGAGAAAATGATAACCAGCAGGTTTATCTTTTCCATATCTCTTTTCAGGTCAAAAATTTATTTTATTAGATAATTCCTTGATGTGTTTTATAATTAATCTTGTGTGGTATAATATTTAAACCGTTAAATTGAAAAAGATTCTTTTAGGTCTAGTTGTTTTGGTAGTTGTATTTGGGGTATTGACGTATTGGTCATTATCAAGTACAAGCAAAACTTTTGATACATGCGAGATTTTAGAATTTTCTAACGTCGATGAAATAGACTTTAAAAAATATGATTCTGTTTTAGTTGCCGCGAGTACGTTGTATAAAGCAAACGCAATTAAAAGTGTAATGCAAGGGGAACAGTATAGAAAAGCATGGGCTACACCAGTTAAAGTTCCGATTTTGTATTTGGATAATTTAGAAGGAAATGTAAAAATTCTTGAAGAGGGTGGCGGTCAACAGACACATTCACTTAAATTGAAAAGAGAAGATGGTACCCTAATGACATTAAGAAGTGTCTCTAAAGACCCATCGCCATTAGTGCCAAAAGTTGCTGAGACCATGGGCATAGAAAATATTATAGTTGATGGTATATCTGCGCAACATCCATATGCGGCAATAGTGGTTGCCAAACTTTCTGAACAGGCCAGAATATTAAATACTAAGCCTAAGTTGGTTTTTGTGCCTAAGCAAGAACGACTCTCTGATTATAATGAAAAATTCGGTAATCGCTTATTTCTTTTAGAATATGAGACTGAAGGTAATGCCAGTTGGTTGGGACAGAAAAAAATTGATTCTCTCATAGATACCGAAGATTTGCAAGAGTTAAAGATGAAGAGTCCTAAGAAAGTCAGTATCGATAATAATGCTTTAGTAAGTGCGCGTTTATTCGATTTGTTAATTGGTGATTGGGACCGTCATTCAAAACAGTGGGGTTGGGCTATTGAAAATTTAGGAGATTCGATTAATGCCATTCCTTTACCGTGCGATAGGGATAATGCTTTTTTTAATCTAGAAGGGGTTTTACCAACTCTAATTTCGAACCAGGCATTTCTGCCAGAGGTGCAGTCTTTTGAAAAAGAAATTGATTTTTTACCAGGATTAATATCTCCATTCGATGTTTATTTTATGCGAGACATTCCGCAATCTGTATTTGAAAAAGAAGCGAAAGAATTACAGCGCTTACTTACAGATGAAGCTATTGAATCATCTTTTGCCGTCTGGCCAATTGAGATTTATGAATTGGACGGTAAAGAGCTTATTGCAAAAATGAAAAATAGGCGAAATAAATTGGTAGATTATGCGCTACTATTTCAGCAAGAATTGGGTGAGAGCGAAGAACTGACAGAGGTGCTGAAAGGATCAGAAGATTTACATATGTCCAAGGCACAAATGGCATGTTTTAATTGCAACGACCAATAACCTTTAAACAAATTTAAAGGATATCAATTTAGGTTACTGAATACAAAGAACCATCAAATAAACTATTATGAATCAAACTACGGTAAATGCAGTAGAAAAGTATGTCAAGAATCTTTTGGCAGATCAAATGAATAAGAACTTTCTTTTTCATAGTCAGGGGTATACGAACAAGACTATTAGTAAAACACAAAAAATTCTTGAACAAAATACAAATGCTCAAATTAATTCATATCAAGTATTAATAGCTGCTTGGTTTTTGCACGCAGGTTATGCGGTAGATTACGATAACCATGTTGACCAAAGTGCATTATTGGCTTCGCAATTTTTAACCGAGCAAAAAGTAGCTCAACAAGATATTGATGCTATCGTCAATTTATTGAAAAGTGCTTGGCAAAATGATGCGCCAAAAAACGATGAAGAGGCGATTATAAAAGATAGTAGCACTTGGTTTTTTGCATCAAGTAGTTTTGAAGAAATGTTACAGTTATTGCGATTAGAATTAGAAAATTTTAATAGCGATGTTCCTGATTTAGATCATTGGCGATTAAACTATGTAGAAAAACTTCGTGTACAGCATAGGTATTATACAGACTATGCAAAAGAGAATTGGCAAGAGCAAAAAGAAGAAAATATTCTTGACTTGATTTCTAAATTGCAGAAGTCTGAAAAAACAGAAAAGAAAGAGGTTTTAAAAGCAAAGTTAAAAGATGAAAGTCCGCAACGGGCAATTCAATCGCTATATCGCATAGAGCTTAGAAACCATATAAAATTGAGTGATATTGCAGATACTAAAGCTAATATTTTACTTTCAGTAAATGCAATAATTATTTCGTTGCTTATGGCTAATTTGATTCCGAAATTAGATTCTCCAACGAATTCTTACCTTATTTATCCGACGGTCATATTTGTTCTTTTTAGTATAGCTTCTATGATAATGTCTGTTCTGGCTACACGCCCAAAAGTTACCAATAAAAATGTCGTAGATGATGAAATAAAAGCGAAGGATACAAATTTCTTGTTCTTCGGAAATTTTCACTCGATGGAGTTAAGCGACTTTAAATCTAAATTAAGAGCTATCATAAAGAACAAAGAATCTATATATGATTCACTGAGTATGGACTTGTATTACTTGGGTAAGGTATTGCAAGAAAAGTATAGACTGTTAAGGTGGACATATACCATATTTCTGATTGGCATAATTTTATCTGTCGTAGCATTCGGGTTTGCACTTAAATATTACGGAATGGAAGATGAACTTTTAGATGCAGTTACTCCGTTACCTAAATAAATGAAATTAATTAAACCACACCGCATATTTTTTACGTCTAAGTTCAAGAGCCAATTGCTCTTCCATTTTTAAAGCTTCGGCTTTGGTTTTAATGGGGTCGATATGATTAAATAGGCTACCACGTAAATACAAGCCATATTTCTGAACGATTTTAGATGATAGATTATGTCCTTTTTTGCTCAGAGACCCATTTTTATGTTGGTCAAATCGTTCTTTAGGGGTTTTACTTGTCATGCCAACATAAAGACATTCTAGTACACCGTTGAATTGCGGATTTGCTTCTCTAAACTTTCTATTTTCGGTGAATACTTTTTTAGATAATTCAATAACGTAAATAGAATACATAAGTGCAGTATGAATTTTAGACTATAAATTACTGGTAGTAACTCAAGTAATCTTTCAGGTTACTCAATTATCTCAAGACCTTCTGTAGTAAAAGAAAAAGCTTGTGCCCCTAGACCACCGACCATAACTGCTTGAAACAACGGATTCAGTTGTTTTTTCGAATACCAGTCAATCAAAAAATTAGCTCCGCTACCGCCAGAAGTATCTTGTTGTTCAATAACGTAATCAATAGATTCCATCGGTGTTAGATAAATAGGGGAATCGATATAGCTTCGTACCAAATCACCTTCGGTATTATAGTAATCGATTTTGCTAACGAACAAGCTGTCTTTTAAACTCGTATTTCTGATGCTTAAAGTTGCGGTAAGCAAAGTTCTTGTATCTCTCGTCTGATTGTAAATGTCAGAATATATAGGTACATAAACTTGCCTAACAAGAGAATCTATTAAAACCGCATTTGCCTTTCTATCTAGTGCATGGTTATCAAGAACTTCAACCGGAATTTCTTCTTTTGAAACTTCTTTACAAGAAACAACTGTAGCTACAATAACTAATGAAAGGCAAATACGACTTAAAACAGTTTTTATTTTTTTCAAATGTTGATTTTTAATCTTCCCACTCTGTATGAAAAATACCTTCACGATCGAGACGTTCATAAGTATGAGAGCCAAAATAATCGCGTTGCGCTTGAATTAAGTTCAAAGGTAGTTTACTTGACGTGTATGCATCAAAATAAGTTAGTGAATTTGATAAGCCAGGTAACGGAATTCCGTTTTGAGCACCAAAAGCAACCAATTCTCTAGCAGCACCAACGGTGTCTTTAACTTTACTTACAAAATTCGGAGAAAGTAATAAGTTCGGTAATGTCGGTTCGGCTTTAAAAGCTTCGGTAATATCAGCCAATAACCCTGCGCGAATGATACAACCGGCTCTCCATATTTTTGCGATGACCGATATATCTAAATCGTAACCATATACTTTCGATGCATCTGCCAATTGGTGTAACCCTTGAGAGTATGTAATAATGAATGAAAAGTATAAAGCTTTTTCAGTAAGTGCTTCCAACTTCTCTTTATTCATATGGACAACCTTTGGTCTATCATATAGGGCATCAGCTTTAACTCTTTCTTCCTTTAAAGCAGATAGTTCTCGCATGCTAACGGCTACATCGATCGATGGTACAGGTATACCAAGATCCATCGCGTTTTGGCTTGTCCATTTACCAGTACCTTTTTGTTTTGCTTTATCCAATATTTGATCTACCAAGCGACCTTTTACCAAGTCATCTTCTTGCTCGAATATTTCAGAAGTAATTTCTACTAAAAACGATTGTAATCTACCTTTGTTCCATTTTGCAAAAGTGCTATGTAGCTCATCATTGTTATAATCGCCACCTTTTTTAAGAACATCGTATATTTCAGAAGTCAACTGCATCAATCCGTACTCAATACCATTGTGTACCATTTTTACATAGTTCCCGGCAGATTTAGGACCTAAATAAGCCACACAAGGTTCACCATTGTATTTCGCAGAAACAGCTTCGAAAATCGGTTTAATATGTTGATAGGCAGATTTTGAGCCACCGGGCATAATACTTGGTCCTTTTCGAGCACCTTTTGCACCGCCAGAAACTCCTGCCCCAAAAAAGTTTATTGCTCTAGTTTGTAATTGAGCTTCTCTTCTGTCGGTATCGGTAAAAAAAGAATTTCCACCGTCAATAATAATATCACCTTTGTCAATATGCGGTAATAATGATTCTATAACAGCATCTACAATTTTACCAGCGGGTACCAGTAACATTATCTTACGCGGCTGTTTTAAATTTTTTACGAATGTTTTTATATTGCTGGAAGCACTTACTTTTTCCAAATCTCCGCCTAAAGTCTTTAACGCCTCTACCTTTTCTTCATCTAAATCATACCCGTAAGCAGAAAATCCGTTGTCTGCTACATTGAGTATAAAATTCTGTCCCATTACTCCAAGACCTACTAAACCAAAATCATACATAAATAGAATGTTTTATAATTACACCTCATTAATATGTAACCATACTTAATATATGGGCGTAACATATTGTCTATCAAAAATAATTTAAAATAATGACTTTAATTCCAAATTCCCTCTTAAAGAAGACTGTTAATGGCTTACTTTTTAAGATATTTGAATAATAAAGAATATCAACCGATAATGAAGAAGACAGAAAATCAAATGCTCGTAATTTTTGGGGCATCTGGAGATTTAACAGCAAGAAAATTGATACCAGCAATATTCAATTTATACAAGGGAAACGACCTTCCTGATAATTTTGTGGTTCTTGGTGTTAGTAGAAGTGATTTGGGCGATTTAAAATTTAGAAATAAGGTAGTATTAGAAAGTACTTATTTAGAAAAAGAACGAAAAGAATTTGATGCAGATTATATTCAAAAATTTGCTGACAAACTTTTTTACGAAGATTTAGGTTCTGATTACGACACTTCTTATGAACGTTTAGAAAAGCGTATATCAGATTTAGATCAAAAATATGGTACTGCTGGTAACCATATGTTCTACTTATCTACGCCACCAAGTTTGTATGAGCCAATTGCAAAGAATTTGTCTGATCAAGGCTTAAATGAAGAGACCACCGGTTGGAGAAGAATTATAGTTGAAAAACCATTTGGTTACAGTCTAGAATCTGCCAAAGAATTAAATGAAGGCTTACATACCTATTTTAAAGAAGGTCAAATATTTAGAATTGATCATTATTTAGGAAAGGAAACTGTACAGAACTTATTGGTAACCCGTTTTGCGAATAGTATATTCGAGCCATTATGGAATAGAAATTACATTCACCATATAGAAATTACCAATGCCGAAAGCGTAGGTGTTGAAAAAAGAGGTGGGTACTACGATAAATCTGGTGCATTGAGAGATATGTTTCAAAGTCACTTATTACAGATTGTTGCTTTAATTGTTATGGAGCCGCCGTTGAGCGCCGATGCCGAAGAAATTCGTAATGAGAAATTGAAGGCATTGAAGTCACTTAAAATAATGAATGATGAAAAGACGCTTTATGATAATACGATCAGAGCGCAATATGTTTCTTCAAAAATTGACGGACAAGAAGTAAAAGGCTACCGCGAAGAGGAAGGGGTTGATAAAAACTCAACTACAGAAACCTTTGCTGCCATTAAATTCTTTGTAGACAACTGGCGTTGGGCAGATGTGCCTTTTTATGTTAGAACGGCAAAACGTATGCCTACAAAAGTTACCGAGGTAGTTATACATTTTAAAACTCCGCATCATCAAATTTTTAAAGAGTCTGGTATAAATAATAAGGATAACAAATTAATTATTCGTATTCAGCCAGATGAAGGTATATTGTTGAAATTCGGAGTAAAAGTACCCGGGCAAGGTTTTGAGGTTGAGCGTGCAAATATGGATTTCTACTATTCTAGTTTAACCGAAACACATGTTATGGAAGCTTACGAGCGTCTTTTATTAGATGCAATGCAAGGTGATGCCACTTTATATGCAAGAGCAGATGAAGTTGAAGCTGCTTGGGCATTTGTAGATCCTATTTTAGATTATTGGAAAAATGGCAAGGATGTAAAGATGTACGGTTATGCAGCCGGAGATTGGGGTCCTGAAAATTCCAACGATCTTATTGAAGGAGTTGGAGAATGGCGTAACCCAAGTGAGAATTTAGCAGATGAATCTGGTTACTGTGTTATTTGTTAAAAAGGAAGATATTTAAAGTTTGTACTAAAGATGGAAGTAAAAGTTTATCAAAATAAAACAAAGGTAGCAGAGGAGTTTTCTAAGTATCTGATTGAAAAATCAGCTGATCAAGAATCTTTTCATATTGCGCTATCAGGTGGTAGTACCCCTAAAATTGTATTTGATGTATTGGCGGATGAATTTGCCAATGATGTAGAATGGAGTAAAATTCATTTGTATTGGGGCGATGAAAGATGCGTATCGCCAGACGATGCCGAAAGTAATTACAAAATGACAGTGGAGCACCTTATTTCTAAGGTAGATATACCTGAAGGAAATATTCATAGAATAAAAGGGGAAGATGACCCGAAGGCGGAAGCTAAACGTTATGGCGATTTGTTAGATAAAGAATTACCGAAAGAATTAGGATTGCCTCAATTCGATTTAGTGATTCTTGGTATGGGCGATGACGGACATACGGCTTCTATTTTCCCTCATGAAATTAACTTATGGGTATCTCCAGATAATTGTGAAGTGGCAATTCACCCAGAATCTGGTCAAAGAAGAGTTTCATTGACAGGTAGAATAATTAATATCGCTAAAACTGTTGCTTTTTTGGTAACAGGCGAAAGTAAAGCAGAGAAGGTTAAGATAATTATTGATAGAGAAGAAGGGTATTTAGAATACCCTGCAAGTCACGTTTCACCCAAAACGAAAGATTTAGTTTGGTTTTTAGATGCAGCTGCGGCAAAACTTCTTACTTCATTTCAATCTTAATATTTTCAGATTTTAACTCATTTATATAGTCTTCAGAATTAAAGGTTTTAGATTCGAATTTAGTGTCTCTTTCTTGAGCCTCTAATTTACGGTATTTGCTACGTGCAAATCGTCTAACGCCTTGATCATCAGATATTATTAAACCTGGTACGGGAACATTTTTACCATCTGTTCCCTTTGCTACCATAGTAAAGTATGATGAGTTGCAGTGCTTTCTAGTACCCAATCTAATATTTTCAGACTCCACACGAACCCCTACGACCATAGAGGTTCGACCGGTATAATTTATACTTGCTTTTAAGGTAACCAATTCACCCACTTCAATCGGGTTCAAGAAATTTACCCTATTGACCGAAGCGGTAACACAATACTGTTGCGAATGTTTAGAAGCACAAGCAAAGGCAATTTGATCCATAAGGTTCAAAATATATCCGCCATGAACCTTGCCTCCAAAATTAGAATGCGAAGGAAGCATTAGCTCTGTTATAGAAACTTTAGATTCTCTTGCGGTTTTAAACTTTTCCATAAGGTCTTTATTTTTTAACGTAAATGTCTATTTTCTAAAATGAGGTGATTGTTCTGGTTGTACTTTGGTAACGAAATACTTAGAATCACCTAACCAAAAAAATGTGGCATAACGTTCTACATAACTAACTTTTACGTATTGTCCTTGGTATTCCTGCAGTTTTTCTATAACCTCTTTATCCTTGTCTAATACAGAAAATGAGAATATTTGAGCACCAGAGATACCTTGGCTAATTTCACCTTCCCACGTTTTGGCTATAACACCTTTGTGGCTAATTTTTATAAGTTCTCCTGAGCGAACGCCCTCGCTAAAGGTTACGAAGTAGATAAAGGCGTAATAGAGCGCACAAATGACTACAGCGCTTACTAAAAGTAATGATACTATTTTTTTCATGTGTAATTTAAATATTGCATTAATGATTAGTTATTATAGTTCTAGTTTAGGTTCCTCTTCAAAATCATCATCTTCAATCGCTCTATTTAAAAGCGATTCGGGAATTGTTTTTTTTGCCTTGGCCCCCATCTTTTTAAGCTTCTCAATACTGGTGATAATATTACCACGACCATCAACTAATTTGCTCATTGCACCTCGGTATTCCACTTTTGCCTCGTCCATCTTTTTGCCAACCTTCGTTAGGTCGTTAACAAAACCTTCAAATTTATCATAAAGTGCACCAGCTTGTCGTGCAATCTCAATAGCATTTCGTTGCTGTTTCTCATTATTCCACATACTATCAATAGTGCGCAAGGTAGCAAGAAGAGTAGAAGGGGTAACAATTATTATGTTTTGTTCAAAAGCTTTGTTGTATAATGAATTGTCTTGATTGATAGCTATCGCAAATGCGGGTTCTATAGGTACAAACATAAGCACAAAATCGGGACTCTCCATTTCATACAAATCTTCATATTTCTTGGAAGACAGTTGGTCTACATGCCTTCTTAGAGAATTGATGTGGTCTTTTAAGTATTTATCTCTGAATTCATCTTCAGCATTTACATAACGCTCATAATCGGTTAAAGAAACCTTAGAGTCTACTATCATTTTCTTACCATCGGGCAAATTGATAATAACATCGGGTAATACACGGCTACCATCGGCACGGGTAAAGCTTTGTTGAACAGTATATTCTCGATCTTTCTCTAGTCCAGATTTTTCTAATACGCGTTCCAACACCAATTCTCCCCAATTACCTTGCATTTTACTATCGCCCTTTAAGGCTTTGGTCAAATTCTCCGCTTCTTGGGTAATTTTGATATTCTGGGTCTGTAGATTTAGTAATTGCTCTCTTAAGGCAGAATGTATGCTGATGTTTTCTTTCTGACTTTCTTCGACCTTCTTTTCAAAAAGTAAGATTTTCTCATTTAGCGGAGTTAGAATGTTTTTGATATTCTTCTCGTTTCGCTCAGTAAATTTTAAACTCTTTTCTTCAAGAATTTTATTAGCAAGATTTTCAAATTCTTTAGTAAATTTTTCTTGAAGCTTTTCAACCTCTTGTTTCTGTTCGATATTCTTTTCTTGTAAGTTTTCTAAATCTGCTTGATATCGAACGATTTGGTTGCCAAGTTGCTCTTTCTCTGATTGCAGGAGCGTATTATGTTTCTCAGTTTCTTTTAATCGATCTTGAAAAACAGAAAGGTTATTCAGCATTTGCTGCTCTCGCTCTTCTAAGGTACTTTGACGCGATTTTGTTTTTAGAAGCTGAATATAGTTGCCAAGAAAATATCCTATGGTAAGACATAGAATTCCGATTGCAAGGTATATGTATATTTCGTTCATCAGTTAACTAGAGTAATCTGGTAAAGGTAATTGATTGAATAGAAAATTTTAAGAGGAGCAGCTTGTTTTTAATTATGATATTCCATCAAATTTCAAATAATCTAGGCCAGCTTATTGTTTTATCTTAAAAGTGCCGGTATTCGCATCAAAAGATATAGTATCAGTAGGGAAAAGGCTATCGAAGCTATTGTTCTCAATAAGTTTACAGGGTTCGTTAAAAGCATTATGAATTCCGTCTAAAATCAGCATTTTATCGCATAATTGAATAGCGAGTTCAATTTCATGACTAGTAAATAAAATAGTCTTTTTGGTTTCATGTGCAATAGATTTCAGGAGCTTTAAAATCTGCACTTTATGATATAGGTCTAAATGTGTTGTTGGTTCATCAAGTAGAATGATGTCAGTATCTTGAATTAAAGCTCTGGCGATAAGTGCCCGCTGTAATTGTCCGTCACTTAATTGAAAGCATTTTTTATCTAAGAAAGGTTCTAGTTCTAATAAGGCAATACTGTTATTAATTACCGAAATATCATTTTCGGCCAATTTGCCTAACCAATTGGTATAGGGTTGTCTGCCTAATGCTAAAAGCTCGTAAACCGATAAGTTTTTAGAAGCAATAGATTCGGTAAGTACGACACTTACTTTTGAAGCCATCTCCAGATTGTCATAAGTAGATAGCTCTTTTCCTTCAATTATTATTGATCCAGAAATTTCAGGTTGAAATCTGCCTAATGTTCTTAGTAGCGTTGATTTTCCAATTCCATTAATACCAACAATAGCTGCAAGTTCTCCTTTTTGTAGGTGAAATGAAATTGCAGAAGCAATGACCATTTTATCATAGCCAATGCTAAGATTTTCAATTTGTAATACGCTATTTATAATATTGGGCTCGATGTCTTTTATTTTACGATTAAAATATCATTTTTCTTTTACGTACCAATAGCCATATTACTACTGGTGCGCCTAATATACTAGTAATGGCGTTAATGGGTAGAACACTTACAGAACCTGGTAGTTGTGCAATGGTATCGCATATCAACATCAAAATTGATCCACAGCAAAGCACAGCGGGTATTTGAATTTTATGCTCGGTGGTATGGAATATTTGTCTTGTTATATGAGGTACGGCCAAACCTACGAATGCAATAAGACCGGCAAAGGCTGTAATGCAACCTGCCAATAATCCTGTGGCGATTATAATGGTATATCTAGATTTTTTAAGCTGAATACCTAAGCTTTTTGCGTAATTCTCGCCCAGTAAAAAAGCGTTTAATGGTTTAATGGAAATGATACTCAGTAAAATTCCTACAATGGTACAAATAGCAATAATGAGAATTTGCGACCACGATAAATTACCTAAACTACCAAATGACCAAAATATATACTGTTGTAGTTTCTCGGCTTTAGTAAAATATGAAAGAACACTTACCACAGCAGCTGTAATACTACCGAACATGAGACCTATGATCAATAGCGCCATCGTATCCTTTATTTTAGCGGCAACGATTAAAACGAGGGATAAAACTAAAAAGCTACCTATGCTAGAAGCAACTGCTAGGGTAATATCGTTAAAAGTTGAGATGGCGAAAAAGCCAGAAAATATGGAAGATCCCATAATTATTATTGCAGCGCCTAAACTTGCCCCTGAGCTTATGCCTAAAACATAAGGTCCTGCTAACGGGTTTCTAAATAGGGTCTGCATCAACAAACCGCTAAGTGAGAGTCCGCCACCCACTAAAATAGCCGTTATAGCTTTTGGCAAGCGATATTGCCAAATAATATAGGAACTAGAAGAATCTTCGGCGGCACTGCCGAATAAGACTTTTAGGGTGTCAAAAAATGAAATACTTACCGAACCTAAACAGATATTAATAATAAAACATGCCAGCAATAATGCCAACAAAATAATAAAATGAAAAAAGTAAGTGGGCTGTTTAGACAATTAAAGTAATGGTTTAAAAAAGTAAGGTTCGTAATTGGGTAGTAACCCTGGGTGCAAAATATGAATTAAATCTTTTAGAACAAGGTCTGGTCTTTGCGGGCCCAGTTCATAATATAAAGTTCCACCAGTTTCACCTAAAGTATTTGCTGTACTGAAAATTTTACCTTTTTGAAAGGCATCAAATTGTGCGTAGTGAGGACTTGATGATTTTAATTCTTGATAAGATGCGAATTGCGCGGGACCAATCCAATATTCGGCATGTTGCCCCACATCGAGAACGCTCTCCCAACTTAAAGAAAGACTTCCGTTTTCATCCGTAGTACTCCAAAGGTAATCAGCATTGGCATCTTCGAGAAAATTAGCCGCCCAACTTTTTCCGCCGGGTAAATACCAAACATCTTTAAACATAGCTCCACTTAGTACGGTAGGTTTATTTTTAGCTGTAGCAGCTAGAATTTTGGCATCTAAGTAAGCTTTTTCGATGTCATTAAAAATAGCGTCTGCTTCTTTAGTTTTATTAAAAAAAGGAGCAAAAAATTTAATCCATTCTGCTTTTCCTAAAGGAGTTTCTTCAACCCAATCGCCGTTATAAACAACAGGAATGTTAGCACGTTGAATAGTTTCGTAAGTACTATTGCCGTTATTAATGGCAAAGCCGAAAATTAGGTCAGGTCGTAAGGCTAAAATTGCTTCTGTATTCAGACTTTCATTTACACCTAATTCTTTTATATCTCCCGATTCAATTCGCTTTCTGGCCGCTTTAGATGAAATGTATTTTGTATCGGGGAAACCAACAAGGTGATTCAATACTTCTAATTCTTCTAAAGCAGGTATATGCGTTGTTGAGGTTACCACAATATGTTCAACCGGAGTCGAAATTATGGCATCGTATTCATCTTTGTTTAAGGTTATGGTACCTTGAATTTCTTTCGGGATCAAAGCATAGGTAAATGTAGTTTCGGCATTTGCCCATGGTGTCATCAGCGTAATTATTGTAATGCCCGAAGCCTGTTTTTCTATAGTAAAACCCTTTGCATATGCTATTTCGGTAGTAATTACAGGTGTTTTTAAGGGTAAAGAGTCTTTTGAAGATTCTTTACAAGAACTTATAAAAAAAAGAAAGCAAATAAAAAGTAGGCGTTTGAACATGGTTGAATTTCATCTATTTTTCAAAAGTAGTATTATAAAAGTTTAGCGAGAAAGATTAAACTAAATGTTTACTTTCGCCGTGAATTTTGGTTTTCATTGCTTTTGGTGATGAGATTAAAAGGGAATCTAGTGAAAATCTAGAGCTGTTCCCGCAACTGTAAGTTTATTTTGAACATATCTATTGGCAAATAGATTTTGTTTGACACTTCTTTTAAGAAGGTACTATTTTCTTCAATGCCACTTTGAAATCTGAACCGGTTCAGAAAACATGGGAAGGCGAAATGGTATTAAACAAGTCAGGAGACCTGCCTTATTCAAACAAACAAAGTTAAACTTTCGGGATAAAGGTTTGCGTATGGGTACAGACATACTACGCTCCCGTTTATGAATTTAAACGAATGAAAAATTATTTATTGTGGCCTGCGGTCACTGTATTATTATGTGCTAAAGTAGGCGCTCAGCAAGAGCAAGATTCTACCAAAACATTACAATTAGACGAGGTTGTCGTCAGTGATTCGCGTTTTGAACTAAAGCGTGAAAATTCGGGTAAGACCGTAATTACGATTTCTCAAAAAGAATTAGAACAAAATCAGGGACGTTCGGTCGCTGAAATTATCAACACGAAAAGCGGAATTGAAATTAACGGTACCAGAAGTTATGCTGGTCAAAACTTGTCTACCTATGTAAGAGGGGGCAATAATCGCCAAGTATTGGTAATTATAGATGGTATTCAAGTATCAGATCCATCAGGTACAAGCGCCGAGTACGATTTAAGATTGTTGAATGCGGTACAAATTGAAAGTATCGAAATTTTAAAAGGCGCAGCGAGTACACTTTATGGAAATTCAGCAGCAACCGCAGTAATTAATATTACAACGAAAAAAGCGAAAAAAGAGGGACTTGCATTAGATGTCATTTCAAGTTTTGGGACCAACCAAACAAAAGATGATCAGAATTATAATATTTCTGATATTTCGAATACAGTGAATTTGACAGCTAAACACGGAAAATTATCTGTGTTAGCATCTGGAGGACATCAATTTACAGATGGATTATCGGCTGCAATAGGTACAGAATCAGACTTAGTTTCTAGAATAGACGGTAATCTTAAATTGGGATATCAATTTTCTGATCGCTTTAATGTAAATGCATCGGCATTCTATAACAAACTGAATAGCGATTTCGATAACGGATTCCCTATTGAAGATGCGGATTTCTATTTTACAAGTGAACAATCTCGATTTGGGGTAAGTTCTAAATACGGGTATGAAAACGGAAGTATTAATGTGAATACAGCATTTAATCAGATTACAAGATCGTTTAAATCTAGTTTTCCAGCGACTTACGATTCACAATCTTATGTATTAGATGTTTTTAATAAGTATACGTTTTCAGAAAATATTTACACGATAGTTGGGGTAAACTATATAGACAACAAAACCTTATTCTCTGAAGAATACAATTCAAATACAGTTGATCCTTATTTAAATGCCGTGTATGTTGGTGAGCAGGGAATTAATGTAAATGCAGGTATACGATTAAACAATCACAGCGAATACGGTTCTAACTTCATTTATAACATTAATCCGTCATACAGAATTAGTATCAATGAAGGATATTTAAAGTTTATGGGTAGTTATGCCACGTCATACATTGCACCCAACTTATCGCAATTATATGGTCCGTTTGGGGCAAATCCTGATTTAGACCCAGAAGAGGATACCACTTTAGAAGGAGGTTTAGAATTTAAAATTTCTGATGCTCTTACAATTAACGCCGTTTATTTTAATAGAACTGAAGATGACCGAATAGTTTATGAGACCATTGATCCAGTTACTTTTGAGAGTCAGTATAGAAATGCAACTGAAACTGCACATTTTGATGGGGTAGAAGTAGGCTTGAACTCAGAACTGGCAAAAGGTCTTTCGTTTGATGCTAACTACACGTATACTAATTCTAAAGAAGGTTTGGCATTGAGAGTACCTAAGAGTAAAATTAATGCAACTGTAGGTTATGCTATAAAAGAGAAAACTTTTGTTGGGTTATCTTACCAGTATGTATCCAATAGAACCGATACCGATTTTGCTACATTTTCTAATGTAATTTTAGATAGTTTTAGTTTAGCTAACTTTCAAATTAGACATCAGTTTTGTAGTAACCTAGCTGCATTCATTGCAGTCGATAATATTTTAAACGAAGAGTATACAGAGTTGGTTTCGTATACCACAAAAGGTAGAAACGTACGCTTAGGTTTCAAATTAAGTTTATAATCAAAAAAAAAGGACAGCCAATCGGCTGTCCTTTTCACTATACTTTTTAATTACGTTATTAGAACTCTAAATCGTAAACAGTGTCATCTACCATTTTATCGCTCATTAAGCTATTCTCTTTAGAGCTACTGATGATATTGATAGGGTACTTTACCGTAAAATCACGTTTACCGGTAGCAGCAGTAATCAATTCAATTGCCTTAGCTAGTAAAGGCTCGTTTTGCTCGCCTAAAATACCCAAGTTGCTATAATCTTCTTGTAAAGGATGATCAGGCACTAAACCGCTTGTAAAATCAAAGAAGCCATCAACATTTTCGTTTCTGCCAATTAGGGGTTGTATTGCCCATTGGTTATCCGGATTTATCTTATTAACTCTTGAAGGAGTATATAAGTATGAATTATCACGATCATCTACCAATGTAGTTGAGAACTCGTTTTTTCCTCTAGTTACTCCTCCAATTTGAATAACATCCATATAAGGTTCTAAACTGTTGATCAACAATTCGCTTGCCGAAGCAGAACTAGTAGAAGTAAGAACGTACAGCTTTTTTAACCCCAGTGAATTAATAGTCTGACCATTTACCTTATCGGCAAAATATACCTCTAATTGGCTATCATTAAATTGCTCTTGTAGTTTTTCATTATACCTTTTTCTTAGAAATATATCTTCGGTATTAGTACCATAGATCATACTTGCCAATAGGCGAGTTGTATTCACAGAACCACCAGGGTTGTAACGAAGATCAATTACCAAATTTGTAATTCCTGCAGATTTTAAATCTTCAACAGCTGCGTATAGGTCATCATCATATTCGTTGGTAAATTGATTGTACATGATGTATCCAATATTTTCACCGCCAATAGTGAATGACTTTGATAAAAACACAGGGTTTTCAGCCAAGCCCTCTTCTTTTGTTAATGATATTTCAATTTCATTTGGCGATATATTACCGTTATTGAAATTGGCCATATTCAAAACATAGGTATCATTAGCGCCAAAAAGTAATTCGCGGTAATTAGATAAGGTTAAAGTTTGACCATCAACACCTGTAAATAAGTCGCCTCGTTGAATTTCAACAGTAGCGGCATTCGAGTTTGGTACGATATAACGCACAAAGCCAAAAAGATCTTCGCTATCTTGAAATTGCACCAGTCCGAATTCTAGACCATTGCTTTTAGATATGCCTGCGAGAGAATTGGTAAGATCACGATAATCGTCATTGTAAAAGCTAAAACGGTCATCTATATACTGCAATTTACTCTCAAAGAAATCGCCTGGATCATCACCAGAATCTAAAAAGGCAGTGTAATCGGCTCGACCTGCTTCTGTATTTTCAAAACGGTTATCTGATAAATCGTCAACATTTGCCTGCCAGAAATACCAAAAGTTCATGGCTTTCCACATAAAATCTTGTACTTCAACATCAGCAGAACCATCTGGGTTTACTGAGTTTGGCAAGTTTAAATCATCGTCTTTTGAACACGAGAAAGAAACAAGCGCAACTAATAGTATTAATATCTTCTTCATATTTAGGGAAACTGAAATGTTTTAAATTTATTTCTTTTCAGTCACAGGAATTTTAGTGATAGGAATACTATTATTCAATAGTAGTACAGTATTTCTAGGATTATAGAGCTTAGAACTAGAAACCACATTAGCAGGTAATAATACTTCAAAATTACTTTTACCACTAACCCCTGTGATTTCTTGAATAGCTCTAGCTAACAAGGGTTCGTTTTCATTACCGAGAACACCTAAGTTGGTAATATCTTCAGGAAGTTCAATATCAGGCACTAAACCATCTACATAATCAGTAAACCCAGCACTATTTTCAACTTGACTTATAATAGGCTGTAATCCCCATTGTACATTAGGGTTTATATTTTCAACTCTCTCAGCGTCATAAACATTACCTCCTTCTGGGTCATCAACAAATAAAACCGATCCTTGATTTTTACCAACCGTAGTACCACCGATATGAACAACATTAATATAAGGTGCTAAACCAACCATTACTAACTCGCTTGCAGAAGCAGAACCTTCTGCTGCAATGATATAAACTCTATTTAAATTTAATGTATTTAAAGGAGCATTAGCATTACCATCAAAAGTACCTGTTGTACTTACAAAATAATTCTCTGTAGAGCTGCCGAACTCTGCTTGTAATTTTGCGTTATACACAGTTTTGTAAAGTAAGTCTGAAGTATTTGTGCCTTTAATTAAACTCGAAAGTACAGCAGCCGTAGAACCTCTACCGCCTGGGTTGTATCTTAAATCTAAGACCAGATCATTTACACCCTGCGCAATAAAATCGGAAAATACGGCATTTAACGCATTTTCAGAACCAGAAACAAATTGGTTGTACATTAAATATCCAATTTTTTTATCACCAGAGGTAATTACTTTACTTACGTGAATAGGGTCTTCAACCAAACCTTCAGATTTTGTCAATGTTACTTTTCTGTCACTTGGGGTTATACCACCATCTACAATTTCTGCCATATTTAAAGAATAGGTATCATTGTCACCAAAAAGTAAATCAAGGTTATTATCAGCCGGGTTTTCTCTGTTAGAAAATAAAGTCTGACCATCAACGCCAATAAATAAATCTCCTCTTTTAATATCTTGTCCTGATGCATTAGAATTTTTAACGATGTATTCAACAAAACCAAACACCTCGTCAGTACCAGAAATACGACCTAGACCAAATTGGAGTCCGTTACTTTTAGATACACCTGCAGAACTATTTACTAATTCAGTATAATCGTCACTATAAAAAGTAAATCTATCTTCAGAGAATAATAATTTATTTTCTAATAAATCTACGGGATCATCATTTTCATTTAAGTATTCATCATATGCAATTTGCGTGTCGAAACGGTCATCAGCCAAGTCTGGCACATCACCTTGCCAAAAATAGTAGAGGTTTAAAGTCTGCCAGAAAAAATTCTGTACTTCAATATCAACAATTACTTCTTCTTCTTCGGGAGTTTCAATTACTTCTTCTTCAATAACAGTATCATCATCATTATTACAAGAGGTAATAACAAATCCAAGACAAAGGAGGGACAAGAAAATTTTTTTCATAGCTTATTTTTAATTTTAAATAATTTTCAAGATAATACATGGAACATACGACTAAATAAGTACGTATATAATTAGTATAAGGATGTTAAAGTTACTTACAAGTATTTTAATTAAAAATTTATTGTAACAAAAATCGTTGTACTTCGTCTTCTTTTTGTAGACCGATATGAAAGTTTACAAACAGCCAAACCAAAATGAAACAAACGGAGTTTTTAAATATTGTGTTGCCTTTTAAGGATAAGCTGTTCCGTCTGGCCAAAAGATTATTGGTGTCAACAGAAGAGGCTGAAGATGCCACGCAAGAGATTCTTATTAAATTATGGTCCAAGAAAAATAAAATGGAATCGTATAATAATGTAGAAGCGTTTGCGATGACAATGACAAAGAACTTTTGTTTAGATAGATTAAAATCTAAACAAGCGGGTAATTTAAAATTGGTACACAGTAATTATACAGACTCAAGTACATCGTTGCAAGGTGAATTAGAGGCAAAGGATAGCATAAATTGGGTAGAACGCATAATGGCAGAATTGCCCGAGCAACAAAAAATGGTATTACAATTGCGTGATGTAGAACAATATGAATATGAAGAAATAGAAAAATTATTAGATATGAAACCTACAGCCATACGGGTAGCCTTATCTAGAGCTAGAAAAACCGTACGGGAAAAATTAATGGAAAAGCATAATTATGGAATTGCATAACATAGAAAAATTAATAGAAAAGTATTTTGAAGCGACCACTACGGTTGCTGAAGAAGAAACACTTAGGACCTACTTCGCCAATGAAGATGTTGCACCTCATTTAGAACAGCATGCGCCTTTGTTCAATTACTTTTCAAAAGCAAAAGAAGAACGCTTTACAAAGCCAGTGCCATTAAAACCTAGAAGAAATTATTTGAAATGGGTATCTGTTGCGGCAATAGCAGTCTTTATGGTCGGGCTTTATTTTTATCAGCCTACACCACCTCCTGTTACTTTAGCAGATGAGTATACACCAGAGGAAATAGAATCTGCAAAAGAGGCTTTGGCCTTATTAGCAATGAATTTTAATAAAGGTACAGAGCAACTGTATCATTTAGAAGAATTTGAAAAAACAACGAATAAATTTTTAACGAAAAATAATTAAGATGAAAAAGATACTAGTATTAACACTTATGGTTTTAGCCCCTGTAATTATCAATGCTCAAGATATATTTGAAAAGTATGAAGATAATGATAAGGTAACCTTTGTGGCTATGCAGCCAAAAATGTTTCAGATGTTGGGTAAAATGAGCGTAAGTTCAGATGACCCAGAAGCTAAAGAATTTTTTGAATTGGTGAACTCCATTACCAGTTTTAAGGTTATTACCACCGAAGATGCAGCTATTTCTAAAGATGTAGACAAGTGGGTTACCAATCGTTTAAGTAGCTCTTCTTTTGAAGAACTTATGAGAGTGCGTGATGGTAGCTCTAACGTGAAGTTTTACGTAAAGGAAGGTAAAGATAGCGACCATGTAAAAGAACTTTTAATGTTCGTAACCGGTTTAAAGGATAAAGACATAGATATTGATGGTAGAAAACTTGAAACCGTTTTATTGTCATTAACAGGAGATATTAATCTACGTTCCGTATCAAAATTGACCGAAAAAATGGATCTGCCAGGTGGCGATCAATTGGGTAAAGCATCTAAAAAAGGAAATTAATCAAAATAGCTTGCATTGAACTTAATAGGTTCAATGCAAGTTGAGTATTCATCAATTCATCAATCGCCTTTCCTAATTAAAGGCAAGGCACTAAAAACAACAATCATGAGAAAAGTAGCAGTAGTAATTTTAATGGCAATTTTACCCTTATTTGGTTTTTCACAATCTGTATTTGACAAATATGAGAATATGGATAATGTAGGATCGGTAATAGTTAACAAAGGTATGATCGACCTGGTTTCTAAATTAGGTAGCATGAGCGACGATGCCGAGGCGAAAGAATTTATGGAAGTAGCCAGCGGACTCAAAAATGTAAAGGTGTTCATGACCGAAGATGCTTCGGTTTCTGCAGATATGACGTCAACGGTAAAGAAATACCTTAAATCTTCTAAGTTAGAAGAATTGATGCGTGTAAAAGATAAAGATGTAAACGTAAAATTTTACGTTAGAGATGGCTCAAAGAAAGACCATGTGTCAGAGTTATTAATGTTTGTTAGTGGTTTAGGCGATATCGAAGTAGGTCATAGCGGACGAAAGCTTGAAACGGTTCTAGTCAGCCTTACCGGTGATATTGACTTGAATAAAATAGGTACTTTGACCAATAAAATGGATTTGCCTAAGGAACTAAATAAGGCATCAGGTAAATAATACAGTATACAAAAAGACCTTTTGAGAAAACGGAAGGTCTTTTTTAAATAAAACAACATATTATGAAAAAAGCATATTGGTTAATGATGTTGGTAATAGGTTTTACCATATCATCATGCTCTTCAGAGCAGAGTTTGCAAGAGTATTATATCGCAAGCGCACAAAATCCTAATTTTATGTCCTTCGATTTACCTTCTAGTCTTTTGAATTTAGAAAAGGCAAATTTGACCCAAACAGAAATAGAGGCAGCCTCTTCACTTAAAAAGTTGAATATACTGGCATTTCAAAAGAAATCTGAAAACGAAGCAGATTATCAGATTCAAAAAGCTGCTATTAAATCGATTCTGAAAGATGATGACTATAGTGAACTTATGAAAATAAACACTTCTTTGGGTAAGGCAACTTTGCAGTTAAAGGGTGATGATGATACCATAGATGAGTTAATAATTTATGGCGATAATGATGAAAAAGGACTTATCCTTGTTCGAGTATTAGGTGATGATATGAACCCAGCTAGTTTTGTTCAATTAATTCAAGCCATGGAAAAATCCGATTTTGAAGGTAAAGGATTAGAAAAACTTGGAGATTTGCTGAAAGGATAAATTTTTATTATAACTATTTTATATACAGCCCACTACCTAATTGTAGTGGGTTTTTTATTAGGTTGAAATTTGATTGTGTGAATTATTAATGTGACCATTCGAGAAAAAGGGTGTCATAAGAAGTGAGTACATTATATAAACAACCTAAAAAACATTTTAAAATGGAGAGCGCACAAGTTTGGATTGACAAAGGAATTGAATTTGCTATGGAATTTGGTCCAAAAATTATTGGAGCAATACTAATATACATTATTGGTTCTTGGGTAATAAAAAAACTGATTGGTGTAGCAAACAAAGGCATGACCAAACAAGAGTATGATGAATCGCTGAAGAAGTTTCTGCTGAATTTAGCAAAATGGGCACTTACAATATTTCTGATTATCACGGTTATTTCAACTTTAGGGGTTGAGACAACAAGTTTTGCAGCGGTAATTGCAGCAGCTGGTTTAGCCATCGGTTTAGCATTACAAGGTTCTCTTTCTAATTTCGCCGGTGGTGTGCTACTTATTATATTCAAGCCTTATAAAATTGGCGATTTGATAGAAGCTCAAGGGGTATTGGGTAATGTAAAAGAGATTGAGATTTTTACAACTAAATTGATAACACCAGAAAATAAATTGGCGATTGTGCCTAATGGTGCTATGGCAAACGGTAACATAGTAAATTATACTGCAGAAGGTAAAATAAGAGTTGATACTACAGTTGGTGTAGCTTATGATTCTGACTTGCAAAAAACGAAAGATGTGTTGTTGGCAATGTTAAAATCAAACCCTTTAGTGTTACAAGATCCAGCACCTTCAGTAAATGTATCTGAATTGGCAGATAGCTCTGTAAACCTTGCAGTGCGTCCTTTCTGTAAGCCAGAAGATTTTTGGGATGTTTACTTCGCAACAATTGAAGGAACTAAGAAAGCGTTGGATGGTGCAGGTATTGAAATTCCTTACCCACACGAAGTTCAAATCAATAAATAATATTAAGTCTGGTATGTTAGTAAAAAGCCCGTTGAACTTGTTCAGCGGGCTTTTTTAGTTTGTACTAAGACTGCTTGGCAATCTGCAAATTATTTTTTCCGAAATCTAATGTTCTGATTGGGAATGGAATATTGATATCACGTTCATCAAAATGTTTCTTGATAATTTTAATTGCTTTGTGTCTTGCGGTATGCTCTTGTTTTACATTAACACAATCTGCCCAGAAGCGAACCATAAAATTAATAGAACTATCGCCATATTCGGTAAAAAAGAATTCTACCGATTCATCATCATTCTGCTTAAAATTATCGGCAATAATTTTTATGGTTAAATCTTCGACCATTTGCAGGTCACTTTCATAACCAACACCACAATTCACAAAAATTCTGTTTCTATTATTTAAAGAGTAATTGGTGAATGAACCATCAATGAATTTAGAGTTTGGTATAACTACCACGTTATTATCAGGTTTTTTAAGGATGATGTTTCGTAAACTAATTTCAGTAACAAAACCCGAAACCCCATCAGCAGAAATAAAATCATTGATTTTAAGCTGGGGCATAAACGAAAGAATTAGTCCGCCAAAGGTATTACTTAGAGTTCCCTGTAAAGCTAAACCAACTGCTAAACCAACAACACCCGCACCAGCTAATATACTTGTCAAAACCTTATCTAGATCTAAAACACCTAGGGCAATAAAAAATCCGATTAAGATAACCGCCACAAAAATGACTTTAGCAATGATCTCTTGAATAGATACTTGAGATATTTTTCTAAGAATGGTTCGTTTAAGTATTTTACGTATTCCTCGAGCCAGAAGGTAAAATAAGAACATTACCAAAACTGCCATGGCTAAATTGGGTAATTTTAAGATGATAGCTTCTAACCAACCATCAAGTTTATCCCATATATTACTTACCGATTCTTCAACTGAGAAGTTTGTTTGCATATGTTTTTAGATTTGTATTTAAGCTGAATATATATGATATAAGCCGTAATCTAAAATGCATATCGCTCGAAACGGGCGATATAATGTATATGAACAAAAGAAAAGTTTTAATGCATTAAAACTGCCCTAAATACCAGTATAATTACTAGGTGATATTTGTTTCAATTCTTTTTTAATATCATCAGATACTTCTAAAGTATCGATAAAATTGGAAATAGAATCTTTATTGATTTTCTCGTTAGTACGAGTAAGTCCTTTTAGAGCTTCGTAAGGGTTTGGGTAACTTTCGCGTCTTAATATAGTCTGAATAGCTTCCGCAACAACAGCCCAGTTATTTTCCAAATCTTGCTCAAACTTCACTTTGTTTAAAAGCAGTTTGTTTAGTCCTTTCAAAGTAGATTGAATTGCGATAATAGTATGTGCAAATGGTACACCTACGTTTCTAAGAACCGTACTATCAGTTAAATCTCTCTGTAATCTAGAAACAGGTAGCTTCGCGGATAAATGTTCAAAAATTGCATTAGCAAGACCAAGGTTTCCTTCAGAATTTTCAAAATCTATAGGGTTAACTTTATGTGGCATCGCTGATGAACCAATCTCACCTGCTTTAATTTTTTGTTTGAAATAGTCCATTGATACGTATGTCCAAAAATCGCGATCAAGGTCTAATATAATAGTATTGATGCGTTTAAGACCATCGAACAAAGCTGCTAAGTGATCATAATGCTCAATCTGCGTTGTTGGAAATGAATGTTGAAGACCTAATTTCTCTTGAACGAACTGTTTACCAAAAGCTCGCCAATCTATCGAAGGGTAAGCTACTACATGTGCGTTAAAGTTACCTGTAGCGCCACCAAATTTTGCTGCACTTGGTATATCGTTCAATAAATTGAACTGTTCTTTTAAACGAACAACGAAAACTAAAATTTCTTTTCCTAAGCGGGTAGGGGAAGCGGGCTGACCATGGGTTCTTGCCAACATTGGTATGTCTGCCCATTCTAAGGTCAATACATCTAATTTTTCAAGTAGTTCAAAATATTGAGGAACATAAACATCGTTCATTGCTTCTTTAATAGAAAGCGGAATCGCAGTATTGTTAATGTCTTGTGATGTTAATCCGAAATGGATAAACTCTTTGTATTGCGATAAATTTAAAGCATCGAAAGCTTTTTTTATAAAGTATTCAACCGCCTTAACATCATGATTGGTAGTTCTCTCAATCTCTTTTATTTCTTCGGCATCTTCAGTAGAAAAATCAAGATAAATTTTTCTAAGGGTATCAAACTTTGATGTATCGAAAGAAGAAAGTTGCTTCAAAGGAATTTCACAAAGTGCAATAAAGTACTCTATTTCTACTCTAACCCTATATTTTATTAGTGCTTCTTCAGAAAAGTACGCAGATAAAGATTTGGTTTTAGAGCTATAACGACCGTCAATAGGTGAAATGGCATTTAGTGCATTAAGAGACATAATGATTGGTTAAATTAATAAGGGGCAAATATACCTAATCGTATCAAAGTTTAAAACCATAAGTGCTTTAAGTTATGTTCAAATACATTGATTTAATGAACAATTATCGAAGGTTCTTAAATGCGTTACTTTTTTTCAAGAACTTTTAAAGTCATTCTGGCTCTTGCTTTGTATGCAGCACTGCCGCTTTGGTAGTTTTGCTTTAGTATTTGCTGTAATTCTGGATGGATCCAACTTATTGTTCTACCAATTAAAAGAAGGGTAGTCATTGAATATGCTTTCGGGGCAACTTTATAATTACCGATAAGCCAATCAAAAGCAACTTCGGTAATACCATTTAAGTGATATTTGGTTAATTTTTGGATTGATTTAACTGACTTTTTTGAAAATTGGTTGAGTACCAATAATTGACAAATTTTTGAAGCCGGGCGTACAGACGATTCTAGTGAAATATATTTTAGTGAATCAATGAATACATCAATATGTATTAAAATATAATGCAAATTTATTTTGGCAACACTTTCTAAAACCCAACCAGCCTTACATGATATGGGGACTTTATCTTCTTTAATTATCTCAATAAGAATAGGAACTAAATACGGATTGTCTTCAATTTTTGAAGCCATTTTATTGCGGTTATCTCTTGAGGCACTTACATATTTCAATGCCTCATAAAGTTCTTCCTTAGTCATAAAATTGTATCTTTATTCTTCATTTCCCCCAAATATGAAATTACTAAAAAAAATTAGCCTAGCAGTTGTAGTTGTGCTTGTTGGTATGCAATTTTTCAGCCCTACAAAAAACATATCACCAGGTAGTCATACAGAAGTATTTATAAAAGAAACAAATCCTTCAACAGAGCTAAAAACCATTTTCGAAAATTCTTGTTATGATTGCCATAGCAATAACACCGAATACCCGTGGTATAATAATATTGCGCCCATTTCTTACCTTCTGGCTGACCATGTAAAGGAGGGTAAAAAACATTTAAATTTTTCTGAATGGCAGGGGTATTCTTTACGTAAGAAAGATCGGTTGTTAGAAGAAATTGAAGAAATAGTAATTGATGGTAATATGCCTTTAAACCAATATACATTTTTTCATAACGACACTGAGCTTACCCCAAACGAAGTGAACAAGCTGGTAGAGTGGGTTAGACAGACTAGAATTATTTATCAATTAGGGAAGCAACCAAAGTAGGCAAACCGTCAACCGCATTTTGCGTGATTATCGTTAAATTGCTTTTGTAAGATTCATTAATAAATGGTTTAGGATCAATAAAATATATGGGTGTACCGCTATGTACAAAATTTATTAAACCTGCTGCAGGATATACCTGCATCGATGTACCGACAATAATTAAATAATCTGCTTTTTCTGTTATAGCTATTGCATCTTCTAGATGAGGAACTGCCTCGCCGAACCAAACGATATGTGGTCTAAGTTGAAATCCGTTTTTACAGGTGTCACCAAGTAAAATATCTTGCGTGCACGCAAAAATATCTTCTGCTGAAGAAATGCTTCTAGCTTTCAATAATTCGCCATGTAGGTGAAGAATATTCGAGCTACCGGCACGTTCATGAAGGTCATCAACGTTTTGGGTGATGATATGAACATTGTAGTGCGCTTCTAAATCAACCAGCGCTTTATGTGCCGCATTAGGTTTAACCGTTAAAAGTTGTCTTCTTCTTTGGTTATAAAACTCTAAGACCAATGCCGGGTTGTTGTCAAAACCTTCTGGTGTGGCAACTTCCATGACGTCATGCCCTTCCCATAATCCATTAGCATCTCTAAAAGTTTTTAATCCGCTTTCGGCAGAAATTCCGGCACCAGTTAATACGACTATATTTTTCATGAGGTCTTAATAATAGGCATAAAAATATACTTTTCTTATCTTGTGCGCATGATTGATTTGAAGCTTTTAGCGTATTTAGAAGAATTTATTTCAGAAAATAGAAAACAGCGATTTAATGAAATATTGGCTCAGCGAACTAACTATTTAACGGTCGCCGTTGAAGATGTCTTTCAAATGCATAATACAAGTGCAGTGGTAAGGAGTTGTGAATCTTTCGGTGTACAGACTGCGCATTTGATAGAGGATAGAAACGGACAACATTTAGATGAGGAAATTGCCATGGGCGCGCAGAAATGGGTAGATATAAAACGGTATCAAAATTCAAAACAAGTAATTGATTCGTTACGAGAAAAAGGATATAAAATTGTAGCTACCAGTCCGCATGCAGATAGTTCGCTTTTACAAGATTTTAATCTAGATGGTAAAACAGCTTTGTTTTTTGGTACGGAGAAAAATGGATTAAGCGATTATGTTCTAGAAAACTCAGATGCCTATTTGAAAATACCCATGGTAGGTTTTACGGAAAGTCTTAATATTTCTGTTTCAGCAGCAATTATACTTCAGCATTTGACAACAAAATTAAAAGCTTCAGAAATAGTATGGAAATTAACCGATGAAGAAATATTTGAAAGACGATTAGATTGGACAAAAAAGTCAATAAAGAGTATCGATGAAATTTTAGAAAGATATAAGTCTGATAATTAAATTTTGCTTAACTTGTTATTTAACAGCTAATTGACCAGCCCATGTACATTGTTTTTATAATTATTGCAGTAGTAATTGTTTTGATAACTATTCTAGCTCTAATTGCACCAAAAACCTATGAGGTTTCGAGGAGTATCGAATTAGAGCATGCACCAGAAAAAGTTTGGGAGCATTTAAAGTTTTTAAAAAAGCAACAAGAATGGTCTCCTTGGGCTAAAAAAGACCCCAATATGAAACTTACTTTTACGGGTGTCGATGGTGAAGTAGGTGCTACAAGCCATTGGAACGGAAATAAAGATGTGGGTGCGGGAGAACAAGAAATTACTAGAATAAATGAAGGTAAGCGCATAGAACAAGATTTACGGTTCTTAAAACCTTACAAGTCGCAATCTGATTGTTATATGACTCTTGAAAAGTTAGAAGGAAATAAAAGCAAAGTGACATGGGGTTTCGCTGGAAAGAACAAATTTCCTATGAGTATTATGATGCTTTTTATGTCAATGGATAAAATGGTTGGTAAAGACTTTGAACAAGGATTACAGAATCTTAAACATAATTTAAATAGTTAGTTATGATAGCATGGTATGAAATACCCGTTGCAAATATGGAGCGAGCACAGAAGTTCTATGAATCTATTTTAGATGTAACCATTACAGTGAACAATTTCGGAGAATTTGTAATGGGTCTATTCCCAGACAAACAGACTTTGGGTCAGGCTAATGGTGCTTTGGTACAGCATGACCAATATGTTCCTAGTTTAACAACTGGAGTATTGGTTTATTTAGCATGTGACGATGCAGCTATAGTTTTGGGTAAAGTTCATGCCGCAGGCGGACAAGTATTACAGCCAAAAACCGAAATAGGTGACGGACACGGATTTATGGGACTTTTAAAAGATACCGAAGGCAATAGAATTGCGGTACATTCAAATGCCTGATTGTCTATTAGCTTTTACTGAGTCAGTTCAAGTAATACAACATCATAATCGTTATCTAAAAACACCATATTTTTGTTGACTGTTACTTCAGTTTCAGAAAAGTGATCGTATAATTTTGTGCCATCGCCAAAAATACCCTTTACAGAAATAGATTTTTTCCCTTTAGGGGCGTCTAAAGCGATAACTACTTTATCTACAAAATCATCTTTACTAAAGTATCTGCTAAATACATATGGTGCTTTTGAAATCCTCTTATGAATACCAGCACCTATAGATGGGTGGTCATTTCTAAAAGTTCCTAATTTCTGCCAATAGGCTAAGGTTTCTTTTGTTTTTGGTAGGCTGTCTAGCTCTTTCCAATTCATGAACGATCTTAATGTAGCGTCACCTTGCGTACCTTCAATAACTAGACTACGCGCTGTTTCGTCACCATAATAAATTTGTGATGCACCAGGGGTCAATAGCAATACATTTGCTGCCCTTTTAGGGTTTGTTCTTTCTTGGTCGAAAGGTTGACCATCATCATGAGATGTAAGATAGTTTAAAACGCTTTTATCATTGAAAGTGGTATGCAGTAGTTTGCTATATTTGGTAAAAACAGTATCGTAGTCACTATTGGCATCAGTCTTTAATTCGAAATTGATAAGACTTTTAAATCCGTTATCGAAATAGTTTATTTTTTTATCTCCTAGATCAAATTCTTGTCCGCCAGAAATTCCGTAGTTATATACTTCCCCGACCATGTAAAAAGGGTTTTCATCTAATATTTTTGTCGCATTTTTCTTTTTCCAAAGTTCGAAAGCAGCAGAAGCCTCTTTGTACAGTTCTGCCCACGAGTTTTCATTGGCATGTTTAACAGTATCGACTCTAAAACCATCAACGCCATATTTATGAACGTAATCGGTTAGCCATTTAATGATGTAAAATCTCGGAGCTCTTGGGTAACCGGTACGGTCAAAAAACAGTTCAAGCTCATCTAATTCTTCGCTAAGTCTACCTTCAGTTTTCCATTTTGCCAAAAGCGTGTCAGGCAAATTAACTGCGGCATCAGATTCGGTTAATATATCTGGAAGATTCGCAACTAATGTGCACGCTGTAGTATTCTCGTAGGTAGTAAATTCGCAAGTAGGGGAGGTACGTACCCATTCTGCCGGCCATACAGGATCTTTTTCAGTGATAGGGCCTGTGTGGTTAAGAACAACATCGAGTACAATTCGAATACCGTTCTTGTGAGCAGTTTCAATTAAAGTTTCTAAGTCTTCATCGGTACCAAAGTTAGGGTCAAGGGCTGTCCAGTCTTTTGCCCAATACCCATGATAGCCATATGTATTGCCAGTACCCTCATCTGTGGCACCATGTATCTGTTCAATAACCGGAGTGAACCAAATGGCATTTACACCAAGGTCTGTAAAATAGCCATCTTTGATTTTATCTGTAATACCTTGAATATCTCCACCTAAAAAACCTCTGAGTTCACCTGTTTCCTCATCACGCTCAAAATTTAGATCGTTGTCGGTATTTCCATTATTAAAACGGTCGGTAAGTAGAAAATAAACGGTAGCAGCTTCCCATTGAAAATTAGGGTTCTTTTTAGTTATTTCAACAGAATCTTCAACTACTGCAATAGATTCGGAATTTTCTTTTGCCTTTGGTTGACATGAGATTAAAGCTATCGAGAATAGACCTAATAAAAATACGTTTTTCATTTCCCTGTTATTTGCAATAAAACTATAACAAGGATTCCGTTTTAAAAAATATTATTTCTTTCTATTCAAAACTTTGTACTCTTCATAACAGCTGCTAATAGCGTCAAGTATCTGAAGGTCATTGGCTGTGGTGATAAAAGATTTAGAATAATTGCAGTTATTTAAAATGTCTTGAATATCGACTTTTTCTAATTGCAAGAACTCTGTTAAAGTTTCTCTGTCAAACTTAGAGGCAAGAAGATTACGAATATCTTCATCTTCTCTCATTTGTCTGAGCTTACGCATTTGTGCAGGTTTCTTACCAAAAAGGTTTCGTAGTAAATCTGCCGGGTTTAGAATAGCCCCTAAAACTTTAGTTACCGCACTTGGGTTTTTGTTACCGCCTTCATAGCTCACGCCTAAGCCCGATATACTATATTGATAAGCATTGTTTATAGGAAGGTTTTTTACGTCGATTTCTAAGTAGCCAGTAAGCTGATATGGTCTAACAATAACTTCTTCTAGGGCATATGCAAGTTCAGTTAATGCAATTTCGGTATCCTTAAATTTGAACATATCGTTAGTTACCCTAATTTTCTGAGATTTAAAACCTAGAAATGAGAAGTAAAGAGTGTCGTTTACCGCTGCGGTAATTGAAAATTCACCTTTTTCATTGGTAATTGTTCCAAAAACTTGGTTTAGGTTAACAACGTGTACGCTCTCAAGAGGTTCGTCAGATTGAGCATTGACTACAACAGCACTTAGGCGTTGACCTTCTTCTGTTTCTTGAGAGAAACCCATTAATGAAAATAAAATAAGTGTAAGCGATAGTAAATATTTCATTGTAATGACAGCGTAATTAAGTTGCAAACAAAACAAAAAAAATACGCCGAAGCGTATTTTTAATATACAATTAACTAAAAGAAATCTCCCTTTCTTTTGGTTGTACGTCTTTTTCCTGAGTTGGGTGAGCTTGATTCGCTACGGTCGCGTCTTCGTCCTTTAGACTCAGAGCTACCTTCTTTTCTTCCTCTTCCGCCGCGGTCATCATCTCTTCTTCCGCCACCGCTACTTCTTTTTCCTTTAAAGCCTCCGCCGCCAAAGCCGCTTCCGCCGCTTCTGCGATTTCCGCCACCGCCACCACCGGGGTTTTTAGAAACTTCTACATTAACAAATCTACCGTCAACTTTAAATTCAGTAAATTTTTCTAGAATCTGTTGTGTAACTTCCGCTTCGGTATTAAAGAAAGAAAAACTTTCTTTAACATCAACCTTAAATACATCTTCTTGTCCTAAACCTACAGTATCTCTAATGAAATCTTTCAAGGTCATCCAATCATAACCGTCTCTTTCACCAACATTTACAAAGTAACGAACTGCACCACTTGTTGGTATTTCGCCACCTCTTCTGTTGTCACTTCCGTCATCACTTCTTTCTCTATTTCTGCCACTGTCAGAAGAATTTAAATCTTTTGACTTGTTATAGTAATTAGAGAACCTTGTAAATTCAACAGAAACTATTTTCTTGATCAATTCTTCGCGGTCTATTCCTTCAAGAACATCATTAATAGCAGGTAAATATCCATCTACATCCTCATTAATTTTTGTATCCTTTATTTTATTTGCTAAGTGGTATAATTGAATCTCGCAAATTTCGATTCCTGACGGAATTTGTTTTGCAATAAACTTCTGGTTGATCTTATTCTCAATAGCTTTAATCTTACGTTGTTCGCTACGTGTAATAATAACCATAGAAATACCAGATTTACCAGCTCTACCAGTTCTACCGCTACGGTGTGTGTATGTTTCAATTTCGTCAGGTAATTGGTAATTGATAACATGTGTAATATCATCAACATCAATACCACGTGCAGCAACATCAGTAGCCACAAGCATTTGAATTTGTCTTTTTCTAAAAGAGTTCATTACCAAATCTCGTTGGTTTTGACTCAAATCTCCATGTAACGCTCCTGCATTATAACCATCTTCGATTAAACTTTCGGCAACCTTTTGTGTATCGCGTTTTGTTCTACAAAAAATAACTGAAAATATATCAGGGTTAGTATCTGCCAATCTCTTTAAGGCAGGGTAACGGTCTCTACCGCCAACAACATAATATTCATGTTGTACAGTTGATGCTCCAGAGTTTTTAGCTCCCACAGTTATTTCTTGTGGAGAATGCATGAATTTTTTTGCAATAACAGCCACTTCTTTTGGCATAGTTGCAGAGAACAACCATGTAGATTTTTCATTTGGCGTACCAGAAAGAATATCTTTAATATCTTCCATAAAGCCCATGTTCAGCATTTCATCTGCCTCATCTAGAATACAATAGTCTATATTCGAAATATCGACAAGACGTCTACTTATCATATCTTTCATACGACCAGGTGTAGCCACAATAATTTGTGCACCTTTTTTAATCTGTCTTGCTTGGTCTGTAATACTTGCACCACCATAAATGGCAACAACATTAATATTACGTTCGTATTTTGAATACGCTTGCATTTCTTTCGTAATCTGTAAGCACAGTTCACGAGTAGGCGATAAGATCAAACCCTGTGTGGTTCTACTATCGCTATCAATTTTTTGAATTAATGGGAATCCGAATGCGGCAGTTTTACCAGTACCTGTTTGCGCTAGCGCAACTAAGTCGGTTTCACTTTCCAATAAAATAGGGATTGCTTTTTCTTGTACTTCTGAAGGGGTTTCAAAACCCAAATCAGTAATAGCATCTAATAAGGACTTTTGCAGTCCTAGAGCTTCAAACTTTGTCATAAAATGTTATACTAAATCGCAAATATGAATGTTGCATAGAGCGATTATCGTATATAACCTATTTAGACTCAGCGCAACACATGCTATACTAGCGGCGTTAATTAAGCGGCAAAGGTACTGCTAATAATTGAATCAGTATAATTTATTATTAAGTTATACTACGGAGCCAGTGTATACCCATATATAGATAGGAAAGTAGCGATAATACCAAAGA
Organism: Maribacter spongiicola; assembly: GCF_052119685.1. Lineage (GTDB taxonomy): Bacteria > Bacteroidota > Bacteroidia > Flavobacteriales > Flavobacteriaceae > Maribacter > Maribacter spongiicola_A. The sequence continues at coordinate 290,010 of NZ_JBGQOO010000002.1, read as the reverse complement.
TAATCATGAGCACAATTAGGCCTTTTTGAAGGGTCGGACTATCATATATAATGATACAAACGGCGCCAAGTACAATACAGATTTGATAAAATAGTAGCGCATAGTCAAATTTCTTGGTGGCATAATCATAGGTTTTGGTTAATTGTTCCCATTCCTTCACTCCGGTAATAATACCCATTTTGCCTTCGATATCTTGCACCCAGTTTTCTTTACCTACTTTTTCAGATCCTAATAGAATTTCTGTTTTTTCAGATTCGTATTTTACTATTTTTTCTCTAACATCAGTCATCTTTTGTTCTATGACCGGTCTATTTTCTTCTGTGACCATGCCACTTTCAATTAAAGCACCTAAATAGTCAAGTTCACTTTCTTTTAAACTTTCTTTAATACTTTTCGATTGATACCAATTTGAATAGCTAACAACATTATTGTGTGCAATCATCATCTCTTCCTCTAATTCGCCATTGACCATTTGCGATATGGCCATTAAAGCTGCGAATAGGGCAATTAGAACACCGCCAATAGCTTCTGCTCTTTCTGATGCAACTGATACGACTACTGTTTCGCCGTTGTCTTTTTTATTTAACATGGATACTATTTAAATAGGTAATCAATTTTTTAAATGCTAGCGCTCTGTGGCTTATTTCGTTCTTTATCGATAAAGGTAGTTGCGCAAATGTTTCGTTATAACCATTAGGTTTAAAGATTGGGTCATACCCAAAACCATGCGCTCCTTTTTTTGCTTCTGTAATCTCACCATGAATTTTACCATCAAATATATGGGTTTTACCATTTAAGTTTAAGGCGATTACGGTATTGAAGTAAGCATTTCTATCTTGTTGGTCGTTTAAATTAGCCAAGAGTTTATCCATGTTGGCGTTAGCGTCATTTTCAGGTCCTGCATATCTTGCAGAGTATACGCCTGGATCACCGTTTAGAGAATCAACAATTAAGCCTGTGTCATCTGCAAAGCAAGGTAGTTGATAGGTATCGGTTATAAAATCGGCTTTTATTTTCGCGTTACCTTCTAGGGTGTTTGCCGTTTCGGGTATATCGGTAGTGCAACCGATCATATCTAAACTAACAAGTTCGATATATGATGGTACCAATTGCTGAATCTCTTTTAATTTATTGGGGTTATGGGTAGCGAATACAAGCTTCATTAAAATAATTTGAAATCTAGTTTGTCAATTTACATCATCAAATGTAGTAATTTTATAAAATGGAGTTAAAAGTACCACCGGCTTTAGTGTTTTTATGTTTCGGAATGATAATGTACCTGTTGGCAGAATTTTTGCCGATTGGTTATTTTGATTTTTATGGAAGAATGTTGCTCGCTAAAATTTTAGTAGGTCTTGGAATTTTAATAGCACTTTGGGCACTTTTTCAATTTAATAGTGCAAAAACTACCATAGACCCTACAAAACCAGATAAAGCTTCTAATTTAGTGGTTGGCGGAATATTTAAATTTTCTCGAAATCCCATGTATTTTGCACTGCTTCTTATATTGTTGGCTTTAGGTGTTTTTTTAGGAAATGCTTTCAACACGCTGATTGCTGCAGGGTTTGTTGGGTATATGAATCGGTTTCAAATTATACCCGAAGAACGAATTCTGTTAGAGAAATTCGGGCGTTCCTTTAAAGATTATTGTATCTTAACAAGGCGTTGGTTTTAAGTATGCTTCTTATAATATTGATAAATAGACTTATAAATACAAATATTAATTAATTAGCTTATAAATACGTATATTAGCGTTTTAACTAATAATTATGATAGCTATAATAACAGGTGACATTATTAATTCTGAAAATCATCCTAGCTCGCAATGGATTGATTTATTGAAGAATTACTTTAATCAGTTTGGGGCATCACCAATGAATTGGGAGATTTATCGTGGAGATGAATTTCAATTAAAGGTTACCGAGAAAAATGCTTTGTTTACTGCTATCCGAATAAAAGCAATGCTTAAAACCATAAAAGGTTTAGACGTAAGAATGGGTATTGGCATTGGTTTAGAAACATATGTTGGTACAGGAGTAACAGAATCTAATGGTCCCGCATATCAACGATCGGGCCGCAATTTTGAAACTCTTAAAGAAAGCAAAGTCAACCTTAGTATAGCTACGGGAAACACTGATCATGATCGTACCTTAAATTTAATGCTGCGTTTAGCTTTAGATTTTATGGATGATTGGAGTGTTGTTTCAGCAGAAATAGTAACATTGTCGCTAGATTACCCGCATTATTCACAAAAAGAAATTGCACAACAATTAGGTATAAAACAGTCTGCCGTTAGTCAACGTTTAAAAAGAGCTCGATTAGATTTGGTTTTAGATGTATTATCATATTATAAAGAATTAATTACCAGTAAATAAATATGTTGATTTTTATAAAACTAGTATTGGCTCATTTAATCGGAGACTTCGTTTTACAGCCAACAAGGTGGGTTCTTCACAAACAATCGAATAAGATAACGTCTAAATTTTTATACGTACATGTACTATTGCATTTTTCTTTGTACATGCTGTTTTTATGGGATCTAAGCTTATGGAAAATTGCTTTGGTAGTTACTGTAGCGCATTTTGGTATAGATGTGCTAAAACTATACATGAATACATTATTTAAGAATAAAAGCATTCCGTTTTTTATAGATCAGCTATTGCATATATTGGTTATTTACAGTTGTGCTTTTTACACAGATTTATACGAACATACCTTATTGTTATTTGAAAATTTAGATTGGTATTTGGTAACGGCAATTGTTTTTGTTACCTATCCGGCGGCAATTATAATGGGAATGATTTTAGAAGGCATGTCCACTCAAATCGAAACAGATCATAAATCGCTCCCAAATGCAGGTAAGTACATAGGTATTATTGAACGCCTTTTTGTTTTGATTTTTATAGTAATCGGTAGGTGGGAAGTTATTGGTCTTTTAATAGCCGCAAAATCTGTTTTTAGGTTCAATGATCTTAAAGAGCGTAATAATAGAAAACTAACAGAGTATATATTAATTGGTACTCTGGTGAGTTTTGGGCTGGCAATACTAGCGGGTCTTCTATACATATCTTAAATAAAAGCATGATGTCATCAAAGTATATTTTATTCTGTTTATTGATGATAGCCTTTTCTAAAACAGCTAGTTCTCAATCAAGTAAATTCGAATCTTTTGATGGTGTGCAAATTGCTTATACCGATGAGGGTAGTGGAGATGTGGTATTATTGTTACACGGATTTATAAATTCTAGAAAATCTTGGGATAAAACGGCTTTAAAAAAAGACTTAATCGCTGCCGGATATCGAGTAATTATTCCCGATTTACGTGGTAATGGAGATTCGGATAAACCTCAAAATGAAAAAGCGTATCAAGACAATTCCGAAGTAAAAGATGTGCTTTTTTTAATAAATCATCTAAATATTGAGAAGTATAAAGCCGTTGGTTATTCAAGAGGTAGTATTGTTTTGGCAAAATTACTTACTGAAGACAATCGTATAGATAAAGCGGTATTAGGTGGTATGGGCATTGATTTTACCAATGCCGATTGGGATCGGAGAATTATGTTTGCAAAAGCCTTTAATGGCGATATAAACGAGGAAACCAAAGGTGCGGTAGACTATGCTAAATCAATAAATGCAGATTTACGATCATTACATTTACAGCAAAAATATCAACCAGTAAGTTCTATAAGTGATTTAAATAAAATAGCCATTAATGTAATGGTAATTTGTGGAGATCAAGATACGGACAACGGTAATTCGCAAGAATTAAGCGATGCTTTTAAAAATGGGATATTAAAAATAGTACCTGGGGATCATAACGGTACATATAAGACGCTAGATTTCTCATTAGCCGCTCTTCAATTTTTAGATTAAGAGCTAGTTAATTTGTCAATTTACATCATAACGTAAGCTTTTTGTTTTATTTCCAAGATATCATATATCAGGATAAATTAAATTTTTACTTTTGCTACTTATTTTAACGACAAAAATTCCTATCCAAACCAAAAAAATAATGGTAGAAGTAAGTAGAAAATACGTTTTTGATTTTGATAGTACGTTAACCAGGGTAGAGGCATTAGATGTTCTTGCAGAAATGACTTTAGAAGGAAGATCAAATAAAGATGAAGTAATTAAAGAAATACAGAAAATCACCAATTTAGGTATAGACGGTGATATTTCGTTTACAGAATCTTTAGAGCGTAGAATTAAACTATTAAATGCAAAGAAAGAGGATTTAGATGGATTGGTTGAAAATCTGAGAAATAAGATATCAAAATCTATAGCTGCCAACAAAGAATTTTTTGAGAAGTATGCAGATGATATTTATGTAATATCCTGCGGATTTAAAGAGTTTATTGATCCTATTGTAAAAGAATACAATATACCATCTGATCGAGTGTATGCAAATACGTTTAAATTCGACGAAGAAGGAAATATCATCGGTTTCGATGAAAAAAATGTGTTATCTCAGCATAACGGCAAAATTGATTGCCTAAAGCAAATGAATTTGGACGGCGAAGTTCAGGTGATTGGAGATGGTTACAGTGATTATGTCATGCGCGAAGCAGGTATCGCACATAAGTTTTTTGCATATACCGAAAACGTGCATAGAGAAAAGGCCGCAAGTAATGCGGATTATGTTACACCAAGTTTAGATGAATTTTTATTTGTGAACAAGTTGCCAAGAAATATCTCGTACCCAAAGAATAGAATTAAGGTTCTATTATTAGAAAATGTGCACACTGCTGCATTTGATAATCTATCAGAAGATGGTTTTTCTGTAGAATTAATAAAAAATAGCTTATCTGAAGAAGAGCTGATCGAAAAAATTAAGGGCGTTCACGTTCTTGGTATTCGTTCTAAAACCCAGGTAACAGAAACTGTTTTAGCAGCAGCCGATAAATTATTGGTTGTTGGTGCTTTTTGCATAGGTACCACTCAAATCGATTTAGAGTCTGCTAAAAAGAAAGGTGTTGTAGTCTTTAATGCTCCTTATAGCAATACAAGGTCAGTGGTAGAATTGGCTATCGGTGAAATAATAATGCTAATGAGAAGTGTATTTGATCGTAGTAGAGAAATACATAGTGGTCAATGGCAAAAAACAGCTGCAGGATCGAGAGAAGTCCGCGGTAAAAATTTAGGTATCGTTGGTTATGGTAATATTGGTAAGCAATTATCGGTATTGGCAGAAGCAATGGGTATGCGTGTTTATTACTATGACGTAGATGATAAATTAGCTTTAGGTAATGCTGTAAAATGTAGTACGCTAGAAGATTTATTGAATGTGTCTGATGTGGTTACTTTACATATTGATGATAATAAAGCAAACAAAAACTTCATTGGTGAACGCGAAATAAAGCAAATGAAGAAAGGCGCTATGTTAATTAACCTTTCAAGAGGCTTTGTAGTTGATATCGACGCACTAGCAGAAGGTTTAAAAGATGGTCATATTGGTGGTGCTGCAGTAGATGTTTATCCAGATGAGCCAGCTAGTAATGGTGATTTTCAAACAAAATTACAAGGTTTTGCCAATGTAATACTTACTCCGCATGTTGGTGGTAGTACAGAAGAGGCACAGCGCGATATTGCAGATTTTGTTCCTAATAAAATTATGGATTATATCAATTCAGGAAATACGGTCGATGCAGTAAACTTCCCGAATATTCGTTTGCCAAAACAGAATAAATCGCATAGATTTTTACACATACATAAGAACGTACCAGGTATTATGGCTAAAATCAATAAGGTGTTAGCAGAGTACGAGCTGAATATCAACAGCCAATATTTGTCTACAGATAACGAAGTTGGTTATGTAATTACAGATTTGGATAAAGAGTATAATAAAGAAGTATTAAAGGCGCTAAAAAAAGTAGAAAATACAATTAAATTTAGAGTGCTTTATTAAATGATAATTAAGCGATTACACTTATAAAAATATAGAATCGTTTTAGTACAAAAATGCAAGTTGAAAAACTTGCATTTTTTTTGTTCATTTTTTTGACATTCGTGACAACATTTTTAGTTCTACAATGTTATAGTTAAAGTGCATTTTAAATTTGTAGGAAATATCTTTAATTATGTTTAAAAAGATTTTATCTAAATTAAAATCTGGTAAAAGTTTCAACAACTATTATCTGTTGGTTTTTACGGTAATTGTATTGACCATTGTAATACAATCAATAATACAGTATTCATTAGCTAGACAGCGACAAGATGCGTTGAGAATTAATGTAGCTGGTCGGCAGAGAATGTTGTCGCAATCGATCGTAAAAAATGTTTACGAGTGTAAATATGGTACATGCGATTATGGACAATTGCGTTTGGCGATGACCAAATTTACAAATGCAAATATAGCTTTACAAGAAGGAAACGATGCAACTGGAATTCCGATATTAGATAATGAAGAAATTCAAAAAAACTTTAATAAAATACAACCTCATATTAATTTCATTTTAGAATCTATTGATGATTTTAATCAACTAGGTTCGGTAGATTTGAAAAAATTATCAGCAGAGGCAGATTTGTTTTTAGTGACTATGGATACTATAGTAGGTCAATTTCAAAAAGCATCAGAAGAAGATATTAAAACACTTATGATAATTGAGTTAGAGCTTGCGGTTTTTTCATTGTTAATTTTAATTTTCGAGATTTTCTTTTTCATAAATCCATCCATAAAAAAGATGGCAATTCAAAATCAGAAATTAAAAGAAATTGCTTGGCATCAAACATATGCTTTCAATTCTCACATGAAGAATATCAAGAATTACAATCACGTACTTAAGATTGAAAAAAATGTGGAGCATAAAGAAGAGCTCATCTCCTTTCTTATGAAAGAACTTACCGATTTAGAAGGTGTATCTGATAATATGGTAAAATCTCTCGAGAAGCAAGCGTAGAATGCTTAAAACCCCCGATTGTATTATTTTACTGATGGTGGTAGGGTTCGTTTTTTAAAATGGTATACCCTCTATAAATTTGCTCGGTTATAAAAAGGCGTACCATTTGGTGAGAAAAGGTCATTTTAGAGAGGCTTATTTTTCCAGAAGCCTTAGCATAAATTTCATTACTAAATCCGTAAGGTCCTCCAATTAAAAAAACTAATTGCTTAATACCAGAGTTCATCTTCTTTTGTAAAAAGCTAGAGAATTCAATCGAGGTATACTGTTTTCCTTTTTCATCGAAAAGAATTAAAACATCTGTAGGTGCTAGTCTCTTAAGAATAAGTTCGCCTTCTTTATCTTTTTGCTGATCTTCAGATAAATTTTTAGTTTTCTTTAAATCGGGTATCAATTCAATTTCAAAATTGACATAATGCTGTAATCTTTTTTGATAAACTTCGATGAGTTCTTTTAGTTGAGAGCTATCAGTTTTGCCAATTGCTAAAAGTTTTATAGTCATATGCCAAAAGTAAATCAAATTCGCAAATGGATTTGTAAATTAGCAACACAATTGATATTACATATATGATTTCAGAAGAACAGTTTAAAGAAGAGATAACATTAATCATCGCAAATGCTATACGTGAAGATGTTGGTGATGGCGACCATAGTTCATTGGCTTGTATACCAGATTCGGCAACGGGCAAGGCAAAATTGTTGGTAAAAGATGAGGGTATTATCGCTGGTGTAGATTTTGCTGAGCTTGTATTTTATTTTGTAGACCCTAGTTTAAAAATAGAAGTATTAATAAAGGATGGTACGCCAGTAAATCACGGCGATATCGTGTTTTATGTAGAAGGTAGTTCTCAAAGCATATTAAAAGCTGAGCGTTTGGTATTGAATGCAATGCAAAGAATGAGCGCTATAGCAACTAAAACCCATATGTTCGTTAATCTATTGAAAGGTACTGGCACAAAAATTCTAGATACAAGAAAAACTACACCGGGTATTCGTGCGTTAGAGAAGTGGGCGGTAAAAATTGGTGGTGGAGAAAATCACAGATTCGCATTATACGATATGATTATGTTAAAGGATAACCATATTGATTTTGCTGGTGGCATTACCAAGGCAATAAATAAAACCAAGAACTATCTTGAAGAAACGGGTCGCGATTTAAAGATCATTGTTGAAGCAAGAAACTTAGAGGAAATCAAAGAAATTTTAGAGACAGAAGGGGTGTACCGAATATTGATCGATAATTTCAATTATGAAGATACCCGTACGGCAGTCAAATTAATCGGCAACAAATGTTTAACTGAATCTTCTGGTGGTATTAATGAAAATACGATTAGGGATTATGCAGAATGCGGGGTTGATTATATTTCATCGGGAGCATTGACACATTCGGTGTATAACTTAGATTTGAGTTTAAAAGCGGTGTAGATGTCTTTAGAGGTCGAAGAAAAACTAGAAAAAATACCTATTGTAAATTGGTTGGTCAGATTGTTAAAACAAATCAGACTGCCCGGTTTTGAAGGACTTTCTATTTACGATCTTTTAGAAATGTACGTACTTGGTATTTTAAAAGGTACGTTGTCTACAAGAGCCAGTGCTATTGCCTTTAGCTTATTTATGGCGTTGTTTCCTTTGATTATATTTATGGTCACTTTAGTACCTTTTTTGGTGTCTTACATTAGTATTGAACATGGCGATTTTGATGTACAGTTTCAGCTGTTTTTAGAGTCTTTTCTACCTAGTGCCACCGGCGATTATTTCGGAGAGGTATTTCAGCAGATTAAAGATCAAAAGCGAGGCGGCTTATTATCATCGGCATTTTTATTATCTATATTCTTAATGGCTAACGGTGTAAATTCGATTTTTGGAGGCTTTGAAACATCATACCATATCGATTTAACACGACATTTCTTTAGGCAGTATTTATATGCGTTGATGGTTGGTTTAATACTGGCAATTTTAATTATAGTAGGGTTTGTGGTATTTATCTATTTTGAATTTTATGTGCTAGGATATTTATCTGAGTTTGCAGCAAAACAAGGCGGGTATATTTTGGGTGAAGATGAAGTGGTAGGTGTACAAATTGCAAAAGTGCTTTTCTTTATAATTCTATCTTATTTTACTACAGCCATTCTATATTATTTTGGAACACGAGAAGGTAAGCAAGCGAAGTTCTTTTCTTTTGGTGCTCTAATGACAACTACCTTGTTTTTATTAACATCATATCTTTTCGGAATCTATGTTGAAAAGTTCGCTAGGTACAATGAATTATATGGGGCTTTAGGAGGATTATTAATTTTAATGGTCTACATATGGTTAAATTCTAATATATTGCTACTTGGGTTCGAACTGAACGCATCGCTGAATACATTACGTAAAATCACAAAAAAGAATGATAAATAAGAGCATACAATTAACTATTCTATTCACAGTATTTATTTCAATGAGCATTTCTGCTCAGTCCGTTTTTGGAAAGTGGAAAACAATTGATGACCGCACAGGTTTGCCAAAAGGTGTAATTGAAATCTATAAGAAAGAAGGAAGAATGTATGGCAAAGTTGTTAAGATTTTAGAAGAAGGACAAGAAGGAAGGATTTGTGATAAATGCGATGGAGCATTAAAAGATAAGCCCGTAACCGGTATGGAAATCATTACAAACGGAGAGTTACATGATGATGGAGAATGGAAGGGTAAACGATTATTTGATCCAGAACAGGCGATGACTTTTCGTTTTAAGATATGGTTGAATCCAGAAAATGAAGATGAGTTAAAAGTGCGAGGGTATTTGGCATTTATTTACAGAACCCAAACATGGATACGTGTGGAGGGATAACTATGGCAAACTTTATTAATGTAATATTACCCATTCCGCTAGAGAAAAGCTTTACGTACAGTATAACCGAAGAAGAGGCAAAAGTACTTCAGCCTGGTATGCGTGTTGCGGTACCCTTCGGAAAATCAAAAATATATACAGGCGTTGTTCAAAGCATTCACAGTAATCCGCCAGAAGTTTATGAAGCAAAGGAGATTCATGAGTTGTTAGATGAATACCCAATTGTAAATGAGACCCAGCTTAAACATTGGGAGTGGATAGCTTCTTATTACATGTGTACTTTGGGTGAAGTGGTACGCAGTGCATTACCAAGTGCTTTCTTGTTAGAAAGTGAAACATTGATACTTAGAAATACAGAATACGAAATTGATGAAAATGAACTTTTAGATGATGAATTTTTAGTGTTTGAGGCACTTCAACATCAATCTATATTAAAAGTTCAAGAAGTTTCAGCGATTATAGAACGTAAAAATGTACTGCCAATTCTTCAACGATTATTAGAGAAAAAAGTAATTGTTTTAAAAGAAGAAGTGTATGATCAATACAAGCCAAAGTTGGTGCGGTATGTTAAGTTGGGTGCAGAGTTTGCATCCGATGAAAAACTAGAAGAATTATTAAATTCACTTACGAGAGCTCCAAAGCAAAGTCAAGTCGTACTTTCATTATTTCAGTTACGAGGAAAAAGTCAAAAACCTATTAAGGTTTCTGAACTTGAAAAATCTAGCGGTACTTCTAAAGCAGTAATAAAGTCACTGGTCGATAAGGGAATTTTAGAGGAGTATTTTATTAAGACCGATAGAGTTAGTTATGATGGTGATACAGATAATTCAGATACAAAAGACTTAAATGAATATCAAGAAGCAGCCTTATTAGATATAAAATCTGCTTTCGAAGCCGATAAAGTTACCTTATTAAAAGGTGTAACATCTTCGGGTAAAACAGAGGTCTACGTAAAGCTTATTGAAGAATGTCTAGAAAAAGGGTTGCAGGCGTTGTACTTATTGCCAGAAATAGCCTTGACCACACAACTTATTAGTAGGCTTCAAGAATATTTCGGAGAAAGAATAGCCATTTACCATTCTAAATATAATGTTCAAGAACGCGTAGAGGTTTGGCAAAACGTTTTACAAGCGAAACCTAAGGCGCAATTGGTTATAGGTGCTCGATCGGCAATGTATTTGCCTTTTAGTAAGTTGGGGTTGATAATTGTAGATGAGGAACATGAGAGTTCTTTTAAACAATTTGATCCGGCACCAAGATATCATGCTAGAGATGCTGCCATAGTGCTAGGTCATTTACACAAGGCGAATATTCTATTAGGATCGGCAACACCAAGTGTAGAAAGTTATTACAATGTGCAAACGGGCAAATATGGTTATGCAGAAATAACGAGGCGTTATGGTAATGTGCTAATGCCAGAAATGGAGTTGGTCGATATTAAAGAAGCTTCTAGAAAAAGAAAAATGAAAGGTCATTTTTCTGAGCGTCTTTTTATGGAAATGGAAGAAACGCTTAAAGATGGTGCGCAAATTATACTTTTTCAGAATAGACGCGGTTTTGCGCCATTAATGGAGTGTTTAACATGTGGTCATACGCCGCAATGCCCAAATTGCGATGTTAGTTTAACATATCATCAATATAGAAATCAATTACGTTGCCACTACTGTGGTCACCATACGGCATTACCGGAAATTTGTTTTGCATGCGGTAGTCCAGATTTAGATACGAAAGGCTTTGGTACCGAGCAAATAGAGAAAGAGGTTTCAGAATTATTTCCAGAAGCTAAGGTTGGTCGAATGGATTTAGATACTACCCGGGGCAAACACGGTTATGAAAAGATAATTACGGCTTTTGAACAACACGAGTTAGATATTCTGGTAGGTACCCAAATGATCACTAAAGGTCTCGATTTTAGAAATGTGAATTTAGTCGGAGTTATGAATGCAGATTCGTTATTGAACTTTCCTGATTATCGCGCTCATGAAAGAACCTATCAATTATTAACGCAAGTATCGGGTAGGGCAGGGCGAACTAAAAAAAGAGGTCGTGTTATTATACAGACTTATAATCCGTATCACCAAATATTAAAGCAAGTAACTACAAGTGATTATGAAGGTCTGTTTACCGAGCAGTTGTACGAAAGAGAGCAATTTAAATATCCACCGGTAAATAGAATTATTAAAGTAACATTTAAGCATAAAAACTACAATGTGCTGAACGAAGCTGCAGATTGGTTTGCAGGGGCGTTACGCACGAATTTTGGTGGTACTGTTTTAGGACCTGAATATCCGCCAGTGGCAAGAATTAGAAATCAGTATTTGAAACATATCGTAATTAAAGTTCAAAAAGTGCAATCATTGGCACAGACAAAGTCAAATATCAGGCGAATAGAAAAATCGTTTAAAGCTGTGGCAATGTATAGAAGTGTTCGGGTTATCTATAATGTCGACCATATATAATTAAAAAAGACCGCTATTAGCGGTCTTTTTTATAAGTAAATTTATACCATATATTATACGTTACTAAGCGCTTCGGCTAGTTCTGTTTTTTTATTTCTACTTAGAGGTATTGATCTACCGCTAACTTCAACATTTTTACTATTGAATTTCTCAACCTTTTCAAGGTTAATGATATATGATTTGTGAATTCTTAAAAACTTATCTTCTGGCAATTGCTTTTCAAAAGACTTCATTGTTGATAAGATTACGATATTAGCTTCATCAGTTACTAGTTTTATGTAGTCACCAAGTGCTTCTATCCACTTAATATCATTTAAAATAACCTTTCTTTTCTTTAGGTTACTCTTTACGAAAATGTGCTCTTCGTCTTCATTGACTCTGTGCAATTGTTCGTAGTTCGCAACAGCTCTTTTAACAGATGCATCAAAACGTGCCATGGTAATCGGTTTATGTAAATAATCCGTTACGTCATAGTCAAATGCTTTAAGTGCATAATCTGGTTTACCGGTAATCAAAATTACCTGAGGACTGTTTTCTAATGACTCGAGTAGGTCGAATCCTGTAATAATTGGCATCTCAACATCAAGAAATATAAGATCGATCTCATGGTTCTTGATTCCGTTTTTAGCCTCGATAGCATTACTGTACTCAGCTACCATAGTCAAATTCGGATGATTGTTTACCAACTTGGCAACGGCCATCCTTTGCATAGATGAGTCGTCAACGATGATACTTCTTAACTTCATAAGGGTTGATTTGTGGGGTTAAATCATCGACAAAGAACCGAAAAAACATGCTGAACTGCAACAAAAGATGTGAACAATGCACTGTTGATCGTGTAATTGGTAATGATGATATGTTTAAGATTTGGTTTAATTTTTAATGTTGTTACCATTCAATAACGAAGAATATTCGTATTTCTTATAATTATTTTAAAAAAATATCTATTTTTGCACTCTTTAAAAACAAATATAATATGAACCATTACGAAACTGTTTTCATTTTGAATCCCGTTCTATCTGATGTTCAGATAGAGGAAACAGTTAAGAAATTCGAAGATTTCTTAATTAACAATGGCGCCAAAATGGTAGCTAAAGAGAATTGGGGGCTAAAGAAATTAGCTTATCCAATCCAAAACAAAAAGAGTGGCTTTTACCACTTGTTTGAATTTACTAACACTGGTGAGGTAGTTACACCTTACGAACAGGAGTTTAGAAGAGATGAACGTGTTATGCGTTTCTTGACCGTTAAGTTGGACAAGCACGCTGTTGCATGGGCAGAAAAAAGAAGAACAAGAAACAAAACCGCTAAAGCTTAAGTATTATGGCAACATTACAACAACAGGCAAAAGGAAAGAAAGATGGAGAGATCAGGTATCTTACTCCATTAAACATTGAAACCAACACTAAGAAGAAGTATTGTCGTTTTAAAAAATCTGGTATTAAGTACGTAGATTATAAGGATGCTGATTTTTTATTGAAGTTGGTAAACGAGCAAGGTAAATTGTTACCTAGAAGACTTACTGGAACTTCATTGAAGTATCAAAGAAAAGTGGCACAAGCCGTAAAAAGAGCTCGTCATTTGGCGTTAATGCCATATGTTGCTGATTTATTAAAATAAAAGAAAAGAATCATGGAGCTTATATTAAAAGAAGACGTACAAAATTTAGGTTTTAAAGACGACGTAGTAAATGTTAAGAACGGTTACGGAAGAAATTTCCTTATACCTCAAGGCTTAGCTGCTATGGCTACTGTTTCTGCTAAAAAAGTTTTAGCTGAAAACTTAAAGCAAAGAGCACATAAAGAGAAAAAAGTTGTTGATGCTGCTAAGAAAATCGAAGAGGCATTAAAAGCTTTAGAGTTGAAAATTACTGCTAAAACAGGTGCTGCCGATAAATTGTTCGGTTCTGTTACTAATGGTGATTTGGCTGATGCAATTGCAAAAGAAGGTCATTCAATCGACAAGAAATTCATTAGTATTTTAGGTGGTGCAGTTAAAAGAACTGGACCTTACAACGCACAAATTAGATTACACCGTGAGGTGATTGTTGATTTTGGTTTCGAAGTAGTTGCGGAACAAAAATAATTAACTATCTAAGTTGATAAATTTAAAAGAGCTATGCGTGCATAGCTCTTTTTTTATTGGTATTTTTGTTAAAGAACTCATAAATAACTCAAAACCAATAAAAATGAAAAACAGCTTGTTATTGCAAATATTGTTGCTACTTTTCGCAGGTGCAACTTATGGTCAGGTTACTACCTCTAATATTAGAGGTTTAGTAATGGATGATCAAAATCAACCACTTTTTGGCGCAAACATTGTCGCCGTCCACACCCCAACAGGTACAAAGTACGGGTCAATTACCAATGAAGATGGTAGATTCAATCTTTTGAATCTTCGTGTTGGCGGTCCTTACAAAGTAGAAATTTCTTATGTAGGTTTTAAACCTTACGAACTTACCGATGTAGATTTGTCATTAGGGCAAACTTTCAATGTTGATATTAAATTGACAAGTGAAAGTCAGGCATTAGATGAAGTTACTGTAGTATCTGATCGGTCAGGTACTTTTAGTAGTGATCGTACCGGTGCAGAAACAAGTGTAGGTAGAAGAGAATTAACGCGTTTACCGACAATTTCTCGTTCAGCTTCAGATTTTACGCGTTTAGAGCCAACAGCAAGTGGAAATTCATTTGGAGGAAGAAATGATCAGTTCAATAATTTCTCTTTAGATGGTGCTATTTTTAATAATCCTTTCGGATTAGATGCTGCTACACCAGGTGGTCAAACAGATTCACAACCAATATCATTAGATGCAATTGAGCAAATTCAAGTATCTACAGCGCCATATGATGTTACTCAATCAGGATTTACAGGAGCTTCTGTAAATGCCGTTACTAAAAGTGGTTCTAACGAATTTCACGGTACTGTTTATGGTTTCTTTAGAAATGAAGATATGACCGGTGGTAAAATTAAAGGCGATGAAATAGTAAAGCCTAAATTAGATCAAAGTCAATATGGTGTTAGTATTGGTGGTCCAATAGTAAAGAATAAATTATTTTTCTTCGCCAACTTCGAAAAAGATCAGCGTACAGATTTAGGTACAAACGGTTGGGTGCCAAATACAGGTTCAGGAGCAATTAATGAATCAAGAGTATTAGAGAGTGATTTAATAGCTGTACAAAATCAATTGTTGGCGGTAGGTTATGATCCAGGTGCTTATCAAGGTTTTACGCATGATGCAGAATCTACAAAAGGTCTATTTAAGTTAGATTGGAATATTAATGATAATAATCGTTTAGCAGTTATTTATAACTTTTTAAATGCATCTAAACAAAAGCCCGCTCACCCATCAGCTATACAGTTTAGAGGTCCGAACGCAAACACATTGCAGTTTCAGAATTCAGGATATGAAATAAACAATGAGCTAAAATCTATTCAGGTAGAGTTAAACTCAACTTTGTCTGCAACGGCATCAAATAAATTACAAGTAGGTTATACTCATTTTAACGATTTTAGAAATCCGTTTTCTACTCCGGCTCCTTCTATTAACATTACAAAAGATGGTTCTAACTATATAATTGCTGGTCACGAGCCATTTTCAGCAAATAATAGATTGGATCAAAAGGTAATTCAAATTACTAACAACCTTAATTTTTATAAAGGTGATCATACGTACACAGTAGGTTTTTCATTAGAAAAATTCATGTTCGATAACTCTTTTAACCTAACCGCTTATGGTTTTGATTTATTCGGAGGAGTTGACATAGCAGATTTCGATGCATCGACTTATAATTTTGCTGGACCTCAAGCTACCTTTAACGCTAACAATGCTGTGCCAGATGGCGAAGGCTGGGCGTTGGCAGAAACTAATGTAGGTCAGTTGGCATTTTATGTGCAAGATGAATGGAATGTAAATGAGAAATTTAAATTAACATATGGTGTTCGTTTCGATAAGCCATTATTCTTTGACTCAGCAACAAAAGCACAAGATGTAATCGACAGAGGATTTGTAATCGCAGATCAACCTTACCAAAACCCTAATACGGGCGAAACTGTATTTATCGACAATACCCAAATGCCTTCTAATGATTGGTTAATTTCACCAAGAGTTGGTTTTAACTATGATGTGAATGGTGATAGATCATTACAATTACGTGGTGGATCTGGTTTGTTTACAGGTCGTTTCCCATTCGTATGGCTAGGAAACCAAATTTCATCACCAGATGTATTTTTCTTGCAAGCAGTTGATCCAGATTACAAGTTTCCGCAAGTTTGGAGAACGAATTTAGGTGCAGATAAGCGTTTAGATAATGGTATGGTGCTTACTGCAGATTTATCGTATACTAAAGATATTAATGGACCACATGTTCAAAACTGGGCATTGACATCTCCTTCAGGCAATTTATCTGGTGTTGATACAAGAGCGACATATACATCGGGCGATTTATTAAATAGCTTTGGTTTAGGAGCAGGACCTTATGTATTTACAAATTCAAATAAAGGTAGAATTTGGAACGCTTCTTTTAAAGCACAAAAGACGTTTGATAAAGGTTTATATACCATGTTGGCATATAGCTATTTAGATGCTAAAGATGTAAATTCTATTGAGGCAGAAATTACATCAGATGCTTTCGTAGGTAATCCAGTTGTAAACGATGCAAATGCAGATGTTTTAGCACCCTCTAAATATGGAGATAAACACAGATTCATTGGTGTAGCTAGTAAAAATTGGGTATACGGTAATGGTAAATGGGGTAGTACACTTTCTACATTCTTTGAGTATGCTCAAGGTGGTAGATTCAACTATACCTATGGTGGTGATATTAATGGAGATGGATCAGGGCTTAATGACCTTATTTATGTACCAACATCTGCTGAAATTGGTCAAATGCAATTTGCAGGAGCCGGTCAAGGTGCTGCTTTTGATGCTTATATTGCTCAAGATGATTACTTAAGTGGTCAAAGAGGGCAGTATGCAGAGCGTTACGGAGCTTTAGCGCCATGGAGGGGTCGTTGGGATGTAAAGTTCTTACAAGATTATAAAATCACCGTTTCAGAAGGAAAAACAAATACTATTCAATTCAGTGTTGATGTATTGAATATTGGTAACATGATCAGTTCTGATTGGGGCTTGGTTCAACAACCGAACAACATTCAGCCTGTAGGTGTAACTGTTGATCCAGCTACAAGTGTGCCAACATACACGTTTAATCCAGAGTTGACACAAACCTTTGGTTACGATGCTAGTTTGTTATCTAGATGGCAAGCACAAGTAGGATTGAGATATATCTTCTAAGTTTTTAAAATTAAGTTGTAAAAGCCCTAGCAAATATGTTAGGGCTTTTTATTTTTGCAAAATGAAATACACGAGGCTAACAAAAGAGCAATTGGAAGAATTGCATCCAGAATTCATTAATTTTCTGGCAACACAATCTATAACGGGAGATGAGTGGGATTCCATAAAAAAAGATAAACCAAAGGTAGCGGAAGAAGAATTAGACGTTTTTAGCGATTTGGTGTGGGAAGGAGTGTTGAGTAAGGTTTCTTATTTAGAGAATATTTCAGATAAGCAAATGCACCTATTTCATTTAACTGAAAAAGAGATGAAATTGATTTCGGTAAAAGTGATGAATCCAGCAATAGATTTAACAACTGCAGTTGGTTTTGATTGGTTTAAAAGAAACTGGCAATCAGACTTTGTTGAATATTTAACCGCTGCAAAAGCGTATACCGATGACAAAAATGTAGATAAGTTTTTGTTATTAAAACAAGGTGCGGTAATTACAAAGGGCGATTTGTACCAGTGGTTCGAAAATGTAATAGGCACCTCTTAGAAAAGTAAAAAATCTAATATTCATACTATTGCAATATCACCTTATTTATTTGAAGGTTATATTTGTAATACAATAAAAAATTAATGGCACAGAAACCATCTATACCAAAAGGAACTCGCGATTTAAATCCATCAGAAATTGCAAAGCGTAATTACATTTTTGATATTATAAAAAAGAACTTTCAAACGTATGGCTTTCAACCCATTGAAACTCCTTCTTTTGAGAATTCAGATACGTTGTTGGGTAAATATGGAGAAGAAGGTGATCGCCTGATTTTTAAGATATTAAATTCTGGAGATTTTATAAGTAAGGTAGATGATGACACTTATGCAGATAAAAATTCGAACAGTATTGCTCCGAAGATTACAGAAAAGGCATTGCGATATGATTTAACAGTACCGTTTGCGCGCTATGTAGTAATGCATCAAAATGAGTTGGATTTCCCTTTTAAGCGCTATCAAATTCAACCGGTGTGGAGAGCAGATAGACCGCAAAAAGGAAGATTTAGAGAGTTTTTTCAATGTGATGCCGATGTTGTTGGCTCAGATTCGTTGTTGCAAGAAGTAGAATTGATTCAATTATATGATGCCGTATTTTCTGAATTAAAATTGGAAGGGGCAACTATAAAAATGAACAATAGAAAAATCTTAGCTGGTATAGCTGAAGTTATCGGTGCTAAAGACCTATTGATAGATTTTACTGTTGCCTTAGATAAGTTGGATAAAATAGGCGAGGACGGCGTGAAAAAAGAAATGCTTGCTAAGGGAATTTCTGAGGAAGCAATAAAAAAAGCTTCACCGTTGTTTATGCCTCAAGGTACGAATGAAGAGCAATTAACACGTTTGGATGAACTTTTAAAAGATTCTGAAGAAGGTAAAAAAGGATTGGAAGAACTTCGTTTTATCTTAGAAACAATAGCTGTTTTAGGCTTACAATCTGCTATTTTAACGATTGATGTAACTCTTGCACGTGGACTAAATTATTACACAGGAGCTATTTTTGAAGTTGCTGCACCAGAAGGTGTGCAAATGGGATCTATAGGTGGCGGTGGTCGCTATGATGATCTTACAGGTATTTTCGGACTAAAGAATGTAAGTGGAGTTGGTATTTCATTTGGTCTAGATCGCATTTATTTGGTGTTAGAAGATTTAAATCTTTTTCCTGAAGCTATTGATCAATCACTGCAAGTATTTTGTGTAAATTTTGGAGATAAAGAAGCTATGGCGGCTTTGAAGCTGGTAAGTCAATTGCGTAAAGAAGGTGTTACAGCTGATATTTATCCGTCGAGTGCCAAGATGCAAAAGCAGATGAAATACGCCAATAATCGTAATGTGCCTTATGTCATTTTAATAGGGGAACAAGAGTTAGATAATAATTCTTTCATCGTTAAAAACATGAAAGAAGGCTCACAAAAAGAGTATAGTTTAGACAATGTTTCTCAATTCGTTGCTTTTTTAAGTTAAGTACTGTAAAATCAGATAGTATTTTACTGAGTCATTTTTGATTATATTTGGTTAACCAATCTGGTTGTGCAGTTTTTTATTTTACAATTGGGTTAGATTTAAACCACAATAAAATCAAGATTTATAATTGAAAATTATGACGAATAGTAATAAATTATCTGGAAAAAATATACTCATTACTGCTGGTGCTCAGGGTATTGGAGAAGCAATAACGAAGCATTTTATTGATTGTGGTGCCCATGTTGCTATTCATTATTTTTCAAGTGCAGATACTGCAAACGAATTGGTAAAATATGCAACTGACAAGGGTTTAAAAGCAATTGCAATTAGCGGAAATTTAACAAAAGAAGAAGACGCCAATGCATTGGTAGAGAAAACAGTTGAAGCTTTCGGAGGTCTCAACGTCTTAATTAATAATGCAGGTTCATTAGTTGCGCGTAAAATGCTTAGCGAAATGGAAACTGAGTTTTGGCACAAGGTTATGGATATCAATCTTACATCAATGATGTTCGTTACCAGAGCTGCAGCACCTTATTTAGCAAAAAATGAAAATAGTAGTATTGTCAATTTGGCTTCATTGGCTGGGCGTAAAGGTGGTCACCCCGGATCTTTAGTTTATTCTACCAGTAAAGGAGCTATTTTAACCTACACAAGGGCACTTGCTTCAGAATTAGGTCCGCAAGGAACAAGAGTAAACGCTGTTGCACCAGGACTTATCTTAGGTACTTCATTTCACAACACGCATACAACTAAAGAATCTGTTGCAGAAACTACAAAAGGTATTCCTATTCAAAGAGCGGGTAATGCAGATGACGTTGCAAGAGCTGTTTTGTACCTAGCATCTGAATACGATGGCTTTATTACTGGTGCAACGCTTGATATTAATGGCGGTGTCTACAATATGTAGTTTTTCAAAAAACTATAGAGAACACTTGTTAATTATTACGAACTAGCGTTTCATTTTCATTTTCTTAAAATATATACATGCTAAAGACTCCTATCATACATCCAACAATCATGGAAGCGCTTGGGCGTTCAGGTCATTTTGCGCAAGTGGTCATTGCATATGGTAATTTACCAGTAGGTGCTATGACCGGTTCTAATTCGACTACCGTACATTTAAATTTTCGCCCAGGATTGTTAGATGCATTAACTGTTTTGGAAGGAATTTTAGAAGTTTGCCCTGTACAAGGGGCTATTGTAATGGAGAAACCTGCAGAAGCAAACGCTGAAATTCACGATGCCTATAAAAAATTACTTGGCGATGTAACTTGGGATGAAATGGAACGTTGGGCTTTCTACGATAAAATTAGAGACCAAAATACGACCTTAATAATACAGAAAGGAGAACAGCGTCGTTTTGCCAATTTGATTTTAACCGTTGGCGTTGTAAAAATGGCTGAAGAATCCGGATTTTAATTAATTCCATTTTTTTTCGGAAGTAATTCCCTTTAAAGCCTGTTTAATCTATCAGATATTTCTTTAAGTATAGTTTCATAATAAGATATGTTATGAGGCACATAGTTATATGTTGAAACGTCTTTTAGCTCAATGCCGAACTGGTTTTTGGAAACGAGCTTCAAGGCTTCAACTTCGCTATCCTGCTTTTGAAGTGTATTAAATGGCGATTTTATCTCAGCTATAAATGTATGATGAAACTCATAGTCTTTCAGCACTTCGGAGTGATTTTTTACAGATTTAAAAATTCCTATTTTTTCTAAATCAGAAGAAGCGATGTTCAGTCCTATTTCTTCTTGTACTTCTCGTAAAGCAGAAGTTACGATGTCTTCACCGGCGCCAATATGTCCTGCAACCGAAACATCCCACAATAGTGGATAAATATCCTTTTTTCTTCCGCGTTGTTGAATAAGAATTTCTCCATCCGAAGTATAGAACCATATATGAACGGTTTGATGAAACCATCCGTTTTTATGCGCTTCAGACTTCATGGCGGTTGTATTCGTCATGTTGCCATCAGCATCTAAAATATCTATTAATTCATCCATAGAACAAAAAAAATCCCTCCGATAAAAGAGGGATTATATAAATTTATTCGAAGTAGCTAAAAGTTTCTCCGTCTTTAATTGTTAGAAGTGTTTCATAAATTAAACGAATTACATTTTCTACGTCATCTTTATGTACCATCTCAACCGTAGTGTGCATGTAACGTAAAGGCAAAGATATCAATGCTGAAGCAACTCCGCCATTGCTATAAGCAAAAGCATCTGTATCGGTACCAGTTGCTCTAGAAGCAGCCATACGTTGAAAAGGAATTTTTTTCTTCTCAGCTGTATCTAGTATACGCTCACGTAATTTATTTTGAACAGCAGGAGCATATGAGATAACTGGTCCGGCTCCAATTTCGGTATGTCCTTGTATCTTTTTATCGATCATTGGTGTTGTAGTATCATGACAAACATCTGTAATGATTGCAACATTGGGTTTAATGGTCTGCGTAATCATTTCAGCACCACGTAGACCTATTTCTTCTTGAACTGAATTAGTTATATATAGACCGAAAGGTAGTTTCACTTTATTCTCGTGAAGTAAACGCGCTACTTCTGCAATCATAAATCCACCAGCACGGTTATCTATTGCTCTACAAACAAATTTATCATCGTTAAGTACTTGAAAAGTATCAGGATATGTAATAACACAACCAACGTGAACTCCCATTTTTTCTACTTCAGCTTTGTCTTTAGCACCTATATCTATGCTGATATTATCCAATTTAGGGGCTAATTCTTCCTTTTCACCTTTACGGGTATGAATAGCCGGCCAGCCAAAAACACCTTTAATAATTCCTTTTTTAGTATGGATGTTTACCCATTTAGAAGGAGCAATTTGGTGATCACTACCGCCGTTACGAATAACATAGATTAAACCGTTATCTGTAATATAATTAACATACCAAGAGATTTCATCTGAATGCCCTTCAATAACAACCTTATATTTAGCGTCAGGATTAATAACTCCAACTGCGGTACCGTAAGTATCTGTAATAAAAGTGTCTACATATGGTTTTAAGTAATCCATCCATATTTTTTGTCCTTCCCATTCATAACCAGTAGGAGCAGCATTATTCAAGTATTTTTCAAAAAAGTCTAGTGACTTTTTAGTAATTATTTTTTTATCAGCCATCAATGTACGTTTAAGATACAAACTTAAGAATATTAGCGTTGTATTAATAATAACCTTCTTTAATAATCGTTAATTTTGGCAGGACTTTTGTTTAGCTCATGGTAATGAAACATAACTTTTTAGCCTTTTTTACAATCTTAACCGGTATTCTTTTAGGTAATGCCCAAGTTGAGGAACAGGAATTGGATTCAGTTGCTGAAAAAATGATAATTATAGCTGGTGATTCACTGGCGCAAAATTCTATTGCTTTAGAGGAAGCATATGTTTTTGGTAAGCTCAAATTCTCATCATATGATGACAAGTTACGGTATTACATTTTACGCAGAAAAACGCAAAAAGTATATCCGTACGCTAAAATGGCGGCAGAACGTTTGGTAGAGTTGAACGATAGTTTAGCTGCTATGAAAAACGTAAGAAAACGTAAAAAATATACCAAAAAAGTTCAGAAATTTATTGAAGAAGAGTTTTCTGAAGAATTAAAGAAGCTAACCCGTACAGAAGGTCAAATATTAGTAAAGTTAATTTATCGGCAAACAGGTACTACAGCTTTCGATTTGGTCAAAGACTTACGCAATGGTTGGCGTGCCTTTTGGTACAATACCACAGCTAAACTTTTTAGTATTAGTATTAAAGAAGAATTTCATCCAGATCTAATAGAGGAAGATTATTTAATTGAAGATATTTTACAACGTGCCTTTTCTCAAGGCAAGCTTGAACGGCAAGAAACCGTTCTCGATTATGATTATGATAAGTTGTATAATAAATGGAAGAGAACCGCAAAAGTACCTAAAGATTAACGCGATTTAATTTTCTTACCGAACATGGAATCCATAATAGTCATAATGCCCTTAAAGCCCATAAAAACTGCAACGGTGGCTAGAATCAATCCAAGAATGAAAACTGGCCAGAACAAAAAATGTTCTTGATTTTTAAATGCTTGCCAAAGTACTAGTGGTGCTGTAAACATGAGCACTACGGTTATGGCTAGGCGTTTTAGACCAGTTACCAGTAAATCTTTATCAGTTCGTCTCATTGTTGGTAATTACTATACTGTCTTTATATTCTTCTACGATAGCGAAATAACCCAGAGCGTAATTATTTGAACGTTCTACATTATCAAAAACTTCATTATTATCAACACCGGTAATGTTTATTATATTACCTCTAACCGTGGCTGCAGGCGTCTGAAACGGACCTTGGTCACCACCAGACTGAACGATGATTTGGTTCATGTAATTATAAAAAGATTCATCTACACCCATAAGACTAATATTTACTACTGAGCTCGTATTTAGTTCGAGTTCATTATCATAAAAGTATGAGAATATAAACGTTTGTCCTTGATAAAACTCATCTTCGGTAACTAGAAATTCACCGAAATCTAAATCTAATAAATAAAAATCATTACTGTCGGCAGGGTCGGTAAATGCTACGATTATTTCGGTTTCATCTCCTGAAAATAAAGTTTCGTCACCTTGCTCTAATGAGTCTATTGGTACAGATTTTACATAAGTTGTAGTTGCGAAATAGCGTTCTTCATCTGTTTCAAGAATCAGCTGAAAAACATCACCTTCATTAATGCTACTTACTCTAATTCGTTGGTCACTATCAAACGAAGGGTCTGGCGCCCATTTACCACTACCTGCTTCAACTTCCGCTAAGTTTGATATACCGCCACCTTCTAAAATCTCTGGGGCATCTTCTCTTGGGGTTCCGTAATAAATAATGGCACTTTTAATAGTCGCGACAGTGTTCTCTTCGAAGAACGAACTACTTTGTGAAACTTTTATCTCTATGGGTAAATATTCTTGAGTTACGTCAACTCTAATAACACCTTCAACGATAAGTCTAGTTTCATTTTCTGGCAAATCAACATCAATAATGTCTTCACAAGAAATGCAAAACGCAATGGCAAATAATATCAACAAATAACGTCTCATGGCTTATAATTTAAAATTATAGGTAACAGCAGGTACGATTCCGAAAATTGAGGTACGTACAGCTTCATTGGCTCCGGTATCATCATTTTGTCTAAAACTAATAGACGCCGCATTTCTTCTGTTGTAAACATTATAAAGGCTAAATACCCATTCGCCCTGTATTTTTCTATTCTTATTTTTTCTAGGTGTCAACGTAGCAGAGAGATCTAGTCGATTGTAAGCCGGTAATCTTTGGGTATTACGAAGTCCGTAATAGGGTACCGTTAAATCTTGAAATTGAAATTGACCTATTGGGTAATTTGTAGGTTGACCTGTTTGGTAAGTGAAATTGCTACTGAAACTCCATTTATCGTTAACATCGTAATTTAAAAATAAAGATACATCATGGGTTTTGTCGTAAGGTGTGTTGTACCAATTACCAAAATTAATACCTGATTCTAAATTACTTCTACCGTTATCTGCTATAGATGCTCTACCGGGTGTGCGCTGCTCAGATTTTGATAAGGTATATGCTAACCAGCCTTGAAGTTTACCTTCATTTTTTCGTAACAAAAACTCCAGACCGTAAGCACGGGCTTCTCCGTTTAAAATTACTTGTTCGATAGCATTGTTTGCGATTAAATTGGCACCGTCAATGTAATCAATTCTATTTTGCACCTCTTTAAAGAAAACTTCAGTTTCAACAGAGTAATCGGCATCTTCAATATTCTTGAAATATCCGAAAGCATATTGATCTAATAGCTGTGGTTTGGTAAACGGTCCGCTAGGTGTCCAAACATCTAGCGGAGTAGGGGAGCTCGTGTTCGAAAGTAGGTGTAAGTATTGAGCTAATCTTGTATAGCTAGCTTTTATAGAGCTAGTCTCGTTCAAGGTGTAAGATAAAGATGCTCTCGGCTCAAAATTACTGAAGTTAGATATTGTGGTACCTCTATCAGGGTTAATGACATCAATAGGATCTGCTTCTTTATAAATCAGCAAAAAAGGATCAAACTCAACAGGATTGTTATTGGCATAAACATTTAGTTCATCTTGACCTAGCCTCATAAAGTGGCTAAAACGTAACCCATAGCCAAGGCTTAAATTATCGGTTACTCGATGTTCAAAATCTACATAGGCAGCAAATTCATTGGCGTATTTTTGAATCAATTGTTCTTCAACAATTCCTGATTCGGAATTACTTGGTTCAATTTTACCGGGATTAAATTGATAGTACACATTATTGACTCCGTAGTTTACCTGTAACTTATCTGTAGCGTAGTGTTTTAGGTCGTATTTGATGTTGAAATTACGAATACCTGAATTCCAGTTGAATCCAACAAAATCTAATTTCAATCCGTAATAGTAATCCGAATAAATCAGCGAAAGGTTTGAGAAAAGCTTGTCGGAAAACAAATGGTTCCATCTAAAATTAGCAACAGAATTACCGTAGGTATTTACAAAGCTATCGTTTATGCCAAAAACATCTCTTCCAAAATAACCGGATAGAAAAATATTATTTTTATCGTTTATCCTGTAGTTTAATTTAGTGTTAAGGTCATAGAAATAAGCCGTATTATCTACATCGAACAGCGGTAGAAAAAGATGGGCATACGAAGCTCGACCGCCAATTAGAAAAGCCGCTTTGTCTTTCTTTATAGGGCCTTCGACCAGAAGTCTACTCGCTACGGCTCCTATACCGCCATTCATTTTAAACTCTTTGCTGTTACCTTCTTTTTGGAAAATATCTAGAACCGAAGAAACTCTACCACCATAACGCGCGGGAATTCCGCCTTTATAAAGTTTTACATCTTTTATAGCATCAGGATTAAAAACCGAAAAGAATCCGAATAAGTGAGATGAGTTAAAGATGATAGCCTCATCTAATAAAATAAGATTTTGATCAGCCGAGCCGCCACGAACATTAAAGCCCGAAGCACCTTCACCAGCATTTGTAACCCCAGGAAGCAATAGAATAGATTTAATGACATCAGCTTCACCCAGAATTACCGGTATTTTTTTGATGGTACCAACTGATAACGTATTAACGCTCATTTGTGGTTTTCTGATATCCATCTTTTCCACATTTTCGGTAACCACTACTTCTTCTAATTCTTCTGCCTCTTCGTCAAGTAAATAATCTAAACGTCTATTTTCTGTAAGGGTTATTTCTTGTAGAACATCTTTAAAACCTAAGGAGCTAATTAAAACTTTATATGTGCCTTCTGGTAATGTAATGGAATAGAAGCCATATTCATTTGTAGTTGCTCCTGTACTCAATTCAGGTATAGCAATGGTAACACCAATGAGTGTTTCGTTACTTCTAGATTCTGATATAGTGCCGCTTAGGGTAAATTTTTGTTGTCCCCATGATGAAAATGAGAGGCATAGCAGCGTTGTAAGAATAATTGGTAAATATCCTTTCATCAATTTTTTTGTAAAAATACTTAGAAATTACTGACTCTCCTAAAACAAATTAGACTCGATCAAGAAGATTGATCGAAATGATTTTTTTTAGTATTTTACGTATGTATACTTGTGAAAATTTCGCTTCATAAAATTGTTACAAAAAAAACACCCTCAAAATGTATTGAGGGTGTTTTGTAACGAAGTTTACTAGGTTAAATGGAATCTAAAATTCTATTTAAAGTTGTACTTGGTCTCATTGCTTTTTCTACTAGAATAGGATCTGGTTTGTAGTAACCACCGATTTCTTGTTTAGAACCCTGAGCATCTATTAATTCAGTAAGAATCTGAGATTCATTATTGTTAATTTCTGTGCTTACTTTTGAAAATATGGATTTCAATTCAGCATTGTCATCTTGCAATGCTAATGCCTCTGCCCAATATTTAGCTAAAAAGAAGTGACTACCTCTGGTATCTATTTCTTTAACCTTTCTAGAAGGAGATTTATCGTTTAATAAAAATTTCTCGGTAGCACTATCTAAAGTATCACCAAGAATTTTAGCAGCTGCGTTTGCATTTTTCTCACCGTAGAATTCTAACGAAACTCCTAAAGCTAAAAACTCACCTAAAGAATCCCATCTAAGGTGACCTTCTTCTAAAAATTGCTCTACGTGTTTTGGAGCAGAGCCACCAGCACCCGTTTCAAAAAGTCCGCCACCATTCATTAAAGGAACAATAGAAAGCATTTTCGCGCTAGTACCTACTTCTAAAATAGGAAATAAGTCAGTAAGGTAATCACGTAATACGTTACCAGATACAGAAATAGTATCCTTACCAGCTTTCATTCTTTTTAAAGTAAATTCTGTAGCCTTTATTGGGGACATGATTTGAATGTCTAAACCTTTAGTGTCTTCTTGAGCTAAATAAGTATTTACTTTTTTAATCAGCTCGGCATCATGTGCTCTATTTTTATCTAACCAAAATATAGTAGGATCATTAGTAGCCTTAGCTCTTGATACTGCTAATTTTACCCAGTCTTGAATAGGTGCGTCTTTTACTTGGCACATACGCCAAATATCACCCTCGCTTACTGAGTGCTCAATTATAACCTTACCACTTTCTAAATCAACAACTTGAACTTTTCCGTTTTGTTTGATTTCAAAAGTCTTGTCATGAGAACCGTATTCTTCCGCTTTTTGAGCCATTAGCCCAACATTTGGTACGGTACCCATCGTTGTAGGGTCAAATGCACCATGCTCTTTGCAGAAATCTATAGTTGCTGAGTAAATACCGGCATAGCTACTGTCGGGTATAACAGCTTTTGTGTCTTGAGCTTTACCTTCTTTATTCCACATTTGACCAGAATTTCTGATCATTGCCGGCATAGATGCATCAATGATAATATCGCTTGGTACGTGAAGATTGGTAATACCTTTATCAGAATTTACCATTGCTAATTCAGGACCGTTCGCTAATGCTGCATCTAAATCTTTAGTAATAGCCTCTTTTTCGCTTGCAGGAAGCTCTTCAATTTTCTGATATAAACTAGCTAAACCGTCATTAGGGCTAATACCTAATTTATCGAAAGTGCCAGCATACTTTTCAAAAACAGATTTTAAGAAAGTTTCTACAACATGCCCAAATATTATTGGATCAGAAACTTTCATCATTGTAGCTTTTAAATGCACAGAAAAAAGAACACCTTTATCTTTAGCATCTTTTATTTCTTTCTTCAAGAAATCAAGTAAAGCTGTTTTGCTCATTACCGTAGCATCGATAATTTCGCCTTTAAGCAAAGCCAAGTTGTCTTTTAAGATGCTTTCAGAACCTTCTGAGACTAATTTAATTTGTACAGATGTAGCATTGTTCAAAGTCAATGATTTTTCATTGGCCTGAAAATCACCGTCGCCCATTGTGGCTACATGCGTTTTAGAGCTAGAGCTCCAAGCACCCATACTGTGCGGATTTTGCTTTGCGTAATTTTTTACAGCTCTAGGTGCTCTACGGTCAGAGTTTCCTTCACGTAGTACTGGGTTTACTGCACTACCTTTTATTTTATCATATTTCGCCTTAATCTCTTTTTCCTCATCGTTCTTAGGCTCATCTGGGTAGCTAGGTAATTTATAACCTTTAGACTGTAATTCTTTTATAGCTTCGTTCAATTGAGGAACCGAAGCACTTATGTTAGGTAATTTGATAATATTCGCTTCTGGCTGTTTTGCCATATTGCCCAGTTCTTCCAAATCATTGGACACCTGTTGCTCTTTCGTTAAAAACTCGGGAAAAGTAGCAGCTATTCTACCAGCTAAAGAAATGTCTTTAGTTTCAATTTCGATTCCTGATGATTTAGTGAACGCTTTTACAATAGGTAAAAAAGACTCCGTTGCCAATGCAGGCGCCTCGTCTGTTTTGGTATAAAAAATTTTGGACATTTGCGGTTTGTTTTAATTTAAGCGGAACAAATATACGATTTTCTAAAAGTTTGAAAGCGGGGAGAGGTCTTAATATTTTAGGTCAGGAAGATAGATTTGTTAAATAATAAAAGCCATATCAATGTACGCATACAATGATATGGCTTTTTAGAAATAGTTTACGGACAGTTTGTTCTAATTTTTCATTAAAACGGCAACCCTTGATTGCATCCGTTTCACTAATTCAACGTTTAAAATGCTTTTCGATTCTCAGATACGTAACCTAACATCTACACATCATTTCTTTTTTATTGTCTTCATGGAAGATTAAAAACCTAATATATAGTTTTTTTAAAATTCAATTAATTTTAAGTTTTAAAAGCGACAGCCAATAAGCTTAAAATTTACCTCCATTTAATAATAATTAAATCTATGGTCAAACAATAATACGATAGAACGTAAACTTCGTAGCGGCGATAAAATGAATATTTTCTCATTTTCATTTCTTAACCACACTCTAATTTACAAAAAAAAGTAATTCAAACCTTATTTTTGTAAACTTTTATTAATCAACACATTATGAACAAGGGTTATTCACTTTTGTTCATAAAAAAAGCACCGTATCAAAATAATACGGTGCTTTATATAATTTAGAAAGAGAAATTTATCCTCTAATCTCTTTAATTCTAGCTTTCTTACCAGTTAATTCACGGAAGTAGTAAATTCTAGATCTACGTACTTTGCCACGCTTGTTAACTTCAATTTTTTGAAGTGCAGGTAAGTTAATTGGGAAGATACGCTCAACACCAACAGTACCTGACATTTTACGAATAGTAAAAGTTTCAGTTGAACCAGAACCTCTACGTTGTATTACAACACCTTTAAAGAACTGAGTTCTTGTTTTTTCACCTTCCTTAATTTCATAGTAAACAGTAATTGTGTCACCAGAAGAAAATTTTGGAAAATCTTTTTTAGTTACGAACTCGTCTTGTACAAATTTTATTAATGATTCCATTGTATAGTTAATAGGAATTAAATTAAAGCAACATTCACGATTATCGTCAGAGGTTGTTCTAACAGGGTGCAAAAATAATATTTAAATTAAAACACACAAGCATTTATATGGTTTTTCTTTAATAATCAAAATTAAGCTACTCAAGTAAGTCCGGGCGGAGCTTTACTGTACGCTCGTACGCCTTATCTTCTCGCCATTCTTCAATCTTGCCAAAGTTTCCGCTTAATAGAATATCGGGCACATGCATTCCTTTATATTCAGCTGGTCTCGTATAGATTGGTGGAGCTAAAAGTCCGTCTTGAAAAGTATCAGTTAGGGCAGATGTTTCATCGTTTAATACCCCTGGTAATAATCTAATTATAGCGTCACATAATACCGCGGCACCCAATTCTCCTCCAGAAAGTACATAATCTCCAATGGATATTTCTTTAGTGATAAATGCATCTCTTACTCGCTGATCAACACCTTTATAATGACCACATAGAATTATTATATTCTCGACCATCGATAGGGTGTTTGCCATTTTTTGATTTAAGGTAGTGCCATCTGGCGTCATATATATAACCTCGTCGTAATCGCGCTGCGATTTTAAATCGGTTATACATTTGTCTATAGGCTCTATCATAAGCACCATTCCGGCTCCGCCACCGAATTGATAATCATCGACATTACGGTACTTCGTGTCGGTATAATCTCTAAGATTGTGAAAGTGGACTTCTACCAATCCTTTTTCAATAGCTCTTTTTAAAATAGAGGCTTCAAAGGGGCTGGTAAGTAACTCGGGCAATACGGTAATAATATCTATTCGCATCTTTTAATTTGCATCATCATTTAGCCTGCCAAAAGTAATGAAAAGCGTGGTAATCTTTTACCCATCCTAATTTCTCATATAATTTTTGAGCCGGATTGTCAATGGCGGTTTCTAATGCGAGTCCTTTGTAATTATTCATTTTACAAAATTCTTGTGCTTTTAACAATAACTGTTCACCAATAGATTCCCCTCTATACTTTACATCTACGAATAAATCATTTAGAATTAATGATTTCTCTAAACTCACCGATGAGAACGTGTAATATAGCTGAACGAAGCCAACAGCTTTGTTGTCTTCGTAAGCTGCGAAAATAATAGACTCTTCTTTTGTAATTCTATCATTTAGAAATTTGGCTGCAGCATCGGTATCTGATTTCATTTTGTAGAATACTCTGTACCCATCGAAAAGAGAAATAATATCGATAATATCTGCTGCTATAATTCTTCGTATATTTTTCATATCAAAAAAAAAGCTCCGTTAAGGAGCTTTTAGTTATTTAGTTTTCTTCTGTTTATTTATCTCATCTTGTAGTTGCCTACTGATTTTTTGCTCGCGCTCTAGGGATCTTCTTCTATGGTCTTCATATTCAACCTCTAGTTCAGAAAGATTTTGTTTTGCTTCTTGAGTCAAAATATTACTATTTCTAAATTTATAGATGAAGAAGCCAAGTGTTAGAAACAATGCCCCAATAATCGTCCATAGAACAAAATTATATGATCCTTTAGAAACAGGTAGTCCTAAAAATGACATACTATCTTTTTCTTCGGTAACAGCGCCTAAATTAGTTGTAGTTTCCTCTAACTTATTATTTAAAGACGTAATTGTTGTCTCATGTTCTGCAATCGTCGCCTTAAGCTCGCCAGTTTTTTTATTCATGGCCGCTATAGAATCCAAAACATTCTCGCGAATTTTAAAAAGATTGGTTTCTTTTACTACTTCATATCTAATACCATCAGCTCTATAATTACCTGATCGCTTAGCAATAAAATCGAATTGGTTACTAATAGGACCTTCGTCTAAAGACAGTTTATCGTCCTCTTCTTCAGTGTCTTGTGCAAATTGTAGGTTACTAGCCAGTAGTAATGCCAGTAGCAATAGTATTCTATAGAATTTCATTTAATAGATTCTTAGGTTAATTTGAATAATTTAGAGTTGACTAAAGTACTTTATAATTATCATACTATAAAAAAAAGTCAATGCTAAAAAACGTTTATTTAACTACGTAGCATATCAACAAATAGATGTTATATTTTAAAAAAATTAGTAATATGTAAAACGACGAACTTTGGCAATATACTTCGCTAAACGAATAACCTGGTGCGAATAGCCATATTCATTGTCATACCAGATGTACAGAATAATATTTTTGCCACTTTCAGATACAATTGTCGCCATACTATCATAAATAGACGGTGCAGAAGTACCAATAATGTCAGAGGATACCAATTCTTTATCTAACGAGTATTTAATTTGCTCTACTAAATCACCTTCAAGAGCATATTTTTTTATCATGGTGTTTACACCTTCAAGAGAAGTCTTTTGTTTAACATCAAGATTTAAAATAGCTAATGATCCGTTTGGTACAGGTACACGAATGGCATTAGATGTCAATTTACCTTTTAATGACGGTAATGCCTTTGTAACGGCTTGGCCAGCTCCTGTTTCTGTTATGACCATATTAAGTGCGGCAGCACGACCTCTTCTGTATTTGCCATGCATATTATCGACCAAATTTTGATCGTTCGTGTATGCGTGAATAGTTTCTAAATGTCCTTTATCTATTCCTAATGTTTCTTCGATAGCCTTTAAAATAGGGGTTATGGCATTCGTCGTGCATGAAGCGGCTGAAAATATTTCGGTTTCATCTGGGTCATATTCTAAATGATTTACACCGTGTACAATATTTGCAACTTCTTTGCCGGGTGCTGTCAATAGCACTTTTATCGCTCCTTTTGACTGTAGGTGTCTTTCTAGCTGTTCTTTAGTTCTAAATGCGCCGGTGTTATCGATAACCAAAGCATCATTTATACCATATTCAGTATAGTCAATTTCTTCTGGCATGTTCGCATAAATGACATGCACCGTTGTGCCATTAATAATTAATTTAAGATTAGTATAATCAACCTTAACCGTACCATTAAAAATACCGTGAACTGAATCTGTTTTAAGTAAGCTGGCTCTTTTTTCAAGATTTTCAATACTAGGCTTACCTCTTACCACGATAGCTCTTAATCGAAGTTGATTTCCTTTACCAGTTTTAGACATTAATTCTCTGGCAACTAATCTGCCTATACGTCCAAAGCCGTATAGAACAACATCTTTGGGTTCAATGCTTTTAAAATCTTGCGCAGCGTGTAATTTATCAATTACAAAAGATTTTACATTATTTAAGATATTGGAATCAGAATGGTATTCGTATGTTAATTTACCGATATCTAATTTAGAAGGTGGTAAAAGCATATCTGAGATGGACCGTAAAATTTCAACCGAATCAAAAATTGATATTGGTTTTTGTACGAATTCACCAGCATACTCGTGTAAATGAATGATGTCACTTACATTTTTGTCAATAACCTGATTTTTAAAAAGGACAATTTCAATGGATTTATCATACCATAAATCGCTAACGATTTTAATAAATTCAGTTGTAGCTTTTCTACGGTCTGCTTGAAATGCCAGCTCTTTTTCAAAAGTGGTTTGTGGAGCCATAATTAGTTGATTATTTTTATAATTCGCACAAAACTAGAAAAATTAACCACTTAAAATAAATATTTTTCAAAAAAAAGCCTTCGTTTTTACGAAGGCTGTATTTTTTGGTTATTTTTTTATTGGAAGATTAGTCGATCTCGTTCGCCATTGGATCCAACCATAACAATTACCGTTTTTCCGTATTTAGAAATAGCACCGAAGGCGGTATATGCGTCGTCAATATTTCCAATCTCATAATCGTCAACCTTAACGATAACCTTTTCAGATAAACCATAGCCTCTGTATCTTTCAGGTACGCCGGTGATTTTTACTCCCGATGTTGTTTTGTAAACTTTTTTATCGTGCTCGGTAAGGTTCTTAACCTCTAAGCCCATTTCAGGCACAACCAATTTTTGTCTTTCTTTCAAAACTAATGGTAAGGTTATAAGTTCTTTGTCTCTATCAATAACGAAGGCTAAAGTGTCTCCTGGTCTTTTTGTAGAAAGGTATCCGGATAAATCTGGATATTTATGCACATCAATTTCATCGACTTTTTTTATGATATCGCCGACAACAATTCCTGCTTCTTGCGCTGCAGATTCTTCTTCGACCAATTCAATAAATACGCCGTCGATATTATTGATGCCTTTTTCAATAGCATCTCTGGTATTTATTGGAGCAGGACTTATTCCCATAAATCCTTTCTGAACATTACCGTATTCCAAAATATCTTGAACTACTTTTTTGGCAATATTACTAGGAACGGCAAAAGAATAGCCAACATAAGATCCCGTCTGTGAAGTAATAGCAGTATTAATACCTACTAAATCTCCATTAGTATTCACTAATGCACCGCCAGAATTACCTGGATTTACAGCCGCATCGGTTTGAATGAATGACTGATTTTTTCCGAGATTACGAGCTTTTGCACTTACAATACCAGCGGTTACTGTAGAAGTAAGATTAAAAGGGTTGCCTACTGCCAATACCCATTCGCCTATTTTTGTGTGATCAGAATCACCAAAAGCTAAATAAGGTAACTTTTCATCTGTATCAATTTTTATAAGAGCAATGTCAGAATTTGGGTCAGTACCAATAAGCTCTGCTTTATAGGTTCTATTATTATTAAGGGTAACTTGTAATTGTGTAGCTTTATTGATGACATGGTTATTGGTAACAATATATCCATCAGAAGAAATAATTACTCCCGATCCAGTACCAACTTGTGGTACGGCATTACCGCCAGTACCATAAAAGATATCGAATATAGTTGTTGGTCCTTTGCTAAGTGTAATGTTTTTAACGTGCACCACTGCATTTACAGTATTCTCAGCGGCACTGGTAAAATCAACTTCGTTAATTCCGGCACCTCTTGCAGATGTCGGGGTATAACTAGCATTTACAACACCACTATTGTTCTCTTGGCTAATAATTATAAAATTTTCCTTCTCGAAAAATAGTTTGTAAGCGCCCAATGTAATTGCACCTGCAAAAACAGATACAAATAATAGACTTGCTATTCTTTTCATATTCATTAAAGTTTTAACATATTCTACACAAAATTACTCGTTTTTGCGGTATTTGATAAGCGTTTAACTACTTTTTAACTACCAAAAAAAACCTATTTATATGCTATCTTTGAGGCTTTAGTTAAGCATGAAAAATATATTTTATAAATATCAAGGTACGGGTAATGATTTTGTGATGGTCGATAATCGCAATGGGCAATTTCCAAAACATGATAATGCGTTAATCGCTAAAATCTGCCATAGAAGATTCGGAGTAGGTTCTGACGGACTCATTTTATTAGAAAATGACGAGAATACCGATTTTCGAATGGTCTATTTTAATGCAGATGGAAAAGAAGGAAGTATGTGTGGTAATGGCGGAAGATGCATTGTTGCCTTCGCTCATTTTCTTGATATTATAAAAAAGGATACCACATTTATTGCTGTAGATGGTTTGCACGAAGCAACTATTATAGGTGATGTCGTAAGTCTTAAAATGACAGATGTGAGTCAGGTAAAAGAGAAACCAAATGCGCTGTTTATGAATACAGGTTCGCCCCATCATGTTCAAATAGTAAAAAATTTAAAGTCTTTTGATGTTGTAAAAGAAGGTGCGCGTATGCGTTATGGTATTTATGGAGAAAAAGGGAGTAATATTAATTTTGTAGAAGCCAATGCTGAAGGCGGATTTGATATTAGAACTTATGAACGCGGAGTTGAAGATGAAACCTTATCATGTGGAACAGGTGTAACGGCAGTTGCCTTAGGCATGTATCATCTAGGAAAAACATCGAAAAAGACTATTGCTGTAAACGCGCTTGGTGGTAATCTTGAGGTTACTTTTCAAGAAAATAAAGGCTCGTATAGCGATATCTATTTAAAAGGAGAAGCAAGACAAGTATTTAAAGGAGAGATGTTGTGGTAACATTAAAAGGAGAACAGATTTATCTAAGGGCTTTAGAACAAAAAGACCTCGATTTTCTATATGAACTAGAGAACAATACCGAAGTCTGGGAGGTAAGCGGTACCGTAACTCCATATTCAAAAGATGTATTACAACTCTATCTTGATAATGCCCATCGAGATATTTATGATGTTAAGCAATTGCGTTTAGTGATATGTTCGCAAGAGCATCAAGCAATTGGTTTAATTGATGTTTTTGATTTTGAACCAAACCATAAGAGAGCTGGTATCGGCATTATTATTCTCAATGAAAATCAAAGAAATAAAGGAGCAGGGGCAGAAGCAGTAACGTTGCTGTGCAATTACTTGTTTGAAGTTTTAGGCTTAAGGCAAGTTTATGCCAATATTTTAGAAGAAAATGCGCCAAGCTTACATTTGTTTAAAAAGTTGGGTTTTCAAGAAGTTGGAATGAAGAAAGATTGGGTAAGATTTAAGGGTATGTTTAAGAATGAAGTTTTATTACAAAAAATAAATAATTAATGAGCATCAAGCGTATATTATTAGGTGTAGTAGTTGTGGGATTAATAGGTGGCGGAATTTTTGGGTATTTAGCATATCGTACCTTTTTCACTCCCAATACTAGTTTTGACAATGATGAAGCTATAGTTTTTATACCTACCGATGCTACAATTAGTGATTTAGAAGAACAACTTACGCCACTTGTAAAAGATTTTAGTTCATTTGAATCTGCAGCAGATAGAAAAGGATATTTAAATAAAATCAAAGCAGGTAAGTATAAGTTAGGTAAGGGTATGAATAACAATGAGATAGTAAACTCATTGCGTAGCGGAAATATACCGGTAAAAGTATCTTTTAACAATCAAGAAAATATATATGATCTGGCGGGTAGAATTGCAAGTCAAATTGAGGCGGATAGTACATCGTTAGTTGCAGCATTCGACAATAAAGATTTTATGAAAGCAAATGGTTTTGATGACGCTAATAAAATATCACTTTATATACCGAACAGTTATGAGTTCTTTTGGAACACTTCGGCAGAATCTTTTAGAGCAAGAATGTTAAAGGAATATAATCGTTTCTGGACTGATACACGTAAAGAGAAAGCTAGTGCACTTGGCTTAAAACCTAATGAAGTAATTGCCTTGGCATCGATTGTGCATAAAGAAACGGCAAAAGTAGACGAAAGACCAACAGTTGCTGGGGTGTATTTAAATAGGCTACGAAAAGGAATGTTGTTACAGGCTGATCCAACGGTAATATATGCTATCAAAAAAGAAACCGGAAATTTCGATACTATAATTAAAAGAGTCCTGTATAGGGATCTGGAAATGGATTCGCCATATAACACATATAAGTATGCAGGTTTGCCACCAGGCCCTATTGCAATGCCCGATATTACGGCAATAGATGCTGTTTTGAACCCTAAAAAACATAATTACTACTATTTTGTGGCTAATGTAGAAAAGTTCGGTTATCACATGTTTGCAGAGAATTTAGCGCAGCACAACCGAAATAAAGAGCAGTACATCCGATGGATCAATGCTCAAAAAATCAATAGATAAACTTTCAACCGAATTTTAGAACTTCTTAACTAAATATGTATTCTTTTAACAGAACCTTCTTAAACTCTTAAAATTTCGGGTTTACCTTTGCCTCAGAAATTTAAGCAAGCAATAATAGTCGCTGTAGGTCTTAAGAAATATATGGTATGAGAAGATGGATATTAGCAAGTTGTCCTCTTATTGTGATGTTTATTTTATCTGGTTATGGCTTTAAACCTTTTACGGTTAAAGTGCCAGAGCAGCTAAAAGTTAAAAACCCTATTATGGTTTCGTTTCCTCAAGACGAAGCTCTTTTATCAAATTATCAAATCGCTCCCCCTTTTCTTGGCAGTCAATTTATAGGCTTTAAAGAAGCATTAGCTTTTAAAGAGTCTCAGGGTAACTATTTTGTTACCAATACTTTTGGGTATTTGGGGAAATATCAATTTGGGTTGAGCACCTTAGAACTAGTTGGTGTATATGATGGAAATCAGTTTTTAAGCAATCCTGTATTGCAAGAGAAAGTTTTTCATATAAATACATCTCGTAACAAGTGGATTCTTAGAAAGGATATTAAGCGTTACGTAGGTGTACGAATGAATGGTGTAGAAGTTACGGAGTCTGGTATTCTGGCAGCCGCCCATTTAGCAGGTGCAGGTAATGTGAAATTATATCTAAGATCACATGGTAGAATGGAAATTACCGATGGTTATGGTACCAGTATTTCCAACTATATGAAAAAGTTTTCTGGCTACGATGTTTCTATGATAGAAGCAAAACGTAATCCAAGAATTTAAAAGTTTAAGTAGATATGAAAATGTGAAACCTTGGCAATTCGTTGTCAAGGTTTTTTTATGCTTGAATAATAAAAATTGCAGGTCTTTTGTGTAGGTCTACATTCTCTGTTTTCCAGTTTATGGCAGTTTTTGTTTTAATATATTCCGTTGGTAAGGTAATATCGGCGGCTACACAAATTCTAGTACTAGGTGCTAAGGTTTTAATCAACTCTTCTAGCATTTTATTATTTCTATAAGGCGTTTCGATAAACACCTGCGATTGGTCTTCTTCTTTTGACCTACGCTCTAAATTTTTAATATGTTTTTTACGATCGGCGCCATCAATAGGTAAATAACCATTAAATGCAAAGTTTTGACCGTTCATACCACTTGCCATTAATGCCAAGAGAATAGAAGATGGCCCAACTAAGGGAATAACCTGTATATTCTTATCGTGTGCAATTTTGACTACTGCTGCACCTGGGTCTGCAATACCGGGGCAACCAGCTTCAGAAAGTATGCCTACGTCATAACCTTCTAAACAAGGATTTAGAAAACTAGGAATTTCTTCTGCCAGTGTAAACTTATTTAAAGCAAATAGTTTTAGGCTGGGTTGCGATTTTCTGGGGCTGATTTTTTTTATGAAATGTCGAGCGGTTTTTTCGTTTTCAACGATATAGTGGTCCAATTTCTCAATAGTTTGCTTTATTGAAATGGGTAAAACTTCTAATGGGGGCATATCGCCCAATGTTGTTGGTATTAAATATACCTTCCCTATTTTTCCGTTTTGTGTGCTCATTACTATTTACTTGATAATCGAGATTTAAATGATTCAGGGCTTACATCGAAATATTATAGTTGTTCTACTAGGAATGTCTCGTGGGCTTGCTTTAAGGTTATTTACTTTCTAGTCTTGCGGCTATACTATCGCAAGCTTGATTAATCATTTGAAAAACATGTTCAAATCCGTCTTCGGCATCATAATATGGATCTGGAACTTCTTTGTCTGAAGAACTTATTTCGTTTAAAATAAGCTTCACTTTTTGGGCATCTGCTTTATTTCTTGCTAAATCAATTATATTACCATAGTTACTTTTATCCATGGCATATATGATATCAAAAGAATCAAAATCTGAAACAGTAAATTTTCGGCAAACTTGTAAACTAATATCTATGCCATGTTCTTTGGCTACTTTAATAGATCTTGGGTCTGGTGCTTTGCCAATATGATAACCAGCTGTACCGGCAGATTCAACAAATATTTTGGTAGTATCGACCTTACTTTTTAATATACCTTCAGCCAATGGTGACCTACATATATTACCTAGGCAAACCATCAACACCTTCATGTAACGTAAGTTTTAAGAAAATTTCTTAGTTAGGTCGTCTATATATTTACGAAACTGCTTATCGGTTTCTGCAAGGTTGTCGACAGTTTTACAAGCATGTAAAACAGTAGCGTGATCTCTTTTGCCAATTTGCGAACCTATACTTGCTAATGAAGCTTTAGTAAATTTTTTGGCAAAGAACATTGCTAATTGTCTTGCTTGTACAATATGTCTTTTTCTTGTTTTAGACTGTAAAGTTGCTACATCCATTTCAAAGTAATCTGAGACTACTTTTTGTATGTAGTCGATTGAAACTTCTCGTTTGGTATTTTTTACGAATTTCTCAACAACTTGTTGGGCAAGTTCGATAGTAACTTCTCTTTTGTTTAAGGTAGACTGTGCGATCAAAGAAATAATAGCACCTTCTAATTCTCTAATATTTGTTTTAATATGTTTAGCAACATATTCTATAATGTCATCAGGTATTTCAACACCATCTCTATATAACTTGTTCTTTAAGATGGAAATTCTTGTTTCGTAATCAGGACTCTGCAGTTCTGCAGATAATCCCCATTTAAAACGAGAAAGTAAGCGTTGTTCGATATCCTGCATATCTACAGGAGCTTTATCAGAAGTAAGTATTACTTGCTTACCGTTTTGATGCAAGTGGTTGAAAATATGGAAGAATACATCTTGCGTACCAGATTTACCTGATAAGAATTGTACATCGTCAATAATCAACACATCTATTAATTGGTAGAAATGAATAAAATCATTTCGAGTATTCTTTTTAACTGACTCGATATATTGTTGCGTGAATTTCTCAGCAGAAATATAAAGTACGGTACGTTCTGGATATTTATCTTTTATTTCAACACCAATAGCATGCGCTAAGTGTGTTTTTCCAAGTCCAACACCACCAAAAACTAATAACGGATTAAAAGATGTGCCACCTGGTTTGTTAGCAACCGCCATACCGGCTGATCTTGCCAAACGGTTAGAATCACCTTCTAAAAAGTTATCAAAATTGTAATTAGGGTTTAACTGAGATTCTATTTTAATATTTCTAATACCTGGAATTACAAACGGATTACGTAATTCAGGATTTTTAGATTTAATTGGAACATCCATTTCTTGAGCAGCCATGGCACCTCTGTTAGAACTTGGTATCTTTTCGGTAAAAGGTTCTTTATTACCGTAAGTGTTTTCCATTCTAATTATGTACACCAACTTTGCCGTTTCTCCCAATTCTTTAGTCAGGGCAACTTTCAAAAGTTTAACGTAATGTTCTTCTAGCCACTCGTAAAAAAATTTACTAGGCACTTGAATACTTAATGCGTTCTCAGATAGCTTAACAGGTTTGATAGGTTCAAACCAAGTTTTGAATGCCTGCGGTTGGATATTATCCTTTATAAACACCAAACAGTTTTTCCAGACGGAATTTGCAGTAACACTCATAATAAAATTTTCACTTTTAATGGTTAGTGTTGAACTATAGGTGATTATAAAAAATCAATATAGGTTCTCTTTCAACTTGGGCAAATATGTGAACAATTTATTGAAAAAAAAAATCGATAGTCATTGAATTTGACCTTTTTTTTTCGCATGTTCGCTCACTCAATAGGGGAGCTTTTAAATATATACTTTTTACTTCATATAAATGCGTACAAACGAAATTTCTTTTCGAATTAGATATAGTGAAACCGACCAGATGGGCGTTGTCTATCATGGCAATTATGCTCAATATTTAGAGTTGGCAAGAGTTGAATGGTTAAGGTCGTTAGGTATTTCTTACAAAAGCATGGAGGAAGGTGGAATTATGCTTCCAGTAATAAGTTTGTCAATAAAATATTTAAAGCCAGCTCTGTATGATGATTTAATTACAGTGAAGGTTATTTTGACTAAAAAGCCGGCTGTTCGAATTGAATTTGACTATGAAATTTTAAATGAAGCAGGAGATTTGTTAGCGACCGCGAATACAGTTTTGGTGTTTATGGATATGAAGCGCAATAGACCTACTAAATGTCCGCAAATACTTTTAGATAAATTGGAGTATTAGAAATTAGTCAATTTCTTTAATTTCTAATTTGTGATGCGCCTTTAAAAGTTTCGTTGTCTTTTTGAAATCACTTTTATTAACCGATAGCACCATTTTACATTTTAAATGTAAATCTTGCGATACAATATTGAGTTGGTGTTTTTTTACCAATCGCATTACAATATCCATTTCTGAATAC
The DNA here is from genome assembly GCF_052119685.1 of Maribacter spongiicola. Lineage (GTDB taxonomy): Bacteria > Bacteroidota > Bacteroidia > Flavobacteriales > Flavobacteriaceae > Maribacter > Maribacter spongiicola_A. The sequence goes on along the minus strand of NZ_JBGQOO010000002.1, from coordinate 247,825 downwards.
TCAAATGTCACCGATAATTGTTGTTGCAAAACTCTAGTAACTATTTTGGAATTTTCTAAAGCTAACTTTGCAGCTTCTTTGTAAGCACTAATTAATCCGCCGACACCTAATTTAGTTCCGCCGAAAATACGAACAACGGCAACCAATGTATTCGTTACATCAAAAGACTGCAATTGCCCATAAATGGGCATACCGGCAGAGTTGTTTGGTTCCCCATCATCATTAGCACGATACGATTTGGTTTCAATACCCATTTGCCAGGCATAGCATACATGGTTTGCAGTGGGGTATTCTTTTTTAAGTGCCTCTATATGTTCTTTAACGACATCTTCATCGGTAACCGGAAAGCAATAGCCATAAAACTTGCTCTTCCGTTCTTTGAACAAAATAGGTTCAGATGGTTTAGAGATTGTTTTATAGGCGTCCATATATGTAAAAGTAATTTTTAAATAAAAGTCATTAGTTGCTGACCAAAAGCAACTAGAATTATACTAAAGATAGCCAATCCTATACCGAACCAGTTTTTAGCCGTTAGGCGCTCTCTAAACAGTATTATGCCCAATAAAGTAGAGAACATTACAATTGCCACATTATTAATTGTGAAAACAGAAGCGCTGTTCCATGTTGGGTGTTGTAATGCTTTAAGTAAAAAATAAATGGAGAAGTAATTAGGTACACCCAAACAAATACCACCAATAATATTTTTAAAATTTACTTTTAGACGCTGTTGGGTAGATTTAAATGCGATGAAAAGTAATCCGAAAATACCTGCAGATAAAAAGACTGTTGCCGAGAATAAGGCATATTCCTCTTCGGGCATATGAGCATCTTGAAAGTATTTTATGCTGGTGTCTATAGTTCCCGAACCAAGAAAAACTAAAACAGGTAATGCGAAAGCCCATTTTTCAGCTTTTACTTTTTGCTCTTTTAATGAGGTGAAATAAACGGCTAGTAAGGCTAGAACGATCCCTATAATTTCTAATACTCCTAGTTTCTCCTTATAGAAGAAAACTCCGAATAAAACAGGTATGGTAAGTGACATCTTAGTGGCAACCGATGCAACAGAGACTCCTAGTTTCTGAGAGGTTGCTGCCATCAAGTTAAATATTAGTATGAAAAGAAGACCTAAGGCGACACTTCCCCAAAACCAACTTTTCTGTGGTATTTCAGCAAGGTGTATTGGCTCATTATAATAAATGACACCTACGGTGCAAGCAACAAAGTAATTGGTAATTATAGCATATATCGTTTGAACCTGATATTTGGCATACAATTTAAAAATGACGAAAATTAGACTTGAAAATAGAATGCTAAACGCTAAATAAATCATTTAGAGGTGGCTTAAAGTTTCAAGAACATCTTCTTTACCTATTTGAAGATTCCAGCAATGTATACCTAGTTTAGACGCGGCATCCGTATTTTCTTTAGTATCATCTAAAAAGAAGGTTTCATTTGCATTTAATTTATTTTCATTTAAGACAAACTCATATATGTCTACATTAGGTTTGCGCATTTTCATTTCTTGTGATAGATAGAAAACCTCAAAACAATTTTTGAACCTATTGAACCTTTCCAATCCCATCGATTCTTTCACTTTGTCTATATGCAGGTCGTTTGTATTACTCAATAAGAATAATCGATACTGATTATCGCTTTTTAGTTTTTCAATGAATTTAAGTCTGTCTTCAGGGAAGTCTAAGATAATAGAATTCCATGCGTCTTTAATTTGATTTTTAGTAGTATTGGGGAAAATTGACCGAAGTCTATTTACAAATTCATCAGACTCCATCAAACCCATTTCATATTCTTTGAAAATAGTATCTAATTCAGGAGTCAATTCGGTGAATCCGAATTTTGCCATTTCTAATAAAGGGGCTTGCTTATCAAGATTAATGAAGATATCTCCAAAATCAAATATGATGTTTTTAATCATTTCGTACTATGGTTAGTTGGTCGGTTAAAATTTGAACTTGTTGTTGTGTACGCCCTACAACTTTTGGCGCAGCAATACCTTCTGTGAAATTATTCGCTACTTTAAAAATTCGAGCTTCATCCCATAGGTTAGCGTCAATATAACTTTGTAGTGTTTGTGAGCCACCTTCGATTATGACACTTTGTATCTGCTCTTCAAACATTAAAGTGCATAATTGTTGTGGTAAGTCAACTTTAAAATCTAAGACTTTATAGATTATACCGGCTACATCATTTTTGCAATCAGTTATTTCGGTGCAGACGATGGTCCTTTGTTTTCCGTCGAGAACGTGATAATCTGAAGTAATCTTTAAGCTTCTATCTAAAACAATGCGTGCAGGTGCTTTACCAGCCCAATCTCTTAGGTTTAATTGCGGATTGTCAGCCAAGACTGTATTTGTACCTACTAAAATACCAGCCTCTTCACTGCGCCATTTATGTACTAATTGTCGCGATTTGGTGTTGGTAATCCAATAGGGCTTCTTTTCTTCACCGCGTTTTACAGATTTAGGAGCGATAAATCCGTCAGCTGTTTCTGCCCATTTTAAAATAATATATGGTCGTTTTTTAGTGAAAAAGGTGAGAAAGCGTTTATGATGTTCTTCGCATTCTTTTTGTAGAACACCTACTTTAACTACGCATCCTGCAGCTTCTAATTTTTTGATTCCGTTACCTGCAACTTTTTCATGTGGGTCTTTCAATCCGATAACAACCTTAGGTATTCCCATTTTAACAATCAAATCTGCACAAGGCGGAGTTTTACCGTAATGCGAACAAGGTTCAAGGGTTACATAAATGGTAGATGATTTTAAAAGGGAAACATCAGAAACAGAGTTAATAGCATTTACCTCAGCATGAGAGCCACCGTACGCACTAGTAAATCCCTCGCCAATAATTTTACCGTTATGCACAATTACGGCACCAACCATAGGGTTGGGCGCAGTAGTACCTAATCCGTTCTTTGCAATTTGTATACAACGAAGCATATAGGTATCATCGACAGAAAGCGCATCACTTTGTAAAGGCATCGAATTATTGTAATCTAGATTATTATTGGACATCAAACTTTAACATTATACGCATATCACGTATCTTCACACCTCAAAAATAGTACTTTAAAACCTATTGTCTTGTTCCCATGGAAAATGTCATAATTCGAGAAATTAGAAAAGAAGATAACCCGCAAGTAGCCAAAGTTATACGACAAGTATTGGCAGACATGGGTGTGCCAAAAGTAGGCACAGCTTATGAGGATCCTTCATTAGATAGCATGTTTGAGCATTATGAGAAACCTAAGGCGACTTATTTTGTAGCAGAAATTAATGGTTCTATTTTAGGTTGTGCCGGTGTTGCGCAGTTAGACAATTATGACGGTAATGTATGTGAGCTACAGAAAATGTACTTTTTAAAAGAGGCGAGAGGTAAGGGTGTAGGTCATAAAATGATTACCGTTTGTTTAGAACGTGCCAAAGAATACGGTTTTGATGCCTGCTATCTAGAGACCATGCCAAATATGGAGGCTGCTCAAAAATTATACAAGAAAATGGGCTTTGAATATATAGATGCCAGAATGGGCGATACAGGTCATTACTCGTGCCCCGTATTCATGCTAAAAACATTTTAAAGGTGCTGCTTAAAGAAATTAAAAACATTTTTCATTTAGAATTAGATGCTATTTATGGTAAGGAGGAAGTAGATAGCTTTTTCTATTTACTTATTGAGCATTATTTTGATTTAGAACGCTTTGTATTAGCGATTCAGCCAGAGCTGGTTATTGACAAAGAGCAAGAGACTGTTATATTTCAAGCCTTATCTGAATTAAAACTAGAGAAACCTATTCAACATATTATCGGTACAGCATATTTTATGGACCTAGATATTAAGGTCAATGAACATGTATTAATACCCAGACCAGAAACCGAAGAGTTGGTTCGTTGGATTTTAGATGATTTAAAAACTGCAGCAAAAGCGCTGGCCATTTTAGATATGGGTACCGGTAGCGGTTGTATTCCAATTTCTTTGGATAAAAACCTTACGGATGCAAAAGTATTCGGATTAGATATTTCTACGGATGCTTTAAAAGTAGCTGTGGAAAATAACGAATTGCTTAGTGCTGGCGTAAAGTTTTTTAAAGCAGATATGCTGTCTTTGAATACGGAAACCTCAGCAATAGAATTACATCAAAAATTTGATATCATTATTTCTAATCCGCCATATGTGCGAGAATTAGAAAAAGCAGAAATGCATAATAATGTCATAGACCATGAACCTAGTTTAGCCCTTTTTGTACCAGACGAAGACCCATTAAAGTTTTATAGCGCAGTAGTTAATTTTGCAGCTGAGCATTTAAACGAAAATGGTTGTTTGTATTTAGAAATCAATCAGTATTTGGGCGAAGAAACTAAGCAGTTATTAGAAGAATCTAATTTTAAGACTATTGAGTTGCGAAAAGATATGTTTGATAATGACCGCATGATAAAAGGAATAAGAAAATGAAAAGTATTGTAGTGTTTTGCGGTAGTAGTGAAGGTGTCGATGCTGTATTTGGGTCAAAGGCATATGAATTGGGCGAGACTTTCGCAAAGAAAGCTATTCAGTTGGTGTATGGTGGAGCTAAAATAGGCATCATGGGTAAAGTAGCTGAAGGAGTTCTTAACAATGGCGGAAAAGTAGTAGGTGTCATTCCTGTATTCTTGAAAAAGAAAGAAGTTTTTCATGAGGGGTTGACAGAATTAATCGTTACCAAAAATATGCACGAACGTAAATTGAAGATGCATGACCTATCTGACGGCATACTAATGCTACCTGGCGGATTTGGAACTCTAGAAGAATTTTTTGAAATGTTGACCTGGTCGCAATTGGGGCTGCATCAATACCCAATAGGTATATTAAATACAAACGGCTTTTATGATTCTCTTTTAAAGATGATGCACGACATGGTCAACGAAGGGTTTGTAAAACAAGAACATATAAATACTATTTTGGTAGACGATGATATAGGTACATTGCTAAAGAAAATGGAAAATTACATTCCGTTACCAACACCAAAATGGATTAATAAAGAGCAGCTTTAAGGTATATGAAAGCAAAAATAGAAGCACTAAGAAAGGAGTTACGAGAGCATAATCATAATTACTATGTGTTGGATAATCCGACCATTTCTGATTATGAGTTCGATATGAAATTGAAAGAATTGCAAGAGCTGGAGGCAAAGCATCCAGAATTCTATGATGCAAGTTCCCCTTCACTTCGTGTTGGTGGTATGATCACCAAGAATTTTGCAACCGTAGTACATGAACATAGAATGTATTCTTTGGATAATTCGTACTCCAAAGAGGATTTAGAAGATTGGGAGAAACGTATACAGCGTAACCTAGGTGATGTGCCCGTTGCATTTACGTGCGAGTTAAAGTATGATGGTGCATCTATCAGTATAACCTATGAAAAAGGGAAGCTGGTAAAAGCAGTTACCCGTGGCGACGGAATCCAAGGAGATGATGTTACTAATAATATCAAAACCATTAAATCGGTTCCATTACAATTAAAGGGAGATTACCCAGAGAAGTTTGATATACGAGGAGAGATTGTATTACCGTTCGAGGGATTCATGAAAATGAATGAAGAACGAGTGGCAAATGGTGAAGATCCTTACATGAACCCTAGAAATACAGCGTCGGGTAGTTTAAAGCTTCAAGATAGTAGTGCCGTTGCACAAAGACCGTTAGAGTGTTTGTTATATAGCATAGTAGGTAGAAATTTGAATATAGACTCTCAGTTTCATATGTTAGAGAAAGCCCGTGAATGGGGTTTTAAAGTACCTACAGTAGCAAAGCTTTGCCAAACTACAGATGAAGTTATGGCATTTGTTGAGGAGTGGGATGTAAAACGACATGAGTTGCCTTATGAAACAGATGGAGTGGTGATAAAAGTAAATAGTCTTCAAAATCAAGAAGAACTAGGGTTTACGTCAAAATCGCCGCGTTGGGCAATGGCGTATAAGTTTAAGGCAGAGCAAGTCTTTACAACCTTAAATGAAATTACCTATCAAGTTGGGCGCACAGGGGCAATTACTCCTGTAGCTAACTTGGAACCTGTTTTACTTGCAGGGACAACAGTAAAAAGAGCGTCATTGCACAATGCTGATCAAATTGCAAAATTAGATGTACGTGTTGGTGACACGGTATTTGTAGAAAAGGGAGGGGAGATAATTCCAAAGATTATAGCAGTGGATCTATCAAAAAGACCTGCTGATTCTATGCCTACGGAGTATATTCATGAATGTCCCGAATGCGGAACCGAGCTTACACGTACCGAAGGTGATGCCAAACATTATTGTCCGAACGAATATGGCTGTCCGCCACAGATAACTGGACGTATTCAACATTTCATTTCTAGAAAGGCAATGGATATTGAAGGCTTAGGTGGTGAAACAGTAGAATTGCTATTTAAACAAGGTCTCATTAAAGATTATGCCGATCTATATAAACTCACCAAAGAAGACGTCTTGCCTTTGGAGCGAATGGCTGAGAAGTCCGCAGAAAATTTAGTCAAAGGAGTATCAGAATCGGTACAGGTGCCTTTTGAGCGTGTGTTGTTTGCCTTGGGTATTCGCTTTGTGGGAGAAACGGTAGCTAAGAAATTGGCAAAGGCATATAAGAATATAGATGCTTTAAAAGAAGCTACGTTAGAGCACTTAACATCAGTAGATGAAATAGGGGAGCGAATCGCGCAAAGTGTAATTGACTTTTTTGCGAACGAGAAGAATATCGATGCTATAGAAAGATTGCGTAGTTACGGAGTACAATTAGCCATATCTGCAGAGAAGTTAGAAAACCAGACCGATATGTTAGCTGGTAAAACCTTTGTAGTATCAGGTGTGTTTGAGATTTTGAGTAGAGATGAGCTTAAAAAGAAAATCGAAGATAATGGCGGCAAGGTTGGTTCTTCGATATCATCAAAGACCAGTTTTTTGGTTGCAGGTGATAAAATGGGACCAAGTAAGCGTACCAAGGCAGAAAGCTTGGAAATTCCTATAATCAGCGAGCAAGATTTTATAAATATGATAGCATAAACAACTATGGACGTTTTTACAATAATTTCAGTATTAGTATTTCTATCGGCAATCTTTGGCTATATAAATGCCCGTTTTCTAAAACTACCTAATAGTATTGGCTTAATGCTGATTACAATTCTATTTACCTTGGCAGTTTTTTTAATTGGTTATATAGATGATACCTTAATAAATGCAGAACGATACATCATTACCCAGATAGATTTTAAATCTGTTCTGCTAGATATTATGTTGAGTTTTCTGCTGTTCGCAGGCGCATTGCATACCAATTTTGAACAATTAAAAGTACAGCGTTGGCCTATATTGGTATTCTCTACTTTGGGTGTTTTGGTGTCGACCTTTTTAGTGGGTACAAGTATGTATTATTTACTGCAGTTATTAGGCATGAATATCTCGTTTATTTATTGTCTACTTTTTGGTTCGTTAATCTCACCAACAGATCCAATTGCAGTATTGGGTATATTGAAAAAGGTAGGAGCACCAAAGCCATTAGAAACAAAAATCGTAGGCGAATCATTATTTAATGACGGAGTAGGGGTAGTTGTTTTTTTAACGATTTTTCAATTGGCTTCGGCAACAGAGGTGGCAGTTAGTCCGTTAGACATTCTAGAACTTTTCGGGGTTGAAGTAATTGGCGGTTTGGCGTTAGGTCTTGCTTTAGGTTGGGGAACTTGGAAACTTATGAAATCTATAGATGATTATGATATAGAAGTTATTATAACCTTGGCAACTGTAATGGTAGGTACACTTATAGCACAGAAATTTCATCTGTCAGCTCCACTAGCGATGGTTGCTGCAGGTTTGGTAGTTGGAAATGACACAGTACGTAATTCAGCCATGTCAGAAACTACAGAAACCTATGTAGATAAATTTTGGGAGCTGTTAGATATTCTATTGAACACTTTACTATTTGTTTTAATAGGGATGGAAATGCTAGTATTATCTTTTAAAACAGAATACGTAATCGCTGGATTATTGGCAATTCCGTTAGTGTTGATTTGTCGTTACTTATCGCTTTTGATACCGATAAAGTTCTTTGAGAAGAGGTTGGACTTTGTGCCGAGAACCAATTTGGTAATGACCTGGGGCGGATTGCGTGGTGGTATATCCATAGCATTGGCATTAGGCTTATCTGATGATATGCATAGAGATGCGTTTCTAGTAATCACATACATAGTAGTGGTATTCTCAATTATCGGACAAGGCTTAACGGTTGAGAAGCTTATAAAAAAAGTTGTGAAATGATGCCGAAGACCTATCTTGAATTTGAAAAAAGTTTAGAACTTTCCACTGTTCCAAAAGAGTGGTCAGACGGACTAAAATCGATATGGTACGATGCCAAAGGAGATTGGGAGGCTTCACACAATATTGCCCAAGACATGCATAATACTTTAGGCAGTTGGTTGCATGCGTATTTACATCGTAAAGAAGGTGATCGTTTTAATGCAGGTTATTGGTATCGTTTGGCTAAAAAAGAATATCCCACAATTACCTTAGATGAAGAACTAAAGGTAATTGTGGAATCTATAATTATAAATTAAGTTGAGTTCTAATTCGTTTCTTCTAATGCTATTACGTGAGTAACCTCTCCGCTTCCTCTAGAGTCTTTAGCTTTTACTTTAAAAACAGCATCTCCATTAAAATCTGAATTAAATTTAATAGTAGCAATAGATTTTAAAGTAGAAGCAGTTGCAATTTCTTCAATATTAATAATCTCCATACTTCCAGATTCAATAGTCCATGTAAAAGTTGCTACACGAGCATTATATTCCGCAGCGAATGTAATTGTTTCATTAGGCAATGCAAAGTCTGCACCATTTAAACAAACTTTAACGCCAGTAGGAGAAAAATCTCCTAAATCACAAGAGGTAACACTTTTTGGGTTTAAGCTTGCCTCGTTATCATCATCATCATTAGAACATGAAAATTGAAAAGTAGCAATAACAATTAAAAGTACTAGGTTAATTGATTTTTTCAATGGTTGAGTTTAAATAGGTTGGTAAAACGAAATAACAACACTAAAATAGTAAAAATAGTACATAATATTTTCTGTTTAATGTTAAATTTTCTGAGTAATTAACGTTGATTAATAAGTTTAAGTTTTACAAATGTTAAGGAGCAGTAGTAATATATTCAACAAAGCTTAAGTTAGATAATCTTTCAAAAGTCTCTTCGAAATCACTCTTACTGCTAAAACCGCAGGCAGAAATTAGGGTATTAAGGTCATTTGATTCTAAGAAACCAGAATCAATAAGCTGTTTTGCTTTTTTTACTCTAATCTTGTTTCGGTAGGTTGTAAAGCTAATGCCTTTTGTCTGATAGAAGAAATAAGCGGCATGATAAGGCGGCACATGTAAAAGTTCTGCACATGCCTTTAAATCAAAATCTTGTCGCAGAAAAGCTTCCTGTTGTTCAATTACGATTAGTGAGTTATTCAGTTCTTGGTTATTTAATCCGTACATCTGTTCTGTAGATGTGGTATTATTTAAAATCGGTGATGATACCAATAACTGATTTTTTGGAAATCCGTAGAGTATAGAAGGAAAATATAAGGGAGCAATGCTAATCACTAATAAAATCACTAATAATATTAGGTTTAGGCTTTGCAAACTAAGGTTGTTTATATTTAAAGTGTTCAATCCTAATAACCGTTCTACTCCCAAAAATAAGGTGATAAATGCCATTATGCTTAGTGCTGAATAAAACAAAAGCAGCCATCTATTAAGAACGACCTTTAGTTTGTCGTTCGGGTTTATGGCTAAAAATCGCTTTAACAATGATAATAGAGAAAACAGATATACCAATTGCCATAAATGCCTTAAACTGTAATGCTCATTTAAATTAAGCATGCCGTATTGAGCATTGAACCGCTCTTTGGGAAATGCAATAGCATTATCTACAATCTGATTATAATAGGTTGCTGGTTTAGAAAAAACTAAGGCAACATCTATAACGCTCATAATAAATGGAACTAAAAGTAAAAGGTATTGCCATTTCCATGTAAACTTATCGTCCATAACCGTCTTAAAATAAAAGTATACAGGTACGGTTATGATGCTGTAGAGAAGCAGCGGCCAAAAATAGAACCATTTAAACTGCGTTAATAAACCTTCTGTAATAATATATGTTTGTAGGGAATAAAGTGAATAAATAAAATAAAAGAAAGCAAGAAAATACTGAGGTAGTTTATTTACATTTTTCTTTAGAAGTAGTAAGGCAGTTAAGAAAAATCCGAAGATTGCAACTAACAGGAAAACAAAGTTCATTCAATTATTTTGGAAAATATATAATAATTCGTACGAAATTACAATATAAAAAGTACGAAAATAGAAATACTAGATGAATTTATAAAAGCTGGTAATCAATAGGGGGTAGGTGTTTCAAGAGGAATAGGTAAGAAGTTAGAACGAAATTCAGCTATATTTTTAGCAAAAAAAACCGGACACCTTATGGGCGTCCGGTTTAGTATAAAATTTATTAAAAGGGTTATATCATTTTAAAATCTAACAATAATTCTCCTTCAATAGAAGCTTGTAAGTGGTCATCCTTAAATGTTTGGCCTGCACCAACTGCTGGTGTACCGGTAAAAATCATGTCCCCAGGATTCAAGGTCATAAATGTAGATACAAAGCTGATTATTTCTGCAAAGTTATAAATGATATAACTAGTATTACCAACCTGTTTTTTTTCTCCGTTGATTACTAAATCAAAATTAATATTATCTAATTCAGGAAAGTCCGATACTGGTTTAAAACCTGCAATAGGTGAAGCACCATCGAAACCTTTCGCTAAAGCCCACGGACCTTTCTTCTCTCTACTTGCCGTAAGTATATCTTTTGCAGTATAGTCAATACCTATACCTATTTCGGAGATATAAGAATTTGCATCTGCAATACTAACATCTTTAGCTTTTTTACCAATTTTAACAACTAACTCAACTTCATATATTAACTCATTGGTGATGGCTGGAAACGCTACATCTTTGCTATCTGTGACAAGAGTGGAATCTGGCTTTGTAAAAATGAGCTGTACGTCATTTTTTAATCCGTCAATTTCAGATTTATCTACTACGTAATTCTTGCCTATGCCTATTATTTTCATGATTATAGTGTTAGTGTATTATACATACCGTAAAATTAAACATTATACCAAGTATAGAATTGTGCTTTGCTAGAAATCACATTAATGCTACGTTTTGTTTGAAGAGTTGACGCGTTGGCTTATTTACTTCAATTCTTCAATCGGAGTATTCGCTTTTGAATTGGAAATTAAAATGGCATAGTCGATAAATTCTGTGGTAGATTTTCCTTTTACAGCTTCGCTATTATAATCTTCATCTGTCATTACCACCTCAATTAAATCAGGCATTCCATCACTGTAAGGTGTATTACTAGCATTTAAGCGGAATAAGGTCATATCAGATAATTTAGTTTTTTTTAGGTGCTCAATACCTAAGAAATACTCTTTCTCGTAATCCCCGATTCCGAATCCGCCCTCGGTGGTAAAAGATTGATATTTTCCGTTGTCATCATACACATGGTCCCAGAGTACGCGGCTTTCGGTCAAATAACCCATAACCGAAATAACTTTCTCTCTTGGGTAAATATTATTTTCTATCAACCTGGTAAAAAATGACGGATTATTACTTTCTCTCTGCTTCTCTAAATGGAAAAAACCGAACCTTAGAAATTGGGACTTTTCTTTGAAATTATAAATAGAGTCGAGGTGCACATAATTATTGAATATAACTTCTTCACGATTTACATCGGGATTAAACGAATATTTTAAGTCTTGGATAATATGATTAACGGCAAATTCATCATTAACAGACTTTGAGAACAAGGCGGTATTCGCCTCATAAGATGCTACAAATGCCTTCATAATACTTTTAGAATAACTATCGTAATATGGCGAATAATCAGTAGTATCCAAAGCAACCATCTGTTCGAGTTCTTGCACTGCATCATTCTGAATTTTATCAGAGTTTAAAAGTTCTAAAAGGTGTTTAGCCGTGTATTTATATGTCACAATCTGATCAATACCCACGACGGAGAATCTATTTTTTCTAGGTAATTTATCGTTAAGGTTTTTAATGCCTTTCCATTTCTTGTAAGTTTCAATACTTCGCTCTTGTGGCACTCTGGCACCATAGTTAAAAACTAAATCTTTAAGTAACAGGGTATCGCCCATTTGTAGGTATTTATTAAAAAAATACCCAAGGCTAAAATCTGTTTCAGGTAAGTAATATTCAATTATCCCATTTTTGGTTAATGAGTTTAGCAACGTGAGTTCTACAGCTTCAGTTTTTGCACTACCATGGTAAGCGCCAAAACCAATGATACTGAAATCTTTTTGTGGAAAGTCAAAATTTGACTCCGTCAAATCAAATCGATTTTGCTCTAAGTAATCAACTTTTGATTGGGAGTAGGAGTGTAATGAGATAATTGTTACTAGAGCTACTAAAATGCTTTTCATTGTTAGGTTTTCATAAGAGATAAACTATAAATGGATTTGTTACAGGAACTAACTAAAAAAACTAAGAGCGATACATAAAAAAGATAAATTAATCTACTTGACAAAAGATAGTTTCAAGATTATTTTAGCAACTGTTTTGGGCGAGTATCTTTACAACACCTTCCTAAAACAAACACTATTGGCCATATGCTCATAAGGCGGATAATTATCAATCACTGTATAATTGTTCTTTTTGTAGAGTGCAATGGCTTCCGGTTGTCGTAATCCGGTTTCTAAGACGGAGAAGCTGTAATTCAATTCTTTTGCCCATTTTTCTAAAACTACTAGTACCTTTGAAGCAATTCCTTTTCCTCGGTAATCTGGTTGTACGTACATTCGTTTTATCTCCACCGAGTCTTTGTTGAACTCTTTAAAAGCACCACAGGCAACAGGGGTTTCGTCAGCATAAAAGACAACACAATTTTTTAAGGCCACAATACAATTAAATTGTGCGTAAAAAGCATTCTCATCACCATCGCGCAATGCTAAATCTGCATCAAGAAGTGCTACTAATTTCTTAAAATTTGGGTTATCGCTAGAACAACGTTTGTAGTAAAGCATATTAAGATCTAATTTTTAGACTTTAATGGTGTATCCGTCGGCTGTAGTGTTTTTGCTATCAAAATAGAAATCGATACGACCTAGGTTCACTCCAAAACAACCGACTTGATTCACCAATACATCACGCGCTGCAGCATTGGTAACTACAGTTGGTTTATCTAAAAAAGTATGGGTATGGCCACCAATAATTAAATCGGTGTATTTCGTTCTTTTGGCAAGTTTTAAATCATCGGGTTTTTTAGTGCCATATTCATATCCTAAGTGAGAAAGGCAAATGACTAAATCACATTTTTCTTCTTCCTTAAGTTTGGTTTCCATATCGGTTGCCAATTCATAGGGGTCAAGAAATGCGGTTTCTTTATAAAGTTGTTTTGTAACTAATCCGTCTAATTTAATCCCTAATCCGTAGACTCCCACTTTAATTCCGTCTTTCTCATAAATTTTATACGGCTGTGTAAGTCCGTCTAAAACCGTATTTGAAAAGTCGTAATTGGCACTAATAAAATTAAATTTAGCGTAAGGCATTTGCGCTAAGAGTCCGTCTATACCATTATCAAAATCATGATTACCAATAGTGGTCGCATCATAATTAAGCATGCTCATTAGTTTAAATTCTAATTCACCACCATAAAAATTGAAGTAGGGGGTGCCTTGAAAAATATCGCCGGCATCAAAAAGAAATGTATTCGGATTCTCTTTTCTAATACTATCTACCAAACCTGCTCTTCGCGCCAAACCGCCAAGCCCAGGGAAATCTGCATGGTCGTTAGGGAATGCATCGACATGACTGTGAACATCATTAGTATGTAAAATAGTAATATGCTTTTTTGTAGATACGTTGCAAGAGTTTAGACTTAAGCCACCAAGAGTCAATAGACTAGTTGATGCGGCAGTATTTAGTATAAATTTTCTTCTTTCCATTTTACTGTAATTGATAGTATCTTAAATCTACTTTTGGGGCAAGGGTATCCACTTTAGAAAAGAAATCGATCATGGCATTTCGTATTTTATAATCGGTTTCTGTTTTAGAAAGTGCTTCTTTAAAAAAGTTCATATTATCGCCACCAGTAACTAGGTAGTCAGAGGTTGCAATATAATAAGACTTGTTATTGTCTACAGGTTTTCCGTTAATTGTGAAAGTATTGACTGTGTTATCTTTATTTATAATAAGCTGTATACCGGCAACAGGGTGCGCTCTTTTCGATTGTATGAGGTAGTCGACCATTTTTAATAGCACATCGCCTTTAAGTTCTACGACAACCACGGAATTTTCAAAAGGCATTACTTCATATGCAGTTCTAGAAGTAACATTACCCTTATATATAATAGATCGAATACCGCCATGGTTCAATAATACCAAATCAATAGTTTGCCCTGTGCGTTTATTGAATATTGGGCTGGTTTCACTCAATACAATATCGGCCATTAAATTACCTGCTGTAGTATTGAATTTGCCATCGGTTTTAGTAATTACAAAAGGTGCATATGCTAAAGTACTGTCTAAAATACTTTCAACACGATCATGGTAAGGCTGAATAAATTTCTGAATGCTGTCGACAGAAGTATAACTGGTGTCAATAGGTATCTGCCTGCCAGTCAGTTCTTTTAGTTGCTCAGGGCTGGTTTTGCATGATGCTAAATTCAACAATGTTATAAATATAACAAAATGTTTTATTTTTAAAATACCAAAGTGTTTTAACTTCGCCATAGAGTTGCAGGGATATTATTTACATTTGTGTAAATGTAAAAATACATGTTTTTAAAAGGAATTAAGGACAAGTTTAAACGGAAATCTGGCCGTAAGATATTAAAACAGTTGGTGGCGACACCAGCTGTTGTAACGCGTGAGAGTAAAGGAATACGTTCTGTAGGTTGTATTGTGGATTTAGATAAGTTTGAGAAATCTGAAGTGTTTTTTCAGTTTCAAGACGAGTTATCATTGCACCCCAATGCGGTTAAAATTATTGGATATAAGCGTTTTTATGATAAAAACTCTCCGTATGCTACTCCAGTTTTTTCAGATAAGGATTTAGGATGGAACGGTGAAATTGAAAACAGTTATGCCCTTGAGTTTTTAGGACGAGAATATGACCTTTTAGTGAATTATTATAATGAAGATAGCCTGTTATTGAATTTAATGTCAATGAAGGCTAAAGCTCGGTTACGGGTCGGGTTTAAAGAAGTTGGTCCGACTTACAATGATTTAATGTTAGATACGCCGTTAAAGGACTTTCAAATATTTAAAAAAGAATTGAAAAAGTACTTGGGCATTTTTAAGGAGATTTAATTATGAGAGATTTAAGGGGAGCAGGTGTAGCTTTAATAACACCTTTTAGAGAAGATGGTTCGGTAGATGTTGAAGCTCTAAGAAGAGTAGTTGCCTATAGTATTGAGGGTAATATAGACTACTTGGTAGTTTTAGGTACTACAGCCGAGTCGGTGACCCTGTCAAAGGCAGAAAAGCAACTTGTAATGCGAACTGTTGAAGATGCAAACCGAGGTGCTTTACCATTAGTAATCGGTATTGGCGGTAACAATACTATGGCGTTGGTAGAAGAACTACAAACGGCAGACTTATCTTCATATGATGCCATTTTATCTGTTTCTCCATATTACAACAGACCTACACAAGAAGGTATTTATCAGCATTTCGCAGCGCTTTCTCAAGCCTCGCCTTTACCGATAATCTTATATAATGTGCCTGGTCGCACCGGTAGTAATATGTTGCCAGAAACTGTAGTTCGCCTAGCAAAGAAATTTGATAATATAGTAGCCGTAAAAGAAGCTTGTGGCGATATGACACAGGTTCAAGAATTAATATCGAAAAGACCAGCCGGCTTTCTGGTGCTTTCTGGGGATGATATTACCGCATTACCAACCATAGTTGCTGGTGGTGACGGAGTAATTTCAGTAATCGGACAAGGTTTGCCAGAAGAATTTTCTAAAATGGTACATGAAGGATTAGCCGGAAATACCGAAGTAGCCTATAGCTATCACTATAGAATGCAAGATGGTATGAAGTTAATTTTTGAGGAAGGAAACCCGGCTGGCATTAAAGTTATTTTCGAATATTTAGGTCTTGCCAAGCCCTTTGTGCGATTACCATTGGTTGCCGCAAGCGATGCCTTAAAGCATAGAATTGTTTCTTTCATGGAATCGATGATACGTGTACCTGCATAAATATTCGTTAAATCTTCTCTAGGTAGGACATTCTTATGGTATAAAGCCTGTATTTTTATTGGTTTAAAATGTTTTTTAAATCCATTGATAATCACTAATTTTGCAAAATGTTTTTTAAAATGAGGAGATTTTTACCATTACTATTGATTGCCATAGCTTTACAATCCTGTAGCGAGTACCAAAAAGTACTGAAGCACGATGATGTAAAAGCTAAATACGATTTGGCAGAAACTTACTACGAAGCGGGCGATTTTAAAAGAGCGAACAGATTGCTTGAACAAATTGCACCAAAGTATGTAGGTAAACCT
The DNA here is from genome assembly GCF_052119685.1 of Maribacter spongiicola. GTDB lineage: Bacteria > Bacteroidota > Bacteroidia > Flavobacteriales > Flavobacteriaceae > Maribacter > Maribacter spongiicola_A. Next base: position 231,220 of record NZ_JBGQOO010000002.1, on the reverse strand, counting down.
CAAGGCGAACGTGTTATGTATTTTTTGTCTAACAGTTATTTTCAGAGAGAAGATTACAATATGGCCGGATACCAATTCGAGCGTTTTGTAAAATCGTATCCTAAAAGTGATAAGGCTGTTGAGGCAAATTTTTTAGGAGCTAAGAGTTATTACAAATTGTCTCCAGAATATTCTTTGGATCAAACTGATACAGATAAAGCATTGTTGAAATTGCAGAATTTCATTAACACCAATCCTGATTCAGAATACTTTGCAGAAGCTAATGCAATGGCTCAAGAGTTAACTACCAAAAAGGAAGAAAAAGCTTTCGAAATTGTAAAGCAGTATAATAAACTTGGCCGTTTCAATTATGATATGCTAAAATCGGCAGTAGCGGCAAGTGATAATTTTGTTTCCGATAATCCTGGTTCTCCATTTAGAGAAGAAGCTATGTATATTAAGGTTGATGCCTTAACACATATGGCGGTAAATAGTTTTGAACAAGTAAAAGAAGAGCGTTTAAAAAATGCTAAAACTGCTCATGTTGCTTTGAAAAAGCAATTTCCAGATTCTAAGTTCGACAAGCAGGCGACAGATTTAATCGAAAAAATTGATAAAGAATTACAACGTATGCAAGCGCAAAACGTTGAATCAAAATAAATAATGTAATTATGAATATGAACGATTTAAAAAACTCTAAAGCAGCTGTATCAACGGTAACTATTGACCGTAATGAGTTCGATGCGCCTACTGAAAATATCTACGAGGCAATTTCAATCGCTTCAAAACGTGCTATTCAGATCAATTCTGAAATTAAGAAAGAACTTTTAGAGAAATTAGAAGAGTTTGCTACTTATAGCGATAGTTTAGAAGAAGTTTTTGAAAACAAAGAGCAGATAGAAGTTTCTAAGTTTTATGAAAAATTACCTAAGCCACACGCAATGGCAGTAGAAGAGTGGTTGACAGATAAGATCTACCATAGAAATACAGAAAAAGACGCTTAAGAATTATGTTGAACGGCAAAAATATTCTTTTAGGAATTACCGGAGGAATTGCCGCTTACAAAACAACATTCTTAGTTCGTTTATTTATTAAAGCTGGCGCTAACGTTAAGGTCATACTTACCGATAGTGCCAGCTCTTTCGTTTCCCCACTTACCTTGGCCACTTTGGCTAAAAACCCCGTAGTACTTGATTTTGTTAAGACAGAAGACAATACCGTCGATTGGAACAATCATGTAGAAATGGGACTATGGGCAGACTTCATGGTTATAGCACCAGCAACAGCGAATACCATGTCTAAAATGGCAACCGGTAATTGCGACAATATTTTAATGGCTACCTATTTGTCTGCTAAATGTCCTGTTTTTATCGCTCCAGCAATGGATCTTGATATGTATAAACATCCAAGTACCAAAAGTTCTTTAGATGCTCTTACATCTTTTGGTAATATGATTATACCTGCAACCAGTGGCGAGCTTGCCAGTGGTTTGCATGGAGAGGGTAGAATGGCAGAACCGGAAGATATTGTAAGCTTTATTAAAAAGCACTTATCTAAAGGATTGCCATTATCAGGAAAGAAAGTATTGATTACCGCAGGACCGACTTACGAGGCAATTGACCCCGTACGTTTTATTGGTAATCACTCCTCCGGATTAATGGGTTTTGAACTTGCTAAAACAGCGGCTAGTCTTGGGGCAGAAGTCTATTTGGTTACCGGACCAACACATTTGTCTGTCATTCATGATAATATACATGTGGTCAACGTAGTTTCTGCAGACGATATGTATCATAGCGCCCAAATGTATTTTGATACTTCAGATATTGTCATTTGTGCAGCAGCAGTAGCAGATTATCGACCTAAAACTGTAGCAGAACAAAAGATTAAAAAATCCGAAGAAAACTTTACTATTGAATTGGTAAAGAATAAGGATATTTTGAAGACTTTCGGAGATCATAAAAAAAATCAATTTCTGGTAGGTTTTGCTTTAGAGACCGAAAATGAAGTTGAAAACGCAAAAGGTAAACTAAAACGTAAAAACTTAGATGCCATCGTATTAAATTCGATGCGAGATAAAGGTGCTGGCTTTGGCGGTGCTACCAATAAAATTTCATTTATAGATACCAATTCTAACATTACTACGTTTGAACTAAAGACCAAGGCAGAAGTTGCCGTGGATATCTTCAATGAAATTATTAAAAGACGGTATGCGTAAGGCTATATTTCTATTACTTTTCACCTTTTTTAGCTTAGTATCAAATGCGCAAGAATTAACCTGTGCGATAACGGTGAATTCCGATCAATTATCACAAGGCGAGCAGCAGGTATTTAAAACCTTAGAGCGTTCATTAAATGATTTTATTAATAAGACAAAGTGGACAAACCGCGTATATAAAGAGAATGAACGGGTAAATGCCCAAATGTTTATCACTATTACCTCTTTCGAATCAAATAATTTTAGTGGTAATATTCAAATACAATCTTCTAGACCTGTTTATAATACCTCTTATTCATCTCCGGTCTTTAATTATAAAGACAATGCGTTTAACTTTCGATATATTGAATTTCAGCCTTTGATTTTTAATGAGAACCAGTTCGAATCTAACTTGGTAAGCGTTATGGCTTACTATGTATATATTATGTTGGGTTTAGATGCCGATACTTTTTCTTTAGAAGGTGGAACAGATTTTTACAGAAAAGCACAAAATATAGTAACCCAAGCTCAAGGAAGTAATTCTGCAGGATGGAGCCAGTCTTCCGACTCTAACAGAAGTAGATTTGAACTGGTAGATAATCTTTTATCGAATACCTATAGAGAGTATCGAATAGCAATGTATAACTATCATCGAAAAGGTCTCGATATTTTGCCAGATAATAATAGTACGGGCAAGCAAGTTATTGCCGGGACCATGAATCTGTTTCAAACGATGATCAATAGAAGACCAAATGCTTTTTTGATTTCTACATTCTTTGATGCAAAATCTGAAGAAATAAAGAATATTTTTTCTGACGGACCAAAAATAGATATTATAAAGCTGAAAGAAACATTGAATAAAATTGCTCCATTATACGCATCTACTTGGAACGATATTAAATATTGAACCATTTTACAAAACGGAATTATAGATTACCTTTGTGAATCTAAAATTCTAACGCGTGCTTTCAACCCTTTCCATTTCCAATTACGCATTAATTGATCGTCTAGAGGTAGACTTCGATAAAGGTTTCACGGTTATTACCGGTGAAACAGGTGCTGGTAAATCTATTTTACTTGGTGGTTTATCACTAGTGCTTGGCAAACGGGCAGACTTAACCTCTTTACGTGTTAAGGATGAAAAATGTATTATAGAAGGTACATTTAAAATAGACACCTACGGACTCCAAAAATTCTTTGAAGAAAATGATTTGGACTATGAAGATAGTACGGTTATTAGACGCGAGATTTTGCCAAGTGGTAAATCAAGAGCATTTGTAAACGACACTCCCGTAACTTTAGGGGTATTATCTATTTTAGGAGAAAATCTTATAGATATTCATTCTCAGCATCAGACCATGCAACTTACCGAAAATGACTTTCAGTTGAAATTGGTCGATGCTTTGGCAAATAACCAAAAACGTTTAACCGAGTTCAGAAAAGGTTTAAAGACGTATCGTAAAGCAGAGAAAGAACTTCAGACCTTAATCGATATACAAAGTACAGCAAATAAAGAGCAAGATTATAATACCTTCTTGTTAGAAGAATTAGAGAAAGCCCCCTTAAAAGTGGGTGTTATAGAAGAACTAGAAGAAGAGTATGAGCAGCTGAACAATGTAGAGTTAATTATGGAGCAATTATCTAAAGGCGATCAATTGTTCAATGATGAGCAAATTGGTGTTTTACCTTTGGTGACAGAAATCCGTCAGTCACTTTCTAAATTGGTCGATTTTGGATCGAATTATAAAGATTTGTTCGAGCGTGTAAAATCTGTACTTATAGAATTAGATGATGTTAGTTCAGAATTGCAACGCTTACAAGAAGGTGTAGAAGCGAACCCTGATCAGCTTGAGCAAGTAAACAACAAATTACAGTTACTGTATAATTTATTAAAAAAGCATAATGTTGGCGATATAGCTGAACTAATTATCATAAAGAACGACCTCGCCGATAAGGTTTTTGAAACTGCCAACCTAGATAATAAAATTGCGACAAAAACTAAAGAGATTCAGGAGTTAGAAGCTATTTTAGAAGCTCAAGCGGTAGTTTTGAGCGAAAAACGAAATTCCGTAATTCCTCAACTAAAGAAAAAATTAGAAGCAGATTTAGGGCTTTTGGGTATGCCTAGCGCATCGTTTGAGATTAAACTAAGTACAGCAGAAGCATTTATAGCAACAGGTAAAGATGAACTTTCATTCCTGTTCACGGCCAATAGAGGTGGTAGCTATGGCGAATTAAAGAAGGTGGCATCTGGCGGAGAATTGTCAAGAATAATGTTGGTGATCAAATCGATATTGGCTAAGTACGAAAAGCTGCCGACTATTATGTTCGATGAAATTGACACAGGGGTATCAGGCGAAATATCTAACAGAATGGCAGATATTATGAAAGATATGAGTGCCGATCTTCAGGTGTTTTCTATTACACACTTGCCACAAGTAGCATCAAAAGGAAATCATCATTTTAAAGTTTTTAAAACCGAAGGTAAAGAGCGTACTATGACGAACTTAAAGCAACTGACCAATGATGACAGAGTGGTAGAGTTGGCTCATATGCTAAGCGGTAAAGATGTATCCGATTCTGCTTTGGCACATGCAAAAGAGCTTTTGAATGCTGCTTTATAATCATAAATATAAATACTTCTAAATAGTGTCTTTTTGCATTTTGATGTTCGAACACTTTAATCAAGACGATTGTTTTAGGGTTTTTAACGTGTTACATCAATTCTCTTTTAACATATTTTAGATATCTTTGAATATTAAATCTAACTATAGAAGCAACCATCATGGGATATAACTTATTAAAAGGAAAAAGGGGAATTATTTTTGGAGCATTAGACGCAAATTCTATTGCATGGAAAACGGCACAGACGGTTCACGCAGAAGGTGGTACTTTTGTATTGACAAATGCCCCGATTGCCATGAGAATGGGACAGATTGATGAACTGGCTAAAGAAACAGGTTCACAAATTATACCAGCAGATGCAACAAGTGTTGAAGACTTGGATAATTTAGTAGCAAAGGCAGTTGAAATTTTAGGAGGAAAAATTGATTTCGTATTGCATTCGATCGGTATGTCGGTTAACGTTCGTAAAGGTCGTGCTTACACCGATGAGAAATATGATTTCACAGCAAAAGGATGGGATGTTTCAGCTCTTTCTTTTCATAAAGTATTACAATCACTTTACAAGGCAGATGCTATGAATGAGTGGGGTAGTGTGGTGGCGTTGACCTATATGGCGGCACAAAGAACATTCCCAGATTATAATGACATGGCTGATAACAAAGCATATTTAGAATCTATTGCCCGTAGCTTTGGGTATTTCTTTGGTAAAGAGAAAAAAGTACGTGTAAATACGATTTCTCAATCACCAACTGCAACTACGGCAGGACAAGGAGTTAAAGGATTTGATGGCTTTATCAGCTATGCAGAAAAAATGTCTCCGTTGGGTAATGCAACAGCTCAAGACTGTGCAGATTATACCATAACATTATTCTCTGACCTTACAAGAAAAGTGACCATGCAGAACTTGTTTCACGATGGTGGTTTCTCTAACACAGGGGTTAGCCAAGAAGTTATAGAGAAGTTTTAATTTAGATTTTAGTTTTCCAATTTCGTTGGAGCCTATTCAAAGGAGAGTAATAATGAACTTATCGTTTTCTTTTATCATTCCTGTATACAATAGACCCATCGAAATTAAAGAACTGTTGGATAGTCTACTTTTACAAACCTATGACAAAACTTTTGAGGTAGTAATCGTCGAAGACGGCTCTACTATTTCATCTGAAGAAGTCATAGGTGAGTATGTAGATTCTTTGGCAATATCATACTATAAGAAACCCAATTCTGGTCCCGGTGATTCTCGTAATTACGGTATGAGCAGGGCAAAAGGCAATTACTTTATCGTATTAGATTCTGATTGTATACTGCCACCTCAATATCTTGTGGAAGCAGAAAAGAGTTTGCAAGAAGATTTTGTGCATTGCTATGGTGGTCCAGATGCTGCACACGAATCTTTTTCTACCGTTCAAAAAGCGATCAATTATGCCATGACCTCTTTTTTGACCACTGGCGGAATTCGTGGTGGTAAAAAGACAGTAGATAAATTTCAGCCCAGAAGTTTTAATATGGGTATTTCTAAAGAAGCATTTGAAAACGTAGGTGGATACGGAAATATTCACCCTGGTGAGGATCCAGATTTAACCATTCGCATTTGGAACAAGGGCTATAGAACAAAACTAATTTCTGAAGCTTTTGTGTATCATAAAAGACGGATAGACTGGAATAAGTTTTATATTCAAGTGAACAAATTTGGTATGGTACGCCCAATTTTAAATAAGTGGCATCCTGATACAAAGAAAATCACCTATTGGTTTCCTACAATATTCTGTTTGGGATTATTGTTTTCAGTTGTATTAGGATTAGCAGGTTACATGTTTCCGATATATGTTTACATCATATATTTTTTGCTGTTGTTTGTAGATGCCCTTCGAAAAACCGGTAATTTAAAAGTGTCATTACTATCTTTAATGGCAACTGCGATACAATTTTTCGGATATGGGTACGGATTTCTAAAATCAACCTTGTATATTAATTCTTCAAGTAAAAAACCAGAGGAAATTTTTCCGAAATTATTTTTTAGAGTGAATTGATGAAACGGCTAATAGAATGGATACAGACAGGATTGAAGAAAAGAAAGGTAAAAGTCTTTCTTATGTTCTTGTTATGTGCATCGTTTGCTTGGCTAATAAATAAACTATCTCTGACCTATACCAATAACACGACCTTTAAGGTGGAGTACATAAATATTCCGAAAGAGTTTTTATTGGCGAATACTCCTAAAGATGAAATTCAAGTTCGTTTGCAGGCGGCAGGATTCCAGTTTTTAGGATATGAATTCAAACCCAAGCATATTCAATTAGATGTAAGTAAGGTAATGCATAAAGATGACAGCTATTATCTAACAGCTGATCAAATAAGAATTCAACTAGAAGCTCAGTTGAATAATTATACCACTTTGACCGACTTTGAAAGCGACGCCATATATTTTGACTTTACATCTTTAGAAACAAAGAAAGTACCGGTAAAAGCAGTGTTAGATCTTACTTTTGCTACAAATCATATTCTTGAAGGAGATATAAAAATTAGTCCAGATTCTATTCAAATTTCAGGACCCAAAAGTCAGATTGACAGTATAAATGTGGTTAAAACTACAGTTATTAATAAGAGTGAAATAAATAATTCTTTTACAGATGAAGTCGTACTTCAATTACCCAAACATTTAAATGGCACTACCTTTTCGACTGAAACGGTTACGATTTCGGCCAATGTGGTAAAGTTTTCAGAAAAAGTAATAGAAGTACCTATAACCGTAATTAATTTACCGGCAAATGTAAAAGTGCGTACGTTTCCAGAAATCGTCGAAGTACGTTGTCAAGGTACATTAGAGCATTTAAAAGAACTTGAGATTGCAGATTTCTCTGTTGAGGCAGATTATGAAAAGGTAACGAAGGAAACTGATAATAGGCTTTCGATACAATTGGTTAGCTTCCCAAGTACGTTGAATAATGCAATCATCAATACGAATGAAGTAGAATTTATATTGCGAAGAGAATGATGATAGTTGGTTTAACTGGTGGAATCGGAAGTGGTAAATCTACTGTAGCAGCGATGTTTAAAGAACTAGATGTGCCCGTTTATAACTCAGACGACAGAGCAAAATATTTGATGAATACATCTATTGATATTAAAGAAAAGCTAATTGCATTATTAGGGGATGAAGCTTATGAAAATGGTCAATTAAATAGACCGTATATTGCTAAAGAAGTTTTCAATGATTCCGAATTATTAACAAATCTTAATGGTATTGTGCATCCTGTGGTTAGACAAGATTTTCTTGCCTGGACGAAAGAACAAGATGCTTGCTATGTAATTCAGGAAACTGCGTTGTTGTTCGAGAATAATTCTCAAGACCTTTATGATCGAATTATTGTAGTAACTGCTCCTGTAGAATTACGTATATCTCGCGTTTTAGACCGCGATAATTCAACTAGAGAACAGGTAATGTCAAGAATCAATAACCAACTTGATGATGAAATAAAAATAAAATCAAGCAATTTCGTAATCGAAAATATTGATTTAGAAAGAACTAGCTCAACTGTTCTTCAAGTACATGCTTCTATCTTAGCTGATTGCTAGTTATTTAGCAATTTTAACATTTTTGTTAAGGTTAGGTTAAACGTACTATCCTCTAACTGTTAAATCTTTAATTTTAACACCCAATGAACAAAAAGTTATTTGTGCTCTTAATAGTTTTAATGAGCCTTTCTCTTATTGGTCTGATTTTCGTTCAAAGTTTCTGGATTAGTAAATCTATAGATAGTGGAGAAGAGCAATTTTCTAGCAGTGTATCTGAAGCCTTGAACAGCGTCACCAATAAGATTACAGAAAGAGAATCTAAAAATTATTTCGACAGGTATTTACATGCGAAGGATAGTGCTGGTGGAGAACTAAAGGGTACTCAGCTTACAAATTTTTTCTTTATTGATAAGGATGTCAATTCCAATGAAATTTTACTGTACGAACACGGTATTTTAGAAGAGGATTATGGTATTTCTTCTACGTTCTTTGATAGTAGTGATGGTGCAGATACTACCATCATTAAAAGTTATACCAGTAAAAGAACGACATCTATTTTTAGAGAAGATTTCGATTTAGAAGGCAATACCCCAAGATTGAACCCTATACAACGATTTGAAAAAATTGGTGGGATTACTAAAATGGAAAAAGCCGCCATGGAAGATGTGTTTATGGTTTACGCAAAGCGTGTACCAATTCACAAACGTGTTTCTAAACAAGAAATCGAGTTGTTATTGCAGCGTGAGTTAGAAAATAGAGGTGTTGATATTGCTTTTGAATACGGTGTTTATAGTAATGGTCTACCGACCAAAGTGAAATCGCCAAAATTTAAATATGCAGAGGCGAATATCTATAAATCTCCTATGTTCGTTGATTATGAAGGAGTTTCAAGTTTCGATTTGTTAATTTCCTTTCCTAAGAAAAAACGATTTTTGGTAGAGTCTATTTTAGGTCTGGCCCTACTTTCATTATTGTTTACAATTATTATTGTAGTAGCCTATGCAGGGGCAATTTATCAGTTAATTCGTCAAAAGCAAATTTCTGAAATAAAGACAGATTTCATTAATAACATGACGCATGAGTTTAAAACACCCATTGCAACAATAAATTTAGCTGTTGAAGCAATTCGGAATCCGAAGATAATCAATGACCATGAAAAGGTATTGAGGTATTTACAGATGATTCGAGATGAGAATAAAAGAATGCATGCTCAGGTAGAAAATGTATTACGAATATCGAAACTCGAAAAAAATCAGCTTGATATAAGTAAGGATAGGGTCAATGTTCACGACATTATAGAAGATGCAATTACACATGTTCAATTGATCGTTGATGATAGGGGCGGTTATATTCATACACATTTAGACGCAGAACGATATGAAGTTTTGGCTAATGAGATGCATTTTACCAATGTCATTGTAAATATGTTGGATAATGCTATTAAATACTCAGAAGAAGCACCAAAAATAGATGTGTTTACCGAAAGAGCTAAAAATTACATTATTATAAAAATACAAGATCAAGGTTCTGGTATGAGTAAGGCTGTTCTTAAGAAAGTATTTGAAAAATTCTATCGAGAACACACAGGAGATATACACAACGTTAAAGGGCATGGATTAGGATTGTCATACGTTAAAAAAATAGTTGAAGACCACCAAGGCGAAGTTTATGCCGAAAGTGAAAAAGGAAAAGGAAGTACATTTTACATCAAACTGCCGTTAATATAAAAAAATATGGAAACAATAAACAAGAAGATACTTTTAGTTGAGGACGATCCGAATTTCGGAATTGTATTGAAAGATTATTTGTCAATGAATGACTTTGATGTCACTTTGGCGAAGAATGGAATGGAAGGTTTTGAGAAGTTCAAAAAGGATAATTATGATATCTGTATTTTAGATGTTATGATGCCTTATAAAGACGGTTTTACGTTAGCGAAAGAAATTCGTGAGAAGAACGAGAACGTGCCAATCGTTTTTTTAACGGCAAAAACGATGAAGGAAGATGTTCTTAAAGGATATAAAGCTGGTGCAGATGATTATTTGAACAAGCCTTTTGATTCTGAGGTTCTATTAATGAAATTAAAAGCTATTCTACAGAGAAAAGCATCTAATGGATTGGCAGATAGCAAGAAATTTGAATTTACAATTGGTGGTTTCCACTTAAATTCTAAATTAAGATTCTTGAAATATAAAGATACCGAGTCCATTAAACTTTCTCCTAAAGAGAATGAGTTGTTACGTTTACTGGCTTTGCATGAAAATGATTTAATGCCAAGAGAGTTAGCATTGACTAAAATTTGGAGAGATGATAATTACTTTACTTCACGTAGTATGGATGTTTATATTGCAAAGTTACGTAAGTATTTAAAGGTTGATGATACAGTAGAGATATTGAATATTCATGGTGAAGGTTTCCGTTTGGTAGTAAAGACCGAAGGAGAATAATTTCAACAAGAGTTACCATAAAAAAAGCATCCTTTCCGGATGCTTTTTGTTTTTATAATTTTTTAATAATCTCGTTTACAATTTCAATTGGAGCTTGGTCAATTGAAACAGTAAGTGCATCTAATGGGGTTTCAAGGTCATCGAATTGAGATTGTAATAATCCCGCAGGCATATAATGATTTTCTCGTTTATTGAGTCGTGCCTCTATGAGCTCAAAACTACCTTCTAAATAAATAAATTGATGTTTATTGTCTAAGTTTTTTCCTAATGTGGCTCTGTACTTTTGTTTAAGAGACGAGCACACTATTACTGCACCGGTTTCTAAATTAGCTATACCAACTTCATTAAGTTTTTCTAACCACCCTTGACGATCCTCGTCATTTAACGGGTGACCTTCTTTCATTTTCTTTACGTTCGCCTCTGGGTGAAAACTATCTCCGTCAAAAAAAGGAATTTGCAATTTATCGGCTAAGAGCTTACCTATGGTAGATTTTCCACTACCTGATACGCCCATTACAAATAAAATCTGTTTGTCAACCATTTTTTAAATTTACCAATTTATTGCCAATTTCTGGCAATAGTGTTTCCGCATCATAATCGTAATCGACCCATTTAGTTTCTTCATTTCTTAAAAACCAGGTTAACTGTCTTTTTGCGAATCTTCTAGTATTCTTTTTAATTTCTGAGATTGCAAAATCTAACGTCCATTCGCCATCCAAATATTTAAATAGCTCTTTGTAACCAACAGTCTGTAATGCATTGTATTCTTTAAAAGGTAACACGCTTTTTGCTTCATCTAGCAAACCTGCTTCTACCATAAGATCTACCCTCGTATTAATGCGATCATAAATTAATGGTCGGTCAGCCTTTAATCCGACAGATAAAACTTTAAATTCTCTTTCCGCCTTAGGCTTGTTTATAAAAGAAGAGTAAGGTTGTCCGCTACCGATGGCAACCTCAAGAGCTCTAATTACTCGTTGCGGATTATGGATATCTACTTTTTCGTAATACAAAGGGTCTAGGTGTCTTAGTTTCGACTGTAAAACCCTAATACCTTTCTTAGAGAGTTCTGTATTCAGCTCTTCTCTAATCTTTGGGTCTATTGTGGGGAAAGTATTTAGGCCGTCAGTAATCGCGTTCACATAAAGTCCACTACCGCCAACCATAATGACCACATCATGTATTTTAAATAGATCAGCTATTTTTTCAATGGCTTCTCGCTCATAATCACCAACAGTATATTGTTCGGTAATGCTTTTGTGCTGTATAAAATGGTGTTTAGCTTGGCTTAGTTCTTCAATACTAGGTACAGCAGTACCAATATTCATTTCTTTAAAAAACTGCCTTGAATCGGCCGAAATGATTTCTGTATTGTAATGTTGGGCTAAAAGTATAGCTAATTTGGTTTTACCGATGGCAGTAGGACCAACAACGGAGATAAGAGTTTTATTCATTTAGTATAGATCCACAGTTATAACAATGTTTGGCGTCATCTCTATGACCTTCTTTGCTACAGGTAGGGCAAGATTGAGTGTTGACATGAACATAGCTACCTGAATTTTTTAAGTTAGAGGTGTCTTTTCCTTGTTTTGCAAATTCGGCAGTAACCATACCCGTCGGTACTGCGATAATACCATAACCTAATAACATAATTATAGTAGCAATTGCCTGACCTTGCGGAGTGATAGGAGCAATATCACCATAGCCTACGGTAGTTAAAGTTACTATCGTCCAATAAATACTTGTAGGTATGCTAGTAAAACCAGCTTCATCACCTTCAATTAAATACATAAGGGTGCCCATCATTACCGATGCAATAAGTACGGCGAAAAGAAATACGGTAATTTTTGCTCTACTAGCTTTTAAAGCTCTTTTTAATTGTGAGGCTTCACCAAGAAAACGGGCAAGTTTTAGAATTCTAAAAACCCTAAGCAATCTAAAAGCACGTACTGCCAATAGCACTTGAGAGCCTGCAAAAATATAAGATATGTATAACGGTATAGTAGAAAGAAAATCTATAATACCGTAAAAACTAAAAATATAATGACTTGGTTTTTTAATTGAAATAATACGTGCGATGTATTCAATGGTGAAGAAAATAGTAACTACCCATTCTAACACAAAAAGGATTTCATGATACTCTGCATCAATAGCCTTTACACTTTCGAGCATGATTAGAATTACGCTGAAAATGATAATAACGAAGAGAATAATATCGAACAATTTACCCATAGGGGTATCTGCTTCATAAATTATTTCATGAATCTTATTCCTCCAGGGTGACAGTTTCTCGTTCTCGTTCAAACTAATCGTTTATTTCCATTATTTTAAGTACTCGTTTCTTTCTTAAATAAGATTCAATAAGATAATTAGCATCTCGAGTACCGTTCATAGGGGTGATAATACTTTCTAAGATATGAATATTATTTATTTGATAGTTAAGATCATAGAATCCGAAGCCAACTAATGAGCCATTTTTTATTAAAATAGCACTCTGTTCTCCAATTTCTCTTCCTTTATCTATTATTAAAACCTTGTTACCGCTGATACTGTTTTTAGTAGTAGTAGCAATTACACGTGCATTATATTCATCAACATTTTCTTTATGAATACAAGCGCCCTTACATGTGCCATCGTCATAACCAGAACAATTTTTACGAGCTTCACTAATGCCATTCAATTTTTCACATAATTCGAAATCCTTCGTAATTTTATACAAGTAATTTTTTGCACTAAATACTCCGTTAAAAAGAGCTAGTGGTTGTTTGCATTCTCGATATGGTTTTATTTCTAAAGCGTAATATCCGTTTTCGTTTGTGGTCATGCAGATTGCATGACTGTACATTCTTTTTTTAGGTATTATGCTGTACTTAGGTCTAATTTTTAATAGCTCTTCATGTTCTTTTAAAATCGCAATAAGTTCATTTCCTGTAAGTTCAAAAGTTACTTTTTTAGTGTCTTTTGCAATTTTACGAGATTTATCACTTGTTTTGGTAAAGAGCTGATTGACCCTCTTTTTTATATCGCTTGTTTTGCTAAGGTGAATAATATTTCCATCCTTATCATGCATGTAGAATACACCAATTTTATTAGGTAAATCTCTAACAATATCTAGTTGTTTTTCAGAGAGTTCGCCTTGGGTCTCTTTACGTATAGTTTCTTTAATAATTACTTTCTCCGAATCTTTAGCCAGTAAAAGTTTAAACAGTTTTATAGTAGCTAGAGCATCACCGTTTGCCCTATGTCTATCGCTCACCGGTATGCCTAAAGACCTTACCAATTTACCTAGGCTATATGATTCTGCGTCTGGTAGTAAAAGTTTCGACAAGTCTACTGTACATAAAGTTTTGCGTTCAAAATTATAGCCTAAACGTCTAAATTCAGTTCTTAAAATTCTATAGTCGAATTGTGCATTATGAGCAACAATAATAGTGTCTTCTGTAATTTCAATAATTCTTTTGGCTACCTCGTAGAATTTTGGCGCCGTTCTGAGCATTTTACTATTAATTCCCGTCAGCTTAACCACAAAAGGTTGTATTTCTTTTTCAGGATTTACTAGGCTAATAAATTTATCGACTACTTTTTGACCATCAAACTTGTGAATAGCAATTTCAGTGATTCCCTCCTCATTAAATTTCCCTCCTGTAGTTTCAATATCTAAAATTGCGTACATGTAATATAATCTGATTTATGGGGTAGTGGTGTTTTGAGGTATTAATTTCTGGATCCAAAGATACTACTTCCTATACGTACCATGGTACTACCTTCTTCAATTGCAATTTGATAATCACCACTCATACCCATTGATAGTGTCGCAAAATCAGTATAATTATTTTTGAGTTTGTTAAAGAGTAATTTTAGGCTAGCAAATTCTCTACGAACTTGATCCATGTTATCGGTAAAAGTGGCCATACCCATTAGCCCCACAATTTTTACATTTTTAAAAGCTTTAAATTCTTCGTTAGCTACTAAATCAAGTAGCTCTTCTTCGTTAAACCCAAATTTCGTATCCTCTTCTGCAATATGAACCTGTAATAAACATGAAATAACTCTGTTGTGTTTTTCTGCTTGCTTGTTTATTTCTGACAATAATCTAGGGCTGTCAACACCATGAACCAAAGAAACATATTCAGCCATGTACTTAACTTTGTTTCTCTGTAAGTGACCTATCATATGCCATTCTATATCTTTTGGCATATTCTCCCATTTTTCAGTCATTTCTTGAACCCTATTTTCGCCGAAAATGCGCTGACCTGCATCATATGCTTCTTGAATATATGAATTAGGCTTGGTTTTGGAAACTGCCACTAAGGTTACCGAATCGGGTATGGTATTTTTAACGGCTAATAAACTATCTTTTATAGACATATAACTATGAATTCTTAATTGCTACTATTTAGAAAATTGACTTGATATGTTTTCAGCTTTTTTACTCGCGGAATAATCATAAAAGCCCTCTCCAGATTTTACTCCTTTTTTACCCGCCATAACCATATTGATTAATAATGGCGAAGGTGCATATTTCGGGTTTTTGAATCCGTCATGCATTACATTAAGGATAGAAAGACAGACATCTAAACCAATAAAATCTGCCAACTGTAATGGTCCCATTGGGTGAGCCATGCCTAATTTCATAACCGTATCTATTTCTTCAACACCAGCAACGCCATGATGTAAGGTTTCAATTGCCTCGTTAATCATTGGCATTAAAATTCTATTAGCCACAAAACCAGGGTAGTCATTAACTTCGGTTGGGGTCTTGCCCAATTTTTCAGAAAGATCCATGATGACATCGGTCGTTTCATTAGAGGTGCTATATCCTCTAATAATCTCAACCAACGACATAATCGGAACAGGATTCATAAAATGCATTCCAATAACTTTTTCAGGTCTACTGGTAGATGCGGCAATTTGAGTAATCGATATTGAAGAAGTGTTTGAGGCTAAAATGGTATTTGCATCACAAACGTCATCTAGCTCTTTAAAAATTTTAAGCTTGATAGTTACATTTTCTGTAGCAGCTTCGATAACAAGATCTGCATTGGCAACCCCTACTTTCAATTCTGTAAAAGATTTAATATTTGCTAAAGTATTTTCTTTGTCAGCTGTAGTTATTTTTTCTTTGGCTACCATTCTATCCAAATTCTTGGCGACGGTAGAGAGCCCTTTGTCTAAGGCATCTTGAGAAACATCAATAAGGTGTACCTGATATGCGTTTTGAGCAAATACGTGGGCTATTCCGTTACCCATGGTACCTGCGCCTATAACTGCTATTGTATTCATATGTTCTTTGAATTAAATGCTGCAATTATTTGTAAAGCAACTTTTAGAGCTTGTGTTCCTTGTTTTAAACTAACAACAGGTGTCGTATTATTTGCAATAGCATCAGCAAAAGATTCAAGTTCGTCTAATATGGCATTATTAGCCTCAACAGTTGGGTTCTCGAAATAAATCTGTTTTTTAACACCTTCTGCATTCTGTAAAATCATATCAAAATCTCCTGGTACATTAGGGGCATCTTTCATTTTTACAACTTCAACCTTCTTCTCTAAAAAATCTACAGAGATATAGGCATCCTTTTGAAAAAAGCGAGATTTTCTCATATTCTTCAAAGAAATTCTACTGGCTGTTAAATTGGCTACACATCCATTTGCAAACTCTAGCCGAGCATTTGCAATATCAGGCGATTGACTAATTACTGAAACTCCGCTTGCGTTAACCTGTATAACTTCAGAGTTTACCACACTTAAAATAGCATCGATATCATGAATCATTAAATCTAAAACAACAGGTACATCAGTGCCTCTGGGGTTAAATTCAGCCAATCTATGTGCTTCAATGAACATAGGATCTTTAATAGCGTGTTTTACAGAAGTAAATGCTGGGTTAAAACGCTCAACATGACCTACCTGACCTTTAACGCTGTATTCTTGTTCTAATGCAAGTAAAGAATTAGCCTCTTCAAGAGTATGGGTTATAGGTTTTTCAATAAAAATATGCTTCCCTTTTTCTATGGATTTCTTTGCACATTCGTAGTGCGAAAGAGTAGGGGTTACGATATCTACAACATCTACGGCATCGATTAAATCTTCGAGGTTTTTGAAATAGGTATATCCGAACTCTGAACTTACTTTTTCTCCATTAGAACTATCTGCATCATTAAAACCAACAAGTTCATATTTTTTAGATTCATTTAGAAGTCTAAGGTGAATTTTGCCTAGATGCCCAGCTCCTAAAACGCCAACTTTTAACATTTGCTTTGTTTTCATCAAAAATACACATAGTTAGGTACTTTTATCCTATTGCATAATTTCAATTTAATAAAAAAATGAGATTAGTTTTCATAGGTACTTCATCGTTTAAAGAACTTTGTTAACTTTGATGGTCAAACCGACTACCATTGAGAGATACCTTAAAACACAGGGGCATGCGCAACCATCTAGCGCAAATATTGATTGACAAGGGAATAGCAGATAAAAAAGTGCTAGATGCCGTTAAGGAAATACCTAGGCATTTGTTTATGGACAGTAGTTTTGAAGGGCATGCCTATCAAAACAAAGCATTTCCTATTGCCGCAAACCAGACTATTTCGCACCCGTACACCGTTGCTTTTCAAACGGAACTATTACAGATTGAAGAAGGTCAAAAGGTATTAGAAATCGGTACAGGTAGTGGCTACCAGACCGCAGTTCTATTAAAACTTAAAGTAAAGGTGTATACCATTGAAAGGCAGTTAGAGCTTTTCAAGAAAACCAGTTTATTTTTCAAGAAAATGGGTTATAGGCCAAAACAAGTGATTTTTGGCGATGGTTATAAAGGCTTGCCTAAAGAAGCACCTTTCGACCGTATAATTGTAACTGCTGGGGCGCCTTCAGTACCAAAAGCACTTTTATCTCAATTAAAAGTTGGGGGTAGGTTAGTTATACCCATCGGATTTGAAGAACAAATAATGACCCTATTTATTAGAACCACCGAAAAAGAATTTTCAAAGACAGAATATGGTTCTTTTAGGTTTGTACCGTTATTAGAGAATAAAAACTAGTTGTTGAAATTCTTCTTTACACGATCTAGATCTCGCTTATTATCACGGTCTTTCATAGTCTCTCTTTTATCGTAAAGTTTTTTACCCTTAGCTAAAGCAACTTGCATTTTTGCAAATCCTTTTTCATTAACAAAAACGCGAAGTGGTACAATCGTTAGACCAGAAGTGTTTACCTCTTTACTGAGCTTTTTAAGTTCTCTTTTCTGCAATAATAATTTACGCTCTGCTTTTGGTTTGTGATTGAAATGAGAAGCATGAGAATATTCATCTATCTGCATATTAATTACAAATAGTTCATTTCTGTCATTAAACTCACAGAAGCTTTCTGAAATAGAAGCACGACCTTCTCGTATAGCTTTTATTTCTGTACCAGCTAAAACGATACCTGCCGTGTATTTATCTAATAGCTCGTATTCAAAACGGGCTCTTTTGTTCTTTATGTTGACTGTATTCTGCATCGGGGGCAAAAGTAAGAACATTTCAATGAATGTCTTAGCCTTTTAATACTTATTGCTAATGATATAAATGTGAGAAATTATTAACTAGGACAGTTGCAATTGAAAATAAGTTTTTCAACTGAAGGTATTCCGTTAATTATTTTAACGATAAACAAAGTTCCGTTTTCACTATCGTCGATAGCAAAATATTTTTCTTCATTTATTAATTTGTTCACGAATTCTGGTGTAGTATTGCTATGGCCAACGACTAATACACTTTTGTCTAAATTTTCAGCTTTAAATTGGGTAATGTCTATAGTACTCGGGTCATAATATTGAACATCGATATTTTGCTTGACAGAAGTAGGCGCGGCAGTCATAGAGGTCCTATTATAATCGGTGGAATAAATTGCGTCTAACTCGGTATCTGCTAGAATTTCTGCCCAATGCATTGCTCTACCTAAGCCTTTTTGGTTAAGTTCTGGATCTGCATCATCAGGATTAATACGTTCTTTTTCTGCATGTCTAATAAGATAGAATGTAGAAATTGCAGTTTGATCTTGTGTTGTGTCAAGAACTGGTTCATCTTTGCAAGAAAGACTGATTGATAGCAAAATAAAAAGAACAATTTTGAATGCTTTCATGTAATTATGTTTGGTGTATAAAATTAATAACTAAAATTACTTTAAAATAGTACTATAAATAGTCTATTTTTTGTTTTTTTGCATATGAAAAAATTTTGTGGGGCACTTCTTATCGGATTTGTAGTTTTAGGTCTTAAGGCACAAGAAGTCGTTCTGCCTACTGATTTTAGGCAGCAAAACCTTACTGAATATAACGGGAGTTTAGTAAACCCCGCATATAGTTTAAATCGTAATAACCCATCTTCAGTAGCTTTGTGGGCTAGATGGCAATGGCAATCTTATGACGGCGACCCAACTTCACTATTTTTAAATTATACAACAAGAATTAATGATGTTTCTGCTGCCGGTGTTGGTTTCTTTCAACACAATACAGGAGTTTTCTTGAATACCGGAGCTGCTCTTAACTATGCTCATACCATAGAATTGAGTGAAGGTGTTATTTTAGGTGTTGGTTTAAATGTATTTGCTTTTCAACAGAAGTTAGCAGATGATCGCTTTTTTATACCTAACCCATTACAGACTACTGCAGAGAATGATTTTATTCTGCAAATGGCACCAGGAGTTAATTTAAGTATTGATAGATTTAATATTGGTCTAGTATCAGAAAACTTATTCGATTATAACTTCACCTCTAATGAGCGTAACTCTAGTCCTGATGATAGAATGTTTCAGGCTTTGGTAAGTTATGATATTCCTGTTAGCGTCTTAAGTGCAGATGATAGTTCGGTTTTAAGACCTATGTTGTATTACAAGACAATACCAGGCTTGGATAATCAAGTAGGATTAACAACCTTGCTATCGACAAATAAGTATTGGGCACAGGCAGGTTATAATAGTTTTTACGGATTTTCAGGAGGAGTTGGTGGTCGTTTCTTTAAACGATTCTCTTTTGGTGCACTGGTTGAAATAGGTACCAGTTCAGATTTAAAAGGACAAGACCCTTCGTTTGAATTAGTTACTTCTTATAAATTAGGAACGTTACAAACACCTGGGGAAAAACTTGAAGAGCAACTGTTAGCTGAAGAACAGAAGAATAAAGAGAAGCTTCTTGAAAAACAGGAAGAAAAGGAGGTGGTGTCAACAGAATTAACAGCGGCAGAAAAACTTGCTCTTAAAAATGAGACGAAAAAGCAAAAACGCTTGGCTTTAGTTGAAACTAAACGGGTTAAAGATTCCATATCAAATGCATCTCGACAATCAGGTGTAGCGGTAAAGGAGTCTAAAAGAGATATCAAAAGAAGACGAGATTCAATTGAGACGGCTAGAGCTGAACAGGCATTAGCGACTGCCAAAGCTTTAAAACAGCAAAAGCAACAAGACTCCATTGCCACTGTTATGCGAAAAGAAGCAGAAGATGTTGCTTTAGCTCAACAAAAACGACAAGATTCTATAGCACAGAGCGAAGCTTTGGCAATGAAAAATGAAGTTGTAAGTGTTAAAGTTGGCGAAAAGTATGAAGAAGTGGCAAAAGAAGGTTCTCTAGAGCCGGGTTACTATTTAATTGCCAACGTTTTTGGCACTAAGAAATACCTTGACGCTTTCTTGGCCGATATGAAGAAAAGGGGAATTGATGCAAAATCATTCTTTAGAGAAAAGAATAAATATAATTATGTATACCTAGCGAAATACAACTTTATAAAAGATGCAAGACAAGCTAGAGACTCCAAACTTGGAGGAAAATACAATGATAAAATCTGGATATTTAGGGTAACGGGAGAGTAATAAAAAAACCCGTTATCTTTCAATAATCTAGTATTTTAATTTATAAGAAGTAGTATTTTATTTAAGTTCTCTTTTGATTAGAACATCTAGGTAAGTAACCGTGTTTAAAAGGTATTTACGATCTTTTGTAATGGTTGCCATTGCAATAGACCCTTGAATAATCGTGAACAATTGTTTTGAAAATTGAAGAGGAGATACCGGTAATTTAAATTCGGCATTATTAATTCCATTTTCAAAAACCAAAGCAATTTTACCTTCTATTTCTTTAATAGTTTCTTTGGCTGCTGCAGCAAGTAATTTATTATTATGTTGTGCATCTATACCAACATTCAATATTGGGCAACCACCCATATTCATGGTAAAAACATCGTATTTCTTATAAAATTCAATAAGATTTTCGATTTTTGCCATTGTTTTACCTTCAATAGATAAGTGTTCATCAATAGCGGTGAGCAATACTGATCTGTTAAATTCGAATGCAGCAAGGGCTAAGGCTTCTTTATTTTCAAAATTACCATAAAGCGCACCTTTCGTCAAATTGGTGGCATCGGTTAGGTCGCTCATACTAGTACCTACGTAACCGTGTTTATTAAAAACGGGAGCGACAGTCTCAATAATATAAGCGGTAGTTCTTTCGGCTTTGGTAGACATATAAGACTGTTTTATGCGAATATAAAAAATCTATACTGTATGGTATATATTGTTGATAAAAAAAAGCGTTCATATTGTACATATGAACGCTTTTATCTCAATTTTTTAAATATTAGACGGTAATATCTTCTTGATTTCTAAAAACCAAACTATTGTCAAAGGCATCAAGCAAGACGACACTATCAGATTTAATTTCACCACTGAGTAGTGCTTTAGACATGTTGTTGAGAACTTCTTTTTGAATGGTTCTTTTTACAGGTCTTGCACCGAATTGAGGATCATAACCTTTTTCAGCTAAATAATCGATAGCCTCTTCGGTGGCATCTAAAGTAATTTGTTGCTTGTCAAGCATTTTCTTCAAACTTTCTAATTGTAATCTTACAATTTCTTTGATGTTATCTTTTGTTAAAGGAGTAAACATTACAATGTCATCAATTCTATTGATAAACTCAGGTCGAACCATTTTCTTTAAAAGTCCAAGAACTTCAACTCTGGCGGTCTCTGCTGCACTAACAATATCTACTGCATTTTCAAAGGTGTCCTGAATGATATCGCTACCCATGTTACTGGTCATAATAATAATGGTGTTTTTAAAATCTGCTACACGACCTTTATTATCCGTAAGCCTACCTTCATCTAACACTTGTAATAAAATGTTGAACGTATCTGGGTGAGCTTTTTCGATTTCATCTAACAGCACAACAGAATAAGGTCTTCTACGAACCGCTTCGGTTAATTGTCCGCCTTCATCGTAACCAACATACCCTGGAGGTGCACCTACAAGTCTACTGACCGAATGTCTTTCTTGATATTCGCTCATGTCTATTCTTGTCATTGCATTCTCATCGTCGAATAAGTACGATGCCAAGGTTTTAGCAAGTTCTGTTTTACCAACACCGGTAGTTCCTAAGAAAAGAAACGAACCAATAGGCTTTTTAGAATCTTGAAGTCCGGCTCTGCTTCTCCGTATAGCGTCTGAAACCGCTTCAATAGCTTCTTCTTGACCCACTACACGTTTGTGTAATACTTGCTCAAGTTTTAGCAATTTCTCGCGTTCGCTTTGTAGCATCTTGGTAACGGGAATTCCGGTCCATTTTGCAACAACCTCTGCTATATCATCACTAGTTACTTCTTCTTTAATTAAAGTCCCAGAATGTTGTTGTTCTGCTAAATCATCTTGTAATTTAGTCAGGTTCTCTTGTGCCTCTTTAATTTTGCCGTATCTAATTTCGGCTACTTTACCATAATCACCATTACGTTCTGCACGTTCGGCCTCAGCTTTAAAGTTTTCTATATCAAGTTTAGTCTGTTGAATATTATCAACGACTGATTTTTCACTTTCCCATTGCGCAAAAATTTCGTTTCGCTCTTCTTTTATGTTTGCTAAATCTAGATTTAATACCTGAAGCTTTTGCTTGTCATCTTCACGTTTGATAGCTTCGATTTCAATTTCAATCTGCATAATTTTACGGTCGAGCACATCAAGCTCCTCAGGTTTAGAATTAATCTCCATTCTAAGTTTAGCAGCAGCTTCATCCATAAGGTCAATAGCCTTATCTGGTAAAAACCTGTTGGTTATATATCGTTGCGATAATTCAACAGCCGATATAACCGCCTCATCTTTAATACGAACCTTGTGGTGTGCCTCATATTTTTCTTTAATACCTCTTAGAATTGAAATAGCACTTTCTGTATCTGGCTGGTCTACAACCACTTTTTGAAATCTTCTTTCAAGAGCTTTGTCTTTTTCAAAATACTTTTGATATTCATCTAAAGTAGTTGCTCCAATAGATCTTAACTCACCTCTTGCAAGGGCAGGTTTAAGAATATTAGCAGCATCCATAGCACCTTGTCCGCCACCAGCACCAATAAGCGTGTGTATTTCATCAATAAACAAGATAATATTGCCATCTGCGCTAACCACTTCTTTAATTACGGCTTTCAAGCGCTCTTCAAATTCACCCTTATATTTTGCGCCGGCAATTAAGGCACCCATATCTAAAGAATAAATAACTTTATCTTTTAAGTTTTCAGGTATATCGCCCTGAATAATTCTATGTGCCAAACCTTCTACAATGGCAGTTTTACCTACACCTGGCTCACCTACTAGAATAGGGTTATTCTTGGTACGTCGAGATAAAATTTGAAGAATTCTACGAATTTCTTCATCGCGACCAATTACCGGGTCCAGTTTACCACTATCTGCTAATTCATTAAGGTTCTTAGCATATTTCTTTAGAGAATTATAGTTGTCTTCAGCGCTTTGCGAGGTAACTTTATCGCCATTTCGAAGTTCATTGATAGCAGCCATTAAATGCTTCTCAGTAGCCCCTTGGTCTTTTAAAATCTGTGCAATTTTACTTTTAGATTTTAATATGGCTAAAAATAAATGTTCGATAGAAACATATTCATCTTCCATCTTTTTAGCGATAATGCTGGCTTCGTTTAATGTTTTGCTGGCTTCTCTAGAAAATTGGATATCGCCACCTTCAACTTTTGGAAAACTTAAGAGTTCTTTTTCTAGAATTTGTTGAACAAGTGAAAAATTGATACCTAGCTTTTTAAGTAAAAAAGGCATGACATTCTCTTCGACTTCGGTAAGTGCTTTAAATAGGTGTTCATTTTCAATTTGCTGATGTCCATTATTTTGGGCAATCAGCTGTGCCTGTTGAATGGCCTCTTGCGATTTTATAGTGAAATTATTTATATTCATTTTCTGTAGTTTTAGTTATTTGTAATACTTTTGAAAGATAATATTCAACAATCTTACCAATTAACTATACAAGACAAAATGTCTGTAAATCAGTAAATTTAAATGACATTTAGTCAGTTTAGGAATGTTGAAATGACAATATTAAATTAAGAATTTTATGGGATTATTTGGTGGTTTATTTGGAGGTTCTAAGGGTGATGGGGAAAATTCTTCATCGGGCATTCCTTGGATACCTCTAAACTCAGTAGCTCAATTAAAAGAAATTAAAGAGGCGTCGAGCGGTCGACCTCAGGTAATATTTAAACATTCTACATCTTGCGGAATAAGTAGAATGGTGCTAAATATGTTTAAAAGCAGCTATGGTCTAGAAAATGGACAAATGGATTTGTATTTTTTAGATTTGCTTGCAAATAGAGATGTGTCTAATGCAGTGGCTTCTGAATTTGGAGTGATGCACCAATCTCCTCAACTTTTAATAATAAAGAATGGGGTAGTGGTAATACACGATTCGCACAGTGCAATTTCTGATATCAAATTAGAACAATACGTATAAAAAAAAAGCCCCGTTTTACGGGGCTTTTTTATTAATTAAATTTTTGATTGTTCAGAATACTTTTGAGATTATTTTTTAAATCTTCACCTGCATCATAAACCATTTGTTCGTTGGTCGGGAAAGGTACTCTTGCCAATTGTAATAGAGAGACTAAATCATTATCTAGCGCTCTTTGGTCACCATCGTAATTTGCATAAATATGTTCGAATACGAATTGACTAGTTAATGGGTATTGATTAATTTTTTGTTGTTTTTTTAAGTCAATAAAACTAACTACCCCTGTTACTTTGGCACTTTTAAACTGTGTAAATTGATAGAAATTACATTTTACAGTTTTAAATTTATCAACCTTAACACTATTTCCAAGGCTGTCTGTAACTACATTGCCATTTCTGTCTTCAACAAAGGTGTAGCCATCTTTAATTTGTCTTTCTTTACTTATTTGTTTCTCTCTAATTTGTTCAGGAGAAACATTGATGTCTTGAAAAGAAACTTCCATTTGATAATCATACAATTGATTTTGTATTCTATTTGTGTGGTATTCTGTCCAGTTAGAATTTAAACCGTATGTATTTAAATTTAAAAGTTCTTCCTCTAATCTTTTTGGTATGATCTGATCAGTATTGTTGGTCATGTCAACAATTACATAATCTAAACCTTTTAAATATGCTTCATCGATTTTAGTAACAACGTCTTTGTAGTTCGGATTTACTTCATCTAAATATTTAAGGTCATTATAGGCATTTCTATAATCAACTTTGTAGTTAGCGGTATTTAATAGCGTAGTAGCTTTGGAATACAAATATTCAGATAAATTAGATTTAGCTGCAATGATATCATCATCGTAATTCTTAAAATTGAAGTGTGCCCTTCTATTCTCATCTTGAATATGTAAAGGAAGTAAAGGGCGAATACGTTCTTGAATAGATTTTAAACGACCATAGGCATTAAAAATCTCTTCGTAGTTTGCTGCATTACCATCTTTTTTAAGAAATTTAACGTGTTGCAATTCCCTTTCGGTATTTTTTTTAAATCCTTCTTCGAGAAGAACAATATAAGTCTGATTACTTTTTTTGGTCTTATTTTCTGCAATATTCATAACTGCCTTATTTATAGCAGTTTCGTAATTGCCAGAGTTCAGAGCCTCCTGCGCTTTTTTTACACCACTACAAGATAGTAGTAGACCTAAAAAACTAAATAGTAGTAATTTTTTCATGTCTATTATTTTTATGATTTATAATAGCTATTCAACAGCCGTGCCATAAAAGGGTTATTAATTAACGAAATAGGACAAGGAATAGTATATTATCGGTGAGATGCATGAATACTTTTTTTATTCAATAAGATATAACAGTATAGTTATTAACTAATTTTAATAAATAAGTTATGTGTTTGTGTTCTTTTTTATATTTCAATAGGTACGCTATTTGTATTTTTGCAACTTATTTAAAATATATATCGACATGCAACGCGACACCACAATTTTTAATCTAATTGAAGAAGAGAGACAACGTCAAATTAATGGCATTGAATTAATTGCCTCTGAAAATTTTACTAGTCCGCAAGTGATGGAAGCTCAAGGATCAGTACTTACCAATAAGTACGCTGAAGGCTACCCTGGTAAAAGATATTACGGCGGTTGCGAAGTAGTTGATAAAGTTGAGCAATTGGCTATTGATAGAGCAAAAGAGCTTTTTGGTGCGGCGTATGCCAATGTGCAACCTCACTCTGGTTCTCAAGCAAATGCAGCTGTGTATCATGCTTGTTTACAACCAGGTGATAAGATTTTAGGATTCGATTTGTCTCATGGGGGTCACTTAACACATGGTTCGCCTGTAAACTTTTCTGGTAGATTATATAACCCTGTATTCTACGGTGTTGATAAGGAAACCGGTAGATTAGATTACGATAAAATTCAAGAAATAGCTTCAAAAGAGCAACCTAAATTGATAATTGCTGGCGCATCTGCATATTCTAGAGATATGGATTTTGAGCGTTTTCGTAAGATTGCAGATAGTGTAAATGCTATATTATTGGCTGATATTTCTCACCCTGCAGGATTGATTGCGAAAGGACTTTTGAATAATCCGATTCCTCATTGTCATATTGTAACGACAACAACACATAAAACATTAAGAGGTCCAAGAGGCGGATTAATATTGATGGGCGAAGATTTTGAAAACCCATTTGGTATAAAGTTAAAAAATGGTAACCTAAGAAAAATGTCGGCTTTATTAGATCTAGCAGTTTTTCCAGGAAATCAAGGCGGTCCGTTAGAGCATGTAATTGCAGGTAAGGCAATTGCCTTTGGTGAAGCTTTGACAGAATCATATGCTACATACATATCTCAAGTAAAGAAAAACGCTGATGCCATGGCTAAGTCTTTCGTAAAACGCGGATACAATATCATATCTGATGGTACCGATAACCATATGATGCTTATAGATCTTAGAAATAAAGATATTTCAGGTAAAGATGCCGAAAAAGCTTTGGTTTTAGCAGATATAACTGCGAATAAAAATATGGTGCCTTTTGATGATAAATCACCATTTGTAACTTCAGGTATTCGTTTTGGTACTGCAGCTATTACTACTAGAGGTTTGGTAGAAAGTGATATGGAAATAGTTGTTGATTTTATTGATCAGGTTATAATGAATCCTGAAAACGAAACCATCATTAATGAGGTTAAAGGTAAAGTCAATGCAATGATGAATACAAGACCAATTTTTAAAGCATAATTTAAATAGTAAATTGATTTAGAGTTTTTATTCTGATAAAAACTCTAAATCACCATTTACATAAGTATTTTTATTTACATCATAAATAGAAGCCTCATCGTCTTTATCTAAATAGATACCCCAAAATTCAGAATAAGATTTTGGTGTCATATCCGATTGCTCTTCATTGGTATCTATATTCTCAAATACATCTTCAAATATAGGTACGAAAATCTCATATGGTTTTTGAGAAAGACCTCTTGTTAAAAAAACATAGTTGAAGGCAATTTGCTTTAAAATGTCATTTAATTGGGTAGATATACTTTGGTCGTATATTCGTTTTATAACAATACTTGTGTCATTTAAAAACAATGTAAGTTCCTCAATATCAATAGTATGTTGATTTTTTAAATCAAGAATTTCTAGCTCGTTATGTAAAGGAGAATCTTCTTTACCGTTGTTGCCCCATCTACCGGTATTAAAATGTGCAAGTAGTTCTAGAAGGTCTAAATTGCAAGATACTTCTAATACTAAGCTTATAGAATTAAACGTAATATGCTTGTTATTAAGCTTAACATTAGAGAAATAATGAAAGCCGATAGCGCTTAGAAATTCATCTAAACCAGCAATCTCTTTGGTATATTCTAACTTTGAATTATTGATAAAGTTTTCGTAGTTAAATGGCATATAGTTCGAAATTTATAGCATTCTTTCTTATAAAGATACCTTTCTCACTTTGCAATTTCACTTAGGAAATCCTTAGAATTTCGGAGGATATTATTATAAAATCACTTTTAAATTTTTAAACCATTGATATTCAGGATTATAAAATTTAGGTGTTTAAAGAAATCCTCGTGTTTTAGCCTCATTGATTAAGGCAAGATCGTTACCGTTTTTGACATCAAATAGGGCCTTAAGCTGCCTTTTTCTAGCTTCTACCGTAGTATTTGCAGAACCAATTAATGGCGCAATGTCTCTTGTATGTATACCTTGAGAAAGGTGGTATAGAATTTTTTGATCTTGTTCATCGATCACGATATCAGTAGACATTCTGCGACGTATAGCAGATAGTGCACTAGCGGTATAGTAAGGTGAATTTTTTACGATGGTTTCTACCATTGTTTTAAGTGACAATTCATCAATTTCAGATTTAACCATATACCCATCTGGGTTCACAGTCTTAAAAATATTATTGATTCTATAATTGTCGCTATAAGAAGACATGAACACAACTTTTGAATTAGGTACCTCAGCTCGCGCAACAATGCCTAAATCAATTCCTGTCCTTGGGTCTTTCGATTCTGGAGAGAATAATTGAATATCCAATAAAATGACATCATAAGGTATTGCTCGTTTCGAGTTTTCAATTTTGGATTTACCTTTTTCGAAACTGGTAGCAATTTCTACTTTTACATTGAAATCTGTAAAATCAGCATCCTCAAGAATATATTTATATCCTAATGCGGTCATTTCGTGATCATCTACCGCTAAAATTCGTACAGTGTTCATAAATTACGATTCTAATGTAATTTACTAAACGTTTTTATATGTGGTATTATTATCACACTATTTTTTAGATTCAATTTTAACAGGAATATTTAAAGATATGGTAGTTCCTTGTCCTTCAGAGGAATCTATATGAAAGGTTCCTTTTAATTTATCTATTCTAGAGGTTATATTTCTTATTCCTATTCCTTTTTTGCCTTTGTTGACATTATAGCCAATACCATTATCGCTCATAATTACATTAAAGGTAGCATCGTTTCTATAAAATGTTACTTCAAAATAGGTGCAATTAGCATGCTTGATCGCATTTTGGAAAGTTTCTTGAATTATTCGGTACACGTTAATTTTAATATCGCCCGCTAAACTATCCCAATTTTCGTCTTCGTTAAAATGAAATATAGTTTTGATATTGACATTTTTGTTATTGGCAAGTAGCGTTTCAACAGAGTCGGTAAAATTGTTTATTTTCTGATATGCACTATGGCTTAATTCATGAGAAATAGAACGAATTTCATTTTCAATTTCTTGTAATGAGCCAATAGCTTTTGATTTTTCTTGAATAGCTTCGTCGGTAGAGCGTTTATTCAATCCGGTTAATATCATACGGGCGCCTAGCATTTTACCGAGTACACCGTCATGCAGTTCTTCAGATATTCGTTTTTGCTCTAAACGCTTCACCTCATCGACTTTTTGTTTTTGGGTCAACATGAGGTTGAAAATCTCTTGGTTGTTCGCCTGTTGTTGCTGATCAAACCGAAGTTTTTGATTTTTTGCGCGTTGGTTGATTATGATGTAGATTGAAAGTCCAAGTAAGAAGAAACCTGTGGCAATACCGATCCACATTTGCTTTTGCTTCGAAAGCACTTCCTTTTCATTTTCAAGCTCTATGTTTTCTGCGATGAATTCATCGGTTTCGAAACGTATTCTAGCAAATTTATTCTGCTGTTGACGTTCTTCACGTTGAAGACTATCATTAAGTTTCGTATATTTTTGGAAATAGTCAGTAGCATTCTCTTTGTCTAGTTTGGCCAAAAAAGGCCAAGTTTCTAACAATCGTTCATTGTTGTTGCTTTCAATTGATAATTCTAAAGCTTTTATGGCATTGTTGAAGGCAGATATGCTATCGTTTTTGTAGAGGTTATATTCTGCTAAACTATAGTAGCTTGATGCCAAACTAGCGATATCATTTTCTCTTTGTTTAATTTCAATAGCTTTTGTCAATAAGCTATGTACGCCAATAGTATCATTATTATATAATTCACTTGTGGCAAGATTACTTAGAGCCTTTGCATATAGCCTTGGGTGCTTTACGAATAGGTTTTTGGTCTGTAAAACTATTTCAAAGTTCTCAATGGCCTTCTGGTATTGCTTAGCGTTTCGATAGATTATACCAATGTTATTGGTTATAGTTGCTTCACCTAATTCGCTATTTTCTTCTTTTCTTAAATAATATAGGGCTTCATTATAATAAGATAAAGATTTTTCATATTCGCCTATATCTCCTAAAAGAATTCCAAGAAGGTTATAGCAACTATATAAGCGCCCAGCATTATTTGTTATCTTGAAATTTTCGATGGCTCTTATAGTATTTGCTTCACTAGCGACATAATCTTTTATTTCCATTTGTATGCTAGCCATTTGCAAGTACATTTCTGCGGAGTTTATATTATCTCCGATGGCATCAAAAATTTCTTTTGCTTCTGAGAAATAATAGAAGGCGCTATCCTTAACACTTTTTCTATTCAAAAAATAACCCAAATCCCAATAGGCAATACCTACGGCTGATGAATTATTGATTTTTTTATTCGTTATAATGACCTTGTTATTGATTTTTCGAAATAGAGAACTGTCAGATACAAATCCTTGATTAAAAGAAAGTTTAGAAAAATTAGAGGCTTTTAAAGTGTCATTATTTAAGTTTTCAGCAAAATCATATGCTTTTAATTGCAACTCTAACCTTTCTTCCTTTGAAGTTGTAAGTTTTTGACTTTCTTTCATCCAGATAGAAATACTATCATTTTCTAATGAAGCTGTTGTTGTTTCTGACGAAGATTTTATTTTTGTACAACTGGTACAAAATATAACTAATACTATTATTGAAATATAATATTTACTCAAAAAAAGATTATTTGAAAATAGAAAACCAAGGTATAAAAAAAAAGCCTTTAACATGAACGTTAAAGGCTTTTTGTAATTCGAATGTTATTTATGCAATCCCTTTAGGTGGTGTTCTTGGTGGAAGTTCCCAATAGCAATCATCACAGGCAAGAGCTTTAGAAATATCGTTCATGAAGTCAAATTCACTAGCTGTGTTCTGAATTATTGATGTTGCCATACCTATAGTCATTATCGCAACTGCTAAAATACTTGTAACTTTTTTCATATTGTCTCTGTTTATTAGGGGTTTTTGGTTTATGATATAGCTAAAGTACTAGTGTTCGTTGGGTAATGAGTGCCGTATTTAAGGTCTTAAGTATATGATGGAGTTCTGCTAGTATATGAACCAGTTGTGAGAGAATTCTTTAATTTAAAGAAGAAAAGGTGCTTTTTGAAAGAATATTCTTAAGGTTATTCATATTCTCCCTATATGTTTTTGAAAAAGGGAGTTGTTCGTTCACCTGCTTTAAAGCACAAACAGATTTTCCAAAATTAATACGAGAAACATAGCTGGTATTAACGATATAACTTTGATGAATACGCATAAAGTTTTCTGGTAGCGTGTTTTCAAAAGTCTTTAACGTTTTAAAGGCATTTATAATTGTACCATCTTTCATGAAAAATTCGGTGGTATTATTATCAGCTTTTAAGTAAAGAATGTCATTTGTATTCAGATATTGAAAATCATTGTAAGACTTTAAACATAAAGTAGCAGGAACCTTTTCTTTCGGCATTCGCTTTTGAAGTTTTAATAGCGATTTTCGAATATCAAATTCGTTAAAGGGTTGTAGCCAATAATCAAAAAAGCCATTTTTGATTGCATCGTAAGCGTAATTTTTGGTTGATGCTATGCCTATTAATATCGGCAATTGATTCATATATTGATGAATCTCGGTAACCATCATAAAAACAGATGAATAGTCTTTATTAAGATTGATAAAAACAATATCTGGCGAAAATTTTAGAATATCATTTAGACCGTCTGAAGGGTTGCTAGTGGTATTTATACATTCAAAATCACCATACTCATCTAAAAATGCATGCAATTGCAAATTAGATACAGCATCAGAATCTATTATGGTGTATGTATAACTCAAAAGAAATAGTGTATTCTACGAAATTAAACATAGGTAAGAAAAAGAAGACCTAGAATATCCTTATAAAAACCGAGGACATATTAATAAAATCAATATTGACGGGGCTTGTGAGAGAAAAATCTGTCAACAAATTTGCTAATACAATTACATTTCTTTCTCTTTTGCTTGAAAAGACCCTAAGTCCGGCTTAGGTAATCGTGGTTCGCCTATAATATCAAAAGGCACTGAATTTGCTGTATTGACATCACCTTTATTGATGACTTCGGATTCTAGCCCAATTCTAAAATCATTTTCGAATGGTAGATAATAATCAATATTACCATCAAGAATAATAGTAGAGTAAAACATTTCATCATCAAAGTTGTAAAGCAAATCGTCGTCGATAGTGGATTCGTTGAATTTGATAAAAGAATTTTGAAAACTAAAATTAAATGAATTCTGATTATTCGATTGCAGTAAAATCTCAGTTGAGCTATTGCCATCAATAATACAATTTTTAAACTCGGCTTTGGTTAAATCGAATCCGTCTGCGCTAGCATTTTTTCTGGAATTGTAAATTTCTAGTGCAGCATTAAATCTAAATCCTTTATTCCAATAATTGGCTATTGTTGCATGTGTAAATGAATAGCTGCCTCCATTTTCAATAAGTAGAGATGAATTGCCAGATGCACCTAAAATTAAGTTGGAAGCCTCTATACTAGCGTTACGCGCCCAAAGATTATATCTAGAGCTATTAAAAACGCGACTGTTAGAAATAGTAAGTGATTTCTCGGTGGTGTTTGGTTTACCTTCAACGAAAATACCAAGCTCGGCATTTTTTAAAGTTAAATGATTGATGGTGTTATTTTTGCTACCGGCACTGATCCAAAGGGCACCCCATTGGCCAGGTATCTCAGCAAACTCAGGTTCAAGTCTATCTCCTTCAAAAATTACCTCACCTTCCAAAAGATCCCCATTTTCGCTAAGTTGTCCGTTAATAGAAATTTGAGCTCCGTCTTGTACTAAAATTCCAGAGTTTTGATGAAAGTGAATCCTTGAACCTGCATCTATAACAAGTTCTTTTTCTTGGGGAACAATGGCATAACCGTAAATAACATAAGATTTTGCATTTGTAAAATTTAATTGCTCATCTTTTAATTCAAACCCCTTTACTTCGATAGGGGTCCCAGATTCATCATTATAGAGTGCAACAGTTTGGTTGCTATTTTCTGAAGCCTCATCAGGAAAAAGGAAAATAGCATCTTTCGCAAGGGTAACAAGTTCTACCGATTGTTGGTAGGGTTTACTATCAAACTGAATAGCATCGGTATATACTAGCTCGTTCAAAGTGTTGTCGCTGATATTTATTGTGGTTTCAATAAGAATAAAAAGACTGTCTTCGGCATAAAGGGGAATATTTTCAAAATTTTTGCCGGCAACTCCGTCCACATTTAATCTGTAAAAACTCTCATTACCATTTTTAAGAACGATTTTTGGAATTATAATATCATCTTTAGTGTCATTGTATACTTTTAAGAAATAGGTGCTACTACCGATATTCGAGAAAACAGTATCGAGATAAACAGTGTCTTTAGAGAAAGACAAAAGACCATAGCTAGGTGCATATTCAAAATCTTTTCTACACGATGTACTCCATAGAATAAGAAATAAAATAGAGATAGATATTAGTATACTAATCCGCACGTTATAAAGGGTTTTACTCGATAATCGAGATTTAAATACTCCGAGGCTTGCCTCGAAATTTAAAGTTTGTTTTCTTACGAATGCCTCGTGGGCTTGCCCCGAGGTTATTTACTAAGTTAAAGGAATATTTTTTTAATCTGTTCAGGAATTCGTGTAGGTCTGTAAGATGTACTATCTAGAAGACACCATTCTGTACTTGATTTAACCAATAATTTTTTGGTTGTGCCGTGTTTCATCTCTACAATTCTAACACATTTAGCACCAGAACTAGATTCTATGTGTGTTGATATAACAATTGGGTCATCTAATACTGCTGCCCGCTTATATTCTATATGATGTGTTAGTACGACCCAAATGACATCTTGCTGCATTTTCGCAGTTGCTACTGTTTGCCAGTGTTCTTTAGAAATATCTTGTATCCATTGTACATAACGTACATTGTTAACATGGTTTAAATCGTCTAAATCGTCATGCGAAACAACAATCTCTTTTTGAAATGCCATATTTCTATTTTTTCTCTATTTGCACTTCAAACATTTTGTCCCAGAACTTACCGGTAACAAAAAATGTCTTTCGTTCAGGGTGATACGCAATACCGTTAAGCACGTAATTTGTTTTATCCCAATTTTCAGTTTTAGTAATGATATCACTCAATCCGCTAAAATTTATAACACCTTCTATAGCGCCTGTTTTGCTGTCAATAATCATGACACTAGGTTTTTGATAAACGTTGGCATAAATTTTACCATTAACATATTCTAATTCGTTAGCAGAATTAAATATAGAAGAATTGGTTACCGTTTCTATATAGCCATCTTCGGTCATTGTATCCGGATTCAAAAACCATATTTTTTCTGTTCCATCACTTTTGAAAATCTTAGTACCGTCGTTCGTTAAACCCCAACCTTCACGACTTTTACCGTACTGAAAGTTATCTAGTTTTTTAAATGTTTTCAAGTCATAAATAAAACCTATTCCACTTTGCCAAGTAAGGTGATAGATTTTGTTATTAAGTATAGTAATACCTTCGCCAAAATAAGTTTCATCTAAATCTATTTGCTCGAATACTTTGCCGGTTTTGAAATCTAATTTTCGTAAAAAAGATTGCCCTTTTTTTCCTGTAGACTCATATAAGGTATCATTATGAAATTCTAAACCCTGTGTATATGCCTTAGTATCGTGTGGGTATTCGTTAATAATTGTATAAGTATAAATTTCTGGAGCTTTTTCAGAAAGGACTTTTAAGTTTTTATTAATATCGACGGTTTCACCATCAAAAGTGATTTTGGCGGTCAAAATCTTGTTACCAAGAGTGGGGACATTAATTATAATTTTATCGTTGTTAATCGGAATTGTGGTGCCATCAATGCTATATTGAATGCTTTCTATTTGTTTTTCCTTCTTATTTTTAATGGTAACACCAATTTCTTGGTTTTGATTCACTTGATTTACATTTTTTTCTAAACTAATTTCAAATAAGGCAGACGGTTTTTGATTGCCACTACCACAAGATGTGAATAAGCTGGTAATAAGAACGATACAGAAAAAATTTATAATTTTCATTAAGAAATCGGGTATTTGATTTTACGTAGTAAGTGTTTGAAAGAAGGGTTTCTTGTTATTAATAGGCAATTTAATTCATAAAAATTAGAAACTAAAGGATTGTCAAAGTTTTAAAAGATTGTATATTTGCACCTGGCAAGTCCTACACGACCAGCTCCTGTAGAATCCCCCAGGGTGGGAACACAGCAAGGGTATATGGTCGTAGCGGTGCGATGTAGGTAGCTTGCCTTTTTTTGTGCCTTAAAGTGAAATTTTAAATTTTAAGGTAACATATTCAAAACCAATTCTATATAACGTTTAGCATCGCTTATTTTCTATAAAATGAAAACAAAAGTAGTACTAATTACAGGTGGATCTTCAGGTATTGGCAAAGCAATAGGTGTACATTTAAAGGAGAAAGGATATAAAGTTTACGGTACAACACGTAGTAAAAGTAAATATCCGTCATTTTCTGATTTTCCACTTTTAGAAATGGATGTAAGAAAAGAAGAGACCATTAAAAGTTGTATAGCCTCATTACTTCAACAAGAATCACGAATAGATGTATTGGTAAATAATGCAGGTGTGGGCATAACCGGCCCTATGGAAGAAACCCCTCATGAAGAAGTTTTAAAAGCATTTGCAACTAATTTCAACGGACCTTTAAATGTTATGAACCAGGTATTACCTGTAATGCGTAATCAAAAAGAAGGACTTATTATAAATATTACTTCTATAGCAGGTTATATGGGTTTACCCTATAGAGGTATTTATTCTGCGTCAAAGGGTGCATTAGAGATTGTTACCGAAAGTTATAGAATGGAAACCAAAGCCTTCGGTATCAAGCTAACTACATTGGCACCAGGAGATTTTGCTACCAATATTGCTTCTGGTAGATATCATACCCCTGTTCATGACGATTCGCCTTATAAACAAGCTTATAAGAGCACATTAGAATCTATAGATGCAGATGTTGATAGCGGCGGTAATCCGGCAGAAGTAGGTGAAAAAATTGCTAAAATTATTGAAACCAAAAATCCTAAGCCACATTATAAGGTAGGTTCTTTTATTCAAAAATTCTCATTAACGCTTAAAGGTATTCTACCAAGCAGATGGTTCGAGAAACTATTAGAAGGTCATAGCTCTCATTAAGAAATATACAGTAAAGCGTATGCTTTAATTCTTGTAGATGTTTGAAAAACCATCTACAATTACCGTATTGTCTGTAAGAATAGCCTTGTTCATAGGGTATAGAACCAATTTCTCTGTTAACTCTTTAAAATCGGTACTATGGTATTGTAGAGTAGAATCTACGCCAAGTGTTGCAATGATAGATTTCCACTGATCAAAGTCCGTTTTAATGTTAATGCCAATTAATTCGTATTCAGGTTTTTTCTCTTTAAGTACCGCGATTCTATTAAAAATATCTAGATATTGTTTTTTATTGGTGCCAGACCAGAAGTAAAATAAGACTTTTCTATTAGCTGAAATTTCAGTTAAAGTTTTGCTTTGATTTTCAAAATTTAAAACTTCTAAATTCGGAATTATCTTAGACGGTTGAAGATTTGTAATACCTTGATATAGGTTTTCAATTTCTTCAATATGCATGTTGTTCTTAGATACATTCTTAAATTCATTCAAAAATATTTCAGTGTTTTCAGGAGCATCTTTCTTCTTGAGCAAATAATCTAATGCAACATTTCTGAACAGATTATCTCTTAACTCTTTTTCGACAACAAGACTATCGATCAAATGTAGTTTGTGCTTTTTGTAATGTAACTGCTTACTATAATCATTAGCAGAGTCTTTACAATTTTTCACACAGCTCATATACGCTAAATTTCCGAAATGTGCTTTCATGAAATCATAATAAGGTCTTAGATAAGTAAGTGTATTGTCGCCGTAGTTGATTTGAGTTCGATAACTAAAATAATCTTGGGGCAAATCGTGAAAATTTTGTTCGGCTGTTTTACGCTTATGCTGAAAGGGGTAAATCTCTTTATACCTGTTGTAAGTATAATCGATACTGCCTGTCAATAATTTTACAGCCTCTTCAGAAAGAAGATTTTCTGAATTTATTTCATTAAGATTAGAAACTTTTTCTTTTTTTAATGATTCTATTTTTTCTAAAAAATCTGCTGGTTCTAATTCGTAATAGTCAGTATACATGGCAGAATCTTCGTCTTCAGCGGTAAGGAAAAGATTTAATAGAAAATTATTTGTTTCTTCATTACTTCCAGAAAAAACTAGCGATTCATCAAAGTAAATAGTGTTTAGCCTCACCATTAAACTATCGCCTTTTTCTAGGTAGACATATTGAAATTCAGGGGCTAGATTAAAATGATATAGTCCGTTTTCAAGGGATGGAAGTTTAAATTTAAACCGATTTTTATCATCAAGCTTAGCAGAATCAATTTTGAGTCCGCCTTTCATTAAAATAACTTGATTACTTGTCGGATTCACTATTTCACCAGCGAATAGTACCGTTTCTGAATCTTTATTGGTGGAGGAACATCCCATTAATAAAGCTACGCATGTAGAGAGTAAAATTCTTATCATATAGTATATGAGTCTGGTATTAGCCAAAAATAACAAACCTAATTACCAGTTGCTGTTAATAGCTAGTTAAATGTTGTCAGCCGCTAACTTAAGAATCTTTTGTCGAATTTGATGATAAACTAGGTAGTGTAAGGCTAGAAATTCAGTATTTTTGCACGGATTTTTAAAATTTTGTTTCTATGTTATCTGTTTCTAATTTATCTGTTCAATTTGGCAAACGAATTTTGTTTGATGAAGTAAACGTTGCTTTTACCCAAGGTAATTGTTATGGCATAATTGGCGCCAACGGTGCCGGTAAGTCTACTTTTTTGAAAATATTAGCGGGGCAAATGGATCCAACTTCTGGTCATGTTCATTTAGAGCCAGGTAAAAGAATGTCAATATTAGAGCAAAACCACAACTCTGCTGATGATTTTACAGTGTTAGAAGCAGTGGTTATGGGAAACAAGCCGCTTTACGAAATCAAAAAAGAAATCGACGCACTGTATGCTGACTACGATGATAAAAATGCAGATAGAATAGGGGAGTTGCAGGTTAAATTCGAAGAAATGAATGGGTGGAACGCTGATAGTAATGCAGCAGCACTATTATCAAATCTTGGAATTAATGCAGATATGCATTATACCTTAATGTCAGAACTAGATTCTAAGTTAAAAGTTCGTGTGTTATTGGCACAGGCTTTGTTCGGTAATCCTGATGTGTTGATTATGGATGAGCCTACCAACGACTTGGATTATGAAACAATTAGTTGGTTAGAGAATTTCTTGGCAGATTATGAAAATACGGTAATAGTAGTAAGTCATGACCGTCACTTCTTAGATACCGTTTGTACAGACATAGGTGATATAGATTTCGGAAAACTAAATTTATATTCTGGTAACTATACGTTTTGGTACGAGAGTAGCCAATTAGCTGCGCGACAACGTGCACAACAAAATAAGAAGGCAGAAGAGAAAGCTAAAGAATTGCAAGAATTTATAGCTCGATTCAGTGCAAACGTTGCTAAAAGTAAACAAGCAACATCTCGTAAAAAAATGCTTTCAAAACTAAAGATTGATGATATTAAGCCATCTAGTCGTAGGTATCCTGCAATTATTTTTGACAGGGAACGCGAAGCTGGTGATCAAATACTACAAGTAGAAGGACTTTCTGCATCTACTGATGAAGGAGAACTGTTATTCCATAATGTAAACATCAACCTGGCTAAAGGTGATAAAATTGCTGTTATTTCAAGAGATTCAAGAGCTACATCAGCTTTTTACGAGATTATAAACGGAAATAAAAAAGCAGATAAAGGTACTTTTCAATGGGGAGTAACAACTAACCAATCCTATTTGCCGGCAGATAATTCAGGCTTCTTTACCGATAATATTAATTTAGTAGACTGGCTGCGTCAATATGCAAAAACAGAAGAAGAGCGCGAAGAAGTATATATACGCGGTTTCTTAGGTAAAATGTTATTTAGTGGCGAAGAAGCACTGAAAAAATGTACAGTACTTTCAGGAGGAGAAAAAGTACGTTGTATGTTAAGTAGAATGATGTTAATGCGTGCTAATGTGTTAATGTTAGACGAACCAACAAATCACTTAGATCTAGAAAGTATTACAGCTTTTAATAATTCTCTTAAGAATTTTAAAGGTACCGTAATGTTGACCACACATGATCATGAATTTGCTCAGACAGTTGCAAATAGAATTATAGAATTGACGCCTAAAGGCAACATTGACAGGTATTCAACGTTTGATGAATATATGTCTGACAAGGCATTGAAAGATCAGCGTAACAAAATGTACTCAGAATAAGCATAGAATAGATTAACCCAAATCGATGTTTTATGAAAACCTACAAATATGTGGCTTGCTTTGTGCTAGCCTTTAGTTTCTTCGCATGCGAAAAATCTTCTGAACAAATTGAAGAAGAAATTCCTATAACTATAGATGCAGATTATACTGTTTTTTTACAGCGAAATAATCAGTTAAGTGGTGTAGTTATTGGATCTGCAAATAATGAGTTAGTTGTTAAAAACACATTGAATTCGTTTAATGCGATACCGGCAAATGCCTTAAAATATCGCACTTCTACAAATATTAGTTATTATTCAAGCAGTAATTGTGAAGCTTCATTGCAATGGTATACTGCTGAAAATTCTATATCTAAATCGATTTCTCTTTTTACCGATATTGATCCTTGTTCAATAGAAATTCTTGCAATGGCACATACTAATGAAATTGTGGCTGTCGCTTATGAGAGAGAGTTGTTAGGAAAAGATAAAGATTTTATAGTTCGAATTAATTCATTGGATGCTGAAGTAGAAAGTCAAACTGAAATTTCTTTAGATAAAAAACCTATTGCAATAGTATCATCTTCAAATAGATTGTTTGTCTTGACCTTGAATGAATTCGTTACTGATGAATTTCATTTATCAGTTATTGATTTAGCTGAAGAAGCTGTTATAATGGAGTTAGATTTAGGATACAATGCTTTTAGATTGTTTACGAATAATACCGGTAAAGTAATTGTTAGTTATCCAGAACTGCATACAACTATAGATCCTATTACCTTAGAAAAGTCGTATACAACATATGGTGAAAACACCGAGCCAGGTTTTATAACTACGACTGATTTTTTTGTAGATAGTTTAGGTAAATTTTATTTTCAAAAGAGTGTGCCAACCGCAGAAGTAGTGGAGGTGCCAGCAATTTATGATTTTGATAAAAATAGTACGGTAGTTTATTTATTTGAGAATTTTTTGACTGAAACCGAATTGCAAATTAAGTACAATATTGCAGCAGCAACTTCAATTGCCTACGATGAAGAAAACAATTATGTTTTAATAGGGTATCAGAAAAAAGGGCAAGTAGACAAAGGTGGTATTCTAAGAATTACCCCAGCTCCAGATTTTAAATTAATTGATAATATCGATTTAGAAGGCATTCCTAAAACCATATTTGCAAAGTAAAATTCGACTAGCTGTTGAAATATTTACTATTCCAAATAGCAGGATTAAAATTTTTACCCAGGGCGAATCCGTAGAAAATAACCACAGAGGCGATACATTTAAACATAAAGAAAAACAATATCCAAAATTGCGCGTTTGAATTTGATTTAGAGAAAAGTCCCTCAGGTATCATTAATGTCACAGCGAAACTTATAGCAAGAACAAGAATAGAGAGATTGACAATGCTTTTAAAGGGCCACATTAATAACTTGCGTAAAGGATGAAGGTCATTTCCCCATTGATGAATTAAATAATGATATCCATTACCAATTGGTGCAAATAACAAAGGATCATCTTTATCTTCCAATTTAAAAAGTTTAGAAGGCGCTATTATTTTGAATCCTTTAATCTCAAGATTGTGTACTTTTTCAATCGCCTTAATTTTTGATAAGGCTTCAGATGGTATCGGTCCTTTAAAAAATTTTGTATCTAAAAAACGTAAACGGTAATCAATACAGATTTGCTTAATTTCTTCAATGTGATAAATATTTGAGCTGTCAAGCTTATCAATATTAAAGTGGTTATTTATTTCACCCTTACTGGTTGTAACATTTTGTTCGATTCTATCTAACTCATCATCAACCTGTGAAAAGATTTCATAAACCTCTTTCATCCTCATTTCTTCAGAAAAAATATGATTTTTTCTAATCTTAGAAAGCTTCTCTTCTATATTCGTTTTAGATAGTAACATGTTCTTTTTTTTTAGCAATACACTCAAAGTTAATCAATTAGTAAATTGACTAAAATCTTGTTTAACTTAATTAAAAGTTAATAAAATGTTAAAATATTTTATTTTGATAATTTAACTAGGTGTAAATGACTTCTAATTGTATCTTGACGACTAAATCGAACCGTTTATCGATTACTAGAACATTTGCCCCTTAAGAACCACCTATTATGAAAAAATGGACATCCCTCATGTCCCTGTGTGCCCTGTTTATAGGGCTTGAGACCTATGCACAGGACAATGTGATTGAATTACAATTCGAACGTTTAATCTCTAATATTCAATCAGAAAAGTCCATTATTGAAAGCACGGCTACAAATGAAAATCATTCAACACTATTAAATGCCTTAAGAGCAACAAATCTTGATAAGGTGCTAAATTATAGCGGAGAATTTACCGTTTTTGCACCATCTAATTTGGCTTTTGAAAAATTATCAAAAGCGACTATTGACAAATTATATAATCCAGAAAATAAGAAGTTATTAAAGGCTATGCTTTCTTATCATATCATTGCTGATAAACTTTCTGCTTCAACAATTTTAAAGGCGATGTGCCGAGGTAATGGTATTGCTAAATTTACGACCATTCAAGGGGAAAAAATTACGGCGACAATGAGAGGTATTGATATAGTTTTAACTGATAAATCTGGTAATAGTGCGATTATTGTTACCGCAGATTCTAATCAAAGTAACGGCATCATTCATGAGATTGACACCGTTTTTATTCCTGAAAAAATGCTTTAATTATCGAAGCGATGCACCTAATTTCTGCTCATAGGTATTTTGTAATTTCGACATAATTTTCTCTATCTGTTTCTCTGTCAAGGTACTTTTATCATCTTGAAGCGTAAAGCTTACTGCGTAAGATTTTTTGCCTTCAGGTAGATTTTTACCCTCATAGACATCAAAAAGAGTCATGTCTTTAAGGTACTTTCGCTCAGTGCCAAATGCGAGCTCGTAAAGTTCTCGATAGGTTGCCTTGTTGTCTAATAATAAAGCAAAATCTCTTTTAACTTCAGGGTGCTTTGGTATTTCTTTAAAAATAACAGGGGTTGTTTCAATTTGGTTTAGAACTGCTCCCCAGTCGAAATCTGCATATAGTACATCTTGTTTTATATCAAAATGTTTAAGAAGCGACTTCTTTATCAATCCGAAAGAAACCAATTCTTTTTTATTATAGGTAAAAGTTAGTCCCTCAGAGAAAATTGAAGAAGTAGTTGGTTCACTCTTTAAATTATGTATACCAAGTCTTACTAATACAGCCCTAACAATAGATTTTAGTTCAAAAAAGGTAGTTGCAGAAGCTTTATTCGTCCAACTATCTTGAATTGAATTTCCAGATAGTAGTATGCTTAGATACTTTGGTTCAATTCTCTTGTCGACTTTTGCATAATATGTTTTTCCAAATTCGAACAATTTAAGATTGGCTCTTCTTCGGTTAATATTATAACTAGCGGCTTCTAGAGCAGAAAATATTGATGCTCTTCGTAATACCGATAAATCGCCACTTAAAGGATTTATAATTTCAACAGACTTAAATTCATCATGTTCTGCACCCAATAGTGCTGTATAATCAGGATTTGTTAAGCTATTGGTCAAAATTTCAAAATATCCTTTTGCAGCTAGAGAGTTACCAATTATTGATTGTATAGTGTGGTCTGCAGTTGATTCTGTAGTAGCAACTGAGGCATTTAATTTTTGACCAAATGCTATATTGTTATACCCGTAGACTCTCAAAATTTCTTCAATTACATCTACTTGTCTTTGCACATCTACGCGATATGATGGTACTTCAAGCCCCATGCCTGTTTCGGTAACATTTTTAACTTTTATATCAAGTGATGCCAAAATAGATTTAATAGTGTCTTGCGGTATTTCTTGACCTATTAATTTGTTAATTTTCTCGAAAGCAAGAAAAACCTCAAAGTTAGGCTGCTTTTTAGAGTACAGGTCATAAACATCAGAAGTTATTTCACCACCTGCAATCTCTTTAATTAATAATGCGGCACGTTTTAAACTATACTCAACATTTTCAATATCAATACCACGTTCAAATCTAAAAGAAGCATCTGTATTCAAAGCATGTCTTTTTGCCGATTTACGTATAGAAACCGGATTAAAATAAGCACTTTCTAAAAATATTGAAGTAGTTTCTTCGTTAACCCCAGATCCTAAACCGCCAAAAACACCCGCAATACATAAAGGTTTTTCTGCATCACAGATCATTAAATCGTCTTCATGTAAAGTTCTTTCTACACCATCTAGTGTTATAAATTTGGTTCCTTTTGCTAAGGTTTTAACCAGAATCTTATGTCCTTTTATTTTAGAGGCATCAAATGCATGTAAAGGCTGCCCAAGTTCGTGTAGTACATAATTGGTAGCATCTACGACATTATTTTTAGGAGTAAGACCGATAGCTTTAAGTCTGTTTTGAAGCCAAGTTGGAGATGGCTGCACAATAAGATTACTCAACGTAACCCCACAATATCGAGGAGCTAATTCGGGTTGTAAAACATCAACATCAATTTTTAAAGATCGATCATTAATGTTAAAATGACTTGTTGACGGTGTAATCAACTCCTTACTAATTTCCCTTTGTTTTAATCCCGCTTTTAAATCTCTAGCAACGCCAAAATGACTCATGGCATCTGCACGGTTAGGAGTTAAACCTATTTCAAAAACTTCATCTTCTTCAATATTAAAAATTTCGGCACATGGTGTTCCTGGTTTTAAATTTTTATCTAAAACCATAATACCATCATGACTATCACCAAGTCCAAGTTCATCTTCGGCGCAGATCATTCCGTAGCTTTCTTCGCCTCTGATTTTACCTTTTTTAATAGTCCAGGCTTCTCCTTCTGCAGTATAAAGTATAGTGCCAATAGTGGCAACAGGTACTTTTTGACCAGCAGCAACATTTTTTGCGCCACATACAATTTGTACCGGTGCATCTAAGCCGATATCTACCATGGTGACATTTAGCTTATCGGCATTACTATGTTTTTCACAACTTAAAACGTGTCCAACAACGATACCTTTTAATCCGCCTTTAACAGATTCAAATTTTTCAACTCCTTCTACCTCTAAACCTAAATCGGTTAAAAGTTCGCTGGTTTTCTGTGATTCCCAATCTATTTGTATGAACTGTTTAAGCCAGTTATATGATATT
This sequence comes from Maribacter spongiicola, assembly GCF_052119685.1. Classification (GTDB taxonomy): domain Bacteria; phylum Bacteroidota; class Bacteroidia; order Flavobacteriales; family Flavobacteriaceae; genus Maribacter; species Maribacter spongiicola_A. The sequence continues at coordinate 186,546 of NZ_JBGQOO010000002.1, read as the reverse complement.
TTCATTCAAAACTTTTATAGGGAGCAAAGATAAAACAATGCCCGTATACATTCAATAAGCTATGAAGTGTTTATTTTAATTTTTAATTCTGCTATTTTAATTGTTTATTACAGATTAAAATAGATATAAACATGAAATTAGGTATTGCAGTACTTTCAATTTTACTAGTATTAGTTGGGTGTAAGGAGGAGAAACCAGAAGTGAATTTATCTGAAGGAATTTGGCTAGTTGAGCTTGATGTAATGGATGGGCAAGCCTTACCTTTCAATCTAAAGGTCGCTAAGAAAATAGACGGTAGCTACGCCATGCAAATATTTAATGCGGAAGAAGTTATCGATGTCGATGAAATAGAAATTAAAGGAGATTCAATTCGTTTACAAACACCTGTTTTTGAAGGATATTTGACCGGAACTTTTACCGAGAATAAAATGGAGGGTCTTTTTATAAAAGAAAGCTTAAATAGAATAGTGCCATTTACTGCTGTATATGGTACAGAGGATAGATTTAAGATTAATAATAAAAGCGTAGATAATAATGTTTCTGGAATCTGGGAGACTTATTTTAGTCCTGATTTAGCTGAAGAGTACGTAGGTAAGGGTATTTTTTTACAGGAAGATAATAAGGTTACCGGAACGTTTAGAACTACCACTGGAGATTATAGATTTCTTGAAGGTGTATTAGATGGCGATTCGCTTAGATTATCTGCTTTTGATGGTGCCCATGCATTTTTATTTAATGCAAAAGTTACCGATTCGAGTATGAACGGTATTTTCTATTCGGGCAATCATTTTAAAGAGCCTTTTATAGCTACTAGAAATGACACATTTGAATTACCGGATCCAGACTCGCTTACATTTATGAATGCTGGGTATGATAAGCTAGCTTTCACTTTCCCTGACGGAGATGGGAATATGATATCGTTGGCAGACGAGACTTATCAAAATAAAGTGATTATAGTTCAGTTAATGGGGACCTGGTGCCCAAATTGCTTAGATGAAACTATATTTTTAGTAGATTATTTAAAAAATAAAGATAACGTAGAAGTCATTGGTCTTGCTTTTGAATCGGCAAAAACTGAAGCTAAAGCCTTTGAAGGTATTAGAAGATTAAAAGATAGAATAGGAGTAGAGTATCCTATTCTATTGGCTCAGTATGGTACATATGATAAACAAAAAGCGCAAGAAAAATTACCAATGCTAAACCATGTACTATCGTACCCCACTACCATAATTATTGATAAAAAAGGGAATGTACGAAAAATTCATACGGGATTTAATGGTCCTGCAACAGGTGATAAATTCGTAGAATTCAAAAATAATTTTAACGAATTAATTTCTGAGTTGGTTAGTGAGTAATTTATATAATGGTCGATTTTCCTAAACCGATGTTTTCGTCGTTTATACTAAAGTTACCATCTAGTTCCATAATATTATCGGCAATAAAATCACCAACATAATTAGTTCCGTATTTTGAGCTTCCTAAGATATCTGGAGTTACTATTTTCTTAGAAAATGATTTTAAAACTGCGGCCACGACAGCATCAGATTCTTCATTCATTTTAAAATGCTGTAATAACATAGCCATGCTCAGAATTGAAGCGACTGGGTTTGCAATATTTTTACCGGCAGCATCTGGGTACGAACCATGTATTGGTTCGAACATGGCATGTTCAAGTCCGACAGAGGCAGATGGTAAAAGTCCTATCGAGCCGGCAATAACGCTACCCTGATCAGAAAGAATATCGCCAAACATATTATCGGTCAAAATAACATCGAACTGAGAAGGGTTTAAAATCATCTGTACCGCCGCATTATCTATAAATAGACAATTTAACTCTACATCTGGGTAGCTCTCGGCTATAGAACGAACTACGCGTCTCCATAAACGAGAAGTCTCTAAAACATTTGCTTTATCTACTAAGGTTATTTTCTTTTTTCTAGAACGTGCAGATTTAAAGGCCAAGTGAGTTATTCGGCTAATTTCAGACTCGGTATAGGTACATGTATCTGTAGCAGAGTTCTTGTCTTCATCATTCGTTTTCTGACCGTAATAAATACCGCCGGCCAATTCTCTAAAAATAACTAAGTCAGTGTTTTGAACATGAACTTTGTTTAATGGAGATTGTTTAACTAAAGAAGGAAATACTTTTACCGGCCTAATATTTGCAAATAGTCCTAATTCTTTCCGTAATTTCAATAGACCTTGTTCTGGCCAAATTTTAGCTTTAGGGTTGTCATCATACTCAGGTAAACCTAATGCACCAAATAATGTGGCATCGGTATTTTTACATAGTTTTAATGTTTCATCTGGTAGCGGACTTCCCGTTTTCTTAATTGCAGAAGCACCAATAAGTCCCTTTTTAAACGTAAAACTATGACCGAAAGTTTCTTCAACAGAACGTAGGCACTTTATTGATTGTGCAATGACCTCAGGTCCAATTCCGTCTCCTTCTAAAACAGCAATTTCTAAATGCATAGTTAGCTAATACTTTGTAGGTCTATATGTGAAGTTTCGATGATTTGATGAATATCATCATCTTTTACTTCTTTTCTAGTGTCGGCATACTTTAAAAACTCTTCGTAAACCTCGTCTAATTGTACTTTGGTTAATTCGTATCCAACAATTTTAGCTCTGTACGCCAGGGCGGCTCTACCACTTCTAGCGGTTAGAATTATTGAAGATTCGGTAACACCAACATCTGCTGGGTCTATAATTTCGTATGTTTCTCTATTTTTAATAACACCATCTTGGTGTATACCAGAACTATGGGCAAATGCGTTAGCACCTACAATAGCTTTGTTAGGCTGCACCATCATACCCATTTTACTGGATACCATTAAACTGGTATCATACAATAATTTGCTGTTTATAGTCGTGTCTAAATTTAAATTTGGGTGCTGGCGCAAAATCATTACTACTTCCTCTAAAGAAGTATTACCTGCACGTTCACCAATGCCGTTAATAGTACATTCAATTTGCCTAGCTCCGTTTACAACGCCTGCAATAGAATTAGCAGTAGCTAATCCTAAATCATTGTGGCAGTGACATGAAAGAATGGCTTTTTCGATACCTTTTACATTTTCTCGTAAATACTTTATTTTGGCGCCGTATTCATCAGGTAAGCAATACCCGGTAGTATCTGGTATATTCAAAACTGTGGCACCGGCTTTAATTACGGCTTCACAAACACGAGCTAAGAACTCATTATCTGTACGACCCGCATCTTCGGCATAAAATTCAATATCTTCTACAAAAGTCTTTGCGTATTTAACCGCATCAACTGCACGTTCTATAATAGCATCTCTATTAGAGTTGAATTTAAATTTAATATGTGAGTCAGATGTACCGATACCTGTATGAATTCTAGGCATTTTGGCATGTTTAAGAGCTTCAGCTGCAACTTCGATATCCTTTTTAACCGCACGAGTTAAACCACAAACAGTAGCATTTTTAACGAGCTTGGCAATGGCTTCAACAGATTGAAAATCTCCCGGACTTGAAACAGGAAAACCAGCTTCAATTACGTTAACACCCATGGTATCTAGGCGTTCGGCGATAACTAGTTTTTGTTCACGGTCTAATTTACAGCCAGGAACTTGCTCTCCATCTCTTAAAGTAGTGTCAAATATTTGTACTATATCTTTACTCATTATATTTACGTAGTTTTACTCGTCAAACGAATATATAACCTAAAACACAAAATACTCAAATTTTGTTAACATGTTTACAACGTTAAGTCCGTTTTTTAGGCATATAAAACATTGAATTACAATACTTTAAACTCTTATTTTTACGATGACAAATGCGCATAAAGATGCTTTATTCGTTTTGGTTAAATCACTTTCTAAATCTGAGAAGCGCCAATTTAAGCTTTATGTTGGCAGATTAGGAGTGAATACCGATGCCAAGTTTTTGGCACTGTTCAACTTATTGGATAAAATTAAGAATTATGATGAGAAAATCATTCTAGAAAGTGGCATTGTTAAAAAAGCACAACTTTCAAACCTTAAAGCGCACTTATACAAGCAGATTTTAGTCAGTTTAAGATTGAACCCGGTCAATCAAAATATTAGGGTTCAAATTAGAGAGCAATTAGACTTTGCCACTATATTATATCAAAAAGGACTCTACAAGCAAAGTCTAAAGATTCTTGATAAGGTAAAAAGTGTTGCTATTGAAAACGAAGAAAAGAATATTGCTTACGAAATTGTTGAGCTAGAGAAAATTATTGAAACCCAATACATTACCAGAAGTATACCAGATAGGGCAGATGAACTTGCCATACAGGCAAAAGAATTATCTGGGCATAATGTAATGACCAGTAAACTCTCAAATCTTTCTTTACAGCTTTACGGAATGATGTTGAAGGTTGGTTATGTACGTAGTGATGAAGATTATCAAAAAGTAAAAACTTATTTTAACGATCACTTACCTTTATATAATATTGAAGATTTAGGCTTTCGAGAAAAATTATGGTTGTATAAAGCCTATTTGTGGTATAGTTTTCTTACTCAAGATTTTTTATCGTGTTATAAATATTCGAGTAAATGGGTAGATTTATTTTATGATCATAAAGACATGATTTATTTGAACCCTGTTTTCTTTTTAAAGGGCAATCATTACCTATTAGAATCTCTGTTTTATGTGCAATATAGCTCTCAGTTTAAAGAAGTTTTAGAACGTTTAGAGAATACCATTAAGGAAAAGGATTTTCCTGATAACGATAATATCACTTCACTGGTTTTTATGTACTTAAATGCCAATAAGCTGAACCTACATTTTCTAGAAGGTACCTTCGAAAAGGGACTGTACTTAGTGAAAATTATAGAATACGGTATTAACAAGCATAGAGATAGAATAGATGTTCACCATGTAATGGTACTGTATTATAAAATTGCATGTTTGTATTTCGGTATTGGGGACAATAAGACCTGCATTCAATATCTGAAAAAAATTATAGATAATAAGAATTTGAAAATGCGTGAAGATTTAATGTGCTTCGCTCGTGTTTTAAGCTTAGTTGCTCATTATGAGGCTGGTATGGATTATCATTTAGAAATTCAATTAAAAAGCACCTATAAGTTTCTCTTAAAAATGAACGACATGCACGCTGTGCAAAAAGAGATGATCAAGTTCTTGAGAAGTCTTGGGGGTATTTATCCTAGTCAGTTAAAAGCGGAATTTCAGAAATTATATACCGAGTTAAAAAAATATGAAGACCATCCGTATGAAAAAAGGGCATTTTTATATTTAGATATATTATCATGGTTAGAGAGTCATTTGCAGAATAAACCAGTTTCTCAGATTATGAGAGAAAAGGCTTTAGCAAAATCGCGCTAAATATTCTGCTTAAATGAGAAATAATCACATACAACATTTATTAGAAATTAATTTGGCTATGCTCTTCATAGCTACTTCGGGTGCTCTTGGTCGCTACGTACAATTACCTGTACCCGTAACAATTGGTTCAAGAGCATTACTGGCATTTATTGCCTTACTTATTTATTGTAAGTGGAAGGGCTTAAGCTTAAAAATAGATAAGAAAGATGCTCCAATAATATTTTTAAGCGGCATTTTAATGGGTTTACATTGGGTCGCTTATTTTTATGCGCTAAAACTATCTAACGTGGCCATTGGTATGCTTTCGATATTTACTTACCCCGTAATAACGGCATTTTTAGAACCACTACTTTTAAAAACGAAGTTTGAATTAATACATTTATTACTCGCTTTTTTGGTACTTACAGGTATGTTTTTTCTGAGTCCGTCTTTAGATTTTGAAAACGAATATACGATAGCCATTGGCTTTGGAGTGTTCTCGGCACTTGCATATGCTTTAAGAAATATTTTATTAAAAAAGAAGGTCAATAAGTATAATGGTTCTATGTTAATGACCTACCAAACAGGTATAGTTGGCGTTTTGTTATTCCCGTTTTTATTTACGATTTCTTTTGAAATTATATTAAGTCAGTGGGAAGCTTTGGTTGCTTTGGCAGTTTTAACAACGGCAATAGGTCATACTATGTTTTTAATGACTTTTAAACATTTCAATATTACAACAGTAAGTATATTAAGTAGTGTACAACCAGTTTATGGCATTATTATAGGAGCTATATTCTTGTCGGAAATACCTAAAGGCACCACAATCTTAGGCGGAATACTTATTTTAAGTTCCGTAGTAATAGAAAGTATTCGCTCAAAAAAGCCGACCTGATGTTAGTTTTTAGTTTTGAGAATTTATACCAGGAGTACTCGCGCCAAACTGACTGATAATATTTTCTCCGAATTTGGTGAATTGCTCATTTTTTGCCATTTCACGAACCTTTACAGGGTCAAAATTCCCATTAAAATATAAAAACGACCCCGTTTGGCTATTGTTATTGTAAATAAGAATTTCTTTGACCAAATTCTTTTTCTCACGAACCGAAACAACATTTCGCTTTAATTCATCATTTTTTCTAAAAACTTCAATAAATGAATTACCGGTTATACCATTCATTTGTTGATTTAAGAATTGAGTTCTACTAGCTGTTTCGCTAGGAAATTGCATATATCTTAGATCTTTGGCATTACCCACCATAGCTTTCATTTCAGGTGAAATTTCACTGATCATTGACAGCATAAATTGTGGCACGCGAACCGCAGTAACTTGGTTGTCATTTTTATGTGCATTGTAAAAGGTATCAATAGAATTGTAGCTACCGCACGAAGTAACAATTAGGAATACGATTAGTGCGTAAATTTTCTTTAACATGGTTATAGTGTTTCTCTAAAAGTAGTAAAATTAAAGACACGCATTCCAAATGGGGTCATTTGGTGGTGAAGCAATAATTTCTATAGGTTCTTTTTTTACCGGATGCATTAAACGTAATTTTCTAGCATGTAAGTGAATACTACCATCAGCATTGCTTCTGTCGAATCCGTATTTTAAATCTCCTTTAATTGGGCAACCAATAGCTGTTAACTGAGATCGTATTTGATGGTGTCGACCCGTTTCAAGGTCTACTTCTAAAAGATAATAGCGGTCTAGTTTCTTTATTGTTCTATAAGATAAAATAGCTTTTTTACTTTCAGAAACTACATTACTATGAGCGTACGATTTATTTTGTTTGGTATTGCGCTTCATATAATGTACTAATCTTTTTTCTGGCTCTTCAGGACTGTTTTTTACTATTGCCCAATAGGTTTTTTTAGCATCCTTTTCAGCAAATATTTTATTTAATCTAGGTAGCGCTTTAGACGTTTTAGCAAAAACTACGATACCAGATGTAGGTCTATCCAATCGATGTACAACCCCTAAATAGACATTGCCGGGCTTATCGTACTTCTTCTTTAAATAGCCTTTTACAGTCTCGCTTAAAGGTAAATCGCCGGTTTTATCTCCTTGAACAATATCGCCAGGGCGTTTATTAATTATAATTAAGTGGTTGTCTTCAAATAAAACTTGAAGATTATCTATAGTAGAATGTTCTTTTTTTGACAAAATTTAATTGGATTATTTGAATTTAAAATCACCTAAATAGCCAGTTTCTTTCCTCTGAATATCAAAAATAATAGTAGTAAAACTCCCGTAGTTACAGCAACATCGGCAATATTAAAAATTCCTGTTCTTAGAAACCCTAAACGTAATTGAAAAAAATCGGTAACCGAGCCATGGGCAATTCGGTCAATCAAATTACCTAATCCACCACCGATTACAAATGCAAATGCAACCAGTAAAAGTGTGTCTAAATTTTGTTTAGTCATTATTCTAAAAAGCATAATAATCAATACAAGCAATGGTAAGCCTTGAAAAATTATTTTTTTGACAATAGGATGGAAGTCTTGTCCAAACCCGAGCATTGCACCAGTATTCTCTACATTGGTTAGGATTAAATGATTTTCTATTACGGGTATAAAAGATTGTGGTGCTACTTTTTGTCGAGTTAATTCTTTAGATGCTTGATCACAACCAACAGTCATTAAAACAATGATAATAATCCAAATTTTAGAAAAGTATCTAGAAGGTTTCGACATGTATGAATTATTTAATATTGCTCGTCATCATTTGGGAAATCTTGACTTTTTACATCACTAACATAGTTAGAAATTGCATTACCCATTTCTTCATATAAATTCATGTATCTACGTAAAAAACGAGGATTAAATTCATGCGTCATCCCTAATAAATCATGAACGACTAAAACTTGACCATCAGCATATTTTCCACCACCAATACCAATGGTTGGTATGGTAAGACTTTCTGAAACTTTTTTAGTAAGTTCAGCAGGTATTTTCTCTAAAACTACGCCGAAGCACCCTAATTTTTCTAATAATTTGGCATCTTCCATTAATTGTTCGGCCTCTTCATCTTCTTTGGCACGAACGGTATATGTTCCAAATTTATATATTGACTGTGGTGTAAGACCTAAATGCCCCATTACAGGAATACCGGCAGCAAGAATTCTTTTGACCGATTCTTTAATTTCAGCACCACCCTCCAGTTTTACAGCATGTGCGCCACTTTCTTTCATGATTCTAATAGCAGAACGCAAAGCTTCTTTAGGGTCACTTTGGTAGCTTCCGAAAGGTAAGTCAACAACAACTAATGCTCTGTCTATAGCTCTAATTACAGAAGATGCATGGTAAATCATTTGATCTAAAGTAATGGGTAACGTGGTTTCATGACCCGCCATTACATTACTTGCAGAATCACCAACTAAAATTACATCAACTTTTGCGGCATCAACAATTTTAGCCATTGAATAGTCGTATGCGGTAAGCATGGAAATTTTTTCTCCATTCTTTTTCATATCAACTAAAGATTTTACCGTGACTCTCTTATATTCTTTTTTAGCTACTGACATTGTCTATTTTTGATTTATTGCCATAAAAGTAAGGAGTTTTAATGAGATTATAGGGCAGACTATGCAACCAATACAGTAGTAATAAACTTTAATATGAGTAATTTAGAAAAGACATTATAAAATACTCATGAAAAATAAACTTTTATTGATTTTCGTATTTCTTTCTTTTGGCATCTATGCGCAAACATCAGATGAAACTTTGGTCAAAGAAACAATTGATGATTTTTTCAAAGCATTTCATGCAAAAGACTCTTTGGCAATGCAAAAAGTAGTTAGTTCAACTATTTACTTACAGACTGTGGGTAAAGATAAAGCTGGTGAATTTTTATTGCGTACAGAAAATTATACAGATTTAGTACGCTCTATTACGAGTATACCAGATTCCGTTAATTTTCAAGAACGATTAACCGATTACACTATAAAGATTGATGCACATATGGCCAATGCTTGGGTACCTTATGAATTTTGGCTTAATGGGGCATTTCATCACTGTGGGGTAAATTCTTTTCAACTTTATAAAGAAAATGATGCTTGGCAAATAATTTACCTAATAGATACTAGAAGAACTGAAGGTTGTACTCCATCTTCAAAATAAATTTTTTCAGTTTATTTCCATGATTTAGCAGTGCTGGTATCTGCCGTTGGAAAATCTTCTGGAATACTTTGGGTAACCTTTCCTGTAGCAACCCATTCGGCACCTCGTTGTAGTGTAGTTATAAATCCTACACATTCCATCGAGTAATCAAAATGACCAAGTGTTGAATGAAATACACGACCTTTTCCATAATTTATAACCATTAGTTGCGGTACATTTTGACCTAGACCAGTAATAGTAGGGTCCCATGGTGGAGCGTTTTTTTCTACATCGGCAAATGCCGTTGCCAAGATTGTAGCATTTTCAAACGGACCTCTCATGCGCTCGTATAATTCGTCAGGGGTGTGTAACCATTTTTCGGGAATACCTTTCATGATGGGGTGTTCAGGTGCTCTTGTAGTTAATTGAAATTCATATTCTGGTCCGTGAGAACCACATACTCCTACTGAAGTATCTTCAATTAATTCGCCAGTTTCATTATAATATACATAAGGCCCAGATTTCTCATCACGACCTCCCCAAGCACCTAATCCGATCATTTTATTAAATTCTTCCCATTCTCCCCAAGCATTATTAGCCGCATGTATTACAACTAATCCTCCTCCATTTTTCATATAGGTTTCAAAATCATTTCTAGTTTTCTCTGGCCATAAAGGTGATTCAGCACCAAGATTAGAGATAATTACATCATAGTCATTAAAGTCAAAAGAAAAGTCAGAAGTTTTTATTGGGCTATCTGATATATAGTATGTCTTATCTGTTAATGGATAGGTTTCTATAAATGAATTATAGGCTTCAGGCCTTGTCTGGTTATATTTTATACCTAACCAAACAGAATCCATTCTAAAGATATCAACAGTAAAAAGCTCTGTTTGTTCAAGATAATCTTTCATCATCATCGTGGTTTTAGGCCAAACGTAATGGTTGTTTTGTCCGTCGATAATCAAGGCTTTTATTTTTACCGGTGCTTGGTCTTTAACTGTCATTTCTTTCTTTTTTTCACCACAAGCGGTAAGTACAATGCTCAATAAAACAACTATAACTATATTTTTCATGTTGATATTTTATGATTCTTTAAAACTGATGACTTTAAAAGTACACGAAGTAGATAAGATGGCAATAACGAAATTGCAATTAGTTACGAACGAAATTTCAATATCTAGTTGCGGATGAAAAAATGTGCTATTAAATTAGCATCAAACAAAAGTTGAATACAATGAAATTATTAGGAATAGGCTCGAGAATAGCACATGCTGACTTCGGTAAAGGTGTAATAACAAATGTATCAAGTACCATGTACTGGGTTACATTTATGGATATTGGACTTGAAACGATTGATATGGATTCTAAATACGAAGTAATAGAAGCCATTGAAAATGAAGTAGATACAGTTAGTTTTTTTGATGTTGAAAGCTCATTAGTAGCTATTCTTCAAAAATGGAGCGATGCCACTCAACGCGTTGCTATTGCAGATAAATGGAAAGGTGGTAACCTAATTTTAGAACCAGGTGAAGCGGGCATGAGTACTAAAGAAATTCCAATAAATACATTTTTCCATAAAATTGTTATGGTCCGTGATCGTATTCGGGTAATGGAACAAAAGATAAATTCTAGCAAGAATTTAGATGATCAAGAGAAAGTTGACTTACAACAATATATTACACGTATTTATGGCAGTCTTACCTCATTTAACGTACTTTTTAAAGCAAAAAGTGATTATTTTATTGGTGAAAAAGGAGCGAAGTAATTCTTGATTCAACATCAATTTTGAACTCTAAGATTTTTTACAATATCATATTGTTTGGCGACAATAGCTTCATTAAATCCATGGGCTGCTTTTGAAACGATGAAATATTCTTTTCTAGGAGCCCTAACTTTTTCAAAATATGGATTGCTCAAATCTTTAGAACACAATATATCATGTTCACCTTGTATTATATAAACAGGTAGGCGAAAGTTAAGTCCGTGTTTTTCAAAATTTATATTACTTACCATAGATTTTATCCCCATATTATCATCACCGACCAGGTTTAAAAACGAGTAGTCATCGCCATTGTACCTATCTCTGCTATCTGCATTATTTTCATAACTACCAGCTATTTTAGACCATTCTAATGGTGCTGGGGTAGCATTAATTTTTTCATATTTTTTTACGATCCGTAATAGTTGTCCATAGTTTTTAGCTTGTTTATAGGGTGGGGCACCTAAGGTTTCTAATTTTTCAATAGCTATTTGGTCGTCATTAGATTCAGCTAATTTAAATACCTCTGAGTATGCATTAGAGATATTACTAGAAAAATTTACAAATTGAGCATGACCGATATAGGCATGGTATAGATCAGGGTTTTGTTGCGCCATTTGTGTAGCTAATATTGAGCCCCAAGAAGTACCTATAAGTATGACTTTTCTTTTGTTTAAATGCTGCAAAAGGTAATCAGTAACCAAAATACCATCATTTGTCATTTCGGCAAGGGTTAAGGGGTTGTTTACGTAGAATTCTTCATTGATTTCAACGGGACTATTTTTACCAAATGTTTTGCCAGCACCGCGCTGATCCCAATGCACAATTGTAAATTCTTTTTTCCAATTAGTATACATGTGATCTTCAAATTGACTCATTGTGCTACCAGGTCCGCCATGAATTATAAGTACTACAGGGTTATTTTTATCATCACCTTTTATGGTAATCCATTGATCTATACTACCAATACTAACAAATTTCTCTTCAGCAATTTTATTTTGGCTAAAAGATATGAACGTATTATATGATATTAATAGAACAAGAATTGAGGTAGTTTTCATATTTAAAAATCTGATGATGCTTAATTAATATACGAAGATATTTATGTTAATGGATTATAATTCATTGCAATAGTATGTTAACACATATTTGACACTTTAGCTCAATCATTCAATTTTTAATCCTTCTAGGCTTGCTAGGCCTTACTGCTCGCATAAATTTTGAAATTTTAAGTTGATTCTCTTATATAATTCGTGGGTTTGCCCTGAGGTGGTTTATAGCTTTTAAACTATACTTGCTCTGACAAGTAGTAAAAGTTAGATAGTTATATTTATGCCTTTGTTGGCGTTTTTTTTAAAATGAAAGCTCGTCTATCAAGAAGGTTATACTTAAAGTAAATTATAACAATAGCTATTGTGTAGGTTTATTTCGAGCTTAAAAAAAATCAAATATTCATTGTTTTGATATAATTTAAAGAACAAAAGGTTTTTTATTTTTCATTAGTTATTTTAGGATAAAAATTTCAACATGGGTCAGATTATAACATTTGGGGAAGTGCTAATGCGTATTTCGCCAAGAGGTCATAAAAAGTTTGTGCAGTCTAATATTGTCGAATTTTATTTTGGGGGTACAGAATTAAATGTGGGAATCTCAATTTCAAATTTTGGTGGTAACGTGAAGCATATTAGTGCCGTATCAGATGATTTTATTGGTGATACGGCAATGACATATATTCGAAAATTTGGAGTTGATACATCATCCGTTATTAAATCGAAAAGACCTTTAGGAGTTTATTTTCTTGAAGTAGGCGCAGTTATTAGACCAAGCATGATTTCGTATAATCGATCACACTCCGCATTCTCAGAAATTGAACCTTCTAAAGTTAATTGGGAAAATGCCCTGACAGATGGCGAGTGGATGCACTGGACAGGTATTACGCCTGCATTATCTCAAGGAGCTTTCGACGTACTTAAAAACGGATTGAAGCTTGCAAGAGAAAAGGGTATGGCTGTTTCTGCGGACCCAACGTACCGTAGCGGACTTTGGCAGTATGGTCAAGACCCAAAAGCGGCATTAACTGAACTGTTGCATTATTCTACGATTTTTATCGGCGGAGTTAATGAAATTAACGAAGTTCTAGGTACAGATTATGGGTATGGTAATGATGATTTTATTGAAGCTAGCAAGCAATTGATGGAAAAATTTCCTACGATAGAAAAGGTATTCGATAAAATTAGAACATCATTGAATAGCTCTTGGCACAAAATTAGGGCTAGAATGTGGAATGGTATTGAATTTAGAGAAACTGTAGATATAGATATTACCCATGTTGTTGACCGTATTGGTACTGGCGACGCTTTCGCGGCTGGTTTAATTTACGGACTGCAACAATATGATGATTTTAAGGCCATGGATTTTGCAAGTGCAGCTTGTGCCTTAAAACATACTTATGACGGCGATGTAAACTTCGCAACTGTTAATGAGGTCAATAATATTATTGCAGGAAATATTACCGGTAGGTTGGTGAGATAAAATTTTTCTACTGCTACTTAAGCTTAATTGAGGAATATATTTATAGGTCATTTAAAAAGTGTCGAGACTTAATTAAACAATAGCATTGGTTTTAATTGAACCAGATATTGAACATGATAGTTTAACGGTATTGTAAATAGTGCCATATTTTTCAATATTCTTTTTCAAGAGCGATGTGTTTAATTTATCATCATCGCTAAAAATGGTTAAGCTGTAAATAATGTTGTCCATTCTAGGAGGATTATCAAGTCGTTCTGCCTTAACTTCTAAAGTTGTTCGGTTATAAGTAAACTTCATCATCTCAGAAAATCGCTCCACATTTTTAAGCATGCAAGCGGCAAATGAACCTAAGAACAATTCTGCAGGATTAGGTAGCACCTCTGATGTTTTAGCTGTAGTTCCAAAATCAATATCAGATTGCTTAATATGAATTTCAGCATCATTATTGTACGTCGAAGAAGCCTTTATTTGATAATTCATCATTATAATATTTTTCAATTTAAAAACATCTTATTATGGTATTGAAATTTAAAACCAATAACCCAGTCAATTTTTATTTAAAAATCCATCACCGTAATATAGTATGAGGTCTGAGTTTCATACACTTATTTCTAAGGTAAAAGTAAGGTGAGTGAGTTTTATGAAATATGACCAAGGTCATACTCCAGTAGTTATGGCGAGCTAAATTTATTAAGTAGATGATTCTAGAACAAGTAACGACCCTGATATAAAATTATCATTTATACCAATAGATAATAAAAATATAAGTTTAAGGCAACGGTGATTTAAGTTTTATTCACTTCATTTTTAAATTGAGATAAGCATAACATGAGAATAAAGTTTCAGCTTAGAATTTGCTGTTATCAATTCAAAGAGGCTGTTAAGCTTCATTGAAAATGATATATAAGACAAAGTTCAAAGTATTAAACGGCTTTTTTTTCTGACAGATATTTCCAATAACGCTTTGGTACATGTTGAACATGTAACTTGTTATTAATACGAGATTTTATGGTGGTGCTTTTAAAATAATTATTCCAAAGGTCTTGATATTCAAATTCAACATCTGTAAAAGCAGCACTTTTCTGTATACTATTGGTATGAATATCAGATAAGTCTAATGAAATGATTTCAACAGTATTTAAATCATAGTATAGTCCGTATTTACGTTTTACATCATAAATGATCCATTGTTGGTCAGCGTATCTATTTCTAAAATGTTTAGAGATTAAAGGTAGTACATCAAAATCTGGTTCTATATTGGCAAAATACACATCATCTTTAGTAAGCTGAAATCGGACAAAAGCCTCCATTCTGTGTTTTTCTCTTCCTACTTTATGCGCTAGCTGATTAATTTTTAAAATACCGGCATCGCTAAAATCTGTAGCACCTAAATATGTGCCTCCCATTAATTTTTGAATATAATAATAGAGTAGTGCTTCAATATTATTCTGTTCGCTTAAAAAAGCAAAGTAGATATTCTTTATTGCTGAATTACTTTTTTTTCGCACTCCATTCCAAACGCGTTGTGCTTTTTCAACATTGGTAAAAATCGTTTCGGTCTCTGCAAACAGTCCACTTTGAAATTGACTATTTTTTTGAATATCGGCGTGAGTTAATTTTTGTTCAAAGCCAATAAAAACAGCAGTTAAAAAACCATTAAAACTACCATCGTAAACTAAAGTTTTTGAAGCATTCATATAACTAGTTTTAGAAGTTGAAGAAAAATATTCGTGATACAATTTTTGCTCTTTTTTTAATCTTTATTTTTAATAATACCATTTGGTATCCTATTGCTAGTATTTGACTCTGACTACGGTCAATAACAGTATTTGAAATTGATATATTTGTCGAGTTCAAGGTGTTATTAATATTTTCCATAGTCTACTAAGTTTATTAAATTATAAGTTTAGTTAAATAGAGATAATTGATTGTTATAACGAGCTTTGAATTTGCTATTTTGAGTTTGTAAAATCATACTTTTTATGGTAGGCGCATCTAGGTCTCGTCGTTCCCAATCAGAGGAGTTACAGACAATAAAATACTTTGCACGATTAAGGGCAATCCCCATTTTTTTTAAATGCTCCCAGTTAAGATTCCGATATTTTCTACCGCTAATTATCTTGTGTACAGACCCCATACCGATGCCCGGAATTCTCGCTAACATTCGTGGTTCTGCTTTATTAATATCTACAGGAAAATGATTTAGATTTCGAAGTGCCCACATTAATTTGGGATCTATATCCATATCTAAATTCGGATTATTGGTATCTAAAATTTCATTCACACTAAATCCATAAAACCGAAGTAACCAATCTGTTTGGTATAATCTATTTTCACGTAGCATGGGTACCTGACTACCCAATGCCGGTAAACGACTATCGGTTGAAATAGGTACGTACCCCGAATAATAAACCCGCTTCATATTGTAATTCTTATAGAAGTGGGTGGCTGAGTACATAATATCTTTATCGCTTTCGCCGGTAGCACCAACTATCATTTGCGTACTTTGACCTGCCGGAGCATATTTTGCGGTGCTTTTAATAATTTTACGCTCTTCGGTGTATCGTATAATTTCATTTTTCACCTTCAGCATAGGTTTAATAAAGTCTTCATGCTTTTTGTCTGGCGCTAAAAGTTTAAGGCCGGATATAGTGGGGATTTCAATATTGACCGATAAACGGTCAGCATATAATCCGGCCTCATACATTAATTCATCACTAGCACCAGGTATTGATTTAAGGTGAATGTACCCGTTAAAGTTTTCTTCTTCCCGAAGTTTTTTGGCAACGGCTATCAACCGTTCCATAGTGTGATCGGCACTTTTAAAAATACCAGAACTTAAGAATAGTCCTTCTATATAATTTCTTCTATAAAAATTGATGGTTAAATCAACTACCTCTTGTATTTTAAAAGCAGCTCTTTGAATATCATTGCTTTTACGGGTAACACAATAGGCACAATCAAAAATACAATGGTTGGTCAGCAAAATTTTCAACAATGAAACACAACGACCATCTTCGGTGTAAGTATGGCAAATACCATTACCGGTATCACCAAGACCATTGTCCTTATTTTTGCGATTGCTACCGCTACTAGAACAAGACACGTCGTATTTTGCAGCATCTGCCAATATGTTTAATTTTTCTTTAATGCGATTAATATCCATAGCAATTAGTAATTATTCCAAAATTATGGATTAATTCCTAATTATGGAAATATTCCAAATATTATTTTGGATATAGTCCATAATCACTATATTTGGAGTATAAAGAAGTATTAAAATCTTTATTAAGCTGAAAAGATTATGGAAAACGAACTGACATTAAAGCGATTTACCGACTTAAGAAGGGAGCTAGGCTTTACACAAGCAGATTTTGCCGCGCTCATTGGTGTATCTAATACAACAGCCGATATAGAGCGTGGTAGAACCAAATTATCTGGTAAAGTAGTGTCAGAATTATTAAAACAGTTTAAAATAAATCCGCTTTGGTTGTTTGGCGAAAGTGAAGAGCAATATTTAGAGACTTCAAAGACTAGTGTAATACCTAAAGTGGTAACTGTCGATTCTGCCAATCGCGACAACATGGTTTTGGTAAATGCAAAAGCTGCTGCTGGGTATCCTCAGAATATTGCAGATACTAGTTGGTATCAACAATTACCTGCATTCGATTTACCTATTCCAGAATTTAGAAATGCAACCTATCGAGGGTTTCAAGTAGAAGGTGATAGTATGTTACCAAATTTACATCCTGGCGAATGGGTTTTGGCAAAAGCAATAGAGCATATAGATTATGTTAACGCCAATAAAATGTATGTAGTTGTATTACAAGATTCGATTATGGTAAAGAAAATTGAAAAGCGACCGAATTCAAATAATATTACTTTAATATCTTTAAATGAAACCTATCCGCCTTATGATATAAAACCATTTCAGATTCAAGAAATTTGGGAAGTAAGTAGTAAAATTACTTTTAATGTTGATGCTACAACTGATAATGGTCTTTTACGTCAATTACAAGAGTCGATGAATGAGTTAAAAGATCAATTACAACATGTTAAGAAGGTTAATTAAACAATAGCTTTAATTTTTTTTAATATACAATCCGCTTTCTTTTAATTTAAATCCTAAGCTTTTATAAAGGGAAATTGCTGCAGTCCTGTGTTGACCACTGAATAGCAGTACATCGTCAAGTTTTGATTTTTCCGCCTGTTCTAGCAGTTTTTCCATTAGCTTTCTGCCAATACCTTGACCTCTATATTTAGAAGAAACTACTACATCTTCAATCATTCCCTTGTGTCCAGATACTACTTTATATTTAGCCATCATAGCAATGCCAACCAAAATATCATCATCCATACATATGGCAACAACAGTTGTGTTATAATCAGATAATGCAGAAGCTAAGTCTAGTTGAGTTAGCTCTGCATTCAATTGTTTATAAAGTTCAGTCAGCTGAGATTGTAAGTCTGCCGTAACTTCGTTTAAGGTAATTAGTTTAATATCCATATACTTAGTTTCTTTAAAAATTTAAAATTACTTCAATTTCTTCGATTAGGGTAATCTGGAGATACCCTATAAAATGATTATATTAAGAGAATAGAAATCTTATTATAATTATGAGGACACTACTATTGATTACTCTATTTCTAAATTCTTTCTCATTAAGTGGTCAAACAGAGACTGAAAAATTACGCGTTGGTTACACTGCTGCGGCACCATTTATATTTCAAAGTGGAGAAAATTTAGAAGGCTTAAACGTTTGGTTATGGAAAAGGGTGGCTAGTGATTTGAATATTGAATACGAGTTGATACCTATGGAATTTTCACCAATGTTAGATTCACTTCGTTCTGGCGGAATTGATTTAAGTATTAATCCGTTAACCATTACCAGTCAACGTAGTAAAGAAATGGAGTTCACACATTCTTTTTACGCCTCTAATGCGACAATAGCTATTGCCGAAGTATCTTCTTTTGATAAGTTTAAGCAGTTCGTAGGCGGATTTTTCAATGCCGGGTTCTTAAGTGGTTTGTTGATTTTACTAATTATTATTTTTCTGTTTGGGGTTTTAGGTTGGTTGTTCGAACGAAAAATGAATCCGGATGCATTTAGATCTGGAAGCAGAGGGTTGTGGGACGGTATGTGGTGGTCTGCGGTAACCTTAACTACTGTTGGTTATGGTGATAAAGCACCGGTAACTAAGCTAGGAAAACTTACTGCTTTACTATTAATGTTTGGCGGACTCTTATTTATTTCAGGATTAACAGCGAGCATAGCATCAAGTTTAACCGTGAATCTACTTACTAATAACCCCGATGGTTTCAATGAATTTAAAGATAGGGCAGTGGGTACTATTGCCAATTCTGGCACTGAAAATTTCTTATCAGAACATTTTTTTAGAGATATACGTAAGTACACTAATGTGCCGACGGGTTTAAAAGATTTAGATAAAGGTATATTAAAGGCTTTCATGTATGATGAGCCTATATTAAAATATGCCATTCAGCGAGATTCTGCATTACATAAATTAGAGTTGCTGCCCGTAAAATTTGATATTCAATTTTATGCCTTCGGACTCCCAAAAACGCATATAGAATTAGAGCAGCGCATTTCGCAGCGAATCTTAGAAATAGTAGAAACTGAAGAATGGGATATGGTTTTAAATGAATATAGTTTGGCAGAATTTTAGCCTTTACGACGTTCTAGTAAAACCATCATCATTAAACTTAATATGATAATATCGTCATCATTTCCATTCAGTTTTTTTACTTCACTAACTTTAAATCGACGACCTACTAAAGATTTTTCTTTAGATAAGCGCACAACGGTTTCATTGTTGCCGTTTATAACCAAATACGCAGGGTTCAAAAATAAACCTGTAAAAAGATTAATTACGGGTATTTGCCCTACTAAGCCATCCAAAACTTTTACCCAAGCATTCTCTTCTCTAATAGTGTATTTGAGTTGTTTATTTTGGTCAAATATTTCATAATGCGCTTTCCAAATCGATGCCCAGCCTTTGCGACCTATTTTACCAAATTCTTTACCAGATGGGTCCGAAAAAGAATAACATGCCGAGAAGTCAATCCATCTATCTGCCTTTATATTGTAAAGTAAATTCGTTTTACTATCATTTTGATAAACGCCAACAGCCTCTTTAAATTTAAAAAGTTTCTGTTTTACAAAGGCAACCATATTGCCATTGGCATCAACTGCAGAAAAATCGTTCGATAGTGTGCCAATATGGAATTTGAAATCTAAAGGAAATATATAGTCTTGCATATAATGATTTGCTTAAGTGAAATAGATAAACTGCTATTGAGTATTTAAATTTTAGTGAGTGCCTTTGACATCGCCCATTGATATAGAAAACGGACCAAGTTTATGTTGGGTAGGTAAGAATACACCACTCTCCGTTTCTATCCAATCTTCCCAAGAAGCTACAACGCCACCAATTGGGATTATTTTTGTCCAAAGTTTAAAGCTTTTTGGTCTTCCGCTAGGTTCTATAATCCACAAATATGAATCACCAGGTGTATCGCCGCCTTGAGTATAAGTTACAAGCAGTGCCTCAGAGCCATCCTCTAAATTAACCAAGTAACGTTCGGTACCGCGATCAAAAGTTTTAAACGGCGCAACTAACCAAAAAGAATCATTATTAAAATAGCTTTGAGCTTTTTCAATTAATTCTTGAGTTTTCTCATAAGACGCAGGTTCGTTGTTGATCGTAGCAGTACTTGAATGCGGGGTGATCAAATCTAAGTTGACAACAACATCATCATAACCAACTACAACTATTTGTTTTTCCCTATCCCATTTGTACGTATGATTACCGCGAAAAGACCATTCTAAAATTTTGGTATTATTGAAATTTTTGTAATTGAGTGCGTCGAACATTCTGTACGCCAAAGCGTCAGCTTCAGGTCCGGATTCACCAGTAGGTACAGGTTCATTATAGAGATAATATAAAACACCGTAGGCAATTGCGGCAAGTAATATGAAAATACCAATTAACTTAAATAATTTCTTTAGCATAATATGTTCAAATAATTCATTTGTAAGTCATTGTAACTGAAGCATAATCTATTAAATTTCAAATTTAGTTTTACCTAAAACCCTACAGCAGCATCATCTCCGCGTTTATCGGCACCACCTTCAAGTTTGCCATTTGATAAAACACGTATTGCATCTACTTTGCCTATAATAGGGGTTCTTTCTTCATTGATGATATACCCTTTAGATTTTAGCTCATCGGTTAAGGTCGATGAAAAGCCCTCTGGTTCAAAGATGACCATGTCAGGTAGCCATTGATGGTGAAAACGCGGAGCGTTAACAGCATCTTGCATACTCATTTTAAACTCATATCCATTTAGAATTGTTTGAGCTACTGCAGTAATAATTGTAGATCCACCCGGTGTGCCGACAACCATCCATAACTTCCCATCGCGTTCAACGATAGTTGGGGTCATGCTACTTAACATTCGTTTTTCGGCTGCTATACTATTTGCTTCGGCACCAACAAGACCGAACATATTCGGTATACCGGCTTTAGCACTGAAATCATCCATTTCATTATTTAGGAAGAAGCCTAACTCATCTGAATACAACTTTGAGCCATATGCGCCGTTTAGTGTAGTTGTTACCGATACAGCATTGCCTTCTTGATCAACAATAGAGTAGTGGGTAGTTTCCATACTTTCAAGAATCTCAATATTGCCATGTTCTACTTCAGAAGATTTTGTTGCTTTGTCAAAAGAGAAGTTTGCCATTCTTTCGGCAAGATATTCATCACTTAGTAATTTGTCATAAGGTATTTCAACAAAGTCAGGGTCACCTAAAAAGTAGTTTCTATCTGCATAGGCTCTTCTAGATGCTTCGTTAAACAATTGAACCATTTTTGGAGAATTGTGTCCTAGTTTTGCAACATCATATTTTTCCATCATTTTGAAAATTTGATTAATGGTAATACCACCACTGCTAGGCGGACTCATAGAAATAATATGCAGGTCTTTATAATTAAAACTTATAGGATCTCTCCATACCGCTTGGTATTTTTCTAAATCTTCTTCAGTAACAAAGCCACCTTTCTCTTGAATGAATGCGGCAAGCTTTTTTGCAACTTCCCCTTTATAGAATCCGTCTCTACCATTTTTTGCGATACTTCTAAAGGTATTTGCTAAAGCAGGATACTTGATCGTATCGTTCATTTTATAAACAGTAGCGAATTTGGTACTATCGCCATTAACCTCTATAAATTTATCGCGTTGACTAGCTAATCTTTTTTCTTGATTTGCGGTTACCACAACGCCACGCTCTGCTAAGGCAATAACAGGTGCCATAATTTCTTCAAGGGGCAGAGAACCGAATTTTTTGTGCACCTCAATAATACCGGCGACGGTGCCAGGTACTCCAACGGCTGTAGCACCTAGTGTGCTCATGCCCGGTATAACGTTACCTAAAGAATCTAGGTACATATCTTTATGCGCAGACAATGGAGCTTTTTCACGATAATCTAGCGAGCCTACTTCACCATTAGCTTTTCTATACACCATAAAGCCGCCACCGCCAATATTACCGGCAAATGGGTAGGCAACAACTAAAGCAAGTTCTGTAGCGACCATTGCATCAAAAGCATTGCCGCCTTTTTGCATGATATCGCTACCAATTTTTGAAGCTTCTTCACGTGCCGATACTACCATCGCTTTATCTGTAACCGTACCTGTTGGTACCGCAGGATTCTCTTTACAACTGCCTAAAGTTATGAAGGCGACGAACAAAAGTGTTATTTTAATTTGGTTCATAAGTGATTAAATTAAAGGTTTAGGTTGGTTATATTAATATATTGATATTAATATATTTAATTTAAATTTTTTTTAATAAATGTAAAAAATGAAATATACAATTGGCCTATAATTACGTGTAATTTAATTTATTTTATTCGTATTATGACTTACCTCATAGGGTGTCACCAACCTCAAACACTTTTTTTTCATCTTAAATAAAGATTGCATCAGATGTTGTTATGTCATATTCTTCGTAATTAAGTTCGTCATCATCTGGGCAGCACATATTTGCGCAAAGAATATATAGCGTACAAAAAACATGTATTAAAAATGACCTTAGCATTGCATGTCTATTTAGTGAGTGAATCAAATTTTTGTTTAGAGAACGAAATTAGTTCTTCGAAGAACTCGGTAAACTCTGCTTCAAAAGCATCATAATGTTCTTCAAGGTCAATAATGGCAAAATTCATTTTAGATTTATTATTCGTTCTACGGTTCATACCGTTAAGCACGCGAGCAATGCCATCCATTTTCGAATAATTATATATCCAATTATCGGAAATCATATAAGGCATCATTTTTTTGACTCCGATAGGCAATATCTCGTAATTGTCTTCTAAAAGGTCATAGAAGTCATCCACAAAAACATCCAAAGGAATCTCAGAATATGTAGACCAGTTTTTGGCTAAGAAATGATCATAATAGATGTCAACGATAACTCGGCTGTAATGACTATAATTTTCATGAAGTCGTTTACTGCTAATTTTTGGTATTACGTGGGTATCGGTATACGTGTCTATCTGACGATGCAGTTTAATCCCTTTTTGAACTTTTATGGGTAAATGTTGAAATTTATTGGCGCGTATACTGTCAGCAATAAAGTTGCCAATGGTAATTTCTTTGTCATTAAAAGAGAGGTAGATATGCGCTAAAAAATTCATTCGACTATTTATTGCTTGGTAAGTCGAATTTACAAAGAAGGGCAATAGTGATAAGTATGATACGTTTATATTTGCAAAAAAACTTATTAAGATTATATGACACTAATAAAATCTATTTCAGGAATACGAGGAACAATTGGAGGTAAACCAGGAGACAATCTTACGCCTATTGATGCGGTAAAGTTTGCGGCTTCTTACGGGGTTTGGTTGAAAGACTATTCTAAAAAAGATAAATTGAAAGTTGTTATTGGTCGCGATGCCCGTTTGTCTGGTGAGATGATTCAGAATCTTGTGGTTTCTACTTTAGTAGGTTTAGGTATCGATGTGGTAGATTTAGATCTGTCTACTACACCAACCGTTGAAATTGCTGTACCAATGGAAAATGCCGATGGTGGTATAATCTTAACAGCAAGTCATAACCCAAAACAATGGAATGCTTTAAAGTTGTTGAATGAAAAAGGAGAATTCTTAGATGCTGCCCAGGGAGCTAAAATTCTTGAAATAGCAGAAAAGGAAGATTTCGATTTTTCTGATGTTGATGATTTAGGAGTGATAAATAGGAATGATAGTTATATAGATATACATATCGATGAAGTTTTAAACCTTTCTTTGGTTGATGCCGAAGTAGTTAAAAAAGCAAAATTCAAAGTAGTAGTAGATGGAGTGAATTCTACAGGTGGAATTGCTATACCAAAACTTTTAAAGGAATTCGGGGTAGAAGTGGTAGAGCTGTATTGCAAGCCAACAGGTCATTTTCCGCACAATCCAGAGCCATTAAAAGAGCATTTAAAAGATATCTGTGATTTAGTGGTTAAAGAAAAAGCCGATTTTGGTATCGTAGTAGATCCAGATGTTGACCGTTTGGCATTCATTAGTAACGATGGTGAAATGTTTGGGGAAGAGTATACGTTAGTTGCTTGTGCCGATTATGTATTAGGTAAAACAAAAGGTAATACGGTTTCTAACCTATCATCTTCTCGTGCTTTACGCGATATTACCCAAAAGCATGGTGGTACTTATGAAGCTGCTGCAGTAGGTGAAGTAAACGTGGTTACTAAAATGAAGGCTAATAATGCTATTATTGGTGGTGAAGGTAATGGCGGAATCATATATCCAGAAAGTCACTATGGTCGAGATTCATTAGTAGGTACAGCGTTATTTTTAATGTTGATGGCAGAAAAAGGTGGTACTGTGGCTGAATTAAGAGCTAGCTACCCAAGTTATTTTATGAGTAAAAAGAAAATTGAGTTGACACCTGGTTTAGATGTTGATGGAATTTTAAAATCTATGGCTGAAAAGTATGCAAACGAAGAGTTGTCTACTATTGATGGTGTAAAGATTGATTTTGCAGAAAACTGGGTTCATTTAAGAAAATCGAATACAGAGCCAATTATAAGAATTTATACAGAAGCTAAAAGTCAGGATGAAGCTGATGGATTAGCAGATAGAATTATTGGTGAGATAAAATCTATAGCAGGTTTATAAGAATCATATTTGCCGATAAAAAAAACCGGAAGCAGTTTAACTGCTTCCGGTTTTTTATTTTCTATAATTTTAACTTACATCAGCAAAAGCTGCAGGTTTTTTACCTCTATGTTTCCAACGTTTGTGGGTCCATAAATAATATTCAGGTTTTTCTCGAATTTGTTCTTCGGTCAGTCTTAAGAATTTGTCCGTGATTTCATGTTCTTCGGTCTCTTTGCTATTTATGGCAATAGGGATGAATTCCGCATTATAATGTCCTCGTTTTACTTTGCTTACTTTTAAGAATACTGTTGCTAGCCCTGTCTTTCGAGCTAAAGCTTCGCCTCCATTGAATATAGGAACAGTTATTCCCATGAAATCTGTCCAATAATGCGCTCTATGCGCTTGTGGTGATTGATCACTTACCATACCGTAAGTGGCACGAACATTATTTCTGTAATTCTGAATGACCGTTTTGGCCGTTTGTGCTTGGGTTATTAAAGTAGTATTCCATCTAGCTCTAGTTTTTCTGATGAAATTATCAAAATAAGAGTTGTTTATTTTTTGATAAACTGCATATCCTTTAGAGTTTACATAGTTATTGATGCTTACGTTCCATTCCCAATTGGCATAATGTGCACATAAAATAATAATACTTCGTTCTTTTTCGATTTCCAGTAAAACTTCAGGATTTACTAGGTGGTATTTTTTAGCAACAGTCTCTTTACTAAGGTTCATAGTTTTGACCATTTCTAAAAACATATCACAAAGGTGTTTGTAGAATTCCTTTTCAATACGATGAATTTCATCCGTAGACTTATCTGGAAAGACCAAATTCAAGTTTTCTTGTACCACTTTTCTTCTATATCCGAATACACGATATATAAAGAAACAGGCAATATCAGATAAACCATAAAATAGGTGATGTGGCAAAATGGAAACAATCCATAAAAATGGATAGATCAAAACAAAGGCCAATAGTTGCATTCTCAAAAAATTATGGGCAAATATAGTTATATTTGACGCCAAATAAAGGGCAGATAATGTACAACATTGATATAGCGACCATAGCAATTATTGCTGCAAATGTATTAGTATCACTGAAGGGGTTCAATGATACTACTTTCTTCGAACGATATAAATTTAGTATTGGGGCTATTAAGGCAGGTCAAAAAGAGCGCATGGCAACATCGGGATTTCTGCATGTAGATATTTCACATTTATTGTTTAATATGCTTACCCTTTATTTCTTTGCAGGTGTAGTTATTAATTGGTTTGGCACCACTCAATTCTTAATCATTTATGCTGTAAGTCTTATTGGCGGTAGCTTGTTGGCTTTAAGTTTTCATAAAGACGAACCCTATTATTCTGCGGTTGGTGCAAGTGGTGCTGTAACAGGTATATTATATGCTGCAATTCTTTTACAGCCAAATATGCAGTTAGGTATTATGTTTATTCCAATTCCGGTTCCTGCATATGTTGTTGGTATCGGTTATTTATTATATTCTATTTATGGAATGAAAAAGCGCCTAGGTAATATTGGGCATACTGCTCATTTTGGGGGTGCTATTGGGGGGTATGCTTGTACCTTATTGTTCATGCCCAGTCTTTTGCAGACAGAAACACTTATGGTCGGTTTATTAGCATTGCCAATTGTACTGTTATTGGTGCTTGAGAAAATGGGTAAGATTTAGATCGATTTCCTTTTTTTTGGAATAAAGTGTTTAATTCACCCTAATTAAGTGCATTTCATCGTTTTTACCTATATATAGACAACATTCGCAGAGCTCGGGTCGTTATTGCAAAAACCCCGATTAAAATGAAATCAACCCTATCTACCAGAAAAGTATGGCTAATGGTTATTGCTGCTTCATTTTTTGTTGCCAGTTGTAGTGATGAAACTACGATTTTTGAAAACCCTGAAGATAATTTGGTTAGTGAAACTGACCAATCTAAGCTTGACAATAGTGTAAGTTTTGAACGCACAGGAGTATTGGATATTTACGAAGATCCTATTGCTAGTGCTAAGCGCTATAATGCAACCGGTAAAGCAGAACAGGCAGGTGACTATCCGCTTACTTTAGTTGCGCAAATTGCGCCACCGACCTTTGCAAACGGTGAAAATCTAGCGGCTACCCATGTTGTACTAGATGGTGATTATGGCTATGTATCATATAATACAGTAGGTCAAGACTATGTAGGTGCTATCGACGTAATCGATATTAGTGACCCGAACAACCCTAGGGTAACATCAAGGGTATATTACACCAATGCCGATTTAAATTCAATCGCTTACGATAACGGCTATATTTATGTTGCCGGTGGTGTTGATTCAGAACAATCGGTTACTGCTACGGCAAACTCATTAGTTGCTAAAATCGCAGTTAGTGGTGGTAGAATGAATACTTCTAACATTACCTACGGCTTTCAAGAAGGGTTTAATGCTACAGATGTTCGTATTATTAACAACAATGTGGTAGTAACAAGTGGTCAAGATGGCTTCGTAGTAGTATATGATAAAAACGATTTAAGTGCTTTGAACGAGACTGCGTTTGCAGATTTACGTTCAGTAGCTTATAATGGTAGTGAAATTGCCGTTTTAGATGCTGCACAAGGTGTAAGCTTTTTAGATCAAAACTTGAATGTCTTAAGATCTATTGATATTGAGTCTGATTTTGGTGTTGACGCCAAACGTACTTTAGACTTTCTAAATGAAACTATTGTAGTTTCTGAGGGTACTAAGGGGGCCGGTGTTTATAATGCTGCTACTGGTAGCTTTATGGAGTATTTATCAATATTGACAAATCCTGAAAATGCCGAGCCAGGTGAAATTGTAACGAATGGTGTTGCAGTGAATGAAGATGTATTATTAATGGCTAACGGCGCAGGAGGGTTAAGTCTTTCTGAGAATAAAGATGACAGTACAAATGGTGTTGGGGTAATTGAACTAACAGGGTCAATTAACTATGTAGCTTCAAAAGGAGATTATATTTTTGCAGCATCAGGTAAATCTGGTTTTCAGATTATAAAATTAAATAGACCAACAGAAAGTTTGGTAAGTAGTTGCGAGAATCTTGCCTCATTCAGCGGAAGTTCAACCTATACCGTAGAACAAGGTAATGAGCAAGCCTTTTCAGGTTCTAAACGATTTAATTCTTTAACTATAAACGGGTCATTGTTGTTATGCGGTTCTTGGACGGTAAAGGATGATTTAACGATAAACGAAAATGGAGTTTTTGAAATGAACGGCACCATAGTTATTGGCAGGGTAAACCGTCAAAGAGATATTGTGGTCAAAGCAGGGGCTACACTTCGTATTGAAGGTAATATGTCTATTTATGGAGATTTGATATTAGAGGAAGGTGCAACCTTAGAGTTCTTAGGTGAGAGCACTGTAGCAGCTGTTTGGGGGACTGTAAGCAAGGCAAATGGAGCGTCGATTATCGGTACATTCAATGATTATTATAATAAATTTTAATTTTATAAAAAGTAACTAAAAAAAAGCCCCAAGGTATATTCAACCTTGGGGCTTTTCTATTTTAAAAAGAAATCTTTAGTTTAAAAGTTCGGCAACTTTAGCTTCCAGTTCTGGTCCTCTTAAATTTTTTGCAACGATAATTCCGTTTTCATCCAATAAGAATGCTGCAGGTATTGCATCAACATTATAAAGCTTAGCAATTTGATCATCAAAGTAAGCAATGTTAGAAATATGATTCCATACTAATCCATCTTCCGCGATAGCTTTTTTCCAAGCTTCTTCTGTTCTATCCAACGAAACACCTAAAACGTTTAGACCTTTATCATGATATTTGTTGTATACAGCAACGATATTAGGGTTCTCAGCTCTACATGGTCTGCACCATCCTGCCCAAAAATCTATTAAAGTAACTTTTCCCATTACATCTTTCAAGGCAAGTTCAGTTCCATCAACACTAGGTCCAGAGAAGTCAGGAGCCTTAGCGCCAATACTTGAATTTTTACCAGCAGCTTCTGAAACTTTTAATTTCTCGATACTTTCTATAATTTGTTTACCCGGTTTAGAATTTTTTATTTCTTCAGATAGAGTTTTGTAAATTGCTTCGGCTTCTTCAAGGTCAACCGCTTTAGTAGCAAGGGCTCTGTCTAGTACCAATGCAGAAATTAATGCCTTCGGGTGATTTTTCACATAATCCAGCTCAAAGTTTTTATACTCCTCCTGCAATTCTTTCATTTCGTCTTGTAAAGCCAATGCAGCCTCGCCAGTAGCGTTTTGCTTATCTTTTTGAATAGATTGTGCTTGCATTGAAATCTCTCTAGACTGCTCCATGTAGTCAGCGAAAGTGTCATTTTGAAAAGTTCCACTAATATCGGCAAAGCCCATACTATCTCTTTGAGCGCTAAATTGAATTTCTCCGTTTTCTAAAATTACGGCAGTATAGCCAGGTAATTGTTCAACGAAAATATAATGAAGTTCAGGTATATCAGATTTTCCGGTAAATGTAAACTCACCATTTGTTGTGGTAGCAGTATCTACTTCCATTGGTTGATTGTTTTCTCCGATTTTTTTCAAGAAAACACGAGTGCCATCGGTCATTTCTCCTCTTAACTTACCATTCAGGGTAAAGCTTTCTGGCTTTGAGTTACAGCTAAATAACAATATACCTGTAAGCAGTATTACAATACTATTTTTCATAAATTTCACTTAGGTTAAGTTGCAAATGTACTTATATATAGGATATAAAAAAAGACCTCTAACGCAATGGTTAAAGGTCTTTGAAATTATGTTTTATTTAGGCTTAAAACTGATATCTAATGCCTAAACCTATATCAAAATCGAAATTATCAGAGAATCCGTCATAACCTACAACTCCTAATTCTGGTCTAAAATCTAAAGATAGTATTAGTGGAATGTCAAAATTGTACTCTATACCTATATCACCAGCGGCAAAAACAAAGAGTCCGCCGTCATCACCAGGAAAATCAACATTTCCTAATCCACCACCAACACCATAGTACCATTGAAAGTTCCCTTCAATTGTTCGCACCCATTGGTACAATCCGGCTATTTTAAATGCATTAAAATTTCTACTGTCTCTCCATCCTAAGTCAAATTCAACCCTTGTGTCGCGTGTAAGAGATTTTTGATAGCTGATTTCGGCACCGAAGCCGTCGCTATCTCCTAATCGTAATCCTAATGCATGATTCGATATTTCTTGTGCAGAAAGCGAGCAGGTTGCCATAAATAATAATACGCTAATACCTTTTAAAATCTTCATATAGTTCTTGTTTTTTGTGATTAAAAATGATCTAATTTGTAATGTAGCTCACACAATAAAACTTAATTTAGCAATCAAAATTGTGTTAAGTTGGATAATAATTTGCTGTTAAAGTTACGACAAGATATAGAGGGAGATGTACGATTCGATAATCTTACCAAGACTATTTATGCTACAGATGCATCAGTATATAGAAAAATACCTTTAGGAGCTGCTTTTCCGAAGTCAGTAGACGATATCAAAAAGATTATAAAGTTTGCAAACGATCAAAGCATCGGACTAATACCGAGAACTGCCGGTACATCTTTGGCAGGGCAATGTGTAGGCGATGGTTTGGTAGTTGATGTATCTAAGCATTTTACAGAAATCATAAGCCTAGATCAAGAAAAAAAGCAAGTAACTGTACAGCCAGGTGTTATTAGAGATGAGCTAAATCAATATTTAAAACCTTTTGGATTGTTCTTTGGTCCTAATACATCAACTTCAAATAGATGTATGATCGGTGGTATGGTGGGTAACAATTCATCGGGTACCACATCGATTCAATACGGGGTAACGCGAGATAAGGTTATTTCGATGAAAACTATTTTATCAGACGGTAACGAAGTTGAATTTGGAAGAATAACAGCGGATGATTTCAAACAAAAACAGCAAGAAAATACACTTGAAGCATCACTTTATAATAGTATATTCAAAGAACTAGATAATAAAACGATAGCTTCTGAAATATTAGAGCATTTTCCGAAACCAGAAATACATAGAAGAAATACAGGTTATGCTGTAGATGAGTTATTGAAGTCAGACGTATTCGGGGGTAATTTGCCTTATTTTAATATGGCAGAATTACTATGTGGGAGTGAAGGAACATTGGCTTTTACTACGGAAATTACAGTTCAGTTAGATGATTTGCCACCAGCCTTATCGGCAATGGTGGTCACCCATTATACATCTTTAGAAGATTGTTTAATGGATGTGGTGCCAGTGATGGAGCACCCATTGCAATTGTGCGAAATGATGGATAAAGTCATCTTAGATTGCACCAAGAACAACCGTGCGCAATTGGCGAATCGGTTTTTTGTAGAGGGTGATCCGGCAGCATTGTTGATGCTACAAGTGTCGGCACATACAGAAACTGAATTGAAAGAGGCTGTTGAATCGTTGCAAAAGACAATAGCGCAATCGGGACTTAGTTATGCTAATCCTGTATTATTTGGAGATCAAATACCTAAAGCAATCGAGCTACGTAAAGCAGGTTTAGGTCTGTTAGGGAATATAGTGGGTGATATGAAGGCGGTAGCCTGTATAGAAGATACTGCAGTGGCTTTACCTGATTTAAAAGATTTTATTGCTGAGTTTTCTGAAATCATGAAGGGGTATGGGCAAAGTGCTGTGTACTATGCACATGCAGGTGCTGGAGAATTACATTTACGACCTATTCTAAACCTTAAAAAATCTACAGATGTTGGGTTATTTAGAGATATAACCACCGATGTAGCCAAATTGACCAAAAAATATAAAGGTTCATTTAGTGGAGAACATGGCGATGGTATTGTTCGTGCAGAGTTTATACCATTAATGATCGGAGATAAGAATTATGAACTTCTAAGAAGAATTAAATCTTATTTTGACCCGAAAGGTATATTCAATCCGGGTAAAATTGTGGATGCTTACCCTATGGATAAGTCTTTTAGATACGAAGTAGACCGTAAAGAGCCCGAGATTAAGACCTTGATGGATTTTTCTGATAGTGAGGGGATACTTAAGGCAGCTGAAAAATGTAATGGTAGTGGTGATTGTAGAAAAACGCATCATATGAGCGGTGGTATGTGCCCTAGTTATCATGCAACCAAGAATGAAAAGGATACCACTAGAGGTAGAGCGAACACCTTAAGAGAGTTTTTGACGAACCCAAATAGCACAGCAAAGAATAGTTTTGATAGTCCTGAAATTAAAGAAGCATTCGACCTCTGCTTAAGTTGCAAGGCTTGTGCAAGTGAGTGCCCTAGTAACGTAGATGTAGCCACTTTAAAAGCAGAGTTTTTATATCAATATCAAGAAGCAAACGGCTATTCTTTACGAGGAAAATTGTTTGCTTACAATACCAAGTTGAACGGATTAGGAAGTAAGGTTTCGGGCTTAACAAACGCGATTTATGATTCCAAATTTCTAGGCGGATTGTTGAAAAAAACAAGCGGAGTAGCTAAAGAACGGAGTTTACCTAAAGTTTATAGCTTTAATTTCGATAAATACCTTCAAGAATATGGTAGTCAAAATATTAAGTCAAAGAGAAAAGTAGTAATATTTATTGATGAATTTACCAAATACCTTGATATTGAAGTAGGGAAAGATGCTATAGAATTATTGACAAAACTTGGCTACGATGTTCAATTGTACTATGCTGAAAGTGGGAGAACATTTTTTTCAAAAGGCTTTTTAAAGCAGGCTCAAAAGCTAGCGATTAAGAATACACAAGAATTAAAGAAATTCGCAGATGCAAGTTTGCCTGTGCTGGGTTTAGAGCCTTCAGCAATTTTATCTTTTAGAGATGAATACAAACGTATGACATCAGATAAAGAGACCGCTCAAAAAATAGCCGATAACTCATTTTTAATTGAAGAGTTTCTAGCAAAGGAAATTGCAGATGGGAATTTGAGTTCTTCAGATTTTACAGATGACGCTAGAGATATTAAAATTCATAATCACTGTCATCAAAAAGCATTGAGTAACCAGAAAGTTACTTTTGATGTATTGAATCTACCTACAAATTACAAGGTCACCATTATAGCATCAGGTTGTTGTGGTATGGCTGGTTCTTTTGGTTATGAAGAAGAGCATTATGAGACAAGCATGAAAATCGGAGCTCTAAAATTATTCCCTGCAGTGAACAAATCTAGTCTAGAAACCATCATCGCCGCTAATGGAACAAGTTGTAGACATCAAATTTTTGACGGTACTAAAAGAATAGCGAAACATCCAGTAAGTATCTTAAAAGAGGCTTTGGTAAACTAGTCTGTTAGATCGTTAATCTCTTTTTGGTTCTTTAGTTCCCTTTCCTTCCGTTGCGTTATAGTATCCATAAGCTCGTTCATGTCCATTGATTTAAGATCTTCATCCATATAAAACGATGCGAGCTTATCATTCTCGTAGCGGTAAAGTTTCCAACGTTTAAAAGAGTATTCAAGAGCTGTCATATGCTTTACCCAATCACCGGAGTTTAGGTAAAGACATTCTCCTTTTTTAGTTTCAAAGACTTGTTTGTTCGGAGCGTGACTATGACCGCAAATGACATGGTCAAAGTGCTGTTTAATGGCCATTTTAGCTACATTTTTTTCAAAAAGTGCTATTTGCCGTGAATCACGCTCTCCATATTCCAATTCCGGATTAGTGAATGGTTTATTCTTTTTTCCGAATAAATGAAGGGTTTTTGTCTTCAGTTTGGCAAGTTTTAAAAGCATATCAAAACCGGTTCCACCAAAATTCAAAAGCCAATGCGAGTGTCTAAATGAAAAATCGAAAATGTCTCCGTGAAAAAAAAGGGTATTTTTTCCGTTCAATTTTAAAGAAAGTCGATTAGAAACTTGTATGGCACCCATATAAATTTCATCAATTTTACGAAAAGGTTCGTCGCGGTTACCGGTTATATAATGCACATCGGTACCTTTTGACGCCAACGAAAATATCTTCTTAACTACTTTTAAATGAGAAGGGGGAAAGTAATTGTTACGCATTTTCTTTGCGTCAAGTATATCACCATTTAGAATTAATATTTTAGGATCTATACTAGATAGGTATGTTAGTAATTCTTCTGCATGGCAAGCATAAGAACCTAAGTGAATATCAGAAAGCACAACTATTTCAAGACGTCGTTTTTTCAAGGGGATAATTTTTATGGCAAAATTAAACCTATTAGTATATGCACTTACTATATACTTGGTCAACAATTTTTAATCATAAGGTTAAATAATCTTTATCACAAATAAGTAATGTTAAGCTAATATTATGCGCTTTTTAAATTTTTCATTCCAGCGATTAACATTTACCTTTGAAGCCAGTTGATTTGTAAGGTTTGCAATCAGTATTATATCATTAAGAACATACGTATTATGGCCGGAAATACCTTTGGAAACATATTTAGGGTAAGCACTTTTGGAGAATCTCACGGAAAAGCAATTGGAGGAGTTATAGATGGTTGTCCCTCAGAAATAGAATTAGATCTCGAAGCCATTCAACATGATCTTAATCGTCGTAAACCAGGTCAATCTGCCATTGTTACTCAACGAAAAGAGCCAGATGAAGTAGAGTTCTATTCGGGAATTTTTGAAGGAAAAACTACGGGAACGCCAATAGGTTTTGCTATTCATAATACCAATCAAAAATCTCAAGATTACGGACATATAAAAGATTCATATAGACCATCGCATGCAGATTATGTGTATGATAAAAAATACGGATTTAGAGATTATCGTGGTGGTGGTAGAAGTTCTGCACGAGAAACGGCAAGTAGAGTAGTGGCAGGTGCTATTGCAAAGCAGTTTTTGAAAGGAGTAGAAATTCAAGCTTTTGTATCTCAAGTAGGTAATATGAGTTTGAACAAACATTATACAGAATTAGATTTATCTTTAACAGAAACAAATGATGTTCGTTGTCCTGACCCAGAAATGGCAGCAAAAATGGAGGAATATATCAAATCCATTAAAAAAGACGGAGATACCATTGGCGGTATAATTACTTGTGTAGCTAAAAATGTACCGATTGGTTTAGGAGAGCCGGTTTTCGATAAGCTCCATGCCGAATTAGGGAAGGCGATGTTATCTATAAATGCAGTAAAAGGCTTTGAATATGGTAGCGGTTTTGAAGGGGTTAAGATGAAAGGTAGCGAACACAACGATCAATTTAATAATGACGGTTCTACAAAAAGTAATTATAGTGGTGGTATTCAAGGTGGAATAAGTAACGGAATGGATATCTATTTCAATGTTGCTTTTAAGCCGGTAGCAACGGTAATTCAAGGCTACGAAACTATTGACAAAGAGGGTAATACCATTAAAACACAGGGCAAAGGTAGACACGATCCTTGTGTGGTGCCAAGAGCTGTGCCTATAGTAGAAGCAATGACCGCATTGGTTTTGGCAGATTATGCCCTTTTAAACCGAACCATTAAATTATAGGTTGGGTTTTTAGCACTTTTCCTTGCAAAATACTATCTTACTTCCCTAAACTACTTTATATATGAGGAAGCTTGAGTTGCATTGGCAAATTCTAATAGGAATGTTAGCGGGAGTTTTATTTGCTTTAGCCATGGTTCAGCTAGATTGGGGACCAAAATTTATTTCAGATTGGATCAAGCCATTCGGTAATATTTTCATCAACTCGTTAAAGCTTATTGCAGTACCTCTTATTTTAGGTTCTTTAATCAAAGGCGTTTCTGATTTAAAGGATATTTCTAAACTTTCTCAAATGGGCGGTCGTACCATTGGTATTTATATAGCGACCACCGTTGTAGCGGTTACCATCGGTTTAGGTGTTGTAAACGTTGTAAAACCTGGTGCTTCGATAACAGAGGCAACTAGAACAGAACTTGTTGAGAATTATAAAGGTGATGCTGATGCCATTAAAGATAAGGCAGATAAGCAGCAAGAAGCCGGACCGTTACAAGCTTTGGAAGATTTGGTGCCGAGTAATATTTTTGCTGCAGCTTCGGATAACGGAAACATGTTACAAGTTATCTTTTTTGCTATATTTTTTGGAATCGGATTGCTACTTATTCCCGAAGAACAAGCAAGTCCCGTTAAAAAGTTCTTTGACGGCTTCAATGAAGTTATTTTAAAGTTAATCGACTTAATAATGCTAGCTGCACCTTATGGCGTTTTTGCCTTGTTAGCGGCGTTAATTGTAGAATCTCCAAGTCTGGATTTATTTAAAGCACTAGCATGGTATGCCTTCTGCGTTGTTTTAGGCCTATCATTAATGTTATGCGTGTACTTACTAATGGTATGGGTTTTTACAAAAACATCTCCAAGTGCATTTATGAAAGGTATGTCGCCAGCTCAACTACTAGCATTTTCAACGAGTTCAAGCGCAGCAACCTTACCTGTAACCATGGAAAGGGTAGAAGAGCATTTAGGTGTCGATGAAGAAGTAACAAGTTTTGTATTGCCTATCGGTGCAACCATAAATATGGATGGTACCAGTTTATATCAAGCGATTGCGGCTGTTTTTATAGCCCAGGCATTTGGTATGGATTTGAGCTTATCAGCACAATTAGGAATTATTGTTACCGCGACGTTGGCTTCAATAGGTAGTGCGGCAGTTCCGGGAGCTGGAATGGTTATGTTAGTCATTGTTCTAGCCCAAGCTGGAATTCCTGAGGCGGGGTTAGCATTAATTTTTGCTGTTGATAGACCGTTAGATATGTGTAGAACAGTAATCAACGTGTCAGGCGATGCAACTGTGTCTATGGTTGTTGCAAAATCTCTAGGAAAATTACATGATCCAAAAGTTAAGAATTGGGATGATAATTATAAACAAAAGGAAAATTAGGACTTAACCAAGTCCTAATTTTTTTTAGATTTTTTATCTTTCAACTTATCGGCTGCATCTGTAGCATCTTTAAAATTAAGATCATCATCTACAACATCTTTATAAGCTTGAATCCATGCATTTCTAAATATTCTGGTAACTGTCGGCCACATTTTTGTTTTGACATTGTTTAGGTCGCCTTCTACCGGAATTTTTGTTGCTAGAGTATCTTTCTTATGGTTTTTTAGAACAAATTTAAAGAAGCCCACGAATCCTTCCCATAGCGTTTGTAGAAATCCATCGTCTTTGCCGATTAATTTGGCATTTTTAAGTATGGGTTTAAATGAACCTTTCATATAACCATCGGCAATAGCCAGTTCCCCAAATAAATCGAAAGAACCTTCGTCAAAATCGATTCCAGCATAATAGTTGGTAAAATCATTAAGCGCAATAGCGTTGGCATTTTCTAGGCTAAAAGAAACATCCATGTCAGGAATTTCCTTTACCAAATTCATGTCACCATTTAAAATTACATTTCCATTGCCTATAGATGTTGCTGTGGCGTGTATATTTGAAGGTAATGTTCTCGATTTTTCCACTACATTTCGAAGATTAGAAGCTGATAATTGAACGTTGGCCAAGTGTAAATCAATATTTGGGTCAGCTTGTAATTGTAAAAAAGCAAATTTTCCATTATTGATTGTTAGTTGGTTAATATCAATGGGTACTAAATCGGTTAATGCCTTCGACCAGTCATCTGTATTTGCTTGACCGGTTGTATCTTGTTGGTCTTCAAAAACATAAATAATGGTAGGTTCCGACATTTCAATCTCGCTAACTATTTTACCATGAAAAAGCGCATTCCATTCTACAGAAATATCAGTTTTTTTAAAATCGAGAAATGGAATTTCAGAATTTGCCTTCACCGTGTTCAAGTACATACCATGTATCGTGTAGGCCCCTCGAATAATAGATAAGTCAATGTCTTTTACCTGACCATAGTAGCCGGGTATATCTGCAAGAACATTATTTACATAATTCTTTATAAAATAGGGTAGAGAAAGTCTAATAATAACCAATAGTGTTATTAGGATTATAGGTAATGCATACCTTTTCTTTTTATATCTTTTACGCTTAACCTCGCTCATGGTTTACTTTGAAATTATCAAACAGGTAAAAGGTAAATGTTAAAAATCTAACGAACACTACAAGAAATCGTTAGAGGTAAAAGAAATCTTCTTTGAATTAAAATTTGGTGGAAAGGAAGAGCAATAGTAATTATTAAATGAATTTGCTCTTTAATTCTGCTGTAGGTATCATGCAAGCTTCTTTTTTGCCATACCACTTATATCTATTTGCTGCAACAAAATCGTATACGATATTTCTAAAAGACTCTGGCAACCATACTAAAATAGTAGATACGGTGTTAAGTCCTTTCAAATCCTTACCAATTTCAAGGGCTGCAGTAGATTTGGTATAGTACGCAATATTCGGTTCTATAAGAATAATAGAATCAACCTCATTAGTGTCGATATTACGTTCATTCAATAATTTTTTCCCCGTTTCACTTTGAATGGCAGCGTATCTAAAAATATCATTTTTATCTCGCTTTATGGCAAATTGAACACTGTTGTTGCATAAGTTGCAAACACCATCAAAAAGAATGATTTTTTTATTTGAATTCACATTGCAAAAATAAAACAATATTTAATCAACATCTCACAACATTTTTATAATATCCTATCAGTGTATAATTGATAAAAAGCATAAGTTAAAATCTATAACAATACTTTTAGTTGTAATTATATCGTATACGATTTTGTGTAACTAACTTAATATCAGTATTATTTTTTTCTTTCAACCAATTCTAACTGATCTACACTTACGTTGGTGGTAAAAATGCCATAGTTAACTATAGCCTTACCTTTTTCTAGTGAATCTATGCTGCCTACGGCTTTACCATCAAGCATTCGAACACGATCTCCGATTTTGAAAACAGGTTTAGGTTTATTTTTTTCTTTGAAAATTGCTTTCTTCTTTTCAATTTTCTTTTTCTCACGAATAACCTTAACCTCTTGTTGAACTTCTTGCGCAACGGCTACTTTTTTAGCCCTTTCAGCTTTTGCTTGGTTAGCAGTTTTCTTCGTTCGTTTACTATTCTCGGTTTCAACGATTCTTAATAGTTCTGAAACCAATGGGCGTTTCTTATTATCTTGAAAATACTTGTCTGCCGCGACATTTACCTTATTCCCTAACTGTATCATGCGCTGATCATGGTCGTAGAGTTCTTGATAGTTCTCTAATTTAGATTTGACCTTTGCATTTAACTTTTCTAAGCGTTGACCTTCTTCTCGAGCTCTAATTTCCTCTTCTTTTAGTCGAGAACCTGTTTCAGCCATTTTACTACGCTCTTTCTGTAGTTTGGCTATTGTTGCATCGAAACGAACCTTTCCACGTTCAATTTTTTTCTTTGCTTTATTAATAAGAGAGTAGGGTATACCGTTCTTTTGCGCAACTTCAAAAGTGAAAGAACTACCAGCTTGCCCTAAAATCAATTGAAAAGTAGGCTCTAATGTTTTTCCGTCGAATAGCATATTTGCATTCGTAACATGTGGTAATTCGTTGGCAAGTGCTTTTAAATTGGCATAGTGTGTCGTAATTACGCCATAAGAACCACGCTCATAAAAGACTTCTAAAAATGCCTCTGCCAAAGCACCACCTAATTCCGGATCACTGCCGGTACCGAATTCATCAATTAAGAATAAAGTTTCGCCATCGCAACGCTTTAGAAATTGGTTCATGTTTTTTAAGCGGTAACTATACGTACTTAAATGATTTTCAATGCTTTGGTTGTCTCCGATGTCCGTCAAAATCTTCTTAAAGAAACAAACCTCACTTCTTTCGTGAACGGGTATCAACATGCCACTTTGAAGCATTACTTGAAGTAACCCAATCGTTTTAAGCGTAATACTTTTACCACCTGCATTGGGTCCGGATATCACAATAATCCTATTCTCCGAGTGTAGTTCAATGGTTTGTGGATACGTTTTTTCGCCCTTTCGCTTATTATTTAAAAATAATAGCGGGTGGTAGGCATCTCGTAGATATAATCTGTTGTTTAAATTTATATTCGGTAACAGAGCATTGATATCTTCCGCGTGCTTTGCTTTGGCTGCAATAACATCTACTTGCGTCAAATAAACTTGATAGTCGCTTAAAAGAGCTCTAAATGGTCTTATTTGGCTCGTTAATTGCTTAAGAATGCGCTGAACTTCTTCCTTCTCTTCAAATTCCAAATTATTAAGCTCACGACTATATTTTAATGCAGCTTCGGGTTCGATATAAACTATGCTTCCGGTCTTTGAGGTTCCCATTACGGCACCTTTTACTTTTTTGCGATACATTGCCTTAACTGCTAATACACGTCTATTTTCTACAACAGATTCTCTAATTTCATCTAGGTAATCAGAAGAATTATAGGTGTTTAGGGCAGTTCCAAAACTTTGGCTGATCTTTCCACGTACCAGATTAATTTGTCTTCTTATTGAAAATAATTGATCAGATGCATTGTCTTTCACTTCACCGAAACGATCAATAACATCATTGATTAAAATCGGAATTTGATTGTTTGGTTCAAGTTTTAAGGCAAATTCAAAAAATAAAGGATAATATTCCTTGAATTTTTTAAAGAATTTCTGATGTTGCTCAACAGTAATGCAAATACCGGCAATTCTTTTAAATCCTTGTAGTTCTAAAGTCGTGTTCTCAATTTTGAGCAGCTTTAAATCATTATTTATGCTGTCGAAACCGTGATTGGGAATCCGGTTTTCACTAATTAACGACGAAAGATACTCCGCCGTTTTTCCCAATTCGATTTTTATAACTTCTTCGGTTATAAAAGGGGCAATTTCCAAGGCTGCCTCCTTGCCTAATTCGGTATTACAACGAGCAGATACTTGCTTTAATACAGATGGAAATTCTAAGTCTTGTAATGTTTTGGAATGTATGTTAGCCACGTTATGCTTTAATAAGCTACAAAGGTACGCATTGACAATGAATTGTAATAGGGGCAGATTGGCTTAGATAATTATTCCTTACTAGTTAAAAGGAGTACAACTATAGAAAAAATTATGTTTAGATAACTGAACTAACCATTGCTTAAAGCTGATGAAATCTTAACTTTGAGAAGGTCAAATATTTAAGGGAGAATAATGAATATCAGTTTGAATACAGGTTGGGAAAAACAATTAAAAGGCGAACTTTTTAAACCCTATTTTAAGAATTTAATGTCGTTTGTGACGCAGGAATATGAACAGCATACCTGTTATCCGAATACTACGGATATTTTTTCTGCATTCGATAAATGTAGTTTTGAAAATGTAAAAGTCGTGATTATAGGTCAAGACCCCTATCATGGTCCTGATCAAGCAAATGGTTTATGTTTTTCGGTAAAAGACGGTATTAAGCATCCACCTTCATTAATTAATATTTTTAAAGAAATAGAGACAGATTTAAGTATCAGTTATCCAGAGAGTGGTAATCTCGAGCGATGGGCAGCACAAGGCGTATTGCTACTAAACGCTACACTTACTGTTAGGGCTCATGAACCTGGTAGTCACCAAAAACAAGGTTGGGAGGTATTTACCGATACGGTGATCTCAAAACTATCTAAAAATAGAGAACAAATAATTTTTATGCTTTGGGGCGGTTATGCCAAGAAAAAAGCAAAACTTATTGATGCGAATAAGCATTATTTATTGACCTCTGGACATCCTTCTCCGTTAAGTGCCAATCGAGGATATTGGTTCGGAAACAAACATTTTTCATCTTGTAATAAAATTTTAGAAGATTTAGGCAATA
This sequence comes from Maribacter spongiicola, assembly GCF_052119685.1. GTDB lineage: Bacteria > Bacteroidota > Bacteroidia > Flavobacteriales > Flavobacteriaceae > Maribacter > Maribacter spongiicola_A. The sequence goes on along the minus strand of NZ_JBGQOO010000002.1, from coordinate 145,011 downwards.
AAATTATAGTATGGTAAGTTAGATACTTATTAAAGCTATAAATTTAAATAGTGCTTTGGTGCACAGTAGTAGGTAATAATTTAAATAACAACTCAAATGAATAACTTAGAAAGGTTAAATACTATTTTATTGGTAGACGATGATGATGCGAGCAACTTCTTACATTCCATCTTTATCAATAAATTAGACATGGATGTGAATATTAATTCTGCCCTTAACGGTCAAGAAGCTATTGACTTTATTCTAGGCAAAGGTCAAGAGAATTTAGAATTACCATGTATGGTCATGTTAGACTTAAGAATGCCAGTTATGGACGGGTGGCAGTTTATGAATGCTTATGAAGAATTGGTTCCTAAAAAACTAAAGGAACAGATTACGATTGTTCTTGTTACGATTAGTGATAACAAAGAGGATAAAGAACGTGCTATCGCCAATGAATATATTGCCGATTTTGCCCAAAAACCTCTATCTGATGAAACGTTTAAAGCGTTAATTCAAAAGCATTACAGTTTAGCTACTATTTAAATCATCTAAGAATATCGGATATCGGAATTGATTTTTCTATTAAAGTCAATTCCTTCAGGGTATGTTGAACTTTAATCAACATATGTTCTGGTAGTTGTTTCTGGCTCCATTCTGTCAGTTGTAGCCATTCTTGAATATCTTCTAATTTTTGATTATACCTATTTGCTAAAGTAGAATCAATACGTGGAATTTGTTTAAATTCAGCCGTATACATATTTATGACTTCAAGTATATGGTTCAAAACTCCCTCGTTTTCCTTTAAAAAATCTTTTGTTCCTACCAATACAAAACACGGCCATGGCGTAGGGCAGTTACCTAAATGCCTAAATACACCACTATCTACAAGAGGCTTTGTAGTAAAACGCTCCCACATAAAATAGTCGGCACTACCGGAAGACAACCCTTCAACGGCTCCGTCTAAATTATTTACTAAATCGAATTTTAAATTTTCAGTGTCCCAGCCCATTTCTGTTGCTTGAACATAAGACATGAGGTGGCTACCGCTACCAAATCTGCTTATTGCCGCAGTAGTGCCCTTTAAATCGCTCAAAGAGGTATATGAACTATTCGCGTCAACATGAATTCCCCATAAAAGCGGAGAAGCAATGTATTCTTGAATAATTTTAACCTGATTACCTTCGGTAATACTTTTTACGATTCCTTCAGTTAAGATTATAGCAAGGTCGGTTTCTTTGTTTTTAAGCATTTCGCTCATTCTACCTGTACCTTCAGGAACTTCTGTCCATTCTAAGTTGATACCTCTTTCTTCAAAAGCACCTTCCTCAATAGCTAAGTGCCAAGGAAGATTAAAATGTTCTGGTACACCAATAATCTTAACAGTTTTCATCTAATTTATTTTTAAGGTAATCGTAAATGGCATATTGAGAGCGTATTTTTTCTTGATTAGCAGTTTGCTCTACCCTTTTATTGGAGTTTTCCACATCTAAAACACGGGCCTTTTGGTTATCATTAAGCTGTAAAGTCAAAATATGTTTTAGCTCATCAAAAATATCAGGGTCTAAAATAGGCGTCAATACTTCAATTCGCCTATCTAAGTTACGCGTCATCCAATCAGCAGAACCGATGTACATTAATTCATTTCCTCCATTTTCGAAAAGGTATATTCTACCATGTTCCAAATAGCGATCCACAATACTGGTAATGTAAATATTATCTTTCATGCCATCAGTAGGGTGTTCATTAGCAGTTAAATAGCAACAAAAGCCTCTAACTATAAGGCGAACATTTACACCTGCATTAACAGCTCTGTATAAAGCTCTAATCATATCAGAGTCTTCAAGACTGTTCATTTTTGCTGTAATGGCAGCTTTTTTACCTTCACGAGCAGCATTGATTTCGTTTTGAATGAGGTTTAAGAATGTAATTCTGGTGGTAAAAGGAGAAACCATTAATCGTTTTAGTTTCGGTACGATTATTTTTCGCTCCAAAACTTGAAATACTTGACCTAAATCTTTAGTTATTTTTTTATCAGCAGTAAAGAGTCCGTGATCGCAATATATTTTTGATGTTTTGGCATTAAAATTACCCGTACCTATATAAGCATATCGTTTTACTTTATCATCTTCATTGCGATAAACCATGGCAATTTTAGAATGCACCTTAACTTGCGGAATACTAAAAATTACTTTTGCACCTTTATCTTCAAAAATGCGCCCCCATTTAATATTGTTGGCTTCATCGAAACGGGCTTGGGCTTCAACAAATAGGGTAACTTGTATATTATTATCTAAGGCTGTTAGAATGGCATCTGCCAGTGAAGAAGATTTTGCAATACGGTAAATCGTCATTTTAATGGCGTTTACTTGAAAATCTGTAGCCGCTGCGGTAAGAAAATCTTCAACCACTTTAAAATCTTGATATGGAAAATGTACCAATTGGTCTTTTTTAGCGATACTGTCAAATATATTCTCGCTACTTGATAATTCTTTATGTAATAGTGCCGGTTTAGCTTGGTATTGCAAATGTTCAGTACCTTCAGGAAGCGGAAAAGAAAAGAAATCAGATAAATTGTGATAGGTACCACCAGGTGATAAATCGACACTACCCAGTTTAAAGTCATTTTTAAGGGCATCGATGAGCCAATTTGGCATCGATTCGTCGTAAAGTAATCTCGTCGCTTGGCCTGATAATCGTTTGTCTAAAGAATTATATATTTTCTCTACCAATTCAATATTAGAATAGTCGTCTTCTAAATATAGCTCGGCATCTCTAGATAATTTAATTGAATAACAATCAATAACTTCTCTGTTGGGCAGTAGTTTTTGAATATTGAGCTTAATAACATCATCTATAAATGTAAACTGATGTCCGTCGCCAGGTAAACGTATAAACCGCTCTTGATCAGTAGGTATTTTAACAATATTGTAAGAATGATTAGGATGTGTAACCGCTAAATATAGGGCGCCGTCTCTTAATTCATCTTCTATTTGGTGTATGGCGCAAGATGCTTCTATCGTTTCATCGAATGCCGTTGCTAAAAATTGTTTTTGTTCTTGTGTAAAATTTGACGTATTCCGAAAAAAGATACTGTGGTCTTCAAGTTCAGCTAAAGTGCTTGCAATTACTTTTCCGAATTGAATTTGGTGTTCATTGATTGTTTTTAGAATATGCTGTAACGTGCTATTCGCTTTAAACATTAGTTTTTTGCGAAATTTCTTATCTAACTGTTTAATTTGACGCAATTGCGATACGCGTACCTTGAAGAATTCATCTAGGTTTGAGGAGAAAATCGCCAGGAATTTTAATCTTTCTAATAAAGGGGTATCCTTATTTTCAGCTTCAAGTAAAACACGTTCATTAAAGTAGAGCCAATTAATATCTCTATGCTTTAAGTTTTCTTTTTTCATGCTAAAATTTCAGTAAAAATAAGAAGTACCAGGGTAAGAAAGTGATAAATGTTTGTTAAGCCAATTTTTTCAAGCATAATTCAATAAGCCTATCGACAGATTCGGTAGGTGTAGCAGAAAATTCGCCAGTAGATCTATTTGCTACAATACAATTTAACGATACTGCTTCATGACCTAATAGCTGTGCAAGTGCATAAATACCCGAAGTTTCCATCTCAAGATTGGTCAATTTTAAGTCCTTGTAACTGAATGTAGATAATTTCTCCATCAATTCCATTTGGCTAGGCTTTATTCTCAATTGACGCTGCTGTGGACCGTAAAAGCCGGTATTTGTTGCTGTAAAGCCTAATCGTATACGATTATCAAAAAACGATTCACCTAGTTTTTCAGAGTACGAGAGCACATATGGTCTTGCTTTGAAAGCATCCCAAGAAGTATGTGCTATAAATTCATCTTCTATTTCAGGAAAGTTGATTTTATCATGCTCGTAGAAATGTAAAAGTCCGTCAAAACCAATAGAATATTTACTGATCAAAAACGTGTCAACAGGAATATCAGGTTGAATGGCACCGGTTGTACCTATTCTTATAATATTTAAAGAAGTATGATTCGCCTTAAGTGTTCTAGTCTTTAAATCAATATTTACCAGTGCATCTAATTCGTTTAAGACAATATCGATATTATCTGTGCCAATACCTGTAGAAATTACAGAGATACGCTTACCGTTCAAATGACCGGTATGGGTATGAAATTCACGTTTACCTTTTTTTACCTCAATAGTATCGAAATGACGAGACACTTGACTTACCCTATCTGGATCGCCAACGGTAATTATGGTAGTTGCAATATCTTCTGGTAATAAATTAAGATGGTAGATACTACCATCTTCGTTGATGATAAGCTCAGCAGGCTTTAGTTGCATGCTATAATTTTAAAATTCTGTTAGTAGAGGTATTATATAGGAAATTGTATTTCAATGCGCCTCCTAAATACACATCGTTGTCTTGAATACAAGAGTAATAACTCGTTTTACCTTCTAGAATTTCCTTGCCTTTTTTAGATATTCGAACAGGGTTTAAGCTAGTAATTAATGGCTTTAACCTTGTTAACGCCCGGTCGTACTGTGTATTTGAAAAACCAAGGTTGCCTTGGTTTTTTAGTAAAACATCCATGTATTCTGTTTTCGATTTCGGTTTTTTGTCGACCGCTAATTTTAAAATGGTATTCTCCATTTCATTTAAACCGTTGTTTATACTCGGAAAACGTTTTAAATGAGATTTAACGGCATCACCAAGATAATCGAACTGATAATCTTTGAAATCCGTTAAATTCTCTAATCGAATTGGGTTATTGCTACAATATAGCTGCCAAACATAATCGGCATACTCGGTATCATCTTGTGTTAATATCTTTTTATTCTTGTAAAGATCTAATAGCTGCTCATTAGTAAGCTCGTTAAGACTATACATTTTGTCTGTTTCATCTTCATTACCACTACAGACCAAAGATATTTGAGCGTATTTTCTATGGGTAAGCAGCCAACTGATAACAGCTAGCATATTCACTTGACAAAAAAGATCATACTCGAACCAAAGTACAATATGATCTTGCTGTTTATGGCTACATAATGACCTATATTCTTTCAGGGTTTTCTCAATAAACCATGATTTTGAAACTTTATAGTTTTTATGAAGAAACTCGAAACGAGCTTTCCAGAAGGTTTCTGTACCTACGGTTGGTAATGTTTGACCTTCACAAAGCATTTCGCGCCAAGTAATGACATCACCACCTAAATTTAATTTTTGAAGACGTTCGGTGAAAACATCCCCATTGGTAATGTGCAAGAGAGAACTCATACCAGGTTTGATTTAGTTTAATTAGAATAAAAATAATACTAATAACAACGTTAAAAAATTATTTAACAGAAAACAAATGGAACTTTAAAAGTAAGTTATTTTACTAAACTATCCACCTACACGCTTGACTGCGAAACCTTTATCTTTAAGTAGAGCCATAATTTTATCGCGATAATCGCCTTGAATAATAATTTTATTATCCTTAAAACTACCGCCAACACTCAATTTTGTCTTTAATTCTTTAGCCAGCTTTTTAAAATCTTCATCGGCGCCGGTATACCCTTCTAAGATGGTAATAGGTTTGCCCTTTCGCTTTTCGTACTTGCAAATGATCGGGTCATCTTGAAGCCAAATGTCTTTTTTTGCTTCATTTTCAACCGGAACATCTTGTTGTTCGTGATCAGGAAATAAATTTTTTAACTGGTCTTTAAGGTCCATTGTGGTTATTTTTTAATTAACCCTAGTTCGATTAAGCGCTCATGAAGAAATTCACCTGCAGTAATATCAGTATAAAGTTTAGGGTGCTCTTCATCAATACAGTTCTCTAAACAATTTAAAGGCATTTCGCTAACTGGGTGCATAAAAAAGGGCACCGAATATCTTGATGTTCCCCATAATTCTTTTGGAGGATTCACCACTTGATGAATAGTCGATAAAAGTTTGTTGTTTGTTAGTCTAGATAACATATCGCCAACATTGATCATTAATTGATCGGGTCTTGCGATAGCATCTACCCATTCACCTTCGTGGTTTTGAACTTGTAATCCTTTACCATGTGCTCCCATTAAAAGCGTTATTAGATTAATATCACCATGAGCTGCAGCTCTAACTGCGTTTTTAGGCTCGGAGGTAATTGGTGGGTAATGTATTGGGCGCAATATTGAATTTCCGTTTTTGATAAATTCATCAAAGTAGAATTCATCAAGATTTAAATGAAGGGCTAAGGCACGTAAAACATATTTAGCTGTTTTTTCTAACATCTTATAGGTTTCTTCTCCAACTTTATTAAACTGTGGTAATTCTTTTACCATCACATTAGCTGGGTATTCCTTTTCTAATTCATCATTATCCTCCACATACTGTCCGAAATGCCAAAATTCTTTTAAATCGCCTTCTTTTCTACCTTTTGCATGTTCCTTACCGAAAGAAGTATAACCACGTTGACCGCCTATTCCTTCAATTTGGTAACCATCTTTTACTTCGCCGGGCAAATCAAAGAAATCTTTAATTTCAGCATATAAAGAATCTACTAACTTGTCTGAAAGAAAGTGACCACCTAAGGCAACAAAGCCAATTTCTTCAAAGGCTTTTCCAATTTCATCAATAAACTTTTGTTTTCTTTTTGGGTCGTCAGAAAGAAAATCGGATAAATCTACACTAGGTACTAAGCTCATATTGTAAAGAATTTGTGTAAAATTAATAATTATTGTGGATTTACAAGCCTTGTTATAATCTATACTTTTTATTTGCTTTTTTGTTACATTTATATTTTAATAGTCAAAATTGACCAAATCAATGAATTACACCGATTTTAAAGTAGCTGACAATATAAAATTAAAGCTATATAAATCAATGCTTAAACCTCGAATGATTGAGGAAAAGATGTTGATTCTTCTAAGACAGGGTAAAATATCTAAATGGTTTAGCGGCATAGGTCAAGAGGCAATTTCTGTAGGTGTTACTACTGCATTGAGTAGTGATGAGTACATTTTACCTATGCATAGAAATTTAGGTGTATTTACTGCAAGAGAGATTCCTTTATTTAGACTTTTCGCACAATGGCAAGGTAAGGCAAGCGGATTCACCCAAGGAAGAGACCGTAGCTTTCATTTTGGCACACAAGATTATAAGATCGTTGGTATGATATCGCACTTAGGACCGCAATTAGGTGTGGCAGATGGTATAGCCCTAGCTCATAAATTAAAATATGAAAAGAACGTAACTGCTGTATTTACTGGAGAAGGCGCCACAAGTGAGGGTGATTTTCATGAAGCATTAAATGTCGCTTCTGTCTGGAATTTACCAGTTCTTTTCTGTGTAGAGAATAATGGTTACGGGCTGTCAACGCCAACCAATGAGCAATTTAAGTGTGAACATATTGCAGATAAGGGGGTAGGATACGGAATGGAGTCTCATATAATAGATGGTAATAACATATTAGAGGTCTATTACAAGGTTTCGGAATTGGTTCGGGATATGAGAATAAATCCAAGACCTATTTTGTTAGAATTTAAAACATTTCGCATGCGCGGACATGAAGAGGCAAGTGGAACAAAATATGTACCCCAAGAGCTTTTAGATGTTTGGGCAGAGAAAGATCCATTAGAAAATTTTACGCAGTATTTGATAAGTGAAAGACTCTTGACAGAAAATAGTATAGCTACTTATAAAGAGGAAATACAAGTTGAAATCGACGAAAATTTAAAATTAGCCAATGAAGAAGAGGCAATTATACCAGATCAAAGTAAAGAATTAAGTGAGGTATATCAAAATTTTGATTTAGTAGAGATTGAGCCTAGTAATTTTGTAAATAATATTCGTTTGGTAGATGCTATTTCTGAAGGATTAAGGCAGTCGATGCAAAAATTTGATAACCTAGTTATCATGGGGCAAGATGTTGCAGAATATGGTGGTGTGTTCAAAATAACGGAAGGCTTCGTAAACGAATTTGGTAAAGAGCGCGTTCGCAATACACCTATATGTGAATCGGCAATTGTATCTGCGGCAATGGGCTTATCTATCAATGGTATGAAGGCGGTTATGGAAATGCAATTTGCCGATTTCGCCAGTAGCGGCTTTAACCCAATTGTCAACTATTTAGCTAAAAGTTACTATAGATGGGGAGCGAAAGCAGATGTTGTAATTCGTATGCCTTGTGGAGGCGGAGTATCTGCCGGACCGTTTCATTCACAAACAAATGAAGCTTGGTTTACCAAAACTCCCGGATTAAAAGTGGTATATCCCGCATTCCCATATGATGCGAAAGGGTTGTTGACAACAGCTATAGAAGATCCAAATCCTGTTTTGTTTTTTGAACATAAGGGGTTGTATAGAAGTTTATATCAAGATGTGCCAGCTTATTATTACACGTTACCTTTAGGTAAAGCAAGTTTGTTAAAACAAGGTGATCAAATTACGATTGTCACTTACGGTGCAGGAGTACATTGGGCTTTAGAAACTTTAGAAAAGAACACTGATATTCGTGCTGATTTGTTGGATCTAAGAAGTTTACAACCTTTAGATACGATAGCGATTTATGAATCTGTACAGCGTACTGGAAAATTAATTATTTTACAGGAAGACAGCCTTTTTGGGGGAATAGCAAGTGATATATCGGCGATGGTAATGGAGAATTGTTTTCAATACCTAGATGGTCCTATAAAAAGGGTGGGTAGTTTAGAAACGCCGATACCTTTTAATACCAAGCTTGAAGAGCAATATTTATCCAAGTCTAGGTTCGAATCTGAATTAAAAGAACTAATAGCATATTAGTAAACTAACTTATAAAATGTCTATCCGGCATTATTAAATGAGCAATTATTAGAATTCGGGGTATATATCTAAACATTATAATCTCGATTATTGAGTAAACCCGTCAACAAATTTGTTAAAAGAGGTAATAGGTACAATTATTTAGCAGCATCTTTGGGTGGTAATTGGTCGAATATTTAAAATGTATCCATCCAAAAAATACCATTAAACGTATATAGATTAAACCTAAATAAATTTACTTATGAAAAAAATGATTTGGCTTTTTAGTATCGTACTTGTAATATCTTCATGTTCAGTGTCAAAAGATGCGAGAGGAAAGAGAAATTTGCTAAGTGGCACATGGACATTAAATGATGTTTCCTTTGAGGGTAATACAGGCAATGTAAAGGCGGTATTATTTAATGACGTAGAAGATATTTGTCTAGAAGGTAGCGAATGGTTCTTTAGAGATAACAATAGTACCGGTAGATACACTATTAATCAATCTACATTTTGTACCGGTGGAGACCGTTATATTAGATGGTCTGTTGTAGAACGTGAAGAGAATTACACTAGCCAGTTACAATTTAAATTCATTAATGAAAAAAATCAAGATATTTCTGGTGGTGCAGGTTATCGTTTAAATATCGAGAACTTGACCGAATCGGCAATGACATTAAAATCTAATGTCATGGTCGAAGGTGCCCCTATAAATGTGGTGTATCAATTCAGTAAAAAATAAAAACCTACTTAAATTTAAAATAAGCATATGAAAACAATGATAATTCGAAGAACTAGTTATGTAATCGCTCTTGCCATGGTAATGAGCTGCAGTACGGTTAAAAATGCAAATAAAACTCAAAAAGGTGCTGTTATAGGCGCTACGGGTGGTGCCGTAATCGGTGGTGTTTTAGGTAACAACGTTGGTAGTGGTAATAATACTGCTCTTGGTGCAATTTTAGGTGCAGCCATAGGTGGTGCAGCCGGTGGTTATATCGGTAATAGAATGGACCGTCAAGCAGAACGTATCGAAGAAGAAATACCTGGTGCAGAAGTAAAGCGTGTAGGTGAAGGTATCAATGTTACATTTAATGAAGATGCGGGTGTTTATTTCGATACCAATAAATCTAATGTTCAAGGTACATCTGCAACAACATTAAATAAACTAGTTGGTATTTTTAAAGAGTACCCACAATCTAATATTTTAGTAGAAGGGCATACTGATAGTGCTGGTGCCGATGAATATAACCTTACCCTTTCAAAACAAAGAGCAGAATCTGTTACTAATTATTTAATTAGTCAGGGTATCGATGCAAGCCGATTTGATACCAAGTGGTATGGCGAAACGCAACCTGTTGGAGATAATACGACTACTGCAGGTAAAGCTAAGAACAGACGTGTAGAATTAGCTATTGTTGCTAGTGAGTCTTTAAAACAGGAAGCACAGACAAAGACAAACTAAGAACTATATATTATGGTTTAGCGTTAAAATAAAAGCCCTGCATATGCAGGGCTTTTTTGTTTTTGGTGTAACTTTCATGCAGTGAAAGAACACGGCATACTTATTATAGGAGGCGGATTAGCGGGTTTGACTGCTGCTATTCATTTGGCCTCGGAAGGATTGGATGTTGCCGTGATTGAAATGCAGCCATATCCCCATCATAAGGTGTGTGGAGAATATGTCTCAAAAGAAGTCGATCCTTATCTAAAACGGGTAGGGGTAGATTTAAAAGTTTTTGGAGCTGTAGATATTTCGAAATTTCAGATAAGTACATTAGACGGTTTCATTATTGAGACCGATTTGCCATTAGGCGGATTCGGAATAAGCAGGTTTGCTTTTGATCAGCTTTTATGTACAAGGGCAATCGAGCTAGGGGTTACTTTTTATTTTGAGAAAGTAATTAATACAGCCTACGACAATAATCGGTTTACAATCAGTACAAAATCTAATACCTACACCTCAAAAATAGCCATCGGCGCTTATGGTAAGCGCTCTGTTCTAGATAAGAAAATGGAGCGGGCATTTAGTGATAAAAAACAATCTTGGTTGGCTGTGAAGTCCCATTACAAAATGGCTGATTTTCCTGATGCGCTGGTAGGTTTACATAATTTCGAAGGTGGTTATGGCGGATTGTCAAAGACGGAAACAGGAGATGTCAATTTCTGTTATTTGGTTAATTATAATAGTTTCAAAAAATTTAAGGATATCAGTAGTTTTAACTCCAACGTTATAGCAGTAAATCCATTTCTGAATAAGTTTTTAGAAAATGCCGAACCTATTTTCGAGCAACCTATGACAATTGCCCAAATTGCATTTGATAGAAAAGAAAGTGTCGTTGGTCATATGCTAATGTGTGGTGATACTGCAGGGCTCATTCATCCGCTTTGCGGTAATGGTATGGCGATGGCTATTCATAGTGCTAAGATTGCTTCAGAATTGACATTGCGCTTTTTTAATGACCCAAAATATACGCGTGAGCTTTTGGAACGAGATTATAAAAAATCATGGTCAAAGGAATTTAGTAATCGATTATGGTTCGGGAGAAGATTACAGGGTGTATTAATGAATAAAACATTAGTTTCAATGGGAATTAAATCCGTCGGAAAATCAAAATCAATAGTAAAGTTTATCATTTCAAAAACCCATGGACAACTGATTTCATAATGGTAGATTTTAAGCAAAGAAGTTCAGAAATTGAGATTATGGATACCTTTTCGGGTACTACAACTGAACTAGAAGCTATACTTCAAGATATTAATAAGGTAAATAAATTATTAGGGGGTTATAGTATTACTTTAAGTGCTGTTTTTGAGCTGATTGGTTCAGGAATTAAAAAATCGTATACGATTTTAGATATGGGTTGTGCCGAAGGAACCATGCTAAGAAAGCTTGCAGATGAAGCCAGAAAAAAGAATATTACTTTACAATTGATAGGTGTTGACTTTAATGAACAAAGTTTACAGTTAGCACAGCAATATTCAACCGATTATCCTGAGATAAGTTACTTGAATACCGATATTTTAAAAACTGATTTTTCTGAGTGGAATGTTGATGTGGTCATGACGACATTAACCTTGCATCATTTTACAGATGAAGGAGTAGTTGAGTTTGTAAATCGTTTTGTAGAAATAGCAAAGTTAGGTGTCGTCATAAATGATTTGGAACGGAGTCCCGTTGCGTATTATTTATTCAAGGCATTCAGTTTCTTCTTTATAAAAACTGAGATTGCCAAGAAAGACGGACTCTTATCTATACGAAGGGCGTTTAAAAAGGAAGAATTAGAGCATTTTGCCAATAAGGTTACAACCGCATCACACCATATTCAATGGAAATGGGCTTTTAGATATATATGGGTTTTAAAAAAGAAGTAGTAGATTGAAGATTAATAATAATTATGAATCACACAAAAATTGTTAGCGTTACTAAAGAATTACCCGCGTTTTATAGAGATACAAAAGATATCATTCCACTAGTAGAGTTTTGGCTAAGCGGGCAAGAAGAACGCTTTTCACGAAAAGTGGTAAAGATTTTTGAAGGTGCCGCAGTAGATAGGCGGTATTCCATTATGCCACCCGAAGAAGTGTTCGTAACCACCTCTTTTGAAGATAAAAATAAAATATATAGTAGGGAGGCTAAACGTATGGGTTCGAATGTGCTCAGAAATGCCTTGCAGAAAAGTAATTGGGACGCTTCATCTATCGATTATATTATTACCGTTAGTTGTACCGGTATTATGATTCCGTCTTTAGATGCCTATTTAATTAATGAATTGGGGTTGCGACAAGATGTGGTAAGATTGCCAGTTACAGAAATGGGTTGCGCTGCGGGAGTTTCGGGACTCATCTATGCACACAACTTTTTAAAGTCAAATCCTGGTAAGCGTATTGCTTTGGTTGCTGTAGAGAGTCCAACTGCCACATTTCAGCTAGAAGATTATTCCATGGCAAATATGGTAAGTGCAGCAATTTTTGGAGATGGTGCGGCATGTGTGTTGCTATCGTCAGAAGTAGATGCTGTCGGTCCAAAGATTATAGGTGAAGAAATGTATCACTTTAAAGATGCTACACAGATGATGGGATTTGATTTGACCAATCACGGATTAAAAATGATTCTTGATCCTGCTGTACCCGAAACAATTTCGAATCATTTTTCTGATATTGTACATCCATTTTTAGAAAAATACGGCAGTGATATTCAGAACGTAGACCATTTAATTTTTCATCCCGGAGGAAAGAAAATAGTGCAAACCGTAGAATCACTTTTTGGTGCCTTAGGCAAGAATATTGATGATACAAGAGAAGTTTTAAGACTTTATGGAAATATGAGTAGTGCCACTGTTTTATACGTGTTAGAACGTTTTTTAGAAAAAGATATATCAGAAGGCGAACAGGGTTTGATATTAAGTTTTGGTCCCGGTTTCTCGGCTCAACGTGTATTGATAGAATGGTAGTATAATCAAATAACAACTATGAAAAATACCTATTGGGCTTTGATTTTAGGAGGAAGTAGCGGACTCGGATTAGCTACGGCGAAGAAATTGGCTAAACACGGTTATCATATACTAATTCTTCACCGAGATAGACGTGCCGATATGGAAGTTATAGAAATGGCGTTTAATGAAATTCGTTCTTATGGTAATGCAGTTATTGGCATGAATGTAGATGCTTTGAATGCAGCAAAGCGACCAGAAATTGTAGCCCAAATTCAGCAAAATTTACCTGAGGGAAACCAGTTAAAAGTATTGGTACACAGTGTGGCTAAAGGAACCCTAAAGCCCATGTATTCAGAAAACGGACCTACATTAACCGATACTGATTATAGAATTACTTTTGATGCGATGGCTCTGAGTCTATATGAATGGACAAAAGCTTTGGTAGAAGCCAAGCTTTTTGCAGAAGATACGCGGGTTATATCGTTTACAAGTGAAGGGAACACCAAAGCATTACCAAATTATAGTGCTGTTTCGGTAGCTAAAGTAGCTTTAGAAGCATTGACTAGAAGTATGGCATTAGAATTTGCACCGATCGGTATAAAAGCAAATTGCATACAAGCTGGTATTACTATGACTAAATCGTTATCTATGATTCCGGGTTATGAGCAGATCAAAGAAAATGCGTTAAAGAGGAATCCGAATAATCGATTGACAACTCCCGAAGACGTCGCAAATGCAGTGTATTTGCTTACAACCGATGAAGCAAAATGGATTACGGGTACGGTTATTAAAGTTGATGGTGGTGAAAGTTTAATATAAGATGTTAAGGCTATGAAAGAATCTTTCGAATGGATATTGGATGAATTACCATACACGCCACCGTTTCTTTTTGTGGACGAAATTCAGCATATTGATGAAAAAGGAGTTGAGGGCAACTACCGATTTTCACCAGAAGCAGATTTTTTTAAAGGGCATTTCAAAGACAATCCCGTTACACCAGGCGTATTATTAACGGAGTGCTGTGCACAAATAGGTTTGGTCTGCTTAGGAATTTATCTATTAGGACAAGAAACCAAACTTTCAAACCTAAAAATAGGAATGAGTAGTTCTGAAATGGAGTTTCTGCTGCCTGTTTTTCCGGGAGAACGCGTTAAGGTAATTTCAGAACTGGTTTATTTTAGGTTTCAGAAACTAAAATGTACTGTGAAAATGTATGACGAAGATGATAAATTAGTCTGTAAGGGTGCAGTTGCGGGCATGATAGGTACAAGTAATGAATAGAAGAGTTGTCATAACAGGTTTGGGAGTATGTGCGCCTAATGGCGTGGGACTTACCGATTTTACGAATGCTTTGTTAGAAGGTAAAAGCGGACTCCGACATCAGCCAAATCTAGAGAAGCTAGGTTTTGGTTGTCAAGTTGCTGGTGAGCCTTTGGTAAAAGATAAGCTCATAGATAACTATTTTACTCCGCTAGAGCGCAGAGGATTAAATGCAACGGGAATCGTTTACGGAGTCATTGCTGGTGTTGATGCTTGGAAAGATGCCGGGTTAGAAAAAAATACAACTGATGAGCCAAGCTGGGATCGCGGAATCATTTTTGGTACCGGCATTTTAGGCGTCGATAAATTTAGGGAAGCCATTCATTTAATCGATGAAGGAAATGTTCGTAGGCTCGGCAGTACTTCCGTTATACAGACGATGGCAAGCGGTATAAGTGCCTATTTAGGCGGATTGTTAGGTTGCGGAAATCAAGTCACCACAAATTCTGCAGCATGTACAACGGGTACCGAGGGTGTTTTGATGGCATATGACCGCATTAGCCAGGGCAAAGCTGAAATAATGTTGACCGGTAGTTGTAGTGATAGTGGTCCGTATGTATGGGGAGGCTTTGATGCTATGCGTATTTTACCAAGAGCGTATAATGACAACCCTACCAAGGCAAGCAGACCAATGAGTGCCTCTGCAGCCGGGTTCATTCCTGGTAGTGGGGCAGGAGCATTGGTGTTGGAGTCTTTGGAAAGTGCTCAAAAACGAGGAGCGTATATATATGCAGAAGTACTAGGAGGTGAAGTTAATAGTGGAGGACAATTAGGGGAAGGTTCAATGACCGCACCAAATAGTATGGCTGTTCAGCGTTGCATACGAAATGCAGTAGGCACTGCGGGTGTTGATGCTGCTGATATTGATGTTATAAACGGACATTTAACGGCAACAACCAAAGATGGGTTGGAAATTGAAAACTGGAGTGCGGCTTTAGGTAGAAAAAATACTGATTTTCCTTATATAAATTCGTTTAAAGGTGCTGTTGGTCATTGTTTGGCAGCAGCAGGTAGTATTGAATGTGTTGCATCCGTTTTGCAGTTTAAAGAACATGTAGTGTTTAAAAATGTGAACTGTGACGATATACATCCAGAGATTTCTAGAGTGATTTCTGATTCTTGCATCCCAAGGGAAACTATGAATTATTCACCTAAATATATAGCCAAAGCAAGCTTCGGATTCGGAGATGTAAATGCTTGTGTTATATTTAAAGCATTCTCGAAAAACAAATAGAAATTAAAAGAATACCGTAAGGTATGTTACAAGAAAATAAATATGCATAACGAAGAAAAATATCAGAAATTAAAAGAAATTATAAAAATCTATCTTCCCGAAGACGTAGCAGTTACTGATATTCAGCAAGACAGCCACTTCATGAACGACCTCAATATCAATTCTGCAAATCTTGTTGATATTGTATTAGATGTTGAAGATGCGTTCGACATTCGTTTAGAAAATGATGATATGGATCAAATGCAAACGGTCAATGATGCCATGGCAATTATCGATGCCAAGCTAGCTGAAAAGTGAAGTTCTAAGAAGCTATCTTAAGAGTTATTCTTTATTCTTAATAAAGGTAGAGGCTAATATGCCCGATACTAATGCTACGGATATCACAGTTAAGGATACCCATTCAGGTAAATGTATGTAATGAGAGAATAGCATTTTTAAACCTACAAAGGCAAGAATAACCACAAGACTATAATTGATATATCTGAACTTCTCAAGCATTCTTGAAATCAAGAAATACATTGAACGCAATCCTAAAATAGCTAAGATATTCGATGTGAAGACGATAAAAGGATCAGCCGTAATTGCTAAAATTGCAGGTATACTATCTAAAGCAAAAAGAATATCGGTAAGTTCAATAACAATAAGGGCAACAAATAGGGGAGTAGCAGCATTAATACCCATTCGTTTTACGAAAAAATCATGACCGTGCATTGTCGATGTAACTGGGTATATTTTTTTGATCTGTTTAAAAACAAAAGAATTCTGAGGGTCAAAATCATCGTCTTCACCTTTAAGCATATTAAATGCAGTATATAAAAGGAATACACCAAAGACATAAATGATCCATTCAAACTTGGTAATTAGCGCAACTCCGAAAAAGATCATTAATGCTCTAAATACAATCGCACCCAAAATACCCCAAAACAAAACACGGTGTTGGTACAATGCCGGTATTTTAAAAGAAGAGAAGATAACCGCGATAACGAATACGTTATCAACACTTAGAGATAATTCGATAAGATACCCGGTAATATATTTTAGAACTGCATCATTTGGCGTTAGTCCTGTGGGGTTGTCAATTAATTCGGCACTAAACAACCAATAGATAACACCACTAAAGGCAAAAGCAACCGTTACAAAAATAGCAGTCCAAATTCCCGCTTCTTTAGATTTTATTACATGTTCATTCTTATGAAAGACACCTAAATCTAACGCAAGAAAAACAAGTACTACGGCAACAAAAATAATCCAGACTATCATATTAAATTTTTGAAGATGCAAATGTATTAAAAATTGACTTCAACTATTTCAATTCTTTTAAATGTTGATGAATTGAAAATCAATTTACTACCAATTTAATCTTTTGGCAAATTTGCGTCATTCTCTGCTAATAGATGGATGTTTTAACTCAGTTTATTAATCTTAAAAAGGCAGAACAGGGTAATTAGACACATTTCTATTATAAAACAGGGGTTGGCAACTTTATTTTTAATTTAAAATTAATGAGAAGTAGTGCTCTATTCTTATAAAATGCCCTAAAGCCAAATGATTTATTTGAGTTATTAGCACATATTATAATTAAGCGATAAACCAGCAACTTTACTCGATTAACTGCTAGTTTATTTAATAATTAAGAGAAAATCAATTTTTAAGTATTAATTTTAAGGTAGAACAAGCTATTAAAATGAAAAAACTAACCATTTTTGGGGGTGTTTTGTTATATATGATATTATGTATGAACACTGCCTTTGCTCAAGATTCTTTGCAGTTTGATGCTCGAGTAAAACAACGGATGCTTTTAAATCAGTTTGAATCTGATTATGTACTTACGGCATCTGAACGTGTGGCATTAAAACAGAGCCGTTTAGCGTATCAATATCGTATGAAAGAGATTTTAGATTCTATGGATATTTCTGATGGAAGAAGAAAGAGATTGATTCAAGAGCTAAAGCGGAATCCTTTTTCTGAAAAAGTACAGGCTGTGATTGCGAATCGCACGAAGTCTGATGAAGTTGTCGAACAATAAAAAAAATGCAGTCTAATGAGACTGCATTTTTGCTTTTCTTTTTTCTAATTGTCTTTGCAAATCTTCTATTGATGAAGCGATCGCAGCTTCAAAGCTACCACAAGATGACTGCGCGAACAAGCGTGGACCCGGTGCACTTAAGCGTATATTACATACCATACCTGAATCGGGTGAAGAGGTATTTTCTTTTTTGAAAAAAACATCAGACCTTACTATAAAATCGAATTTGTCCAATAATTTTTCAAGTTTTTGCGCTGCCATGATCTCTAATCGATTGCTGGCTTTTACATCGTCGTATTCAAAATTGATATTCATAGGTTAAAAGTTTAGTTTAAGGTACTCATTATAGTAGAGCATACCAATTAAATAATTCTTAAAGATTGCCAAGTCGAATGTTAAGGTTTTCTAATCCTTTTGTTTCTAAAAAGTTAGCAATTACGATGCTATTTTAAAGTTTAGTTAAACTTACAAAATCATAGTTGAAAATAACACTTTCTTCATTTACTTTGAGGTAAATTTCCCACAAATTCATTTTTTTAATAAGACAGCTATGGAGAATGGACAGGATGTATCGATGTGTTTAGGCAAATTAGAACGGTGTTACAACACTATTCAGCTTTTTAAAATTAGGGTAGATTCTTATTTATATGAGCCTACCACTATGGCATTATTCGAAACCAAGGTGTATCTAATGAATAAAATTGCGCATCTTTCAGATGCCAACAAGAAGCTGTTAGAATTTATGAAATCTTCAAAAGATTTATTGCCTGAACAATATAAAATGGTCAACTATCATATTCGCGAAACTTTCGAACTTGAATTTGATTTTATGGAGTATGCATTAAAATTTAGACAACCCGTTTAACGACCTATTTCTTAGCCAATTGGTAAAAAATCCATTATTTATCATTATGTTATCCTATTAATTCAATTTTATAATAAATGTTCTTAATTTAGACCTAGAACACTTACTATATTAATATGAAAACTTTAATGCGGCTAACTATTTGCTGCTCTTTATTTTTTACAGGTTTGTCGTATTCACAAACGAACGATTCTAAAAAAACCAACTCGAACGAAGAAGATGAAGGTCCTGTAATGTTTCAGTTTGAGCCTAATTATGAAACTGCAACTATGTTACAACGAGAAGCATTGAAGCAGAAAATAAGAGGACTTGACACCTTGGATATTTCCGATAGAAAACGTCAACGATTAATTAAAGGATTTTATAAAGAATCCAGAGCTATAAATTTCAAAAAAACGGTATTGGTTAATACTGAATTTGAAGAAGAAGAGTTTGAAGATTAAATTTCTTCTTTGGCATAGAATTGGTAGCTTAATGGGTGATTAATTATAGCTTCTATGAGAACTTCACTTATTTTACTATTTGTATTTACCGCATTACTTGGTTGTAAATCGACAAAAATGGCGATTGATGATTCACATCCTATTCATGCACTAGTTAGTTCCAAGAATTTTGCCTTTACGGCTAAATCTGCCAATCCTATGGTAACTCAAAGTTTAAATGCAGTCGCCAATAGCGGACTCATTGCTCCTGGCAGTACTATTTCACGCATAGACTTATCAGGAAATAATAGTTATTTAAAAGTTTTTGGAGATAATGTTTCTGCCAATTTACCTTACTACGGCGAACGACAATTTGGAGGTGGTTATGGTTCTGCTACTGGTGTTGAATTTAAAGGCGAGCCCGATAATTACTTGCAAGTGTTTGATACCGATAAGCAAAAATATACCATTAGTTTTCAAATCACGGACAAGTCCGATCGCTACACTATTCTAATGGATGTCTACCCGAGCCAATCAAGCACAGTTTATGTTACCATGGCAAATAGAAACGCTATTCAATACGATGGTAGTATTAAGGTCAATAAAGATGAAGACTAACTAGTTAGGTATTTTTATCAATAGTAATACTTTAATAGCTATCTGTATTGGTTATAAAGGCTATTTTTTTGCTATCTGGTGACCAACTTGGGACATTAATTGTACCTTGACCACCATATATGTGAGCAATAACTTTAGGTTTCCCTCCTTTTATTGGCATAATACGTAGCATACAATGCTTATAAAAAGGATGGTCATTAGATTTGATTTCTTTAGGAAAAGATATAAAAGCTATCCATTTTTGATCCGGACTTACATGTGGAAACCAGTCGTTATAATCATCAAAAGTCAGTTGTGTTTGTTTCTTGCCATTTGCTTTCATACTATATAATTGCATGGTACCTGTGCGGTTAGAATTAAAGAAAATGGTCTTCCCATTTTTTGTGTATTCTGGACCATCATCCAAAGTAAGGAAATCTGTTAGTTGCTCTTCTTTTCCAGATTTTACATTGACAGTGAAGATATTATATGAACCGTTTCTATCTCCAGTGAAAATCATCTCTTTATTATTGGGCGACCAACCATGCAAGTAAGATGCACCCACGCCTGGTTTTGTAACCACTTTTGGATTAGAGTCTCCATTGGTTGGTAAATAGTATAAAGCAGAATCTCCATTGTCATCTTGATTATGGTGACTAATGCCTAACAATTTTCCATCAAAAGTTAAAACATGGTCATTGTTGTTTTTTATGGCAAATCCGGTATTTAAAGGGGTGATAGAATTGGTTTCTAGCTCATAATTATACAAACGACCTTTAGAATTATAGATCAATTTTTTACCATCAACGGTCCAATTTGGGGCTTGTATAGAATGTGCAGAATGGTAAATAATTTCTCTCTGTCCGGTTTCTACATCCATCAACTCTAGATTACTACCAATATACTCGTGGTATGCTTGGTAGTCATCTCTAACTGGTTTTACCATCCTTACATTACTAAAAGTGGCACGCTCTAAAACTTTGGGGTTGTGAGAACAAACATATAAGCCCACATAGACTTCGTTATCCAAATCCATATCGGTTAGTTCAATACTAGTGAATTCTTCACCAAACTTAGCGGTAGACATTATATAGGTAGTACCACGTCGTTCTAATTGAATAATGGTTGGGTATTCGTGAGAAGATTTTACTTCTTCCGTTAGTCCACCAACGGTTTTACGGTATTGTAGAGATGTTAGTCCGTCACCATGTGTGCTAGCGTTTACATGTGCGGAATTATCGTCCAGGTTATTTTTTATGATCCATCCTGCTTTACGGTGTGGGTCTTTGCCTTTTCCTTCAAAATTTACAGTAGTCCTCAGAATAAAATCGCCCTGTATAGTAGTCCATAGATATTGAAATTCATCTTTCTCAAACCACATATTGGTGCCTGCACCATCAACAGTATAGGTTTGGTTATCCGAATTAAATGTTGCGGAACCCTTTACTTTAGGATTACCAATGCTAATTTGACCATCAAAAATCCCGATTTTATGCTGTGCTTGAAATGTTGTGGAACTAAGAACTAAGAGAATTGTAAATAATACTGAAAATGGTTTCATGATATGTTGTTTTGAGCTCGATAAGTTGACATTTAAATATACCCAATAAAATCATTTAATCATCCTTAACAACCAAAGTGTTATTAATAATTAAGACATTTTGGGGAAGTCAATCTGTTAGCAATGTGTAGTTTGACAGCGATTTTTAGTATTTAATGTTAAGAAGAGGCTAAAAAGGGAAGGTTTTGTCATAATCTTCGTTATTCCCTATTGAGAACAATACCTTTGCAGCTCAAATAAGTGAAATAGTAGAAATTTATAGTATGAGTAAAGTAAAAGCAGATAGTCAAGTAAAAGTACATTACACAGGTAAATTAAGTAATGGTCAAATATTTGATAGTTCGGTAGATAGAGAACCTTTAGAGGTAAAATTGGGACAAGGTAGTTTAATACCTGGTTTTGAAAAGGGATTGTTGGATATGCAAGCAAATGATAAAAAAACAATCGTAATTGCTAAAGAAGATGCATACGGTGAAAAGCAAAAAGAGCTTTTTCAAACTGTTCCAAAATCAGATTTGCCACAAGATATGGAGCCAAAAGTAGATATGGCACTTATGGCAACTAATGCAGATGGTAGTGAAAGACAATTACGTGTTGCAGAAGTAAACGAAAATGATATCGTTGTAGATGCAAACCACCCTTTGGCTGGTCAAGATTTAACTTTCGAATTAGAATTGGTTGAAGTTAAATAAGAAGTAGAAATTAGTATATAAAAAACCGCCCAATAGGCGGTTTTTTTTGGTTTAAAGGGTACGATATTCATCCATCGAAATGGTATCTTTGAATATGATTTTAAGAATATTATTTTTCTTCGTTTTAAGTATTTCTTTTACAAGTTGTAAAGAGGTAAAAACAGAGGTGAATACAGAAGTTATACCCGAGGTTATTGTAGAACAGGTTTCCATTTCGACTTATGAAGATTTAGAGGGTAACCCTATTGAATTAAGTGATTACAAAGGTAAACGTGTGTTGGTGAACTATTGGGCAACATGGTGCAAACCTTGCATCGAAGAAATGCCAGATATGGAGAAAGCACAGACCATTCTAGAACAAGACAACTACGTATTTCTATTTGCATCTGATCAGTCTGTAGATAAAATTAATATGTTTAAAGAAGCACGCAAATTTCAGTTAGATTTTATAAAATTCAACGGGGTATATGCCGAAGAGAATGTGAGTGCATTACCCGCAACATTTGTTTATAATGAAGTAGGGGAGCAGGTATTGCGTTTTGATGGCGGATTGAAGTGGGATAGTCCCGAAATGATCGAAAAACTTAGAGCGGTAAAGTAATGCACATACTAACAAAGACTTTTTTTCTTTTCTCGATTACCAGTTTGATTCTAGGTTGCAAAGAAGAACCTAAGAAAATACTGCCGGTGGCACCGGTAAGCATGATAGAAGACATGATTTCACCGGCAGGGGATTCTAGTGCTTTGCCACACTTAATGTCCAATAAAGATGTTGCCATGCTTTCATGGGTAGAAACTTCTTACGATACAATGACGACTTTACGATATTCTCAATTGATCGATGGTAAGTGGCAAGAAGCGCAAAATATATTGGGTGGTACAGATTGGTTCGTAAACTGGGCAGATTATCCTATGATTACCGAGAACAATGGTAATTTATGGTCTCACGTTTTAAAGAAATCCACAAAAGGTACGTATTCTTACGATGTTAAAATGAACGTGAAACCAAAGGGAGCAACCGATTGGATAACCGGTTTAGAACTGCATACCGATGGTACGCCGACCGAACATGGTTTTGTAAGCATAGTCCCGTACAATAACAACTTCTTCGTCAATTGGCTCGATGGTAGAAATACCGAAGAAAATAAGGCTGGGGAGCGGGGAGCAATGACTTTACGTGGCGGAGTGGTATCTGCTGCAGGAAAATTATTAGAAGAATATGAATTGGATACTAGCACATGCGACTGCTGCCAGACGACTTCAGCGATAACAGATAATGGTCCGGTAGTGATATATCGTGATCGATCAGACGATGAAATTCGTGACATCAGTATTGTTCGTCAGGTGAAAGGGGAGTGGACGGCACCTAAAGTAATACATGAAGATGATTGGCAGATAAAAGGGTGTCCCGTAAACGGACCAAAAGTAGATACCTTGGGTAATAATTTGGTCGTCGCTTGGTTTACAGGTGCATCAAATAAGCAAAAGGTACAAATCACTTTTTCTTCCGATGGAGGAGCTGAATTTTCTGAGCCAGTATTAGTTGCCGAAGGTACTATAATGGGTCGTGTTGATGTTGTTTGGATGGATGAAGATAACGCTATAGTAAGCTGGATGGAAGCCAATGATAAAACGGCATTGTTTAAGGCAATGGCTGTGAATAAAGACGGTACAATTTCTAAAAAGAAAGTGATTACCGAAATGGTAGATTCTCGAAAATCCGGATTTCCTCAAATGGAAATTGTTGAAGAAACCCTATATTTTGCATGGACCGAGCAAGCTGGTACAGTCACTCAAGTACGTACTGCTAAAATGCCGGTAGAAGGGTTTTCGTTTAATTAACCGAAATCAATTCAATATCAAATACCAATACAGAACCACCAGGTATACCATTATAATCAAAACTACCGTAGGCTAAGTGAGATGGCACTAACAATACGCCGTTTCCACCTTCGTTAAATAAGGGAATACCTTCTGTCCACCCTGCAATTACTTGATTAAGACCTATAGATAATCCTTCTGCGCTTTGATCAAAAACTTCACCATCAAGAAAATAACCTCTATAAGCTACAGTTACGTTAGAAGAAGCAGATGGTTTTGATCCATCACCTTGGTTTTTAATAATATAGTGTAAGCCAGACGCAGTAGTTTGTGACTCCAGCTCATTAGCAGTTAAATATGCATTTATCTCTTCTTCATTGATTGTGGTAAAATCGATAGCCTCAAGAGGTGTTTGCTTGTCATCGTTAGATCCACAAGAAATCATAGTAGTTACAAGTAGAAGTATAGCAATGTATTTCATTATATTTTTTTTTGGAAAGATAGTTTTTGCTCAATAAACAAACACCAATTTAAGATGCATTTAACCATTATAAAAAGAATAGTAGGGTATTCTAATTATGCAATAAAGGTATTCACCGAAAAGCGGACGCTACAATTTTTGTAAAGGTATTTTTGAAATTTTATGGCGTGTGATTGCGATTCAAAAACAACGGCTTCTGTAATGCTATTCGCTAAAACAAGATGCCCAATAAGGTATTCTACGTAGTAGGTGTTGTTTTCAGAAAGAAGAACAAAATTAGGTTTTGTAGTCACACTAGTTATTTTAACGATACTAAAATAAAGCATTTATTTATGTGATCCTAATTTTTTTGGTTTTGGTTATTAAATAGTGGTTAAGGCGGGTATTATTATTGCTACTGATAATAAACAATAGTTAGTAATTGGTAGAAGAAATAATTTTCATTCGTATAAAAGGTGGTAGTTGTGATGAATAGATGAAATAGTAAAATTATGCCAGTTTTAATTTTTGGCATTATAGTTGTAATTCAGCTAGTAATTATTAATATCAAATTATATTACATTTATGAGTACAGGAACAGTAAAATTCTTCAACGATGCTAAAGGCTTCGGATTTATTACAGAAGAAGGTTCAAACAAAGAACATTTCGTTCACATTTCAGGATTAGTTGATGAGATTCGCGAAGGCGATGAAGTCGAATTCGAACTAACCCAAGGAAAAAAAGGATTAAACGCAGTTAACGTTAGAGTTATAGAATAACCTTTGAAAGTCCGTCAGCAATGACGGACTTTTTTATTAAACTTAAAGATTTATAACCGCTCTGAATGAGCGGTTATTTTGTTTTCAGCATCTTGTGATAAATTTGGCAATTATGAACACAATCAATTTAATTATGCTCCGTTCTAATAAAAATTAAATTGGTTTATGAAAATTTCAATGAGTTCTCAAAAAGTAGCTGTATTGACCGAATTAGAACGAAAACGTAAATCGGTCGAGCAATTATTATTGAAGTTGGAATCTTATTTATATGAACCTCAGACGCAAAGTGGCTTCGAGAAAAAAGAAAGCTTGAAATCAACTATTAATCGTACGGCAAGTAGTACCAATTCTTTAATGTCTATTTTAAAAATGAATGACATTTCTATCATGGATAGTATGAACGATGTAGATCGCCAAATGGAAGAGTGCTACGAATTAGAACTAGAAGTAGCATCGTATCTGTTAAACAGATAAATATAATTTTATATAAAAATTCAAACCGCTCAGTAATGAGCGGTTTTTTTGTGTCTATGAGTTAAGTATTAGACATCTAAATATACATAGGGTAGTGGTTTAGCATTTGAAATAGGGGAGCTGGTACACTAAAACGCAAATACCATTGTTGTATATATAACCGCAAACTTTAAATAAACCACTGATGAATACATTGTTGCCAATATTAAAAACTTCAGATTACCGTAAAGACGAAAAATTACAGTTTAAAGAGTTCTTATTCAATGACGCAATAGCACCTGTTGTTGTTTATGGTAAAGATAGCGGCAAGGCTATGGTTTATGAAGGTGCAGCCAATGAATCAGATTTGTACGATAGGTTTCCAGCTATTAAAAAAGAAGCCC
Source organism: Maribacter spongiicola (assembly GCF_052119685.1). Lineage (GTDB taxonomy): Bacteria > Bacteroidota > Bacteroidia > Flavobacteriales > Flavobacteriaceae > Maribacter > Maribacter spongiicola_A. The sequence goes on along the minus strand of NZ_JBGQOO010000002.1, from coordinate 119,224 downwards.
TTGCAAATCTTAAGGCAATCGATGTTCCATATCAAATTACAGAGGCAGAAGGTACAAACGTGTTGTTTGCCGAAGGTCATGAATATGCCAGTGAAAAGATTTTAGATAAAGCGTATATGATTAAAATTGCAGCTGATTTAAAGTGCGATACGCTAATGGTGGGTATTCCTTTTAAAGGTGTGCTGATGGCGATTGATTCTAATTCAGAGATGCGTTTAAAGCTACCGGTTATTGTAAAGCAGTATTTTGATAATCCGCAGCAAGATCCTATTTCAGATAAGGTATTTCTGGTTCAAAATGGGGAAGTGGTCGCCATGGGAGGCGAGAAATTACCAGAAAATGAATCAGAGGATAATTTTGTGATATCTGAGAATAAGGCGCAAAACTATGGTATTGAACTAAAAAGTAAGAATATAGAAGAACTGGTTACTGATATAAATACATCATTTCAGCAGGTTATGCTTATGATTTTGCAACGCAAATCTTTTGGTGGTGAAATCACTTTTAAATTGAGTAGTGCTATTCCTTTAAATGATACGCTGACAGATAAATGTAATTCTATTATTGAGCAGATTGAGAAGAATGAAATGCTACAAACCATTTCACAGGCATTGGCATCTAGTAAAGTACAATTTAAGTTTCTGCATGATGACAATCTAATAGCGCCTACAGCGAAATCTAAGACAGAGCAATCTGAAACAGCACAGCAATCAACACCTGCAAAATCTAATATAGAACACAAACCTAAAATAACTAGTGTAGATACGAGTGATAAAATAAAACCAGTTGTATCAAAGCAACAGAAACCGGCAACTACCAAGAAATCTAAACCATGGTGGAAGTTTTGGGCAAGCGAAGAACAAGACACTCCAGAAATGATTAAAGCTGCAGAAGACAAAGCAAAACTAGAGGAGCTTAAAGCCGGGACTCAAAAAGAGTTTGATAAATCGGATCATAATAAGTTTATGCCGAAATAACCTAAATTTTTGAATGTTGACAATTGTGATGAAATATGTAGGTAATAGTGGGGTCTTAAAAAGTCTATTTTACATAATATAAATTATAGAACATTTATAACGAATAAGTGAATAGCGCATTTAAGCGCTATTTTACATAGTTAAGTTATAAATCCCGCAAGAGAATAATAACATAGAAATTATGTTAAGACGAAATTAAGCTAAGTCCAAATATATTCTAATTAAGAATAGCGATAAGTTATTTAGAGAATAGAATTATTAAAAGTAAAAACAGGTTTTAAATTTTTAAATACAATTTACTATCGCCAAACATGGATTGGATATCCATTATTCTGATTAGGAGTTACGTCCATTTTCCAAAATGAATCTAAATTATTGAGTCCATTCAGAAAATCAATACTTTTCATGTACTCAGAAGTTTTTTGTTTGGTACCATTAGCATTCCCAAGATAATAGGTATTATTTTCATCTAGTTCATCACTTATGAAGCTATAAGTTGCAATTTGGTCAACCTTAGAACTATCTTGAATATCTGGTAATTCACCAAGATTAAAGCAATATGAAACCCTACCGCGATCAACCAAACCTGCTATACCTGCAACTCTGACACCACCTGAAAGTTTTCCAGAGTTATAACAATGTTTAACATGTGATTGATCAGTTGAAGTTGCAACAAATGCAGCAATACCACCTACTATTGAGCTACCTATAATATCACCAGAATTAAAAGACTTTTGTATAAAGGTATCGTTCATAGATCCAACTAGACCACCTATGTATTCAGTACCCTCAATTGTGCCAACATTGTAACTATTTACAATAGAAGATGAACTGGATGTTTTACCAGAAATTCCTCCAGACATTTTTGTTCCTTCAACTGAACCTTCAAAAAAACTATCTTTTATAGTACCCGTTATAATTTCACCAACTAAGCCGCCCGTAACAAGATTACCTTGCACAACGGCTACGGAACTTGAATTATTCATTTCAAAATGAAACGCATCACCGCTAAGCCCTCCAATTCTATAATCTCCGGCTATACTTCCTTTAGAAGTACAATAATTCATAAAACCTGCTCTTGTATATCCTGCTATTCCACCCACATTTTCAGTACCCACAATATTTCCTTCAAAAATACAATTAGTAATAATACGAGTTTCACCTGTATTTGCATAGCCAATGATACCACCAACATAACGACCACCAGTTATACTGCCTTCAACTTTACAATTATCAATTAGCGGACTATGTGAATTCCCCACAATGCCGCCAGTATCCTTATCTCCACCTATTATATTAACGTTGACAGTATAATATTTTTGAATGTTGTGTTTGCATTTGTTTTTCCAAAAAGACCGGTATATCGAGCGTTAGGTGTATTGATGTATAAGTTTGAAATAATTTTATTATTACCATCTAAGTGACCTTTAAACTCGTAGTTATTTTTTAACCCACCAATGGACTGAAATGGTTTCGATGCAAGATTAATATCATTGACGACCCTAAAATATTTATAATAGTAATCATTGGGTATTTCTTTCAAAGTATCATTAACTTGTAGTGAAAGATAAAATAGGTGACCTGCAGTTTCTATTTGAAAAGGATTCTGCAAACTTCCATCTCCATTTTGCCAAATAATAGGGATTATTTCTATTTCTTCCTCTTCAAAAATCTCTTCTTCATCTATTTCTTCTTCCAAATCAATTTCTAAAATTTCTTCTTCAAGTAAGGGTTGTTCAGTTTCAGTACATGAAAATAACAATACAGAAAGAAGTAAAATTATAGGTAGTATTTTCATAATAGAAGTTTAGGAATTTCAAGGTTGGATTTAAATACTTTTCAATAACGATGTTTGATTTTAGTTATTGTTTTAAATCGTCCGTTAAACCCCAGTTAGAAGCGAATTCAATTGATTTTCTTAAATAAGAATTCGAGATGTTTTAAACTCCAAACATTTTTCATGCTATACACATTACCACTTCGCTCCTATCGTTGCTTAAGGCAAAGAGTATTCCATTACATTTTTGAGAAGAAAGTTTTTAGAAAGAAAAAAATTAAAGAAGATTGTAACAACTTTGCCCGCGCAACATCTCGCTCAAAAAATAAAGATTCTCATCTTTATTTTTATGCCGTAACCAAAGCTCAAGTTACATTACGCGGAACATTATGATACAGATTGATATATAAGTATTTTGGATTTCCGACCAACGCGGTAAAATTACATAGGACTGTGATAATGCGTATAACAATTAACCGGGTTGCTAACAACGCATTAGTTGTTATTAAAAGTCCAGCTGTAATCCGCTACTAGTTCATTGAGCTTTACTATCGTTGTAGGGTCAATTTCTGCGAACCCAGGAGTATTTTGATAATCAATATATCCGTTCATGGTCGAATTTAAAATCGCATGGTCATAGATTTGTGAAAGTATGATATCCAGCTCTGCAGCACTAATTTGATTCGCCCCTATATGAGCAACAAAAACTTTGGAATTAGATACCAAATTCAGCTCGCTTAGCAAATTATTTTCGACCGTCAAGTATTCAAGTTCTGTATTGCTAGACAGGTTTAGCGTACTTAGTTGGTTGTCATCAATATATAAACCATTCAAATTCAAATTAGTTGATAAATCGATACTTGTGATTTGGTTTTGAAACAAATCGATACGTCTTAATTCTGGGTTATTGGAAACATCCACACTAGTAATTTGATTACCCCCAGCAATAATCTCAAGGAGATTCGGGTTGTGGGAAATATTAATCGCTGTAAGGGCATTATAATTTAAATTAACAAGGTGTAGGTCTATGTTATTGGAGAGGTCTATCGAATTCAATTGATTTTCCCACGCATTCAATACGTGCAGCTTGCTATTATTGGATACATCGAGGTTTGATAATTGATTCGCTGTGACATTTAGGTTTTCCAAATTCAAATTTGATGATACATCAATGCTAGTTAAGGCATTATCATCCACAAAAACTTCTTTCAAATTCGGGTTGTTAGTAAGATCAATACTCGACAATGCATTTCTGCTTAAAGACAAGTTTTCTAAAACCGTATTCTTTGAGATATTGATATTGGTCAATTTACCTGTATAAATGCCCAAGTCCTTCAACAAGATTAATTTGCTCACATCAATACCTAATACATTGGTTTGATATTGATAGGTTTCGTTTGGGATTTCCCCAATAAAACTTAAGGTTTCAATAGCAGCAACAGGTCCACTTACGTTTATTGTAAATTCACCGTTTTGAGCATACGTATGCGATATCTCGTTTTCGATTCCAGACCCGTTAATAGTGGATACGTATTCTTCTATAGCACCATCCCCCCAATCTACTAAATAGATGGACCCAGTGATTGATTCTAATTTTAATGTCTTTGTTGTAAGCAACTCAGATTCATCGACAACCACGCTAAAGAAATCAGTATTTTTAGGGAATGTTAAACTTAATCCTGTATACCCAAAATCAACCGACGTATAACCCGCCGTATTGATGTTTTCAGTAACGGTTTCCTTCGTTTCATCGGATGTTACTACAAAATCAAAGGGTAATGGTTTAGTCGTGAATTGGGCTAAGACGGAACCTTCTTTCGGGGCAATTAAAATTACAACATTATTTGCATCAGTAACAATGAATTCTGTTACTGCATAAGTGCCAGCCTCTAAAGTAATTTCATTAGTTACAAAACTGTCACCATCTTTTTCCAATACAACTTTTTCTCTTGTAAGAATAGAATTTCCATTAGCATCATTTATACTCAAAAGAACAAATGTGGGGTCTAGTTTTTTTTGGTTTCCAACGGATTGGTTTTTTGCAGTTAAATCCTTATCCTCGATTCGAAATATTTGTTTGCCTTCTAATGCTATATTTGGTTCGTCTACTAACGTTGGTCTATCATCGTCTGAAGAACAAGAAATTATAATAATGGACAACAAAAGAACATATAGTATTTTTTTCATAATGTACGAGACTGAGAATTGTTGATTACTAATCTCTAACGTAAAACTAATAAGCAAAGTATTGGGCTTATATATAATCTGAGATTCCCATCCCACACACATTACCACTTCACTCCTATTGTCGCCCCGGACAAAGAGTATTTCATTACATTTTCAGGAAGTTTCTAGAAAGAAAAATTTAAAGGAAGTGTTGTCCCAAATAAGCCAGCTCGCCAACCTGCTCAAAAAAGAGAAGGTCTCCAAGACCTTCTCTTTTTATGCCATACCCAAGCAAAGTGTCATAAGGCAATACATTATTGAACAAAAACTAATTATTGCTTTTTTATGAGAGAAGCCTATTAAAAAGCAATAATTAATATGTTTTAACTCTTTTTCATTGGAGGTAAATCGAAAGCTGTTGCTTCGTGCTCAAAATGATTTCTATGTGAACCATCGCAAAAAGGTTTGTTATTTGAAAGTCCGCAACGACATATACCTAACACTGTTCTACCTTGTAAGTTATATGAATTACCTTGACTATCTACAATTTCAAAATCTCCTTCTACTTTGACAGACCCGTTACTATTTATGGTTAGTTTTGTTTTGCTCATAATCTTAAATTCTTTAATTTGATTTTGGTAAAAATAGGAATATAGATTTAATTTTTATCGTGAATAATTAAGAGTTATGAATTTTAAAACAACATGTAATAGCTTCTTATATTCATACTTTTTAAACTACGAAAATTTCACTTTAATTGTTTACAAGCAGTTATCGAGAGATGATTATTAAATTGAAGAGTAAGTGATTTGTTTTAGGTAGTAACTTAATAATACAATCTAAAATCTAGAGGTTCGTAGACATTGTAATTACTATTTGCTTCGCCGCTCATCATCAATTTGATAATATCGCCTATAAAATTATGATCAGCTGAGTAGTTGGACTTGGTCAAAACTCGTGAACCATTCGGGTATAAAAAAAGCGGGATGAATATCCCGCTTTGTATAAAAATATAGATTTTATTAATCTTCTAATGCAAGTTCAAAATCAAGTACTGTCTTATTAGCCGCATCTATTTGTACGTTATCTGCAGTTTGCATAATATAACCTTCTTTTTCTACTTCAACGGTGTAAGAACCCGCATCTAATCCTATAAGCATATAACTGCCATCAACATCAGAAAATGTTGTTGTATTCAGTGTATCTGCAACGAAAACAGCTATTTGAGCACCTTCAACACCTAAAAGTGTTTCTTCTTGTAATTCCGTCACAATTCCTGTAAGTGTGCCTGCGGTAGACATGTTACTCGCTTTAATAACTGGTTTAAAGTTAAAGCCAGTAATATTTTGTGTTCCACCTTTTGCCACAAACGATCTACTAACGTCAAAGTCCAATAACAAATCAGACGTTAATCCGCCACTTACGTTCAAACCAGGTTTGATAAAAATTTTGATTCCTGATTGTGATCCGCTTGGAACTTTAAGGTCATAGGTAGTACCATCTTTAAGAACTACGTTTATTCCTTCTACATAAACACGTATTAGGTCATAGGTGCCAACAGGTACATCAATATCTGCCAAATTTTTGGTAACCCCGTTGGTAAGCTCTAAAAGATTTACCTGTACCTCGTCTTCCATTAGAACAATAAACGGGTTATCTCCATCTGTTTCTACGGTTGTGCTGGTACTATCCATCATTTCGTCCTCTAGATTTATATCACCTTTATATCTAGCATCGACTTTGAAAATAGTTACATTGGCTTCTGCCACCAAATCATGGGGAAAGGGAGCGTCGGTCAACTTAACCGATAGTTTGCCATAATCACTTGTAACCTCATTGTCATCTGAGCAACTCATCACTAGCGTGCTTAGGGTAATAATTGCAATAGCGAGAATATTAGATTTCATAAATTTCATTTTTATCAATTTGTAGGTTTTACTTAAAAAATTAATATATACGCTAGGTAAACAACTAAGAACGAAAGTACCCTACTTGTAAAATCAACTATTGGATGAACTACTTGTTATTAATTACTAAAGTGCATTTATAAATAAGGTATTAGAAATGAAAAAGCTGGGCTTTTTGATTTGTAATAAACTGACTTTCTAAAAACTCTAAGATTTACATCTAAAATGACTCGAAGTTTTTTTTGTAGAGTTACTATACTATTATTTGAGTTTAATAATACAATCTAAAATCAAGCAATTTACAGACATTGTAATGTCTTTGGTGCAGCTCTTCTACAACTTCAAACATATCATCATCTTCTTTAAATAAGTTGAAGAATGCCTTGTCAAGGTTGGCGCTACTTACTCCGCTAAATACATTGCCATAACCAGACACAGCTTTTGCATTGGTAATGTCCAAAAAATATTGCGCTTCCTCTTCGTCTAAGTCTAGAATTTTTGCATTGGAGAAATGTAAAATCTTTCCTTTTAATCGTCCTTCAAATAGCTCTGCAATTTCCTGTAAGGTATAGTAGTAATCATTTAAGCAAATACTGTTGGCTTCACCATGCATCACCAAATAGATGATTTCATAGTCCTTAAAATTATGATCATCTAAAACCAGGGCATTTAAGCTATCTTCAAGACCTTCAATAGTGTCGCATGTTTTGTAGATACTTGCAATACCATATTTCATGGCCAGTTGCTCCAAGCTTTCTTGTGCTTCGGTAACATTGTCCGTTTCTATGTCTTGAACGCCTTCTAAACAATAAATGAAGTTTTCTTCATCTATAAATTGCTCTTGGGGTAATTGATTTCTTTTCTCTAGCAATATGCTGTAATTATATGAACCGCAAAATTACTGTAACTCATTTATACTTTTTATCGTTTTTGTATAAAATTCTATTCCAAACACCTCGCCCTCCCCCTTATTTTTAGTTTTTAAATTATAATACACCAATTAAACATGTTCAACAAAAAACGTCTCCGCAAATCAATTAGCTATTAAATAATTAAGGTATACAAAGACTTTCTGTAAGAAGTAAACTTATTTTTCCAATTTCAACTTTATATCAGAAATATGCATTTATACATCCGTAACTTTGCCAACTCAAATACCACAACATTTACGTCAAAAAATATGGACATGATAATCCCTAAGCTACATTACATACCAAAAGGAAACTCACCAAAAGAGATTTTGGAAAATATACAAAAGGCGTGTACTTCTGGTATAGAATTGGTACAGTTAGGTTTAGTAGATGTATCAGAAAAGAAATTTTTAAAAATAGCCGAAGAAGCTAGGGAAATCACTTCTCATTTTCAGACGCGGTTGATCATTGAGAATCAGTTTAAGATTGCACATACCATTAAAGCAGATGGTGTTGTATTAGATAAAACAGCGACCTCCCCTACCGAGGTACGAAAACTGCTATACACTTGGCAAATGATTGGTGGTACGGCAAACACCTTGCAAGACGCAGAAACACTGTTGGCCAAAGAAATTGATTATATCAATTTAGGTCCGTTTAAAGAGAGTATTAATGAAAAAGATTCGAGTCCGGTTTTAGGTTTAAATGGGTATACGTTACTAGTAGAAGCTTTAAAAACTCAAACCCCAATTATTGCTTTTGGTGGTATTACCACGGCAGATGTGAAAGGGTTATTAGAAGCAGGTGTATCTGGCATAGCGGTATCGGAAGAAATTACGAGCAATTTTGATAGTATAAAAACATTTCACCAATTACTACAAGCATCTTCAACTGCAGAACAACGACATACTTTTGAATAAAAAATAGCGCTAAAAAGCGCTATGGTATATGTTTATGATATAAGTAAGTTATCCGAAATTACATAACCGTACCATTGTCTAACCAGCGTTGTAACAAGGCATCATTATGAGAAATGGCTACGAGATGGAATTTGGTAAAACGATTAAAAACGCGTGATTCTTTAAGAGTTTCCATACAAACCGATACTGGATTGAGATAGTTGGAGTGTATTAAGAAAAGTTCGCCCTCCCGTTTTAAAAGATAGCCCACATGTCCCTCATCAAAACCTATAAAATAAAGTCCCTCTTGGGTTAATGTATCTATCTCTTCAAATGCTTTTTCATGGGTTTCTTGTTCCACTTGGGTAATTTCCGAACCACAACTGATCATTTTAGCCTCGTCTATGGGCGATTTTTGAGCCAATTTATAGCGGTTGATATTAATTCCCATATCTCGCAGCGTAGTTGAAATAAAATAACCACATGCAATTTTACCTTCATTAGGCGTAGCAGTATGTCCGCCAAAACTCCACGGAGTACCATACCAGTGGGGAATAATTTTATCTACCAGTTGATCGGCAAAAGCTGTTTTAATATGATCAATAGAAATAGTACCTGCCCGTAAATCTTCTTTTAAACGCAACCGCAGTTGATGGGAATCTTCTTTAGTACTGGCATAAGAATCAGCGATAGAATCTGATGCTATGTTAAGCACTATTGTTTTTTCTTTCTTAAAATTAGTTGATTTCGATACAGATGAAGTTCTTACAGCAGCAGTGCTATGATGCATCACCCTATTTGTTTTAGGTGATATATCATTAAAAAAGCCAAAAGAAAGTAGTATCGAAAAAAGAAACATAGGTTACAATAGATTTAGGGATAAGATACTATTATTAGAACGTATTAGTACTGAGTAAATTACATATAAAAAGTTAAAGTTTTATGATGCTTTTAGGTGTAGCTATACGCTTAGGTTCACTGCCCACCAGACATCATAATCTCTAGGCACTAGTGGTCTGTAACTCTGAAAACCTTGATCCGCAATCCGGAGTCCGGTAATTACACCCTTGTCATCACGTACATAGCTTATGAAAATAAACGAATGTCCGTATGGATCTAGTTTTGCAACATCGGCACCCTGTACCACCTCTATATAATCTTCTTTATACCGCCAGACTTGCATAAGGGCACCCGGTTTTAATTTTCCGCCCCAAATACCGGTAGAATCAACTAAAGTTCCCATACCGGCGTAGGTAATAGCACCCGCATTACCTTTGCCCCTATATTTTTCGGGAAGGCTTTGCCAGCTTTTATCTGGTTTAGAAGCAGTCACATAAAGCAAGTTAAATACCTGTTTAGAAGTATTTGTAGCCGTAGCCATGCTATCGGGAAAATCTTGATAAGGCAAATGACCGTGCACTTCTTTGTATGCCTTCTCAAACCGAGTTTTACTTACGGTAAGGCAATGTCCGCCAGGCTCTTTAATTTCGCTATTCAGATAGTTTTGAACAATTCTATCAGCTACGGGACTATCGCTATTAAAGTTGACCTCTTCTGAACTACTACTTAGTTGAGCATTACTATGGTCTTGTAGAAGTGAATCTTTAGGATGAATCGTTGATTCTGTTTGCGTTGGTGTTAGACTAATGTATGAATGATCATCTAAACCAAAGATTTGAATTACAGGCTTTGCTTTACCTGTACCGTTTTGTGTTTGTATGATAGTAGGTTCGGCATTAGAACTGTTTGTGTGCTGATTGTTTGTTTTGGTAGACGCACAACCCAAAAAGATAAAAACGATATAGAGATATGATTTCTTTAGCAACATTTTAAATGGGATGTGCTTCATATGAAAAGCTTGTATGCACGTTTTATTGATTTAACCAGCTAAATTTCCTAGCTGTTTATTGGTGTGCTTTTATAAACTAGCACCAGTATAAAGGTAACATAATTAGGCCCTTATATCAAGTGAAACGGTTTCAATGCTGGATGAGGCAATAGTAATTTGACGCTGTTATTTTAGTCCTAATATTCGCTTAAAAGTACGTATCTCACAGGTATAAAATTTTATAAGGATTTTCTGAAGGTTGAATTTTTTAGCTACTGTTTTCATGATGTCGTATATGTTTGTTCATGCTATTAGTATGGCAATACTTCATTTTATCACACAAAACCATAAAAATATTTTAGTTGTGCTTTGTTTTTTAAAGCTATCTAAAAATTTATTAGGCGCAATTATACTCCGGTCTGTTATGTATTTTTAAAAAGTGGTATCTATAAATTCTATGCTGTACACTTAATTTCAAAACAGAATTTTTAAATAGCGTATACCTTATAAGCAGAATCATCCGTTTAGTTGGTTTATATAATTAACTAATTATTAATATCTTATATAAAAATAGAGAATTGTAAATTACAGCTGCCAATTATAAAACGTACCACCAAATTATGGAAACCGAAAAAGAAGAACAACAAGACCATCAAAAAGAACTGGAGAAAAAATCTGAAGAAATAAAGGGTGGCAATGAGTACAGTGTTATTCTCAGTAGGGTTATTCATGAAGGAGAAGAAATTTTCAAGGTAAAAAATAAAGCCATGTTTTTAAGTGCGCTAATTGCCGGACTAGAAATTGGGTTTAGTTATTTTATGATCTGTGCGCTTTATTATCTATTAAACGGTACTATTGAAACGACGTTCATTTTTAAACTTTTTGCACTTGTATACCCTGTCGGATTTATATTGGTTATTCTCGGAAAATCTGCCCTTTTTACCGAACAAACATCGGTATTAGCTTTGCCTATGTTAAATGGTCAGCGCAGCATTTGGGAGTTATTACGTGTATGGGGATTAGTTATTCTAGGTAATGTTATTGGTGGAATTATTTTTGCTGTCTTTATCGGATTTCTTGCGCCTCATCTTCATTTGTTTACAGCGGAAACCATGGTAGAAATTGGTGCCCATGTCGCAAAAGAAGACTCTTGGGTACTATTAACAAGTGCCGTAGTTGCCGGATGGCTAATGGGGCTTTTGACCTGGTTGTTGAACAGTACCATGAATTCGTTGACTCGTTTGGTGCTTATAATAATGATTACCGGTGTTATAGGTTTTGGCGGATTTCACCATAGTATTGTAGGTAATATAGAAGTGTTTGGTGCCTTTCTACATTCCGCTGATATTAGCTTTCTAGATTACCTTTGGTTTTTATTTTTAGCATTGTTGGGTAATAGTATTGGTGGCGCAGTAGTTGTTGGATTATTTAAATACCGAATTTTTGAATCGAACTATGAAGAGAAGGTCTGATACTATTTGATTAAGTGATACTTAGAGCTTTATTTTTCTTTGTATTAGTTGTAGCCAAAGACAAGACGAGTTCTTCACATTTTCTTTTGGCAAAAGCTACGTAATCCGCATTATCATATCAGTTTTAAGTTGAAATTCAGCACAAAAAAATAGCGCAGTAACGCGCTATTTTTCATTTAACAATTAGGTAGAAATTTACAATCCTTCTAACATGAATTGCGTTACAAAATCATCATCAATATCCTTATAACTATTGGTACAGTAAATATGGTCAATGGATTCTTTAAGCTCATCGAAACCATAATTAAACTGTCCGTGGGTAACATATAAAAATACTTTGGTTGCGCCTTGTTTTTTTAAAGCTTCCGCCAAAAATTTAAACGTTCTGCCACCATCTGCCAAATCATCTACAATTAAGCATTCTTTGCCTTTTACATCACCTTGAATACTAATTTCAGGCGCTCCGTCTACACGGACTTTGTTAGAAGGCACTAAATCTGCATTTAGCTTTTCTGCAATTTCATGGGTAGTTTTATACGCACCAGCATCTGGACTCACCAATACTGGGTTACCGATTTGATTATAAGCCTTTTCAACATAGTCTACATGCGATATTTTTTCTGAATTCTCAATTAACGCCAATGAAATAGGACTGTGCGGATGTAAAATGGAAACCACATCAAATTTCATGTCATTTATAAATTTGCAAATTACTTTTAGATCGAAAGATTCTCCCTTATTAAATCGTCTATCTGATCGTTGCCCAATTAAGCAAAATATGGTGAGTTTAGCTACCGCTGTTTTATAGGTTGCATTAGTGGCGTCCCAAGCCTCTTTTATGGAAGCAGCTCTAAATAAATCTTCATAACTGTTTCCTCTAATTTTTATATGAATATCTCCGGCTTCAGCGATTTTAGCAGTAACCTGTCCGTCATGGAACTTTTTTATTTCGTATTTCATATAATTATTCTTTTAAAGAGTCTCTAACTTCCATTAAGGCATATCCTAATAAATTTTGGCCTTTCCACATATCCGGATTTTGTATATGTTCATCATTTGCCGTCATCCCGATTCCCCAAATATTATCATGAGGGCTAGCCTCTACTAAAATTCTATTGTTTGTACTAAGCAAAAAGGTAAGCAAATCTTCATTTTGTTTAAACTTTAAATAATTTCCCTTTTTAACTATATCATATTTATGTCTATCCCAAATATCTACATCAAAGTTGATAATTTGTCTTCCAAACTTTTTAACCTCCCCAGCTGAGCCACTTTTTAAAATTTTAGATAATATGTCTTCATTAACAAAGAGTCTTGCTTTTTCAGCCATCATCCAGTGTTCAGCCGTTAAATAAGTAATTCCTTCGTGCTCGAATCCTTTTTCAAACCATTGACTAAAGCAGGATTTACCTATTTGACCATTCCTGAGTGGTTGATGCCCCCAGAAAAATAGGTATTTAACCTCCATTTCTTCAATCTGATTCTTTAACCATTTATTACTATATTTCATAAGCTATAAATTAAAGATTCTTGTTAATACGGTCTCTAATCTCTTGAATGTTCGTTTGATTTACAAATTTTCCATCCTCATAGATTACTTGCAACTCACCTGTGTTTTCTTGTTCTGGTGTAACTTGATCCACCAATACGTATTCATTGTCGTGTAATTCAACTTTAACCAATCCCTTGGCAGATTTTTTAATTCCGTCGTCAGTAATAGGATCTTTGAAAATTTCTCTTCGTACACCATTTACCACTACAGAAGTATCTTTCATTGCAAAACCAAAGGTATCTCTAGTATTAAATTGGTAGGTAAAAGAACCAATACCAAGAACTACATTGGTGGTTGCGAAGCCTTTATCGCTTAAACGTTGGCAGATAGCTTCCGCTCTTTCCGTGGTAATGCTATCGCCATAAATAGCACCAATATGGCTATCTAAAACTTTAAAACCTTGTTCGTTAACGGTACCGCCAAAAATATCCCAAAGTAACTCCACTACCCCTTTATCTTTAGGAGTGTTGCTGCCTAGCGAACCAGATTCTCCACAAATGATATCAACAGGGTCTCCGCTATCTGGTCTTATGACAAGTTTACCATCTCTAGAAAGTACCTCTTCTTTTAATTGCGGAAGATACTCGGTAAGCACTTTCCATAAATCCCATGTATCACTAACTACAGATAGAATTCCCGTTGGGTAGGTGTTCATTAAAGCTCTAAAAGTACCTATTTCATCATCTTTAGTACCGGCACACATTACGGAGTGTTCAGTAGCATTTACAGAACCTACCACAAAACCCTCAGCATTATAATACTTACGTAGGCTACTTATAACCGGTAGCGTATCTGATCCAAGAAATACAGAAGCATGTCCCATACCAGATGATATTGCACTTTGCAAGCCGCCCATACCTCTCATGGAAAAATCGTGCCCTTGAAAATCAATAAAAGCTAGATTATCCTTATCGGTTAAAAGTGTCCATTTTTTGAAAATTCGCTTGTACAATAAAGCAATAGATGCCGATGTCATTGGTTGCCATAGCATAGTAGACAAAATGGTTTCTAAGAAATTGGTGATCCAATAGAACTTTTTATCGGTATTCACTACAGTAACCATAGGTACTCTAATGTCTACCTCTACCCCTTCTTGTAAGGACTTTACTTTAATTGGTAAATGTTGTAAATCGTGTAATTCCTCATAATGGGTAACATCATAATCCGTACCTAAATACAGTGATAATTCTTCTTTTAGCTCATTACACACTTCTGCTTTTGGCTTAGAAAAGAAGTTGTCCTGAAAATAATCATGTAACCATTGAAATACATACTGTTGCCCAAATGATAGCACTTTATCACAACCTTTAGGAGCATATTTGTTGCTTCTAGGTGTCCAGTTAGAATATACCTCTTCTGTTCCTTTAGGGTATTGTTGGTGGTGTCCTGTTTTATATCCGTCTGTTAGTAGTAATCCGTTCATAATGTTGGTTTTATTTTATAGTATTTAAAGCCTCTTCTGTACTAAGAACTATAGGCGTATTGTATTTTTTACACAAAGTAGTAACGTAGGTATTCTTATAAAATTCTTTAGGACAAATAACAATTAATTTATCGCTTGCCACGTATAGCCCCAACTCTACCAAAGATATTGGAGATAAGGCATTTGGAAGAAAATTTAGAAGGATGATATCTGCACTGTTTAAAGCATCTAGTTCCCAATTAATATGATTCTCCATCTCGCACTTGTTTAAAGAATCGTGGTCTTTATGTGTTGGGTCAAAAATGTGATGGCTATTTTCTAATGCAGCTATGCATTGTGTTCTCCAATTTGATGTAGTATTAGCATCCATACTACCCGCTACGAAAACATACTTCTCTCCTATTGCTTTATGGGGTATTGAAGTAGTTGAATTGTAAATCATAATTTGCGTTATTATGACGCAAATGTAAAACACATTAGGATACGAACCTAGAATATTATGCGTTATTTTTACGCAAACTAATTATATACCTAAAAAACAGTGTGTTATATTTCGAATATGATACCTTCTTTTTTAAGATGGAAGTATCTTTTTTGATTAAATTGGAATAAATTGGCGGGCCTACCAGAACCTTTAGAGACCTTTTCATCAAGTTCATCAAGTACATTTAAACCCATAATCTTCTTTCTGAAGTTGCGCCTATCTACCTCTCTGCCTAGTAACGTACTATATAATTTCTCTAAATCTGAAAACGGAAATTTTGTATCAAGCAATTCAAAACCTATAGGTTCGTAGGTAATTTTACTTTTAAGTCTTTTAATAGCGGCCTCTAAAATCTCCTTATGATCAAAAGACAATTCTGGCAGTTCATTTATATTGAACCACTGTACTTGTGCTGCATCTGTAGAAGCATATATTTTAAATGCATTAGGGCGAATTAATCCGAAATAAGCTATAGATACTACCCTACCCCTTGGGTCTCTATTCGGTTTCCCGAAAGTATACAGCTGTTCTAAGTAATTGATCTTTATACCAGTTTCCTCTTTAAGCTCTCGTTCAACAGCTTCTTCTAATGACTCATCATCCAATACAAATCCGCCAGGGATTGCCCATTTATCCTTAAAAGGTTCATACTTTCTTTTAATAAGTAATATGGAAATGTTACCAGCTTCATAACCAAAGACTACAGCATCTACGGAGAGTTGAATAGATTGTTGCATACTATGCGTATATTTTACGCTAATATAAGGAATAATAATTATTCCAATTACATACATATTATCAAAACCTTCTAGCCTATCACGTTTTAAAAGTGTCTATTATTTAAACAAGCCCTGCAAATTTTCTAGAACACCCAGCGCAGCTTTTTCACCGGCAATCATAGCTGCATTTAAAGAGCCGTTTAACTGAATATCGCCAGCTAGATAAATAGTCTCCGTTAAGCGTGTTTCAGAAGGCGATATTTCATAGTGTAGTTCGTTCAACTTTGGTAGCGACTTTGGTATGCGGTAGTGTTTTATAAATGTAGTAGCAGTAATACCACAAAGTTCTTTTAACTCCTTTTGAACTTGACTTATAAGCTTTATACCAGTTAATCCCTGGTTATCAACAACAGTAACAGAAAGTAATTCTTTACCAGCATTTAATGCGGTTTTAAGACTTGTATGGTAGAAAATATTATTGATTAGGGAGTTTTGATCAGGAACTAATCCGATAAGGGGTTTTTTAATCGTTCTGTTTTCCGTCTCAAAATACAGGGTGTCACAGCTTTGCCATTCAATAGCTTGATTCTTTAAATTTTGAATTAAGTTGCTCGCTTCCGTTGCTATAATTATATAATCGCTCTCTAATTCTTGTCCGTCAGCAAGTACAATATTGTTTTCGCTAATAGAAGATACAGGAGTTTTGTATTTTATAGTAGTTCTTTTTAGCTGTTTTAATAGTTGCTTCGGAATTTCTTCAATTCCGCCTTTAGGTAATGCAGCATTGCCTTCACCGAACATTTTATAGACAAATTCGAACATTCTGCTAGAAGTATCTAATTTGTTCTCAAGAAAAATTCCGCTGAAAAAAGGTTTGAAGAAATCATTTATTATTTCAGAAGAGAAACCTAAATCACTCAAATACGAAAATGCAGTTTGAGCTTTATCTGAAAATATATCGGCGATTGATTTTTTCTTCAGTTTCGTATTGAGTTTTAGAATTTTCAATTTATCTGTAATAGTACCAACATTGGCAAACAGCGTAGAAAGTAATAAAGATGCATTTCTTAGCGGATCACCAATTATTTCTTGTTTTCCATTTTTAAAAATGGAAGCACCAGGCAAGAAATTTTGTAGTTCTAAAGCGTTGTAATCAAGATATTTTTGAGCTGCAGGATAAGCGGTTAATAATACTTGAAATCCGTGGTCCAACTGATACCCATTTACAATATCTGTTTTCACCCTACCGCCTACCCTATCTGTAGCTTCGATTAATACAGGAGAAAATCCGTTTTGTTCAAGTACAATTGCTGCGACTAAGCCACTAATTCCCGCACCTATAATATGAATCTTAGAATCTTGATTACTCATTTTAAATTTTTGTTTAACAAATTTAGTATCTATATGAACAAAATTAGTATTTTTGATATAGACTAATATATGTAATTGGTCTATAAAACTATCTTAATCATGAATTATTTAATCATCATCTTCCAAATTATAGTCGCCTTAAGTATATTAAATGTATGGCTAATACAGAATAAAAAACCAACAAGATGGCGTGGTGGAAATGCGACAACTATTATAGAAGAATTTGAGGTCTATGGCCTATCAAAGCAAATGTGCTATATAATTGGCTTTTTAAAGGTGACTTTGGCTCTTTTACTACTTGTTGCAATATGGTTTCCTGTAGTAAAGCAACCTGCAGCTTTAGGTTTGGCAGCCTTACTATTAGGTTCAATAGCGATGCATATTAAAATAAAAGACCCAATACTAAAATCTTTTCCTGCAGCTTTATTTCTAGTGCTTTGTTTGATTATAGCTTTTGCATAAAATTTACGATGCAGTAAGTTGTTGAAAATAGCTTACTGCTATAAATAAATTTATAAGAGCCAATACCAATGAAGGTAATGATTCTGCCACGCTGTCCTTAATTTTTATTCTAACGGCGAAACCTAAAAACATAAGAAGTGTTAGACCTGCTGAAGCCATTAATACAAGAATAGGTGAAAAGAAGTAACCAATAATTAATCCCAAACCACCTGCTAGTTGCAAGATTGCAGTAAGAACTCTCTGATTCTTTAGACCAAATCTTACAAACTCATCTTTCATTTTCTGAGAGAAAAGACATTCTACACCGTAGTATAAAAAGGCACTACTTGATAAAAGTATGGCAATGTTTAAAATCTTCATTTTGTTTTTTTATACTCGTAGGTAGTTGTACGGGTCGAGAGAATTAAGATAACTGTTCTATTTTCTTCATTATCTCATCGGCTTCAAAAGTCTTTTGATCACTCAATTTTCTATTTGTTGTAGATAAGGTATAGGATTCTTTTAAAAGCTTCTCGTACTCACTTTGTAATATTTCTTTTTCTGATTTTTTTTTAAATAATCCGAACATAATTTTTATAGATTTTTGATGTATGTATCTAGTAAATTACTAGGTTATAAAGATACGTAATGTTTAATTATTTTTAGATATAATTAAACAAAAGTAGTTAAGATATATATAATCTCGCAAGGATGTATCCAATGTTGGTAATTATGATGGGGCGCGAATTTCTAGGATGATGAATACATTAGTAGTGCAATTCGTAATAACTTTTCACATCGTTAAGTTTAGGTCATAAAAAAAGCTCTTATCATTTTAATAAGAGCTTTTAAGATATTTTAAAAAAATTTATCTATTCAACAGGTTTATTACCAATTTCTTCAATTTCTTTGCGTTGTTTTTTTATTCTTTCTTTTCCTTTTTTGATAACATCTTCCAGCTCATTCAATTTCTCTTCAGCTTTAGATATTTTTTCTTCTTTCTGTTTTATGACCTCTTCATCTACGTCTTTTTCTTCACGTTGTTTTTCAACCTTTTCCTTAGCTTCTTTTACTTTTTTACGACCTTCATTTAAAGTAATCTCATTTTCGGCAATGGTGACTTCAGATTCACTTATTTTTTCACTAGCTATTGTAGCTCTATATTTGCCAAATTCTTGACCACTCATTTCACCTTTGTCACGACCGTAGGCTTTTCCATTATTTGAGTTTTCTTTTTTTGCTTTCTTTTCAGATTTCTTTACTGAATCATCGTGCATTTCATCATCATCGTCATCATGTTTTTCATCACCATCATTATTATCATCGCCTTTTATCTTTTTCTTCTCTTCTTTAGCTTTGTCTTTAATCTTGTCTTTACCTTTCTGTTTCATTTCATCGGCTTTTCCTTTTTGTTTCTCAACAGCCTCATCAATATCCTCATCGACAGTATCTTTAATTTTATTGACTTTTTCCCTTTTTCCTTTTTCTTGAGATTTACCTTGGGCATACCCCGTTGTTGTGCTTAAAACACATGTTAGAAGTATTAAACCTATTAGTCTTTTTATATCTTTCATTATTAAGTTTCTTTATTTAAATACTGTCCAATTCGCTAAGAGCCGCCTTTGCGTCTTCTGATTTTTGATTTATTTCTTCGGTTGTTTCATCCATTTCTTGCTCTACCGCTTCAATTTTATCGAGGGTGTTATCTAATTGTTTTTGTTTATTATCTCGACAAGATATAAATCCAATGCAAAAAATGGAAAACACAAGCATACTTAATTTCTTCATGATTTTAATTATAATGATTAGTAAAAGTAAAACGTAAAATAGAAGCTTAAATTGTTTGTATTCAAGGTTTTGTATAATTTGCAAACCTCTTTCGCTGATATGTTTTACAATTGATTCTAAATTTTATGAATCATTATCTTCAAATTTACCTGAAGCCTATTTTTTCCTAATAATGAAGTACTCTATTCTTCTCGCAATCTAGAAATCACCCTACCCACATTTTTTTCTTCGAACTTGCCTAAAAATTGAAGAGCATACATCACAATTTTTGATTTAGGCGCTTTTATAAATTCTCCAAGACTTAAAACAGTTGTGTCCATTTGCTGTATGGCGGTATCTTGGTGAAGAGTACCTAAACCCCAAAGTAAATTTGCATTATACCATGAGAGTTCTCTTGCTTTTTTTAAACTGAAGTTGATAATTTCTTCATCGGTATTTTTTCCGGCGAGATCTAATAAAAATAATAATGGAGAAACACGACTTAGTCGGTCTTGCATTTCATTAACGATATTACCAAGTATGGTATTTACGGTGTTGAAGTCCTTTTTGATAGCCGATATTTCTAGCCCATTCATGGTGGTACTCGCTGCTAAACCCAAATCTAGATTAATATGGGTATTGATACCCAACATAATATGCTGAAGAATGGTTAAGGTTTCATTTTTAGTATCAAAGGCAAATTGCCACGATTTACTAATAGGTTGTTGGTTGCTATAACCATTATAAGCATCTAAGTAGTAATTGGCAAAAGTAACATCGAAGGTTTCCATTCGGGCATTATCTTCAAAATTCCCTAATTGTACTTCTTTTAATATTTCAGCAGTAACCCGTCTATATAAAAATGCAAAATACCCGATACGGTTATTGTTTTCGATAGCATCTAGTATAATGTTATCAAGTTGCTGAATAACTTCTGATATGGTGGTTGGTCTGCTGATTTGATTTTTGTTTTAAAGAGTAAGATTTTTAATACATTCTAAATGTAGTAATACTAGCGTCAATGAAAAACTAATTTAATATGTAAAGGAGTAAAGATTTAAATAAACTTCTAAGAATAAGTTGACAATATAATATCCTCACAAAAAGCCAATATGTTCTCGAGAGAATATTTCAAAGTTTATGCTATAAACTCGTTTTAAAATTCACAATCCATACTGCCTTTTAAAGTGTAATATTAACATATAAAGATACTTTTATGCCGTTCATCTGAATTAATTTTTCATACTGAGGTAATAGGGTACTTTTCGGCACTCAAACCCCGAAATCAGATTAATGAAACTCGAATTAATAATAGTAGATGACTCCCCTTTATGGTTGTCATTAGCCGAAAAGCTTGCAAAAACTCATCCTTTAGTACGTAGTGTACTTACGTTTGAAGATTCTTATGATGCTTGGGTACATATACAGATTGCAAAACCACAGGTGGTCATGTCAGATATTGAAATGCCAGGAATGAACGGACTCTCTTTTCTAGAAATGTTTGCAGACCGTTTACCATTTATATCAAGTTCTACCAAGCAAGAATTTGAAGAAGTTGCCAGAGAACTTGGGTGTGTTGATTTTGTTAGCAAACCATTCACCAAAAGTGAACTTCATAATGCTATAGATTTAGTTTACGCCAAAATTTATGGAAAAAAAGCAAGTGCATAACTCCGCATTTCAACTTCCTTATAATTTATAAGAAATTTCATCGACAATCTCTTTAGCTATAGCTGCCCAAATAGCAACCATAGCTACTGCAAATTGTTATTTAAATTGTGCTTTATTGGTTGCCCCTTTTGTGTACTCTTCTTGTAAAATTACAATTAGTAAAGGTTAACACTTTGTTGTTCAGGTCTATAGAATAAAAATGTACAAATAGTTTAAACTAATGTATATATTACTTTTGTGTAGTAATAATGTCAAAAAGAAAGTAACCAATAGTCGAATTAAACGAAACACTCGGTGCTGATTCTTTTGGTCAACAAACGTTAGGGTTATCTTAAATTCATAAGGGTAAATTATCATCTAAATTCTAAAAATACGTAACGCTCTATTACAATATCATTTAGTACCATATTTACGCCTTAGATACATATGTTATTGTAACGTTTTCGTAGCGTAAACAAGTAATTGTTAATTTATAACCTTCGAAATTACCATCATTTTCAATTTCCTTTTTACGTTCATTTTTTCTTATTGAACAAGTAATATATTAACTTTTTTTAAGATTTATCTGAAAGAATTATAGACTACTTTTGCCGCCTTAAAATTATTATCAAGAATCTCAAAATAGGAGATAGCAACCTGCAATAACAAGCAAGGTGCTAAATAGATAAGCCAATTAGTTGGAACAAATGTTAACTCATGATTCTTCTAATTTTTAGCTATTTCCTTTTTTGAATATGAAGAAAGAGAAATGGTAAGTACTAAAAAAATCATCCCAAAATTTTCAGCTTTAATACCTTTATTCGTATTTGTATTTACGTTTTTAGGCGTAGGTATATATCAAAATGATTTCTATGCACTGCCCGCTCCTATTGCAGTGATTGTAGGTATAATTGTAGCATTTTTACTGTTTAGACAAACAATTACATCCAAAATTAACACCTTATTAAAAGGTTGTGGCGATGCTAAAATATTGACCATGTGCCTTATTTATTTGTTAGCAGGTGCATTTGCTGCTATTACAAACGAAACGGGAAGTGTAGATGCTATTGTAGACCTTGGTTTAGATGTCATAGCAATTCAATATATATATGTTGGCATATTTATTATCGCAGGATTTTTATCGGTTTCTACAGGAACATCGGTTGGTGCAATTGTAGCATTGGCACCAATTGTAGTTGGTTTTGCAGATGAAAGCAGTGCAGATTTGGCAATATTATGTGGCGCCCTATTAGGCGGTAGTATGTTTGGCGATAATTTATCTGTCATTTCAGATACCACAATTGCCGCGACTCAGTCTTTGGGATGTAAAATGAGCGATAAATTTAAACAGAATATCAAAATAGCGGTGCCCGCAGCTTTATTCACCATTGCAATTTTAGTATTTCAGGGATTGGGGTTGGAGTCCGTCGTAGATGAAACCACGGTTTATAATTATTCCATCATTAAAATAATGCCATATGTATTGGTGATTATTCTTTCCGTTGTGGGAGTCAATGTCTTTGTTACCTTGTTGTTAGGTACAATTGCGGCAGGTGCATTAGGAATCGCTTACGGAGATTTCACATTAATAGAATGCACTAAAATCGCATATACCGGATTTACGAATATGACCGAAATATTTCTTTTGTCATTATTGACAGGTGGTTTAGCTGCTTTGGTAGAGAGAAATGGAGGTATCGAATTTATATTGGTCAATATTAAAAAACTCATTAAAAATAAGAAGTCTGCCCAGTTTGGTATTGCCACCTTGGTAAGTACTGTTAATATGGCGATTGCAAATAATACGGTATCTATTATTATTTCCGGACCCATTGCAAAAACGATAAATGACGAGTACCATTTAGATAATAAAAAGACAGCTTCCATTTTAGACATATTTGCCTGTATTATTCAGGGACTATTACCTTACGGTGCTCAGGTTTTAATGATTTTAAGCTTCTCAAAAGGGAAAATTGATTATTTAGATTTGGTAGCTAATACTTGGTATCTACTGCTTTTGTTTATTTATACGTTACTGTTTATTGGATTAAGGCCTTTGAGGTTTAAATAAGAATACCTGATGCGTAGTTTTTATATGGTTTAAATTTTATTATTGAAAATTCAACTAAGCAAGCCTTTCAAAATGATTTAGCATAGGTCATTTTAGCGAATAATTTTTCTGTTAAATACACGTTCTAACAACCTATAAATTTAAACCATTAATTGATGAATTTCAAGATGTTATCGTTTGCCGTGTTCTTTATTTTTATTTCAAATGTTTTCGCACAAAACAAAGGTGTAGTAACTTTTAAAAATGGAGATATCAAAGAAGGACTTATTGAGAATAAGGGAAGTAAAATTCTCTTTACTGAAATTGAAGCCTCGGAACCTAAGAAAATTGACCATGAAGATATAGAACATATAAAAACAGGTGATATTGAATATTTTAGAAGCTCACCAAATTCCAAGAAATTAGAAGAGTTTCAGGTGATAATATCAGGAGAAACAATGTTAGTGGCACGTAACATTCAAACGAACTACGGTAGTATGAAGGTTGAAAACGAGACTTCATATTCTCACAATGGTAAACTAACAGCAAGTCAAAGCACGCAAGTTTCAAGAAGGGTTGTTCGAGGACCTAGTAGTAGAGGTACGATTATTAAGTATTTCATTAAAAAGCCAGGCGCTAACAATATTGAACAAGTATACCGCCTAATTGTTGGTGATGTAGATTGGATAGGATACAAGAAAAAAGTAAAAAAGCAATTAGGAGATTGTAAATCACTTATTCAAAAAATGAATGATGGTGACTTCAAAGATGATGAATATGGTAAAGGTGCAGAATTAGCTGCTATTGTGCTGTATTACAATGAAAATTGTAGTGAATAAATTAGCATATCAGCCACTATTAAATATAAAAAAACCTATAGGAAACTATAGGTTTTTTTATTGTCCGTTATCTTGAATATAACGGCGCCAATAAATAGGACAAGTATTAATAGCCGTTGAATAAAGGTTGTAAGAAGCTAATATTTAACTATAGGTAAAGAAACATCTGTTTGCTAAATGAGCGTTTGCAAATCTATTTCTAGAACCCATACTGACAGAATGCGCAATCACCCTTATTATAAGTTTGGTGGTATGGAGCGTTCAGAAGATATCGTTCATAATTCTTCCTTGAAATGGTGTTTTAAATGCGGTGCGTCAGTGGTTGTAAGTCCCATAAAAATGATTGATCTTAAACAAAAAGTAGAATTTGTAATTCCCAATAAATTATAATAAAGTGTGCTATAGAGGTCTTGTATTGCTTAATTAGTAATTCATATCAGAAAATCAAGTATAAATTTTAAATAGAGTGTTAAACACTACCCTTAGATATAAGAACTTTCGTTTATAAATTAATTTTGATGTAGTAATTTAAATATGCGATTTAAATCTTAGAGATACTTTAAGGATTATTGTTCAAAACGCTGTTAATCAATATTTAACGTAAATTAATTTTTTGCTTTAAAAAAGTAATTAAACTCAATTTTCAATTTATAAATCATTTATTATGAAACACTTAGTAGCTGTTTGTGCAGCTGTTTTAATTAGTTCGGTATCTTATGGGCAATGGCAAGTGTCTGCTAGTTCTGGTTACGCAATTGGTAGTGCAACCATGAAATTAGGAGAACGCGTTAATACCTCTGAAACTGAAAATTCTTATGGTAGCTATGGAGAAGGCACCAATGTTCAATTAAGAGGAACATATTTCTTTGATGACTCTTTTGGGGTCGATTTAAGTGTAGGTTATTTACAAGGAACAGATCAAGATGTATCTATTGTTGACTTACCAAGTACAGAGGTAAATGCGGTTGCAAGAGCACGTGCTTTTGGAGCTTCTGCTTCTGTTGTATATAAGTTTACCAATAATATATATGGCCGTTTCGGAGCCTTACTAAAATTAGGCGGAAAAACTGAGGGAGTTATCTATCAGAAATCTGTTTTCTCTGAAGCTGAGGCAGAAGCCTTCGGTGTACCGGTAGGATCATATTCTGAAACAAATTATACAGAGGATTTTCACGGACATTTTCCTTTAGGTTTTGTAGGTGCTCTTGGTTACAAGTATGACCTAGATTCTAATTTTAGTCTTTTTGCAGAAGTAGAGTATTACGGAATCAGTTTAAAACGTAAAGATTCTGAAATTGCCGAGTTTAACACCGATGTTAAACTACCTGATGGTACAGTTGCGGTTAACGGATTGTATACTATTGACAATTTGCCTGCAGGAGTAGATAAAGAAACAACATACGTTGATAATTTGTCTAACACCAATACAGATACTTCTAAAGAATTATCTCAAAAAGTTCCGTATTCTTCATTCGGACTCAATATTGGTATTACCTACAAATTTTCTAAATCTATAAAGGAGTAATTACCTAACAGGTTTTTCCCTTTTGATTTATAAGAATCCCTATAGAACTTATAGTTTTATAGGGATTTTTTAATGCCGGTTGCTGAGGTTTTATACTATTAGCTAAGGTATTGCGGTTATTTAAAACTAATTGTTAACACTGAAAATGACCAATCTACACTCAGAGAAATGTTTGGTTAGGTTTCAAATATTAAAAACGTATCTTGTTAATTATTATGCATGCATAATAAAAAGTAACTAAAAAGTAACCGATGATGACTAAGTACAAGCATATTTTTGAGCCTTTAGATTTAGGATTTACCACCCTAAAGAATCGAATTTTAATGGGTTCGATGCATACCGGATTAGAAGAAGAAAAAAATGGCTTAGAGAAAATAGCCGCTTATTATGCCGAACGCGCAAAAGGTGGAGTCGGATTAATAGTAACTGGTGGAATAGCGCCCAACGTACAAGGTTGGACAGGTCCTTTTTCTGCACGAATGAGCACTAAAAAGCATGCAGAACATCATAAGGTCATTACTGATGCCGTTCATAAAGAAGGTGGTAAAATTTGTATGCAAATATTACATGCTGGCAGGTATGGATATCATCCTTTTGCTGTGGCACCATCGGCTATAAAGTCGCCCATCTCCCCTTTTAAACCATTTAAGCTCAATCAATCTGGTATTAATCGCACCATACGTGATTTTGTAAATTCTGCCAAACTTTCAAAACTAGCGGGTTATGATGGCGTAGAAATTATGGGTTCTGAAGGTTATTTAATTAATCAATTCATTGCAGAAAGAACAAATAAACGTACCGATACCTATGGTGGCAGCTATGAAAATCGAATGCGTCTACCCATAGAATTAGTAAAGCAAACACGCGAAGCCGTTGGTGAGGAGTTTATTATTATTTATCGCTTATCAATGTTAGATTTGGTAGAAAAAGGAAGCTCTTGGCAAGAAGTGGTTGCCTTAGGTAAAGAAATAGAAAAAGCTGGTGCTACCATTATAAATACAGGAATTGGCTGGCATGAAGCACGTATACCAACAATTGCAACATCGGTACCTAGAGCGGCATTTACTTGGGTGACCAAAAAGATGAAAGAAGAATTAAAGATTCCGTTAGTTACCTCTAACAGAATAAATATGCCCGAAACTGCAGAGCAAGTTTTAGCAGAAGGTCATGCAGATATGGTTTCTATGGCACGACCATTTTTAGCAGATCCAGAGTGGGTAAATAAGGCTAAGGCAAATAAGGCAGATGAGATAAATACCTGTATTGGTTGCAATCAAGCATGTTTAGACCATGTTTTTGAACGTAAAGTTGCTAGTTGCTTGGTGAATCCGAGGGCATGTCATGAAACGGAACTAAATTATAACCCAGCAAAGACTAAGAAAAGAATAGCCGTTGTGGGTGCTGGTCCGGCAGGTATGGCAGCATCAACAATAGCAGCACAGCGTGGGCACGATGTTACGCTTTTTGATAGTGAAAAAGAAACAGGAGGACAATTTAACCTAGCAAAGCAAATACCTGGTAAAGAAGAATTCTACGAAACCATTCGTTATTTTAATAAGCAATTAGAATTGCATAATGTAACGGTTAAATTGAATACTAGGGTAACGGCAAAAGACTTGCAAAATGGCAATTTTGATGAAGTTATTGTAGCAACCGGAATAAAACCAAGAACTCCGAAAATTGAGGGTGTTGATCATCCAAAAGTTTTAAATTATATAGATGTCTTAAAATTGAAAAAACCTGTGGGTAAACGTGTTGCGGTTATCGGCGCTGGCGGAATCGGTTTTGATGTCTCAGAATATTTAGCCCATGAAGGGGAAAGTACTGCTTTAAATATAGATGCATGGCTTAAGGAATGGGGAATTGATAAGACCTTAGAGGCGCGTAGTGGTATTGAGAATATACAATCAAAAATTCACCCGTCGCCAAGAGAAATTTTTATGTTCAAACGCAGCAAAGGTAAGTTTGGTGCAAATCTTGGTAAAACCACTGGTTGGATTCATCGTTCTACGTTGAAAAAGAAAAATGTACAATTTATTAATGAAGTGCAGTATACTAAGATAGATGATGAAGGTTTGCATTATACCCAAAATGACGAGCAAAAAATACTAGAAGTAGATAATATTATCATTTGTGCAGGACAATTACCATTTAAAGAACTTTTAGAACCATTACAAGCAAAAGGCATAAAAGTACATGTAATTGGTGGTGCAGATGTTGCCGCTGAATTAGATGCTAAACGTGCCATAAATCAAGCTTGTAGATTAGCCGCTGAAATATAACTTATAACCTTTATGAGATATTATACTTGTTTCTGATTTTAAGAAATTGTATATGATGAACTTATAAATTTTAAGTTATTAATGTAATTTTTCTTAAATACATTGATATAACAATTACGGTTTATAATTACTAAGTTATTTTAAAAAGAGTTTGCCTTAATTTGTAAATTAAATTATTAAACGAAGTCAATTTTAAATTTCTGAACTTATTGAAACTTTAAAAAAGCAATATCTTTGAGAGATTACCAATTTATCCAAAATTAAAATATGACGCCTGAATCTCATATATCTGTTAGCGGACATAAACATGTACTTTACAAGGAAAATGCTTTATCTCAAGAAGAACTCATAAAACAGAGCGAGGCATTTTATAAACATTTGGATGAAAGAAGGTCAGTAAGAGAATATGCAAGTACCGCTGTGCCCAAAGAAGTGATTGAAACGTTGATTAAAACGGCTTCTACAGCACCATCAGGTGCACATAAACAACCATGGACATTCTGTGCAGTATCTAACCCGATATTGAAAACAAAGATTAGAGAAGCCGCCGAAGCAGAAGAGAAAGAAAGCTATGAAAGTAGAATGAGTGATCGTTGGTTAAAAGATTTGGAACCAATGGGTACGAATATGTACAAGCCCTTTTTAGAAGATGCCCCTTGGCTTATTATCATTTTTAAAAAAGTTCATGATATAGATAGCAATGGAGAAAAAGTAAATAATTACTACGTAAACGAATCTGTAGGTATTGCTGCCGGTATGTTGATTACGTCGATACACAATGCCGGGTTAGTTACGCTAACACACACTCCGAGTCCGATGAACTTTCTAGCAAAACTATTAGATAGACCGAGTAATGAACGCGCATTTTTACTGTTACCAGTTGGTTACCCAAAGACACCAACGTATGTGCCAGATCTAGAAAGAAAACCATTAGATGAGGTTTCTAAGTTCTACGAGTAATACTTTAAGTAAAGTCATTTTAAATTCTAACTAATAATAATTTAGTTAGGATATTTTTTGTGTTAACCTATAGAATTTATATCTGGGTCTTTAAATGTTTTGTAATAAAAAAATTAATTAGGCTGTCACCAATATCTTAAATAGTTTAAACAACAAATCCCCATTAAATTAATGAGGATTTGTGTTGCTGTAAAAGTATAACTATCGCCTTCTACTACTTAAGCCATTGCCAATGCTTGTAATTCTTTGGCAGCTTTAGCAGGATCTTCTGCACCATAGATAGCTGCACCAGCTACTGCAACCGTTACTCCAGAGTTTTTAACCGCGGTAATACTGCTTAAATTAACACCACCGGCAATTGAAACTGCCACTCCTGCTCTATTTGCTTCATCAATTAATACTTGAATAGAGTATCCGTCTTCAGCTTGCTCATCTAGACCAGCATGCAATTCTACGAACTCAGCACCTAAAGCAATAGCTTCTTTAGCACGTTTTACTCTATCTTTTACGCCAATAGTATCAACAACCACACCTTTACCGTGTGCTTTTGCTGCCTTGACTGCACCTGCAATTGTAGAATCGCCCGTTGCACCTAATACTGTAATATAATCTGCACCAGCACCGAAAGCCATGTTAGCTTCTAGCTCACCAGCATCTGCAGTTTTAAAATCAGCCAGTACTAATTTATCAGGAAAAGCATCTTTCATCTTTCTAATACCTGCTAAACCTTCACTTTTAATAAGCGGTGTACCTAGCTCAATTATATCTATATACGGAGCAACTTTGGTTGCTAATGCAATAGCGTCATCAATATTCAATAAATCTATTGCTACTTGTAATTTTGCCATAATATGTTATTTAAAATGTTCTTAATTTATATCTGTATTTCTATTTGTAATTATTCCATATTCGCGTGACGCTCCCATAATTCAGAAGCAGAACTACCGTCAAGATTCCAAAGCGTTTGTATTAAAGCATCTAAAACCAAAAGCAACGATTGTTCAAAAAGGCTACCTGCATATTGTTGAGAAACATTTTCGTCACGTTCTTGCTTTTGTGCAGCTGGTATTAATACTGTTTGTATTGATAACTCAGCCAATGGAGAACTACTATTGGTTGTAATACAAACTACATCTGCACCAGCTTTTTTGGCGGTTTTTGCAGCATTCACAATTCCGCCAGTTGTACCAGATCCAGAACCTGCAATTAATAAGTCTCCTTCTGCTATTGCTGGTGAAGTGGTTTCTCCTACTACATGCACCGTATAACCTAAATGCATTAAACGCATCGCAGCAGCTTTCATCATCAACCCTGTTCTACCGGCACCCATTATAAAAATATGCTTGGCATTGTTAATAATAGAAATCAGTGCAGCTACTTCATCATAATTTATGGTGTGTACTAGTTTTATGTGCTCATTTATAATGATATTCATTGCACTTTCAACCAATTGGGTATCCTTATTTTTTAGTAAATTTTCCATAATTACTTTGTGATTTTTTTACTGCAGTGCTAATTCAGGTACAAAGTTATGATGGTACTTAGCCTAATACTTATACAATTTGACAGATGTGTGGTACAATCTGCCCATAGCGTAAAAATCATTGGTGTTATTTCCTATTTTTGTGGTACATTTTGGAAATGATGAAGTTTTAGCTTGTATTTATGCTTTCTAAAATTGACCATAAAAGTGTTGAAAAAATAGAATTATGCTGAGTGATAAGGTTTTATACATTAAAGATTTAGGTAACTGTCCTCCATCCTATTTAAATGACCCTGCGAGAAGAGATTTCTATGAAATTGTTTGGTTGGTTAATGAGGATGCACTTCATGATCCACAGCATGATTTTCAAACCTTAAAAGGAGATTGGATCTATCTGATTCCGCCGCACAGAGTTCATCAATTGAATAAGGCAGGCAAAAACGGAGTGCTTATTTCTTTCAAACAAGAATTGTTAGAAGGCGATTTAAAAGAGTTTTTGCTAGATGTTTTTAGAATGTTTAATATTCAAGGTGAGTTTTCTTGTTTGCAGGTTAATGAAGAAACCAGTAAAGGATTGGCAACCGTTTTACAACTATTGAAAGATGATTACAATAAAGAGACTGTAAGCTTAATTATGGTCAAAGCACTTTTAAAAGTCTTTCTATTAAAGTTGATTCATTTAAAAGAACAACATTTTACCCTTCAAGACATTAATGAAAAGCGCGTTTATGAGTTCATGCTTTTGCTTGAAAACAATTATAAGAAAGAACGTAATGCCAAGTTCTATGCAGAGCAATTGAGTATTAGCGCAAAACGATTGAATCAGATTTTAAAAGAAAAGCTAGATAAAACCGGAGTACAATTAATTCATGACCGATTAATTTTAGAGGCCAAAAGACAGATTATTCATAGTGAGAGCACGATAAAGGAAATTGCATATAATCTCGATTTTAAAGACCACTCCTACTTCAGTCGTTTCTTCAAACAGCATGCAGAACAAACTCCGCAAGAGTTTCAGAGCAAGGCGAAAGAGCATGTTATATCGCATGATAATACCTTGTATAGCTAACGTATTTCTGAATTATTTGTATACAAGGTTATATCTTTTCAATCGATAACCTTGTTTTTGATTCAACTCTTAATAGCTGATTAATAAGACTCAATTATTACTCGTTTTTAATCATTAGGATTTAATCGCCTTTATGCCAAAAATAAATGTCACTTATTTCTATAAAGTAATGAGGACAAGTATATAATTAAAACTTTATCAATATCTCTAAATCTTAAGGGTTTATAAGTAAAGTAATATATACTCTGCCTATCAATTAAAGATTTAATAAAATCACATCCATTTCTAAAGAATAATTATATTTAATGAAGTGATTTTAAAAATTCATTAAAATAATTACAGCAAATACTTGGTTTTATTAGGATTTCATCAAAAAATAACTTACATTATAACAACGATAAAAACAAAGACAATATATGAGGCAACTGAAGATCACTAAGCAAATTACAAACAGAGACACTAAATCATTAGAAAAGTATTTTCAAGAAATATCAAAAATCGATTTGATTACCGCAGATGAAGAAGTGGAACTAACTAGAAGAATACGCGAAGGAGATCAAAATGCTTTAAATACCTTAGTAAACGCAAACCTACGTTTTGTAGTTTCTACGGCAAAACAATATCAAGGTAGCGGATTACGACTTTCAGATTTAATTAACGAAGGAAATATTGGTTTGGTAAAAGCGGCAAAACGTTTTGATGAAACAAGGGGTTTTAAATTTATTTCTTATGCCGTTTGGTGGATAAGACAATCTATATTATCATCAATCTCTGAGCAATCACGTATGGTACGTATTCCTCTGAATAAAATTAGTGAAATCAGTAAAATAAAAAAGGTATACTCCACTCTAGAACAATCTTTGCAAAGACCACCAAGTACTACTGAAATAGCTAGAGAATTGGATATGAGTAGTACGCAGGTAAAGCTTGCATTAAAAAACTCGGGCAAACATTTATCAATGGATGCACCTTTTCAAGAAGGAGAATCATCGAATTTATATGATGTAGTAAGCTCTAAAGATACCAACAGGCCAGATGCAGGTATGACGATGGATTCACTTAAAACAGATCTTAACCAAGCACTAAGTACATTGCCGAGTAGAGAAAGCGAAATAATTAAGCTTTACTATGGTATTGGTGAAAGTCACCCTAAAAGTTTAAGTGAAATTGGAGAACTTTTTGATTTAACCAGAGAGCGTGTTAGACAGCTAAGAGAAAAGGCTGTACGCAAATTACGCAACAAGTCTCAAAACGAAATGTTGAAAGCATATTTGTAAATCTCTTACCTTTTATATTATAAAAAAAAGCCGACATAAAAAGTCGGCTTTTTGCTTGTTATCTTACTGAGTATGTTATTAAATATCCCCTTTACTTGTTCTTTTCTTTTTTGAAATTATATAATTAAATGTACTTTAAATCCAAGAAACAGTATCCGCTGTATACATGGTTATTCAAATCTAAAATAGTAATATTTTTCTGACAATACTATTTAGGCGTCATTTAGCGTTAGAGTAAGACAATTTAACTGTTATATTAACTAAATAAATAATTTTTAGTAGGTGAAATATTTCTTAAATTGATGTTAAAAGATGGTTTATGTATGTTTTTCTCTCTACTCTAATACTACTTATAATAGTTTCTACGTGTATCCTTCTTTTATTCAATTTAAGAAATAGATTAGGTTTAGCTCCATTATATATATTACTTGGTGGCATTCAGTATTTTCAAATTAACCTTGAATATATAGAACCATATAAAATTTTGGGAAAATTTCCAGTATTTCCTCAATCTATTGTATTGTTTAGTGCTATGTTATTTGCCGTTTTATTACTTTATATAAAAGAGGGTGTCGTAAGTGCTAGAACACTCATTATTGCAATTCTTATTTCAAGTTTATTTATTATAGGCTTGTTTGAAATCTCAGCTCTTCAAGATTATTTTATAAGAAATGCCAATAGAACTGAGGATATTAATTTCACTTTATTCCCCAATTTAAATTTTAAAATATTTTTCATTGGAACATTTCTTTTATTTTTTGATTTTATCTTACTCACTAGTATTTATCAATTTTTGATTTCTAAGTTTCATAAAGAACATTACTTTTTAATTCTTTTTTTATCACTTTGGTTAGTTCTCATTTTTGATGCGTTTACATTCTATACAGTTCTTTTTGTTGGTACTTCGAAATACACAGCTTCTTTAATAGGTAATTTTATTGCAAAAACATTATCTGCAATAATCTTTTCATTAATACTGTATATTTATTTAAAGTACGTAGATAAAGTATTCGAAACTGCTTCATTTATAGCCAATCAAAACCGCGAAGTTCTTTCAATTTTAAATTACAAAAAAAAATATCTTGACCTTAAGGTTGAAAAGAAAATTAGTGAAAAAAAGATTAGTGCTCAGTATGAGAAAACCTTAACCAGTATTTCTGATGGTATCACTACTTTAGATTCAAATTGGTGTTATACCTATGTTAATCAGCAAGCAGGTAAATTTGTAGGTAGAACCCCTGAAAGTTTGATGGGTAAACATATATGGACCGAATTTCCTGATGTAGTCAGCCTTCCATTTTATAATGCTTGCTTAAACGCCTTTAAATCTCAAAAAGCGCATATTTCAGTAGAATACTTTTCTTCATATGGTAAATGGTTTGAGAATAGAATATATCCTACCTCTGATGGGTTAACCATTTATTTTACAGATATTACAGAGAAAAAAGAAATAGAAAAAGCCTTGGTTGAAAGTGAAGCCTTTAACAAAGGTATTCTATCATCGTTAACGGCTCATATTGCTGTAATTGATAAAACTGGCGAGGTTTTGGCCGTGAATAAAGCTTGGAATGATTATTCTGTAAACAATGGAGGCTACAATTTTGAAAATACCTCTGTGGGTAGCAATTATATAGAAGTATGTAAACATGCGATATCTGAAGGAGACGTTTTATCACAAAATATATTGGATGGACTAAAGTCTGTTCTTAACCAAGAGACACGCCATTTTGAAATAGAATACCCTTGTCATTACAAAGATGAAAAACGTTGGTTTACAATGCATGTAGAACCCTTTGGTACTGAATCGGATAAACTGGTTATATCACATAACAGCATAACGCAACTTAAAATTGCTGAAGAGAAGTTAGAACGTACAAATTTAAAATTAAAAGAAGCCCAAAGAATGGCTAAACTTGGGAATTGGGAATATAACCCCGTTACCAAGGAAATCTTTATCTCAGATGAAATTTATCAAATTTTTGAATTGGACAAAAATTCATCTCAAGATTTATATGAAAGTTATAAATCAAAATGTATTCTTGAAGATGAAGATGCTATTAATGAATTGGTATCAAATGCAATTAAAAATGAAACCGGATACACTATCGGGTACTATATTAAATCAAGTGAGGTTAGCCAAAAATATATTCAGGAGGTTGGTGAAGTAGTAAAAGATGAAAACAGTAATGTGATATTAAAAGGCACTATACAAGATATTACCAAAGATAAATTCATAAGTGACGAATTAACTCAAAGCAACGAAGAGTTACTTAAAATCAATACTGAACTAGATCGTTTTGTGTATAGCGCATCTCACGATTTAAGATCTCCATTAACTTCATTACAAGGTTTAATTCAAGTTCTTGAAATGCAAATAGATACTTCTGGTAAAGTGGATAAAGAACCTATTAAGTTAATGACTCAAACCATAGATAAAATGGATAAGTTCATAGCTGATATTTTAGATTATTCATTAAATACAAGAACAGAGTTAACATATGAAAAAATTAATTTTGAAGCGCTCATAAAATCTAGTTGGGAAGACTTAAAGTACATGGACCTCAATTACAAGCCAAAACTTTCGTTGGTAATAAAGCAAAATGTAGATTTCCTTTCTGACCCAAAACGTATATCAATAATATTGAACAATTTAATATCGAATGCCTTTAAATATCATGACAAGAACAAAACAAATCATTTTATTAATATCTTAATTGATGTAGATGATAAAAAAGTTATAATCGATATTGAAGATAACGGTATAGGAATCGAACAAGAGTATATTGATAAAATATTTGATATGTTTCATAGAGCTACTACGTTATCTACAGGCTCTGGAATGGGACTATATATCGTAAAAGAAACAATAGAGAAACTAAAAGGCTCTATACATGTAACATCTGAATTGGAAAAAGGAACTAAATTCAGTATCAAATTACCCAATTCCTTATTATAAAAAATTTGCTATGAAGTTAAAGGAGATAATGCTAGTCGATGATAATTCTATAGATAATTACGTTTCAAAAATTGTAACAGAAAAAGAAAATATTGCAGAGACCATCACTGTAAAATCTTCAGCAATAGAGGCTTTAGATTATTTGAAAGCTAAAGCCGGTAATTTCCCTGAACTTATATTTTTAGACATTAAAATGCCCATTATGGATGGGTTTGAATTTTTAATTGAATTTTCAAAATTTACAGTCGACAAAAAAGCAAATTGTGCTATTGTAATGCTAAGCAGCTCCATAAGTAATGCAGATATGGAAGCAGCTAGTAATGACCAACATGTAATAGATTATTTGTCAAAACCTCTCAGTAAAGAGAAATTAACTAAGGTGTTGGATATATTATTTCAAAAAAAATAATAGGTATTTCTCGATTAACGAGAAGCTATTTACACTATAAGTTTTACAGACTTCTTGTGAGTAATTTAGATGAGACCTCTATAAAAAAGT
The DNA here is from genome assembly GCF_052119685.1 of Maribacter spongiicola. Lineage (GTDB taxonomy): Bacteria > Bacteroidota > Bacteroidia > Flavobacteriales > Flavobacteriaceae > Maribacter > Maribacter spongiicola_A. The sequence continues at coordinate 82,940 of NZ_JBGQOO010000002.1, read as the reverse complement.
AACTATAAACTCATATTTACGGTAGTATAGCCATTATATAAGCTTTTAAAAAAACTACATTGACCTTCAAAACTATCTAATTATGAATTCAACCAAGCAGCCAAAAGTTGGTCACTACAAATAAAAGATTAGATTAGAAGAATTACAGCACTATCGGCTGCTTCAAAACTTAGATATCAATATCATTTAGAATCCCCAGATTTTGAATTTGTGGTTGCAGTTTTAGAAATATAATTCGCCAATATTTTCTCTACCAATTCTTCTTTAGTCAAATGATGAAAAATGGTTTTTACTTTAGATTTGAATTCCTCAGATACTTCGCGATTAGGCTTGGTCTTAAAGATTTTTTTAGCCCAAAGTAGCGTATTATTTTCTTCAATACTCCGTGCATCTGCTTTTTGGTATTTTGAAAAAGAAATACCTAATTCTTTTTCAAAATCAAATACTTCGGCAGCTTCCTCTTTTTGTAAAATGGTTAATGAAAGTCCCTTCGCCCCTGCTCTTGCTGTTCTTCCACTTCTGTGAACATAGGCATCAAAAGTATCAGGTAAATGATAATTAACTACGTAACCAAGTTCTTTTACATCGATACCACGTGCAGCTAAATCGGTTGCCACCAATATATCGATATGCCCCTCTCTAAACTGACCCATTATACGATCACGTATACCTTGAGACAGACTACCATGCAATGCACCCGAAGAAAACTTGTTAATAGCTAAGTTTTTTGCCAACTTATTAACTGCCGCTTTCGTTTTACAGAAAATGATGCCACGCTGACCATCTTTTGTATTTAAGAAATGCATGAGTACGTCTAGTTTTTCAATAGGCTCTACAACGACATATTTATGATCAATACCTTGGTGACCAAGTGTAGACATATCTGCCTCAACATGAACAACATGTTTGGACATATAATTTTGAACTAGCTGTTTAATGGCTCCGGACATTGTGGCCGTAAACAAAAAAGTACGTCTAGATTTTGGTATGCCTTCAATTATAGTATCCAAATCCTCTTTTAAGGCAGTTACCATTTCATCGGCTTCATCTAAAACCAAGTACTTTAAATTCTTAATATCTATAGCCTCGCGTTTTACCAAATCAACCAATCTACCTGGTGTAGCAATAACAATGTGGGTAGTTGATTTTAAGTGTTCTATTTGAGGTTTAATGGGAATACCACCAAATAAACCTGCAATAGCTATTGCGGGGCTATTGATGGCAAACGTCTCTAAATTTGCAAATATCTGTTGTGCTAACTCCCTAGTAGGTGCCAAAATCACAGCTTGTACCGCTGTACTTTTAGTATTGATCAGTTGCAGTAACGGCAAGCCAAAAGCTGCTGTTTTACCGGTTCCTGTTTTTGCCAAAGCAACAAGGTCATCTTTCTGATTTAGAATAACAGGAATGCATTTTTGCTGAATATCTGTTGGAACAGTAATTTTTAAACTGGCAAGACTCTGCTGTAAGTGTTCATTAATTCCTAAATCTGAAAACTGCTTTGACATGAAATATTTTTGTGCAAAGATAATGACACTTTTATCGGTAATGCTATCTATTGCTATTATAAGCGGTATTTAAAATTTACGGTTCCAATTATTATCAACAATAACTTAAGTTCCTGAATAATTCTATGTAGGTAAGGTTTTAAGAAGGGTCTACTTTTCGCCTAAAATGCGTAGCATTTTAGTATGGTCCCAAATGGCATGTCCAATAGATTTTTTGACATTATAAGGCATACCGAATTCAAGTGCGGTTTCCGATACAATTTTAGCGAGATCTTTATAGTGTACATGGCAAACATCTGGTAATACATGGTGCTCTACCTGATAATTGAGTCCGCTAATCATCCAAAATAAGATATTACTGTTAGGAGAAAAATTACTTGTTGTTGCAAATTGATGCCCATACCAATCATCTTTCATCATTCCTTTTTCATCTGGCAAAGGAAAATCGTTTACTGGCATAATATGTGCAATCTGAAAAACAATACTTACCAGCATACCTGTAACAAAATGCATAGATAGAAATGCTAATAAAATTACCCACCATGCAAATGGCAGCATGATCATAGGAAGAATAAGGGCGTACGAGTAGTATAAAAGCTTCCAAGCAGCCATACTTACCAATGTTTTTTCATATTCAAGTTTCTTATCAAAAAAGCCCATGTCGCGAAAGCGTTTTAGACGCACAAAATCTTTTGTCGTAATCCATGAAAGTGTTGAAATACCGTAAAAAAACCAGATATAGATATGTTGGTACTGGTGTACCCAATAATGTTTTGCATTGGGTGAGAACCTTAAAAAAAATGGAGCATTTAGATCATCATCTGCATGATCTATATTGGTAAAAGTATGGTGCAGCACATTGTGCTGTATTTTCCATATAGTTGCATTAGCTCCTATTAGATTAAATGAATATCCTAAAAGTGTATTTATTTTTTTGTTTTTGGAATATGATCCATGAATAGCATCATGCATAACACCCATACCAATACCTGCCATTCCTAAACCACTTAAAATGTATAGTAAAAAAAGAACGGGTACATGGGTAATTATACCCGATGAAAGAAGTATTAACGGCACAAAAAATAAAGCCAACATAATTATGGTTTTAATAACCATGGTTGCATTGGCATTTCTACTTTTTTTAGTTGTTTTAAAATAGGCGTTTACCCTTTTTCTTAGTGTCTTTGAAAAGTCTGGGTTTTTGTCTCTTGAAAATTTTGGATTTGCGATGCTATTTTTTTTAGGGGGATGTAAAACTTCAAAACAGCATATTTTTTAAACTAAAGAAACAACGGTTCACTTTAACTATTTGAATATCTGTAATATACAATTGGTTGTAAGGTAAGCTAAATAAAAATAGGGTTGAATATAAATTTGAAGATAAAACGTTTTACTATTTTATAAATGCTGTTTCTATAGAATAAAAAAAGCTTGTATTAGAATAACTTTCTAATACAAGCTTTAAAGGTAATTCAGTTTAAATCAATTATTTTTTAACGTTTACAAAACCTCTTAAAGGAACTAATTCTTCCATTTTAGCAATATTTAATCCAGGATTTTCAGCAGTACCTTCATCGCCTAAATCGCTAAGGTCAACACCTTTTGTACCACGTGGTAAATCATAAGATTCTCCAACAGAAGCAGAACCGTAACCAAGGTCTCTCATAGATCCAGCAGTTATTCTACTTAAAGGATTTTCTCCTAGATTTAAGAACCCAGTCATTAATTCATTATTTAAAGTTGCTTCTCTCCAATGACCTAAAGCGGTACCTGGACCACCAAAGTTTTCTACAGGTAATTCATTAGTTCCGCCTTCTGCATTCCAAAATACATTGGCTTTTTTACCTGTAAAGTATGGGTTGCTATCAGGACCTGCTCTTAGGGTTCTATCAAATCCGAAAGGAGCTGTATTCCAAAGAGTACCAACGCATAAAACTTGGCCCATTTCGTGAACTGGCGTTGGTGGCAATAAATATTTTAATGTAATGTTATACCGACCTTTCTCGGTATTGCTAGATTTTTCAGTTTGCAACGTGGTAACGCCAAGGTCATTTATATAATTGATGTACTGGTCGGTACTTTTAATGCCATTTCTAAGGTCTTTACCTCTTATATCTCTACTACATCATATTCTAATTTATCATCTGTACATGATGTAAAAAGTAGTGCACCAAATGTGTAACCTAACCCTAAAAATTTGCTTGTTTTTTTAATAGTGTTCTTTATAAAATTAAAGGTGATTAGTTTTAAATAATTTAGTTATTCATGTTATGGTTTAAAAATAATATGCAACTTTTATTAAATTCAACACTAAAAAATTATAATCACAATTGGTAGAATAAAAATAAATTGATTTTATATTTTTTACCAGCTCCTCCACCTGTTCATACCATCTTGGTACCACCTATCCCCTTTAATTAGCGATAAATCATTATTACGCTCCACTTTAAACTCTATAGGCTGATTGTACAACTTCCCGCTTTTCCAGGCATCAAAACATTTAATCAATGTATCAATTTCTTCATCTTTAGTGAGGTCCATATCTAACTTGTACAACTCTTGAACTAGTGATATTATTGATTCATCAGTTAGTTCGTCATAATGAATTAATGGCGATAAGCGTATTATTTGCTCATTAAGTAATTTGCCGGTAGCCGCCTGTAAAAACATCATGGCAATATAGTTGGCAGTATCTGGCGGTTGGTATAAAATAGTTTTAGCTTGGTGTAAAACCGTTTCTTTAAAGAAATTGAATTGTGGTTTCCATTTAGAGAAAGCAAATTTCTTTCTTCTAAAGATTAGTGCGACCTGTTTCCAATCCCAAAAGTTTTGTTTTGCATCTGACGACATTAATGAATTACTTGTGCCAAGAGATATAATTTGAATGGTTTTTAAATCTACACCGAGCTTATAAGCTTCAATGATTCCGGCTAAAATGGGATTATTGAATCCGCCCGAGGCGCCATCCCATAACTCATAATATATTTCACTTTTTTTCGCTTTAAACCGTGCTGGAAAATCGAAATATTGAACAGGCGCGTTAGATGATCCGTTGATAGCTTGTGTTAATCTAACAGAATCATACGATTCAGGATTTGTTGAGAAAGACTTAAAGAATTTAGCTCGGTTATTTAAGGCATCATACGTAGCAACCACTATTTTTAGTGATTCTTTGCCAATAAGAGTTGGAAGCTCATCCATCTGAATTTTATCAATTTCAGGAAATAGGTTTTCAAAAGCTTCCTTTTTTTTGGTGGTGCTATATTTTGGTTCAAATCCGGCATTGAAAAGTCCCAAATAATCCACAGGAAAATAACGATCTTTAAAGGAGTTTTTATGAAAAATTTGCTCTCTATTTTGCTTTTCTTTAAAAAGAGAGATTGCCATATCTATAGTATAGTTTTCTGCAAGAGCCGCTAAAACAATACTTCCGCCAGAATTGGCAATAACAAGGTCAAATTTTTTTAATATCTCGTGACCATCTATATTACCATATCTATCTTTTAGGGTAAGTAGTTGAATAATAGCCCAGCTTCCGCCGCCATCTAATGATAGAATTTTATACATTAAGTACTAGTTATTTGTGAAAACAAGTTAAGCGATTCAATATATAATTGAAAAGGACGTGGGAACTACCTATATACTATGCTTTAAAGTTATAGAAATAAGAAATGCGATGTTTGTAGAATGTTCTTAGATTATATAAGGATATTATGTTTTTTTAACTGGCATATCTACCTTACAGATTAAAGTTCTGTTAATAAAAAAGAATGAATGTTCATTTTCTATATCTTTGTGCTCTGATATAATAAAAATGGCAGCACTTCAAAAAAGTATAGACAAACGAAACGCATTGATAAATGCCACCATAGAGTTGGTAAACAATGACGGTTTTCATGCCACACCTATGAGCAAGATTGCAAAAATGGCGTGTGTTTCTCCCGCGACTATATATCTCTATTTTGAGAATAAGCAAGATTTAGTGAACAAGACCTATATTGAGATTAAGACTAGCTACACGGCTTATGCATTTGCTACTTATAAGGAGACTATGTCTGTTGAAGAAGGTTTTGAAGTGATTTGGAAACGTATTGCGGAGTTTAAACTTAAAGAAAGCGCTAATGCCATGTTTCTTGCGCAATGCGATAATACCCCGATGATAGATGAAGAGAGCAGACAAGAGGGCATTAAGCATCTACAGCCCCTACTCAATTTGTGGGCGCGTGGTAAAAAAGAAGGCATTATAAAGCCTTTATCAGATTATATGCTGTATGCATATGCAATTAACCCGCTTTCTTTTCTAATGATTACGCAAATTCGTGGTTCCGTAAAAATGGATAAAGATGAATTAGAACAAGCATATCAAGCAGCTTGGAGCAGTATTAAGGTATGCGAATAAGATGAAAAAGACGGCAATTATATTAGGGGCATCGGGTTTAACAGGTGGGTTTTTATTAGAAAAACTACTAGTTGATGACAGGTACGAAACGATTAAATTATTCTCTAGATCGAGAATAGAAGGGCTACCAAGAAAAGTGCAACAGTACATTGGTAATCTCTTGGAGTTAGAACAATTCAAAGATGAATTTACGGCAGACGAAGTGTATTGTTGCATAGGCACCACAGCCAAAAAAACTCCAGATAAGGCAATGTATAAGAAGATTGATTATGGTATACCTGTAGCAGCAGCAAAATTAGCTAAGGAAAATGGTATCGCAACTTATTTAGTAGTATCTGCAATGGGCGCAAATAAAAATAGTAGTGTATTTTATAATAAAACTAAAGGAGAAATGGAGCAGGCAGTTGTCGACCAAGCCATACCGAATACTTCAATTTTAAGACCTTCTTTAATTGGTGGTGAAAGAGAAGAACAAAGGGCGTTAGAAAAAATAGGCTTGTCAGTTTTTAAAGCCATACAGCCGCTATTCATTGGTCCGCTGAAAAAGTATAAAATTATTAATGCAGAAAGCATTGCCCAGGCAATGTTAAATTTAGCAAATACAACTAGTAATACCGACGTCATTATAATGTCTAACGATATAGAACAATTAGCAAAACGTAACTAAACATAGAAAGATTAAAATGGAATTATTAGATAGATTAAATTGGAGATATGCCGCTAAGGCGATGAATGGTAAAAAAGTAGCAGAAGACAAAGTAGAACGTATTTTAGAGGCAGCCCGCCTGGCACCTACTTCTAGTGGTTTACAGCCTTTTGAAGTTATTGTGGTCAAGAATCAAGATATTAAAGAACAGATTAGACCAATAGCTTGGAACCAGTCTATGATTACAGATTGTTCTCATTTATTAGTTTTCGCTGCTTGGGATAATTACACCGAAGATAGAATCAATTACATGTTCGATTTAACCAATGAGATACGTAGTTTTAAAAACGAAGGATGGGAGAATTACCGAAAAATGTTGTTAGATTCCTACCCGAAGAAAGATGCTGAAGAAAACTTCAATCATGCTACAAAGCAAGCTTATATCGCATTTTCTCAATCCATTGCTGCTGCGGCGTTTGAAGAAGTAGATGCTACACCTATAGAAGGTTTTGATCCGGCTGCTGTAGACAAAATTTTAGGTTTACGTGAAAAAGGATTACGTAGTGCGGTTCTTTTACCATTAGGGTATAGAAATGAAAGTGAAGACTGGTTGGTAAACTTGGTAAAGGTTAGAAAACCAATGAAAGATATGGTGACTGTAATTGAGTAAGTACTCAGTCAAAAAATTGCAATAAGAAATAAAAAAGAAGAAAGAGAATGAACAATTTTGAATTTAAGAATCCGACTAAAATTATTTTTGGAAAAGATACTATAGCGAAATTAGAAAGTGAAATACCGGCAGACGCTAAAGTATTACTGTTATACGGTGGCGGTAGCATTAAAAAGAACGGTATTTATGAGCAGGTAACAAAGGCCTTGGCAAATGTTGATGTTATTGAGTTCGGTGGTATACCGGCGAACCCTGAATATGCTGTTTTAATGGATGCATTGCAGATTATTAAAGATGAGAATATTACATATTTACTAGCTGTTGGTGGTGGATCTGTAATAGACGGAACAAAATTCTTGTCAGCCGCAGCGGTTTATGAGGGAGATACCCCTTGGGATATTTTAACCAAAACCATAAGAACACAAAAAGGGATGCCTTTTGGTACCGTTTTAACTTTACCGGCAACAGGTTCAGAAATGAATTCAGGTGCGGTTATTACAAGAGCGGAAACCAGAGAGAAACTAGCCATGGGCGGACCAGGATTGTTCCCTGAGTTTTCAATTCTAGACCCACAAGTGATTTCATCTATACCAGAGCGTCAATTGGCGAACGGAATTACAGATGCTTTTACGCATGTGCTTGAACAATACATGACATACCCGATAGGCGCATCATTACAAGATAGATTTGCAGAAAGTATCTTACAGACTTTAGTTGAAGTAGCACCAAAAGTTTTGAAAGATCCGACCGACTATACACCCGCAGCAGATTTTATGTGGAGCTGTACAATGGCCTTGAACGGATTAATTCAAAAGGGAGTTCCTGGTGATTGGGCCGTACATATGATGGGTCATGAGTTAACTGCATTATTCGGTATTGATCACGCACGTACGTTAGCAGTAATCGCACCAAGTCACTATAAGTATAATTTCGAAGCTAAGAAAGAAAAATTAGCGCAATACGGTGAACGTGTTTGGAATATTACCGAAGGTAGCATCGACGATAAGGCTTACGCTGCAATAGAAAAAACTGAAGCATTCTTTCACGAATTAGGTATTGACACTAAGTTGTCTGATTATACCAAAGATTATGAAGGTACGGCCGAAGAAATCGCTAAACGTTTTACAGAACGCGGATGGAAATTAGGTGAACGTCAAGCTTTAATGCCAGAAGACGCGCAGAAGATTGTGAAAATGGCTTATTAAGCTAAATAGATTATTTTTTAAAAGGGCTGTCTTATTTTAGACAGCCCTTTTTTCATTTCAGGATTTGTCAATTACAAATAGCATATGAATTTCTATTGTGGAAGGCAGAATAACCAAAAACCAATATCTTCGCGCGCATTATGTGGATGTACCTCGGACTTTTAGCGGCGCTTTTTTTAGGATTACACAACTTATGTAAGAAACATGCGGTACAAGGCAATGATGCTTTTTCTGTACTACTGGGTACCTTAATAACAGGTTTCTTATTATTCTTACCATTGTTTTTGGGTTCAAAATATTATCCTGAAGAATTAGAAGCAATAGGATTATTAGTGACAGATATTTCATTGAAGACACACGGCTTCATTATCATCAAATCTATGATTATGGCGTCATCCTGGGTATTGGCATATCAAGCGTTGAAGCATTTACCCATTACTATTGTTACACCAATACGTTCAGCTGGTCCGTTTTTCACTTTTATTGGTGCTATTTTAATTTATCAAGAACGACCTAATTTCTTGCAGTGGATTGGCTTTTTCTTAATTATATTTTCAGTTTTTCTATATTCTAAAATCGGAAAAAAAGAAGGTATAAACTTTAAAAACAATAAATGGATATATGCCACTATAGGTGCCACTTTTCTAGGTGCATCAAGTGGCTTGTACGATAAGTTCTTGATTCAAAGTTTAGCGTTGAATCCTCCTACCCTACAGTTTTGGTTCTGTACCTATACCATGTTAATTATCGCTATAGTCGTTTTAATAACTCGAGCTACTAACCCCAATTTAAAAGGCACTTTCAAATGGCGTTGGACGATACCAATGGTGGGTTTATTATTACAAACGGCAGACTATTTCTACTTTAAAGCGCTGCAAGACCCAGATGCATTGATTATGCTACTATCGGCAATAAAACGAAGCCAAATATTGATAGCTGTGGTCGTTGGTGGTTTTATCTTTAAAGAACAGAACAAGCGTAAAAAGCTTGTACCGCTAGCAGGTATTATGCTTGGTGTCTTTCTTATACTCTATTCATGAGACATCATGTTGCTTTCTTGTTATAAGAAATTCGAGTACGATAATAGGGTCAGCCCGTTAGTAGGCTGTATCTTTGCAGAATTATATATTCTTAAAAAATGTAGAATTTTATAAACCATCATATGTCATTTAAAAAACTGAACCCTTACATACTTGAAACTTTAGAAGAATTTTCTATTGAAGAGCCAACAGCATTTCAGAAGAAAAGTATTCCAATTATTAAAAGTGGTGCAAACGTATATTGTACGGCACCAATAGGCAGTGGTAAATCAACGACTTTGATTTTGACAACTTTACAAAAATTAAAATGTAAGGCAGAGGGCAATGCTCCTAGAGCGGTCGTTGTGGTTGAGAACAAAGAAAAAGTACTTGAGCTCTATGATGAATTTTTAAGGTATACCAAATACTGTTCATTGAGAGTTTATGCAAGTTATAAAGAGTTGCATATAGACATTCAAAAATCAGAAATATTTGAAGGCATAGATATATTGATTACAACACCTACTACTCTACACAAATTGTTTTTATTAAATGGTGTAAGTACTTCACAATTAAAGATTTGCAGTATTGACGATGGTGATTTCTTGATTCAGAAATCTGACTATACGGCGATGATTACTGTTGCCCAGAGTATTATGAAATGTCAGTACGTGATATATTCAGAAAAAATGCATCCTAAATTAGAACGATTTGAAGATTATTTTATGGAACGTGCTAGTCATGTGAAGTTATAAAATAAGCTTTCTCATTGCATTGAATACCCCTGTTTTTGTAAAGCATCAATAGTGCTATTATAGCCAATATCAAAAATAGCATCAATAGATCGCATGTCGAATGTTGCATATTCGCTAAGCTCTTCAGGTGAAATTACGAATTCACAATCTGAAAATTTTGCAATAGATTCAGAAGCAGATTTTATTTTGTAGGCTCTGTCCAATACATTATACGAATGCTTTAAGTCATTTATTTTAATAGCCTTTAGTGCGTTTACGTAACTGCCGATAATTTTGTCGCATGAAGGTTTTAAGGGCTCGATAGGAAAATTGTTTAATACACCACCATCCACATAAAAAGATCCATTAATATCAACAGGTGAAAAAACACCAGGAAAAGTTGCCGATGCAAGTATCGGTTTAATTAATTCTCCTTTATCAAAAATCTTTAATTCTCCTTTAATGATATCGGTAGCAGTAATAAAAAGCGCTTTCGGCAGTGATTCGAATGTGTCATCTGGAAAGAACTTTTTAAATTCATCAAAATATTTCTCAGTATCTAAAAAACCAGGTTTATTAAAGGCATATTTATTGGCATGAAAAATCGGAATTATTTTAAAAAACTCTAAAATTTCTTTCCATTTAACACCGCCTGCATATAACGCTCCAACAATTGCACCAGCGCTTGTACCAGATATATGGGTAGGGTAAATACCATACTCTTCCAAAGCTTTAATAACCCCGATATGAGCTATTCCCCTAATTCCTCCGCCTGATAGTACTAGTCCGGTATGTATCATTATCAATGTTCTTATTGCACTTTAAAATAATCATTTTTGGGCAACAATGTCGAATTTTACTAATCCGCCATCTATTTCAGCTTTCTTTAAAAAGCCGTTTTTATAGTGGTATATGTTCTCATGATTTTTGGCATTTATTTTTTTGTAGGTGTGATTTCCTAAAGGAATAATAGAATTGAAACTTCCATCTTGTTCAGAATAGCATCTTTCAATATGTATAGGCTCATCAAAATAAAGTAATATAGTGGCGTAGTTAATATCCTCTTCTACCACCAATTCGTTTATATTATTCTTAGATATTTGGTAATAATATATTTCCCAATTCGTAAGAATGTCTACATAGGGTTTATCATTAACATTAATACGTACGTTCGCCCTTTTTAACTTATTATTTTCATAGGTGACATTGTACAAATAATTTATATCTATTTCTTTGATAACCCTTGTGTTTATAGTAGTTATGCTTTGATAATGAACTTTAGAATCGCTAATCGTTTTTGTTGCTTTTAAACTGCCAATCACTTTATCATTATTTAAAACATCAAATAAAAGGGTGTTTTTTACATGGTTTATTCCTTCGGAATTAGATCCAGCGGGACCTAGAGAAAAAAGTATAATTATTATAATGAATTGATTTATTGATGACATCCTTAAATGTATAAAACGTTTGAGATTCGTATTCTCGTTATGGAGTTAAAAGTAGGTCATTCCATTTTTTCGGAACCTAACCAATATCATGTTTTATAAATTACAAAAAACAATGGCTTACGAATTTCTTCGGAAGCCATTTCATTATAAAAATTAGATTATACGTTATTCCATATCAATGATACCTACAACTTCATAAGCTCTAGAACCATCTACTTGAATTTTCTCGTAAAGTATGTTAGCATACTCATAGTATGTTAAACCATCAATGGTCACTTTCTCATACCCATCTGGTAATTCATATACCAAAGTTCCAATTTCTGGCTCAACAACCTCATATTTAGAATTAGTTTGTTGATAAAATGTTCCTGCTACATTAAAATACACGTGATTATTATAATTAATTCTAACCGAATTAGATGGTAAGGTTCTTATTCTAAATCCAACTTTTGGAGCTATAGCTATATACCTACCTCTAGAAGCAGTATAATATCTATTGTTAGAATAATAGTAAACTTGACCATTATGCCTAACCACCGTTCTATTTGGTACTGTTCTTACCGATACTACTTTTTTGGTAGGTGTTCGGTAAACTACTTTTTTACTTGAAACTCTACCCGGTTTTTTTGTTACCGTTCTCGAAACTGTAGTTTTTGTAGTTGTTCTTTTACGTGTTTGTGCTGTACTTGGCAATGTAAATGCCACTAAAAATAAACCTAGTACTACGTATGTTTTAGTATTTGTTTTCATCGTTTTAAATTTAAAAGGTCAAACTTTTATTTTACGTTCAATACTAAGACATATAATTAAAGTGGTGGTTGAATTTGAAACCTCGAAAATGCAGAAGAAATAGACCAGTAGATGCATTCTATCTACGAATCTTTCAATTTTATAGAAGTATAAAATCCAGTTTTTTAAGCGAATGATGAATTGAGAGTTGTATTTATGACGGATTGTCTTTTTGTTGGTCTTCTAGTACTTTTCGTATAGACTCGCTATCCCAGTGGTTATCATATTCTACAATACCTCTTTTAAAATCTTCATTAAGCAATCTTTCTTGCTCTTCTAATTCCTTTCTGGCTTTAAAAATATAATTATCATCTTGCTTAGGTTCTGCAGCCAATCTTCTTAAACTACTCTCATCATATTTAATGAAATTTTGGACCTGTTGATTTAAGGTGTATTTTCTAAAACCTAACTTACTAAGTACATCTTTAGCTAAAGATAGCGATGTGTCTAGAGATTCTCGATAAATATTCTCCATACCCATATTCAATAATTCGTAGGCATCATATCTATTTTGTGCCCGTATCATAAGTTCTACATGAGGATATTTTTCTTTGACCATTTTGGTAATTTCTTTGGTAACATTAGGGTTGTCAATGGCACAGATTAATATTTTAGCTTGAGCAATACCAGCAGATTCTAACAGATCAATACGTGTGGCATCGCCATAATACACCTCAAATCCCATTTTACGAAGAAAGTCGACTCGGTTAGAATCTTGGTCCAAAACTGTTGGCTCAATACCATGCGACCTTAAAAAACGACCAACGGTACTACCAAAGTGCCCAAAGCCAACAAGAATAACATTTTGCGATTTTGCAATGTGGTCCATAGGTCTTTTTATAGATTCTTTTGTGCCAATTTTTGGGAGGATCAAACGTTCGTTAATAATACTAATAATCGGGGTTATGGACATTGTTAATGCAGTAATTACCAATAGAATATCCATTTGCTCTTGTTCTAGAATGTTCAATTGAAATGCAAACGAAAGTAGTACAAAGGCAAATTCACCAATTTGCGCCAAACCGAAGGTCAGTAACAATTTCTGATCAAGTTTCATTTTAAACACAGTACCAATAACAAATAACACCAATGCTTTAATTAAAATGACAGCAATTAATATTCCGCCAATGGTCAAAGGCATTTTTGCGATTACAACGAAATTTATGGAAGCGCCTACGGCAATAAAAAACAAACCCAGTAATAGGTTTTTAAAAGGTTCTAAGGTACTTTCAAGTTCATGTTTATATTCGCTGTTAGATAGCACAACCCCACCTAAGAACGCTCCTAATGCAGGCGAAAGCCCTACATATTCCATTAAAAAGGAAATGCTAAAAACAATTAACAAGGCCGATGCTATTAAAAGTTCACGAACACCTGTTTGCGCAACCTTACGAAGCATTGGAACAATTAAATATTGCCCGGCACCAATAATCAATGCCACCGATAATATAATGGCGAGTGTTTGGTAGCCCATTGGTAAACCATCTAAAAGATTGCTACTGGCTTCATGGGAATCGGTAGTAGTATCTACATTAGTATTTGATAGTAATGGTATGGCTCCCAACATAAATATAACTATGATATCTTGAAATAGTAAAATTGAAAAAGCTGAATTGCCAAACGTGGTTTCCATTAATCCTTTTTCTTTTATAGTCTGCATGGCAATCGCCGTTGAAGATAATGCTACCGCCATAGAAGTAACCAACGCCACTTTCCATTCAAAATCTAAAAGGGAGAAAAAAATAAAAGAAAAAAGCATGGTACCGGCAACTTGCAAGCCACCCATACCGGCAATGGTTTTACGCATGTTCCAAAAATTCTTTGGTTCAATTTCTAGTCCGATTAAAAACAGCATAACGACAACCCCAAATTCAGCAAAATGGAGAATGTCTTCACCTTCTTCGCCAATAAAACCTAGTACATAAGGACCAATAAGAACACCTGCCATTAAATAGCCTATAACAGAGCTTAGTCCAAATCGTTTTGCTATAGAAACGCATATTATTGCTCCCAGTAAGAAAACAATAGCGTCGAAAAGTATACTGCCGGTCATAAGGGTTGGTTTAAATTTGAAGCCATATTCATGGACACCTCATATTAAATTGAATGTAACTAATTACAGCTGAAGTTCATCGATAAGGTCACTGTACTGCGCACCATAAACCTCAAGTTCATCATCTGTTAATCTATAAGTTCCCATTACGGTAAAAGGTTTATGATAGTTCATTAAACACAAATTAGCAGTTTGTTCAAAAGGTCTTAAAAATTCTGTTATCGTATAACTATTTGTTCCTTGGGTGCAGTATAGTTCTTTACTACCACCAGTGGTAATAGCGTTTAAACAGATTTTAGAAGATAAAGCTGTGCCATTCGGTCCGTAAGCCCAATTAAATTCAAGCACCATATCTATCCATTGTTTTAAAAGCGGAGGACAACTATACCAATACATGGGGTGATGCCAAATGATAACATCATGCTGTTCTAATAATTTCTTTTCAAAAGGAACATCGATAAGAAAATCTGGATATTCCTCGTACAAATCACGAAAAGTTACACCTTCTTTATTTTTAATATGATTTACTAAAACCATATTTGCCCTTGACTTTTCGAACTTTGGATGAGCAAATAATATTAAAACCTTTTTCATATTCAGCCAAATTAAGAAAAACAAGTACTGTTAGGGTATGGTACCTATTTTGTAATAAGATTAAAAGATATTTTAATACCTTCTATAATCATACCTGTACCGATAATGGCGATAATCAAACCCATAATTTTACCAATTACAGAAATCACATTGTAGCCTACTAATTTTACGATCAAATTACTCAATCTAAAAGTAAAATAAGTTAGTAAACTCATAAAAGCAAAAATTGCAATTACTATAGTAATATGAATAGGTTGTGCATTTGAAACAAAGTTCATTGCGGTAACAATCGTACCTGGACCGGCTAAAATCGGTATTGCCAATGGGGAAACGGCAATATTCTCATCAATATTTACGTGTTTAATATTCTTAACATTAGACTGTTTTGATTGTAGCATGTCAAAACCGATATAGAATATTAAAATACCACCCGTAATTTTAAATGCAGGAATACTAATATTGAAAAGCTCGAATATATATTTTCCTAAAAGGACAAATACCAGAACGATTATAAAGGCAATAATATTTGCTCTTTTATTGATATCAGCCTTGGTTTTTTCATCTGCCCCTTGAGTCAAAGACAGAAAAACGGTCATGTTAGATATTGGGTTTGTAATGGCAAAGAAGCCCGTAAAAACAGCAATAGAAAAGGTAGTTAAATCATCCATTATTTTAAGCAAAATTTAATCGCGCAAGAACCTGATTTCTAACTGAAATTCCAAGAATATTTTGAATCTTTTGGGAAATATTAGAAATTAAGAAAAGCTAAGAAAACTTTATATTAATCTCAGCTTTTTAATGAAATTTATAGCATATTATAGTCTAATTACTATCTGAAGCTTTTAATGATTTTTTAAAAATGTTTTGCAATTTTATTTCTCTACTTCAAACAAGATAAATTGATTCAGCTGAGGACCATAATTGCTAAAATTATTATCGGAAACAACTAGTAAAGAACGATTACCATTTTTAAAATTAGGACCAAAAGTTAACCCTTCAATGTTATCGACGATACCGTTGGTAAGTTCTTTTCTAATATCCTCAAAATTGAACAAAAGTTTCTTTGTTACTTTGGTATAGCTAGAACCTTTTAAACTATTGATACTGCTTACATTGGTAGCTTTGCTAGCATCTACATCGTAAATTTTAACGGTATTACCTCCGTCAGCGTAACCCATAGAATACGAACGTTCTAAAACAATAAATTTATTTGTATCATATTCTAGAATCTCTACAATACCATTTAATTCAAAAGTGGCTCCGTTAGTTGCAGGACGAGTAACTTTGTCCAATTCATACACAATTTCCTTTTCGAAATTCCCTGTTTTTTTATTAATGAAAGCTATTCTTACGGGGGAATGTGTTTCTTCTAAAGTTGGTTCTACTCCATCTTCTTTCAATGGTAATTCCATCGCAACCCAATAACCTTTTTGGTGATGACTTAAGGTAATACTTTCAAAAACGCCATTATGACGAGGACCAAAATTTGAGTCAGCGTGAATTAAAAAGCGGTCTCTGATATCAATTTCTTTAACGAATATTCCGTTTGAATCTGAAATACGTATAAATGGGTTTACCCCATTATTGATATTACCTTCACTTGTCCAAATGAACGCACCGTTATCATATCTTAATGATTCTGGATCAATACTTCCTTCAGAAAAATCTAGACCATTTTTATCTTTAAGGAGTGTGACCGATTTCATGAAGATGGAATCAAAGCCATTTAAGTCAAAAGATATCTCAGCTTTATAAAACCTTGGAGATTCAGTATCATCACTGAGTAAATAATAACTGTCATTTGTATAATCAATACTCGATAAACCACCAACTTTAGTGTTGTTAAGAGTTGATTCTGCCGGCAGAACGTACTCATCTAAAAAACGTAAGTTTAAAGTAGTTTCGGCTTCTTTGCTATCTTTTTTACTACCGCAAAATGTTATTATTAAAGCTGTGCATGCAAATAGCAATTTTACTACAATCCTCATTTTATCGGTTTTAATAGTGAAATTTTATTCTTGCAAAATTATTCATAATAAAAAGGTTGTATCAAATTAAAAGAACAAAAAATACCTAAACCAATGTGGCAGTTATGGAAAGTAAATTTTCGATTTTCTTAGTGTTGTAAGCATCTGCGTGTTCTGTGGCATATGAACCTTTATCATTATCAAAATATTGACCTGTTTTTGCTAAATCTGTCATGCTTAAATTGTACAAAATATCAACTCCTTACTCTTCAGGAGACCAATGTTTCCCGTAGATTCTTTAGGCATTTTAGTATTTAGCAATGAACCCGGATTTACCGCCACTCCCCTTCTCGAAATATAAGATTTCAATAAAAAAGAATATTGGTATACTCACAAAACGAAAAGAAAGTTTGTTCTTGTACTGTTGTATAACAATAATCTGTAAAATAGTTCTTGCTATTCCTTAAAAATTAAAACAAAGAAGGGAAATACCTACTTGTCTTCCTCTTCTTTCCGTTTCATAACAATTTCTTTGATTTATTTAACCTTAAAATTCCCATTAGTACGGATGTAAATAACCGTTTCTGTATCTGTACTCAACAAAGGCTCTGCATCTTCCTCGGCACCGAAATAAGAACCCAGTTCTAAGACATTTTCAGCATCTTTTTTAGAAAATTGCTGTGTTACCTTGCCGGATATAACCACTGCCCTAAAATTCGGACTTAAATTTTTAATGCTTCCCTTAAAACCTGCAGGCAACTTTAAAAATGTGGCACGTAGCTGATTTTTTTCGTGAATTCCCCATAAAAAGGCAGTTTCTACATTTTTTTCTGAAACCCATTGTATATCATTAGCGTTTAGCCAAACTAAGTTTGTTTTATGAACATTAACTGGTCTTTCGCCAATATCAAAAGCTTCAGATGTTGGTTTCACCAAATACGGACCTTCTTGAATGTCTAAAAACGCCATATTATCTTCACCATCAGCAGCAGTGATATGCGCTTCTCCTGCTGGCTGTTGCCAATATGATCCTGGCGGAAGCAATTGTTTCTTTGCATTTTCATCATCATTATGCAATAAACCCTTAATTACTATACCTCTATACGTAATGTTGTGAATGTGTGGAGGTGATGAAAATCCCTTTTTAAATTTCACCAAAAATCCCGCTGGTTCGTTTTTGGTACGATCTTCCCAAAGTTTACCTGCAGCCGGACTCTTATTGCCTCGTAAAGGATTTAACCAACCCCATTCTACATTATCTGCGGTTACAACTTCGTTTACAGATTTAATATCATCTGTTGTTGGTGTCTGCGCGACTGAGATTACGCTAACTATAAGTATAAATAGTATTAAAAATTATGTTTTCATTGTGTTTTATTTATAAGTTACAATATCATCAAAATCTCTTCTAGATTTAGGAAACTCTGGGTCCGCTTTTCTGTACCCAAAGGCAGCCATAAAAGCCAATCCGTATTTATCGGTATCAATTCCAAATTTCTCCTGTAATAAAGCCTCTGCTTTTTCTTGGTGAAAACCTTCAATTGGGCAAGAATCTATGCCTGTTAATGCAGCAGCTGTCATCATATTACCCAATGCAATGTAAGTTTGCTTAGAAGACCAATCGAATAACTTTTTATCGGTATCAAGGTTAAAATCACGCTCCTGAAATTCTCTGTAAAATTTAGAGTACATTTCTATAACTTCGGCAGGCATTTGTTTTACCTCTTTCATCATATGCCCTATATAAGGCGCATCGTGCTTTACCATAGGCGCTTTCATAGCTAAACCTAAAACAAAGTGGCTGGCAGTATCTAATTTTAAAGGCGCGCCCCAAGCAACAGGTTTTAAAAGCTCTCTTAACTCTTTGTCCTGTACCACCACAAAATGCCAGGGCTCAAAACCAAATGAACTAGGCGATAAATGTGCCGTTTCTAAGATAAATTTCATATCGGCATCAGAAATGGTTTTTGTAGCATCAAATTCCTTGGTAGCGTGTCTGTAATTAAAAGCGTTTAGTATGTCTACTTTGGCAATGTTAGGTGTGCTCATTTTATATATTTTATGTCTGTTGTTTAATTTTGAGACAAAGATATATAGGTAATGAGCCTATGTTGTAGTATAAAAAAAAGGTGATGTATGTACAAAAACAGGTTTTTGAGCAATCAAATATTAAAACATGGCCAAAACAAGCTGTAAGCCAATATAAATACTGGTTTGTACTATATTTTTTAGATATAAAACCTTTATTATTAATAGTCTAGTTGGTAAGCTCCGTCATTTTGTAAGCAGTAACGTTCTCTAATTTATCTTTAGAAACAATTCTATATGCGGCAATGTGGTCACTTTGAGAATGTTTGGTTAAATATTCTTGATTTACCCATTTTTCATGAAATAAGAATAGGTTTGGGTTGTCATTATCTTGGTGTAAATCATAAGCAATACAACCTTCTTCGCCTCTAGTAGGACTAATGAGCTTAAGCAATGCAGCTTTTATTTCTTCTCTATATGCTTCTTTTACTAAAATATGTACTACTAAGGTTAAATATGATTTTTTCATAAGATGTTTTAAATGAGTGATAAAATTAATTACTCAAAGGTAAAGATTGATGAACAAAAAATTAACTAACCCACCTAAAAGTGAGATTAATCCTAGTCAGAATTTTCGTTGTAGTTTTCGCAATTTTATACATTCAGTTTTCTTGTGTTGCTCCTTGCATAATCAGTAAGCTGCCGTGTGCCAAAGGGATATCTACTCGTTTTAAATCTTTTCTAGTTGCATGTTTGAGTTGAAATGATCTAGTCGCGCCAAAAGTGACCGAACCAATGACCGTATTTTTCCATTTTTCTCCAGTGTAGTCACGATGCCAATTAACGCTGTCTTCCCCATCTCTATAATAGTTGAGCAAACACAGTATAAATTTGACATCTACCTTTTGCTCTATACGTTTTTTTATAAAAAGTAAACCTTCGGTCCAAGGGAGTACTTTACTTTTGGTATGTGCATAAGACTCATCTGCATCGGTATCTCCGTGCCAAGCCGTTAATCTAGATAAGTCTATTTCTTTATCGTAAATAAGAAGTTGATCTTGCTCCCGATTGGTGTTATTTAAAAGACTGGTGTATAGTCTATCGCTTTCTTCATTTGAACAGAAATTTTCAAATAAAAAAATATCAGCACCAGGAAAATCAAATTCGGTTTTTCGGACTTCATCGGTAGAAAACAAATCTCTTTGATTGAATACATCCATTGTAACTTTCCTTTCAATTATTGTCTTTTGGTCGGGTTTTTCTAAGATCTTTTACAAAAAAGCCAAACATAATAATGATAAAAAATGAGAACGGTAGCGAGGTGATAATAAGCAAGCGTTGTACAGCTTCTAAAACATTGACATTTGCCTTAATATTACCTAAAAGTATTAAAGCAATGGTTGCCAATAAGATGAAAATAGACCATATAACACGATGGGTTTTATTCGGATTTTTAGAACCCTTATCGGTAAACATGCTTAATACGAATACTGCAGAATCGACTGATGTAATCAAAAAACTAATTAATAAAAATATCGATGTTATATTTAATACTGTAGCGAACGGATAATGTTCAAAAAACACAAATATAGACGAGAATACATTACCGAATTGATTATCGTAAGTACCCCAAGTTTCGATTAAATTAAAAGCTGAAGATCCAAAGACAGAAAACCAGAAGAAGGTTCCTAAACTAGGAATAATTAACACACCCAAAAGTAGTTGCCTAATGGTACGACCTTTAGAAATACGAGCAATAAAAATACCTGTAAAAGGCGCCCAAGCCAACCAAAATGCCCAATAATAAAAAGTCCAATCTGTTAAGAATTCCAACCCAGGATTGTAATTGCCAATAGCCAAACTCATCGGTATAAAGTCTATGATATACCGATACAACGCAGTAAAAAACGAAATTATAATGCCTCGTACATCGCTTGTAAAAAATACGAATAAAAGAATGACCAGCGTAACAATAATATTTAATTTGGAGAAAATTTTGATTCCTTTATTAACACCTTGCCAAGCAGAATAACACGCTATTGTTGATATACAAATACACAGAATAATCGTTGTCGTTATTCCGAAATCTGCATTAAAAACATGATTAAGTCCGCCATTAATTTGTGTGGTACCCAAGCCAATTGCAGCAATTAATCCGAAAATAGTTGTGATAATGGTGATAATATCTACGCTGCCTCTAATAGGTTTACTTTTAATACGGTCTTCAATTGTAGCGCTAATTCTGACTTTCTTTTTTTTAACGTGCAGGGCATAGCCAACGATAACAGCAAATAGTCCGTAAAATGCCCAAGCAGTAATTCCCCATTGGTAAAACGTGAATTCCAAAGCAACGGTTTCATTTGAAAAGCCAGATGCAAATGGCGGATTTTGCTGCATATAAACTGGTTCTTGTACCGCCCGTAATAAAATGCCAGAACCCATACCGGCACTGTATAACATGGCTATCCACGACCAAAGGGTGTATTTTGGTTTAGAAGATGACTTGCCTAATTTTATGTTTCCATAGGTAGAAAAAGCAATCAGCAATAATGCTACGACACAACCAAAACCTAAATATAAATAGAAGTACCCAAAATAGTTACGAACCCATAACGAGGCACTTTCAATAGCGGTATAACTTGCTTCTGTTGCAAAAAATACAATTAAAGTGCATATAAAAATGATGCCTACAGAAATAGATAATATGGAGTGCTTTTGAATGTATTTTAAAATCAAAATTATTGGTTTTTTGTAAAAATAGAGATTAGAATATAAATCTTATTTCTGGCGAGTGTTTATCGTTGGAGTATAATATTTAAGAATTAGGAATTAAAAGCCATACCGGTAAATTAAAAGGATTAAATAGTATATATAGAGGTTTGTACACCTATTTCAGTTCTGTTTCAAACCAAATTGAGCTATATTCGCACGATTAATACAAGATTATGCAAATTATAGATGCAATTAAACCTTTTGAAATACAAGAAGTAGAATTGTCTTCTTGGAAAGTAAGACCAGTTAAGAATAACTTTTTCGAATTGGTTTTAATAAAATCAGGAGAAGGAACGCAATGTATAAACTATAATAATTTTGATTACCAAGAGGGCAGTATGTTTTTGTTGCCACCCTTAAAGTGCCATTCATTTACAATTGAAAAGCCTACGAAATTCGTTTTCTTAAAATTTACGGACTCCTTTTTTAGAACTCCAAACCATAGACAGGTTGGTAAAAACGAGTGGTTTAAAGAGGCATCATATATTCTTTCTAATTACAATCAATTACCGGGCGATATCATTAAGTCAGAAACAGATAAGCTTCATATTAATAATCTATTTGGTATGATTCTCTTAGAAACCAGAAATTATGGTACTGATTCGGTAAACCTTATCACTAGTTTAATGACCAGTATTTTAGAGATATTAATTAGGAATATTAAGAAGAGTAATTATTTCGATACAGATGCGAAAGTTTCAGAAGAGAGAATCACTAAAATGCTCACCTATATCAATGAAAATATAGATAGAACCGAATTGCTAAAGGTCGAAAATCTAGCTGAAGTTTTTATGATGTCGCCAACCTATGTAAGTGAATATTTTAAAAAGCAGGTACATATCTCTTTACGTGAATACATCATTAAAGCTAGGTTAAAACTAGTTGAAATTCGTTTATTAAATTCCGATTATACCCTTACACAAATAGCCGACGATTTAGGCTTTACAGATGTTAGTCATTTGTCAAAAACCTTTAAACGCTATGTAGGTACTTCTATAAAAGAATTTAAAAATAATGGCAATTATATGATTCTTGCACGAGGCGCTTGTGCTAGTTAGGCAGTCATTTCCATCTTTTTAGATTCCCTGATCAATGCTCTTGCTAAGACCGTAGTCGCATCGAATATCGAACTATCTTCTATTTTTTCATATTGAATCGCTAACGGAATTTCTGTACAACCTATAATAACGGCTTGTGCATCTTTTACAGATAAACAGGTCGCTGCCATATCAGAATTTGTCATCATTCAATAATTCTAAATAGTCATTAAAAAAGAAGGGTCAAATTAGTGGCATTTAATTAAGTAACCGTCTTTATAATTTCCAATTCAAACTTCATTTAGCAGCAAATAGAGTCGTTTTTTAGCTCACATCGGTAAAGCCTTAGCTCAATACCTTATCGGTCAATACTTGAATTCATATGATTAAAAGTTATTAGATACTACCGATATCTTGTGGTCTAATCAAAATAAGATACAATGAATTTAGAAGATAAAGTAATTATAATAACTGGTGCATCTAGTGGTATAGGTAGAGCAACAGCAATCAAATTAGCAGATAACGGAGCCAAAGTGGTCTTAATGGCAAGAAGTGAAGATGAGCTGAATGACTTAAAATCTGAGATTACCAAAAAAGGCGGAGAAGCTTTAGTTGTTACAGGCGATGTAACCAAAAAAAGTGATTTCGAGAAAGTGGTATCTAAAACAAAACGAGAATTTGGCAAAATTTCCGGTTTGGTAAATAATGCCGGATTAATGCCTTTGTCATTTGTAGAAAAGCTAAAAACCGATGAGTGGGATAAAATGGTAGATGTAAATATAAAAGGAGTTTTAAATGGTGTGGCTGCAGTATTACCAGAGTTGATAGAAAATAAAGGCGGTAATATCATCAACATTTCTTCAATGGCTGCGAATAGGTATTTTCCTGGTGGTGCGGTGTATTGCGCGACAAAATCTGCAGTAAAAATGTTTTCAGAAGGTCTTCGTCAAGAATTGGCACCTAAATACGGTATTAATATTACTTCAATAGAACCTGGTGCAGTTGCTACAAATCTAACTAGCACCATTAGCGATGAGGATATCAAAGAGAAAATAAAGGAAATGCAAAAAATGGACACCTTAGAGGCTGAAGATATTGCAAATTCTATCTACTACGTATTAACACAACCAAAACGTGTAAATATCAATGATGTCTATTTGGTGCCAAGTGACCAACAATAATATAATTAATTTAAAAAAAAGCTATGTCTACGACAACAAAACAAGATACATTCAAAACAATAAATCCTACTACTGGTAAAGAAATTACATCGCATACTTATATGACAGATGACCAAGTAGAAGAAAGCATACAACAATCTCATAAGGCGTTTATGAAATGGAAAATGAAATCTATTGAAGAACGCGGCGAGATTATAAAATCTATCGGTAAAGAACTTCAAAATTATAAGAAAGAGCTGGCGGAATTAATGACCGATGAAATGGGTAAGCTACTTTCTCAAAGCGAGCATGAAGTTGACCTTTGTACATCAATTTGTGATTATTCAGCCGAGAATGCGCCAGGATTTTTAAAGAACGAAAAACGAGAGTTATCTAATGGAGGAAAAGGTATTATTACCTATTCCCCAATGGGAATTATTTACGGAATTCAACCTTGGAACTATCCAAGCTATCAAGTATTACGATATACTATCGTAAATCTTATGGCAGGTAATAGTATTCTTTTAAAACATGCTTCGAACGTAACAGGAACAGCGAAATTATTAAAAACCATTTTTGATACTGCTGGTTTGCCTGCCGGACTTTTTAATGTTATGATAATCGAACATGATCAGTCTAATGCCATTATAGAACACAAATTAATAAGAGGGGTAACTTTAACCGGTAGCCCAGTGGCAGGTGAGAAAATTGGAGAAAAAGCAGGTGCGCAATTAAAGAAAACGGTGCTAGAATTAGGCAGTAATGATGCCTATTTAGTTTTAGAAGATGCAGATATTGATTTAGCGGTAGAAAAAAGTGTAATGGGCCGTATTTATAATAATGGAGAAACCTGTATCGCTGCCAAACGATTTATTGCAACTGAGAAAGTTTATGATGAATTCAAAGAAAAATTCGTTAAAGCTATGGATGCCTTAAAAGTTGGCGATCCTAAGAAAAAGGAAACGGAATTAGGACCAATGGCTCGTGAAGATTTAAGAAAAGAAATTCACGAACAAGTTCTCGAAAGCGTCGAAAAAGGTGCTGAAATATTATGTGGCGGAAAAATTCCAGATGGTGAAGGCTACTTCTACCCTGCCACGGTATTAGGCAATGTAATGCCAGGTCAGCCAGCGTATGATGATGAGTTATTCGGACCGGTTGCATCATTGATTAAAGCTAAAGATGATGAAGACGCTATGCGAATAGCGAATGACAGTAGATTTGGTCTCGGTGGAGGAATTTTTTCTAAAGATATTGATAAGGCTACAGAACTTGCTGAAAAGCATTTTGATACAGGAATGGTTTTTATTAATTCCTTCGGATTAGCAGAACCTTCAATGCCTTTCGGCGGAGTCAAAGATTCTGGTTACGGTCGTGAACATGGCGGGTTCGGAATGAAAGAGTTCGTTAATGTAAAGTCTATTATTATAATGGATGAGAAGTAAAAAGTGACAAAATAAAAGGCAGTCAAATGACTGCCTTTTGTCTATTATATGATTTCTATTTTTATAAACTTTCGTTAAAAAATGAATGTTCATTCTTTTTTTGTAATACCTTTGAATTGTATAAAAATAGCATATTGAATTTTCTGATGTATACCGTGTATCAACTCATAGATAACATCTGACATATTTAAAAATTAAATAAATAACTTATGATTAAGTCAATTAATTTAAAACAGCGTCCGGTAGGTACTCCTACCCTCGCAGATTTCGATTTTATAGAATTAGAGAATAACTTAAATGTATCTGAAGGTGAAATACTTTTAGAATCAAAATATATCTCTGTTGACCCTTATTTACGTGGTCGTATGAGCGATGCAAAATCTTATGTACCTCCCTTCAATGTTGGTGAGCCAATTAGCTCAGGTATTGTAGCTGAAGTTATTGAAACCAAGAACGACAAATTCAAAAAAGGAGATTTTGTTTCAGGCTTATTGCAATGGAAAGAGAAACAAATTTCAACTGGCGAAGGCTTACAGAAGATAGATAAAAGTAAAGCCCCACTAAGTGCTTATTTAGGTATTGTTGGTATGACTGGGTTAACTGCCTTTTTAGGACTTCACGAAATAGGTAAACCTAAAAAAGGAGAAACTTTAGTGGTATCTGGCGCTGCTGGTGCAGTTGGTAGTGTTGTTGGTCAGATCGGTAAAATACTAGGACTTAATGTTATTGGTATTGCTGGTACAGATGAAAAAATTGATATGCTAAAATCTGAATTTGGGTTTGATCATGGTATCAATTATAAAACTACTAATGATATGAAAGCTGCCATAAAAGAAGCGGCACCAAAAGGAGTTGATATCTATTTTGATAATGTAGGGGGTCCAATTTCTGATGCTGTTTTATTTAACATAAATCAGTTCGCAAGAATTATCATTTGTGGCGCTATTTCGGTCTACAACAAAACCGAACTACCTATGGCTGTTGCTGTACAACCTTTCTTGGTTAAGAATAGTGCTTTAATGCAAGGATTTATTGTTTCTAACTACGCCGATAAATTCCCTGTAGCTATGAAGCAATTAGCAACTTGGTTAGGTGAAAGTAAATTAAAGTATAAAGAAACTGTTGTTGAAGGATTTGAGAATACGCCACAAGCGTTCTTAGATATGATGGATGGTAAAAATAAAGGAAAAATGATAGTAAAGGTCTAACATTTAGACTCGCTATAAATCAATAACTTAAAACAAAAAACAATGAAAATATTATTTGTATTAACGTCTCACGATCAATTAGGAGACACAGGAAAGAAAACAGGATTTTGGATTGAAGAGTTTGCAGCTCCGTATTACGCATTATTAGACAAAGGTGTAGAAATTACAGTAGCTACACCAAAAGGCGGTCAAGCACCAATTGACCCAAGTAGTGATACCGAAGATGCTCAGACAAAAGATACAAAGCGTTATAAAGAAGATAAAGATGCTCAGAGTGTTATCAACAACACTAAAAAATTAGCTGATGTAAATGCTTCTGATTTTGATGCAGTTTTCTACCCAGGTGGTCACGGACCGTTATGGGATTTAGCAAACGACGCTACTTCAATCAAATTGATTGAAACATTCAATGAACAAGAAAAACCAATTGCTTTTGTATGTCACGCTCCTGCAGCTTTAAAAGGTGTAAAGGGAAAAGATGGTAAAGCTTTAGTAAATGGTAAAAAAGTAACCGGGTTCACAAATAGTGAAGAAGCGGCTGTTCAATTAACTGAGGTTGTTCCTTTCTTGGTAGAAGACATGCTACAAGAAAATGGCGGAATTTATTCTAAGAAAGAAGATTGGGCTTCTTACGCTGTACAAGATGGAAATCTTATAACAGGTCAGAACCCAGCTTCATCCGAAGTAGTAGCAGAGAAATTATTAGCTGCTTTGAAGTAATAGCATTTCATATTCAATATAAAAGCCTGCAAGCAATTTGCAGGCTTTTTTAGTTTTATATGGTAATTAAACCTTAATATTTTTGATACAAATTATTCCGCATCATATGAGAATATTAAGTTTGTCCTGCCTGTAGTCAGAAGGCATATCTATACTCGTATGCTAATTGATCTATAATTACATTTCATATCTTTAAAACGGACACGTACTTTGTTCAGCCGTATTCTTCACCCTAAATCCACAATTATTATCATCCACTTTATATATAAATTCATCAATTGAATTCATTACCTAAAACAAAACATACTGTATCAAATCCGTTTTAAATATTCTTAAATTATGATTTTGGAACAATATTCTGGTTTACCCTAAAAAAGTTAGTGGGGTCATATTGATGTTTTATAGCTGCCAAACGATTATAGTTGTGTTTATAACTCGCTTGTACCCGTTCTTGACCTTCATCCATCATAAAATTAGAATAGGCACCACCTGCGGTATATGGATGCAATGCATCATAATATCCTTTACACCACTCCGTAATTTTAGTAGCATTATTTGGGTTGGGATCAACACCAACGTATACACCACAATAATCAGCATCACGGTAAGCCCAAGGAGTTTCGGTTGCTCCTACCCTACTTGCGACACCTGTTATTGGGTATAAATGCATTTGTGATAGTGGCGTCGGAATTTCAGAACCAAATTTTAAATGCTGAGCGGTAATTTCAGGAGTCAAAGATTTAAAAAAATCGGCTCTCCAATACCATTGCATTCCTGTTGGAAACAAACCATCGAACATAGATTGCATAGCCGGATAAGGCATTTCTCCCATATGAGCAAATAAGGGATTCTTTTCTAAAATCGGAGCAAAAGTTTCATCCATTTTGTCCATTTCACCTGTATAACACCAAACAATGGCGCAAAACTTCTTATTATGTAGGTGTTCAGGAAATGGCGATTCGGGAATTATCATAGTAGCGATAAAGCCGTTTATATCATCTGGCGCGTTTCTTATATAACCATCAAACCAACCCATTATCTCCTCAGTTTGTTCTATGGGCCACAATGTTGGTCCTCCATATACCATTTTCTGTTGATGTGCCTGAAAAGTAAATTTAGTCACAATTCCAAAATTACCGCCACCCCCGCGAATAGCCCAAAACAAATTAGGAAGTTCATCTTTGTTAGTGGTTACTATGGAACCATCTGCCAAAACCATTTCAGCTTCCAGGAGGTTATCAATGGTTAACCCGTATTTTCTAGAAAGATATCCAACACCACCACCTAGTGTAAGTCCCCCAACGCCGGTACTTGAAACCATGCCGGAAGGTATTGCCAAACCGTGCTCATGCGTGGCATTGTCTACCTCGTTCCAAATACATCCACCACCTACCTTTACGGTCTTATTTTCTGTATTGACGGTAATTGATTTTAGACCTGATAAATCAATGACCATTCCGTCATCACATAATCCTAATCCGCCACCATTGTGTCCACCTCCTCTAATTGCAACGAGTAAATTATTATTTCTTGCAAAGTTTACAGCGGTTTGTACTTCAGTAGTATTCGTGCACATAACCATGACTCCAGGATTTTTGTCTATCATGGCATTATATACTTTACGAGACGTATTATAGTTTTGGTCGGTCGGTGTTATTATGGCACAATTTATTAGCTTTCGTAAGCTTTCAACTAAACTTTCTGAACATGATTGTGTATCTAGATTCATGATTTTATATTTTAGATTATTAAATTCCACTTTTCAAACCTTGTGGGTCTATGGTATTATTATTCGATAATTTGGTAAAAGGGATAATCATGGGAACCTTTTTTTGATAATCGATATAGGTTGTACCTAATGCCTTTTTTAGGTCTTTCTCCTCTAGAAATTTAACTGCAATTAGAATATAGCAGGTTGTTACTACTGCGAATAATAGATGACCTATAGTCATAGTTGGTGTAGCCCAAAAAGCAATTATAAAACCTAGCATAATAGGATGACGTACCAGCCCGTAGAAATAGTTGACCTTAAATGAAGGTTCTTTGGTTAACTTGTTTTTAAGATTATCTACGATTTGAGTGAGACCGAACAGTTCAAAATGGCTTATCATAAACGTAGATAATAAAACGATTAACCAACCCATAAAAAAAACTCCTTGAATAATAGAAGCTAAAACTACATTATCTACAGACCATAGCACCGAAGTCATTGGCTGCCATTGCCAATAAATTAATAGTAACGCCAGGCTAGATAAGAGTATATAGGTACTACGCTCTGCTGCTTTGCCTATAATGTTAAACCACCATTTTTTAAATGCCGGTCTTGCCATAACACTATGTTGTAAGGCGAAAACACTTAGCAAGCCAACGTTTATAAGTAAAGCATTTAGTGTATCTATTTCAACACCGGAATCTATACTTTTTGGCACCCATAAATTATTGACGAAACCTATGGCATACAGAAAAGCAATTAGGAAAATAAAATAAGCTAGAATACCGTAAATAAGGATGATAATTTTTTTCATGACATTGATTGTTTTGGTTTTATCTTCCAAATCTAGCCATGCTTTTTCATTGTAAATTCTACATTTCAACCAAATACTATAACTTTTCGGTCATTAATATAAAAGTCAAATTATTCTTTTAAACACTTTTTAAATAATTGGAAGGCAGAATATTATATTCTTTTTGAAAGCATTTTGTAAAATATGCCGCACTATTAAACCCTGTTTCAAATGCTATTCAGAAATGTTCATATCTTTTTTAATCAAAAGTTTGATAGCCTTATTCAACCGATGTCTTTGAATTAAATAATTGGTTGATGTTTGTAGTAGACTTTTGGTCTTTCGATATAATTGAGAATTGCTTAACCCCAAATGCGAACAAAAATCGTCTACACATAAATTGGGATTTTGCCATTCGCTATCTAAATAATTCATAACATCGTTTAGAAACTCTTCTTCTTGAAAAAGGAGTATTTTAAATATATCAGGATTTAATCTTTTGTTCTGATTTTCACTCTCATATAACTCTTTAACTTCTGTAGTTACAATGATATGCGAATGTTGAATATCTGTTAAACGTTTTGCAGTCTTAATCGTTTCTTCAAAAAAACCATGGTTTTGGGTAATTGGTACTCCTGCTCCAATACCAATACGAATTTGTTCTGTACTTTTTTTAGTTAGAACATAATACTTTTTCAATTCTAAAATACCATGTAGTGCGTTGGTTGTAGATGTAAAAGATATCAGCAGATATTCTTTATGACTGTCTATGAGTCGACCTGCATATTTTTCAATGATGTTTTTTATTTTTTCTAGTACTCTTTTTTTCGGAGAAGTTGAATACTGTCTATCCATAAATTTTAGTACAGCCAAAATTCGAAAACTAGGATTATTGACAATATTTAGTTCTTTTTTTTGAGATTTGGATGGGTCCTCAATGCGTCCTAAAAAAGATTCGACAATACTAGTATCGACTTCAATTATAGTGTTAGGCACATCACCATGTGAATTGGTATGCATTTCTATAATCGCTTCCATATTTGGAGCTTCGACTAAACAAAATGCGGTAGAACGGTCTTCGTCGAACCAATAGCTTAGACCTTTACAGCAATATTTATGCTGAACAATTAAATCTTGATTATGTAGATCTGCTACATCCTCTGCGGTTACTCCTTGAGACACATCGTGTCTATCCATGTATATGGGCATGTTGGTATTTTTTACAAGGTTACTGCTCGTAAAAACCGGAGGATTATGTTTTGTAAGCCATATAAAAGTAAGTATTTTTTAATAGGGGATTGATTGTTAATAGGTTGTAATTCAATTTTTAACATTAATATACCTAATACTAGGGATACAATTATATAGTCTATTCAACGTAAAACTAAGCTAGTAGATATTACATTTCTTTCAATAATGCATTTACATCGGTTATTAATTGGGCAACAGACGCTCTATTGAGTCCGTTATAAATGCCTCTTATGTGCTTGTTTTTATCAATCAACAGAAAATTTTCTGTGTGTAAAAAATCATTGATATCATTAGGAATACCTAAATCATTTTCTACAAAATATTCGTTTCTACCTAAGTTGTAAATTTCAGTTTTATCACCTGTAACTAAGTGCCATTTAGAATCTATAACTCCGTTCTTTTCAGCATATGTTTTAAGAACAGAAACCGAATCTATGGATGGAGTAACGGAATGTGAAAGAATAGCTACTTCCGGATTATCTAAAAAGGCTTCTTGTACCTTGGTCATATTATTGGTCATCTTCAAGCAAATACCTGGGCAACTCGTAAAAAAGAAGTCCGTAATATAAATTTGATTATCAAATGATTTTTGCGTCAATGTATCTCCTAATTGATCCACCAATTTAAAATCTGGAATTTTATGAAATTGTTTCTCTTCTTCAGTATTTGGAGTTATCCAATGTGGCGTAAATGACTCATCGTTATAAAATGGCAAGTGCTCTACCCTACTGGTTTCAGTTACCTGAATATTCTCTTTTTTTACCGTTTGTTTACAAGCAGCAAAAAGTAATATAACAACTATAGAAAGTACTGTCTTGTTCATAATAATTCGTTTTCTGATTTAATTACAACTTCATCTTCTAATTGATAACAAGAATTTGCTCTCCGTAATCCAAAAATACGTCCGTTTTTAGCTTCATAGTTTACGTACAAAGTTCCATTTTGCAACCATGCTTTTTGTAAACCTTCTTCCTTACCATTTAACAATTGTCTTTTTTTTGCCAATTGCCCGTCTGGATACCATTTCTTTTCAACCCCGTTCATATTACCATTAAC
Source organism: Maribacter spongiicola (assembly GCF_052119685.1). Taxonomy (GTDB): domain Bacteria; phylum Bacteroidota; class Bacteroidia; order Flavobacteriales; family Flavobacteriaceae; genus Maribacter; species Maribacter spongiicola_A. The sequence goes on along the minus strand of NZ_JBGQOO010000002.1, from coordinate 50,727 downwards.
GTAATTAGCATCTTGCGCTAATTGACCATTTTCCCACCAGCTTTTATAAGAACCTTCAAGTCGATTATTTTTATAGTGATATGCCACTCGTAAAACTCCGGCTTCAGACCATTTTTGGGCTTTACCTTCTCTTTTACCTTTTATAAAACCCACCTTTTCTGCCAAAGTACCATTTTCATGTAAGGCTATTGAATAACCATCATAAGGTGAGTTTTTATAATACCAAGTTCCTTCCAATTGATTTAATGTCAACTCTTCTTTAAATTTAGTTTCTTGCTTAATTTCTATTGGTTTCTCCACCAAAGTTTTGGGCTCTGTTGAATTCTTACAACCAATTTGAAAAATCAGTATAAAACAAATAATATGGAAGTGAACTATTCTCATTTTTAATATCCTTGGTAAGGACCGGCAAATGCTAAGTATGATCCTGTTGTTGAATAAACTTCATTTATAATATGGTAATGATATTCTACTTCACCATCAGTGTATTGAGTAATAGTGGTATGTCCGCCAGAAGCATCAAGATCTGAAGGATAATCTCCTGTTGAATTACATTTACGACCATAAATAAAAACACCATCTAACAGTATTCCTACTAAGTTTTCATCATCATCAGTAAACGCTTTTGGCTCTAAGTGATAGTGATAAACACCAGGACCGATATGAGCGCCTGTCCAATCTAAACTACCAGCTGCTTGATCTAGTGCACCACCACCTTCTTGGTCATTAAATAATGAAGAACCACTTACAGCGATACCAATAGTACCTAATTCTGTTTCAATGGTGCTACCGGTTAAATTTGGTATTGCATCTATACGAATCGTTGTCGCATTATTATTGCTAGACATAATACTTGGGGTTTTGTCAACATCAGGTTCTTCTCTATACAAGGCATTACCTTCTCCCCAATAAATTGTTTCATGATTAGGTAACCCTGTAGTTTCGATAACTACGTCAGAACCATCTAAATAAACGGTTACCGCATCGGAATTAAATGCGGCGTAGGCTGCATGTAATTCGGTAACTACTTCTTCATCTTCTATAGTAGATTCGTCACTGATAATAGTATCATCTGTGCTATCGCTGCTACAAGCGATTACAGAAATCAATACCAATGCCGATACAAAGGAAAATGAAGGAACATTTTTTAAACTATTTTTTTTCATAATATTTAATTTGAGCTAATTTTCTATTTATAATCAATACAATACTAAGTACTTAACGCATACCAAAATGTGCAAATCAGTGAATAAGACATAGTTTTCAGCGAATACCCGTTAACTTTCAGATTAATGATTTATCGATACTGACTTTTGTTTTAATTCAATCAGTTTTAGATGAAATCGCGATGATGTTTTCAATATATTCTACGCATTTATGATCTGTGTAATTCTTGATCTATTTTCGTGGCAATAGTTTTACTTCTTAAGTTTTTTGCTATAGCCAATTGACCTTTAGTCTGTAAGAGTCTATGTATTACTCCGTTTTGGTACCCTCTACTCGCCAATAAATCTGGATAGTTCGATTGTAAACCGTAGTTTTTCACACGCTGATAGCTGTATAATCACCTAAATAATTTAAAGTGTTATGTAGCATTTGAATGCTCTTTGTATAACTTACAATTGCACTATCGAGAACTATTAAATTAGTGTCCAGTTCTTGACTTAAGCTTTTATAAATTTTAAGTTATACTACCCTATTTTTTTTAATTTCATTTATGTTGTTGATTTTCCAGGCAATCAATAGACCTACTACTATTAATGCTATTTCGCCAAGCGCGTAAACGAAGTACGTTTTAAACTTTTCTAGCCTTAATAATTTACTTCTAACCTTTCTGAACAATACCATTGAAAGCTATTTTGTAATCCGTTGTAAGACTTTTGTGTTTAAATAAAGCTACATGATTTCTCACGAAGCTTTGAGCTAACATCAACAACAATTATTATCTATTTAGGTAACTATTTACTGCCGCAGTTCTACTTGTGGCATGGGCATTTAATTCATTCACCGCATTCTGAAAATCTGCACTAGAGTTTAAAAAGGTATACCCTTCAGTTTCAGAAGTTGCATAAGGTTCAATTAGCGTGGAATAGCTAGCATATAATGCTTGTACCGTTGCCTCGTTAAAAGGACCTTCAATAACTTCTTGAACGTAGGCATCATACTTAGCTTGGTAAACATCATCAGTATACAAGTATGATATTAAAGGCCATTGCGATGCTGTAATATTTGAGAAATCTAACGCTGCAGAACCTTGTTGTTTACCGGTTTGTAGAGCTTCATTATTGTCCCATGGTATCCACGTTAACTTACTGTTATCTGGGTTGTTATATAGATAGTAGTTATGTGACATTCTACCATAGGTATCCCAATTTTGAATAATAGTATTGGTAGCTAAGTATTTCAAGAATACATCAGTATCAAGTGTTGCATTTAAATTTGTTCTCCATGCTGCAGCATCTGTTGTTCTTGACGCATCATGTAGAATATTTAAAAGACTTTCTACATCAGAAAAATCGGCATCATCTTCATTTGTCTTTTTAACATATTCATCTTCATCATAAGTACCTGCGGCAAAAGTAGCGGCATCACCATCTGGCTTATACAAATTTCCGTCATCATCAGAAAACTGCTCATCTATTACGGTATCATCAACTTCTTCTACAAGGGTGTACAATCCGAAATAAATAGGGCCATCGCCATGATCGACATAAACCGTGTAAAATGCAGTGTTTGAAACGGCCAACCCTGCACTGCGAAACACATCTGCTGCCACTTTTTCACGAAGCATTGATTTATCGTCAAAGTTATTTTTAAGACTTAACTTCTTAAATCCATAAAAGCGTTGATTATCTATTTGAGGATAATCATCTTCATACTCATCAAAATCTAGTTTAAAGGAAAGTTTTAAGTTACCTGCTTGCCAAGTAGATTGTAAGCTAGAGTTTCCTTTAAATCGAACACCAACTCTATACCATTCAATACCTTCATAGAATACTTCTGCAGGAACAAATATAGGATCCTCATCAGTTGATGTAGTGCCCACTGGTCCGCCTCCTTGGCTAGATCCGCCAAAGGAACCATAAAGAGATGTCATGTTATCTAACATACTTTCCCAACGATCCTCGGTTATAACAATATCAAGGCGTTTTACCACATTATCTTCAAATACCTCGTCAAAATCTGGGTCGGCATCTTTACTGTGTGTTGCGGTGGTCCAATCTGTAGCTTCAAAATCGGTATCGTCAATAGTAGTACTAACTTCTTCCTTTTCAACTATTTCTTCTTCATCCTCGTCAGTACTTGTTACTGTGTCATCATCACTACAGGCAATAAAAACAGAAATGAATATGAAAAATAAAATCTTTTCAATCGGAAAAACAGACTTGATATCTTTATAACTCATGTGTAAAATTTTAAGGGTTAATTTGAATTAGTTTCTAGGTCTTCCTTTTGGTTTAGGAGCTTTTTCTAATTCTTCTTCAGTAAGAAAACCATCTTCATCAGTATCAATTTTATCGAAATCATCTTTTAAAGGTCCTTTTACTTCTTCTTTAGAAAGTTGACCATCTTCGTCCTTATCCATTTGCTTTAAAAGCTCGGTAGCCGTTGGTGGTTCTTTTCTTTCTCCTTTAGATTGTGCATTTGCGGTAACGGTTCCAAAAGCAACCAACATGGCAAATAATAATCCTGTTTTTAGTGTAATACGTTTCATATGTTTTAATTTAATAATTACTATTCGAGAACAAAGATGTGAGAAACTTCAATGTAATATGAGCGCATTAAGTGTTTGCCGTTTACTTTTAAGTGAAAGCCATATTTTGGACAGCGAACACTTTAATATCACCGGTTTATAGCCTTGTTTATGGGGTTTGTTTGAATTATTATTCCTTTTATTTGCAACATGAACAGACATAAGAATTTTATATTTCACGTAGCACTATGGTTACTGATTTGGTCAACTGCTTGGATTTTTAGCGGAAGTGATATTCAATTTGCAGTGGTAAACGGAATGGCTCTCGTATTTCAGATATTAGTTATTGCCATATTAATCTACTATACGGTTCCTCAACTATTATTAAAGAAAAAGTATATAGCATTTACTATTGTCTCTTTAATCACAGTTTTTGTAGTCACTTTAGTGTTAACCAACGTTGTACCAAACCAGATACTTGGGTTAGAAAACGTAGACCAGGCACCTGGACCTAGATTAGGACCGAGACCCGAAGGGCTTGGACCAGGGTCAGGACCTAGATTTGAAAATGGACCACCATTAGAAAGTAACCGTAGACCTCCATCGCGGTTCTTTATCAATTTATTATTGATTGCAATTGCCTATGTGATTGGTACGCTTGTGGAGATATTTCTATTAGCTCAGCGCAAAGAAGAGGAAATAGTCATTAATAAAAATGAAGCATTACAAACAGAATTGAAGCTGTTAAAGTCGCAGATCAATCCGCATTTTTTATTCAATGCCTTAAACAATATATATGCATTATCTGCAATAGATTCTGGAAGAACGCAAAAGAGTATTAGTTATTTGTCTGATATGCTTAGGTATGTTTTGTATGAGTGTGAGCAAGAGATTGTACCGCTTTATAAAGAGATAGATTATATTGAAAATTATATAAAATTGTTTTGTCTTAAAAGCAGTAAAACATATCCTATAACGACTTCTTTTTCTATAGAAAACCAGAATATTCAAATTGTACCCATGTTATTGATTCCTTTTTTGGAAAATGCCTTAAAGCATAGTAATATTGAAAAAGTAACTGGTACATTTATTAATCTAAAAATTAATGCTACCGAAAATAGTCTTGATTTTGAATTAGAGAATAGTAAACCTGAATTTAAGATAGTAAAGGATGATGTTGGTGGTATTGGAATAGAAAATGTAAAGAAACGTTTGGCAATTCTATATCCAAACCGACATGAATTGGTTATAAATGAAACCACAGAGGCTTTTAAAGTGAATTTAAAACTTCAATTGAATGAATAGAATAAATTGTATAGTCGTAGATGACGAAGAATTGGCACGTGCCCTACTCATAACTTATATACAAAAGTTAGATTATTTAAATTTGGTAGGCGAGGCTGAGAATCCGTTAGAGGCTTTACAATTAATGAAAGAACATGACGTAGACGTGTTGTTCTTGGATATTCAAATGCCCGAAATTAAAGGAACAGATTTTGCCAAAATGGTTGATTCCAATACTAAGATAATTTTTACCACAGCATACTCACAATACGCCTTAGAAGGCTATGAGTTAAATGCAGTTGATTACCTATTAAAACCGATAACGTTTGAGCGTTTTGTTACTGCCGTAAATAAAGTGAAACCGAGTAAAATCATTGAAAAGACCGATACCATTACTATAAAATCTGGCTATGACCTACATAAAGTAAAATATGAGGATATTCTTTATGTAGTTAGTGATAGTGAGTATGTTACCTTCCATTTAGGTGATAAGAAAATAATTAGCAATCAGCGATTAAAAGCTTTAGAACAAGAGTTGCCGAGTTCTATGTTCATGAGAGTTCATCGATCTTATATTATTAATAAGAATAGCGTAACGGGATTAAAAGGCAGAGATTTACTACTGTCTGATGTTATAATACCTATTAGCGATTCGTATTATGACCAAGTAAAAGAAGAATTGTTTTAATCGAGATTCCTTTCCATTCTTACACTTTGCAATAGTTCAAAATTCATGAATTATTCAACATATCTCTAAGTGTCTAATTTTTAGCGTACTATCATCACGACCGTTAAATTGTGAATATCTATTACATTTTTTGACGTTGCAAACTATGGCTAACGAGTATATTTAGCACCCCAAAAAAAATAGAAAATATGAGCGCAACTTGGTATGAGTGTAAAATAAAATATAGAAAGCTTGATGAAGCTTCAGGTATGTTGAAAGTGAAAACAGAACCTTTTCTGGTTGATGCTATTTCGTATACCGAAGCAGAAAGCAGAATTACAGAAGAAATGTCGGCTTATTTAAGCGATACCGAAGAAATAAAAATTACGAATATTAAGGTTGCTAATTTTGCTGAAATTCATCCGTTCGAGAATTCAGACAGATGGTTTAAATCAAAAGTATCGCTAATTGCTTTTGATGAAGAAAGTGGCAAAGAACGTAAAACCAATATGTATTTATTGATACAGGCCAACGACGTAAAGGAAGCTTATGATAATACCATTAGTGTTATGAAAGATACAATGGGTGAATACTCTGTACCTTCTATAGCGGAATCTCCAATTATGGATGTTTTTCCTTATTTCTCTGGTGAAGAGGATGATATGGAGCGTGTAGAAAAATTCAATGTTTTGAAAGATTCAGTTCCGGTTGATAATTCAATGGATGAAGAATTAGAAATGAGTGACATATTGTCTAGCGAAGAATAAGCACAGTTGGTTAAATAGTATAAAAAAGAGGATCCGATGGGTCCTCTTTTTTATTCATAGCAGTTTAAAATTTACTTCATTAAAAGCACATTATTAATAATATGTACCACTCCGTTAGAAGCTTTTACATTTCCAAGAACAACTTCAGTCTTGTTCCCTTTTTCATCTTTTAAAACAATTTTCTCTCCTTTAAGGCTTGCCGTTAAATCTTTACCGCCAACCGTTGTAAATGTATACTTTCCATTTGCTCCCTTTATAGCTTCTACCAGTTTATCGCTAGTAATTTCTCCAGAAACTACATGATACTGAAGTACCTGGGTCAATAATTCTTTGTTTTCAGGTTTTCCTAATTCTGCAATAGACATTTTTTTAGGTAGCTTCTCAAAAGCATTATTTGAAGGAGCAAAAACAGTATAACTTCCAGGTTCCGATAACATTTTATCTAAATCTGCAGCTTTCAAAGCAGAAACCAATGTAGATAGTTCTTCGTTATTGCTAGCTACTGCTGCAATACTGGTTGCCATCATTTCTTTTTTCTTCGTTTCTTCTTTTACTTTAGCCTCTTCAGCTTTCATATTACTTTCTTCCATGGAAATTTTCTCTTCCATAGCTTTTTTATCAGCGTCTATTTTTGCTTGGTCTTTACATGAGCTCAAAGCAAGAACTGCTACAGCAATACAAACTAAATTTTTAATATTTCGAGTTTTCATAATTAACTATGTTTAATTATTTACGTACTATTTTAACTTAGATTTCCATTATTGTCTTGCATTGAAATATTCTATTAAAGTATGTTACATTCAATGGATTTTAATATGTGAGGAATATTGAATTTATACCGGAACGTTATTGGTATGTTGTCTTCTTTCCCAATTTCTATGTTTAGCGATACTGCTTACAAAATTAGATGCAGTGTCATTAACATGAATAGCTTTGTCCTCTTTAAAATTAACTACGAAGGAAGCATTTAATAGCTCCTCACCTTCATCATTAACAGCGATAGCTTTGCAATACTTAAAAGTCTCATTTATAAACTTTAAATATTTTCCATTATTAAGCAATGTATTTATGGATTTCTCACCACCAGGAATGTAAATAGCATCAAATAGTACACTTTCGGTAGTTGCAATTGCAGCATCAACTTTATGTGACATACCTTCGTCGCACTTTATGGAACCACCGTGTGGAGCTACAATTTTAACTACAGCACCTTCTTCTTCTAATTTTTGTTTAAAAGGTTTGAAATTCTTCATGCTAAATCCATCGGCTGCTAATACAGCTATTTGTCTAGTTGCAATACTGTCAAATTTGGTGTTGGCCATGCTCAGTGCTTCAGACTTCTCTAAATAAATTTTCTTCTTACCAGGTTGGTGTTTTTCTATATCCGCATCTGCTCCTATGGCTTGATTAATAGGTTTATCTATAGTAGATGGTATTTCCATACCAAGTCCTTCCGCTACTTCTTTAGAGAGGTCGGTATCAATTTGTGAAATTAGCCAAAGCATACGTTGTTTAATATGATCATGGTTGCATTTTCCTAATTCAAAAGTATATGCGGCAGCTACATGTTCTTTTTCCCAATCTGCTAAACTTCTGTAAAACAATGCAGGTTGCGAGAAATGATCATTAAAACTTTCACTCCTTGTTCTTATTTTCTTAGCATCAATTCGCTCTTCATAAGAATGAAAAGCTCCTTCAGCCATTTTTGAAAGATGTGGACAACCACCACTTAAACTATTTGGAAAATATGCTGTTTGTCCTTTAGGTATATCCATCTGCATATGGGCATCACGCTGATTATTATGCGTTTCCACAATAGGACGATTAATTGGAATTTGATGAAAATTAGGACTACCCAATCTAGATAACTGAGTATCGCGATAAGAAAATAAACGCCCTTGTAATAAAGGATCATTTGTAAAATCTATACCTGGAACTATATGCCCAGGTAAAAATGCAACCTGTTCTGTCTCAGCAAAAAAGTTTTCTGGATTTCTGTTCAAAGTCATTTTACCTATTATTTTAACAGGTACCATTTCTTCAGGTATTAATTTTGTTGGATCCAATAAATCAAAATCATATTTATGCTCATCTTCTTCAGGTACAATTTGTACACCTAATTCCCATTCTGGGTAGTGTCCTGATTCAATGGCATCCCATAAATCTCTACGATGAAAATCTGGATCTGCACCATTTATTTTTACAGCTTCTTCCCAGGTAACGGAATGTACACCCAATTTTGGTTTCCAATGAAATTTAACGAAATGAGCTTCCCCTTTATCATTGATCAATCTGAATGTATGAATTCCAAAACCTTCCATCATTCGTAAACTTCTTGGAATTGCACGGTCGCTCATCACCCAAATATGATTATGAAGAGTTTCTGTAGTTAAAGAAACGAAATCATAAAAAGTATCATGCGCTGAGGCAGCTTGTGGAATTTCTTTATTAGGTTCTGGTTTAACCGAATGAATTAAATCAGGAAATTTCATGGCATCTTGAATAAAAAATATGGGCATGTTGTTCCCAACCAAATCCCATGTGCCTTCTTGTGTATAGAACTTTACGGCAAAACCTCTTACATCTCTTGCCAAATCTGGAGAGCCTTTAGAGCCTGCAACCGTTGAAAAACGAGCAAAAACAGGAGTCTTTCTTGCAGTATCAGTGAAAATACCAGCTTTACTATATTCTTCTAAACTATCATAAAGCTCAAAATATCCATGAGCCGCGCTACCACGAGCATGTACAATGCGTTCTGGTATTCTTTCATGGTCAAAATTTGTTATTTTTTCACGTAGTAAAAAGTCTTCTAATAAAGTTGATCCACGCTCGCCAGATTTTAAGCTGTTATTCGTGTCATTGACTTTTAAACCTTGGTTGGTGGTCAATGCTTTACCGGACATATCCTTTTTGGACTTCTCTAAATCCTTAATTTTTTTATTGTCAGTTTTATCGTTCTTCATAGTGTTAGGGTGTTTTATTCTGAATAATAAAATTATAAGTAACCAGTAGTTATGATTAGCTGTGAAAAAAATAAAAAGAGCTCAAATAAGAATAGATGATGTAGTTATATACTAGGAGAATTAAATCTTAAGAGTTTGAATTATAAGAGGTTGATAGGTGAGTTGAATTTAATTAGAGTAAGATATATTAGTGATTTTAAACAACCGTTCTACCTTACCTAAATTTAAAATTGCACTATCACCTACTTTTTTAGAAATTAATATTCTGGCAATAGGAGAAAGAAACGATATTTTATTTTCAGCAATATTTGCTTCATCAACCCCTACAATTTGAAACTCTTGATCAGTTTTAGCAGAATCAATCAATAAAGAGACCGTTGCTCCAAACCTAACTTCATTTTTGGGTTGTTCCTCTAGGTTTACCATTTTTACACTAGAAATGCGTTCATTCAATAATTGTAATTTGGCGTTTATTAAATTACTGGTTATACGACGTTCCTTTTCATTGTCGTTTGGTAAAGATTCCTTTTCATTTTGTAGCTTCTGCCGTTCTTCTAACAGCTTATTAAATCCGTTTTTTGTCACGTAATTAATTGCTCCAAGAGGCAAATCTGCCCTTGGCGGTACCATTGGTATTTCTTCTTGATCTTCTTCTTTTACGAACCCTCTACTCATTACTCTGTAATTTAGAATAAAGTTAGCCACTGTGCATGGGTAGTATTAATGAGATTCAATATTTAATTATCTCAATTAGTAATTTATAAAGAAAGGAAGGTAGCATACTCTATTCCTAACAATAAATTCAAATTCAATGTGATTATTACACTTCCAGTTTCATTATATTTAGGTACTTAATAAACAACAACAAAATATGAGCTCAAGAAGAAATTTTATAGAAAAATTATCTGTTACCGCAATAGGTTTACCACTTTTATATAGTCCGGCACAACTATTTGCCAATGATACGGAACCGTATGATGGACCAATTTTAAAGGTTGCTATTATGGGATTAGGTAGTTATGGTACACGAGTAGCAGAAGCTATGATATCTTGTCAAAGAGCAAAGTTGATGGGTGTCATTAGCGGAACTCCTTCTAAGGTCAAGCAATGGCAATCTAAATATAGTATTCCGGCAAAGAACTGTTATAACTATGAAAATTTCGATGCCATAAAAGATAATCCAGATATTGATGCAGTCTACATTATAACTCCAAATGGATTGCATAAAAATCAGACGTTACGAGTAGCTAAAGCAGGTAAGCATGTAATTTCTGAAAAGCCAATGGGTATTAATGCTGAGGAAGGTCAGCAAATGGTTGATGCTTGTAAAGCAGCTAACGTAAAATTACTGATTGGATATAGAATGCATTTTGAACCTAAAACAGTAGCAGTTATTCAAATGCGAAAAGACGGTGTATTTGGTGATACTAAATTTTTTCAAGGTCAATCTGGATTTACCATTGGTGATCCTACACAATGGCGTTTAAATAAGGAATTGTCTGGTGGTGGTGCCATGATGGATATTGGTATTTACTCTATAAACGGAGCAAGATATATGCTAGGCGAAGAACCTATTTGGGTTACCGCACAGGAAACAAAAACAGATCCGGTAAAATTTAAAGAAGGTATTGATGAGACCATTCAGTTTCAAATGGGTTTCCCTAGTGGTGCAGTGGCAAATTGCCTTTCAACTTATAACATGAGCAATTTAGACAGGTTTTATATGACTGGATCAAAAGGATTTGTTGAGATGCAACCTTCCACAGGATATGGACCTATAGAGGGGCGCACGCATGAAGGAAAATTGACCCAACCACACATCACACACCAAACATTACAAATGGACGGTATGGCAGCATTAATTTTTGATGGTGTACAACCCATTGTACCAGTTGACGGAGAGGAAGGCGTTAAGGATATGAAAATTATAGATGCAATTTTCTTAGCGGCAAAAACCGGAGAGAAAGTTACCTTGTAATTAATATTCCATAAGTTCAATAGAACGAAAATCAATAGGGTGGCTGTTTGACTGTAAGGAGATAAAGCCACCTTTTACTCTTTTGTCCCCATTGGTCATCAACAATTTTGCTGTAGCGTTTTCAATATTATAAGTTGGATTGGAGTATCTTAAAATTTCTTCACCATTAACGTAGTGGATAATTAAACCATCTTTAATATCAATTTCAGCAGTAACCCACTGATCGCCGTGAAATGTTTTTAAAACATCAGCAGGTATGCAAGTTGTTTTATTCTGTACTCTATTATGCTCTATGAACATTCCGTTAGTGCACGCAGCACCTAATGGGCGTTCGTCTGTTCCATTTCCTCCATGAAAATTAAATTCTAAACAAACAGGAAAGGCTTGATCTAACTTTTGAGTTGCTGGCGGTTGGCCATGAAATTGAATTCCACTATCACGATAGCCCCAAGTTGGAGCACCTGGTGCCGTTTCTCCCACAAATCTATACACAACCTTTAATCTATAATTGGTAAGATATTTATCATAATATACTGTACCGAACCTATCGCCAAATTCCGGTCCGTATTCATCATACCTAACTTTTAAAATACCATCTTCTACCCTTAAGGTATTGCCGAAATTTTCACCTAATTCATGTCCAGGAATTTTAATGGTCCATCCAGTTAAGTCATTTCCATTAAAAATAGAAACCCATTCTGTCGCCGTATTTTCTTTAGTATTTTCAACTTTATCTTCTTTTTCAGCATCTGATTTTTTCGTGCCACACGAAACTATAATTGATAATACAAGAATTGAAAATAGCGATAGCCAAACATTTTTATTCAAATTCATATTGATGCATTTAGTTCTTGAATTTTAAAAGTAACAAAAAAAGGCATGTCAATTCATGCACCTATACTTTGATTTTTTTTACAGTTTAACTCTAAAATGCTGACTCATTTTTTAACAGATTAAATTCAGAAACTAATTCAGAGTATCGCTCTTTAGCATCTTTACCAATTTCCTTATCAGCATCGCCAATGATGTATGATAAATACGATATTTGAGCAATCAACATTTGCTGCGGATAAGCACCTTCTGCATTTTTAAGTTTTTTCAGAATAGTATCCAATAAAGCTTTTTTTTCTGAATTTGTACTTTTTTTAAGCTCGCCTTCTAATGTTACTTGAAATTTAATTGCTTCTGACAACAAATTAATGACCTTGTTTTGAAATTCTAGTTGTTCTATGAAAGTTGAATTGGTAATACCCTCCTTTTCTAACCGAGGATCCACTAGTATTTCGAATGATTGCTCTAAATTTTGTTTCCCGACTATTAACCTCGCGGTATATATGCCTGGTGGAACCATAGGTCCGTTTTTAAAAGACCTTGATTTCTTATCGCTCCAAGCTCCTTTCTGTTTTAAATCCCAAGTAAATCGATTTAATCCTTTCTTAGTTTCAAGTTTGGCATCTAAATACGTAAAGGTCATACTTAAACCCATGTCTTCAATCTTTTCAGATGTTGATTTTAATTGAGTGGAATCACTTACAATGGTGACAATAGATTTTTTGTTAGCATCCAATATTTCTAATTTGACATCATTAGTTAAATCATTGGGGAGGTAATAATCAATTAGTACACCCGTAGCCGGATAATTAGGAAAATCACCTGAAGCTCTACCGGTTCTATATCGTATTGTTGTATCGGGTTTAAATAATATTGGTGCATCCTTTAAATTAGTTATTTCAGAATTTCTTAGCGAAGTAATATTATCAAGAATCCAAAATCCGCGGCCCATTGTACTTAATATTAGATCACCTCTGTGAATAATTACATCTGTAATTGGCGTTACAGGTAAGTTTTGTTGAAATGTTTTCCAAACTTTTCCATCATCCAAAGAAACGAACATACCATATTCTGTACCTGCATATAAAAGTCCAGCAGTTTCTGGGTCTTCACGTAATACTTTAGCGGTATAGTCAGATGGTATTCCGTTTGAAGCAGTACTCAATAACTCCCAAGTTTTACCATAATCTTCGGTTTTATAAAAGTACGGAGTAGCATCACCCAACAAATGTCTATCAACAGATATATATGCTTTCGCGGGATTAAATTGGGAAGGTTCTATAGATTCAACTCTTCCTCCTTTTGGCATTTTCTTAGGTGTAACATTTGACCATGTTTGTCCGCCATTTTGGGTTATTGAAACAACACCGTCATTAGATCCCGTCCAAATAAGATCTTTCTTTATTTTAGATTCTCTTATCGAATAAATTGTACTGTAATATTCTTCACCGGTAATGTCTCTCGTTATTGGACTTCCTGAAATCACTTGCTTATCTGCTTCAAAGGCAGTTAAATCTGGAGAAATAGTTTCCCAAATAACTCCGTCATTTCTTGTTTTATGCACAAATTGAGAACCCATGTAAACTACATCAGGATCATGTGGAGATACGTGAACAGGAGCTACTCGTTGAAACCTGTATTTTAAATCTTTAGGGTTGTGACCGTAAATATTGGAAGCACCGATAGAGTATTCTCTACCTGTACCTGTTATTTTATTATAAACACTAAAGCGTCCTTTACAATTGTTGTAAACGATATTGTGATTGCCAGGTTTTGGAATTGACGGACCTGTTTCACAACCACCAACTTCAATCATTACCTGTGTACCTTGAGCAGAAGTTCCACTTGGCGCAGAACTTGGAATTGCAATGGTGGTATTATCTTGTTGAGCACCATAGATCCAATAAGGATATTGATCATCTACCGCTACCTGATAAATTTCAGCTGTTGGTTGGTTGAATTGTGAAGACCATGTTTTACCACCATTATGAGAAACATTAGCACCACCATCATTACACTGAATTAATAAATCAGTATTATTAGGGTTTATCCAGATATCATGATTATCGCCATGTGGTACAGCCATCATTGTCCAGTTTTCACCACCATCCGTAGACTTTAATAACGGATTGGCATTAGAATACACAATATCAGGATTGGTTGGGTCTAACTCTATGTTTGTATAATAAAATGGTCTGTTGACCAAACCTTTATTACTTGACGTTTGCACGAATGTTTTTCCTTGATTAACAGATTTGTAAACTCCGCCTTCATCGCCTGGAGCTTCTATTACTGCATAAAGTAAACTAGAATCTACGGCAGATACCGCTAAATCTATTTTACCTATCAATCCTTTTGGCAATCCTGTTTCCAGCTTTATCCAATCTTTACCTCCATTAACTGATTTATATATACCGCCTTCTTTGTTCTCTCCACCAGATAGAATTGTCCAAGGAGTACGTTGTGCTTTCCAAGCAGCAGCATAAACAACATTAGGATTACCCGGTAATAGCTCTAAATCTGCAAATCCGGTAGTATTAGATATGTGAAGCATTTTTTCCCAAGTAGCACCACCATCTATAGTTTTATAGATACCACGTTCTTCATTAGCTTTAAAAGCATCACCAATTGCCGCTACCCAAACGATGTTATTATTGGTAGGGTCAATTTCCACGGCACCAATTTGTCCGGCTTTAGCTAGTCCAATATGGTCCCAAGTTTTTCCGGCATCTATAGATTTATAAACTCCTTTTCCGCTGATGATGTTACTACGTAGTCCGTCAGAACCAGTTCCCACATAAACGATATTAGGGTCATTAAGAGCAACTTCAATAGCACCAATAGAGGGAGTATCAAAAAATCCGTCAGAAATATTATTCCAAGATGTGCCATAATCATCTGTTTTCCAAACACCGGCACCAGATGCACCTAGGTAAAAAGTACCTGGTAAAACAGGAGTACCAGTAACCGTAGTAACACGACCACCTCGCGACGGACCAATAGTACGGTATTCAAATGCGGAAAAATCTTGGGCTAGAACTAAGGTTGTACTTAGTAAAAATGTAGAAATGGAAAGGAAACGAACAAGGGTTTTCATTTAGTTTAAATAATAGGTTGGTTAAAACCTAAAGTTACTTAAACTGATACGTATAACATATACTGAAAATCATTTTTACGATTTTCTTAATTTGACAATTACATATTGAGATTTGACGTACTCTCGTTGCAGAAATTTATATAATATGCTGTTATTATAGCGTATATCTACTTGTCAGTATCTTTAAGCTTATCATTTTCCCAAATACCACTTATGACAGAGCCTTCTTTCTTATGAAAAATACCTTTGCCATTTCGCTTGTCGTTTTTCCACTGTCCTTTGTATTTTTCACCGTTAGGCCAAAAATAAGTGCCTTCACCATTTCGCATATCATCTTTGTAACTACCAATATAATATTCACCGTCAGGCCAGTAAAATGTGCCATTACCTTCGCGTAGATTGTCTTTCCATTCGCCTTCATACCTGCTACCCGTTTCAAGTACGGCAATGCCGATACCATTGGCCTTGTTGTTTTTTACTTGACCAACATAATGCAATCCAGTTCCTTTTTTACTAGTAAAACTAAGGTATTCTCCAAATGATTTATTGTTCAATTGCTTGCGCATGTTACTTAGTTGAACGCGAGCTTTTTCTAATGCAAAACTTAAAGAATCAATACTTCTAATTTCACTTTGCGCAATTGGGGCAATAGCAATTGAATCGACGGATGTTTTTTTGGTTTCTTCATTAGAAGCATTTACAATATTGTTTTGCATTAACTTTTTAGCAAGAGCAATACGTAATGGAATAACGGAATTCAACTCTTCGTGATTTTGAAGTGTAGTAGTATAAGATTCAATAGCTTTATTATAATCGCCTTTCATTAAAACAGAATCGATTGCGATTAATTCTTTATTACCAGTTACAAGAACATCTAACTCCTTTTTTACCTTGCTACTCTCCCCTATTTCATTTTGCAGCGTGCTTGATTTGATGCCAAAATAAATTGCCAGTACAGATGTGATGGCTAACAGACTGTAGAATGTTACATCTCTTTTTTTCATAGTGTTTGTTTGCTCTATGGTATTAATCTGTTAAGTGAATTTCTGGAAGCTTGTTTTTAACCTTTCTAAAATCTGGTGAATAGTATACGTGAAAACGCATCGCCCAACTTTGCTTGTAATATCCGCCGTTCTTTAGATCTTGACCCTGAGAATACATGGCTCCTGCCGCAACAGTTAATCTTGGTGTAAGAATATAGCCCAAAGTAGTCGTTAATCGTAAATCTTCCATAGGGCTAGCGACAACCGCTTTTCCACTTTGCATAATTAATTCAGCCTCAGGAGCTAAATAAAAAGTCTTAGGTTTTAGCTTATGATTGTTCAAAGGGATCTTCATTCTGAACATATACCTCCATCGGTTTCTAAATATGTATTCACTATTCTCCACAAAACTTTGTGTCCAACGATGTTCAATACGAATACGGTGATAAATCATCATACTCGACAATGACTGCGCAAATTGATACTGATGCCAAATACGCCATTCAGGTACTAAATTACGATCCGTAGAGGCTTCATCTGTATTGAAGTTTAAACGTAACACTCCGCCTAAACGAACATTGAAATATTTCGAGTGTATATACCCAATAGCATGTCTATTATACACCTGAGCTACCTGACCAAAAAATGGTGTAGCTTCCGTTTCCTCTAATCTTAAATGCGTTTGTGCATCCCAAAATAAGCGTTTGCTAATTCTAATATTCCCGTAAGTATTAATCCAGGTTTTTGTTCCTAAATCTTTATACTTCGAATATTCTGGCAATTCTACGGCTTCTTTTTCTTGTGCTAATCCTTTAAAAACAAAGGCAAAAAGCATTAAAAAAGAAAGCTTTACGAAATGTGTACGAAACGTTTTCATAGGCTATTGCTTTGTAGTGTTTTGTACATTCAACATCTCTAATACGGTAACAGGGTCTTTTTCATTTTTGAGCTTTCTTTCCAGCTTTTTGGTGTCTTGATCTTTTAGTTCTAGAACCTTTTTGTACGTAGCTGTAATAGTTTTGTTTAATTTTTCAATAGTCTCACACGATATATGTTGTTCTATTTCAGATAAGAAGTAAGGTTCTAAAATTTTGGAATAAGCTGATGTGATTTTCTTTTTAATATCCTCATCCATCAATGTTGCCATAAACGGATTCCAAATACGATCGGTATAACTTTCTTTTATACCCGTATGGTACACTGGCATTTGCGAAACTGTTCTTGATAAATCGTTTAAATTGTCAAGACATTCAACCGTATTTCTAGCAGCAGCTAATCTGTTTTGAGCAGATTTCACTTTAGAGTAATCGTTCAATATTGTACTCGCAAAAGATTTAATTTGATGTAAAGAATTGGCATATTTTAGTGGAACACTATCCTTTATTGCTTCAATAAAAGTTACTAATGAATCGTTTTGTAATATGATTTCCTCTTCTAAACTAGCCAATTCATTTTGTCTTTTTTCTTGCGCTAGTGTTTCTTTAACTTCGTTGGCAATAGACAGAATACCGTCATATCCCATTTTAGCAACAGCCTCAATATTCGCTATCTTAGAATTATTGGTATTAGTTACAGCATTTGAAGTAATTGTATACAACTTAGAAGATGTTACACTATCTATTTGCATCTCAATATCCACTTTAGATTTTGGCATTCCTGTAGGAAATACATGGTTTATTAGCTGTTGGCGCGATGTATATTCCAAAATACCCAAAGAATCATAACTTACAATTTCTTGAATAGGGGTAAGAAAATTTTCTTTTAGGTGAAGTACGGTGTTGTACTGATACGCTGTATTGGTATCAGATAATTTTAGAATATTCAATTGTGAATTGTGTAGTATAGATTCACTTAATTCATTTCCTTTTTTATAATAGGATACGATGCTATCAACCTTAGAGACTTCTAAAGAATCTAACGGATAATAAGGAACCTTGACTTTAAATTCAGGAAGAAATTCTGACTTACCTAATTCAGATAAAATGTCGTCAACCTCTTGATAACGTGCTGCATTTTGCTTTAAAAGTTCTGGTAAACTATTATGATGTAGAATGTCAACATCTACTTGCGAAAGTTGAATTTCTAAGGCTTTAATATAACCCGCATTTAAATTAATGATTTTAGTTTGCCCGTTGTAGCCTTTGTATCCTTTTATAGTTTTATGATCACTTTCGTCATCCACCCTAATCGATTGCAATAAGCCATCTTTAAAATACCAACTTTCAGATTGATCCATTCCGTTTGAAGGAAACAACGACCACTCATCATGAGCGAGTCCATCTCGTAGAAATCTACCTACTAGCGTATAGTTTTCATTATTTATACTAAAATTCTGTTGTGGAATACCGTTGTCAAAAAAAACAACACTTTTAAACAAGGTTTTTGATATTTCAGAATTTTCAATCTGTTCTTCTAAAATGGTCCACTTACCATTGGGTTTACCCATTTGAATTTTTCCACTAGCGGATTTTTGAATTCCACTTACCAAAACGCGGTATTGGTAATCTATGATTTCAGATTGACTCTTGGAGTTAAATTCTCCAAATTGAAACTTCCATGGTCCGTTTGCGGTGCCATCAACGAAAGCTCCCTTAAATTGAAACGAATAATCTTGCTTCTCTAAAAGTTCTTGAAGATTTGAACGTAGTACCGTAAAATCGCCATCGAGAACAGTATCGTTCTCAATAATTTTATAAGAGTACGTTGCTTTACCGTTATACTTACCTATTTGTAAAGGTCCGTTATATGTTTGTGTTTCTTGACCGTTCATCGGAATAGAAATTCCGACAACTATAAATACAAGAAATTGTAGTAATGGTTTGATAATTAGCCTAATCATGCCGCAAAAAAACGAAAATAGATTCAGACTAGTAAATTAGAACGATAAGAGTTTTGACTTTTTATTAAATGTTTCTAAACAATTTGGAATGCAGCAATAAAAACAACATTTTTTAAGAATAATGTAACTACCAATCTATTGGAAAATAGTCTTTTAAGAATTTACCACACCAATGTTTTCCGGTATTAATACCGTCAAATAAAGGATCCATTACACGAGCAGCGCCATCAACGATATCTAGAGGTGGTTGAAAATCGTGAACTTCTTGTTTCTTTTTAGCCAATTCAGCAGGATCTTCATCGGTTACCCAACCCGTATCGACAGCATTCATGAAAATTCCGTCTTTAGCCAATTCACCGGCAGCAGTATGCGTCAACATATTCAGGGCTGCCTTTGCCATATTGGTATGTGGATGACGAGATTCTTTAAAGAAACGGTGGAATTTACCTTCCATGGCCGTAACATTGATAATATGTTTTTGACCCGTATTTTCTTTCTTCATCAATTCTGCCAAACGGTTGCATAACACAAAAGGAGCTACTGAATTAACGAGCTGAACCTCAATCATTTCGGTGGTTTCAATTTCACCTAACTTTAACCTCCAGCTATTGGTTTTACGTAAATCTACTTGTTGTAAGTCGGCATCCAATTCTCCCGTTGGGAAAACCTCTTGGGCTACCAAAGCATTATCAAAACTATATGGTATTTGAGACAGTTTCGCAGAGGCTCGTAAACCAATACCAGGTTCTGGTCCGTGCCAAGTAACCGGCATGTTTTGATTAGGAGAAGCTTTAGAACTAAATGATTTTAACTCGTCTAAACAACTTTCATGGTCGCTTAATACCATTTGGGCAAACTTCGGTAAAGAAGAAAATTCTCGTTCTTCATTTTCCATTAAGTGATGGTAAAAACCTGCGGGTCTGCGCACCGTTTGTGCAGCGTTATTTATTAAGATATCAAGTTTGTCATATTGCTGCTCAATAAAGTTACAGAAGATTTCAACACTAGGTATGTGGCGTAAATCTAATCCGTGAATTTTTAGTCGATGCCCCCACTCCGTAAAATCTTCCTCCTTAGAAAAACGAAGTGCAGAATCTACAGGGAAACGCGTGGTGGCTATAACTGTAGCTCCGCCACGTAAAAGCATTAAAGTAATATGATAACCAATTTTTAAGCGAGATCCGGTAATAACCGCAACCTGACCTTTTACATTGGCATTCTGGAATCTCTTTGCATAATTAAAATCACCACAATCGGTACACATGGTATCGTAAAAATGATGAAGTTGTGTAAACTCAGCCTTGCAAACGTAGCAATTTCTAGGTGTGGTAAGTTCGGGTAAATCTTTAGTTTCTAAAACAGCGGCAGATAATAACTTCGGAGCAACAAAAACATGCGCTTCGCGAGCACTTCTTATACCTGTTTCTTTACGAGCATGCTTATCGCGAACTGCTTGCTTTCTTTTCTCGTTACGTTTAGCGTCTTTAACCCTTTTAGCAAACTCTTGCTTGTTAGGGCGAGATAACTGACCGGCAACTTTAATTAAGGCAATTCTTCTATCTTCAGGAATTTCAAATATTTGATTGGTATCGGTTACCAAACGATTTAAAATTTCAATACAATTTTCAATCTCGTTTAAATCGATATCAGTTTCGTTCTCGTGTTGTTTATCCTTCATCATACTACCTTAAAAAGGGCAAAAATACTAACTATGATTAAAGTACGGTAATGCGCACTTTTTTCTTTTTTAATCTGGAGTTATTTAACTCGCTTACAAGTTTAACTGATTTGCTTTTAGGTACTGCTACAAAAGCACAATCTTGCTTAAGTTCAATATCACCTAATTGCTCTTTAATCAAACCGCCTTGCTTAAAGAAAAGTCCCGCAATATCACCCTTAGATATTTTATCTTTTCTTCCGCCAGAAATAAATAAGGTTTCCCAAAGAGGATCTCCTAACTTATTAGTTTTACCAATGTTTATAGGCTTAGACTTCTTTATAAAAGGAGGTAAAGATTCTTGATCCCATTGTAAAACATAGGCAGTTCCTGTTTCATTTACACGCGCAGTTCTACCATTACGGTGGGTAAACTCTTCGATACGATGTGGTAATTCGTAATGAATGATGAATTTTAATTCGGGTATATCTATTCCTCTAGCAGCTAAATCTGTAGCAATCAATATACGACTGCTACCATTTCTGAATTTAATTAAAGCACGCTCTCGGTCTTTCTGTTCCATACCACCAGAAAAGCACTCATGCTGAATACGTTTCTGACTTAAATAGTCACTAACACTATCAATACTTTCTTTAAAATTGCAAAAGATTATACCAGGTTCTTCACCTATATATTTCAACAATTGTACAAGTGTTTTCAACTTGTCTTTATCTTCAGAAATTACAGTATTGATTGTAAGTAGTGACGGAGTTACTTTATTGAGAAAGTTGACACGCTTCGGATTCTCCATACCCACAAACTTCGGAATCTTAACACCCTCAGTTGCTGAAGTAAGAATACGTTTTTTGAGGTTAGGTAGTTCCGCTAGAATTTCACTCATTTCCTCTTCAAAACCGACTTCTAAAGATTTATCGAATTCGTCAAGAATCAAAGTTTTAATATGCTCTTTGGTAAAACGGTCTGCCATAAAATGGTCAAGAATTCTACCAGGCGTTCCAACTAAAATTGCCGGAGTATGTTTTAGCTCTATTTTATCTTTAGACATTGCCCTACCACCATAAATGGCATTCACTTTAAAACCAGTACCCATATTACGAATAACCTGTTCAATTTGAATAGCTAATTCTCGAGAAGGTACCAGAATCAATACCTGGACTTCAGGATTATCATGGTCCATAAAATCTAAAACCGGTAAAAGAAAAGCCAAGGTTTTTCCTGTACCGGTCGGAGAAAGTAATATGGTATTATTCGATGATGAGATAGCATCTAATGCGCTCTCTTGCATCGGATTTAACGCATCAATATTCAATTTTGATAAAATCTCTTTTTGATTTTTCATGCGTCTTTAATCACCGTTAATTTATATTCGATTATGCCTCTTGAAGGTCACGTTTCGATTTTCTGTACAAATAATTTGGAAAAATACTTCTTTTCGCGAATCTGTTCAATTTATTAGAATTGATCATTTTCTGAAAAATAGGCTTCGTTACTCCGAAATACTCGTACGTAGCACCATCAACAAAAGTAACCTCTAATACCAAACCGTTGTGCTGAAAATCGGCAACACCAGAGTTGATAGACTCGTTGTAAACCTCTTTGTTAGCCTCTTTAGTTTCTGGAGCGATACTCACTAAAAAGTGGTATCCGTCAATGATACGACGACTTTGAACTTCAGCCTCTTCTCTTTTGTCATCACCTTCTTGAAATTTATCTGGGTGCCATTCTTTCACCAAATTTCTGTAAGTAGACTTAAGTGCTTTAAGTTCAATTTCTTTTTCAACTCCGAAGAGTTTTTTATATTCATTAATACGCTTCATAATGCAGCTTTTTTGCGGGTGCAAAATTACATCTTTATTTTGACGTGGATGCCTGAATTTCAGGAATAAAAGAAAAAAATAATTGACTAAATATTAGTTACTCATTATTTAGACCTTTTTCAAGAACGGACTTAATACCTGCAAGATTTTCAGAAAATTCCATCATTTGCGAAAGCACTTGTGCCATCTCATTAGCATTACCAAAACTCTTGATTTTATTATTCTTAACAAATTGCTCCTTAATAGCGCTCCAGCGTGTATCTTCTTCAATTGAAAGATTGCCTATTAACTCATTGTATTTTAATAAATTAGCTTCTGCTGAACCAGTCAAAGTTTGCGCTTCGTTCTCGTAATGTGAACGTAACATGGTGTTTAGTTCTTTTTCGTTCATAATGGGTACAATCTGAGCCACTAATTTATTCATGTCTCGATAAGAACCTTGAAGTTTAAAAGAAGGCTCCGTACGGTATTCGTCTTGCATGGCAGCACTTTTAATGTACGTTGCATTTACTTTCAACAATACATCTCTTACCCGTAAAACTTTCTCAAGAACTTTTTTATATTCTTCAACTTCTTGACTAGAATGGTTTCCGATAAGTTGACCTTCATCAGACTTAGACTCAATTTGTTCTACCAAAGTATATACATCGTCAAATTCTTTGCTCGCCAATTGTTGTAATATTGGATTGGCGGTAAGCGAATTTTCAATAAGGCTAAGTCTGAATAAATGCTCGGTCTCACCAATAATATCACCAAGATTATAAATATCGGCACGGTTGGCTAACATATCTGGAATCTGAAATTTATCTCCGCTTTCCGTATATGGGTTACCCGCCATAATTACGCAGAACTTCTTACCACGTAAATCATAAGTTTTAGGTTGATTCTCATATACACCTTCTATTTTACGGGTACCATCTGATAGCGATATAAATTTCTGTAGAAACTCCGGATTACAATGCTGAATATCATCGATATAGAGCATCACATTATTCCCCATTTCAAAAGCAAGATTCAATTTTTTAAGTTCTTCTCGGGCAGCACTATTCTTTGCAGAGGCAGGATCAACATTCGTTACCTCATGACCAATTGCAGGTCCGTTAATCTTAACGAAAATTAAACCTAGGCGATTGGCAATGTACTCCATCAAGGTAGTTTTACCGTAACCTGGCGGAGATATCAACAGCAACATACCCATTCTATCGGTACGCTTGTTCGCACCTACAGTACCCAATTGTTTGGCTAAATTATTCCCGAAAATTGGTAGATAAACTTCATCTATTAATTTGTTTCGTACGAAAGAAGTAAGCACTCTTGGCTTAAACTCTTCTAACTTTAAATCGGTCTTTAATTTTTCAGTGATTTCAAGCTTCGTCTTTTTAAACTTAAGAAAAGCAGGAACTTCATCTACTACGAATAAATTCAACCTAGAGATAAAATCATGATAATTGAATGAATAGACGCCTTCCACAATTGTAGCATGAGAACCTCTTAAGTCTTTTAAAATTTCATTAGGCGAAACAGCTTTAATTTTAGAAGAAGATTCATCTCTAAACAAAATGGCTGCGACAATTTCATTTTCGTATCTATTACTGTTTGTTAAATCGTCAACGTCTTTTTTAGATTTTAAAAATGCACCTACCCATTGCTTCACTAAGCGAACCCTAGTTGCAAGATTGGCAGATTCTTCTACACTTTTCTTAAACTTTAAATCTGCCTGTTGCGATTTAAGTAATTTTAAAAACTCATCCTTTAATTGAAGGGCAAAGCTACTGTAGACAAACTCAGAATCAGATTTCAGTTCTTCGAACAAATATGCAGCAATATCTTCGCTTAAAAGTGAATCAAATAATCTTGTATCTGTAGCAAATACCTCAATTTTCTTTTTTAACTCCTCTATAATCGAAGCATATTCTTTAGATTCTGGGAAGTATTGTAAAACCTCACCTGCAGCCTTTAAACCTTTATCTAATTCATTCTTAACATCCTTATCTAAATCGTTCCAGAAAAATTGGGCGAAACCACGTATTTCTGGTCGGTATATGAGCAAATCTAATTCATGGTGCTTATGTACTAAAAGCCTTAGTATTCTTGATGCATCTACATCATGAACCCCTTTAATATAACCTTCAGAATAGTCGTTTCTACTTTGTTCTTGAACAACTTTCAAAAGCTCTTCTTCACTTAGCAGAAGCAAATCATCTTCAGTGAAATTTCTAAATATCTTAAATGCTAAATAAGCTGAACGATATATATCATCAGTTTCTGAAACATATTCTTGATCCCATAAATGTCGGTTTTTAATGAACTTTTCGTTATTCAGTACCTTATAAAAATCGGTACCTGTTAAATGATAATTAAGTTCATTATTATGAAAAACAATAGTTAAGTCTAACTGTTGCTTATTTACTCCGAATTTGTGTTTTCCTAAGCGAATTATACTATCGCCCTCTTCATAAAGGTCTAACTTATCTTTTAATTTTCTAAGCGCATCTTCACGAGCGGTCTTAAGTTGTGTTTCAATCTCTTCAGCTTTACCGCTATCATCAAGTTCTTGTAATTGAGAAATGATATCTCGAAGCTTATTGATCATTAAATCGGAAGCAAAGTATCCGTTGATTTCTACGGCAGTATCAAAGCTCTGTGCCTTTTTCTGAACACCTTTTAAAATTCTGCTAGATGCATTTGCTAATGCACTAGATTTCTTATTACGCTTTTCAATTAAAGAGTTCTTTCTGGCGTCGAACGCAGCATATACCTCTTCTCTCTTTTCAATGATTGTTTCAATAAACTCTTCAAATTCTGTGAATTTACCCTCGAGTTCTTCTAATTGAATAGAAGTTTTTGTCTGATATTCATCACACTTTTCTGGTGTAGCTGCCATATCTAGATAATTGATGATACTTTGATCGATCAATTTTAATTGTGCAGCAAACTCCGCTTTAGCTTCAGATATGCCAAGAGAATTCCTCTTGTTTTTTAAAGCAGCTTTAAGTTCATTTATGGTAGAGAAAATCAATGAAATATCATCGATTATTTTTGTGGAATGAGCTGTGTCTTCAATCTCTAAATTTGAAACAATATCGATCAACATTTCAAGATCGGCACTGATTTCATTAATTTCTTCTTCTTTCTCCTTAGCTTCAATTACCTTTTCAACTTTGGCAATAAAATCCTTCTTGTCTTTTAAAGCATCGTGATACGGTTGTAGCGCATTCGGATTCAAAAGAAATTGAACACAGCGTTCAGATATTTTCTTGGTCTGTTCTGCTATTTGCTCTTCGAGTACTTCTAAATACTCCAAATCAATATACCTCACTTCTTTTAACGAAATAGCTTCGCCTCTTAAAGATCGCAGTCTAGTAAGTAGTGCAACAAACTCATCGATACTTTTAAATGAGGTACTTTTAATTTTATTAAATAACTCTTCTGAGTTTTGCTGTATTAATTTAGACTGATTTTGAGCATTTTTACGAAGTTGTACTACCTTTTCAAACTCATCAATAGCAGCGTTAGATGCTTTGTTGATTTCTTGAATAGGCTCGTTTAATTGATGTGTATCTGGTTCAGGCAGCCAATAATACGCATCTAATATATCTTTCGAGAACTTTGCAATATCACTATATAATCCGGCGTAATTGTCGTTTTTATTCAACAAGGTAATTAAGCTGTTGACTTCTGCCATAGCTTTTACAATATCTTTGTTTCCGATTTTATACAGCAGTGTATCTTCATGTTGAGATGGTACGTAATCTCCTTTTAAATACGGAGTTTGCCATATTTGAACTACATGATGTTTGGTTTGCTCTTGCTCCGTTTTAAAGTAACAAAGCTCACCATTTTCTAAAATTGTGAATCCATTACAAATTATAGGCGTTTTAATAACCTGACTTATAATGTTATAAGACATAAGGTTATACAGCCCTTCTGCAGCAGAATAAAAAACGTACAGAAAATCTTCTCCGTTCGGGGAAACAATACGTTCTTGGAATTTTACATTGGGAATGGAATTATCAAAAATATGATACTCTCCTGTTTGTAAATAATAACCCGTTGGAAAAATGATTCCCTGGTCATCTGGTAATAAAATACAGGCATTTTTAACCGATTCAATTTTCTGAACCTCCTTCATTTTGTCATTAAAAACAAAGTAGCGAGGCGATTCTTGAAACGGTTTTATTTCTAATATTAAAAGATTGCCCAAATCCCCAAAACGATACTGACCATCATCAAGGGTTTGATCAACGTACTCTACAGGTTCATCTAAAATACCTTTGCCTTCAGCAGTGTTATCTTCAATTTTGATAGTAAGATCACCACCAATAGTTTCTACAAACACACGGTCTTTGATAGATACATGAGGATGCACACCATAACGTTGCATATCTCGTGTAGCTTCTTGCCATTTAAATTCTTGCTGAACCGGAAATCTGTATTCATGTTCACTACGGTTATCAATATACTTTAAAGCATTATCGACCAGTAGCCATTTAAAAGTTTTAATATCAGTCGGACTTTCGCTTAACTGAAAAACCATATGAAGATAATTTCCGATGATGGCAAAATTGGAAAATATCGTATTTCTATAGTATTTGTATAAGTTTGTAAAATCTGTTTTGAAAGTTTCATCTTCCAACAACTCAAGACTAGCGGCTTTAAAACTGTTTTCTGTAAAAGTGAAACTACTAAAAACGTCTTTAATAGTTATCTCGGTTCTGAGTCCGAAATGAACATTATACCCGAACAGACACGTATCACCAAAAGAAACAATGTCGCGTGCAATACAGTTGTTTTCTGTATTGATTCTGGCATTCGCAATAAGTTTTGTTTCTAATGAGCCGAATACGGTTTTTCTGTCATCATTTAGTTCGATGAGCTTACTCTGTAATAATTCTTTCTGCTTCTGCAGTCGATTTTTAATTACATCGTAAGTACCACCATCTAAAATATGTTCTTCCGTTTTGTCTGTTCGGGATTCTTCTGCCATAAAAGTAACTAGACTTTAGTATTACATTAATAATTTACTTTAAATCACTCATTGAAAAGCATTTACTCGATAATCGAGATGATAACACTTCGAGGCTTGCCACGAAATTTTACAGTTGTTTATGTGTAATGTTTCGTGGGTTTACCTCTGAGGTAGTTTACTTTAGCTTTTTATCACCCATACCTAATCCTTTTGCAAGATTAAATAGGTTACTAAAAAGTGTTTGCTCTTCATTGTCGTTAGACTTAGCTTTTAAGTCCATCAGTAAATTGGCAATAGTTACGTTTTTAAGATCTTCAGATGAAATCCCGTATTTATCAGCGAATTCTTTTACCTTCTCTAATAAGTTACCTTTAACATCATCACTACCTAAAATAGCATCTTTTACATCTTGTATGTTGGTGCTGTTTGCCACCAATCTATCATATCCTTTGGCTCTAGTAATTTGTCCGATAATTTGATCAAAGAACATCGTTTCACCACCTACAATATCAATTTTAGCTGCTTTTAATGCATCACCAATAACTTGTGCCTGAGCATCTGCTATATCTTTTTGAATATTGATGTGAGCAAGATCAACTTGTAATTCTTTATCTAAACGCAATTTAAATTCTTCGTGCTCTTTACCAACACCGTCTAATTTCTTCATTGCATTCGCTTTCTCTTCAATACCAGCGGCATCTGCTAAAGCTTTTTCTTTGATAACAGCAGCTTCTGCCAATCCGTCTTTGCGTTTCGCTTCAGCTTTTGCTTCAATACCTGCAGCTTCAGCCTTCGCTTTTTTCTCAATGATAATTGCTTGCACAATTCCTTCACGTTCGTAAGCATCAGCTTTAGCATGCATCACTTGGGCTTCAGACATACCAACAGTTGCTTCTTCTTTTGCTGTTGCTTCAGCTAGAATTTTACGTGCTTCAGCCTCTTTTTCACTCGCTTCTTTATGCGCTAAAGCTTCTATATTAATTTCTTCAGCTTTTTGCTTAGCAGCTTCTTTTTGAGCCTCTGCAGCCTTAATTGTTTTTATTAAAGATTCTTCTGCGTTTGCTTCTGCAACCGTTATTTTTACTTGTTTATCTCTATCGGCAGTCTTGAAAGCTTGAATATCTTTCATGTTTTCTTGCTCTTCCACTACTCCTTTTTCTAGCGTAACACGATCACGAATAACATCTTGAATGTTCTTCTTCTCGACTTCAACTACTTTCTCTTTCTCAATTTGGGCAAGCGTTACTACTCTTTCTCTTTCGGTAGCCTCTAAAAGTCTGTCTTTTTCTACTCTTTCCGTTTCTACGGCTTCGGTACGTTGTTTATTTTTTAACGCAACTATTATTTGACGCTCCATATTTTCTTCGGCAACTTTCACTTTTTCGCGAGTTGCAATACGTGCAGTTTCTGATTTTAATAATTCTTCTTCAGATACCTTCAAAATTTCAGATTCTTCGCGAGATTTAATATTTGCAATTTCTCTTTTTTGTTGTTCTTCTTTTTCAGCCAATTGCTTATCAAGTTCTAGAATAGCTTCACGTGCTTCAACATCTTGCTTACGAATGGTTTTTTCCTCATCACGCTTGATAAGATTTGACTGCACATTTTGAGCAGCAGTTAAATCGTTGATTTTCTTAATACCTTCTGCATCAAGAATATTATCAGCTTTTAAATGAGCAACAGCGGTTTGCTCTAGGTAATCGATAGCACAATCTTCTAAAGTATACCCGTTAAGATCTGTACCAATGATATCTACAATTTCATCTCTAAACTCTCTACGAGCTTCATATAATTGAATGAAATCAAACTTTTTACCAACTGTTTTTAAAGCCTCAGAAAACTTAGCTTCAAATAATTCTTCTAAGGTTTCTTGACGAGATGCCCGTTGAACACCAATAGTTTGTGCTACTTTTTTGATAAAATCAACTTCATTGTTTACTCTAACAAAGAATGCCACTTTTATATCGGCACGCATGTTATCCTTACAAATTAGTCCTTCGGTAGCGAGTCTTTCAATTTGAATTTTCTTCACAGAAATATCCATTATTTCGACCCTATGAAATACTGGTACAACGTAAAGTCCTTTGTCCGTTGCTACTTTAGTTCCTCCAAATCCGGTTCTTACCAAGGCTTGACCTTGATGAACTTTTTTGTAGAACATTGCGATAATTGCAAAATAAACGATGATAAGGAAGAGGATGATCCCGAGACCTATACCGATAATTGAAAAGATGGATTCCATAAATGATTTAAGATTTATTGATTATATGATTGAACTAAAAAGTATGTATGATCCGCAGATCTTTTAATGATTAAAACCGTACTACCATATGTTAATGGTTTTTTGTCTAAAGATTTCACATAAATTGAATGGCTGTTACCTTCTGCCTTCACTTCTGCATTACCCATTTTATCTTCACTGATGTTAGATAATAAAATTGCTTCTCGACCTAAAAAGTCTACAGGTGCATCGCCATCTTTATTCAATTGCTTGAAGAAACCTTTAAACGGACTAGTAAATAACTTGTTGACAAACAATGCAGGAAAAAGTGCAGCTATCATAATAATGAAACCTATAAAGTTATCATAGGTAAACGTTAATGTAGTCAATAGTGTTGTAATCAGCCACCAAACAAATATCCAACAGGTAAACGTGAACATAAATGGGAGTCCGACAAAATTGAAATAAATCAAGAATATTTGCCACCACTTTAGCGGTCTACGTCTTTTACCAATGACATCATCTTGGTTGACTTCGGTATTAGAGATATCTTCAAAATCAAGATTACCACCTTCAATACCAGAGTCAAGGTCTATATCGGCATCGATGTCAATATCGACATCAACGTCTATATCGAAATCAAGACCACCTATCATGGTAATGATCCAGTATACCAGAAGAATTATCAGCAATAATGTTAGCGTGATATTTACCTCAGAAAATAATATGTCTATTAGTTGATTCAAATTTTTTATTTTTTGGTTTTATTAAACCCTAACTGTTCTTTTAACTTTTGAAGCTCATCATCTGCCACGGCTTCAGTGGTATCAGCGGCTTTATCAAGTTCATCATCAATAGATTTACTTGATTTTGCTATGTCGCCATATGCCTCGGCCAAAGCTTCTTCTTGGGCAATTTTCTCTTTCATTCTTTCGAGCATTGACACCGTACCGGTGCTATCTAACTCTGCCATTTGCTTGTTTAAATTTTTAGTGGCATTACTAACCTTTACCCTAGCCTTTAATGTTTTCAACTCATTTTCCCAATTGCCGATGTTAGATTTTAAAGCTTCAACATTACCTTGCATTTGGCTAACGTTAGCCTCAAATTTTTCTGTTTCAGTTTTTGTAGCGGCTAATTGTTTTTCATTAGCTTCTTTTTGCATTAAAGCTTCCTTTGCAAGTCTGTCTGCTTCGGCAGCATCCATTTCCTCGCTGTTAGCCTTCTTTAGAATGATAATGGCTTTGTCTTGATACTCTTTGGCTTTGTTCTTATAAAGGTCTTGATCGTTCTTAGAACGAATGGCAAGTGCCTTTACTTGTGCAAGAGCCTCTAAACTTTTTTCTAGGTCTAATTTCATATCCCTAATGCCCTGTTCGGTCATTTTTATAGGATCTTCCATTTTGTCAATCGCTGAATTGGTTTCAGCCTCTCCTATTTTAAATAGTCTTTTAAATATATTCATGATTTTTATTTTTAATATTTAGAAAATTCAATTATTTGATCTGAGTATTCACTCATTAATAAGCTTAAAGAATTAAGACTGGCCTCAAATTCGTTTAAATCCATATTCTCGATTTGTAAGGTGTCTCTAAAAATGACACGATTTGCGGTCTCGTCTAGAACAAAAGCTCCATGTATAATATCTCTATTCTTCTGAAGTAAGTTTCTAAAGATTTTTTCAGATTGATTATGTACAGAAAATATAAATTGTTCCATTATCAATATCGGTGGCGAAACTCCTAAAATGAGATTTTTGATTCCGAAATCTTCTTTAGCTACCACTAAAATTCCGTCTACTCTATTTTCTTTGACGATATTAAAGTTCAATTCAAGAAGATAATCTCTGGTTATATTAAAATGGTTTTTCATATATATTGGTTTATGTAGGTGGTTTCTTAAATTCAATAATACAACATATTATTGGTGTGATTTTTTAAAATGAGATTAGGAACGCTAAAATGTAAACAATTACGATGAACATAATATTGTGTTTTAAATTCGGTTAATAAAAAATACTGGCTCAAAATAATAGCAATTCAAATTATTATTGCTAATTTTGTTAGACAAATATAATTATATTTTTATCAATTGCAAATTTAATTAGCAAAAAAATGTCATACTTTGGAAAAAATATACGGAAGATAAGAAGTTTAAAAGGTCTTAGCCAACAGTCATTTGCTGAGCTATTTGAACTAAAAAGAGGTACTTTAGGTGCTTATGAAGAAGGACGAAGTGAACCTAAATTAGAGACGCTAATAAAAATTGCTAATTATTTTAGCATTCCTATAGATGATTTATTAACAACCGAATTAACGGTAAATAATTTATTGAAGTTTAAAGGTAACTTAACCGTTGAACAAGATTTAGGGGAGCAAGAATTTTTTGTTAAGGTGCCCTGTATAACCACCTTAAATCAGTCAGATTATATTAAATATTACAATAAAGATTCTTACATACAAGACTTGCCTTTTTTGTCTTTACCAATAAATCCCGATAAGAAGTTTCGGGCATACACTGTTCAGAATTTAGAGATGAGCAAGAATGAATTAGGTATGTTTCCAAAAGACATCGCTATTGGAGAATGGATACCACCAGAAGTATATTCAAAACTAAATAACGGTACATTGGTATTTACGGTATCAGATAAGAATATCATTTTAAGAAGACTATTTATAACTAATGATAAATTCGTTTTACGTGCAGAACATAAAAACGTAGAAGATATAGAGTTACAGTTAAAAGAAATACATGAAATGTGGAGGGTTAGATATGTATTCTATCATAGATTACCAGAGACTAATTTCAATTTAGAGGAAAAGTTATTTCAATTAGAAAAAGATTTCGATAGACTTAAAAATGATTTATAATAAAAAAGCTCTTCATTTCTGAAGAGCTTTTTCTTAAACTTGAATGTATATATGTCTTAGATAACTTTAACGTTCACTGCGTTTAAACCTTTGTTTCCTTCTTTTAGTTCGAATTCAACTTCATCGCCTTCACGAATTTCGTCGATTAAACCTGAAATGTGCACAAAGTGATCTTTTTCAACTCCTTCTTCAGTGATAAAACCGAAACCTTTTGTGTCATTGAAAAATTTTACTGTTCCTTTACTCATTGTAATGTAATTTAATTTATAATACTTATTAAGTTGCAAAGATGACGCCAATAGTTGACAAACAGCGATTAAAGTTCTGTTATATCTATTTTTTGTGAATACTTTAAGAGTTTTTGCTTGTTTAAAGCATTATAAAGACAATTTTTACTTTTTCTGAGCCGCTAGCCACTCCATAATACTCACATTTTCACCCTTTAATAAGACAGGTTTATTATCAAAATCGAAGTTTGCATGGTTGGCATGACTATAAATCCAAGACCAATGCCCTGGAAAATAGTAATTTTCACCACCATAAAATCCGGTAAAATCAATAACATGGTCATAATAAGAAAAATGAACATTTGGCGCTTTAGCCTTAATAAGTCTTTTATATAATGGTACAACAGTTTCGTCTGGTAGTGTAGTGGTATCATCTTTCGAATGTATAAACCAAATTGGCACATTTTTGATGCTTTCAATTTGTTTATCGGTAATATTGGAATTTGAATAAGCAAGTGCACTTATATAACCTGCTGCGAAATAGCTTGGGTGTTCGAGTATTAGTTTCAAACTCATATACCCACCATTAGAACATCCACCAATATATATTCTATCTAAGTCTATCTTCGGATTATCTTTTACGAAATTGTCGATTAGGTTGAACAAGGCTTTATTATAAATATCATCAGTATCACCCCTAGTATAGTCTCCATTGGCATTTTGCATCCAAAATGTTGGAGCTTGTGGCACTAGCACATATGCACCGTTAAAAAAGGATTGAATTTCAGGAAATGCATAGTTTGTCGCCTTATTGGCAACCAAAGCAATACTCGGGTCAGTACCACCTTCGCCACCACCATGTAACCATATAATTAAAGGAGACTTGGCAGAAGTAGTTTTAGGTTCGAAATAAGCGTATGTTAGGTTAATGCCATTGCTAGAATATTTTCCTTTTAAATCAAATCGATCTAAATCTTTATATATACGAGAGGCTTCATTATTCCATATTTTACTTGTTGACGTATTGGTAATGGTCATTTTATAATCGATCCATTGATTACTACCTCTACCATCTTTAAAAACATATTTTATGGGTGAATCTATTGGATTATTAGGGTGCACTAATAACACCAAGGTTACATGATTTCCTTCACCGACTCTACTTCCATTGGCATCAGAAACATAAGCGAATACTATTTCTCGACTACCATTTGCCTCTTCTGGCTTCATTTCTGCACCATCGGCACTTCTTTCTACCTCGATTATATAATCGCCAGCATTAACTTCAGTTGTTAATACTGCGGTAGGTAATATTACCTTTTTGACGGCTGGTCCCCAATCGTATCCTTCTAAAATTAAGGTATAGCTACCATCTTCATAATTAGAAAATGTTTTGGTTACGGGTTCCATCGCCAAAAGCGGGTTTAGTATCTTCAATATAAGAAATGCCGATAATAAAAGAATTGATTTTTTCATTGTTTGAGTTTTGTTGTTTGGTCTAGTAAGATACGAGATTAAGATAGCATTTATGTCCAAATTATATAGTTCAAGATTTTCTGAAATTTATTTTTGAGTCGAAATGAATTCTATTGCGGTCAAGTTAATATTTGATACTTTAGTAGAAACAACTAAACAATAAAATCAAATACTTACAAATGAAAAAAGCAATCAGTGTAAATAAAATAATATCAGGCTTAGCATGTACCCTATTCTTTAGTATCGGAACAAATGCCCAAAAAGCAGCATTCGATATGGATAAAGATTTATTGCTGGTGCAATTAGACTGTAAAACCGATATTGACGATTTACATACTGCAGCAGGTTTCGCTACGCTACTAAATCACCCAGATTATAAGGACTTAAATTATCTTGCTGTCGCAGGCACTTATGGCATTCAAGAAGGTTTATACGTACCACCAAATGCGTTAATGCCAATGGTCTTCAATGAAAATTGGTTAGATGCAGATAAAGAATGGAAAACTTCGGTTGATAGCGTGGTAAATAAAGCATTGAAAATTATTGAAAATGGTGGTTCTATTTGGATAGCTGAAGCGGGACAGTCAGATTTTACGGCTGATTGGGTTTCAAAACTTGTAGAAAAGAATCCTACTATAAATATAAAAGAGAAAGTTCATGTTGTGCAGCATAGCGATTGGAATGAATCAGTTACAGAACCTACCAAACTTAAGTACACACAAACAGTAACGGATTACCATAAAATTGCTGATGGTAATGAAGTTGGTAATGGTACACCTGGTTTTAAGTCTGATGGTAAGGTAGATTGGGAATCTAAATTAAATGATGAACACTTGACAACGGTTTGGAATACAGCTATTCGCCTAGGAAATCAATATAATGGTAAAGATGGCAGGTATTTAAATGAAAGTGTTGATGAAGGCGGACTTGATTTTTCTGATTTAAGTGAAGTATGCTACATTTTAAACCTTATGGATATTAAAGATGCAGATGAATTTTTCACCTATTTTAAGGTAGACTAGAATCTTATTTTAGTTTTAAAAAGGCCTCTTGTAATCTTTGCGTTACGGGGTCTTTTTCATTTCCTGTATATAGTCTGTAGTCATCAATTTGTTGAATTGCAGCAATCTGTGTACTCGTACCTGTTAAGAATGCTTCATCAATAGTATTCAATTCTTCTAATGAAATAGGAGTTTCTTTAATTTCTATGCCTAAAGAGTGACATAGCTCAATTACTACCATTCTAGTAATACCATTAAGAATATACTCATTTGCCGGATGTGTGTATACTATTGCATCTTTGACAAAAAATAAATTGCAATGAGATGCTTCTGTGAAAACGCCATTTCTATGTAATATGGTTTCGTAACACTCATGTTGCATGGCTTCTTCATTCAACATCACATTACCTAAAAGAGAGGTCATTTTAATATCGCAGCGAGACCATCTAAAATCATTTCTAGTAATTACATGGGCATTTGCAGTATTTATTTCGGGCAAAACCTTTGGTACTGCATACATCATAACCGTTGGCTTCATATCTACAGGAAATGAATGTTGTCTTGGTGCTATTCCCCTAGTAATTTGAATATAAAGCATGCAGTCTTTATCGTTTAGCGCTACTGCTTTTAACAAAGTGGTAATTTCATTTTTAAGTGAGTTAGCATCGAACTCAATATTGATTTTTTGGAGTCCTGATTGTAATCGCTCTATATGTTCTTTTTCATAAAAGAATCTGCCGTTTATCTGTACCATTACTTCATATAATCCATCACCAAAAATAAATCCGCGATCGAAAACAGATACTTTAGCATCTGCAGAATTTACAATACTTCCGTTTAGGTATACTTTATCAGGATAACTCATATAACTTATAAATAACGTTTAAGATGCTTTTTGAAATAGGTTGCGCTATCGGTAATACTTTGCATAGAGTTCTCTGCAAAATTTCCACCTTGCTCTATATAGTAATATTGTAAATCATCTTTGTTAATAGATGATAACATACTTTTGTAATCAATAGTTCCATTACCCATTTCAGAATAATCTCGAGTTACTTTGTCCATATCTTTAATATGCCACATAACATAACGACCTGGGTTTTCTGCAATTAATTCAGCCGGACTCTTATCTGCAGAATGTTCGACCCAGTATATATCCATCTGTAGTTTTACCAAATTTGCATCTGTGCCAGATAAAATGATATCATAGCCTTGCTCACCATTATGGTCGGTGAATTCAAAATCGTGGTTGTGATATGCGAACTGCAAACCTGCATTGGTTACCTGTTCGCCAATTATATTTAATTTATCCTTCAGGATTTTAAAGTTTTCAATGGTTCGGTACTCCTGAGCTAACCAGGGCCAAGTAATGTATGTACTGTTTAAAGTGTGAGAACCATCTATACATTGGTCAACATAACGCAAAAGTTTCTCTTCAGAATCGTTAAAGTGACTAGAGAAATCGTAATGGCCACTAGAAATAGTAAAATCTAAATCCTCGATCTGTTTTTTAAATTCCTTAGATTTTATACCGTAATACGTATCGTTATCACCATCATAACCATAAATTTCTCCGTCAGCATAACCAAGCTCACGTGCGTATTTAATACTCTCGATGGGGTTTTTAGCCATTGCATCGCGAATGGTGAACAATTGCAAACCCATTTTATATTTATAGTCCATCGGTAATACAGATAATGGCAATATAGAACTTACCGAAAGCACACCAGTCTGTTTTAAAAATGTTCTGCGAGAATTTGAGCTGTTCATGATAATGTTGCAATTAAATAAATATGGATTATAAATATAAGGTTTGCATAAAGAACTTGAACATGTTATAAACAATAAAGCAGCCATAAAGGCTGCTTTTTTTTTCTATTGCGTTCGTAAATCTACTGGTTATTTGCTACAGCAGTTTCGCTGTAAGAAACACGATATATGGCATCGCCAAAATCATCTGAAATCAGCATAGAACCATCTTTTAGCATTAAAATATCTACAGGTCTTCCTGTTGCTTTTTGAGCTACTTCGTCTAACCAACCATCAATAAAAGGTTTAGTGCTAATTGCTTCACCATCTTGAATGTCGACCATCATTATTCTGTAACCTACTTTCTTACTTCTGTTCCATGAACCGTGTTCTGCAATGAAGGCTTTACCCTTATATGCTGCAGGGAACATAGTACCGGTATAAAATTTAATGCCAAGTGGAGCAACGTGCGCATCTAACTGTAACGCAGGATCTACAAAATCTGAACAAGGCCGTAAATCTCCAAATTCAGGATCTTTTACAATACCACCATGGCAAAAAGGATATCCAAAATGCTGACCTGCCTCAGTTACTGTGTTTAGTTCACAAGGCGGAATATCATCACCTAACATATCGCGACCATTATCTGTAAACCACATCTGCTTCGTATCAGGATGCCAAGTGAATCCGACAGAGTTTCTTATTCCTCTAGCGTAAATCTCACGATTGCTACCGTCAGGATCCATTCTTGAGATAGTTGCAAATCGCTCATCTTCATCCGTCCTATTACAAATATTACAAGGAGCCCCAACAGGAACATAAAGCTTATCGTCTGGTCCGAAGGCTATATATTTCCATCCGTGGTGAAATTCCGTCGGAAAATCATCATAAATTAATTCCTTTTCTAATTCGCCACCAATCTGCTCTTCAATATTCGGATATTTCCATAAGCTACCCACTTGAGCAACATACAAATCTCCGTTTCTCATGGCGATACCATTAGGAACTTCCATCGTATCTAAAACAATAATGTTATCGGCTTTAAAATCTCCATCAGTATCTTGTATGGCATACACGTTGTTTTCTGTGCGAGTACCAACAAATAACGTCCCGTTATCTCCCATAGCCATAGAACGAGCACCATCTACTCCCCTAGCATAAACCTCAATTTTAAATCCTTCAGGTAAGTTTAAATCTAACAATGCCAAATCGGTACTGTCAAGTTCCATCTCTTTAACCGCACTATCTTTATTTTCTTTCTTGTCCTCTTTACAAGAATTTAGAGATATTACTACGGCGAGCGCCATAGTTATCCTTAAAAATGAAATTTTCATATTTAGTTGTTTAGTTTATTACGAAGATACGCAACAAGCTTTAGTTTTAACATCATTAATACAGATGTATATAATAGTAAAAGCATCCACAAATCGAATATTTATATGGTTAATTTACCCTCTTCGCCAAGATCTGTTTTTTCACCTGTTATAGCGCCGATTCCCATTTTAAATAAGCTGATTAGCATATTATTCTTAGTATCCCAATAATGTGCATCTTTTGGTGTCACTTTTATAGCTGTAATATTAGGGTCGTTTTCTCCATCGAACCAGTTGTCATCACTTTTTTGGTATAATTCTGATATGATATTTTTATCATCTAGAATTTCGGCAGTGCCATACACATTCATAAACTCCATACTCATTGGCTTTGCATAGAATAAATGAATTTCTTCATCTCTTTGAATATTTGCATTATGTGTGCTGTGCTTATTACTTAAAAACAAAATATTTCCGTTTTCATCAACCTTTTTTGTACTCATAGGTATTGCATGAATTGGTCTTTTGGATAAATTGGTCGCGAGCATTGTAAAATCTATTGCTTCAGCTAATTCTTTGATTTTATCTTGTGCGCTCTTATTAAATAGATGTTTAGTAGCCATAATTTTTTTAATCTAAATTAAGGCGAGTTTCACTCTTTTACCTAATAACAGAAACATCTTATTGTTCCAAAAAAAGGAAATATTAATGCAAAAAAAAAAGACCCAATAATGGGTCTTAATTAATTTTACAGCTATGCTATTAAGCATCCATTGCTTTACCAATTAAAGTATCACCTTGTATAATTTCAAAAGTTGAATTAATGGCGGCATCATCATGTAAAGATCTTACCAATGTCTGCGCTACGTCATCTC
This sequence comes from Maribacter spongiicola, assembly GCF_052119685.1. Lineage (GTDB taxonomy): Bacteria > Bacteroidota > Bacteroidia > Flavobacteriales > Flavobacteriaceae > Maribacter > Maribacter spongiicola_A. The sequence goes on along the minus strand of NZ_JBGQOO010000002.1, from coordinate 11,428 downwards.
TAGTAATAGAACCCTTTTTGTTCAATTTAGATTGAAGTTCAATTTTACCTGTACCAAACTCGTTTGTTAATGAACCAGGCCTAACAATGGTATAACCCAAATTTGCCGACTTTAAATATTCATCTGCATTATGTTTTGCCTTTAAATATTCTTTTAAATCGCTAGCATCTTCAGGATTATCCGCCCCCATAGAACTAAGCATTACAAATTTTTTAATGTTAGCTTTTTTAGAAACATCGATTAAATTTTTAGCACCTTCTTGATCCACTTCAACTACCTTTTTACCACCAGATCCAGCGGCAAAAATTACTTTATCTATATTTTCTACAGTATGTGATAAATCCTTTTCTAAATCACCAAGCACTGTTTTTATGTTTTCTTTTTCAAACTGTTCTTTTTGCTCTTCTTTTCGCACCATTGCAATAGGTTGAAAATATTGAGAGTTTTTCAAAAGGTTTACTATTTTTTTTCCGGTTGTACCGTTGGCTCCGGCTACTAATATATTTTCCATGTTCTTTATTTTAGGTACAAGTTTGCTAAATAACATAGTAAACATTGATGCTTTACCGTTTTATATTGACACAGATGCTAAATTGCTAGAAAGTAAATAACCTAGGGACAAGCCCACAAGGCATTCGTAGGAGAACTACAATAACATTACGAGGCAGACCTCATAGCATTTAAATATCGATTGTCTAGTAAAAAAAAAAGCAGCCTTAATAGGCTGCCTTTAATTTATATGCTATTGAACTTGATATTACGAAAGCTTTGTATTTAGCACTATTTCAGTATTTAATAATTTAGAAACAGGACAAATCTTTTTAGCCTTCTCTGCAATGGTTTTAAATTCATCTTCTTTAATATCAGGTACATCGCCAATTAAATTTAGAGTTATTTTCACTATCTCTCCATCTTTAAAATCAACTTTTGCATTAACATCTAAGCTTGTGGGTGTATAACCCGATTCGCCAAGTAAAAAGCTTAATTGCATGGAAAAACAACCCGCATGGGCAGCACCAATTAACTCCTCGGGGTTAGTGCCATTACCGTCTTCAAATCTTGTATTAAAAGAGTATTGAGCATTTTGTAAAACTGTACTTTCAGTGGAGATAGTTCCTTTTCCTTCTTTACCACTTCCTTTCCATTGTGCTTTAGCGCTTCTTGTGAATTTCATAAATTTTATTTTAAAATTAATATTCTAGAACTACTTCTTAAGCCAAGTGTTCTTCTTTTTGATAATTTGGGTAATCTGTGTAACCTTCTTTACCAGTGGTATAAAAGGTATCTGCATCCCATTCTGCAATTGGATAATCATGTTCAAAACGTTCTACCAAATCCGGATTAGAGATAAACGGCTTACCAAATGCCACCAAATCTGCATTACCTTCTTCAATTACTTTATTACCGGAATCTTGGTCAAAACCAGCATTAATCATTAAAGTTCCGTTATAAAGAGGTCTAAAATGCTTCGCGATATGTTCTACAGCGAATGGTACATTCGATACATCATTAAAAGGTTCAGATAAATGAACATAAGCTAAATTATAATCATTCAGTTTCTTAATAATATATTCGAAAGTTGGTATCGTTTCTTCATCTAAAGTAATACCGAACATATCGTTCAATGACGGATTAAATCGTACTCCTATTTTTTCTTGCGGAATAACTTCTTTCATGGCATCTAAAACTTCAAAAAAGAAGCGGGTTCTATTTTCAATATTCCCACCATATTCATCTGTTCTAACATTAGAAGTGCCATTAAAAAACTGGTGAAATAAATAGCCGTTGGAAGAATGAATTTCCACTCCGTCAAATCCTGCTTCGACGGAATTGATAGCTGCGTTTTTAAAGTCTTCAACCGTTTGTTTAATATCTTCTATAGACATTGCTTTAGGGGTCACGGTATCTTTAAACCCTTCAGGTGTATATGATTTCGCATTCGGGTTTAAAGCAGAAGGAGCTAATGGCAATTCCCCATTATGAAAATCTGGGTGAGACATACGACCAACATGCCACAATTGAATAAAAATCTTTCCGCCTTTATCATGAACGGCTTTTGTTACTTTTTTCCAGCCTTCTACCTGTTCTTTAGAATAAATACCTGCAGTGTTAATATAACCTACGGCATCTTTAGAAACCTGTGAGCCCTCGGTAATAATTAATCCTGCAGATGCCCTTTGAGTGTAATAAGCTACATGTAATTCTTCGGTCGGTATATTACCTTCATTTGCCGCCCTACTTCTAGTCATAGGTGCCATTACGACACGATTTTTTAAGTTGATATTTTTATGAAACGGGGTTAATAATGCTTGATTGCTCATATGTGCGTGTAAAATGTTTTGTTTATGACACAAAGATCTCACTATTAAATGGGGCTTTTTGACTCTTACCAAAAAAAGATTGCTATAAAGCATAAATTACTTTGAACTATGGCTATAAAAATTATTTTTGCCGTTTTGTAAAAAATTATAAAACTAATCTTGTTTTTTATCGTAGGTACTGCAAAGGACAACCTTATCTAAATTTTATTTTATGAATTATAGCTATAATTGGGCATTAAAGCTGTTGGTATTTACCTTTGTACTAATTGCATCAAATGTTGTAGAAGCACAAAATCTAAAAGGTATAGTAACCGATAAAGAAGGCATTGCTTTAGAGAATGTCGGTATATTTAATCAAACATCAGGGCAACATAGCCATACTAATTTATCAGGCGCATTTTCACTCCCGTCAACATCAGTAAATGATTCCGTTTATTTCTCCAACTTGGGTTTTAAGACCTTTATATTGGTTGTAAATCAAAACCATTTTAATGAAGGGGTAAATATAATATTAGAAGAATCCAGTATTAATTTAGATCAAGTAGTAGTTGTTTCTAAGGTAGATGCCATGACAAGATTTGTGAATATAGATGTACAAAACGATCCCGTAAAATCATCACAAGAAATACTACGTAAAGTACCCGGACTATTAATTGGTCAGCATGCCGGTGGCGGTAAAGCAGAACAGATTTTTTTAAGAGGATTTGATATTGATCACGGTACAGATGTAGCCATTAGCGTTGATGGTATGCCAGTGAATATGGTATCTCATGCTCATGGTCAAGGGTATGCGGATTTGCACTTTGTAATTCCAGAAACTATAGATAATATTAACTTCGGAAAAGGACCATATTACGCAGATAAGGGAGATTTCAATACTGCCGGCTATGTAGATTTAAGTCTTAAGAAAAGTGTAGACAAAAGCATGGTTTCTTACGAGTCGGGCCAGTTTAACACCAATCGATTTGTTGGTCTTTTTAATATTTTGGAAACAAGTAAAAGTGATGGGTATTTAGCTTCAGAAATTTATTTAACAGACGGACCTTTTGATTCGCCTCAAAACTTTAACCGTGTAAATATTTTGGGTCGGTATCATTATAAGGATATAGGAAAAGAAGAACTGACATTAACAGCTTCTCATTTTCAAAGCAAGTGGGATGCTTCTGGTCAAATACCCCAAAGAGCAATAGACCGAAATATTATAGGTCGTTTTGGAGCTATTGATGATACCGAGGGCGGACAAACAAGTAGGACAAACTTAATGTTGAATCATACTAAATTCTTAGGTGAGGATCAATTTTTAAAGACAAGAGCTTTTGTGAGCAAGTATGATTTTGAGTTGTTCTCAAATTTCACATTCTTTCTAGAAGATCCTATAAATGGTGACCAAATACGACAGTATGAAGATAGAACCATAATGGGTGCCGAAACTGTTTTTGAACAGATTGATATTGCCGTAGGTACTGATGATAGATTCAAATATGCTACAGGAATCGGGTTTAGAAATGATAATGTAGATGATGTTACTTTAGAGCATACATTAAATCGAAAAACATCTTTAGAGCAGTATGCATTCGGTGATGTAGACGAAACCAATATATATGGGTTTGTGAATGGAGAATACAAAACGGGAAACTGGACCTTTAATCCTTCAGTACGATTAGATTATTTCAATTTCGAATATGAAAACAAGCTAAGCGAGTTATATGATAACAAAAGTGAAAGCAAGGCAATAGTGAGTCCGAAATTAAACACCTTATATTTCGTGAATAGAGATTGGCAATTATTCTTAAAAACCGGTTTAGGATTTCATTCAAATGATGCACGAGTGGTAACGGCAAATGAAGGTCGAGATGTGTTACCAAAAGCATATGGTGTAGATTTCGGAACTATCATTAAGCCTATAGATAAACTAGTGCTAAATGCAACTTTATGGGGACTGTACTTAGATCAAGAATTTGTTTATGTAGGTGATGCCGGTATTGTTGAGCCAAGTGGTAAAACTAGAAGAGTTGGTGTTGAAGTTGGTGGTCGTTATCAAGTTCTAGATTGGTTATATATTTATAGTGATGTAAACTATACCTATGCACGAAGTACGGAAGAAGCAGATGGAGAAGATTATATTCCGCTAGCACCAGATTTTACAGCTGTAGGAGGATTATCTTTTAGTGATATCGGTAATTTTTCTGGAAACTTAAATTATAGATATTTAGGTGATAGAGCTGCAAATGAGGATAATAGTATTGTAGCAGAAGGTTATTTCGTAACCGATTTAAACCTAAACTACCATATCAAAAACTGGACAGTTGGTGTAATTGTTGAGAATTTATTTGACACCGAATGGAACGAAACTCAGTTTGCTACTGAAAGCAGGTTGTTTAATGAAACCGCATCAGTAGAAGAAATTCATTTAACTCCTGGCACACCGTTTTATTTACGAGGTAAGGTTTCTGTGCGATTTTAAGAAAACTGTTGTTTATAAAATTTAAAAAGGTTGGTTCTATGCATATGTAATGAATCAACCTTTTTTTAGACCAAGTTTTCATGCAAGAAGTTTTTAAAGATTTTAGTACTGGTGGATTACTTAAAATTGGTAATGAGTTATTATTAGAATCTTATAAAAAACCAAAGCAAGCAGGAATTTATATTTTTATTAGAACCACTACTCAAAAAGCTTCTATAGAAGTAGATGGTGTTCCTTATACAATTTCTGAACATAGTTTATTGGCGTTAACACCAATTCAGTTTTTACATTATTCTGAAGGCAGTAATTTAATTGTCTATCAATTTAATAGAGAATTTTATTATATTAAAGACCATGATCAAGAAGTAAGCTGTGCCGGTCTATTGTTTTTTGGAAATGCCCATATACCTGTAATCTATTTAGGAGAAAAAGAACAGCGAAAATTTGATACGTTGCATGAGGTGTTTGTTGATGAATTAGAAACAGAAGATACTATACAAGCAGAAATGCTTCGTATGCTCATGGCTCGTTTTATGATTATGAGTACAAGATTACTTAAGGCTAAAGAAGGATTCAGTGAAGTTACCAACGATATAAAAGTTGATTTGCTAAGAGGATTCAATTTGTTGGTTGAAGAGTATTACAAGTCAGAACATTCAGTTTCATTCTATGCAGACAAATTGTTTAAATCCCCGAAAACCTTATCCAATACCTTTTCTAAATTTAATACCACTCCCCTACAGATAATTCATCAGCGTATAATTCTTGAGGCAAAGCGATTACTTATCTATACTGATAAGACAGCAAAAGAAATAGCGTATGAAATTGGTTTCGATGACGCCTCGCATCTAAGTCGTCTTTTTAAAAACCAAACACAACAATCTCCATCAGATTTCAAAAAACAACTTAAAAAATCATTTTAGGGAAATATCGACAACACCTTGGGTGATATTGCCCGTTTTAAGATTCATAATAGCTAGATCTTTGTAGTGTAGAATTAAAACAACAAAGACATGAATTTAAAACACAAATCAATCTTCAATTTAATAGAAATATTTACGTCTAAAAAGGCCGTGGTGACTAATGCCATCAATGTAGAAAAACATTGTCACCATAATCATTTATCAGATTACTACTGTGATTCTGATACTTCTTCAAGATTAACCAAAGCATTCAATACATTTCCGTAAAGGAAAAATTGACATGTAGAAAGGAAGTCTCTACATGATTAGAATACTATTCTGAATATACTTTTGTACCAGATAATTAATAGAACAAAAACAATTTATAATAAAATTTAAAAATAAAATCATGAGCACATTTAACATACCAACAAAAGAAGAAGTAAGCGAAAACAATCAAGCAATTTTCGATAACCTTAAAAAAGCATTAGGCTTTGTACCAAACTTATATGCAACCTATGCAAATAGTGATACAGCTTTGGAAAACTATTTAAATTTTGCCAATGCTAAAACATCATTATCAGCTAAAGAAAAAGAGGTTGTAAACCTTGCAGTTAGTCAGGTAAATAACTGTGTCTACTGTTTATCTGCACACACGGCAATAGGTAAAATGAATGGATTCAATGACGAGCAAATTCTTGAACTAAGAGCAGGTAAGGCAACATTTGATTCTAAATTAAATGCATTAGCACAATTAGCTAAAAATGTTACTGAAAACAGAGGTCGTACAGACGAAAAAGTTTTAGAAAACTATTTTGCAGCAGGTTATACAAAAGCAAATTTAATTGACACCATTTCATTAGTAGGTGATAAAACAATATCGAACTACATTCATAGCACTACGCAGGTAGCAGTTGATTTTCCTGTAGCACCATCATTATAAACAATTTCATAAACAATAATTATTAATCTATCCATTAGAGCAAGAGCTCTTTAAATTTAAAACACATGAAAAAAGTATTATCAATTTTAGTTATCGTATTGGCATTCTCATTTAGCGCAAACGCTCAAGATAAAATGATGAAGCAACCAGTTAAGAAGATTGCCTTAGAGCAAACGACTGGTGAGTTTACGCAGAAATCAATTACTGTTAGCGAAGGAACTTATGTTTTCGATGTTGCAAACAACAATGTAGGTAAAGATGTTGGTTTGGTTTTGGTGAAAAAAGGCAAAGATGCCTCTAAATCAGAAAATCACATTCAGGCTGCATATGTAACTGCTGCAGTAAAAAATAATACTGTTGGGCATTCTAAAGAAACGAAACTGGAAAAAGGCGAATATGTATATTTCTGTCCTTTGAATCCGACTCCGCAATACAGTCTTATTGTTGAGTAAGAAGTAATTAGCTATACATAAAAAGGGCTGTTCTTAAATGAACGCCCTTTTTTATGTTTGTAAATTCTATAAAAAAATAGAATTTTATGTGCCAATTAATCCTCTGGCGGATGCCCATGAATTTCTTCAAATACAGTATCAAAATTTTCACGTAAATACGCATTTAATTTCTTTTGATAATCATCTTTTAACCAGCTCAAAAAATTGTAGGTACTCTTGCTAATGCATTTTCCGTACACATGAATACGGTTGTCTATATCTTCTTTTAGCAATTTCGCCAATGCCAAAGCATCATAAACATCCTCACTATTTTCGACACACATATATGCATGGTGAGCGATAGAACGTTCTAAAACTACTTTAGAAGAATCTCCTGCAAACGTTGCCGTTTCGTAGGTTTCCTTAATATCGAAATAGGTTTCTTTAGAATTTTTAAACTCTTCTTTAACTTCATCAGAAAGCTCAAGTTTAAAATCACTTTCAATATCCTCATCATCTTTAATACGATCCATGTAGAAGTTCGGAGACTTAAAAATAGCTCCCCAATCTAAGTCTGCACCCCATGGTCCGAAACGATAAAGGTTGTTACCTAAATCTATAACCGTAAATTTCGATTTGTTGTTCAAAATCCTAGAACCCCTACCGATCATTTGGTAGTAAAGTGTTAGCGATTTTGTTGCTCTATTTAAAATAATAGTATCAATGGTAGGTTCATCAAAACCTGTAGTTAAAATACTCACCGATGTTAAAATCGCATCAGGTGTTTCTTTAAACCATTTTAATATTTGCTTACGCTGTTTTTTAGTAGCGGTATTATCAAGGTGCCGAATATTTAAACCTGCAGCATGAAAAGTATGGTAAACTTGAATAGAAGTTTCGATACCATTGTTGAAAATTAATGTCTTTTTATTCTTAGAATGCTTAGTATACGCTTCTAAAAGCTTGTTCAACATTGCCGGACTCGTATATAAATCAGCAGATGATTTAACGGTATAATCACCATTAGAACCAATTTCTAGAGATGTAAGTCCCATGTCATACTGAAATACCTCTGCCCTAGCCAAGAAATCATTGGCTATCAAATTTTCTATGGTTTCACCTGGTATAAGCTCATCATAGTTTTTGTTCATTGGCAAATCTTTGTTCGAACTTAACGGGGTTGCCGTAACACCAAGAACAAAAGAATTTTCAAAAAACTTGAATAGTTTGGTAAAAGAATTATAGTGGGCTTCATCAATAATAACAAGACCAACATCAGAAATATCTAATTGATCATCGTTCAACCTATTGTTCAAGGTTTCTACCATGGCTACATAACAGCTGTAGCGTTCATGGTCGTCAAGATTTGCTTTACTATTGACTACTTTGTTAACAACACCAAAACTAGTTAGCATTGCCGAAGTCTGGTTACAAAGTTCAATACGGTGGGTCATTACCAAAACTTTCTTGTTGTGGTTTTTTAAATACTGACGTACCATTTCAGAAAAAATCACTGTTTTACCACCACCGGTAGGTAGTTGATATAGTAGGTGATAATCATCTCGTTCTGAATCGAACTTATCAAAAATTTGTTGAATTGCTCCTTGTTGATAGCTGTAAAGTTCCTTATCGGTCTTTCTATCTTGTAATTCAAAAACTGTCTCTTGCATAAAATCTTCTCTGGAGGGTACAAAGGTAACATTCTCTATAGTAGATTACTAATTCATGCGTTAAAAAGGGTATCTTTTGCGACCATATGTCATCAAAATAAACCGTAAAGGGTAAAATTAATGCAGCACAGCCATTTTAAAATCTATAAACCCTTTGCAATGTTGAGTCAGATGAGCTCTGGAGAAGATCGGCAGCTACGAAAAAAACGATTTTTAAGTGAGCTTTTTGATTTTCCGGATGGAATAATGCCAATTGGCAGATTAGATGAAAAATCTGAGGGTTTATTATTAATGACCACGGATGGGAAGTTGAGCGACACCATAAATAGCTCAGGGGTAGAAAAGGAATACTTAGCCCAATTGGATGGCTTAATCACTCCTGATGCAATTCAAAAAATAGCGGAAGGAATAACCATTGGTATTTTCGGGAATAAATACATGACAAAGCCTTGTAAAATAACGATTTTAGACGATTTACCATCGCTGCCAGATGCCGATCAAGCATTGCGAATTGGTAGGCATAGACCGACATCGTGGGTTCGCATTGTTATTAAGGAAGGTAAATTTAGACAAGTCCGTAAAATGACAGCTGCCGTAGGGTACCCGACCGTTCGATTAATTCGTGTTCGCATCGGCATAATTCACTTAGATAAAATGACACCTAAACAAGTGTTGCCTCTTGAAATTACTCTACCGGAGCTTTAGGAATCCGTTTTCCTGAAAACCTAGAGAAAATGGTCAAACTCTTTTTAGTATTTATAAAGTAAACACCCGTTAGCAGTACTACAGATGCAATAGCTGATTGTATGGTGATATCTTCATTTAAAAAATACCAACCCAGAATCATCGCAATTATCGGGTTTACATATGAAGAAGTAGCTACTTTTTCTGGCGATACAAGGCGTAGTAAGTAATTGAAGGCTGTAAAGGTTACGATGCTACCAAAAATTATCAACAACGACATAGACCAAAGAACAGGAGTGCTCCATGTTACCGGTGATGACCATTGTTCCCCTAAAACTAGGCTGATGATTAAAAGTGAAAATCCACTAGTAAGCATTTGATAACCCGTATTTACAAAGAAATTTTTGGGTAACTCGGCACCACCAACAAACAAACTGCCATAAGACCAACTAAGCATACAAAGAAAAATTAGTACCATTCCCAATATCGCTCCGTCTTGTGCAATTATTTCTTTCTGACCGACTAAAAGAAAAATACCTGTAATACCAAGAAATACACCCACTAGTGACATTGGTTGAATTTTCTTGCCTTGAAATACACGCATCATTAATAAAACCACTAATGGTTGGGCAGATACTTCTAGAGCCGCAAAGCCACTATCAACAAACTTAAGAGCCCATACTACTACGCCATTTCCAAAAGTTAGAAATAGAAATCCCGCAAGAAAAGTATTCTTGAATTGTTGCTTTGTAATTTTTAGGGAAAAGCCCAATATTTTTGAAATGACAAAAATTAGGCTACCGGCAATAACAAAACGAATGCCTGCCAACATAAAAGCAGGCAATTCGGTTACTGCTATTTTATTCCATAAATAGGTAGATCCCCAAATGAAATAAATGGCAAAAAATGACAATACTACCAAAACGGTGTTACGTTGCATTTTCACCATTAAAAATCTTTAAAACTAAATCTTCTTTACACGAACGGCATTCATACCCTTCATGCCTTTTTCTAACTCGTAAGAAACTTTATCGTTTTCCATAATCTCATCGATAAGACCACTAACGTGAACGAAGTATTTTTCGTTGTTTTCAGTATCTATAATGAAACCAAAACCTTTTGTAGTATCGAAGAAAGAGACTTTACCGTTTCTAACTGGATCGAATTCTTCTACATCACCTTCTTCTTTCTTTGGAATACCTAAAATGATATCTTCTGCATCGATTTCTACTTTCATCGCTGGATCTGGCGGAGTGTCTACCAAGTTTCCGTTGAAATCTACATAAGCAAGTGGAATACCAGAAGTACCACTTTCTTTAGTAGCTGCTTTTCGAGCAAGCATTTTTTTCTTTTTTTCTTCACGCTTCTTTAAGCGCTTTTTTTCTTTTTCAGTTTTATTAAATGTCTGTTGTGATTTTGCCATTCGTAATTTTAATGATAATAATAGATTTTACTGTAAAGGAATTGAAATACGTGGTGACGTGTATAACAAATGGTAAGCCTTTTGAGTAAACTTATAATGCCACTTGTTGTAAGGTCATTGCAAGAATCATCTGCATCCCTTTAAAGTTCTGCAAAGATAAGATTTGTATTTCAATTATTTAGCATTAAAATGACTCATTCTATCAATCTTTTAATAGAGCTAATGTTTGGCTCAGATTTGCATTCTATTATATGCCATAATTTCAGATTTTACACGCTACCCTTCTACTTTAATCGGTTTACTTTTTATTAGATAAATAGAATTATTGTTAAAATGAAATAATCTTAGTAGTAATTAATACACTGATAAACAGTTGATTAAAATAGTATAGCTAATGAATTTTGTTAAAAATAGTACCTTTTTATGCATAGTACTGTAACAAAATAGAAACATCGTCGTCTACTTAGTATAACAAATTTATTAATCATCAATTAAAAATCGAATATCATGAGAACTTTTATCAGAAACACACCGACAGAAACTAGAAGAAATACATTCTTTTCAAGTTTTAAGAATAGTAAAAGAGTACA